>JBKBSO010000001.1:0-290975 GCA_046291695.1 Bacteroidia bacterium
TGCTGCGACAGCCCTTCGTAGGACGCTTTTTCCTAGCCTTAACGACGTCAGGAATGATTTTCATCAGCACTTCCGTTTCAGTAAGCACATTATTGGCCACAGGCTTGTAATACGCTTGTCTGCTAAAACCAAGGATGTCGCACGCCGAGGATATGGAAAAGGAAGTCTTCATTGTTCCTCCCTGGAGCTGTTCGACAGCTCTTTTCCATAGTTTTTTTTTAAATCCGTCTTATACTCCTTCGAAGCTAAATCAACGATGGTCTTGTATAAATCCGATTCCAGCGTTTTACGGCCCAAGGCTGCTTCCAACTCCCGAATCTGACGCTGCAGATCCGAAATTGACTTTTCAACACTATCTTTTTCCATAACTATTCGCGTTCCTCTCTTCAAATTACGCGAATATTTATTTAACCAGTTGTATATGCTCTGGCCACTTACATCGTAATCGCGCATGGCCTGGGCAACCGACAGATGACCAGATTCTATTCGTGCCACCAATTCTTTGCGCAGTTCTTCCGAAAAAACTCGCTGAACTCTTAATGCTGTTTTCTTCATCTTGCTTCTTTTAGAAAGTCAATTGAAGTGTCAACTTTTTTCAGGCACTGTCAATAGCTGATTTGGGATTCATCGCTCGCCTGCGGCTTGCTATTCGGGATTCAAAATTCGGGTACGAAACAATCCAACGAGTACGACTTTGATAATACGTCGGGAGAATTTGGAATTTGCGATTTGAAATTTGCAATTCAGGGCACGCTTTAAATCAATGATCACGTCTTCAATCAAACGGCATTCGAATTTGGAATTTGTCCTTCGGGCTGGCGCCCCCACGACGCTACGGTCGGGGTCCGAGACTCAGTAATTGAAATTTGCAATTTGAAAGACGGTTGAAACCAATGGCAACGGCTTCGAACAATGGAATTCAATATTAGTTGCTCGGGCTGCGCCGAGCTATTCAGGGAAGGACAAAAGCTGGTTTTGCGTAATTCCAAATCCCAAATTTCAATCTCAAATCATGGGGGATTAGCTTCGCTGATCCTGAGTGGGGAGCCTTGCAGTAAAACCTACAGCCCGCTATCGCGGTCTGGTTTTTTAATATCCTCCTGCTTGCTTGCAGCAGAGCTGCAGATGCGAGTGATGTGAAAAATGAGGGTGTTGTTGAAAAAGATTGCTGAGTATAGGCAATTCCAAATCCCAAATTTGAATCTCAAATCATGGGGGATTAGCTTCGCTGATCCTGAGTGGGGAGCCTTGCAGCAAAACCTACAGCCCGCTATCGCGGTCTGGTTTTTTAATATCCTCCTACTTGCTTGCAGCAGAGCTGCAGATGCGCAGGAGGATATTAAAAAACCCCCACAGCACGCTGTGGGGGTTTTACTGCGGAGAGAGAGGGATTCGAACCCCCGGACCTGTTACAGTCAACGGTTTTCAAGACCGCCGCAATCGACCGCTCTGCCATCTCTCCGGGGGCAAAGGTAAGGAAAAGGCGAATTTTGGCAGCTTTGGAATGAAAAAAAATATCCAAAAAATATAAGCTGCTGATTTGCTGTTATTTGCTTTTGTGAGCGAGTCAGATTTACCGCAATCGCTGGCTCGAAAAGCGCCTGAGTAGGTGCTTTACCTCATTTTTTGACTTACTAATCGGAAGAATCGGTAGCTCAATAAGGCGGCTGATGCCGCAAGTCCAAGGGCGAGCGCAATCCATATGCCAATTACGCCCAGCTTAAAATAGAAGGCCAAAGCCGCTCCCAGTGGTAAGGCCAATCCCCAATACGCCAGCATGACATAAAAGGTGGGGCGTTTAACGTCTTCCATTCCGCGCAACAGACCAACGGCAACAGCTTGTATGCCATCTACAATTTGAAATGCCGCAGCAATGAGGAGCAATTGACCTGCCAAAGCAATCACTTCTTGGTCTTGAATATAAAGTGCCGGAAAGTAATGTCTACCCGCTATAAAAACGAGTCCGCAAAGGGCCATAAAGCCACCTGCCATCCAAAAGGCCGATTTTCCAATGTCATGTGCCAATCGGAAGTCGCCTTTTCCTTGGGCGTGCCCGATGCGAATAGCACCTGCCGATGATAAACCTATTGCAACCATAAAGCTGACACTGGCCAGGTTGATGGCTATTTGATGAGCAGCCAGGGGCTTGCTCCCTAACCACCCAATCATGATGGCAGCCAAGGCAAAGGCAGAGGTTTCGAAAATATATTGTATTCCTCCGGGTATGCCAAGTTTCAGAATGCGTTGCATCACGGGCTTTTTGATTTGGTTCCAATGCCAGAGATGCGGAGTATATGCTTTGAAGCGTTTGTTTAAGCGGATAAAAGCGAACATCCCGGCCATGGCTAATATACGGGTTAGAAGCGTAGCCCATCCCGCACCTTCGAGTCCCATAGCCGGTAGCCCCCAATTCCCAAAGATCAACAACCAATTCCCAAAAGCATTTATCGGAATCATCAGAATCCCCAAAATAAGTGCGGGATACATAATTTCGAGACCTTCGCTGAACTGACGGAAAGCCTGATATACCATAACGGGTAGCATCGAAAGGCCCAGAATGCGCAAATAAGGGACGGATAATTGGGTTACCGCTTCGGGTTGATTAAACCACTGCATCAGCGGCGCTGCACTCACTAAAAGGAGCATAAGCAAGAGCCCAATAAAAACACAACCATAAAAGCCATTTTTGAGTATGTCTCCCGTGGCTTCTGATCCGCGCGATGCTTTGGCGATGGCGGTAAGGGGCGAAATAGCAAAAGAAACCCCCAGGCCAAAGACCATCAAAATTGAAAATAAGCCCACCGAAACACTTACCGCTGCTAATTGATCGGCCCCTAGCCGACCTACCATCACTGAATCAATTACTCCAAGGGCAATATGGCTGAGCTGACCAATAATGATAGGCCAGGCGAGTTTGAGTGTTTTTCGTATTTCGGGATTAGGCATTGCGGCCGCAAAAATAGCAGGCTTTAGGCGCACTGCCTTTGCATCAACAGCTTTTATTCTTATTTAACACGCCCATGGAGCTTACGTACCATTTTTAAGTCGAGTACATTCATTGCATTGGTCTCCAAACCTGCGATTTCGGGATTTAACAAGCGCAGTACCTGATCATAATAGAGTACGATGAAGGGCGCTTCTTCGCGAATAATCGCATCCATCTGCTGATAATAGTCGGCGCGGAGGCTATCGTTGTTTTCTTGCAAGGCCATTTCGTACAAGCGGTTGTAGCCAATATGGTTAAACTGTGTATAATTCGGTCCCGAAGGAGCAGCATTGGGGCCATAAGCCAGGGCCAGGTAATTTTCGGCATCGGGGTAATCTGCAATCCAGCTGGCGCGGAAAAGGCTTACCTCGCCTTTGCTGATGAGTTGCCGCAGGGTAGGGCCGGGACTGGTGTTGATTTCGAGCTTAACCCCAATGTTCTGCCATTGGCGTTGAATAAAGATGCACAAATCGAGGTAAGCGGGATTGGTTTCGAGGGTGATTTGGAGTTCACCTGGCTTGATGCCTGCTTCCCGGAGGAGTGTTTTTGCCTTTTCGGGCGCATACTCAAAATGGGCAAGGGCACTACTATCGAAACCCGGTAATCCGGGGGGCAATAAACCGGCAGTACCTGCAATGCCTACATTGTTCCGCAGGTACTGCATCATCTGCCGCCGGTCGATGGCAAGGTTGAGGGCATGCCGTACCCTTTTTTCTTGTAGTAAAGGATGGGCGGCAGCTTTTTCCTGATTGAGTAAAATACCCAGGTATTCGGTATTGAGGTAAGGGGCGCGCTGCAGGTTGATGCGGCCCTGGTATTTGGTTTGCAGGCTTCCATCGCGTTGGAGTACTTCATCTTTAAAGGCCGGATCAATACCTGAAATAAAATCTAGTTTGCCTTGGAGGAAGGCTAAAAACGCACTTTGTTTGTCGGGCAGAAAGTGTACCACAACAGCATCGAGGTAGGGTAAAGCCCGACCCTCGCTGTCGGTTTCAAAATAATTTTCGTTCTTATGGAGTACAAGGGCTTCATTTTCTTCCCAGAAAGCCATTTTAAAGGGTCCGGTACCTACTGGATTAGCACGAAAATCGAGGCCGTAAACTTCAATGGCTTCTTTTGGTAGCACACTACAATAGCCCATGCTCAACATAGCTGCCAGCGGAGGATAAGGGGCGCGCAGCCTGATTTCGAAAAGACTATCGTTGATGGCAACGAAAGGGGTATCGGCCAGCTTACCACTGAATATCCAGGCCCCGGGAGAAGCCAGCTTGGGATCGATGAGTCTGTTGAATGAATATACAAAGTCGCCAGCGGAAACAAATCTACTTTTTTCTATTCCAAAGCATTTATTTTCATGAAAACGAACGTCTGTGCGAAGCCAAAAGCGGTAGGTGGTGCCGGCTTCATCTACTTGCCAGTGTCGGGCAATGGCAGGTTGTAGTTGCAGTTGGGCATCGAGCTGGATCAGTCCGTTAAACAGCATATTTACTGCCCAGCCGCTGGCCTGGTCGCGGGCAAATGCCGGATCGAGCGAACTGATACCGCTTTCCTGGTTGTAGCTGAAAACCTGCTGGTTAGTAGGCTTTTGAACATCTGTACAGGAGCTAAGTATATAGATGGTGGATAAAATGACTACAGGCAGCTTTCTCATTCCTCAGGATGGTATTATCTTAGTGGCTCGATTCTGTTGCCAAAATTACAGGAAAACGGCACCAATTAAAGCGTTAGCAGATAATACATATGAGCAAGGTCATCGCAATAGCCAATCAGAAGGGCGGAGTAGGCAAAACAACCACGGCTATCAACCTGGCCAGTAGCTTGGCCGTACTGGAGTTTAAAACCTTGCTGATAGATGCCGATCCGCAGGCGAATGCCACTTCGGGCATAGGCTTCGATCCAAAGGCCATCAAAACCGGTATTTATGAATGCATGGTGAATGAAGTGCCTATGGCCAACAATATTCTGCAAACCGATGTGCCATTTCTCGACTTACTCCCTGCTACCATCGATTTGGTAGGTGCCGAAATTGAAATGATTAACCGACCCAACCGCGAGCGCATTTTGCGTGATGTATTAGAGCCGGTGCGTACCCAATATGACTTCATCATCATTGACTGTAGTCCTTCTTTGGGTTTGATTACCGTAAATGCGCTCAATGCATCCGATTCGGTAATTGTGCCTGTGCAATGTGAGTATTTTGCCCTTGAAGGTTTGGGGAAATTGCTGAACACCATCAAAATTGTGCAAAACAGGTTTAACCAAGATTTAAAAATCGAAGGCATTTTGCTCACCATGTACGACGGACGCTTGCGTTTGGCCAATCAGGTGGTGGAAGATGTACGGCAAAACCTGGGAGAAATGACCTTTGACACTATCATTCATCGCAATACCAAATTGAGTGAAGCACCGAGCTTTGGTTTGTCGGCCATTATGCACGATGCCGGCAGCAAAGGCGCCACCAATTATCTGAACTTAGCCCGCGAAATTCTGCAAAACAACAACCTTACCCGGATTGCTGCAGAAGACCGCACCATGAACGAATAAAACGCATGAACGCAACAAAAAGAAATGCCCTGGGAAGGGGATTAGGTGCCCTGCTATCGGCCGATGAGGCTGCAGCTGTAGTCGCGCAGGCCACCACCAACTGGATGATACCGGTAAACCAAATAGAAGCCAATCCCTATCAGCCACGGACCGATTTTGAGGCCGTAGCGCTGCAGGAATTAGCCGATTCTATTCGTGTGCATGGGGTAATTCAACCAATTACCGTTCGTAAACTTACCGAAGGTCAATACCAACTGGTATCGGGTGAAAGGCGGTTAAGGGCTTCTAAGCAAGTGGGACTGAAAGAAGTTCCGGCTTATGTATTAGAAGCCAGCCAGCAAGGCATGCTCGAAATGGCCTTAATCGAAAACATACAGCGTCAGGACCTAAATGCCATTGAAGTCGCCATTAGTTTTAAGCGCTTGCAAGATGAATGTCAGATTAAGCAGGAAGAGCTAGGTGAACGCGTGGGCAAAGACCGCGCTACCGTGGCCAATTATTTACGATTACTCAAACTTCCCCCCGAAATTCAACTCGGTATCAGGGCAGGGAAGTTGGCCATGGGACATGCACGTGCCCTGCTTGGCTTGCAGAAAACCGAGCAACAGCTATTTGTTTACCGAAAAGCGGTGGAAGAGGGCTTGAGTGTACGGAAGGTGGAAGCTTTGGTAAAGAGCATGAACGAAGGCGAAGAACCGAAAGCAGGTAGCGCAAAAAAAACAAACGAAACCCCCTCAGCCTACAAAGCGGTTCAAGATAATTTACGCTCGCGCTTAGAGAGCCCGGTGCAAATTAAAGCCAACAATAAAGGCAAAGGTGAAATCGTAATACCTTTTAGCAGTACCGACGATTTAAATCGCCTACTCGATTTGCTCGAATCATGAAATTTAGCCGTATCCTGAGTTTTTGGGTGTTGATGCTCGCTGTTTTTCAAGCACATGCACAACAGCAGGATACTGCATACATCATAGGCGCCGACAGTATCAAGACGGCAGAGATGCCTTACCAACACTCTGTAAAACGAGCGGTTAGGTATTCCATGATTTTACCCGGATTGGGTCAGGTGTACAATCGCAAATATTGGAAAGTGCCCATCATTTACGGTTTAGGTGGCTTTACGGTGTATACGGCTGTGCAATCGCACCGACAATACATCGATTACCGAAACGCCTACCGCTTGCGTACCGATGACGATCCTTCAACCGTGGATGATTATGTGGGCATATTCAATAATCCAGCTTTGCGTGCCAATCGGGATGATGCCCGGCAAAACCGCGATTTGATGATTATTCTTACGGCCGGAGTGTATGCCCTTAACCTCATTGATGCCACTGTGGATGCGCATTTGTTTCACTTTAATGTAAGCGACGATTTGAGTGTACGCCTTATACCGGAACCTCCTTATTATCACCTGGCGAGCGGGCAATGGCAAACCCCACTGGCCACCATTCGATTGAAATTATGAGAATAGCCCTGCTAGGATACGGGAAAATGGGTCAGTTGATTGCGCAACTGGCCGAAGCTCAGCAACATGAAGTGGTTTTACGCATTGGCATCGACAATGTACACGAGTTAACCGTTGCTGCTTTAGAACAAGCCGATGTGGCCATTGAATTTAGCAGACCCGAAGCGGCAGTAGCCAATGTAAAGCGCTGTGCCGAGGCTGGCGTTCCGGTGGTGGTTGGCACCACAGGCTGGTACGACGATTACGAAAGTACAGCGGCTTATGTGCTCGAAAAAGGGGGGGCGCTTTTGGCCGCCACTAATTTTAGCCTGGGGGTAAACTTGTATTTTGCCATGGCCGAACGTTTGGGAAGCCTCATGCAGCCATATGCCCAATACGAAGCCCGGATTGAAGAGACGCATCACGTTCATAAGCTTGATGCACCCAGCGGAACGGCTATTACTTCAGCCGAACGTTTGCTTCAAGGTTTGACGCGTTACCAAGGCTGGTCGCTCGATGGCAGCCGACCTGGTAGTTTGCCAGTAATTGCCCATCGCATCGACGAGGTGCCTGGTACCCATGAAGTTGTTTTTAGCAATAGCATCGACGAAATTAAGCTCACCCACACCGCCTTCAACCGCGAAGGCTTTGCGGCTGGTGCCCTGTTTGCCGCACATTGGTTGGTAGGCAAACAAGGTGTTTTTAGCATGCGCGATGTGTTGGGATTGGGCTAAGCGCAGCCGTTAAAGCATTGATTTGCTAATCTTGTGTTTGAAATTTGTGTGCACATTAGGAATCTGATTCCTCATTTTACAAAATGAAGCAACATTTCAAGGGTAATTTGGCAGCACAGGTGGAGGCGGCATTTGGCAAATACCCGGTAATTCCCTCACAGGACCACGATAATGGGAAAAACTATACGTTGTACCCCACTTTGTTGATAAACCCTGCCATCTGGGGATGAAAAAGGGGCCTTATCAAGCAAAGCACCCTTTAAAGCTAAACAATATGGTATTGAATCCTGAATCTTGAATACCTTGGACGCAGTCCGGCTTATTCAAACAAAGTCCCCATACTGCCTGGAAACTTCTTATTGAGGTGTTTGTACGCAGCTTCGGTGACTTCGCGACCTCGTGGGGTTCGCTTGAGGTATCCTTCCTGAATGAGGAATGGTTCATAAACCTCTTCGATGGTGCCGGCATCTTCACCTACTGCTGTGGCAATGGTGGTTAATCCCACAGGACCGCCCTTAAACTTGTCGATGATGGTGTTGAGGATGCGGTTGTCCATTTCATCCAAGCCATGCTGATCAACATGCAAGGCCTCGAGGGCAATCTTAGCAATCTCCGATGAAATGATGCCTTTGCCCTTTACCTGAGCAAAATCGCGGGTACGACGCAGCAGCGCATTGGCAATCCGGGGTGTGCCGCGCGAGCGACGAGCTATTTCAAAAGCACCTGTTTCTTCTATGGGTACATTTAGTATTTCTGCCGACCTTATCACGATGTTAGTGAGTAGTTTAGCATCGTAATATTCAAGCCGTGCATTAATTCCAAACCGGGCACGTAAGGGGGCGGTAAGCAAGCCCGAACGGGTGGTGGCGCCTACCAAAGTAAAAGGATTGACGGCAATTTGTACCGAGCGTGCATTGGGTCCGGTATCGATCATGATGTCGATTTTGTAATCTTCCATGGCCGAGTAGAGGTATTCTTCTACTACCGGACTCAATCGGTGAATTTCGTCGATAAACAATACATCGCCCGTATCGAGACCGGTGAGTAATCCGGCCAAATCGCCGGGTTTTTCGAGCACCGGACCACTTGTAACCTTGATTCCGGCATTCATTTCATTGGCTATGATGTGGGCGAGGGTAGTTTTGCCTAAACCTGGAGGGCCATGCAGCAATACATGGTCGAGCGATTCTTCACGCATCCGAGCGGCCTGTACAAAAATCAGCAGATTGTCAAGCACCTTGCGCTGACCAGTAAAATCGTCGAAAGTTTTTGGTCGTAAAAAGCGTTCGAGCTCCCGATCGTGATTGTCGAGTTTTTCTTCGTTGCCGTCGAAAGGGTGGTTGCGCATGGGTCAAAAATACGGGATGATTAGCAAACTGGATGGCTATATACACAGAATTTCTGGTGTTGTTTCATTTTGGACATTCCTACACCGGTTAGGGGTTTATGTTTGCCGCAAAGTAGGCCTGCCATAAAGCTGCCATGAACTTACACCGGTAAAAAATGTTTAAACTTTGATTTTGCACGGAACTAGTCCGGTATTTTGCCGTTATAATTGTTAATTTCGGGCATCAAAACAGTATTTATCTTGAACGATTCATTGGTTATTATACCGACCTATAACGAGAAGGAGAACGCAGAACTCATCATCAGAAAGGTGTTTTCGTTGCCTGAAGCTTATGATCTACTGATTGTAGACGATAATTCGCCCGACGGAACCCAGGAAATTATCAGGCGTTTGATGCAGGAATTTCCTGAACGCTTGTATTTATTGGCAAGGGCTGGTAAGCAGGGATTGGGAACGGCCTATATAGCTGGATTTCGCTGGGCACTGGAGCGACATTATGCCTACGTTTTTGAAATGGATGCTGATTTTTCGCACAATCCTGATGATTTGATGCGTTTGCGCTCGGCTTGTGCAGAGGGGGCTGACTTGGCGGTTGGGTCGCGTTATGTAACCGGGGTGAATGTGGTGAACTGGCCAATGGGAAGGGTCATATTGTCGTATTTTGCCTCCAAATACGTTAAGTTAATCACAGGGATGCCCATTCATGACGCCACCGCAGGCTTTAAATGCTACCGTCGTCAGGTATTGGAGACCATCCGCTTTGAGAAAATCAAATTTGTTGGTTATGCATTCCAGATTGAAATGAAGTTTAAAGCCTGGTTTTATGGTTTTAAGCTGGTAGAGGTGCCCATTATTTTCACAGATCGCACCCTCGGACAGAGTAAGATGTCTAAAGGTATTGTGAAAGAAGCTGCTTTAGGCGTTGTACAGCTGAAATGGTGGAGCATGGTTAGAGGAAAGAAAGGATATAATCCACCATCATGATGAAAAAAACAGACCGTTTAGTGGTCTTTGCCCTACTGTTGATGAGTTGGGGCTGTTCAAACAGCAAAACTGAGTCGCAACAAGCCCGACCTGCAGCTTCGGCCTTGCCCACGGTAAAGGTACAGGTGATGAAGCCCGAGTTGTATCGCGAAGAGATCCGTTTGAGCGGTAGTTTAGTGGCCAGTGAAGCAGTACAATTGAGTACCGAAGCGGCAGGACGAATTACTTACCTTAATTTGCGTGAAGGGGAAAAGGTGCAAGCAGGAGAGGTGCTACTACGCTTAAACAGCGACGATTTGCAAGCCCAACTCCGCAAGCACGAGGCGGTATTGGCGGAGCTAAAAAGTCGAGAGATACGCCAAAAGGCGCTCTTGCAGCGAGAAGCCATTAGCCAGCAGGAATACGATCAACTGCAGGCAGAGATATTGGTAGTCGAAGCCGAACGTGCCCTCACCCAGGCGCAAATTGAAAAAACCATATTGGTTGCACCATTCAGTGGTCGGGTAGGCCTTCGCTACATCAGTCAAGGCGCCTTTCTTGCGCAAAATAGCCTGGTAGCCGAATTGGTGAATGCCGATCCGATGTACATCGATTTCGCTGTGCCCGAAAAGTATGCATCCCGGGTTCATAACGGCATGATGTTGCACTACATGGTAGAAAATTTGCGTGATACGTTTAGTGCGCGTATTGTGGCCTTGGCGCCACGAATCGACCCCGATAGTCGCAGTTTACAACTGAGGGCCGCTACAGCAAATCCTTCAGGCAAGCTTATCGCCGGTGCCTTTGCCCGTATTCGCTTACCCCTCGAAGAAATTCCAGATGCCCTTATGCTCAAGAATACGGCTATTGTGCCGGATATGACCAGTAAAAAAGTGTTTGTATTGCGCAATGGGTTGATTACGGCTACGACCGTTGAAAGTGCTAATCGCGAAGCAGAATTTGTAAGGATCATCAGCGGGTTATCGGCCGGAGATACGGTGGTAACCTCAGGAATCTTAAAGGTACGACCCGGTGTGGCGGTCGAAATACTGGAGGTAAACTAAATGAGTTTATCCTCAGTAGCCATCCGCCGCCCTGTACTCACCATGGTGCTCTCGTTGGTGATTTTGCTGCTTGGCTTTATTTCATTTCGCTTTTTAGGCGTGCGAGAATACCCTTCGGTAGATGCACCAGTTATTACGGTTACCACCAATTATGTAGGTGCTAATGCCGATATTATCGAATCCCAAGTCACCGAGCCGCTCGAAGAATCACTGAACGGCATTGCCGGTATTCGTTCGCTCAACTCGGTAAGTCGCGATGGACGCTCTACCATTACCGTAGAATTTGAGCTGGAAATTGATATGGAAGCGGCTGCCAACGATGTGCGCGATCGGGTTTCGCGAGCCATATCGAACCTGCCGCCCGATGTGGACCCGCCCACAGTGGCCAAGTCGGATGCTGATGCCAATCCCATTCTCTTTCTCAACATCAAAAGCAGCAGCCGCGATTTGCTCGATTTATCAGACATTGCCGAACGTGTGTTTAAGGAGCGGCTTCAAACCATCAACGGCGTAAGTGAAGTGCGTATTTGGGGTCAGAAAAAATATTCGATGCGCCTCTGGCTCGATCCGGCCCGTTTGGTAGCCTACAAATTAAGTCCGCTTGATGTACGCAATGCCTTGCTTAACGAAAATGTAGAGCTACCCTCCGGGGCGCTCGAAGGTGCCGATATTGAACTAACCGTTCGGACTTCGGGTCGATTAAGCAGGCCGGAGGAATTCGAAAATTTGATTTTGAAGGTAGATGGTGATCAACTAATTCGTTTGCGAGATGTGGGTTTTGCCCGCTTGGAAGCCGAAAACCTACGTACCCTGTTGAGGCGCGACGGGATACCCATGGTAGGCACGGTCATAATTCCACAACCCGGTTCCAATTATATCGACATTGCCGATGCCTTTTATGAGCGGGTAGAAGAAATAAAGCGTAATCTGCCTGAGGATATTGAGTTACAGATTGGTTTCGATACCACCCAATACATCCGGAACTCGATTACCGAGGTGAAGAATACCATTTTCACTGCCTTTATTCTGGTGGTGCTCATCATCTTCTTGTTTCTGAGGAATTGGCGTACCACTATCATTCCGGTGTTGGTGATTCCCATTTCGCTCATCGGCGCCTTTTTTGTGATGTACTTGGCAGGTTTTTCCATCAATGTCCTTACCCTTTTGGGTATTGTGCTGGCCATTGGCCTGGTGGTTGACGATGCCATTGTGGTGCTCGAGAATATTTTTGCTAAGATAGAACAAGGGATTCCCCCGATGGAAGCCGCCTATAAGGGCGCAGGGGAGATCTTTTTTGCGGTGATTGCTACCACCATTACCTTGGTTGCCGTTTTTTTGCCCATCATTTTCCTACAAGGAATTACCGGTAGGCTGTTTACCGAATTTGGGCTGGTGATTGCCGGTGCGGTCATCATTTCTTCTTTTGTAGCCCTCACGCTTACTCCCATGCTTTCGGCACGTTTGCTCAAAAAAAGCAAAGGACATAGCCGTATTTGGCAATGGAGCGAGCGCCTATTCACCCATTTAGGACTTGCCTATAAGCAAAGTCTGGTATGGGTAATGCGTCGTCGCTGGCTTGCCTTTGTGGTGTTGGCCCTATCTCTGGGGCTTGCGGTTGGGTTGGGAGCCCGATTGCCTTCGGAACTGGCGCCACTGGAAGACCGTTCTGATATACGTATTTTTGCCACAGCCCAGGAGGGAGCAACTTTTGAGTTTATGGACGCATATATGGAAGAATTGCTTGAGTTTGCCCGTACCGAAATTCCTGAGCATGCTTCCATCATCACCGTAACCTCGCCCGGCTTTGGAGCTTCATCGAGTACCAATTCAGGCTTTTCGCGCGTAATTTTGAAGCATCCATCAGCACGTGAGCGTAGCCAGATGGAGGTAGCCGATGCGCTGACCAAAGCCGTAAATCTCTTGCCCGAAGCCCGGTCGTTTGTGTTTCAGCAGCAAACTTTTGGTGCTCGAAATGCCGGTTTGCCTATTCAGTATGTCATACAGGCTCCTAATTTTGAAAGGTTGAAGGAGATGTTGCCAACATTCCTCAAGGCGGCGGCTGAAGACCCAACCTTTAGTTTTGTGGATGTAAATCTCAAGTTCAACAAGCCGGAAATTTCTGTTGAAATTGACCGGAACAAGGCGCGTAACCTGGGGGTGTCGGTGCTCGATATCGCCCAAACCTTGCAGTTTGGTTTATCGGGGCAACGCTTCGGCTATTTTATTATGGACGGCAAGCAGTACCAGGTGATTGGGCAGTTAAGCCGTGAAAACCGCAATGAGCCGGGCGATTTACAGTCGCTTTTTGTGCGCAACGACCGGGGGGAAATGGTACAGCTCGATAATTTGGTAAAACTCAGCGAAGAAACCAGCCCTTTACAGCGTTTCAGATTCAATAGATACGTGTCGGCTACAGTATCGGCCAATTTGTCGCCGGGCAAAACCATTGGTCAGGGGCTCGATGCCATGGATGCCCTGGCTACTGAGTTGCTGCCCGATGATTTCCGCACAGCACTGGATGGGCCATCCAAAGAATTCCGCGAGTCGAGTTCCAGCCTACGTTTTGCCTTCTTGCTGGCTTTGGTGCTTATTTACCTCGTGCTTTCGGCCCAGTTTGAGAGCTTTCGAGATCCCTTTATCATCATGTTTACCGTGCCCTTGGCCTTGGCCGGAGCCATCGTATCGCTTTATCTGTATGGTCAAACCCTCAATGTTTTCAGTCAGATAGGCATCATCATGCTTATTGGTTTGGTTACTAAAAATGGAATATTGATCGTGGAGTTCGCCAACCAGCGCAAAGAGGCCGGAATGCGGAAGATGAATGCCATCATCGATGCGGCGGAGGCACGTTTTAGGCCGATATTAATGACCTCGCTCTCCACCATTTTGGGCATTTTGCCCATTGCCCTTGCCTTGGGTGAAGGATCTGAAAGCCGGGTACCCATGGGTATTGCGGTGGTTGGCGGTATGTTGTTTAGCTCTGTGCTTACTTTATACATCATTCCGGCCATGTACAGCTATATTTCGGTAGACCTTAAAAAAGGAAAAGATGCGAAATAAATGGATCCTGCTTATGGCCTTACTTGGCTCAGCCCAGCAGCTATGGGGGCAAGAAAAACTACCGCTAAACACCGCTGTAGAAATTGCACTCGAAAAGAATTTCGATATTCGTATTGCCCAAAATAATGCGGCTATTGCCCGCAATAACCATAGTTTTGGTGAAGCCGGGATGTTGCCTGGGGTGATGCTGAGCTCGGAGTCGGCCGGTTCACGCAATAACGTACGCCAAGAGTTCATCAACGGCAATGTCCTCGAAAACCCGAGTGCCGACCAACAATCGTTGAATACCAATGTGATGCTGAATTGGACGATTTTCGACGGCATGGCCATGTTTACCAATTACCGAAGATTAGGAGAACTCGAAAAAATGGGGGAGTTGCAGGCGCGGGCTGCCATTGAGCAGGTAGTGGCCGATTTAACCATGACCTATTATGAGGTGGTGCAGCGCCGCCAGCAACTGTTTTTAGCCGAAAAGTCGCTAAGCATCAGTGCTGAGCGTATGCAATTGGCCGATGAACGTTATCAACTGGGTAGTAGTTCGCGTTTGGAGTATTTGCAAGCTCGAGTCGATTATAATGCAGATCGTAGCCTTTACCTTAGTCAGTCGGAATTATACAGCCTAAGTAAAATAGAACTCAATAAGCTGTTGGGAAGAGATGCGCTTATCGATTTTGAGCCTACTGACAGCCTACCTATTACCCAGCCGGTAGATTTTGACCTTATCCGACGGAAGGCTGAAAATGATAATGCCTGGTTGCAAATGGCCGGGTTGAATAAACAAGTCGCTGAGCTTAATCGCAAATTGGCCAATCAGGCCATGATGCCGCGAATTGATCTGATGGGAGGCTATCATGTTAATCGTTTGGAGTCGGAGGCCGGCTTTTTGGCGCGCAACCAGAACCGTGGGCTCGACTTTGGATTACGTGCCAGCGTCAATATTTTTGATGGTTTTCGCCAGCAACGGCAGCGGCAGCAAAGTCGCATCATGAGCATGAATGCCGATTTGGAGATGGCCAAACAAGAGCAGGAAGTGTTGGCTGGTATTAGCGCCACCTATACCGCCTTCGAAAACAACCGTATTTTGGTGGAAATGGAAGCTGAAAATCTGGAAGTAGCCCGCCAAAATCTCGAAATTGCCCAAGAGCGATATCGCTTGGGTGCCTTGCCGGCCATTGAGTTGCGTGAAGCGCAACGCCAATTGGTGTCGGCCGAAAGTAGGCTCATTCAAGCCCGATTTTTGCTGATGGTAAACCGCACGGAATTGTTACGTTTGAGCGGACAATTGCTCGATTAGTTTATCCGGCAACCGCTTGTCGTATGCGAGTAAGTTGTTGCATGAGGCCCTCAAATTGGTTTAGATGTAGCATATTGGCACCATCGGATAGGGCCTTTGCAGGATGAGGATGGGTTTCGAGGAAAATTCCATCGGCTCCGGTAGCAATGGCCGCCTTGGCGATGGTACCGATAAGTTCAGGCCTGCCACCGGTAACGCCCGTGGATTGGTTGGGCTGCTGAAGCGAATGGGTAATGTCAACAACCACAGGAACATCTAATGCTTGCATTTCGGGAATGCCCCGGAAATCTACAATCATATCGTTGTAGCCAAACATGCTGCCCCTTTCGGTAAGCATGATGTTGGTGTTGCCACCGGCACGCACCTTTTCAACCGCAAACCGCATGGCTCCTGGCGATAGAAACTGTCCTTTTTTAATGTTGACCCATTTGCCCGTAGCCGCTGCTGCCAAAAGCAAATCGGTTTGGCGACATAAAAAGGCCGGGATTTGAAGTACATCTACAAATGCTGCAGCCATGGCTGCTTCTTCAGCCGTGTGGATATCGGTGACCACAGGAATGTTGAATGCCGCCTTGACTTTACCCAGGATATTAAGGGCTTTTTCGTCGCCTATGCCCTGAAACGAATGCATGCTTGAACGGTTGGCTTTGCGATACGACGCCTTAAACACATAAGGGATCTGCAGGCTATTACACACGTTTAAAGCATGTTCGGCTACCTGCATACAAAGTTCTTCAGATTCTACCACGCAAGGTCCGGCCAGGAGGAAAAATTGGTTGGCAGGATTACTGCCGAGCAAGGCTGCTGTATTCATGTTGCAAAGCTACGCAATTAGCCGTTGGCTAGGTGCTAGAATCACCGCATCATGAGGAGAAGACCAAGGAGTACGACGATTTGCGTGATAAATATCAAGCTGCCACTAAGCGCAGCCCGAGGCCCCATCTGGAGCATCTCGCGGATGTTGATGCCCAGCCCAATACCGGTCATGGCAATCAAGAGCAAATGGGTGCCAGTTTTTTCGAGTCCTTTGGTGTATGTAGGGGGGATGATGCCCGTAGAGGTAATGGCAGCGGCCAGCAAAAAGCCCCACACATAATTTGGTATTACCGATAGGCTAAGTTGAGCGCCTTCATTGCGGTTAAAGCGCCAGCCAATGAACAAAATTACAGGCCCGAGCATGAGGATGCGCCCCATTTTAATGAGCAGGGCCAGGGCACCCACTTCTGGATCGATGCTGTAGCCGGCCGCCACCACATGGCCTACCGACTGCAAGATGGCACCTGTAAAGAGTGCAGTTTCGGAGGCACTGAGGCCAAAAAGATGGGCGATTGGCGGGAAGATGAAGATGCCTATGGTTCCCAAGAGGTTGACCACGGTAACGGCCAGGCCAATTTCGGTGAGACTGGCCTTGAGGCTGGGGGCGGTGGCTGCAATCGCGCTATTCCCACAAATGGCATTTCCGGCGCCCAGCAGCCAGCGCAAGCCCCGGCCCATTTTTCCGCAGTACAGCTGGGAGCTGCTCAACGCCAGCAACACCATCAGTACGATGATGAGCAAATAGTGCCAGGGCAATTGCTGAAGCAGGCGCACATTGAGCCCAAAGCCCAACAAAATCGTGGCCAGCGAAAGCAGGTGTTTTTCGGCATATTTATAAACGGCCCGTTGTGAATCTGACCACAGGATGAGGTTCCCGGCCAGGATGGCCAAAATGAGCGCCCAAGTGATGTTGCCCGGACCCGGAATTAAACCGTTGAGTAGATTGCCTGAAAAACCCAGTGCCAGCAGCACCAACCAGGCCATGATATTTTTGGGGATCTTAAACATGCGGCACAAATATGCACATTAAGCCAATGGCTTGTGGTAACTTGGGTTACCAAAATTGCAAGTACACATGATGGGGAGAAAAGCTAACGCATAATTCAAAAAAAAATATGTTTGAAAGTTCATATTTATTTGATATTTAATTGATCATGCAGTATACTTGAAATCCTGAAAACTGTTGTATGAATGTAGCTGAGCTCTGGCTTCCGGCGAATGTGCTTACCGGCCCTTGTGGCAGGTAAATACTGTTTGTGGAAGGCGGAGCTTTTTTTATTCGGGCAATGGTGATGGAACATTTAAAACAAGTTATGAAAAGGACGAATGCCTGTATTTTGTTGATTGCGGTCTTGAGTTTAAGTGCCGGTTTGGCGCTTGCACAAGGCCCGCCGCCTCCGCCACCTAATCCTGCAGCCGTACCAATCGATGGGGGCCTGGGCGTGCTTGTTGCCGCCGGGGCAGCATTGGCTACACGTAAAATCTATAAAAAGCATACTGAACAATGAAAAATATACTCTTATTGGCCCTCTGCACGTTGGGAGTGACGGCGTATGGGCAAGTGACTTACAATGGGAATGGGAATACGGGATTTGGGGGGCCGGTGGGTAATTCGAGCATGAGCTGGAACGACGACGGCACCACCATTACTGTGAATTTTACGAAAGGAGCTGGTGATTTTAATGATGCCATGGTAATCTATCTCGCTACGGGTGCTACTGGAAGGACGTCAATAAGTTCTCAAGTCAATGATAGACAGGACTTATTGCGCTCCGCAATTTCATTTATGGAAGCAGCAACAGGTCATTCACTAAATCTACCATCTGGATTTCAAGCGACTCATGCCATCGGCATAAATACAGGTTTTGGTGGCTTATGGGCGATTCCTGCTTCTGGTGCTATTGGGAATAATGGTTTGACTTTTGTGAGTTCTGTTTCCTCTACATTATCAGCCAGTAATCAAGCAGGTTTCACCTTTAGCTTTACTTGGGCTCAACTTGGTTTAAGCGCAGGAGACCCTATAAATTTTGTGGCTACTTATTTGAACCCGTTTGGCGGTGATGGTAACTTAGGCTTTGCTGCTAATGAAGGCTATGGCGGCGGACTTCCCGGTGGAAATATTGGTCAGGCAAGCGCCACCTTCACAACGTATTTGCAGTATCCTTCAGGTCAAATTGGCGGCACCGCATCAACAACTGCCGCTGGCAATTGGACCGACCTGGCCAGCTGGACCAATGGCAATGTGCCTTTCAGCACCGACCGCATTTTGGTAAACCACAATTTGGCCGTAAATACCATGGATGCTGCCGCAAGTAGTGTAGATATTTCGGCAGGTAATACACTCACCATCAATGCCGATAATCGTTTGAGTGTAACCGGTGGTGTAGAAGGAGCTGGTAACTTTAATGTAAATGGAATCTTCAGAATCAATGCAGGTGGTTTTACCACCATTCAACCAACTTACGGTGCCGGAACTTCGCAATTGACCTACAATTCTGGCGGAGGCTACAATACCGGAGTTGAATGGCCTGCTACCAGCAGTCCTGCCAGCATCCGCATCATTAATTCCGCTGTTACGCTTACCGGTAGTCGTAATGTAACCGGCCTGCTGAACATCGAAAACGGTGGTTCGCTCGATGTTGATGGACATACCCTTAGTTTAAAAGCCACTTCCGAAAGCGATTATTCCCAATTGTTGAACAACGGAACACTTACGGGTAATGTCACCTTTGAACGCGCTATCACGGGCAGTAACCAAGGTTGGCGCTTTATTAGTCCGGCTGTAACCGGTACACTAGCCAATTTGGGCAGCAGTGTGCAACTTACCGGTGCTGCCAATGTAATTCGCTTAAATACGGCAAATCCAAATGCCTGGGTAGCCCAAGGCGGGGCAAGTACCGATGCATTTACAGCGGGTAGGGCTTATGCGGTTTATTTTGGTAATACCGGCGCTAATGCCAACAATGTAGCCGGCACCCTTTCCCTCACCGGAAGTATTGTGAATACCGATGTCACAGTAACCGGATTGTCGGATGGTAATGGTGGTAATGATTTCGGCTGGACCCTGGTAGGAAATCCATACCCTTGCGGTATCGATTGGACGGATGCCGGCCATACCAAAACCAATTTGGCTGATGCCTATTACATTTGGGATCCCAATGCAGGTGGCGGAAGCGGACATTATGCGTCTTATGTAGGCACAACTTCAACACCTGGTGGAGCCTTAGACAACATCATTCCGCCCATGCAAGGTTTTTTGGTTAAAGCCACAGCAGCGTCACCAGCCTTAACTTTTGCAGCGGCAGCTCGATCTTCCGATGCCACCAAGGCCCAAATGCGTACGGCTTCTTCTGTGCTTAATCGCATGTATGTGCGTATCACCAACCAACAAAGTCAGTTTTGGGACGAAACAGCGCTGGTAAGCCAAATGGGAGCTACAACCGCTTATGAAGATCAGCTGGATGCGTTTAAGCTTAAAAGTTTCCATGCCGATGCCGTGAATTTAAGCAGCCTTTCTTCAGATCAGCGGAAGCTTTCTATCAACAGCATGGGACTGTGGGATCATCAAACAAGCATCCCACTGCATTTGGAGTCGAGCCAGGCCGTTGCCATGCGACTCACTGTAAATCTCGATGAAGTAGATGCGGCTTTGCCCGTTTTCCTCGAAGATAAATTCACCAACCAGTTTCATGATTTGCGTTCAGCTGATTACCAGTTTGTGCATCAAGCCGGACAAAACGATCGTTTCGTAATTCATTTCAACAACACTTTATCTACTTCGGTTAAGGCCAATGATGTGAATCAAGCACTTGTTTACACCTTCGAAGGCCATTTGTACGTAAAAAACCTCACTGGTGAAGCCAATGTACAGATTTTAGACATGCAAGGTCGGGTAGTGTACAAGCTTGAGGATGCCGAAATTGAACAGCCGCTTTTGTTGCCTGCTTTTGCTAAAGGCACTTATTTGGTGCGTATTCAAGCAGCACAAGGGGTTAAAACCACCAAAGTTATTTTCTAATTCAAAAAACAGCGATATGAAGAAGTTAGTAGTATTGGGATTGATGATTACGGCCTTGGTATGTCTGAGTCAGTTGAGTATGGCCCAGCCACCACCACCGGTAAATCCATCTGCCGTACCCATTGATGGCGGATTGGGTTTGTTGTTGGCCGCCGGTGCTGGTTTGGGTGCCAAAAAGGCCTGGCAAGCTCGCAAAAAGCTGGATTAACGGCAGGCCACACAGTCTGGTTGAAGCTCGTTGAATAAACATCAGCGGGCTTCTTTTTTTTGTGCGGGTCTAATGGAATTTGATGCCGTAGCTTTCGAGTTCTTTAAGGATGGGCACATACAATTCTGGATGCACCGGAATTTGAACACCGCGTAAGGTCAATTTGCCTTCGAGGTATAAGCGTACGCCCATGGCCAAGGGTAAACCTACTGTTTTGGCCATAGCGGTATGGTAATCGTCATCACCTTCGAGTACCAGGGTGCTGGTTTTTACGTGTTCGGTACCAGCCAAATCGTACACCAATTGGTGGTGCATTACAATTAAATCGCGGTCACCGGCTTGCAAAGGCCATTTTTCTTCAAGCATTTCTTGCAAGAGCTCGGCTGGACTGCCCTGAGTGCGCTTGAATGTACGGTCACTAAAGAACTCCAGGTAATCGAATTGGATCAGGGCTTCCGCCAATTGGGCATCGGTGTAGTTTAGGCGTTCGCGTAAGGTTTTTTCGAATCCGGCCCTTACGGTAGGGGTGTTGTCGGGGGGCAAGAACATGTTAAGCAGGTCGCGATAGCTCAATTGCTGACAGTTCTCGAGTTGAAGTTGGTCGTTGGTTAGGCCTAAAAACACCAAAATAGCCCAGGCTTGGCAATAGCCCGGATAGCGGAAGGTAGCCCGAAGGATGGTATGGGCTTTATGGAGCTGGTATAAGCGTTTATAGGGAATTGAATCGCGGTTAGCATAGGCATCTAACTCGCCAAATCCGGGGACCTCAATGCGTTCGGTTTCACGAAAAATGCGGTTATAAGGCTTAAAACGTATGTAGTTATTGGCCAAGTAACGGGCAGGGCCGGGTTGTCCGGCCAGCACCACATTGCGGGGATTCCACGAAAATTTATAATGCCAGGGATTATTGTCGGAGGCAGGTGCCACCAGGCCACCGGTGTAGCTGTAGAGGGCTTTTACTTCGCCGCCCTTTTCCCGGATTTCGTCGATGAGTTCCATGGTGCTCATGTGGTCGATGCCCGGATCGCAGCCCATTTCGTTTAAGAAGAGCAGATTTTTTTGGCTTGCTTCCTCATGCATTTGTTGCATGGCTTCTGAAACGTAGGAAGCGGTAAACAGGGAGCGGCCAATGTTGAGGCAAACCCGGGCTACTTGCAGGTGCAACTCGGCGGGCAGGAGAGATACTACGAGCTCCGCTCGTTCAATTTCGCGTAGCAGCTGCTCCTTATCGTTTAAATCGAATCCAATGGCACGGGCACAGCTGTGCGCATTCGCTTTTTTTCGGGCTGCCGCTTCCGATAAATCGGCAATAGTAATTTCCCAATTAACTGCAGCGGCATGTTCAAGTAAATAATTGATCAGGTAAATGGCCGAGCGACCGGCACCTAGCACCAGTATATTTTTCAAAACCGTATTCAGATTAAGGTGTTTTCAATTTTTTGAACAATATTAGTGACTTATAATGGCAATCAAATGCCTTCAAACCCATAATTGATGAAAGAAATCAGTAGGAATTGTACACTGCGGGTGCATGCTCAGGTTGATGCGCTTGATGCTCAGGCACAAGAGCTGTTAGATGCTGCCCTGCTAGCCACCAAAAGCGCCTATGCCCCATACTCTGATTTTCATGTTGGCGCGGCTGTCCAATTGGCTAATGGTGAGCTCTTACCGGGTTGTAATCAGGAAAATGCTGCCTTTCCGAGTGGATTGTGCGCTGAACGGGTAGCCTTTTTTACCGCAGGCGCATTTTACCCCGGGGTGCCGATTGAGTCGGTTGCCATTACCATACGTTCGGCCAGCAAAGCCGATCACGAACCGGCGGCGCCATGTGGAGGCTGTTTACAAGTGATGCGCGATGTTGAATTACGGCAGGACAAGCCGATACGGGTACTGCTCAAGGGAAGTGGCGATGCCGTTTATGAAGCCGATAGTATTGCCCATTTTTTACCTTTTGGATTTTCGTTGATCGAGAAGTGAAGCTGGAATTCAGCTTACAGAACATGGTTAAAACCAAGGGTTGCTTACTTGATCGAACGGCCTGATTTCAGTACTCAAAATCAATGTCGTTTCGTTGCGCATGAATGGGCACGAAACATGGTGAGCCCGCTTTCTTTACCGCGGGATGGTCGAGATTTTCAACACAGATCCTTAGACCCCGACCGTAGTGGCGGGGTTACACGGAAATAGCAGATAGCCTGTGCAGCAAACAAGCAAGGCAGAAAATCGACTACTGCTGTGCCATGCACAAATTTTTGGATTGCTAACCGTTTTTGCTGCGCAATGCGCTTGATTACACGAATATAAATGTTGCAACCCAGTACTTTTTGAAGTAACACATTGATTCGTTAACTAAACGACATTGTATTCAGAATCAGAATAGGATACCACCCAACGGGATCTCCCTTAAATACAGCTCGAATTTGGTTCAAAGTTTAAGTTGAGCGCAGCGAAATCCCGCAAGGCAGGGATTCAAGGTGGGTGAGCGGTTTAAACCATAGCGCGCTGTAGGTGCGCAAGGATGCACGCCACATTTGGAGTACGCTTTTACCCAAGAGGTCGACCTAAGGTCGTACTACTGGGGAATTTGAAATGAGGGAAACGTTTTAATCCAAAGTACAGCTTGCTGATTACACGGCCTGCCAATTCAAAGTTCAAGAGGGCGAAGGCTGTAAGCCAATGGTAAGGTGTTAATTTTTAAAGGTATTAAACTTTTGTATTTTGGGTTAACGCTACGAAAAAATTCGCGATTAGGAGGGCGGTTAGGCGTTACAATTCGTAGCTTTTTAAAGCATTGTACAATGCTTCTGTAGGCAGGCCCATGACATTGGTGTAGGAGCCGTTGATCCGGGCAATGGCAATGCTGCCCAGCCATTCTTGAATGCCATAACCACCTGCTTTGTCGTACGGTTTATAATGCTCGATGTAATACTTAATTTCTTCGTCGGTGAGGTGGTTAAAATGCACTTCGGTACCTACAGTAAAAGCTTTTTCGCTTTCCGAGCTGCGTAGGCAGATGCCGGTATAAACCCACTGAGGTCGACCCGACTGACGGCGGAGTAGTTCAAAAGCTTCAGCTGCATCGGCCGGCTTGCCAAGCACTTCATTTTTAAGTACCACCAAGGTATCTGCAGTGATCAATAATTCATCTTCGCTTTCGAGTTGATGGGCATGTGCTTTTTTTCGCGCAAGGTACTCAGCGATGTCGGCCACGTCCAAATGGTTGGGATACGATTCTTCGACTTCTTTTAAGCGTATGCTGAAGTTGAGGTCGAGTTGCTTCAACAATTCCTGTCGACGTGGTGAACCTGAGGCCAGCACTATTTGATAGGGGAGTTGCAGCATATTAAAAAATAAGGATTTCGAGATAAAAAAAGGCCAGGGATAATACGCCTCCCAGATGCAGCCAAAAGAGTTGTTTACGTATTTGGCCGAATTCATAGGGTGCAAAGGCTTGGCTCAATTTGCGCAAGGCCACAGTTCCGGGTAAAACCACGGCTAGTATGAGGTAGGTTGCCGGCCACCAAGCCAAACGACTCAATTGTAAAAGTACCACTACGCCAACTAGGGCCAATAAAACCCCCATCAAAATTAGGCTGAGCTTTTTGGTAAAGGGAATGCCATAACGCAAGGCCAAGGTATAGTAGCCGGCGGCTGCTTGTCCGGTAATGTATTGTACTGACTTTATTAGTTCACGCTGCAGGATGGCCAGGTATATAAAGAGGGCGTAGAATAAACTTACAGTCAACAACTGGCGGGCCGCTTGCGCCGATTCGCGGTAGAGTACACTCATGGCTATATATTCATATAGCAAAGGCACGAAGACCACAAAGGCCATCAGTGAAGATAAAATCAAGTGGCCAAACAAGGGTTTTTCGCGCCAAACTTCGGCATATTTCCACATCAAAAAGCTAGCAATTACTTGTATGATCGCGAGATTCATTAAATGAGCACGCCATCCAACATAAATGGCTAATGCAATGCCGGTTAAGCTCAACACCATGTACCAACGAATGAGGCTTTCTGGATGTTCAATTTTATAATTCGGCTTGTTGATCCGATCGGCTTTTTCACTATAGTAGGCCGTAATGAGACTTCCGCCGGAGGCAATCAGCAGGCACGACAGGCAGAGCAGGCCAAATTCAAGCGTACTGAGTACGAAATTCATTTCCAGGCTCTCAAAAACCGGAGCTTGCAGGCAATATCGGATGCTCAGCAGCACGAGTAGCACCATCAGCAGGTTGGTGCGATGAAGGACTTTAATCCACGCCATTTTTTTAAGCACTTGTAGCATTACTTTGAAACCATTTCTCCTGCATTAATAGCACTTCACGCAGCAAATGTCGCACACAGCCTTTGCCTCCGTCAACGGGTACCACATAATCGGCCAGTTCACGGATTTCGGGTGCTGCATCTTGCGGACAAGCCGAAATGCCGCATAACTTCATACATGCGTAATCGGGCAGATCGTCGCCCATATACAGCAGCTCCTCGGCTTTAAAACCATATTGAGCCATCAGTTGGCCCAGTAGCACCAATTTGTTTTTGATGCCTAAATGCACTTCCGTAAGACCCAGACGGCGTAAGCGTATCCCAACACCTTCCGAAAGCCCACCACTGATTACCCAAACCGGAAACTGTTGCAAGGCAGCATGGTTGAGGGCATATCCGTCTTTGGTATTCATGATGCGATGTTCTTCACCGGCGGTGGTTACCACAATGGAACCGTCAGTAAGTACGCCGTCTACATCTAGCACCACGGCTTTAATCTTACTAAACCTGGCTTTTATTGAACTCATGCGATCGATTTTTAGCGAAATTACAAACTATTCTCATTATCCGCTCTGCTATGCGCCATACACGCAAAAGAAGGCTTTGAAATTAGCAGTATGCTTCCCGAATTCAGCATTTTTATGCAATTTCGCCTTATCATTAGGCAAGCATATGTTAGATAAACACGGTATCGCAAAGCGCATAGCGCAGGAACTACAGGACGGGTTTTATGTAAACCTGGGCATAGGCATTCCCACCTTGGTGGCCAACCATATCCCCGAGGGAGTTGAGGTGGTGCTGCAATCCGAAAATGGTTTGTTAGGTATGGGGCCTTTCCCTTTTGAAGGTGAAGAGGATGCCGATTTGATTAATGCCGGCAAACAAACCATTACCACGGTAGCAGGTTCGAGCTTTTTTGACTCGGCCATGAGCTTTGGGATGATTCGTGCCGGAAAAGTAGATTTAACCGTGCTGGGAGCTATGGAAGTGAGCGATACCGGCGACATAGCCAATTGGAAGATACCGGGTAAAATGGTAAAGGGAATGGGAGGGGCTATGGATTTAGTAGCCAGTGCCCGAAACATTATTGTGGCCATGCAGCATACCAATAAAGCCGGGGAGTCGAAGCTGCTGCCTGCCTGTAGTTTGCCGATAACCGGGCTAAAATGCGTTAAAAAGGTGGTTACAGAACTCGGTTATTTTGAAATTGATGCACGGGGATTTGTATTGCGGGAGTATGCTCCTGGCGTTTCGGTAGATGAAATTAAGGCAAAAACGGCGGGCCGTTTGTTTATTCCTGATGGTGTAAAAGAAATGCAGCTCGCATGAACACGTCCATCCATATCCGCTGGGCTACCCAAGCCGATATGCCGGCTGTGTATGCCTTAATCCGTGAATTGGCTATATACGAGCAGGCAGAGGCCGAACACAGTTGCAGTCTTGAACAGTTGATAGCAGATGGTTTCGGCCCCCAGCCGGCCTTCGAGTGTTTTGTGGCCGAATGTTCGGGTATGGTATCGGGAATGGCACTGTTCTACACCAAATATTCGACCTGGAAGGGTAAATGCATTTACCTGGAAGACATTGTAGTGCGAGAGACCTTTCGTGGGCAGGGCATAGGAAAGGCTTTGATGAAACGCTTAATTACCCTTGCTGCTGAACGAAAAGCCGGTCGGCTCGAATGGCAGGTGCTTGACTGGAATGCTCCAGCCATTGCGTTTTACAAGTCCTTAGGCGCCCATTTGGATGCTGAATGGCTGAACTGTAAGTTAAGTTTTGAGCAATTACAGGGAATTCGGGCTGAAAAGCCTTAGATTTGCGGCAAAAATCAACAGGTGAAAGTTTTTAAGTTTGGTGGTGCATCAGTAAAAGATGCCGCCGGTGTGATGAATTTGCATCGGATTATTGGTTTGTTTCCTGAAGAATCGATCCTTATTGTGGTGTCGGCTATGGGAAAAACCACCAATAAACTTGAGCTGGTGATCCAAAGCTGGTTCACCGGACAACGACCTGATTGTATTGAACATATCGAAGAGCTTCGTTTTTCGCATCAAGAACTTATGCGCGGCCTCGATATTAGTCGGCAGGAACAATTTGACCTCATCAAAAGCACAGATGTGCTCTTCGACGAATTGCGGAGCATGGTTGAACAAGCCGCAGGCAGCAATTACAACCAGGTATACGATCAGGTGGTGGCCTATGGTGAACTCATCAGTACGCACATCATCAGCGGCTACCTGAATGCGAAAGCTCAACCTAATCGGTGGCTCGATGCACGCGATTTTATCGTTACAAACGATACCTTCCGGGATGCTCGAATTAATTGGAGTAAGACTGAAAGTAATATATCTAAACTAGCTGATAAACAGGTTTTAAAAGATGGAATAAATGTAGTTCAGGGTTTCATTGGTCGGGTCGATGGACAAACACTCACAACTACCCTGGGTAGGGAAGGTTCCGACTTTACGGCTTCAATTTTTGCCTATTGCCTGGGTGCACGCGATGTAACCATCTGGAAAGACGTGCCCGGGGTGCTTAATGCCGATCCCAAGCTTTTTCCCTTTGCCGAAAAAATAGATGAGCTTTCGTACGAGGAGGCAGTAGAGATGACCTATTATGGAGCTTCGGTTATTCACCCAAAGACCATTAAGCCACTGCAGAATAAAGGAATAAGCCTCTATGTTCGTTCCTTCTTGCAGCCTGAACAACCGGGTACGGTAATCCACCAAATTGATGAAGCCAGGAAATTCCCGCCTTGTATCATTGTGAAGAAAAACCAAATGCTCATATCGTTTGCTTCACGCGATTTTAGTTTTGTGGCTGAAGAGAGTCTTAGCCTTATTTTTGGAGAGTTGTACAAGCTGGGTATTAAGGCGCATATGAGCCAAAACAGCGCTATCAGCTTCCGGATTTGTGTAGATGAGGATCCTTTTAAAATAGAGCCTTTTTTACAAGCGGTAGGTCAATATTTTGACATCACCACCGAAGGGGGTCTGGCCTTATGGACCCTTCGTCACCAAAGCGAAAAGCTCGAAAAAGGCTTGGTTTCTGGTAAAACAGTTTTGCTCGAACAGCGTTCGAAAGCTGCCGTCCAATACGTATTGCGCTAAGCAAAAGACATATTGGTCGGCATTTTCGAATTTAGGTCAATATGTAAAGCCAACTCCTTATTTTTGACTTTTGGCCTATGTCACGATTTCTATTGCTGCTTTTTTGGGTAAGTCTTTATCTCCAAATTTCCGGTGTAAAGGCCCAGGACAGGTTGTGCGGACAGGAAGCGCTGAAGGAGTTGCTCAAGGAAAAGGGACTTCAGGAAGCTCAGCAACACAACAAGGCAGGTTTTGACGCTTTTGTGCGTGCTTTTGAAAGTTCTGGAACCGAAGGTGTTCAAAGCAATCTTAGGATCCCCATTGTGGTGCACGTCATGCATCTGCCCAGTGAAACTTATGGCAATTTATCGAACATTACTGACGAGCAAATCTTTTCCCAAATAGAAGTATTGAATGAAGACTTTAGGCGTATGGCAGGCACGCGTGGGTTTAACAACCTTGCCACTGGCGCCGATGTGGAGGTGGAGTTTTGCCTGGCCACACGCGATCCTAACGGGAATCCTACTACGGGCATAGTGCGCGTACCTTATGCCGAATCACAAAGTTTTAATTTGGGCATAGACCGTCAGATGAAAGACCAAAGTCGGTGGCCTACCAATCGCTACCTGAATTTTTGGATAGTAAAAAACATAGCAGGTGGGCTATTGGGCTATACCTATTTGCCCGAAACCTTACTTGGCGATACCTCGAGGCCATTTATCGACGGTATTGTGATTGCCGCGAGGTACTTTGGTAGTGTTGATAAGCAGCCATTTGGCCAAAATTTTTTTCTCGACGGTCGTTTTGCCTATGGTCGTACAGCCACGCATGAAGTGGGCCATTACCTGAATTTATACCATACCTGGGGAGATGGCGGCTGCGAGATCGACGATTTTGTTGACGATACCCCATTGTGTAGTGGGCCTTATTTTGGTTGTCCGCCCAGTCCATCGCGCCCTTTTCAATGCCCCAATCTGGGGAGGATGGTAGAAAACTACATGGATTATTCTGATGATGTCTGCTTTAATGTTTTTACACAAGGACAGAAAGCCCGCATGCGTGCGGCTTTACAGTTTTATCCGTTTAGGGCCAGCATGGTTAATCAAGTCAATATCATAGCTACAGGCTGTAACGATAGCAGCCAGAATTTTTTTGCTGATTCGATGTACAAGGTGTTGGGCGATACGCAGCAGGTGCAGGTGAATCGCTTTACGATGATTCCTTTGCAGACACGTGTGGTAAATCAGCTAGGGATGGGTTTTAATGGTAGTGAAGTGCGCTATAGACTGGTAGCGCAACCCATAGGAAGCCGGTTGCAACTCGACACCATTTTGCGTACTACCGGAGGGGGCTATGCCCAACTTGGCTTCAGGATGGGCAGGGTGGTGGGTAACTACCAAATAGAAGCCAGTGCCAATACCGCGCGTGGCGGATTGGTGTATTTTAATTTACACGCTACTGCCGAGAGCAAGGCTTATCCGAATCCTTTTGAAGAAGAAGTGGTGCTCCAGTTTGGCACGGGAGAAAATACAGAGCTGTTGGTGACGGTGCAGAATATGCAGGGCCAGCAGGTAAAAAGTTATACCACCCAGGCTGTCAATGGTTTGGTGGTTGATTTACGTGGATTTCCGAATGGTATATATATCATTAGCCTCAGTGGAGAAGGTGTACTGGAGCGTTTTAAGGTGGTAAAACAGCAGCTTTGATGCGTATAGGATTGCTGAGCGATACCCATGGCTGGCTTGAAGAAAGGATTTTTCATCATTTTGCCGATTGCGATGAAATATGGCATGCCGGCGATATTGGTGATTTGCATGTTACTGACCGGCTGGCGGCTTTTAAACCGCTTCGTGCGGTATATGGCAATATAGATGGGGCGGAGGCACGCCGCACCTATCCCGAAACGCAGTGCTTCGAAGTAGCCGACTTAAAGGTGTATATGATTCATATTGGAGGTTATCCGGGTAGATATCCGGCCCGGATTTATGCCCGATTACTTGAAGAAAAGCCCGGATTATTTATTTGCGGCCATTCTCACATCCTCAAGGTAATGCCCGATCGCCAATTAAATTTATTACACATCAACCCCGGTGCGGCAGGTAACTACGGCTTCCACAAAGTCAAAACCCTGGTTCGCTTTGATGTTGCTCGAGGTAAAATTTCGAATTTACAAGCCATTGAATTAGGCCCGCGTTCTGCCCTCTAGGCCTCAACTTCCAGAAACATCGGGTCGAAGTGCCGGATGCTGCCATCGGCCTTCTCCAGGAAGGTGATTACTCCGCCATCGGCATTGTAGACCGAATCGGCTGGGAAGCCATAAGGCAAAAGGTACGATTGGAGCACTGTACCATAAACATGGTCGTCCCAAGGCCGGAAGGCTTCTTCTTGTTTTTGCTCGTCTTGTATACGGAGGCTAATGAAGGTGGTGGGGTCTTCATCATCGGGCCAGGCAATGCCGTAATCGAAAACCGGATTCATCAGCCAGGTTTTGTAGCTGATTTTTGCAAAAAGTTCATCGTATTGGATGGGATGGAGCACTACGCCATCAAAACGTCGGAAATACTGTTCAAAGAACGACATCTGTGTGCCATTGTCGAGCAACGAACTCATGATGCCGAGCTCCCCAATGCGAATGCTCATGCACAGCGTATTTGTACTTACCTTAAGATCGAAAGCAGCACGAGGGTTGTCGTAATTGTGGCATTCGAGCACAAAAACTGAAGCCGGGTCAAAATTCATGAACTCAATGGGTCGGATTGCGCCTTGAAGTGCCAGATGCAAAAGCTTGAAGCGCATCAAATAGCTTTCTTGCAGCAGAAAGGCATTGCGCATGTTTTTTTCGCGTAGGGCCTCTTTGATTTCGTAATACAGGATGCCCTGAAAAACCCAGCTGAGCCATTGGTACAACATGGCTGGTTTCAGCCACTTAAATGCTTCAAAACCAGCACCGAGCAAATCGCCAACTGCGCGCTGTAAATAATCAATGCCTGCCTTGCGTGCTTGGGGGCCTACCGGAAGTAACAGCTCAGCATAGGCCAACTTGCGGCCACTGAGCAGGGTAATGGTCTGGTCATGGAGTCCGAACCGCTCCTGCAACCATTCCGGAAATACAGGAAGCATGTCTTTCGCCGGATGGGTGGCTTCTCCTGTTAAAAAACATCTGGTCCCATCAAAAGCTGTAGCATCGTAGGGATTAAAAGGCAGTTCGGAATGTGAATTCACTGGCGGTTATTGGATTTGGTAATTTTTGCAGGATGGTCTTGAGCAAAATAGGGAACGGCTTTTTTATTGTGTCCGTATGGACAATGCACGCAGTTCAGCAAGCAGCAATGCCCCCGCTTATGCAGATAAATTTCAGTAAAAACATACTGTCCTTTATCATTGATGTAATAATCGATTCCCTCTTCCATGAATCAAATCCCAGTATAATTGGTGGGGCTAATATCGTGCAATTCGGCTTTCACCGCAAATGAAATGTCGAGACTTTCGATAAAATCATAAATGCGAGCTTGGGTAATGGCCTCATTGGTTCGGGTTAAGGCTTTGAGGGCTTCGTACGGTTTTTCGTATCCTTCGCGCCTTAAGATGGTTTGAATGGCTTCGGCAACTACGGCCCAGTTATTTTCGAGGTCTTGAGCCATGGCGGCTTCGTTAACCAGCAGTTTGCCAAGGCCTTTTTTAATAGAGGCGAAGGCGATGAGGCAGTGGGCAAAGGGTACCCCAAGGTTACGTAATACGGTACTGTCGGTAAGGTCGCGCTGCAAACGCGAAACAGGTAATTTTGCGCTTAAATGTTCCAAAAGGGCGTTCGCCATACCCAGATTGCCTTCAGCATTCTCAAAATCGATGGGGTTTACTTTGTGCGGCATGGCTGAGCTACCTACTTCGCCATCTTTAATTTGCTGGCGGAAATAGTTCATTGAAATATAGGTCCACATATCGCGGCACAGGTCGATGAGGATGTTGTTGATACGTTTTTGACCATCGAGTAGGGTAGCTAGGTAATCGTAATGTTCAATTTGGGTAGTATGCTGGTACCGATGTAATCCAAGGGCCTGCCCAACAAACTGATTACCAAATTCACGCCAGTCGATTTGCGGATAGGCTACGTGATGGGCGTTAAAATTGCCGGTAGCTCCACCAAACTTGGCTGCTATGGGGGTGCTTTCGAGCAAGTCGAGTTGATTTTGCAGGCGTTCGCAAAATACCCGAATTTCCTTGCCGAGACGCGTGGGAGAAGCAGGTTGGCCATGGGTATGCGCCAACATGGGCAGGTGGTCCCAGTCAGTTGCCAGGCCTTGCAGTTGCGCCAACAGCTCGTGCATCACCGGCAGGATGTGCTCATGCAGCGCAAGTCGCAGTGAAAGGGGCACGGACGTATTGTTAATGTCTTGCGAGGTAAGCCCAAAGTGGATAAATTCGAGGTATGCGTGGAGCCCGAGCGATTCAAATTTTTCTTTGAGGAAGTATTCAACGGCTTTGACATCGTGGTTGGTGGTTTTTTCGATTTCCTTGATGCTAAGCGCGTCGGCTTCACTAAATTGCTCGTAAATGGCCCTGAGTTTGGGGTATATTTCTGGTGTAAGTGTTTGTAGCTGAGGGAGTGGCAGCTCGCGCAGACTGATGAAATATTCAACTTCTACCCAAACGCGATAGCGGATGAGGGCGTATTCCGAAAACCAATTACGGAGTGGTTCGCTGGTGCGGGCATAACGTCCATCGATAGGGGAAATGGCAGTAAGGGCAGTTAGATTCATATGCAGATAATAGAAGGGTACACTATTTGATGGTAACTTGCGCTTTATAAGCAAGCCTGTGCAAAATTAGTAAAGCCAGCGGAATGAAGCTTTTAAAATCGGTAATATTGCTCCTCATGCTGAGCAGCTGCCTTCCGGTAGCCGCTCAAACCGTGCGTTTGACGCCTAAAGCAGGTGAAGTGCCGGCCTATATCGACGAAAAAGGAGATACCATTCCGCATGTGTATTTGCCCGCCATTACTATACCCGGCAAGCGGAAATTCAAAAATCCACGTGACGAACGCAGGTATAACCGCTTGTATTACAATGTGCTGAAGGTGTATCCCCTGGCCAAAGCTGCAGGGCAACGGCTCGAACAACTCGAAGCCGAACTGGCCGAAATGCCCGAAAAAAAGCACAAAGCCCATATTAAAGCCACAGAGGATGATCTCAAACGTCAGTATAAAAAAGACTTGCTGAACCTAACCATCAGTCAGGGTAAAATACTCATCAAACTCATCGACCGGGAAACTTCACATACGAGCTACGATTTGATTAAAGACTTTCGTGGGGGGTTTCAAGCCTTTATGTGGCAGAGTTTGGCAGGATTATTTGGAACCAACCTCAAAACCGGTTACGACGAACTGGAAGACCGTGATATCGAAATCATTTTACAAATTATAGAAGGCGAAAATTACCGTCCGCCTCAAAAACGTTAAATCTTGTGCCAATGAGGGCCGGGGTGTATATTTGACCATGCAAAAACTCGATATTCTGGTGTTTGCCGCACATCCCGACGATGCGGAGCTCAGTTGCAGCGGTACCATCATCAAGCACATAGAGCAAGGCAAACGGTTAGGGATAGTAGATTTGACCCGGGGAGAGTTGGGCAGCAGGGGAAATGCCGATATCAGGGCAAAAGAAGCTGAAGCTGCCGGCCAAATTATGGGCATACATTACCGGACAAACCTGGGCATGCGCGATGGATTTTTTACGGTAGATGAATCCCATCAACTGGCCATCATCCAGCAGATTCGACTTGGTAGGCCCGATATTGTGCTGGCCAATGCGGTTAACGACCGGCACATCGACCATGGTCGGGCTGCCAGGTTGGTAGCCGAAGCTTGTTTTTTGAGTGGCTTACACCGCATTGAAACCGAATACGAAGGCCTGCAACAGACAGCCTGGCGCCCCAGAGCCATTTACCATTATATACAAGATCGTTATGTGAAACCAGATCTGGTGGTCGACATCAGTGCGCAATTCCCAAAAAAGCAAGCTGCCATCAGGGCCTATGGAACGCAGTTTTACAATCCGAATAGCAACGAAGTCCCAACGCCTATTTCTAGCCCCGATTTTCTCGATTTTATAGAAGCCCGTGCCCGGGAAATGGGGCGATTAATCCAGGTGACCTACGCAGAAGGCTTTACGGTGGAGCGCGCTCCTGGAGTTGAGGATATGTGTAGTTTGCTATGAAAAATTTGAGCAGGTGGAAAGCCCTAGGCCCTGGTTTGTTGTATGCTGGTGCAGCGGTAGGGGTTTCACATGTGGTACAATCGACGCGGGCAGGGGCTTATTATGGTTTTGCCCTCATTGGGTTTGTGCTGTTGGTAAACTTGATTAAGTACCCTTTTTTTGAGTTTGCAACCAGATATACGGCCCATACCGGTAATCATTTGCTGCAGGCTTATCGCAAAATGGGAAGCTGGGTATTACCGGCTTTTTTGCTGCTGAGTTTACTTACGATGTTCCCCATTCTGGCCGCCATCAGTGCAGTTTTTGCCGGTATTGCCCAGCAATTGCTTTTACCCGGCTTAGCTGCCACCCATTGGGCGGCTGTGGGCTTGGGTTTATGTGTACTCATCTTGTTGCCGGGCCAGTACCGGTGGCTCGATAAATCTATAAAAGGCATCATCCTGCTGTTGAGCATCACTACCGTTGTGGCTGTGATGTTGGCCATGGGCAATACCGAAACCCTAAGCAGGGCTTTCGCGGGAGGCTTTAGCTGGAACCGGCCGGGTTGGTTATTTTTAATAGCCTTTGCTGGCTGGATGCCCACGCCCATTGACGCTTCGGTTTGGCAAAGCTTATGGATACACGCCAAGCAAAAACGTAATTATATGTCAGTTGAGCACATAAATTTCGATTTTAAACTTGGTTACTTAATCACTATATTGCTTGCGGTTTTTTTTCTCATGCTTGGGGCCTTGGTGATGTTTGGCAGTAGCACAGCATTGCCAGCTGGCGGTGCTGCTTTCGCGGCTGCTTTTGTGCATATGTATGTAGGTGTTTTGGGCGATTGGGCCTACCCACTCATTGTATTGAGCGTATTGACCACTATGTTTAGCACTTTGCTAACGGTACTCGATGCCTATCCGCGGGTGCTGGTAACCGGGATCGCTCAGTACAAGCCCGATTGGTCGGAGGCGTATCGCCGAAAATGGTACTGGCTGTTGGTGCTGTTTTTGGCCGTCGGGGCTTTACTTATTGTATCGTTTTTTGGAGGCAATATGCTGGCCTTGGTCGATTTTAGCACCCGCTTGAGTTTTTTAGCGGCACCTGTGTTGGCATGGTGGAATCTTCGCTTGATGCAGGCGCCCGAATTGCCTGAAGCAGGCCGGCCAAAAGCTTGGTTACGCTATTGGGCGCGTTTTTCGCTCCTGCTGCTTTCGCTTTTTGCCTTGGTTTATTTATTGGCCTAAGCTATACATCAGAAACTAGGCCTCTATACCGGCTACTTCATCACCGCTTTCTAAGGTTATGAGCGTAACTTCGGGTAAAATGCCTACACGACCGGGATACCCAATGAAGCCGAAGCCGCGGTTTACGTACAAAAATTGTTGCCCAAATTTGTATAAACCAGCCCAATAAGGGTAAACCAAGGAGGCCGGACTCCATTTGATGTAACCCGGAATCTCTACGCCGAATTGCATGCCGTGGGTATGGCCCGATAAGGTCAGGTCGATGGCTTCTTTTTCGAGCACTTCGGCCTCAAAATGCGATGGATCGTGGCTCAGTAGTAGCTTGAATGGAATGTCCTGGGTACCTGCCAAGGCGTCTTGTAGCCTTCCGTATTGGGCAAAACGACCACGTGCTCCCCAATTTTCAACCCCAACAAGGGCTATTCTTTCGCCCTGACTCTCCAAAATTACATGCTCATTCATGAGCAAGCGCCAACCTAGTTTGCGGTGTACCTCAAACATATGTGCCATATTTTGCTCCTTTGCCGCCTGATTGGGCCATTGCGTATAATCGCCATAATCGTGATTACCCAGCACGCTGTATATGCCTTTTTTGGCTTGTAGTTCCGAAAGTTGTTTCATCCAAGGATTTACTTCTGCTGTGTGGTTATTCACCAAATCGCCGGTAAAAACCAAGTAGTCGGCTTGTTGTGCATTCACCAGTTCAATGCCCCGCTGTACGGCCCTGTGGGAACCAAATGAACCTACATGAATATCACTCAGTTGGACAATGGTGGTGCCATGAAACGCTCGGGGTAAGTTTGCAAAGCGAAGGGTAACCCGCCTGAGCTGGTAATTGTATCCACCACGAAGCATACCATAACCCAGGCTTAAAAAGGGTATTCCTGCGGTAAAAATGGCCAATCGGCTTATAAATTCAGAACGCGATAAGCCCGCATTTGGCTTGCCAACTTCAAGGGGTTTTACCTCTTGCTCAAGCAACCCAAGCTTTCGGAATACCCAATGAAAAGCACCTAAAATATCATCAATGAAGAGAAAGGGAAGCAAAGCCAGTTTGGTGAAAAATAATAAGCCAAAACCGCCAATGACAATATTACGCACGGAAGGATCAGCTTGGTCGTAGCCGTATAAATTGATCCCAAACACACTCACATAGGCCAGGGCATTAACATACCAATAAATGCGTTTGCTGATTTTATGAGGCTTTTGATGCTTTCGCCAGCGAAATAGCAAACGATATACATACAAATCAATAAATAAAGAAAGGGCCAGAAATATAAGAACCAAAGGGGCTGAGCGCATAAAGTCAATTCAAGATACTAATCAAACAAATCTTGCGCTAAAAGTTCAATAAGGTTTGTTAAAACTGCATGCCGATGCCCACGGCAACAAAGCCCCGGTGCCCAACACCCATGTCAAACCGGCCATGTACATTGTGATTACCGAAGGTCATGATGATAGGCGTAACCTGAAAGGCAGCCTTATAAATATCGTGCACATAGGAAGGATTGATGTCAGAACGGTAGTTGTCTTGTACCTGCCTGATACCCACGCCTATTTGAGAACTAAAGCTAAAACCGGGGTCCTGCAGCCAATAAACATCTACATGCGCCATGAGGCCCATATAGCGCATATTGTGGCTGTGGTGTAGTTGTCCCTGACCATTCAAAAAACTGTAGTGAAATTGGCGGGCAAACAAACTGCCTCCTACACCCACATAATCAAAGCGGTATCGATATTCGATATTAAACTGGCCGGGTTGTCCTTCGAGCCGCACATCGTCCATGGTAAACTGAAATACCTGAATGAGCTGCATCATATAGCTCAAATCGAGCAGTCCGTAATTCACAAAAAGCTGATTTTTTGGAATGCCGGGCTTTCGGGCCTCAACAGCTAAACTGAGCAACAGGATGAGCGATATCAGGTATACTTTGCGCATGCTGTTAGAGTTGGTAGACCAATCCCAAAGCGCCAAAGCCGCGATGTCCGAAGCCTACATCAAAGCGTCCTTGCCAGTTGCGGTTGCCGTAGCTTACAATAAGCGGACTAAACTGAAAAGCAAAGCGGTTATGGTTGCTAATGCTAATCAGGCTGTTGTGAAAGCGGTAAGTATCGTACACAGAGCGAAAGCCAATGCCCAATTGAGAACTCACAACATAATTTCCTTGCGCAACCCAAAAATACTCAAGGTGCGGCATGGTCATGATAAAACGGTAGGAATTGCTGAAAACACGGCCGTCGTTGTAACGGCGAACTACACTCACATCGCGCACACTTACACAAATACCAAAGCCGAAGCCTTTGCGCACCTGCCGATACTCGAACATGCCAATACCCGGCTGACCGATTACACGGGTTTGTACGTAATCAGACATCATTGGATTGAAATTAAACTGGCCTAGATAGCTAAAGTCGAAAAGGCCATATCCTAGGTAAAACTGATGGGCGCGCGGGGGTTTTTCTGCAGACGCATGCAGACAGCTTAATAAGCCCAACAGCAACAACAGGCTGAAGATGTATTTGGAGTGCGGGGTCAATTCCTTGTTTTTATTAACAAGTATAAGCCGATTTTGCCAATGCCGCAAAAGCCTTAGTTTCGTAGCATGAAATTTCACAGCATTTTAATGTGCCTGGCCCTTTGCTTAGGAGCTGGTTTTAGTGAGGCCCGGGTTGGAGAGCAGGTCTTTAGTCGTGCCGACAGCCTGCGCGGAACATTGAGCCCGCTTCGCAGCTGTTACAATGTGCTTCACTATGCCATTGATATTCGCCTCCTGAGTTTAGAAGGCCAGCCTGATGCCAAAGGAGATACGCTTTTCCCGATTCAAGGAAGTGTGGTTTTTCGGATACAGCAGTTGCAAGATTATCAGCGCTTGCAAATTGATTTATTCGATCGTTTTCAAATCGATAGCATTGTTTACGCAAACAAGCAACTGGCGTATAACCGCGAAGCCCATGCGGTATTTGTGGATTTTGGAAAGACCATGACCCAAGGCGATACCACAAGCTTTAAGGTATATTATCAAGGGCCGCTTATTCGTGCGAAAAATGCCCCATGGGACGGTGGTTTTGTTTTTAGTCGCGATGCGCAAAACCGTCCATGGATTGGTGTGGCATGCGAAGGACTGGGTGCCAGCAGCTGGTGGCCATGCAAAGACCACCTGAGCGATGAGCCAGATCAGGGCATCAGCTTGCGCGTGGCATTCCCCGAACAATACGAATTGCTGGCAGTGGCTAATGGCCGGTTGAAATCGACAGGCCAAAATGCTGGTTTTCGGTATTTCGACTGGGAGGTGGTATCGCCCATTAACAGCTATAATGTGAGTATTTACATAGGTTCCTTTGCTAAACTTAGTATGCCATATCGCCTTTCGAACGGCCAAACCGAAAGTCTCGACCACTATGTTCTCGATTACAACCGCTCAAAAGCCGAAAAGCATTTTGCGCAGATAGGCCCTATGCTCGATTGTTTTGAGCAGCTATTCGGACCCTATGCCTTTTGGGTGGATGGTTTTAAGCTGGTGGAGAGTCCGTATTGGGGCATGGAGCACCAGAGTGCCATTGCGTATGGCAATAATTACCGGAACAATCGCTGGGGTTTCGATTTTATCATCATCCACGAAAGTGGCCACGAGTGGTGGGGGAATGCCGTAAGCGTGGCCGAGCACGCGGATATGTGGATACACGAAGGATTTACGACCTATAGCGAAACCTTGTACCTCGAATGCCAGGGCGACAGCCTAAAGGCCCGGCAATACCTCGATGGACAGCGGAAACTCATTCGGAACGCCCATCCTTTGGTGGGGCCCTACGGTGTAAATTACCAGCACAAAGACACCGACATTTATTATAAAGGCGCTTGGATGCTGCACAGTTTCCGGAAAAGTTTGGAAGATGAGCAGCAGTTTTACCAATGGCTCCGCGAATGTTACGCGGCCTTCAGCGGTAAGCAGATTCAAACGGCCGAAATGCTCGAGTTCTGGCTAAGCCGTATGGGCGAAAGCTACCGCAGCAGCTGGGAGCATTACCTGTATACCACCCATTTACCCGTTTTAGCCTGGCGAAAAGGGGCAGATGGCAAAATCGAAATACGTTGGGAGCAGTGCCATGCTTCATTTTACCTTCCCATGCAGCTTGCCTCAGGCCAATGGGTAATACCCACCCACAACTGGCAAGCCTTAAGCATCGAGGTTGATTTTGAGTATCTTCAGCAGAAATGCCTGATTGAAATAGCTGAGGGGAATTAGGTTTATATTGCTCCATTATCAAGATTTAGAGGTCCTTGACAAACATAAAACAACGATACGATGAGGATATATTTATTGACCTTCATGTTCTCAACAATGGGGCTTTTTGCACTGGCTCAAACCGCTGAGCCGAGAAAGTCGTTTGACAAACTTTCAACTATAAGTGTTAAGAATCATATTGAAGCAACAGCAACCTTCGACATAGCGTCATCGACAGTTTACAACGCAGCATTCACAGAAATAAAGTCAAAGCCAAAAGGCTTCGTTTTAGAAGACTTCGAATGTGAAGTGAATTCAATAATCATAGCAGAGGTTCTCTTAGATAGTAAATCAAATCGTAGGGCTTTACTAACGTTTGATGTTTGCCCGGAATATGAATTCAATTTATACGATCTTGAAAGCAAGAAAAACCTTGGAAGCTTTAATGCATTGAACATTGTAATTCCTGGAAATGGCTCAATGTATACATCAGGACATCTTAATGAGTTTAACGTAAGACGCAAATTCACCCTTGAAGGAAGATCCTTTAGAGAAAATGATCAGCCCTTTTATTACGTCGGACTGAAATCTGTAACGCTTAGAGAGGTTAAACTCTATTCTGATAAAGCGTTAACAACGACATTGGCTGTGCTGCCCTCAGGATATGAAATAGAAGTGTTGTTAGCAGAACAAGCATTTGATAACAAAATATATTTGGTCAGGACCAGCTATGGATTGATAGGTTGGGCGGGATTAAAAGCAGAGCAATATAAATCCATAGACGTAGAAGGACTTTTTTATAATAACGATTAATGCGAAAATCGGTCCCTCAATTTTAAATCCCCACCTTGCCAGATTTCGCTGCGAACCGAGGCTGCGGACTGCTTGCACGCACTCAACTTGAATTGTCACCCAGTGCAATCGAAGTCGTCCCTATTGGATTAAATCTGCTCCGAATCAAAAAATCGTCTCCGCGTCCTCCGTGCCATCCGTGTTTTGCACACCGAATTTTGAATATCCCGCCATATGATTAGCAACGTGCATTTTGGTCTAAACCGATCACTACATCAGACATCCGAAATCAAAAATCAGCAATCTTACGCCTGATACGGCTTCAACACCTCAGCCAAAATAATGGCCCGCCTCCAGTCTTCGGTGTCGGCATTTATGAGGTCTTCGGTAGTATTTCCGATTTCGTAGGCTGAGGCGTCTCTCGATGAGGTTAATATCGGCTTTTTCGCTAAAGAAGCACGCTTTTTTTGCTCCATGAGGTACGTGTTATCCATTGAACGGTGGTCGTCGGCAACGGCTGGGCCTCCTGAGATGGGTTGGCTAAGCATGGGTTCAGAGCGACTTGGGTCGAGCTGGCGACGGTCGTCACCTAACGGGGCTCTCCGCACCGGGGGCTCAGCGCTGCTTTGGGTCATTTGTGGCCTGGTTTGAGGGGTTTCTGGTGTGCTTTCTTCAGAAACATCTCCAAAAATTTCTTTCATCCATTCAGGTACTTCAGCTTTGGTTTCGCCCTGCGGTGGATTTTGTGCATTTTTGCCAGGCTTTTTATTTTTCTTCCACCAAGTAAAAAGCGAATAGGCTGCCAAGGCAAGAACGTATATTAGCGTAGGAAAATCCATATGAATACCAATTTAGTGGATAACTCAAAGTTAAGAGCATTTATGTTTGTAACCAGCCTTTTGGGTAAATTGTTGAAAGAAGTATGCGGCTAAAGTCGATTGAGATTAAGGGGTTCAAAAGTTTTGGTGATAAGGTCACCATACACTTCAACGACGGGGTAACCGGTATTGTAGGCCCGAATGGTTGTGGCAAAAGTAATGTGGTGGATGCCATGCGCTGGGTTTTGGGCGAGCAGAAATCGCGCATGTTGCGTAGCGATAAGATGGAAAATGTGCTCTTTAACGGCACTAAAAGCCGTAAACAGGCCCATTTAGCAGAGGTTCACCTCAGCTTCGAGAACTCTAAAAACATTTTGCCTACCGAATTTAATGAAGTTACCATTTCCCGCAAATTGTACCGTTCGGGCGAGAGTGAATACCAGCTCAACGGGGTGAATTGCCGGTTAAAAGACATTACCACCTTATTTCTGGATACGGGTATAGGCAGTGATTCTTACGCCATCATGGAGCTTAAAATGATTGACGACATTTTGAATGACAAGGAAAATTCACGTCGTATGTTGTTTGAAGAGGCTTCGGGAGTATCGAAATATAAGATACGCAAAAAGGAAACATTGGCCAAGCTCCAGGATACTGAAAACGATTTGAATAGGGTAGAAGACCTACTTTTTGAAATCGACAAAAATATGCGCATGCTCCAAGCGCAGGCCCGCAAAACAGAGCGTTATTACAAGCTTCGCGATGAGTATAAACATTCGAGCCTGGATTTGGCCTGGTTTAGTCTACAGCAATTTCGGGAGCAGTTGCAGCTGCAGGCACAGCATGAACAAGTGCTGCGCGACCAACGTAATGCCCAGGATGCGGCCATCCTGAAGCATGAGGCAGAAATTCAGGCCATCAAATTACAAATCACCGATAAGGAAAAATTGCTCCAAGGCCGGCAACAGGCCACCAATACACATATTGCTGCCATCAGGCAATACGAAAATGAGCAGCGCCTGCAAAATGAACGCCACAGCTATTTAACCGACAAAGAACAAAGTCTGCAAAAACAATTGCGCGACGATGCCGAGCACCTCGATTACATTCAGCAGGAGCTTCAAAAACTAAGCGTACAGCTCGAAGCTGCGCGTAGCCAACTTGTTAAAACCAAGGAAGAGGCTGGTCAGAGGCAACAAATCCTTGAAACCAACCGAACTACGCATAGGCAGTTGCAGGAACAGTTGGCCTTGGCTCAAAATGATTTGCAAAACAACCAGCAACAGGCGCATCAGCTCGAAAAACAGGTGGCTGTTTACCGCATTCAAATCAGCTCTATCGAGCAGGAAATGAACCGCAATGAGCACGATCGAGAACAAAGAAGCAGCGAATACAGTGGTTTTGAAAGCAGCTTGGATGGCTTGCAAGCACGCTGCCAACAGCTGCAGCAGGATTTGGCAAAGATGCAGCAAGCCGAGCAGCAACTCCAAGAGCACATCCGCCAGTTGGGCATGAACATGGAACAAAGCCGGCAACGGGCCACCGATGTTAACCGCCAGCTCGATAAACTTACCAACGAGTACAACCTCACCAAAAGCCTGGTCGATAACCTTGAAGGCTATCCCGATTCGCTTAAGTTTCTTAAAAAAACTACCGGATGGACCAAGAATGCCCAGTTGCTAAGCGATGTGCTTACCGTAAAACCCGAGTTTAAAGCGGCCATCGAAAACTACCTAGAGCCCTACCTCAACCATTATGTAGTAAATACCTATGCCGAGGCAAGGGCTGGAGTAGATTTGCTAAGCGACTCGGGTAAAGGACGTGCCAGTTTTTTTGTACTTGAGGCCTTTGAAAAGCAAAAACAGTCGGAGCCGCATATGCTACCCGATTGCACCGATGCCTTGAGCATAGCCGATTGCGATGTGCCCTTTGCCAACTTGGTAAATTACCTCCTGGGGCAGGTGTATATTTGCGCTGCCGATGATTTCGAAAATGCCCTCAAAACACACAGTAAAAAATATCCAGGTATCGTGCTCATCAGCAAAAGCGGTAAATATACCGGCAGCGGCTTGAGTTTATCGGGAGGTTCCTTGGGCTTGTTTGAAGGCAAGCGTATTGGCCGTAAACGCAATCTGGAAATCCTTCAAAAAGACATTCAAAAGCTTGAAGTTAAGGCCCGCGAAGAACGCGATTTGCTTATCCGGCTACAACGGCAAGAACAAGAGAGCCGCGACGCTAGTCAGTCCGCTTCTATTGAAATAAGCAAGCAGGAACTCATCAAGGCAGAACGTGAATTGGCCCTGCTGCTAAGTCAACAAGACCAGCACCGAAAGTTTCTGGAGTTGAATAAAAATCGCCAATATGAACTTGAGTCAAAGCTCAAGGAATCAACAGATTTGCTATCTGATAATGAACCAAAACTTGAGATGATGCTGGTCGGGGTTGAAGCCCGTCAGCAAGAGGTGGCCGCTTTGCAGCAAGCCTACAATATGGCCAATGAGCAATTGCAGCAGCAATCGGCGGCATTCAACCAAGCCAATATCCTTTACCACCAGGATATGAACCGCTTGAACGGGTTCGAAAAAGATAACGATTTTAAGAACAGTCAGGTTGAGGTCTTGAAAAAGCGAACCGCTGAAAATACAAGGCAATTGGCCGAGGTACAGGTTGAAATTAAAACGGTGTTGAGCAGCACCGATTTTAGCGATACAACCCTCCTTGATATGTATGAGCAAAAAGAGGCCATGGAGAAAGCTGTGCAGGAGGCGGAAGTGGCCTGGTATCAGGAGCGTGGAAAGCTCGATGAAACCGAAAATCAAATCAGGGAGCTACGGCGTGGTAAGGAGCAAACCGATTATTTGCTGCAGCAATTGCATGAGGCGGTTGGCCAGTTACGCTTACAGGAGAACGGACTTACCGAACGGTTATCTGTAGAGTTTGAGGTAAATGCCAATGATATTCGGTTGCGCGAGGAGCCGCCCACACAAACGGCTGAAGAACTCAAGCAGTTGGTGGCCGAAATGAAGCAGAAGCTCGACAATTTTGGGCCGATTAATCCCATGGCCATTGAGGCTTATAAGGAAATTGAAGAACGTCATACTTTTATACAAGACCAACGTAACGACCTGTTGCAAGCTAAAGATTCGCTTTTGCAAACCATAGCTGAAATTGACGAAACTGCTCGAATTAAGTTCATGGATGCCTTTCAATTGATACGTGATAATTTTGTGCAAGTGTTTCGCTCACTTTTTACCGAGCAAGATACCTGCGATTTGGTATTGACCGATCCGGCCAATCCGCTTGAATCGGCCATTAACATCATCGCGCGCCCGAAAGGTAAAAAGCCGCTGACCATTAACCAGCTTTCAGGGGGCGAAAAAACACTTACCGCCACGGCTTTGCTTTTTGCCATTTACCTCTTTAAACCAGCTCCATTCTGCATTTTTGATGAAGTAGATGCCCCGCTCGATGATCATAATATCGACAAGTTTAACCGCCTCATACGAAAATTCAGTGAACAGTCGCAATTCATCATCGTGACGCATAACAAAAAAACCATGGAAACCACCGACGTCATTTATGGGGTTACCATGGTAGAACAAGGGGTGAGCCGGGTGGTTCCGGTAGATTTCAGGGGATTGGTGTTGAATTAAGACCTAATCGAATCGAATGGCTTCGAGTGGCCTGATGCGGGCAATGGCCAAAGAAGGCAACACCAATAGCAGCACGCAAAGGCCAAGCGTGACGGCATTTAGCAGCAGCAACTCACTCAAGGCAATCTTCAGGGGGACGGCGGCCACGTAATAGCTTTCTTCATTAAGTTTAATTAGGCTAAAACGGGTTTGCAGCCAGTATAAAAGCAAGGCCAGGCCATTGCCTAAGAGCATGCCAATGCCGGCAATATAGCTGCCAGTGAGCAAAAAGAGCATCCTAATATCCCGGTTTTGCATGCCAAAAGCTTTAAAAAGCCCGATGGTTTGGGTTCGTTCCAAAATCAGTATGAGCAAGGCAGAAACAATATTGATACCAGCTACCAGCAGCATAATAACCATGAGCACTTGTTTATTTAGGTCGAATAGCTGCAGCCAACTAAATAAATTGGGATAGAGCTCCTGAATACTGTAGGCCTCGAGGTTCATATCTACCAGGTCGCTGATTTCGTAAGCCACTTCATGTAAACGCCGCATGCTGTGCAAATGCACCTCTAATCCACCAGAAGTATGTTCTTCCCAGCCGTTCAGACGCTGAATATGGCGTAAGTCGCAAATAACAAAGGATTTATTGAACTCGCCTTCAATGCCCAATTTGTAAATGCCTTTTACCGTAAACACACGAACGCGTGGAGGATCCTGTATGAAGTAGAGCTGAATTTTATCGCCCAGCTTTAGTTTCATCCGTTTGGCGATACTTTGCGGCAATAAAATATCGTTGTTGCTTTCACCATGGTAGTCGGGTAATTCGCCGGCGACAAGACAGCTGGCTAAAAAGTCGTAACAATAAGTGCTGTCGATGCCTTTGAGGGCCACGCCTTCGAAAGCCTCATCGGTGCGAATAATGCCCGCTTTGGTAGCGTAGGGGGCCAGCCAGTGGGTTTCAGGTAAAGCGGCAATCGAATCGCGCATACCGGCACGTAAGCTAAAAGGTTGCTGCTCAAATGACTGGCTAATTTCCAGTCGACTTACTTGAATATGGCCCCAAAAGCCGGTAAATTTGGCGGGAATACTGTGTTGGAATCCGTTTACAATGGCTGTAGCGGCCAGAATAACCACGATACCCACAGCAACCGCCGCAATGGCCAGTCGAACTACCAGTCGCGATAAATGATTGCCCTGGTCGATGGCGAGCCTTTTAAACAAAAATGTAAGCAGTGACAAATCGATTTCGTTTGCCCAAAATTAGGAAAGCCGCAGCACTTCTGTGGTTATTATTTAGCCCTGTGCTGGTAGCGGCGCAGACTTCGATACAAACGGCTGCCGAGCAGTACGAAAAATGGCTGCCCATGGTCCAGGGCAAAAAGCTGGGATTAGTGGTAAATCATACAGCGGTAGTGGGTAAACAACATTTGCTCGATTTGTTGCTCGATCAAAAACAGACCGTATTGGCGGTGTATGCGCCTGAGCATGGCTTCAGGGGCGAGGCTGAAGCTGGGGCAGGAATCAAAGATGGCAAAGACAGCAAAACCGGAATACCGATTGTATCGCTTTACGGCAAAAAGAAAAAACCGCTTCCGGCCGATTTAAAAGGTGTTGAGCTCCTCATTTTCGATATGCAGGATGTAGGTGCTCGTTTTTATACCTACATCAGCACCTTACATTATGTCATGGAGGCGTGTGCCGAACTCAGCATTCCCCTTTTGGTTCTCGATAGGCCCAATCCCAATGGCCACTACATCGATGGTCCCATTTTGGATACAGCCTTTCGTTCGTTTGTGGGTATGCATCCGGTGCCGGTTGTACATGGCATGACCATAGGGGAGTATGCCTGTATGATCAATGGCGAAGGGTGGTTGGCCGGAGGACTAAGCTGCTCGCTGGAGGTGTTTAAAGTAGCCGGTTACGATCATCAAAAGGTCTACCAGTTACCCATTCCGCCTTCTCCCAATTTGCCCGATATGCGCTCGGTTTACCTCTATCCCTCTACTTGCTTTTTCGAAGGAGTTAAGGTGAGCCTGGGCAGAGGAACCGACAAGCCTTTTCAGCTCGCGGGCACTCCTTGGTTCCGTGGAGGCGATACCAGCTTTGTGCCACGTTCCATACCGGGCAAGGCTGCCAATCCACCATTTTTAAATGAAACCTGTTATGGATATAGCTTTGTAAACCGCTCGTTGCAGGATCTGCAGGCGCAGAAGCAAATCGATTTACAACCGCTAATCGATTTTTACCGACAGGCACCCGATAAAAAAGATTTTTTTCTGCCCTTTTTCGAAAAACTGGCAGGTGGTGCTGAACTTCGCAAACAAATTGAAGCGGGTGCAACGGCCGAAGCTATCCGAGGAAGCTGGAAGCCGGGCTTAAAAGCCTTTGCGGTCACACGTGCCAAATATTTGTTGTATCCCCATACGCCTTGAAATGTCAGATAAAGGAATTATTTTTTTAGGTACGCCGGATTTTGCCGTGGCTAGTTTAAAAGCTTTGGTAGAAGCGGGTATTAAAGTGCTGGCAGTGGTAACCATGCCCGATAAGCCCGCAGGCCGCGGCCAAAAACTTTACCAATCGCCGGTAAAGCAATACGCCTTGTCGCAAAATTTACCCGTTTTGCAGCCCGAAAAACTGCGAGCCCCCGCATTTTTGGCAGAATTGGCAGCCTACCAGGCCGAATTACAGGTGGTAGTGGCCTTTAGGATGCTACCCGAGCTTGTTTGGAATATGCCGCCCTTAGGGACCTACAATTTGCACGCTTCTTTGCTACCACAATACCGCGGTGCCGCTCCCATCAACTGGGCCATTATCAATGGAGAGGAACAAACGGGCATCACCACATTTAGATTGAAGCATGAAATTGACACAGGCGACTTGGCCTTCCAGGAAACAGTAGCCATTCGGCACGATATGAATGCCGGTGAATTACACGATCTCCTGATGGAAAAAGGTGCTGCCCTCATGTTGAAAACCGTGCTGCTCGCGCTGAAGGGCGAAATACAGTTTGTGCCCCAGCAGGCCAACCCACAAGCACTTAAACATGCGCCTAAACTATTTAAAGCCGACTGTCAGATCGATTGGCAGGCTGAAGGGGAGCAAGTGTACAACCTCATTCGAGGCTTATCGCCCTATCCGGCGGCATTTAGCACACTTTTTGGTGATACCTTTAAAATTTACAAGGCTAGCTTTCGAAAAGATCGCCATTTTTATGATACCGGCAGTTTTTTGGTTACAGGCGATAGCATGGAGGTTGCCGTTAGCGATGGCTGGATGCGGTTACTTGAAGTACAGGCGGCCGGTAAAAAGCGTATGCCCATTGCCGATTTTTTGCGAGGCAACCGGCTTCCGGCTACTGGTAAATTGGGAGGCGACTTTGCTAGCGCCTAGGTAAGTCCAGTTAGGCTTTGTATAGACAGGTGGTTTAGTATATCTACCAAACTATTGGCTGATTTTTTGAAATATCGCTTTTGTCGCCAAGCCGATACCCATTGCAAGCCGCTAATGGCATTCGTAAGGTATACTTCTTCGGCTTGCATAAGTTCGTTGTGCGACACCAATTGTTCGCGTATGGATATGCCAGCTGCCGGAAACTTTTCTACGATGAGCTTACGCAAGATACCGGGTAAACTTCCTCGGTTGAGGGCGGGGGTGATGAGTTGGCCGTCCTTTAATAGGAACACATTACTGTTACTGCTTTCGAGCAGGGCGCCTTCGCTATCGTACAAAAATACATCGTCTTTGCTGTTAGCCTGAGCCTCTTGGGCTGCCAATACGTATAAAAGCGCATTACTACTTTTGATGTCGGGTAAGAACAACGGATGTTTTACGCGCTTGCTGTCGCCCAATTGCAGGCCTTTACTATTCAACTTAAATTCATTCTCGGCCAAGGCTTCGAGCTGCAGTGCAAATTCGGCGGTAATTGCGCTGGGTTTATAACGGCCACCAGCACTTCGCCAAACGTCTAAGCGTAGCCTGCCGCCAGATTTACATTTATTGAGCTCAATGAGTGTATGTACCATCTGTTGGAGCTCGGCCAAGCCAAAGGGTAGTTGAATCTGTAGAAGCTGACAAGCCCTTTGTAAGCGTTCAAAATGCCAATTCAGCCATAAAGGCTGGCCGTACATCACCCGAATGCTTTCAAACAAGCTGTCGCCATATAAAAAACCTCGATTTTCTAAGATGATTCCGGCCGTATCGGCATCGACCTGCTGCCCGTTGAGTAGCGAAAACTTCATAGGAGCAAAGTTACGATGCAGATGGCAGAGCTATGCAGCCTACGGCTGGCTAAATTTCCGGGGTGTTCGCTTCACTCACGGGGGAGTGTTTGCTGGCGCACTCGTTGGCTGACCTATGCGTTAAACGGCATGCAATCAATGTGGAATTTTGATGACCATCTCATAGCATCGCAGGCCTACTCAGTGGTTTATAGCACCTCTCCAATCTCGAATGTGGAATATTATGTAGTGTGATTAGCGGCCTGAGCTTTGGGTTAAACCCTTATCCAAATCGCAAAACACACATATAGTGATTTTTACTACCTACCTATGCCGCATTATCTCTAATTTCGTTGGATTAAATTGAGTTTATGGAATCACCCTCACGTGTTGTCACCCTCGGGCAGTTTATCATCGAAAGACAAAAGGAATTTCCTTATTCAAAAGGCCAACTTTCGCGCTTGCTGCGTGATATTGGTATTGCTTCCAAAATTGTAAACCGCGAGGTAAACAAGGCGGGCTTGGTAAATATACTTGGAGATGCAGGTAATACCAATGTGCAGGGTGAAGAGGTAAAAAAACTGGATGTATTTGCCAATGAGCAGTTTATCGCTGCACTTTCGGCAGGTGGTGAGTGTTGTGCCATCGCCAGTGAAGAAGATGAAGATATTATCCCTATTTTTAGTGAAGTTTCGAAAGATGCCAAATACGTGGTACTCATCGATCCTTTGGACGGTTCTTCAAATATTGATGTGAATGTGTCTATAGGCACCATTTTTTCAATCTATCGCCGTACCAGTTTTAGCGGTCCTGGTACACTTGAAGACTGCCTACAGCCCGGCAGCGAGCAAGTAGGTGCCGGTTATGTGGTGTATGGCTCGTCTACTATGTTGGTGTACACCACGGGACATGGTGTAAATGGGTTTACCCTCGATCCTTCTATTGGGGAGTTTTGTTTATCGCATCCAAACATGAAAATCCCCGAAAGTGGTACCATTTATTCGGTAAACGAAGGTAATTATGTCGATTTTCCTGAGGGTATCAAGAAATACATCAAATACTGTCAGGAAATAGATAAAAAAACCAAGCGTCCTTACAGCTCGCGCTATATTGGTTCTATGGTGGCCGATTTCCACCGTAACCTAATCAAAGGTGGGGTGTTTATTTACCCGGCAACCGGAAAATCACCTGAGGGTAAATTGCGCTTGGGTTATGAGTGTAATCCGCTTTCGTTTTTGGTAGAACAGGCTGGGGGCAAATCCACCGATGGCTACAACCGCATTCTTAACCTTCAGCCTAAATCGCTACACCAGCGCACCCCGGTAGTAATGGGTAGTAAAAATATGGTGGAAAAGGTTGAGGAGTTCCTGCGCATTTATTCGCCAGTAAAACCGGTAGAGTATTTTATTGGCTAAGTGATGTGATTAGTTCACCACCTTGTTGGCACAACTACTGCTGGCAAAGGCAAAGGGCTTGGCCCTGAACTCAAAGCCCATCCCCAAGATGTAGCCTTTGGCTTCGGCATAACTTGCCTGCGATTTGTATTGAGGATCGCTGTTGATGTCGGCATGCACTTCTAAAGGCACATTCAGCTTGTTGAGTGTATCGAGTAGGGCATAGGCGGTTTCTATCGACATGCTCACTTCTTTGAGCATTCGCTCTTTTACACCGAGACGAATTTTGTCGCGTTCTTTTTTTACCAGCATTTTGCCACCTTGACCTTCACGTAAAATCACCACCACTGTGGCGTATTCGGTGGTTCCTCCTTTGTATTGCGAATCGGTGCCAATGCACACCCTTACCCGGAAACCTGCCTGTCGATCGCGCAGGATGATTTCTTCGAGCACCTCATCGAGCGTTCGGTTTAAGGGTACGCCATTCAGATATCTCCACATAAGCTTGAATTTTCAGCAATTTAGCAAGCATAATGTTAATAAACGATTGCCTTAAGCATAAGGTTTTGAACAGGTTGTGAACAGGGGGGGTAGAAGACCTACCTAAATCACCATCCAACCTCCACCTCATACTTCCTCAACAAGCCCACCAAGCCCTCCAGCGAAAATTGCGCTTTTTTGAGGCGGTTGCGCTCGGGGTCGATGGTGAAGTTGATAGCGGTGCGAAAATCGGCTTTTTCGAGATTACTGTGGTCAAACTGGGCCAAGGCCAAATTACAATGTTCGAATTTGGCACTACTTAAATCGGCTTCGGTGAAGTCGGTTTCTTGAAGATTGCAATGGCTAAATGACGTATTTTTAAGCTTTAGCTGATAAAAAGAAGTGTGCTGGAGCTGACAACCTTCAAATGCAAATGACAACCCTAAAGTCTGACAGCTGTCGAAACGAAGCCCCAACATTTTGCAATCAACAAAGTGTGCTTCTCGGATTGTTGTACGTTGCAACTTCACCAAGCTCCAATTGCAGTTCACAAAGCGGCAATCAACAAATTGAAATCCCGACAGATCAAGTCCTTCCCAATCACAACCGTTGAAAGTACATTGTTCGTATTCAGCCAGCACAGGCCGGTAACCTTTGCTGAAGCTGTTTTGCTGGAAGTAGGGGTTAGACATGGTTTAAGTTAGCATTAATTGTGGGTGAAGCCATAAGGAGTTAAGGGTTCTGGCTTAAGCAGTAAGACAGTATTTGAGGAGAAAAAAACAATAAAAAGCTTTTAGGTGCTTTGCTGCAGCACTGTTGTAACTTCTCATGCCAACCTTCCACTTCACTCTTCTAACTTCATCCTTCTTCCAGGTCTTCTTTAAGCTCTACCAAGAAACCCCTGATTTTAAGCAGACTGTCTTTAATGGCCAATTCCTTATCAATGGTCTTGCCTTTGGTTTTGAGCGTTTCGCGTGCGCCTTTGAGGGTATAACCGCGTTCTTTTACCAGGTGGTAAATGGTACGCAAAAGCTCTAAATCGACTTTGCTGTACATGCGGTTGCCCTTTTTGCTCTTCCGCGGTTGCAATTGTTCAAATTCGGTTTCCCAAAAGCGAATGAGTGAGGGACTTACTTCCAGCATTTCGGCAACTTCGCCGATGCTGAAGTATGATTTTTCAATAGGTCGGTCTTTGTATGGCATCTTAGTCGAAGGCTTGGTTTACGATGGACGCGTTTTGGATGAGCAAGTCATATTGGTCGGGACTAATATCATTGTAGAAGAAGTTAACCGGGTTGACTTTCACCCCGTCTTTGATTACCTCGTAATGAAGGTGGGGGGCGGTGCTCTTCCCGGTATTACCCACAAAGCCAATCACTTCGCCGCGACTCACTTTTTGCCCCAGGCGTACATTGAAGCGCGACATATGGGCATAAAGTGTTTTATAGCCGTAGCCGTGGTCTATGATCACGGCATTGCCGTAGCCTTTGTCGAGACGTTTAATTTCAACCACTTTGCCATCGCCGGTAGCGTAGATTTCGGTGCGCATGGGCGCAGTAAAATCGATGCCTTCGTGCATTTTGATGGTTTTGTAAATGGGGTCGATTCGGTAGCCAAAACCTGATCCAATACGGGTGAGGTCTTTATTCGAAACCGGCTGAATGGCTGGAATGGCTGCCAACAGGGCCGATTTGTCTTTCACCATGCTTACCACCTCATCGTAGCTTTTCGATTGAATGTAGAGTTGCTTCGCCAGTGTATTAACCCTATTGGCCGTTTCGATCATCAGTTGGCTGTTGCTGTAGTTTTGCAGTTGCCGATAATCGTTGCCCGAAAAGCCAGCTCTGCGGGTATTTTCGGGTATGGGCTCTGCTTCAAAAACCACGCGATAGATATTATCATCGCGGTTTTGCAGGTCGCCCAGGGCCTTGTCCATCAGGTCGAGCTTTTGGTTCATGAGCTTGTATTGCAGCTCCAGCTGGCTGATTTCGCGTTTTAGCTGCTTTTCCTTGGGCGAATCGAGGTAGGTATAGGCAATGGCGATGATGACAAAGGCGAAAACAGCGGTAGCCGACAAAAAGCCAAAAATGCGGAGCAACAGCCGCTTCCAGCTCATCTCCACCTTTTCGTATTTTAATTTCGATGCGTTGTAGTAATACTTTACCCTCGCCATGCTTTCGTTTTTATCACTAATTTAGCGGCGCTGAAATTACAACAGCTTAGCAGCCTTTGCAAATTTAGTTTCAGTACAAAAAGCTATTAATCGGAAGTTCAGCCATTTATGACAGCCAACCAGATCCGCCAACAATTCCTTGACTTTTTTAAGGAGCGCGGACATGAGATCGAAAAGCCGGCACCCATTGTACTCAAAGGCGATCCCAGCCTGATGTTTACCAATGCCGGTATGAACCAGTTTAAAGAATTATTCCTCGGCAATCAGCCTGTGCGTCATCCTCGTGTGGCCGATACCCAGCATTGCCTGCGGGTATCGGGCAAGCACAACGACTTGGAAGATGTAGGCCACGATACCTACCACCACACCATGTTCGAGATGCTCGGTAACTGGAGTTTTGGCGATTATTTCAAAAAGGAAGCCATCGATTGGGCCTGGGAATTGCTTACTGAGGTATATAAATTGGATAAAGACCGCTTGTATGTAACGGTATTCGAAGGCGATCAAGCCGATGGCCTTGCCTTTGACCATGAAGCTAAAAACGAATGGTTGAAGTGGGTGCCGGCCGAACGCATTCTCAACGGGAATAAAAAAGACAATTTCTGGGAAATGGGCGAGCAGGGGCCATGCGGGCCTTGTTCTGAAATTCACATTGACTTACGTCCGGATAGCGAACGTCAGGCCATATCAGGGGCAAGTCTGGTGAACAACGACCACCCACAACTGATTGAAGTGTGGAACTTGGTCTTTATGGAATTCAACCGAAAAGCTGATGGTACGCTCGAAAAACTTCCGGCCAGGCATGTTGATACTGGCATGGGCTTCGAGCGTTTATGTCGTGCCATAGCCGGAAAGAGCAGCAATTATGATACCGATGTGTTTCAGCCACTTATTCAGAAGTTGGAGCAGTTGAGCGGACATAGCTACGGACAAAAAGAAGAAACCGACATTGCTTTTCGGGTGATTGCCGACCATATCCGGGCCATAAGCTTTGTGATTGCCGATGGCCAGTTGCCTTCGAACAACAAAGCCGGTTATGTAGTACGTAGAATATTACGCAGGGCCTTACGCTACGGCTATACCTTTTTGGGGCTGGAGGAGCCCTTTATGTACCAACTGGTGCTCGTTTTATCGGAGCAGATGGGCGCTGTATTCACCCAACTTCCACCACAGCTCTTGTTTGTGCAGCGCATTGTAAAGGAAGAGGAAGTCGCTTTTTTGCGTACCCTCACCAATGGCCTGCGCAGGTTGGGCCAGGTGCAAGACGAGTTGCAGGAGCAAGGCAGCAAGCAAATTGATGGGGCCACGGCCTTTGAGTTGTTTGATACCTATGGCTTTCCGCTCGATTTAACCGCATTGATTGCACGTGAAAACGGCCTGACTGTAGATGAAGCAGGCTTCACTGCCGAAATGGAGAAGCAGAAAAACCGTTCGCGGGAAGCGGCCAAGGTAGATGCCGGCGATTGGGTTTTGGTGAGTGAAAATCAGGAGCCTGTGCAGTTTACCGGTTACGACCAGCATGAAACCGATTGCCAGATTCAACGGTATCGGGCATTGAAAGCCAAGAACAAAGCGGTGTTTCAATTGGTACTTAATGAAACCCCTTTTTATGCCGAAAGCGGAGGACAAGTGGGTGATACCGGCTGGCTTATAGGCGCCGAAGGCGATAAAATTAAGGTGCTGAACACCTACAAAGAAAATAACCTGCATGTTCACGAGGTAGATAAGCTCCCGGCTCGCCTAAACGATAGCTTTATAGCCCGCATCGATGCCGAAAAACGCCTGGCTACCGAGTCGAACCACTCAGCCACACATTTGTTACATGCTGCCTTGCGTCAGGTTTTAGGAACACATGTGGAGCAAAAGGGAAGTCTGGTGAATGCCGATTACCTCCGTTTCGACTTTTCACACTTCGCCAAAATGAGCGATGAAGAATTGTTGGCCGTAGAAGAAGCAGTAAACCAAAGGATTGAAGCCTCCATTGCCCTTGAAGAACATCGGCAGATGGCCATAGCCGATGCCAAAAGCATGGGTGCCATGGCTTTATTTGGCGAAAAATATGGGGAGCAGGTGCGTGTAGTTTGTTTCGACCGCAATTACAGTGTGGAACTCTGTGGAGGCACCCATGTGCAGAATACCGCCCAAATCGGACTTTTTAAAATCACCACCGAATCGAGCATTGCCACAGGAGTACGTAGGATTGAAGCTTATACCGGACAAAAAGCCCGGCAATGGGTTCAGTTGCAGCTTAACCAATTGCAGCATGTACGCGATTTGCTGAAAAACCCCAAGGATTTGGTCATGCAAACACAAAAGCTGCTCGAAGAAGCCAATTCCTTGAGAAAAGAATTGGCCCAGCTCGAAGACTCACAACTGAGTGCGTTGGCGGCCTCCTTAAAATCGGCTTTCGAACCTATTTCAGCGGCCATGTGTTTGACAAAGCAGGTAGAAGTACGCTCGGCTGATGGTCTCAAGCGACTCGCCAGTGAATTACGCAAGCAATACGAAAATAGTTTTGTGGTATTGGGAGCGGTGGTGAGTGAAAAACCCCAATTGGTGGTGGCTATTGGCGACGCCTTGCTTCAAGCCAAGGGCTTAGACGCCGGTCAAATTGTGCGTGAAGCAGCCAAGGCCATGCAGGGCGGTGGCGGAGGTCAGCCTTTCTTGGCTACAGCCGGAGGTTCAAAAATTTCAGGATTAACCGATGCCATAGCTGCATCTAAAGCTTATATCAAATAGCATGTCGAACAGCATTTACGATGATTATGAATTGGTAGTGGGGCTTGAGGTACACGCCCAACTCAATACCCAATCGAAGGCCTTTTCGTCGGATTCGGCGGCTTATGGTGCCGCACCCAACACCCAGATAAGTCCGGTTTCTTTGGGACATCCCGGAACTTTACCCAAATTTAACGAACGATCGCTGGAGTTTGGTGTAAAGCTCGGCTTGGCCATGAATTGTGAAATCCGCCGCTGGAATGAGTTTGCCCGTAAAAACTACTTCTATGCCGATTTGCCTAAAGGCTATCAAATTACCCAGCATACCACACCCTTATGTCATGATGGATGGCTTGAAATAGCCACCGACGATGGCAGCAAGCGCAGGATAGGCATTACCCGTATCCATATGGAAGAAGATGCGGGCAAAAGCATGCACGACCAAGATCCTTATGATTCACTTATCGACCTGAATCGCTGTGGGGTACCCCTGCTTGAAATTGTAAGCGAACCCGATATGCGAACCCCGCGGGAAGCCTATAACTACCTCACCGAAGTACGTAAATTGGTGCGCTACCTCGATATATGTGATGGCAATATGGAAGAGGGCAGCTTGCGTTGCGATGCCAACATCAGCGTGCGGAAAAAAGGGGCAAGTGCTTTTGGAACCAAGGTAGAAGTCAAAAATATGAACTCTATCCGCAATGTGCAGCGTGCTATTGAGCATGAGTTCAAACGCCAAATCGACATGCTGCAGGCTGGAGAAACCATTTATAGCGAAACCCGTTCGTTCGATGCGGTTAATGGCACCACCTTTGCCCTGCGTTCCAAGGAACAAGCCAATGATTACCGCTATTTTCCTGAGCCTGATTTGCAGCCCTTGGTAGTGGAGCCGGCCTATATCGCTGGTGTGCGCGCGCAGATGCCGCCCTTACCCACAGAACTGTTTGAGCGCTTTACCAGCGAGTATGGCTTGAACGAATACGATGCTTCAGTACTTACCGATACACGTGAAGTAGCACTTTATTTCAATGAGCTTACAAGCCTCACCAACAGCTATAAACAAGCAGCAAACTGGGTAATGGGGCCGGTTAAATCATGGTTAAATGCCGAGGCTGCCCATATGGATGAGTTTCCCTTAAGCAGCAAGCAGCTAGCAGTTTTAATTCAATTGGTAGATGAGGGAACCGTGAGCCACAGCGTTGCGGCCCAAAAGTTATTCCCCGCACTGATGGAGCAACCACATGCCAATCCGATTGACTTGGCCCGCAGCATGAACCTGGTACAAGAGCGCAACGAAGATGAACTGCGTGCACAGGTAGAAGCTGTATTGGCAGCTTGGCCCGATAAAGTTGCCGAATATAAAGCCGGTAAAAAAGGGGTGTTGGGTTTGTTTATGGGCGACGTGATGAAACGTACCCAGGGCAAAGCTGACCCCAAACTCACCAACCAATTATTAACCGAAATCCTTTCAAAATAATCATATGCGAATTTCAAAAATGCTGCTTTTTTTAGCAGCGCTCAGCATCACTGCCTGTACCCAAAAGGCCAACGATCGATTTACCATCAAGGGCAATGTGAGCGGTGCTTCGGGCGAAATGCTTCGTTTAATCGAGTTTACCCTCGATGATGCCGTAACCATCGACTCTGTGGCCATTGCAGAAGATGGTAGTTTTAGTATCAGTTCGGCCAATACCGAACCCACAGTGTATATGCTCGCTTTGTCGAATAGCGGTCTTATTCCTGTATTGGTTACCAATGGCGATGAAGTGAATATCAACAGCTCGGCCGATCAGTTTATTGTGGCGGCCGACATTCAGGGATCTGCGGGTACCCAGGCGCTGGTGAATTATTTTCGCGAGTTTAACGTGTTTCAGGAAAAGGTGGCCGAGCTCAATAGTAACCTGATGCCCTACACAAATATGCCCGAATTTGAAGCCATGAAGGAAGAAGCACAGGGACAATACCAAGCCTTACAGGCTTTTCAGCGTAATTACGTGAAGCAATTTATAAATGAGGAAAAAACCAGTATAGTGCCGGTTTTCGCCGCCTTGTATGCCGCTAATTTTTTATCGCCCGAGGAAGAGTTCGACTGGTTTATGGGGCTTAAAGAGCGCTTTGAGCGCGATTACAGTGAAAGCAAGTACACCCAGTGGTTCGCGCAATTTGTTGCGCCATACGAAAGTTTGGCCCTTTTGCAACCCGGTAAGCCGGCTCCAGACTTTAAGTTGGCAACCCCCGAAGGCGATAGCCTGGCCCTGAGCGATTTGCGTGGCAAATATGTGTTGGTGGATTTTTGGGCCTCTTGGTGCGCGCCCTGCCGACAGGAAAACCCCAATATTGTTAAGATGTACGAGCGCTTTAAAGGCAAAAATTTTGAGATTCTTGGTGTATCACTCGACCGCGACAGAGATGGTTGGGTCAAGGCCATTAAAGACGATAAACTGGTATGGAAGCAGGTAAGTGATCTTAAGTTTTGGGATTCGATGGTAACGGGCTTATACGCCATTCAGTCGATTCCGGCTACCCTCATCGTTGATCCGGAGGGTTTGATCGTAGCGCGCAACCTGAGAGGTCCTGAGCTGGAAGAAAGGCTCGCTAGTCTGCTCAACTAAAGAAATCGCGGGAAGTAGGTTTGGGCTTCCCGCGATTTAATAATAACTTAACAGCCGGCATCCATAATGCTGAAAAATTGTATTTTTCTTTGGGGTTAAATTTAGGTTATGAATCATAACAAGTATAAAATCCTGGCTGTAGACGATGAGCCGGACATCATCGAAATCATCAGTTACAATCTTACCAAAGAAGGTTACGAGGTTTTAGCCGCCAGCAATGGGGCTGATGCCATAAAAATAGCCAAGGAACAAAAGCCCGATTTAATCATACTCGACATCATGATGCCCAAGATGGACGGCATCGAAACCTGCCGGCAACTGCGCGAAATCGATAAGCTGAAAGGGACTTTTATTGTGTTTCTTACCGCCCGCGATGAAGAGTTTGTTGAAATCATGGGATTTAGCGCTGGCGCCGATGATTATATTTCCAAGCCCATCAAGCCTCGCGCTTTATTAAGTCGTATCAATGCCATATTGCGCCGAGGCGGCGCTAAAGAGGAACTTGCGCAACCCAAAATTGAAATCAACGACCTCATCATTGATCGCGAAACCTACATCGTGTACAAGGGCAACGAGCAGATTACCTTAGCCAAAAAAGAGTTTGAATTGTTGTATTTGCTGGCCAGTAAGCCGGGTAAAGTGTTCTCACGCGATATGATTCTGGAGCAAATTTGGGGCAATGATGTGGTGGTTATTAATCGCACCATCGACGTACACATCCGCAAGCTGCGCGAAAAGGTAGGCGAAGATTACATCCTCACCGTAAAAGGGGTGGGCTATAAGTTCGATACGGAGTGAAAAATCCCAAACCGGTTACCATCGCCTTGATGGCAGCACTGGTGATATCCTTGCTGCAATTGCCGGTTTGTTGGATTTTAGGGCTGCAAGGCTGGGCCTTGGTATTTCAATTGCTTTTGGCCTTTGGCATCAGCTATGTGGTTTCGGTTTTTGCGGTCAATTTTTTCATTTATCGCAAAATCAAGCTCATTTACAAAACCATTTATACCCTCAAATCAAATAAATTTAATCAGCAACTGGCCGAAAAGTTGGGAGAAGATCCACTGTCGGAGGTAATGGCTGAAGTGCAAAGCTGGGCTCGCGAAAAAGGGGGAGAAACCGAGCAACAGCAATTGATGGAAACCTATCGTAAAGAGTTTTTGGGCAATGTGTCACACGAATTAAAAACGCCTATTTTTAACATTCAGGGCTATATTCATTCTTTACTCGATGGGGCACTTGAAGACCAGGACCTCACTCGCCATTTTCTTAAAAAGGCTGCAAAAAGTGCCGATCGGATGGAGCATCTGGTAAAAGACCTGCTCACCATTTCAGAACTAGAGAGCGGATCGGGTAAGCTCGATCTTGAAACCTTCGATATTTACGAGCTCATCCGCGATATTTTTGATGCACTTGAATTCAAGGCTCGGGAAAAACAAATTGCTTTGGCGTTTAAACAGGGTTGTAATCCGCCTTTTTTTGTGAAGGCCGATAAGAAAAAAATCAGACAGGTATTTGTAAACCTCATAACCAATTCAGTAAAGTATGGTAAGCCCGAGGGTCAAACCTTGGTAGGCATGTACGATATGGATAAAAATTACCTCATTGAGGTATCCGACAACGGTATTGGCATAGCCGAAGAACATCTTTCACGCTTGTTTGAGCGGTTTTATAGGGTCGATAAAGGCCGTTCGCGCGATGAGGGGGGTACTGGCCTAGGATTGGCCATTGTTAAGCACATCATAGAGGCCCATAGTCAAACCATTAATGTTCGCTCCACACCCGGCATTGGAAGTACTTTTGGCGTAACCCTCGCCAAAGCGCTGGATAAGTAATGCATTCAACTATTTTTGCAGGATGAAAAAACTGCAGTTCACCGATCTGATCCTTTTCGAAAACGATCGGGTAGTGGTGGTCAATAAACCTCCGATGTTGAGTTCACTCGACGAACGTTTCGCCGATGCACCTTCGGTATTGCGCCTGGCTAAAGCTTATCATGCTGATTTAAGGCTTTGCCACCGTATCGATAAGGAAACCTCAGGTGCGCTCATTTTGGCGAAAGACGACGAATCCTATCGCTTCATTTCTATGGAATTTGAGCACCGCCGGGTCATTAAAAAGTATCATGCCATTGTGGAGGGTATTCATCAGTTCGATATGCAAGAGGTTGACTTGCCGATAGGCACCGGAAGAAATGGTTTGATGCGCATCGATTTTGGTAGTGGTAAAGAATCCCTTACCTATTTTCAATCGCTACAGTATTATCGTCATTATACCTTGGTGGAATGTACGCCCATCACCGGGCGTACACACCAAATACGTGTTCACCTGGCCTCACTTAAAGCTGTTATTGCGAACGATACCGCATATGGCGCCAAAGTACCCTATTTGTCGCAGTTAAAGCGTAAATTCAATCTGGGTAAGTTCGAAGAAGAATCGCCGATGATCCGACGCTTTGCCTTGCACGCCCGCCAAGTGAAGTTTCGATTTGCCGAGGACGAAGAAATTGAAGTGACAGCGGATTATCCAAACGATTTTCAGGTGTTTTTGAAGCAACTCGACAAATACGACAGCTGATGATCGTAACCGATGCCGCAGCCATAGACAAAATTATATACCATAGGGTGTTCGAAGGGGGAGAAGCCGAGCCCGAATGGAATGATTTGCCCTATCTCAGGCAAGATGCTGCCGAAGAAGAGGTCTTTAAAAAGGTTTTCCTGAAACCCTTCAGCCAAGCTACAGCAACCTATGAGTTCACCCATCCGGTGCAGCTTGAGCTAAATGTATTACACAACCTTTGTAAACGTCTCGAAAAGGGGGCTGATTTTACCGACATCTCCAAGTTAATGGTCAAACACTTGAATGATGTATCTCGTCATCCAGCCATACCAGGTGCCGATGTATTTATTATTAGCTACCAGGATATAGAAATGGGAAATGCAGTGTATTCCGGCCTTGGTATCTATAAAATTGAACGTAAAGACTTTTTTATCGAAACATCAGAAGTGCTTACCGGTACACCGGGTTTACGAATCAGGCAGGGGATTGGTGGCAAACGTTTCGATAAAGCCTGCCTGATTTTATTCACCGAAGATGAAGCCGGTACTTTGCTGGTGATGGAAAAGCCAGGAGGAGAGACCGAGTATTGGCAACGCGATTTTATTGGTATAACGCCTAAAAACGATCATATTAACCATACAAATGCCGTTTTAAACCTCACTAAAAACTTTGTAACCGGGCAATATCCAGAAGAGTTTGAGGTAAGCCGCGCCGATCAAATTGATTTACTTAACCGGTCAGTGGCCTTCTTCAAAAAGAACGAGACCTTCGATAAGCGTGAATTTGAGCAGGAAGTATTACAAGATGCTGAAGTGATCAAAAGCTTCCATGAATTCAATAAAGCCTATAGTGAGGAAGTAAACTGGGAACTGGCCGATCAGTTTGAAATTTCGGCCCAAGCAGTAAAAAAGCAGCAGCGCATTTTTAAAAGTGTGCTCAAACTCGATAAAAATTTCCATATCTACATACACGGTAACCGTAACCTCATTGAACAAGGCACCGATCCCGATGGCCGGAAGTTTTATAAAATCTATTTCGAAAACGAGAGTTAGTGTAACGCCAGCGCCTGTTTATTTGTATTCCGTAAAGTTCGATCTCCCCGAGTACGAACAGGCAGCACCTCTACATCATGGCAGAAACCTGTCTGTTACATCGGGCGAGGGCAGAGGGCAGTGGTCTAATTTTCCAAAAAGACGGTAGCGGTGCTTGGCTATAAGTCGGTACAGCGCATTTCGAACTAAGCTGGGTACCAGCCAAAAAACCTGGCTCAACCACCAAATGCCACCTAAAGAACGTAGCATGTATAAAACAGCTTCCGATTCGCAATACAATCGGTTGTTGTTCCACAGAATCACCGAATCGGGTTGGGCCTTGCCAAGCTGCAGCTTTGAAGCAAAGTCTGAATCGAGCGTGGCAAAACGAAAAAGCCGCTTGTGATCGTGGCGGAGCAGAAATTGCACCGACCAGTGACACAAACGGCAATGTCCGTCGAATAGAACTACAGGTTCACTCATGCGTCGCGAAGGAGCAACAGCTTTTGGTTGAGCTGCTCAATCTCATTACGCGCTTTTTCGATTTTTTGTTCAATCTCTTTTTTGAGCATATCGGCATTCTTCGATTGTGCAAAGAATCCCATATTATTCTCCCATAAGAGAATGTCGTTTTTGAGGTGACTGATGCGGGTCTGAATCTGGAATTGTTCTTTACGCAAGGCTTTGTCGCTATCCTTGCCCGATTTCAGCGTCTCAATTTTATTTTGGAAATTAAGCTTGGTTTTTTCGTTTTGCGAAATTTTCAAGCTGTCAAAATGCGCATTTAAGGCTTTGCGGTAGCGCTCGTTAACATCGGCTTTTTGCTTGATCGGAATAAAGCCAATCTCCATCCATTTCCGTTGAAAATCTTTGAGCGCATCCAAATCATCTTTCTGATTCCCGCTGCCAGTAAACTGCTCTATACTTTCAATGAGCTCCAGCTTCGCTTTAAGATTGTCTTCTTGTCGCGATTCCTGACTGCCAAAATGCTCGTTTTTACTTGTAAAAAAATGGTCGCAAGCCTGACGGAAGCGGTTCCAGATTTTATCACTTTGTTTGCGATTCACCGGCCCTATTTTTTTCCAAGCTTTTTGTAGGGCGATGATGGCATCAGTAGTGGCTTTCCAATCCTCGCTGTGCATCAGTGACTCGGCTTGTTCGCATAGGGCCTCTTTGGCCCGCATATTATCAATTTGTTCAGTACGAACATTGCGATAGAACAAATTTTTGTCGGTATAAAACTTATCAACTGAAGCCTTAAAGCGACGCCAAATGGTTGTATTCTGCGCTTTTGGTGCAAATCCTATGCTTTTCCAAATGGACTGAATTTTTTCAATTTCTTCATTCAGTTTCGACCAGCCCTGATGGTCTTTTGGACTGTTTTCGAGCATTTGTTCAAGTTGAACACAGAGGGCTTCCTTTTTTTCGAGATTGATGCCACGTTCTTCGTCTAATTGCTGAAAATAAGATTTACGCTTATCATAAACTTTATCTGAAGCCGCCTTGAAGCGTTCCCAAATGCTTTCTTTTTGCTCGCGAGGAACAGGGCCTAAGGCTTTCCATTGTTCGTGCAAGCCATTCAACTGCTCAATAGCCAATTTGATGCTGTTTTCGAGCAATAGCTCTTCGGCTTTTTCGCAAAGTTCAATTTTGCCTTCGAGGTTCTTCTGAAGGTCCAACTCCTTAAGTTCACGGTTAATCCTAAGGTTATCGTAGAACTTATCGATAAGGAAATGGTACTTCTGCCATTGCTCGTTGCGATGGGCTGGTGGCACCGGCCCGGTATCTTTCCACTGCTGCTGTATAGTCCGCAACTTGTCGATATCGGTGATTCCTTTTGTTTCTTCGTCTTCAATCAACTGATGAAGCTCTTCAAGCAGCTGTTGCTTAACGCGGTAATTGTCGAGCAATCCCTGTTCGCGGCTTTCGCGCTCTTTGGCCCGACGCTGATTGTATTTGGTATTGGTTTCGAGAAATAGCAAATGAAGGGGAGAAGGTACCGGGGCAAAATCTTCCTCCTTGTTACCGGCTTCCAGAAAGGCCGCTAGCTTGGTGCTGCGTTCATTTTCATAAAAGTGATCAAGAAGCCCTCGCAAAATATTCATTTTAGAACGCACTTCCGAAAGCTTGTCGGCTTTTGAAGTCTGCACAAAGAGTTCAATCAACTCTTCTTCCGACATATTGGCATAGGTGGCCTCGTCGTGCTCCTCGTCATGCGACTCTTCACTTTCTTCTTCTTCCTCCTCCGCCGGACCAGCTACTGCTTCAGCTACAGGGCTTGCCGCTTCTGCAGCATCCTCTTGGGCAACGTTAGCTGCTTCGGCTGCTTCTTCCACAGCTTCTACTTCAGGGCTTGTCGCTTCGATAACGGCCGCTTGGCTATCAGCGGTAGATGCTTCGGCTGCTTCTTCCACAGCTTCTACTTCAGGGCTTGTCGCTTCGATAACGTCCGCTTGGCTATCAGCGGTAGGTGCTTCGACTGCTTCTTCCACAGCTTCAGCTTTTGGCTTTGTAGCTTCAGCTACTTCCTCTTGGCTATCAGGGGTGGATGCCTTGTTTACTTCTGCCACAGTTTCGGCCTTTTCGGCTGTTTCTTCCGGCTGTTGGGCCGTTTCGTCGGTGGTCTCGAATTCAGTTGAAGCTTTTTTGTCTGCTTCAAGTCCTTCGGATGTGTTTTCTTTGTGCTCTTGATTAATCATTGAGTATGCGCTTAATGCGGTGTTTTTTCAAAAAACGCTGAAAATTACGACGATTTAGGCCAATCTCAAAGCTAATCAAAGGATTTAGATGTCAAGCTTAAGTAAATTAATGATGACAGCAGCTGCACAACCGCTCCAACTGATTGAATGTCCGCGTGATGCCATGCAAGGCATACACGAATTTATTCCCACCGATCTTAAGGTCGAATACCTGAATCTGCTGCTTGAGGTAGGTTTCGATGTACTTGACTTTGGCAGCTTTGTTTCGCCCAAAGCCATCCCGCAATTGCGCGATACGGTGGAGGTGCTTGACCGTTTGGTGTTTGAAGACAGCCGGACTTCTTTGCTGGCCATTGTAGCTAATCAGCGCGGGGCGGAATCGGCGGTGTTATACGATCGCATTCGGTATCTCGGCTTCCCGTTTTCGGTGAGTGAAGAATTTCAACTACGCAATACCAACAAAACCATAGCCCAGTCATTTGATCAAGTACAGCAGATGCAGGAGCTTTGCATCAAAATGGGCAAAGAGCTGGTGGTTTACCTGTCGATGGGTTTTGGTAATCCCTATGGAGAAGCCTACAGTCCCGAAATTGTTGCGAATTGGGTCGAAAAGCTGGCCGGTATTGAGGTCAAAATCATGTCGTTAAGTGATACGGTGGGGGTTTCTACACCAGAAAGCATTCGAGCGCTCTATGCACACCTTACACCTTTATATCCTGCGATAAGCTTTGGGGTGCATCTGCATTCTCATCCGTCTAGTCGCGATGAAAAAATTGTAGCAGCTTGGGAAAGTGGCTGCCGCAGGTTCGATGGGGCCCTGCTGGGCTTTGGCGGATGCCCCATGGCCAACGACGATATGGTAGGTAATATGGCCACCGAAAACCTGATTGCCTTTTGTAAAAAGAAAAGGATACCACTTAAGCTGAATATTGATAAACTACACGAAGCCCAATGGCTAGCAACAGGTATTTTCAGTAAATACCACTAAGGAGACGCAATAGGCTAATTGTTTGACCTACGAAGTTTAGGAGCATGCATGGTATAGGGGCGAATTTTGCCGCCTCATTCAGCCGTCATGAAAAAGTGATCTTTTACTTGGGGATTAGCCTCATCACCTTGCTCATTGCTTTTGCGCTATGTTCAATGAGTTTTGCATTTAAACATCAACCCGATTTTTGTTTTTTTATCGAAGATGAGACCTGTTCGCTTTCCGAATAGCTAAACTATTCAAGCATGTCGTTGAAAGACAATAAGTTTGCGCATTAAGAAAATATTAATATATTTAGGGTACCTACTTTTGCCAAACTAAACACACAGTCATGAAAAAGTTTTTAACATGGATAGGCATGGGCCTGTCGGTGCTGCTTTTGGTGCTGCTTTCTGCGGTACTCATTATTAATTTGAAATTTAATAGCAAAAAGGAAAAGTCCTTTGCCCTTCCCGAAATTGAAAGCTGGGAGATTGATCGTTCAGACACGAGTGTGGAGCTCGGTGGACGCCTGAGTGTATTCCGTGGCTGTGCCGATTGCCATGGTGCCAATCTTGGGGGCAAGTTATTTCTCGACGACCCCATGATAGGTAAGATTTATACCCCTAATATCACCCGAGGAAAAGGTGGTTTGCCTGCTGATTGGTCAACAACCGATTGGGTTCGTGCGCTGAAACATGGGGTTAAACGCGATGGTAAAAGTTTATTGATTATGCCATCATACGAAACTACGCATATGAGCAGGCAGGATATGGGGGCTGTTATCGCTTATATCGAACAGGTTCAGCCGGTAGATGCTGAGTGGGGCGAAACTGAAATGAAGCCGCTGGGTAAATTGCTGGCCTTACTCGATGAATTGCCCACTTTTATTGCCGAAAAGATCGACCATACCGCTAAACTTGTTCCGGCCATGGAAGTCGGACCTACCGCTGCCTATGGCGAATATCTGGCGGTGACGTGTACAGGTTGTCATCGCACCGACTTTAGAGGAGGAAAACACCCGGTACCCGGCTTGCCTGATGTCACAAATATTACAGGCCACGGTGAATTGGCTAATTACCGTTTTGCTGATTTTAAACTTGCCTTAACTACAGGCAAGCGACCCAATGGAAGCAGTATGAATGCCGAAGCCATGCCTTGGCCCATGCTTACTGTGCTAAACGATGTTGAACTTGAAGCGCTTTTTATCTATTTAAAAAGTCTTTAATCAGGCCATCCACTGCAATAAAGCGCGGTAATCGGCTTCCTGCATATCGAAATATGTTCCCCTGACTTTGTTCGCTATTAGTGTTTCGAGGATCAGGGGATGTTCATTTTCTCCTATGCCCACTTGCGACAAGCGCTTGGGTGTGCCAAGCTGATCGTAAAAGGATTCAAGTGCTACAATGAAGTCTTGTCCGTTTTTGTCTTGCCCCAACACCCGTTTGGCTAAAAAATCCATTTTATCGGCTATCTGCCCATAAAAATGCCGCATCCAGGCAGGGTAAATAATCGATAGGCCTGCGCCATGCGCAATGTCGTAAAGCACGCTCAACACATGTTCGAATGCATGGACACCAAAATCACCATTACGTTTTCCGGCATTGAGAGAACCATTGAGTGCCACGGTCGACAACCACAAGATGTTGGCACGGGCGTCGTAATTTTCGGGTTCAGCAATCACCTTGGGGCCGTACTGCATGGCCAGTTTGATGATATCGGTGGCCAGGTGGTCAGAAAGGGGTGACTCATCGGTGCTGAAGTAGAGTTCAAAAGTGTGTGCCATCAAATCAGCAACCCCGTATGCAGTATAGTTGGCAGGCACGCTGAAGGTGTACACTGGGTCGAGGTAACTTACACGCGGATAGAGTAATTCATTGCCCCAACCGCGTTTGTGACGGTTGACGGTATCTTGAAGCACGGTAAAACGATTCATTTCGGTGCCTGTGGCAGCTAAAGTGAGTACCACCAGCAGCGGCAGGGCTTTTTCGGGTTTAATGCCTTTGCCACTGTAAAAATCCCAAACCGAGCCGGGGTGATAAAAGCCACCGGCCACGGCTTTGGCGGTATCTATCACCGAACCGCCACCCACAGCAATAACCATATCTGCACCCAAGTTTCGTGCTGCCGCCACGGCAGCATCGGCATCTTGATATTCGGGATTCGATTTAATGCCTTCGAAAAGTTCGTGCTCGATCCCGGCCTTGTGCAGGGCATCGGTGACCTGATTGAGCACCCCATTATGCTTTACCGAACCCTTACCAATGATGACGAGTGCCTTTTTTCCCAAGGTAGCAGCGTCATTTCCAATGGCTGAAGCGCAATTACGGCCAAATTGCAATCGGGTGGGGTTATAAACTGAGAAATTTTCCATGAAACTTTGGTGGATTTGATTGTTTATACATTTTTACACCCAAAGAACCGAAAAAGTTTATGTCTCTGCTAAAAAGTATGCAGCAATGGCACCCCAAAAAGGTGTATCTCTTCCTCGTTTTGGGAGGTTTTTTTATTGCCAACGCCTTATTGGCCGAATTTATTGGGGTTAAGATTTTTTCGCTCGAGCGTACTTTGGGCTTTGAGCCATTGCGCATGCAACTGCTGGGGTTCGAAGATTTGGGTTTTAACCTAACAGCCGGGGTGCTCTTGTGGCCGGTGGTGTTTATCATGACCGACATCATCAACGAATACTACGGTATGCGTGGGGTGCGGCTATTTAGCTTTTTTGCAGCCGTGCTAATCGCCTATGCTTTTCTGATGGTCTTTATGTCAATTGGCTTGGTTCCTGCTGATTTTTGGCTGAATTACCGGCAAGAGCAGGGGGTGCCCAATATGCAATCGGCTTTTCAAGCCATTTTTGGCCAGGGATTGTGGATCATTTCGGGCTCCTTGGTGGCCTTTTTAGTCGGACAATTAGTTGATGTGCTGGTATTTCATCGGGTAAAAAGCATTACAGGTGAACGCTTTATCTGGTTACGCGCCACTGGCTCAACCTTGGTGTCGCAATTTATAGACTCTTTTGTGGTGTTATTCATTGCATTTTACCTCGGTGCCGATTGGTCGTTAAAACTGGTGTTGGGGATTGGCTTGGTTAATTATATGTACAAATTTACGGCAGCCATACTACTCACACCACTTATTTATCTAGGACATTTCCTGATTGACCGCTACTTGGGTGAAGAGCTTTCTAAAAAAATGCGGGAAGAAGCCCATGCCAACAGGGCACTTGCTTCGGTATAATTCCTTATTTTTGACCGCAGATCCAAAAAACGATATGAAAATTAACAAACACATACTTATCAGCGCCTTGATTTTGGTGGCTGTTCTTACCCGTTTAATGCCGCATCCGGTGAATTTTGGCCCTATGGCTGCGATTGCCCTTTTTGCCGGTTCACGCATGGGAAGCCGTTGGATGGCTGCAATGGCAGTAATTTTAGCAGCAACCGTGAGCGACTTATTGGTAAATGCTTTGATTTACGATTATTTTAGTTTGAGCTATTTTGTGCAAGGAGGTACGTTGGCCATTTATGCCTGTTACCTCTTGTTTATGTATATGGGCTCGGGCATCAAACAAGTAAGCATTCCCGCTGTGGGCGGCCGTGCCTTGCTCAGCTCGGTGATTTTCTTTGCGGCTACCAACTTAATGGTGTGGTTGGGAAGCGGCATGTATAGCAACGATTTACCTGGACTGCTACAGTGTTATACCATGGCTTTACCTTTCTTCCAAAACACCATTGCTGGCGATTTGTTGTACAGCGCTGCCTTGTTTGGTACATTGGCCTATGTAGAAAAGCAACAGCCTGTCTGGTTGAAGGCCTAAGGTCTTAAGCACGAAAGAAAGCCCCGTTTCACACAGAAACGGGGCTTTTTTAGGTGTGCCGTGCCTGGCAATTTACTAGTTGGTGCAAGTCCACTGTGGAGGTAGGTAATCGCCAACCACTAGCTTAAGGCAAGGGTATCTAGCCTGAGATAGCATCTGAACAAAGCTGGTGGCAAAACCTTGCCCCGAGTGACACGAACCTTATTGAAGACGGTAGATGAGTGGTACAGACGAAGGCTTAGCATGGTCATTTGGAAACTATGGAAACGAATAAAGACCAGACTGACGAATCTAATCAAGCTTGGAGTAAAGAAATCCAAGGCTTGGGAATGGGCGAACTCAAGGAAGGGCTACTGGCGCTTGTCCACTAGCCATATACTTAAAACATCCATCACCACGGAGACTGCATCAAGCAGGATTTATATTTTTTTCCGACCAATACCTAAAGGTTAGAATCAAAACTTAAAGAGCCGCCGTATACCGAAAGGTACATACGGTGGTGTGAGAAGACAGGTAGGGAAATAATCCCTACCTTCCTACTCGATTAGGGCTAAAAACGAAAAGCCCCATCAACTTGAGCTGGTGGGGCCTGATATTGCGGGTAGTTGATGTATTAAGCCAACTTCGCCTGCAAATGGCTGTTCAGTTTCTCTAAGAACTCCTCGGTATTGAGGTAATGTTCGCCATGATTCACTTTATTGCCATGGATACACACTGCCAAATCTTTGGTCATGTAGCCGGCTTCCACCGTTTCGATGCAAACTGCTTCGAGCTTATGACAGAAGTCAATAAGCGCTTGGTTACCATCTAACTTGCCACGGAATTCTAAACCTCTGGTCCAGGCAAAAATGCTAGCAATAGGATTTGTGCTGGTGGGTTTTCCCTGCTGGTGCATGCGGTAATGGCGGGTAACAGTACCGTGTGCTGCTTCTGCTTCCATAGTTTTGCCATCGGGAGTAACCAGGGTGGAAGTCATCAACCCAAGCGAACCAAAACCTTGGGCAACCGTATCACTTTGTACGTCGCCATCGTAGTTCTTGCAGGCCCATACAAAATTGCCATTCCATTTGAGGGCAGAGGCCACCATATCGTCAATCAAGCGATGTTCGTACACGATTCCCGTAGCTTCAAATTGTGTTTTATAGTCGCGCTGATAAATTTCTTCGAAGATGTCTTTAAAGCGACCATCGTATTTTTTGAGGATGGTGTTTTTGGTGGATAGGTAGAGCGGCCATTTTTTGCTTAACGCCTGGTTAAAGCAGGCATGCGCAAAACCACGAATCGATTCGTCGGTATTGTACATGGCCAGCGCCACACCATCACTTTTGAAGTTATACACCTCAAACTCCTGCACACTGCCATCCTCGCCTTCAAACTTCACAGTGAGCTTACCCTTTCCTTTGGTTACAAAGTCAGTAGCCCGGTACTGATCGCCAAATGCATGGCGGCCAATGCAAATGGGCGCGGTCCAATTGGGTACAAGTCTTGGGATATTTTTCATGACAATGGGCTCACGAAAAACCGTTCCGTCGAGGATGTTGCGGATGGTGCCGTTGGGTGACTTCCACATCTGCTTCAAACCAAATTCTTGTACGCGTTGTTCATCAGGCGTAATGGTGGCACATTTGATGCCCACATTGTATTTTTTGATCGCCTCTGCTGCATCTATGGTCACCTGGTCGTTGGTGGCATCGCGATGCTCCATGCCCAGATCGTAATACTTAATGTCGAGATCGAGGTAGGGTAAAATAAGTTTTTCTTTGATGTAGGCCCAAATGATGCGGGTCATTTCATCACCATCCAGTTCTACAACAGGATTGGCAACTTTTATCTTTTGCATGCTAAAATAATTTGATGGGCAATTTTAGGCAATTTTAGGGGAAATCGATAAAAATTAAGCAATTAAGCTTGTCTTTGTTTGGAGATATAGCGGAAACTCAAACGATAGGCCAGCACACTGAGTGGCAGGCAGAGGACCAACCAACCAACAACGGCCTCATGTGCCCAGCGCAATACCGAGCTTAGCGTTCCCCATTGCACTTCCGACCTCAGGCTGATGTACTGCCCTTGTTCGCCACTTCCCATGACCAAGCTACCCAACCAACTGAAAGGTAGCATCAAGGCCAATTGTAGCGGGTATACGGCATAGAGCAGTAAAAGCACTACCGGTAAATTGAGCCGAAATAACCATACAACGCCTAAACTAATTACGCTCACGGGCCCTAAGATCGGGAATATGCCTGCCGACAGTCCGTATGCCAGCGAAACGGCCATGGTATGGGGACTTGCGTTTCCGTGCAGCAAAACACGCAACTGAAGCCATTTTTTACGCATATATGGCAAAAATCGCTTTCAGCTGTTAATTGAGCGTTAAGTGCCTTACAATTTCAGTAAGGCTTCCACCAATTGTTTGGTGTTCTTACGGATGTCGCTAATGCGGGCTTCCATCATATAGCAGGGTGCGGTTACGATTTTATGCGTTACATCTACTTCAATTTGTGTAATGGTACGCATGACCGCTTTGCTACCCACTTGCTCTATGCCGCTACTGATGCCGGCGATATCGTAAGGAGATGGGGCGGCCGTACTGCCAATGGTAAGATGGGGATGATAATCGCTGCCTTCCAAAGCTTTGGCCACAACCGTTGGGCCCATGCACATGGCGCCAATGGGCTTATTCAAGCGTAAAAAATCGAGAATCAGGGCTTTCACTAACGGGTCAATTTCACCATCCGGGCCGTTTATGGCCCATTGGTTCAGGTTTTTGGCTGCACCAAAACCTCCGGGAATTAAAAGAGCATCAAAATCGGCAGCTTGTATCCGATCTAGTGCCTGAATTTCACCACGTGCAATGCGTGCCGACTCCTTAAGCACGTTGCGTGTTTCCTCCATGGGCTCGCCTTTGAGGTGATCGATTACATGATATTGATTTTTGTCGGGTGCTATGCATTGGTAGCTAGCTCCCGCCTCGTCGATAGCCAATAAGCTTAAAACGGCTTCATGAATTTCGGCCCCATCGTACACCCCACATCCGGAGAGGAGTACGGCAATTTTTTTCTTTGCTGACATTACTCTTTTTTTCTGTGAAAATACGGCATTTCGGCTTAATTTCAGGGCATAAATCAAAAATTAGCATGTCCATCGACCTAGAAATTGCCCGCAAATTCCCACCCAAACCCATAGCCGAAATTGCTTCCAAGCTGAAAATCACCCCTGAACAATTTATTCCATATGGCCACCATATGGCCAAATTGCCGCTCGATTTCATCGATGAAAGCAGGCTCAGGCAGTCGAAATTGGTATTGGTTTCTGCCACTACGCCTACACCGGCCGGCGAAGGTAAAACAACCATCAGCATCGGACTTACCGACGGACTCAATAAAATCGGACGAAAAGCTGTTGCTGCCCTACGCGAACCGAGTCTTGGACCTGTATTCGGCATGAAAGGTGGAGCTACCGGGGGTGGACATGCCCAGGTGCAGCCGATGGAAGACATCAACCTTCACTTTACTGGTGATTTTGCAGCTGTGGAAAAAGCACATAACCTGCTTTCGGCCATGATTGACAATGCCATACAGGCTAAAATGCCACATGTACACATCGACCCGCGCACCGTACGCTGGAAGCGAGTAATGGATATGAACGATCGGGCCTTGCGCCAAATTGTAGTGGGCTTGGGCGGGAAAAGTAATGGCTTTTTGCGCGAAACGGGGTTCGATATTACGGCAGCTTCGGAAATTATGGCCATTCTGTGTTTTGCCGACAGCATCAGCGATTTGAAAAAACGATTGGGCAACATCTACATCGGCAACGATTTTGAAGGCAATGCCCTGTTTGCGCGCGATATCAAAGCCGAAGGGGCAATGGCTGCCTTATTGAAGCACGCCATACGTCCGAACCTGGTGCAAACACTCGAAGGCAATCCTGTATTGCTGCATGGTGGTCCATTCGCCAATATTGCGCAAGGCACTAATACCGTAATTGCCACCAAAATGGCCATGAGCTTAAGCGAAATGGTGGTGACAGAAGCTGGCTTTGCCTTCGATTTAGGGGGTGAAAAGTTTCTCGACCTCAAATGTCGCTATGCGGATATTTCTCCTGCAGTGGTGGTGCTGGTAACCACGGTGAGGGCGCTTAAATACCACGGCGGGCAGCCGGTGAAAGAGCTTCAATCCGAAAATGCAAAGGCCTTGCATGCAGGTTTTGCCAATTTGAAGCGACATGCTGAAAATGTGAAAAAGTTCAACCTCACACCCATCATTGCTATTAATCGCTTTCCTACCGATACTGAGTTTGAGTTAGCCGAATTGCTAGCCCTATGCAAAAATGCCGCGTACACTGCCGCAGTAGCCGAAGTTTGGGCAAAGGGTGGAGAAGGTGCACGCCAGTTAGCCGAATTGGTAGCCGAGGCAGCCGACAAGCAGCCGGCGGCTCAGCAGCACCGGATGTTGTACCCTAACGATGCCAGCATGATCGATAAAATCAGCACGGTTGCTCATGAGATTTACCGTGCAAAGGGCGTGAAATTTGCGCCAAAAGCACAAAGCGATTTAAAAACCATCGAAAAGCTGGGCTTGGGCCATTTGCCGGTATGTATTGCGAAAACCCAGTATTCTTTTAGCGATAATCCTAAAGCCATTGGCACTACCGAAGATTTTGAGATTACCATACGCGAAATTGAAGTTGCCGCAGGTGCCGGTTTTGTCATACCCATTGCCGGTGAATTGATGCGCATGCCTGGTTTGCCTAATCATCCCGCTGCCGAAAATATCGATATTAACGATATGGGGCAAATTAGCGGGCTGTTTTAGGTTGGAAGCCGGGTTATTTGCAATGCGTAATATTCAAGATTCAAAATCGGAGTGTGCTATAATTCATTAGGAACGTTTGCGATCATCCGACTGAAAATTCGGGATTCGTCGCTCTTGCTCACACACGCACTATTGGGCATGCGGAGGAGGGAACAACCCATTGGCATCGCCTTCGTTCGTAGAACGCTCGGATTTGAACGCCGCCAGAAGGAGTGTCATGAGTACAGTGAAATTCACCTGACATCAACTGATCCTGAAGGGGCTGTTTCTACGACTGTGCTAATTTGTTCGCACCTGCTGTGTACGTTTCCGTTTTAACTCAACGACATTAATTAAAATCCGAAAACGACCTTTCGCCAATTTGTTGGCGCCACATGGCGTAATACAAGCCCTTTTGCGCAAGCAAACTATCGTGGCCACCGGTTTCTACAATCTTGCCTTTTTCGAGCACATAAATGCGGTCGGCATGCATGATGGTGCTCAATCGGTGAGCAATCAAAACGGTGATGTGTTCGTCGGTGCTGCTCAGCTCGCGTACGGTTTTCGAAATTTCTTCTTCCGTTATCGAGTCAAGGGCAGAAGTAGCTTCGTCGAACACCAGCAGCCTAGGATTCCGGAGCAATGCCCTGGCGATACTCAAACGTTGTTTTTCACCCCCCGAAACTTTTACCCCGCCTTCACCTATCACCGAATCCAAGCCATTTTCGGCCCGGGCCAATAGCCCCTGACATGCAGCCCTTTCTAAAGCCACTAAACAAGCTTCGTCTTGGGCATCGGGTGCAGCAAAAAGTAGGTTTTCGCGTATGGTTCCTGCAAAAAGTTGGGTGTCTTGGGTAACAAAGCCAATGCCGGCACGTAGCTCGTCGAGGTCGATAGCTTCCGACGGAGTTTGGTTATAATAAATTTGCCCTTGTTGAGGTGGATATAAACCCACCAAGAGTTTCACCAATGTAGTTTTGCCTGAACCAGAGGGCCCTACAAAGGCTATTGTTTCGCCCCTGCGCACTTCAAAACTTACCTCCTCCAAAGCAGCTTGCCTGGCCGTTTTGTGCTTAAAGCTTACCCGGTTAAACACCAACTTGTGTAGGGGACCAATTGCCTTGGGTGAGCTAGGCTTGGTTTCTTTTGGCCGGCTTAATATGTTTTTGAAATTATTAAGCGAAACCTCTGTTTCGCGATATATATTGATGATGTTGCCTAGTTCCTGCAAGGGGCCGAAGATGAAGAAGCTATAAATGAACAAGCTGAAAAATTGACCAACGGTAATTTTATCGGCAAAAATGAGGTATAGCATCATCATCAAAATACCGTTCCGCATCAGGTTTACAAAGGTGCCTTGAATAAAGCTCAAACTGCGGATGTATTTTACCTTGCGCAGCTCTAAACCAAGTATTAGCCCCGTAATTCTATTCAAGCGGTTGGTTTCTTGTTGCGCCAATCCCAGGCTTTTTACCAACTCAATGTTCCGAAGCGATTCGGTTGTGCTGCCAGCCAAGGCAGTAGTTTCGCCTACAATGGTTTTTTGGATGCGCTTGATTCGTTTACTCAGTACGGAACTCAAAATACCTAGTAACGGAATGGCCGAAAAATAAACCGGTGCAATCGCCCAATACACATGATAAGCGTAAATCATTACAAATACCACACCTACCAGAGAAGTAAACAGGGTATTTACCGTGGCCGCTACCAGCTTTTCAACATCACTGCGCACTTTTTGCAAAATACCCAAGGTTTCGCCCGAGCGTTGGTCCTCAAAATCTTGATATGGCAATTCGAGCGAATGCGTGAGCCCGTCAGTATAAATCTGCGCCCCTAAACGCTGGGTGACGACATTAACGTAGTAGTCCTGAAAATTTTTGGCAATTCTGCTTACCATGGCCACACCCATGGCAGCTAAAATTAACAGTCCAGCTCCCTCAATGAACCCCTTTGCCGTATTTGGTCGGTGACTGGCATCGGCCACCACAAAGCGATCGATGATTTTTTGAAAAATCCAGGGATCGAGCAAAGAAAATACCTGGTTGATGGCGGCTAACAACAAAGCCAGTAAGACGAGTTTCCAATAGCCTTTAAGGTAGGTGTAAAGTAATTGCATGCTGCAAATTAAGCTGACACAGCCCACTTAAGTTCAAAGCCGGACGAAGTTTTTGCAGTTTATGCCTTAAATTCGTTCCGGAATAATAATTTTGGGCTTTCCGACTTTAAGTAAGCATGTATAAATACTTCCTGACCGTTCTTATTGCATTCTTTGGAACTGAGGCAAGCGCCCAAATGCGTCGGGCCGACTTCCTAAATATTGGTATTAATGGTGGAGCAGCCAATTACCGCGATCGTGCGAATAGTCAGGGGGTTGGCATCTCGGCTTCAGCTGACTTAAATATCAACAGCATATTGTTTGCCAATGTTGGGGTGAATTACAATATTTATGGCACCGAAAACAACAACACCATAATTAATTTTGGACTTAAAACCTTCGTATATCGGTTTATTTATGTGCATCCATATGCAGGTTTTGTGCGCATTTTGGCTGAACCGGTTACGGTTAAGCGCGGTTCTCTGGGATTAGGGGTGGGGGCAGCGGTTCCCTTAGATATGCGGCACATCAACTTTGAATTGGGCATAGAAGCCCTGCCATATTACGCAGCAGGTACTTATTATTTGTACGGAAAAATGAGTTTTCCGCTCTTCTTTGGCAATATGGATGAAGAAGAACGCCGCCGTCGCCGATAAGCCATCAATAGGCCGTATATTTGCGGCCTAAATCAAAATCATGGGATTAAAGTGTGGCATCGTAGGCTTGCCGAATGTGGGTAAGTCCACCTTGTTTAATTGTTTGTCGAATGCGCGTGCTCAGGCCGCTAATTTTCCTTTTTGTACGATAGAACCCAATGTCGGAGTCATTACTGTACCCGACACCCGCTTAAATAAGTTGGCCGACTTGGTGAAGCCCGAGCGACTGGTACCTAACACGATTGAAATTGTTGACATTGCTGGACTGGTAAAAGGTGCGAGTAAAGGCGAAGGCTTGGGTAATAAGTTCTTGGCCAATATTCGTGAAACCGATGCCATATTACACGTATTACGTTGTTTTGGCGATGATAATGTGGTACATGTACATGGCGATGTTAACCCGATTCGTGATAAAGAAATTATCGACACTGAACTGCAGCTGAAGGACCTAGAGTCAGTAGAGAAAAAGTTGCAGAAAGTAGAACGTGCTGCTAAAACCGGAGATAAAGATGCCAAAGTATCGCTCGACGTGCTGCTGAGGTACAAAAATCACCTTGAACAAGGCCTATCGGCGCGTACTGCACCCGTAAGCAATGAAGAGCGAGAAGAAGCAGCCGATTTGTTTCTGCTCACCGAAAAGCCGGTATTGTACGTATGTAACGTCGATGAAGCTGGTTTGAAAGTCGAAAATGACCATGTAAAGCGGGTAAAGGCCATGGCTGCTGAAGAAGGTGCCGAAGTCTTGGTGATTTGTGCAGCCATAGAAGCCGATATTGCCGAGCTCGAAAGTTTTGAAGACCGTCAGTTGTTCCTCGAAGATCTTGGGTTGGAGCAGAGTGGCGTAGAGAAATTGATCCATGCGGCCTATCAGTTACTGAAATTGCAGACGTATTTCACAGCAGGAGAGAAAGAAGTGCGGGCCTGGACCATTACACGAGGTACCCTGGCACCCCAGGCAGCTGGTGTTATTCATACCGATTTTGAAAAAGGATTTATCAAGGCCGAAGTCATTCATTATCCCGACTTTATCGCCCTGGGTTCATGGGCTGCCTGTCGCGAAGCTGGAAAAATAGGCATCGAAGGCAAAGGCTATGAAGTGCAAGACGGCGACATCATGCTGTTCCGTTTTAATGTTTAAAATATGAGCTATACCCCCGATTACGATCCCAATGGTGTTGGTCAGGCCAACGGGAATTTATACGGTTTACCCTTTAGCCTCGAAGAAGCTAAGGTGGTGATTATTCCTATTCCATGGGATGTAACTGTTTCATATGCTGATGGATGTGCTCAGGGACCTAAAGCGATATTAGAAGCATCTCCACAATTAGATTTGTTTGATCCGGATATAAGCGAAGCCTGGAACATTGGTTTAGCCATGCAGCCTATCGACGAGAAATGGGCTGACCGCTCGTCTCAGTTGCGCAAATCGAGTAGCAAGTACATCAAATGGTTGGAGCACGGTGCCCCTCCCAGCAAGGCTACACAAATGCTACAAATATTGGGTGATCTCAATGAAAAATGTGGTTTTTTGCTCGACTGGGTCACAGCCAATTGTCGTATGCGCCTCCAGCAAGGCAAATTGGTAGGTATTTTGGGAGGCGACCACAGCAGCCCGCTTGGCTTGATGACTGCCCTGAGCGAGCAGCACGATGAATTTGGCATCTTGCAAATTGATGCCCACATGGACTTACGGGATGCCTATGAAGGTTTTACCTTTAGTCATGCTTCTATCATGTACAATGCACTTAAATTACCTGCTGTAAAGCAACTTACGCAGGTTGGTATTCGCGATTATTGTGAAGCTGAAGCCCATTTGGCTCAGGAAGATCCGCGGATTCATGTGTATTACGATCGTGATCTCAAACGTGCTGCCTACAGAGGTGAACATTGGGCAACCATTTGCGACAAGCTGGTTAGTGCATTGCCCCAAAAAGTATACATCAGTTTTGATATTGATGGCCTTGACCCCAAGCTTTGTCCAAATACCGGCACGCCGGTGCCTGGTGGGCTTGAGTTTGAGCAAGCCATGTACCTGATTGAAGCGGTGGTACGCTCAGGACGAACCATTATTGGTTTTGATTTGTGCGAGGTGTCGCCGGGTAAAAAGGGTGATTGGGATGCCAATGTTGGTGCGCGGGTGCTTTATCGCCTCGCCAATCAAGCCTGGATTTCACAAGGATGATAAGCTTAACGAATTATTTACAGCCTCAATAGGCTTTTTTATACCTTTGGGTAAGCAAACGAAAATCAACAAAATGGGAAAAGTATTGATTATTGGAGCAGGTGGAGTTGGAGCAGTTGTGACACACAAATGTGCGCAAGCCTCGGAGGTATTTACCGACATTATGCTCGCCAGCCGTACAAAGTCGAAGTGCGACAAAATTGCCGCTGAAGTGGGAGGCAACCGCATTCAAACTGCGCAAGTAGATGCCGATAATGTGGATGAACTGGTTACGCTCATCGAAAGTTTTGGTCCGGATATGGTGATAAACGTGGCCCTGCCTTATCAGGACCTCACCATCATGGAGGCTTGTTTGCGTACCAAGGTTCACTACCTCGATACGGCCAATTACGAGCCCAAAGACGTGGCTAAATTTGAGTATCATTGGCAATGGGCTTATCACGATCGCTTTAAGGAGGCAGGATTGATGGCCGTATTGGGTTGTGGCTTCGACCCAGGAGTGTCAGGTGTGTTTACAGCGCATGCCCTCAAGCATCATTTTGATGAAATACATTATCTCGATATTGTAGATTGCAATGCAGGCGATCATGGAAAGGCCTTCGCTACCAATTTTAATCCCGAAATCAATATTCGCGAAATCACACAAAAAGGTAAGTTCTGGCAAAATGGCGAGTGGATAGAAATTGACCCACTAAGCATACATCAGCCCATCAGTTATCCTGAAATTGGCGAACGTGAATCGTACTTGCTCTATCACGAAGAGCTCGAATCCCTGGTAAAAAATATCCCCACCATAAAGCGTGCTCGTTTTTGGATGACCTTTAGCCAGAATTACATCAACCACCTGCGTGTGCTCGAGAATGTAGGCATGACCAGCATCAAGCCTGTGAAATTTAAGGGTATCGACATCGTGCCTTTGGAATTCTTGAAAGCGGTATTGCCAGAGCCTGCTTCCCTTGGTGAAGGATACAAAGGCCAAACAAGTATTGGTTGCCAGATTAAGGGTGTAAAAGATGGTCAGGACAAAACCTATTACATCTGGAACAATTGCGATCATGCGGAAGTGTACAAAGAAATTAAGGCCCAGGCAGTTTCCTATACCACTGGCGTTCCTGCCATGATTGGTGCGATGATGATGCTCACCGGCAAGTGGAGTGGAAGAGGGGTATTTAATGTAGAAGAGTTTAATCCGGATCCATTTATGGAAATGTTGCCCAAGTATGGATTGCCTTGGCACGAATCGGTGAACCAGCCTTTGGCATTCAGCGACTACCAGTAAACAGTTTAAAAATTTGTCCCGGCCTATGTGCCGGGCTTTTTTTTGCCTTGGCTATTTGTGATGTTACGGCTCTGAAATCGTAAATCTATAGGGCATTAACCCAACATCCCGGGTCGGCGTGCTTTGGTACGGGCAACAGCCTGCTCATGCCGCCATTGTTCAATACGGGCTTCATGTCCTGAACGTAAAATTTCAGGTACTTCCCAGCCTAGGTAGTTGGCCGGGCGTGTGTACACCGGTGGTGCCACCAAGCCATCTTGAAACGAATCGGATAGTGCGGAGCTTTCGTCGTTTAATACGCCGGGTAACAGACGTACAACGCTATCGGTGACAATGGCTGCGGCCAGCTCTCCGCCGGTAAGCACATAATTACCCACGGATATTTCCATGCTGCACAAATGCTCGCGTACTCGCTCATCAACGCCTTTGTAGTGCCCGCAAAGCAAGATCAAATTGCCACTTATGGCAAGTCGGTTACAAAGTGGCTGGTTGAGCAGCAAGCCATCAGGCGACATATAGATGACTTCGGCATAGTCGCGCTCTGTCTTTAGCTGGGTGATGCACTTGTGGATGGGTTCTATCATCATTACCATGCCGGCACCACCGCCATAGGGCTGGTCGTCGAGCTGTTTGTATTTATTGCTGCTGTAATCGCGCAGGTTATGTACCACAATTTCGACCAACCCCTTTTCCTGTGCACGTTTAAGAATGCTGTGGTTTATAAAGCTGTCGAGCAAGGCAGGGACTGCACTTAGGATATCTATACGCATATCAGCTTAAATATACATCTAACAGTCCATCGGGCAAACGTAAGTGTATTTGCCTTTGCAATTTATCTACAGCCAGCAGTAAGTCGTCGTGCATAGGGCAAAGTACTTCATGTCCTTGATGATCGAATTGCAGTAAAAACTGCTGGGGAGTTTCGAGTACGGCACGCACCACGCCAACAGGCCCGATGATTTCATCGATAACCTCCATACCAATAAGCTCGTGGAAGTAGTACTGATCGTCGCGCAAAGGAGGGAGGACGCTAAGGGGTAAATACACTAGGCAGCCAACCAAATCGGAAGCATCTTCTTCTTGATTAATATCCTCAAGTTTGAGCAGATAAGTATCGGCCCTCAGGGGCTTCAATTTTTGCACAAAAAAAGGAATCAGTTTTCCCTTGATATCAAGGTAAACTGATTCCAGTTTGCTGTAGGCTTGAGGGTTGTCGGCATCTATGAGCAGCACAAGTTCTCCGTGGATTCCGTGAACCCGCTCCAGATAACCCAGTTCAAAAGCCTGATCGAAATTCACTGATTACTCAGCGCTTTCTTTGTTCTCTTCTTCAGTAGCTGTTTCAGGAGCTTCTGTTCCAGTTGAATCGGTTTCTTCTACTGCTTCTTCAGCAACTTCAGCAACTTCTTCTTCAATGGCTTCAGCTACAGGGCTGTTTTTGGCCAGAATGGCAGCAGCGCGTGCTTCCTTAATTTTGGCTTCAGCATCGAGTTGAGCTTGCTTGCGCTTCTGTGCCTCGGCACTGAGGTTGCTCGACTTACCGCTCACTTTAGAAGCTTTTTCTTCCATCCAGTTTTCGAAGCGTTTTTCAGCTTCTTCCTGGCTTAGTGCTCCTTTTTTTACACCTTCCAGCAAATGCTTCTTGGTGAGCGCTCCCTTGTAAGAAAGGATAGCACGACAAGTATCGGTTGGCTGTGCTCCGTTAAAGAGCCATTCTACTGACTTGTCTAAATTTAAATCGATGGTTGCCGGATTGGTGTTTGGATTGTAAAGACCCAAACGCTCAATGAATCTCCCGTCTCTTGGAGCACGTGCATCCGCCACCACAATATGATAGATGGGCTTGCCCTTTCTACCATGACGCTGTAATCTAATTTTTACTGACATTGAACGTTAGTTTAAACGAGCTGCAAAGATAGCATTATTGCTAAAGTATACAAGGCTAAGGGCAAAATAGATTTTGCGATTATCTACGCATGCCGGGTATGCGGGGCATACGGCCCATGCCACCCATTTGGTTCATTTTTTTCATCATGCCCTTCATATCGTTGAATTGTTTAAGCAACTGGTTTACCTGCTGAATGCTGGTGCCCGAACCTTTAGCCAATCGTTCGCGACGACTGCCATTGATCAGGTCGGGGTTGGCACGCTCGTCTGGGGTCATGGATTGAATGATGGCTTCTACATGTTTAAAGGCATCGTCGCTGATGTCGATGTCTTTGAGTGCTTTGCCCATGCCCGGAATCATGCCCATGAGGTCTTTCAGGTTGCCCATTTTTTTGATTTGACTGATTTGCGAAAGGAAATCGTCGAAATCGAACTGATTTTTGCTGATTTTTTTATTGATACGGGCGGCTTCTGCCTCGTCTATCTGCAATTGTGCTTTTTCTACCAGCGACACCACATCGCCCATGCCGAGGATACGGTTGGCCATACGGTCGGGGTGAAAAACATCTAGCGCCTGCATTTTTTCGCCCGTACTCACAAATTTGATAGGCTTGCCTACGGTGTAGCTGATGGTGAGGGCTGCACCACCGCGTGCATCACCGTCGAGTTTGGTAAGCACCACCCCATCGAAATCGAGACGTTCGTTAAAGGCTTTTGCGGTATTTACGGCATCCTGACCAGTCATAGCATCTACTACGAAGAGCGTTTCAGAGGGTTTTACAGCCTGATGTACGGCGGCAATCTCTTTCATCATCTCTTCATCTACGGCCAATCGTCCTGCTGTGTCTACAATTACCACGCTGTAGCCTTCGGTGCCGGCTTTTTTTATAGCGTTTTCTGCAATTTGAACCGGGTTTTTGCTGCCCTCTTCGGTGTAAACTTGCACACCAACCTGTTCGCCTAATATTTGTAGCTGATTAATGGCTGCGGGTCGGTAGACGTCGCCAGCTACCAGCATGACCTTTTTGCCTTGCGATTTCAACCTGCTTGCCAATTTGCCAGTGAAGGTGGTTTTTCCTGAGCCCTGTAGGCCTGCGATGAGGATAACGGCCGGGTTCCCTTTGATGTTGATTTCGACATGCTGCCCACCCATCAAGCGGGTGAGCTCTTCATTCATAATTTTAATCAACAACTGTCCGGGCGACACGCTCTTGATTACGTTTTGTCCTAGCGCTTTTTGCTTGACTGTATCGGTAAATTCTTTGGCTATTTTAAAGTTTACGTCGGCATCGAGCAGGGCACGACGAATTTCTTTCATGGTTTCCGAAACATTGGTTTCGGTGATGCGGCCTTCGCCTTTAAGTACTTTAAACGCGGATTCTAAGCGGTCGGTAAGTTTTTCGAACATGGTCCTTTACATCAATAAGCCGCAAAAATAAGCAATTTTGAGGGCTTGTTTTTGAGAAAAATCGCAATTAGCCTCCGTGATGCCTGAAAAAGACTTACCATACGTTAAGGCACAAAAAAAGGGGCCTAAGCCCCTTTTGATTGTTGATGCTCAGGCGTATTAGCCCAAGTACGATTTTAGCATTTTGCTGCGTGAGGTGTGACGGAGGCGCTTTAATGCCTTGTCTTTAATTTGACGTACCCGCTCGCGGGTGAGGTCAAATTTTTCGCCTATGTCTTCTAACGACATGCCATGGTCCATGCCAATGCCAAAGTAAAGCTTTATCACTTCGCGTTGGCGCTCGGTAAGGGTAGCCAATGAACGATCGATTTCGTTGGCCAGCGATTCTTGCATCAAAATGCCGTCGCTTTTTGGGGCGTCTTCGTTAATCAATACGTCAAGCAGCGTGTTTTCTTCGCCCTGTACAAAAGGAGCGTCCATCGAAATGTGGCGTCCACTGATGTTGAGGGTGCTTTCTACCTCATCGGTCGATACTTCGAGCATTTCGGCCAATTCTTCTACAGAAGGATCGCGCTCGTATTGTTGTTCGAGCTGCGAAAAGGCTTTGCCGATTTTGTTCAAAGAACCTACCCGGTTCAAAGGCAAACGTACGATTCGTGAATGCTCAGCCAATGCCTGTAAGATTGACTGGCGAATCCACCAAACGGCATAAGAGATAAACTTAAAACCGCGGGTTTCATCAAAACGCTTGGCAGCTTTAATCAAGCCAAGGTTGCCCTCGTTGATCAAGTCGCTCAAGGTTAATCCCTGATTTTGGTACTGCTTGGCCACAGATACCACGAATCGCAGGTTGGCTTTGGTAAGCTTTTCCAGGGCGCGCTGATCGCCTTCGCGGATCTTCTTGGCCAGAATTACCTCTTCCTCAGGGGTAATCAGATCTACCTTACCGATCTCCTGCAGATACTTTTCGAGTGACTGGCTTTCGCGATTGGTGATCGATTTGGTGATTTTTAACTGACGCATACGTTATAAATAATGGTGAATTGTTGCCTGATGAAATAGCTATAGTTCAGCAAAGCTGCAAAGATATAAATATTTTTGTCGTGCAAAAAGTTCATTTTGCTGAGAACGAATCTATAATAGAAACTATGCTGCCTTAAATTTGTTGTGGAAGCTTAAGTAAGAAATCATGTCGGTAGAAGAAACAGAATCCAGTACCTATTACACCGGTCCTCAGGCATTTGCACCGGTTCCTTTACACGTGGGCTCGGCCATTATTAGGCCTGTTGATAAAGGCAAGCTAAAGAGTACGGCGCTCGAAACCGTAGAAAAGCAAGCCAATCAGCAAATTTCCATGCTTCGTAAACAAGCAGAACTCATTATGAAGCAGGTGAAGGAAATAGAAACACGCGTAAAAATTGCAGAAGAAATTTATGCAGCCGATATGAATTTCGACCCGGTGATTGGCAACACCTACCACTTGTACGAAAAAGACGACCATAGCCGCGTGCTCAGTATGCTTAGCCCCGATGATTGGGGCAAAAAACTCCCTTTCAGTTTTGTGGCCAGCGTAAAGTTACTGGGCGATCGCACCTGGGAAGTGTTGGCAGTAGGAGACTCCTGGCAGAATTAATTGGCACTAGGGCGCATAAAAAAACCGGTTTCTGTTAAAGAAACCGGTTTTTTTATATGGTTGTAGCCATTAAGCTTCCGCGCTTGTTTCAGCACTTTCGTTTTTATAACTGCCTAATGTGGTCTTTTTCAAACCCTGATTCCGGAGCCGCGACTTGGTTTTATTCTTTGCGGCTTTTCTTTTTAACTTAGTTACGGCCATCTCTTTTTCTTTAAGGGTGCAAATATAGCTGATTATCTTTCAGTGGCAAATTAATAACCCAGAATTTTTAATACCTGCTTGCTGCTTTGTTCTTCCTGAAAAAGCTGATAGTCGAGGTTGTTGTCTTTGGTTTTGCGAATGAGCACATGCCGTGGGGTAGGAATGAGACAATGGTGAATACCACCTGTACCACTCAAGGTTTCTTGATAAGCTCCGGTATGGAAAAAGGCCAGGTACTGCGCTTTTCGCGTTTTAGGCATCCAGGTAGAGGCATTATTTTGTTCGGTTTTGTAAAAGTCAAGACCGTCGCAGGTAATGCCGCCCACATTTACCCGTTCGTATTCCGAATCCCAATTGTTCAGAGGCAATACGATAAATCGTTGGTTCATGGCCCATACATCAGGTAGCATGGTAATGAGACTGCCATCTACCATCAGCCATTTTTCACGGTCATTTTGCTGTTTGCGCCCCAAGACCTTAAAAATAATGCCGCTGGCTTCGGCTACTGTGTAGCTTCCAAATTCGGTGATGATATCGGGTTCAGGGACTTCATTTTCGTTACAAATCGTTTTGATTCGGTTTACAATTTCCCCAATCATGTACTCGTAATCGTGATCAAATTCAAGGGTGTTTTTGAAAGGCAATCCACCGCCAATGTCAAGGGCGTGCAAATCGGGACAAATCTTCTTAAGTTTAACGTAGGTAGTGACCAGTTTTTCGAGTTCATTCCAAAAGTGGGGGGTATCGTTAAAGCCGGAGCTCACAAAGAAATGTAGGAGTTTGAGCTTAAATCGGTCATCATCTTTAATTTTACTTTGATAAAAATCTACTACTTCATCGGCCCTGATGCCTAGACGAGAGGTATAAAAGGGGTAATCGGGTTTTTCTTCGGCAGACAGTCGGATGCCTACACCTATGGGGACTTCAAGTTCGTTGTCGTAATAATTAAATTCTTCCTTGTTGTCGAGTACGGGTATGATGTTGTGAAAGCCATCATGAATGAGGTCTACAATATTTTCTTTGTAGCTATCTTTCTTGAAGCCATTACATATCACCATGATGTCTTTGGTGATCATACCTTTACGCTCCAGGGCTTCGATAATGGGCATGTCAAAGGCTGAGGAGGTTTCGAGCTGAATGTCGTTGGCCAGCGCTTCCTCGAGTATATGTTTGAAATGCGAACTTTTGGTGCAATAGCAGTACGTATAGGTACCCTGATAGTTATGTTTTTTAAAGGCGTCGTTAAACAAACGCTTGGCCTTTTGAATTTTTTGTGAAATCAGTGGCAGGTAGGTGAAACGTAGGGGAGTACCAAAGGTTTCGGCCAGTTCCATGAGGTTGATGTCATGGAAATACAACTCGTCGTCGATGAGTTTCCAACCTTCCTGCGGGAATCCGACACTTAAGTCAAGGAATTCTGCATAACTTTGCATGGGCTTACGCGCTAAATTTTGAGCGCAAAGTTAGTTGAATTGAGCCAGTAAAATACATTTATGTCAGATTTAGTGCTTATCGAAGTAAAATCGGAATTGGGTGCCGGTACACGGGGCGCCAGCCTGGGTGTTGATGCGGTTAAAATTGCCGCTCACGACTTTGCTTCCAAGTTTTTTTTAAAAATTCAGCGTCAGGAAGTACCCAATCAAAATGAATTGCTGTATGAGCCGGTGCGAACACCTTTTGCCCGTTATGCCGAAGGAATACATCAGGTACTCGAAAATGTTGCCGCTACCGTAGCCGATAGCCTCAAAAACGACAAGTATCCCATTGTGTTGGCAGGCGATCATAGCACCGCAGCCGGCACCATATCGGGTATAAAAATGGCCAATCCTAAAAAACGCCTGGGCGTTATCTGGGTAGATGCCCATGCCGACTTACACTCACCATACACCACCCCTTCGGGCAATATGCATGGCATGCCCCTAGCCATGGTGGGGGCCGAAGATAATGTGGAATGTAAGTCGAATGAACCCGACGAAAAAACGGTGGTTCTTTGGAATAAGATCAAAGGAATTGGAGGAATTTCACCCAAAATTCAGCTTGAGGACATTGTTTTTATTGGGGCCCGTGATATCGAACCGCAAGAAGCCTACCTCATTAAAAAGCACAATATCCGTAATTTTACGGTTACCGATGTTCGGAAGCGCGGTGTTGAAAAGGTGGCATTTGAGGCGCTTACTTCGCTCGAAAAATGCGATATCATTTATGTGTCGTTCGATGTTGATAGCATGGATCCCAAAGTAAGCATGGGTACCGGAACGCCGGTGCCAAGTGGTATTAACGAACGTGAGGCAGGTAAACTCTTGCAAAACCTGGTGAGCAGTCCTAAAGTGGTGTGTTTCGAAATGGTTGAAATTAATCCTACCCTCGACAAAGAAAATCTGATGGCCGAAAACGCCTTCGAAATTCTTGTCAAAGTCTGCAATTCTATCTCTAATCAATCTATTTTCTAATAGTCAGATGTTGTTACACGAAAAGCTAATTTTTGATGCTGTATCTAAATATGTATCTGAAAAATACACAATACCCCAAAGTGACATTAATTTGGTTTTCCAGCAAACCCGAAAAGAGTTTGAGGGAGATATCACCTTGGTTATTTTTGGATTGACCAAATTGCTCAAGAAGTCGCCACCACAAGTAGGCGATGAAATGACAGCATTGCTTAAAGAAATTATTTTTGAAGGACAACCGCTGCTAAAAGGCACTCAGTTGGTGCAAGGCTTCCTAAATATCAGCCTCAGCGACGCTTATTGGTTGTGGAGCTTACGTACACACAGCTTGAATTTGCCAGCAACGGGTAAAAAAACAGTGGTTGAATACTCCTCGCCAAATACCAACAAACCTTTACACCTCGGCCATATTCGTAACAACCTGCTTGGCGATTCGGTGAGCCGCATCATCGAAGCGGCCGGCGATGAACTGGTGAAGGTGCAAATCATCAACGATCGGGGTATCCACATTTGTAAATCGATGCTGGCCTGGCAAAAATTCGGGAAGGGCGAATCCCCCGAAAGTAGTGGTCTTAAAGGCGATCACCTGGTAGGTAAATACTATGTGGCCTACGACAAAGCTTACCGGGCCGATGTTGCTGCGTTGTTAGCGGCCGGTATGGCAGAAGCAGAAGCGAAAGCCAAAGCCCCCATTTTGCTCGAAGCGCAAGAAATGTTGCGAAAGTGGGAAGCAGGCGATACTGAAATTATAGCCCTCTGGGAAAAAATGAACAGCTGGGTTTATGCCGGCTTTAATGCTACTTATAGCCGTTTGGGTGTGAGTTTTGATAAAAACTATTACGAATCTCAAACCTATCTGCTGGGCAAAGACAAAGTACTTCAAGGTCTGCAACAAGGGGTATTCTTTCAAAAAGAGGATGGCTCGGTTTGGGCCGATTTATCGGCTGAAAAGCTCGACCAAAAGGTGGTGCTTCGAAGCGACGGTACCTCGGTGTACATGACCCAAGACATTGGTACGGCTATCGAACGCTACAATGAGTGGCAAATGGACAATATGATATACGTAGTAGGCAACGAACAGGACTATCATTTTAAAGTGTTGTTCCATATCCTGCAAAAGTTAGGGTACGACTGGGCACAACGTTGTTTTCACCTTTCATATGGCATGGTGGATTTGCCCAGCGGCAAAATGAAGTCGCGGGAGGGCACTGTAGTAGATGCCGACGATTTGATTGAAGAAGTAGTGGCTGGCGCACGACAGAAAACGCTTGAATTGGGCAAATTTGATGCACTTTCAGAGGCTGCAGCTGCCGATCTTTTTGAACAAATTGGCTTGGGCGCACTCAAATACTTTATCCTTAAGGTAGATCCTCAAAAGCGTATGCTGTTTAATCCAGATGAGTCAATTGATCTAAATGGCAATACTGGACCTTTTATTCAGTACAGTCACGCCCGTATATGTTCCATTCTTCGAAAGGCCGAAGCACGAGGCATTCCGCTGACTCAAAGACATGCAGTAAACGCCTCCGAATTGGTAGCGGCCGAACGTGAACTTATTATTTTGCTTACTGCCTATAAGCAGGTGGTGCTCGAAGCGCGACAGAAATTGAGTCCAGCGGTAATTTGCCAGTATGCCTACGATTTGGCCACGGCTTTTAACCGTTTTTACCACGATTGCAGTATACTCAATGAGGCCCAAGCTGAGACCCAAGCTTTCCGCTTGAGCTTGGCGGCTCATACTGCAGAAGTGTTAAAGCGTTCGTTACATCTAATTGGTGTGGCAGCGCCTGAAAAAATGTAAAAGCGTCAACCAATTTCATTTTATGCTGTTATAAAACGACCAAGGTCCTGAACGGATCTGGCTTGCTTTTACAACTAAGTTTTCAAGTCAATGAATTTACATATCGAACGCATCAAAGAGAACATTGAGCCGCTGCGCCAACAAATCATCAATCATCCGGTGTATGCTTCCATACGCAACATCCACGATTTGCATGTATTTATGCAGTACCATGTATACGCTGTTTGGGATTTTATGTCGTTGGTAAAGGCGCTTCAACAGCAGTTAACTTGCACTCAAGTGCCTTGGTTTCCGGTGGGTAATGCCGAAACCCGTTATTTGATTAATGAAATTGTGTTGGGCGAGGAGTCGGACGTAGATCCCAATGGTGAACGCACCAGCCACTTTGAGTTGTATTTACAAGCCATGCAACAAAGTGGTGCCAATACAGCTGAAATTGAAAGCTTTGTAAGCAGTCTGCGTAGTTCAGGAGACTTTCAGGCAGCTTATCTTCAAGCTGCTACACCGCTCAAAGCGCGTGCTTTTGTCGATTTTACTTTTGATACCATTACCAGTGAAAAGACGTATTTACAATCGGCTATTTTTACTTTTGGTCGCGAAGACTTGATTCCCGGCATGTTTTTGTCGATTATCAACGAAATTCACCGAAATTTCCCCGACAAAATCTCGCTCTTTAAATATTACATCGAGCGACACATTGAAGTGGATGGAGAGCACCACAGTGCTTTAGCCCTTGAAATGACCTCACAATTGTGTGGTAACGACGAGCTGCGCTGGCAAGAAGCTGAACAAGCGGTTGTTGCATCCTTGCAGCAGCGTTTGGCTTTGTGGGATGGGGTGCACGAAGAACTTCGTCAGCGGCAATTGGCGGTTTAATCGGCTATCCGCTGGTTTGATTCTTTGTTGGTTGAACAGTTGGCAGTTTGGAAAAATGCTGAATCTCATTGCACCCGTGCTGCTGCTAATGGCTTTTGCCAAACCGCAGCCGTTTGGGCGGCTTTAAGTATGTCTTCAGCCCGATTAACTACGGTCCATAATAGCCTATGGTGTTCTGACATGAAATGTTCTTCTTCGCAGCGCGCCAATTGTGCCAGCAAGGGGTCATAAAACCCGTCGAGATTTAAAATCACAATGGGATGGGGGTAGAGTCCCAAACGTTTCCAAGTAATAGCTTCGAGTAATTCTTCGAGCGTGCCGGTTCCGCCGGGTAGCGCAATTAAGGCATCGGTGCCTTCTAAAAAGCGTTTTTTACGCTCGTGCATATCGGCTACAAAGTGAAACTGTTTTACTTGTTTATGTGCCCATTCTACTTCTTTCATAAAGTTGGGCATAATGCCTGTGATTTCGCCTCCAAGTGACAGTACGCGGTCGGCCAAACGGCCCATGAGACCGGTTGAACCTCCACCGTACACCACACGTACCCCGTTATTTACCAGATCTTCGGCAAGCTGGTCGGTTGCCAACAAATACTTTTCGGGGCTCAGTACCGAAGACGCACAATACACACAGACCTGCTTGATGCTGTTCATTATAAGTACTTGGGGAAACTTGTAGGGTCTGATTCGCTCATGATGTCGTACACGGCTTCTACCACGTCATCAACGCTGGGCTTACTGAAATAGTCGCCATCGGTGCCATAAGCTGGCCGATGCGCCTTGGCTGTTAAGGTGCGACCCGGACTGTCGAGCCAATAGTAGGCCCCTTGTTCTTCCATAAGTTGTTGGAAGATAAAGGCCGAAGCACCACCGGGTACGTCTTCGTCGAGGATGAGGAATCGGTTGGTTTTCTTAACTGATTTCAGCAAATCATGGTTCAGGTCGAAGGGAAGGAGCGATTGCACATCAACCACTTCGGCTTGTATACCGGTTTCGGCCAACTGTTGAGCAGCTTCAAGGGCAATGCGGCAACTTGATCCATAGGTGATGATGCTGATATCATCGCCTTCACGAATAACTTCGGGCTTGCCCAGGGGCAGGTTGAATTCGCTTAGGTTATCGGGCATGGTTTCTTTCAATCGATAGCCATTGAGGCATTCAATCACCAAGGCGGGTTCATCGCTTTTGAGCAGGGTGTTGTAAAAACCTACGGCCTGAACCATATTACGGGGTACCAGCAGGTGCATACCCCGGATGCTGTGCAATATCATGCCTATGGGAGAGCCTGAATGCCAGATGCCTTCGAGCCGGTGCCCTCGTGTTCGAATGATAAGCGGTGCTTTTTGTCCGCCTTTGGTGCGGTATTGCAGGGTGGAAATGTCGTCGCTCATGATTTGCAGGGCGTACAACAGGTAATCGAGGTACTGAATTTCAACCAATGGGCGTAAGCCGCGCATGGCTGCTCCCAATCCCTGACCAACGATGGTCATCTCGCGTATACCGGTGTCGGTAACCCGTAATTCACCATGTTTTTCCTGCAGTCCGGCAAACCCCTGGTTCACGTCGCCGATTTTACCAACGTCTTCGCCTATAGCAAAAAAGCGGGCGTCGTTTTGCAGTATGGTGTCGAAGGCTTTATTCAAAATTTCGTAGCCATTAAGTTTCTGGCTCTGTTCGGTATAAACAGCCGGTACTTCAGCGATTTTAGCGGCTGCGGCTGCTGATTCGCTGTGCAGGTAGCTGCTGTATTTTTCGAAGTTTTGTGCATCGAGGCTGGCCTTGTAGGCACGCAATGATTGTAGGGCTTCGTTTTGTTCGCTCCTACAAATACGCAGACTTTTACGGATTGCCCCCATAATGTCTTTACGAATGGCGTCTTTGTTGGTGGCCAATTCGTTCCGAACAGCGGTAAGGAATGCCGACTGGCTACTCGAACCAATCAACGCATCCAGCTTGGCTAGGGTTTCGGCTTTTTCGGCTTCAATTTCGGCCCTGTACGCAGCAAAGGCAGCTTGCTGTTCTGTTTTTACATAGGAAACGGCCTCAGCTTCAAGTGTGTCGAGTGCTTCTACAGTGCTGATGCCTTGAGACAGCATCCATTCGCGCATTTTGAGCAAACAGTCGTGCTCTTGCTCCCATTGCAATCGTTCCGGACTTTTGTAACGCTCGTGCGAGCCTGAGGTGGAGTGCCCCTGTGGTTGGGTAACCTCAATCACGTGAATGATGGCAGGCATATGGGTGTCGCGCATTTCTTCGATGGCCGTGAGGTATGTTTCGCATAAACTGGCATAATCCCAGCCCTTTACGGTATAAATGCGGTAGCCCTTGCCATTTTCGTTAGTAGCGAAGCCACTTAAAATATCCGACAGGTTTTCTTTGGTGGTTTGATATTTGGCCGGTACAGAAATGCCATACTGGTCGTCCCAGATGTTAATGGCCAGTGGTACCTGCAGCACGCCGGCGGCATTTACGGTTTCCCAAAAATGTCCTTCAGAAGTTGAGGCATTGCCAATAGTAACAAAGCTGACTTCATTTCCTTTTTTGCTGAAGCTTTCGAAACTGTGCAAGGCCGGATTATCGCGGTAAAGTTTGCTTGCGTAGGCAATACCCAAAGCGCGTCCCATTTGACCCGCAGTGGGTGAGATGTCGGAGGTGCTGTGTGGTGCCTTGGTGAGGTCGAGCCAGTTGCCGGCATCGTCCAAAAAGCGCGATGCAAAGTGGCCGTTCATCAATCGTCCTGCCGAGGCCGGTTCAGCTTCCAATGATACGTGAGCGTACAATTGTGCAAAAAACTTCCGGATATCACTCATGCCCGTGGCGAACATAAAAGTTTGGTCGCGGTAATAGCCCGATCGTATATCGCCAGCTTTAAAGGCTTTAGCCATGGCCAATTGGGCTACCTCTTTTCCATCCCCAAAAATGCCGAATTTGGCCTTGCCTGTGAGCACCTCTTTACGACCCAATAAACTGGCCTGACGGCTCTCATAGGCCAATTTATAATCGGCCATGACCTCTTTTTTGAAGTCTTCAAAACTTAAGGTAGGATTGGCGGTGCTGGCTTTATTCTTCGACATAAACGGGTATTTTTGAGGAGAGCAAAGATAGCAAAAACCGCCTAAGGGCGGAAGTAGAGCCGCTGTACCCCTTAAATTAAATGGTTGTTGTCGTCAAAAAAATAGCCAGGCATGAACTTTTCATCAAATTTTAAGATTGTGTGCTTGTTAAACTTTTGTACTTTTGAGATTGTCAAATCGCAGTTAAACATCTAAATTATGAAAAAGCTAATAGCCGTTTTATCATTTGTAGCCCTATCTGGTGCTGCTTTTGCCCAAAACGCCGCCGACGATGCCAAGTCGAAGGCTGTCCTGAAATTTGAAAAAGAAGTGCATGATTTTGGTACCATCAGGGAAGGAGAGATGGCTACGCACGAGTTCGTTTTTACCAATACAGGTAACGAGCCACTGATTATCTCTAATGTTTCTGCTTCTTGCGGTTGCACTACGCCAAGCTGGACGCGTGAGCCGGTAAAAAATGGTGAAAAGGGTTCAATTAAAGCCGTTTATAACTCTCAAAACCGCCCGGGGCCTTTTACTAAACAGGTAACCATTACGAGCAATGCCAACACCCCAACCAAAGTGCTAACCATCAAAGGTGTTGTAGAGCGTCAGCCTTCAGGTGTTCCCGAAAATAAAAACACTACTGGAAGCCCGGTGACCAAGCCATAAGCTTAATTTAAATTAATTCATGAACCCGTGTATCTTTGCACGGGTTTTTTTATTTCAATCTTATGCCAAGTATTTCGCAACGAGGCCTGGCCATGCCGGCTTCTCCCATTCGTAAACTCGTACCTTTTGCCGAAGAAGCGGCTTCAAAAGGGGTGATGATTTATCACCTGAATATCGGTCAACCTGATATCGAAACGGCGCCGGTTTTTATGGAAGCTGTTCATGCTTTTAATGGCAAAGTACTCGAATATTCGCATTCAGCCGGCTTTGAATCATACCGGCGGACCTATGCTGCTCGTTTCCAAGAAAGAGGTATAGCGGTAAACCATAACGATATTATCATTACCACTGGGGGTTCCGAAGCCATTGTGTTTGGCATGATGAGCTGCCTGAATCCCGGCGACGAGGTGATTATTCCTGAACCATTTTATGCGAATTATAATGGTTTTGCCCAAATGGCAGGGGTGAAGGTGGTGCCCATTACCACCTATATAGACGATAGCTTCGCATTGCCATCGGTGAGTGATTTTGAAAAGCTCATCAACAAACGTACACGAGCTATTGTAATTTGTAACCCCAACAACCCAACCGGTACACTTTACACCGATGAAGAACTCAATCAGTTACGCGAATTGGTTCTGAAGCACGACCTATACCTCTTTGCTGACGAAGTATATCGCGTATTTGCCTATGGCGACAAAGAGCATACTTCTATTTTGAGTTTAGAAGGTCTTGAAAATCATGCGGTTGTGGTAGAGAGTGTGTCAAAAATTTATAGTGCCTGCGGTGCCCGTATTGGCGCCCTAGTTACCCGTAATAAGGACGTAATTGCTACTGCCATGAAGTTCGCCCAGGCGCGTCTTAGCCCGCCTACGCTCGAACAAATTGGTGCCGCTGCTGCTCTTGAAACACCTCAGGCCTACTTCGACGAGGTAAGGGCAGAATACATCAGCCGACGCGATTTGGTGGTAAATGCCTTACGCGATATGCCCGGTGTGGTTTGTCCCAATCCAGGCGGAGCTTTTTATTGCGTAGTGCGCTTACCAATAGATGATAGCGATTTGTTTTGCCAATGGATGCTAGAATCGTTTGAGTACGAAAAACAAACGGTGATGATGGCCCCGGCTACTGGCTTTTATGCCACACCCGGATTAGGAAAAAATGAGGTTCGTATTGCTTATGTACTCAAAAAAGAATACCTCGAAAAAGCCATGGTTTGTTTGGCAAAAGGCCTCGAACAATATCCTGGACGTACCCTTTGATGAGCATATGCAAGCATATAATGCCCGGGAACTTGAGTTTTCGGGCATTTTTATTTTTTGAACAGGTAGTCCATCAAAGGAAGGTAGTATTCCCAGAAAAAGTATAAACGGTCGGAGGGTTCTGTTGGGTCATAGAAGAATTCTCGGAAAAATCGAATTCCCTTGAAGTAACTCCGCTTGTAATTAACAGGATTGTCGGAAAAGTCGCCTGCAAAATAGTAGAATTGATAGTCGTAACCGCTATGACTAAGTATGGCCGGGAATTGATTGCTTAATCCGATACGGGCTAACAAGCTGTCGCCCTCAGCTGTGCTATGTATTTTATAGTGGGCGGAAATGGCATTTTTACCAGGTTCCATGATATCAAACCAAAATGGATAAGGCATTGTATCCGGAAGATGGGAGAGCTTTTGGAATTCGCGATCGGTATATATGACGGGTACTGGGTAAGTCAAATGCTCATTGATTTCTAAAATTTCAATTTGATCTGTTTCGCTCACCAATACAATGCCCGACTTAGTAAATGGCCAATGCCCATGTTGGTTTACATAGCCATTTTTCATCCAAAAAGGGATTTCTCTATTTATCGTAGTATCGAGTTTGTCGATATAGCGGCCAATCCATCCACTCCATTTGAGTCCAAACATGTCTTCAAACGCTTTTCGTTCCGAGCTGGCCGTTGGTGAGCCGAAGCAATTAAATTCAGTGATGATGGTTTTGCCGGCAGCTTTTGCTGCGTCTAGAACATATAAATCGGCTTTTGAGAGCCCTCCGTAAATGATGCCCGAACGTTCGGTGGCCTGTGCATTGGAATGCCATTCAATTTCGAAGATGCCGTAGGTATCTGTAAAATAGATATAATCGCTACCGGCAACTATGCTATCCCATTGGGCTTTTGTGAGCTGGCTAAGACCTTTAATTTCATAATTAGGCTTATTTCCTGGGAAGAATCCATAATAATCACGTTTTAAATTGAAGCGTTTGCCATGGATGGGATGGCTCAATTTGTGGTGGTTTAGAAACCAAAATAGCGATTTGTGCTCTTCGTAATCAGTATTTAGCACAGTTTTGTCGACAATGGTCAGGTGCAGATTTTTTTTTGGTGTAAAGAACCAAAGTAGCAGCATAATGAACGGGGTGCTGAATAGTAGCACCACCAGCACTTGAACGGCACGCAAAAGCGCGGCAAACTTCCTCATTTCGTAGGTGTTTTAAAACCAGTTCGGGTCATTTCTCCCCAGCTTTTTTTACCACGAATGAAATCGATATTGCCCTGGAGGGCCCACCATACAACCATAGGGTGGTGTATAAAGGGTTCCAGAATTGAGGCAACAATAAGTTTAGCCAGGTCTTTAAATCGGGTATATTGGTAGTATGAAAGTTCATCGAAGAGGATGGCCGCCATGCTCATCATCATGGCAAAAGCATACACGGCTCCGAGTAAGGCAAAAAAGTAAGGCCAATTTGGTAAACCAAGTAAAGCCAAAAGGACAAAGTATACAATGCCAAATGATTCGATAACGGGGGCCATCCACTCAAAGAAGAACCAATAGGGATAGCTGAGCATGCCCAAAATTTTGTATTTGGGATTAAAAAACATGGTTTTATGCATCAGCAAGGTTTCGATGGTGCCACGCATCCAGCGATTGCGTTGGCGCGAAAGTATTTTGCGTGTAGAAGGAGCTTCGGTCCAACAAAGGGGATCGGGAATGAAACTTACCTCGTATCGTTCGCCTTGTTCAATCATGAAGCGGCGCATACGTACAATGAGTTCCATGTCTTCGCCAACAGTGCTATGGTCGTAACCTCCTGCAGCTATAGCAATACTTTTATCGAACAGGCCAAAAGCGCCAGAAATAAGCAATAAGCCATCGGCCTTGCTCCAACCCATACGACCCATTAAAAAGGCACGTGTATATTCCATCACCTGGAAGCGCGCTACCATATTATCAGGTACCCTTACTGCTTTTAAGAAACCATCTTCAATGACGCAGGAATTGGCAATTCGGATGACACCCCCCACAGCGATGGTGCGATTTTCACTTTCCATGAAGGGCTTTACCATTTTTAAAATGGCATCTTGAGAAAGTACGCAATCAACATCAATACAGGCGGCATATTTGCCCCGGGCAACGTTTAAGCCTGAATTTAGGGCATCGGCCTTGCCTCCATTTTGCTTGTCAATCACAATGAGTCGCTCATAAATGGCATGCTTTGATTTGTAAATCGCCCGAATGGGCTTGTGCCCAATGATAGCATCAAAAGCATAAGGCACAATTTCTAAATCATAATTGTGAATGAGTTTAGTAAGCGTATCGTCCTTAGAGCCATCATTTACAACTACGATTTCTAAATCGGGATATTGTAAACTGAGTAAGGAGCGTACATTTTCTACAATGGTTAGTGATTCGTTGTAGGCTGGGGCAATCAGACTCACGGGCGGGCTGAAGGGAGAAGCAAGCAGTTCTCGGTAATCAGTATGACGGTTTATCCGCTTGTAGCGGATAAGGGCAGAGGCCGATACCAGGGCAAGCAGGATGTATGAACTACAAATACTAATGGCATATACCAATAGCAATGTGTCGAAGATCATGGTGAAAATTTGTAAGCCCTGTTTCATGTTTAGGTTAACCTGGAATCTGATACATGCGCAATACGTGCTCTAATGGCTTCATTCAATTGCAGTCCGTCAATAAGCTCTTGAATGAATTTGGAGGGATAGCTATGCAATAAACTTCTAGCAGCGGCAAGCGAAATCTCTCTGGATTCGCCGGTTAATGCATCCAGAAATAATTGCAATGATTCGAAACCTGACCCTGTAAGATAATGGAGAATTTCTTTGCGTACAGCTTCTGTTTCGTGTGAGAACTGCTGTGCAAGCGCTTCCTGAATTTGGAAATCACCCAAATGTGTTAGCGCATGAATGCTCTCTATGCGTAATGCTTCTACCTTATGGTGTACGTATTGCTGTAAAGCAGGAATGTCGTTAGTCATGCCAAAATAAGCCGACATTCGCATGCCGAACCTGCAAACATCGGGGTTGTGGGCGTTGTACAAATTACTAAAGCTCACAATACTTCTTCGGCCTCGGCTTTTGAGCGATTCATGTAAACGTATTTGTTCCCATTGGGTCAAATTGTAATTGATTTCCAAAAAGGCATCCATACGATTGGCACTTTCGCCCATCTCTAATACTGCTAATTGCACCTCATTTCTCACGCTTTTTTCAGGATGATTGATAAGCGTAATGATTTTTGGTAACGCTTCATGTACACGCATTTCTCGGAGTTCTGCAATGCCCTCTGCCACTATGTGCCAGTTTTTAGAACGTAGCTTTTGAAGGCACATCATATTAAGGTCTAGCCTGTAAAAGAGTTCTATCAGATTTTGCATGATTTCACCATCCAGTCCTTTACCCAAATTCACCAATTCAGTGGTCATTAATTGTTGTTGAAAGCGAGTACGTAAGTATTTGCGTTTAAAAGGATTGATTACCATAGGCAAACTTATTTCCTGCACCTGCTTGTCACCATATAAGGCATTCATGATAAAATCTTCAAAGATCTGCTTGAGCGTATGTTGCTTTCGCTCATCGGCTGTTTTGGCTATTCGGCTAAGTAAGGTGATCAACAGAAACATGGCGGCCAAAAGCAAAAATCCCGAAATTGCCCCGAAGATGAGGAGTAAGCCGGCATCTGCATCACCACTTAAAAGCCGGTGTACTTGATATTGAATATTCTCCAACATTAGAAAAATCGTTGAAGGGCGATGCCTAGGGTATAGCGGGTTCGATAATTGCCGGGTAAAAATTCTTCATTTTTGTACTCAGCAAAGCTTCTGAACAGCCAATTAAAACCCATCGGATGTTGATAATCAAGACGAACCAAGGTAGCATCAAGCACAAAGAGTTGGTCTGAAGGGGCACTGTCGGGTGCATTCAGCCGAAAGTCGAGATCAGGGGAGTTCCCAATTCCGGCCGTAAGGTTAAGCCAATGTCGACTATTATTGAGGTACCTGCGGATTTGTAAATTAGAAGTGAGGTACACATTGCCTGCTGCCGGAATGATAAAGGGCCTTAGGCTGAGCCACCATGCCTTATGGTATTTACTCAAGCTCAAGGTGTAACTGGTTACCGGTGCATCGCTAAAACCAAGATGGCGGAATCCTGCCGACAACTCAAAAGCATTTCCTATTTCACGGAAAGCCTCCAGGCCTGCCCTAAAGGAGGGGAAAAGCACGCCTTGCGCTAGCCCTGCACCAGCATATAAATAAGTTTTGTCGTTGATCCTTGGGTAGTACTCGAGTTCAAATTGGCTGGCATCGAGGTTAAAACGACTGATTTGTGTTAACCGAAACAACAACGGGCCACGACGGAGCTGTTTTCCATATTCAAGCGAAAGCCAGTGCCAGTCAGGAATATCGTCGTTGAAGCTGCTGAATTGATAATCAAGCAGCAGATGTTGACGCTGTAAATGGTAAATGTTTTGCTCGTGCAAGGCCCGGATGCCTGGGTAAGCTGATTGGTTTTGAAACAGCTTTTCGGTGATCGCCAGGCTATTTTCATAGGCTCCGAGGTTAAAATATGCCAGTGCGGTATAGTATTGAAAGTCGCCTTTCAATAACCATTCTGCCTTGAACCTTTTACTCAAGCTAATTGCAGAGTCGTTTTTTGCCGACCAAACGTACGCTTTAAGCAAGGCCAAGGCTACTTCCTGATTCTCGCTTTCGCGTGCTTGCAATTGCTGCAGAAGCCTGGTGCCTTCGCTGTATTCTTTTTGCCATAGCCAGGTGTTTGCTTTGAAAAGTTCAGCATCGGTATTGGGCCTTTTAAAGAGAAGTATACTATCAATGAGTACCCTGGCATCTTCATAATGGCCGTCAAAGCCAAGTTGTTGGGCGCGCCGAAATAGCTTATCCAAATCGGGAGTATCTTGTGCGTGTGCTGGCTGAAAAGTTGTTAAAAGCCAAAAGAATATAGCTAAGCTTATGGCCTTCATTTGCGAAGCAAGTGTTTTTTTACCCGAATAGTTAGCTCTTCGGGGCTAAAAGGTTTGGTAATAAAGTCATCGGCACCCAGCTCAAAAGCTTCAACAACAGTTTTTTCGAGACCCACGGCTGAAAGCATGATGATTGGCGTATTTGATGCTTTTTTGTTTCTGATGAAATCGATGAGTTCAAGACCCGATACATAAGGCATCATGATGTCGGTAAGCACCAGATCGGGTTGAATTTCTTCAAACTTAGCGCAGGCTTCTTTTCCATCTTCTACAGCATAAACATCGTACCCATCTTTTTTTAAACGGAATTCGATGACCTTGCGCATCATACGTTCATCTTCAACTACTAGTATTCGCTTCATTGGTTTAAAATTAGACAAATATTCGCTTTTGCTTGCAAACGGATGAAAAACTTCGTTCAATAGACCATTAGTTTCGATAAGAATTTGACAAGTTTGATACGAGGGGCTTGTTTTGTAAATGAAAGCTTCCTAAAATAGACCAAAATTCAATTATGATACAGCCATTAGCCAGTTTTGATGCCTACAAGCAAGCATATGAAAAAAGCATTCAACAGCCCGAAGAATTCTGGGCCGAAATTGCAGAAAATTTTACCTGGAGGCGTAAATGGGATAAAGTATTAGATGCCAATTTTGAACGCGCTGATGTGCGCTGGTTCGAGGGGGCGCAATTGAATATTACAGAAAATTGTTTAGACCGCCACCTGGCAGAACGGGCCAACAAACTTGCAGTGGTATGGGAAGCGAACGATCCGAAAGAACGTTTTGTACGTTATACCTACAGGGAATTACATGAACAAGTCTGTAAATTCGGAAATGTTCTTAGGAACCAGGGTATTCGAAAAGGTGATCGAGTATGCATTTATATGCCTATGATTCCTGAATTAATGGTAGCCGTTTTGGCGTGTGCTCGTATAGGAGCGGTTCATTCGGTGGTATTCGCCGGTTTTGCTGCGCAAAGTATTGCCGACCGCATTAATGATGCCGGATGTAAATTGGTGGTAACTTCTGATGGTTTGAATAGAGGAGCCAAGCAAATACCTTGTAAAATGGTGATTGACGAAGCTTTGGGACAATGTTCAACCGTTGAAAAAGTAATTGTATTTGAACGGGTCGCCTGGCCGGTTAATATGCAGCCTCGTCGCGATTTGTGGTGGCATGAACTGATGGAAAATGCATCAATACATTGTGAGGCAGAAGTGATGTCGGCCGAAGATATGTTGTTCATTCTCTATACATCCGGATCAACTGGTAAACCCAAAGGAGTAGTTCATACTTGTGGCGGCTATATGGTGTACACGGCCTACACCTTTGCTAATGTATTTCAAGCCAAAGAAAGCGATGTTTACTGGTGTACAGCAGATATCGGCTGGATAACCGGTCATAGTTATTTGGTGTATGGCCCCCTATTGAATGGCGCTACCACGCTTATGTTTGAGGGCGTTCCAACCTACCCAGACCCAGGTAGGTTTTGGCAGGTGTGCGATAAACATGCCGTAACCATTTTTTACACCGCACCAACGGCTATCCGATCGCTCATGGCGGCTGGCGAAGACCATGTATTGTCGTACAGCCTCGACAAGCTCCGGGTGTTGGGCTCGGTAGGAGAACCCATCAACGAAGAGGCTTGGCATTGGTATAATATTCACGTGGGTAAGGAGCGCTGCCCAATTACCGACACTTGGTGGCAAACTGAAACCGGAGGTATTATGATTGCAGCCTTGGCAGGAATTTCGCCCTTAAAGCCCAGCCATGCCGGATATCCGCTACCCGGAGTACAAACGGTGTTGCTTAATCAGGAAGGTAAAGAAATTACGGAAAATGAGCAGGAGGGATACCTGGCCATTAAATTTCCCTGGCCAGGCATGATCAGAACTACTTATGGCGACCACGAACGATGTCGCCAGACCTATTTTGACGCCTATAAAGGATATTATTTTACTGGTGATGGCGCCCGACGCGATGCCAATGGAATGTACCGCATCATTGGTCGCGTGGATGATGTGATCAATGTTTCTGGTCACCGCTTCGGAACCGCAGAAATTGAAAACGCCATCAATTTAAATCCACATGTGGCTGAGTCGGCCGTAGTTGGCTATCCACACGACATTAAAGGACAAGGGATTTATGCCTTTGTGGTTTGTCGCGAAAAGGAATTTGATCCAATAAACTTGAAGGGTGAAATTCTGGAAACCATTGTGGCTCAAATAGGTAAAATTGCGAAACCCGACAAAATTCAGTTAGTAAGCGGATTACCTAAAACCCGTTCGGGAAAAATCATGCGTCGAATACTACGCAAAGTTGCGGAGGGAGAACTAAGCAATTTAGGGGATACCTCAACCTTACTCGATCCACTGGTGGTAGAAGAAATTGTTCAGGGCCGTTTATAGAGGCTTCACGCATTTATTTTATGGCAAGCACCTTGAATTGGGTGCGTCTATTGGTACTTCTGCCTGCTTCCGTGCTGTTGTCGGCGATGGGAAGTGAATCACCATATCCTTTGAATCGCAATTGGTCGGCTGATACACCAAAGCGAATCAATGCTTCGTAAACCGTGCGCGCCCTTTGGGTTGAAAGTTCGAGGTTAAAAGCTTTGCTTCCGACATTATCGGTATGTCCTTGAATTTCGATGCTGAGTCCGGGATTTAACTTGAGAAATTCCTGAAGTTTGCGCAATTCGACCACGGAACTTTCCGTAAGGGCAAAGGCATTCAATTCGTAGAAAATGTTTTTCAATATCACCTCACTACCGGCTTCTATAGGTTGTAGCGGAATATTGATGTGGGTAGAGCTGGCTGTTTTATCGTTCAAGCTAAAGTTTTCGCTGTAAAACAAATAGCCTTCGCGACTGGCGTTGAAGGCAAAAGATCTGCCGGCAGGTAAGCTGGTAAGAAAAGCCCCGTCGTATTTAAAAGTGGTGGTCTCGAACACGAGTTCTCCGCTCAGCAAGTCGATGATTTGGATGCGGCTGTCGAGGCTACGTTTGCTGTTTGCATCAAAAATTTTTCCTTTCACATAAATTGCACGTTCCGGTCTGATTTCCTCGGGCATTTCGAAATAATAAATATCGAGTTTGCCACGAGTATCGGCGCCTTCGGCACTGAAAAGGGCCAGATTGCCGGCCATATTTACAAACAAGCTGCTTTCGTTTTTTTCGGTGTTGATGGGATAACCCAAGTTGCGTGCCGGGCCAAATTCACCGTCAGCCATCCGTTTGCTTAGGTAAATGTCCATTCCTCCCATGCCTGCCATGCCTTCAGAAGCAAAATAGAGGGTTTGGTCGTCGTGATGGATAAAGGGCGACATTTCGTCTTTGCGAGAATTGATGTAAGGCCCCATATTTTCGGGTTTTCCCCATTCACCATTTTTCTGACGGCTACTCATCCATATGTCGCTACCTCCAAATCCTCCGGGACGATTGCTAACAAAATAGAGGTGTTGTCCATCGAAAGAGATCGAGGGCTGGGTTTCCCAATGGGGACTATTGATGTTTTCGCCCAGATTGATGGGGCGTGACCAACCATTATCTGTAAGCGAGCTCATGTAAATATCGCAGCCACCGTAGGAATCGTTCCGGTAACAGGCCGTAAAATAGATGGTTTTTCCATCTGCAGTGAGGCAGTGTGCTCCTTCATTCAAATGTGAATTGAGAGGGGCCGGCATGGCTTGCGCGCTTGACCAACTCCCGTCGGCCAGGCGGTAACTGATAAAAAAGTCTTCGCCTTTGGGTAATTTACGGGTATAGATAATGGTTTGATCGTCGGCAGTGAGTGCCGGCAGGTATTCGTCGAACTCACTATTAATACTATCACCCATGTTCAGGGCCATAAAAGGAACGGGATTACTCAGGGCTTCTAAAGCAAAGCTACATTGGTTTAAAAAAAGCCCGGCATCCTGTAAAGTGCTTCCGGGAATGTTTTTGAATTTGAGGGTCTGCTGAAAATAGAATTTACCGAGGGCATAATCGGGTTCTTGCATGCACATTTTGCCCAATTGGAAATAAGGGCGGTAGGAGAAGTCGGGGTTTTTTGCAATGACTTGTTCATATACGCGCTTGGCTTTTTCCTGATTTTTTTGCTGGATATATAAATCGCCCAAGGTTATGCCTGCATGTGCATATTGTGGGTGCCTGCGAACAACTTTTTCGAGTAGTTTAGTAGCCTCTTCGTATTTCCGATCGCCTATGTGGCCCATGGCTGTACGGTATTGCTTTTCGGCTTTAGCCGGAATTTTCTGGGCAAATACCGGATAAATATTGCTTAGGCAAATGCCAATGATCAAAAAAAGCCTGAAATGCATACCTGTTTTTAAGGGATGTTCATATACTTGTGTGTTTGCAAAGATATACGCCATTCCGGATGTGCCTTTACAAAATCAACGATTAAAGGCAAGATTTCTTTTTCTTTGCTCCATTCGGGCTGTAGGTACAACACACAATTTTGTTTTACTTTTTTGGCATGTTCTTGAGCCCATTTGAGATCGCTTTTGTGGTAAATAACCACTTTTAGCTCATCGGCTAATTCCAAATTATCTCGTAAAACCGGCTTGAATTTTTTTGGGGATATACATACCCAATCGAAGGTGCCGCGTAGGGGAGAGGTGCCTGCGCTTTCAATCCAGATATTTAATCCGTGTGATTGAAGCGCCTGGGTTAAAAGGCTTAAATCGTACATGCTTGGCTCGCCCCCGGTAATCACCACGTTTGGGGCTTTAGTAGCTATACTTAAAGCAACAAGATTGTCGACGCTCATTTGAGGATGCGCCTCGGCCGGCCACGATTCTTTGACATCGCACCAGACGCAACCCACGTCACAGCCTCCTAGTCGGATAAAAAAAGCGGCCTTTCCTTGGTTGTAGCCTTCCCCTTGAATGGTGTAAAAGGCTTCCATCACCGGAAGTGTATTAGGCATAAAAGTCTTTTTTGGCGGCATGAAGCGTATTTCTAAGCAGCATGGCAATGGTCATAGGGCCAACCCCGCCCGGCACCGGTGTGATAAAGCTGCATTTCGGCGCCACTTGCGCATAGTCTACATCCCCGCTTAAACGGAAGCCGGATTTACGACTGGCATCCGGAACGCGGGTGGTGCCTACATCGATGACGATGGCACCTTGTTTTACCATGTCGGCCGTTACAAATGCAGGCTTGCCAAGGGCTGCGATGATGATGTCGGCGCGAAGCAAGTGTGCTTTGAGGTCTTGAGTGCGACTATGGCACAGGGTTACCGTACAGTTGCCGGGATTCGCCTGGCGTGCCAATAAAATACTAACGGGTGAACCTACTATATGACTTCGGCCGAGAACTACACAGTGTTTGCCGTTGGTATCGATCTTGTAGCGCTTGAGGAGTTCAAGGATGCCGTGAGGTGTGGCAGGTAAATAACAGGGCAGATTTAGCACCATTTTGCCAATGTTTACGGCATGAAAGCCGTCAACGTCTTTGGCCGGATCGATGGCTTCATTTATTTTTTGCGCATCGATATGTTTGGGCAAAGGCAGTTGTACGATGTAGCCATCAATAGCTGGGTCAGCATTCAAACGGCGCACGGTGTTGAGCAGTTCCGTTTCGGTAATCTGTTCGCTGAAACGTAATAAGCTCGATTGAAAACCCGCATCTTCACAGGCTTTGATTTTATTGGCGACATAAGTTTCGCTTCCCCCATCGTTACCTACCAGCACTGCGGCCAAATGTGGGGCACGGTATCCGGCTTCAATCCGTTGGGCTACCTCGGCCTTGATTTCTGCGCGAATGTCAGCAGCAGTGGTTTTGCCATCGATAATCTGAAACATATTAATCCAGTTTGAGTACTGCAAGGAAGGCGTTTTGCGGGATTTCCACATTGCCTACCTGGCGCATACGCTTTTTACCTTTTTTCTGCTTTTCGAGAAGTTTACGCTTTCGTGAAATATCACCGCCGTAGCATTTTGCCGTCACATCCTTCCGTAGGGCTTTGATGGTTTCGCGTGCAATAATCTTGGCGCCAATGGAGGCTTGAATAGCAATATCGAACTGTTGACGGGGAAGCAATTCGCGCAATTTTTCACACATTTTTTTTCCTAGCTCATAGGCTTTATCGGTGTGAATGAGCGAAGAGAGGGCATCTACAGGCTCGCTGTTCAGCCTAATGTCCATACGTACTAGTTTCGACTGTCGGTAGCCGATCAGATGGTAGTCGAAGCTAGCATAACCGCGAGAAATGGTTTTAAGCCGATCGTAAAAGTCGAATACAATTTCACCCAGCGGCATTTCAAAAGTAATTTCTACGCGGTTGGTGGTCAGGTAAATCTGGTTTTTGATGATCCCCCGTTTATTCATACACAACTCGATGACAGGACCAATGTATTCCGACTTGGTAATGACTTGTGCACTGATGTAGGGCTCTTCAATAAAATCGATGGTGCTGGGATCGGGCAAATCGCTGGGATTATTTACGGTGAGCTTAATGCCCTTGGTAGTTGTACAGTAATAAGAAACGTTGGGAACGGTAGTAATTACCGTCATGTTGAACTCTCGCTCAAGTCTCTCCTGAATGATTTCCATATGCAGCATCCCCAGGAAGCCGCAACGGAAGCCAAATCCCAATGCCGCCGAAGATTCGGGCTCGTACACCAAGCTGGCGTCGTTCAGTTGCAGCTTGTCCATACTGTCGCGCAATTCTTCGTAGTCTTCGGTGTCTACCGGATAAATGCCAGCAAAAACCATGGGTTTTACTTCTTCGAAGCCTTTAATCGATTCGGTGGCCGGCCGTTCCATCGTAGTAAGCGTATCTCCTACTTTTACTTCCTTGGCAAATTTGATTCCACTGATGATATAGCCCACATCACCCGTTTCTACCGATTTGCGCGGTTGTTGCTTGAGTTTTAAAATGCCGATTTCTTCTGCAAAATATTCTTTTCCCGTATTCAGGAATTTTACGCGCTCACCGCTTTTTATGCGGCCATTGAGTACTTTGAAATAGGCAATAATTCCCCGGTAGTTGTTGTAAACCGAATCAAAAATGAGGGCTTGCAGCGGTGCATCGGGATTGCCACTCGGGGCCGGGATGCGTTCAACTATGGCTTCTAACACCTTATCGACCCCTAATCCCGTTTTTCCACTCGCCGGCAAAATATCTTCTATATCACAGCCAAGCAGATCTACAATTTGATCTTTAACCTCTTCGGGATTAGCTCCTGGCAAATCCATTTTATTGAGCACCGGAATGATTTCCAGGTTATGCTCAAGCGCAAGGTAGAGGTTCGAAATCGTTTGTGCTTCAATGCCTTGCGAGGCATCTACGATAAGTAAGGCGCCTTCACATGAAGCAATAGCCCGGGATACTTCATAGGAAAAATCCACGTGGCCGGGGGTATCAATTAGATTTAAGGTGTATTGCTCACCTTTGTACATATAGTCCATTTGGATGGCGTGGCTCTTGATGGTAATGCCACGTTCGCGCTCCAAATCCATATCGTCGAGCGTTTGTTCCTGCAATTCACGCGAATCAACCGTGTTGGTAATTTGAAGGAGTCGGTCGGCCAAGGTACTCTTACCGTGGTCGATGTGTGCAATAATGCAAAAATTGCGTATATTCTTCATGCGCCGCAAAGTTAAGCTTTAAACTGATTATTAAAATTCAATAAAAGCCTATGCCTTATGGTTTTTTATTCGGTGCCTTTATTATATTTGGTTGTTGTAAATGAATTGTTTTGATTAGGACAAGATTTTTTTGGTTTTTCATATTAATTATATGCGGGCATACTGCATTTTCTCAAAATTATATCATTAGCCCAATAACGTTTAATCCAGAACCCTATACTGGGGTTTCACTATTGGGTAGTTGGGCAAGTGGTGGGGCCGACGATGGGGTTAGTGGTGCTGTTGAGATTGGCTTTGATTTTTGTTTTTATGGAAATACCTATAACGAAGTTTATGTTGGCACCAATGGCTGGGTATCTTTTAGTCCAAATCAGCCTACAACATTTACTTCCACCAACATTCCGAATGCAGGTTTTAATGTTCCAAAGAACTGCATTATGGCACCCTGGCAGGATTGGTGGTCGACACTGAATGGAAACGGTAATATTTTGTATAGCCGTGTAGGAGTGGCGCCATTTCGAAAATTTGTCGTGTCCTTTGTGAATTTACCCATGTTTTCTTGTACGCAAAATTTGGGCACCTTTCAGGTAGTTTTAAATGAGTGTAACAACACCATTGAGGTGTACATCGAAAACAAACCACCATGTTTGGGTTGGGCTGGTGGTACTGCGGTTTTGGGATTGCATAATATAACGGGTACTGTAGCGCATACCGTTGCAGGGCGCAATTCTACCCAATGGGTTGTGGTGCCTTCTAATCCCGAAGGATGGTTATTTGCACCAGATGGATTTTGTGAAGGGGGGGCTTTTGGGGGCTTTGCTACCATAGATACCGGTTCAGTTTGGCCGGTAGTTGCTGCCGATTGTTACACCAGGCAAATTGGGTTGAAGGTGGGTTCTGGCGATTTGCGTTGTTCATCTATTGAGCCAGGAGGTTCTGATTTCCGCTTGTATGATCCGAAAGGAAATTTAATGCAGATCCGTGCGGTAGTTCCGGAATGTATAAATGGCCGATCGGATAGCATGACCCTCACTTTGGCCGTTGATTTTCTTTTTAATGGGGACCATTACCTCGTCATTCGAAATGGCATAGATGGTGACCCGCTTTTGGGCGATTGTGGCACTGGTGCCAATCCCTTCGATACCATTATCGTACGGGTGAATAATTGTTATGAGTACTACGATCAGGTGAAAATACGCAATGTAAGTGTATTGCCCGACAACCAAACCCTGGAGCTAACCTGGAATACGCCACCTAATTTTGATGCTAGCTTCTTCGAAAATTATCGTGTTTATATTTACGACAACATCCCCCAACAGTCGTGGCGTGAAATCCATTTGGGTTATGGAATAGATGATACCGTGATTTATTATACCATGATTGATCCCGTGGAAGAAAGCCGCGATTTTAAGGTAACGCTGCGCATGCGTATTTATGGAGATATCAACCTTCCAGCCGATTCTGTTAATAATATCTGGTTGCGTGCAGCCGATGATAAACTTGCGGATGGCATTCCTGGCGCGGCCAGTATTGTTTGGACACCCTACAAAGCATGGAGTACCTCCTTTGACGTATACTTGAACGCAGGCGCAGACAGCCTGAGAGGCGAACTTATTGGCAGTACTTCGGACACCACATTCGCTTTTGAAAAGCCTCAGGCACCCGGGCTTTATAAATTGAGCGTTTATACTTCCGATGGCAATCCTATGGGATTTGAGGCTTGGAGCAATTTCTTGTTTTTTGAGATCGAAACACGAGAGGTAGTGGTTCCAAATGTAATTACGCCCAATGGTGATGGGGCCAATGATTTTTTCTTTGTAGAAGGCTTGGAGTTTTTCCCTAAGAACAGGGTGAGCTTGTTTAACCGATGGGGGCAACGTGTATTTGAATCAGAAGATTATACCAACGATTATTCACCGGTGAACCTCGAAAGTGGTACCTACATCTATATGGTAGAAATTCCGGATAAGCCCTTGGTTCAGGGGGCTTTGCGGATCATTAAGTGAGATGGAAAAGCTACACACAAAGTTTCTACAAAGGGCTATAGAGCTCTCAGAGCAGGGCAGTAGCCGTGGTGTGGGTGGACCATTTGGAGCGGTAATTGTTAAAGATGGCCAAATCATCGTGGAAGCGGTCAATGAAGTGACTTCATCCTGTGACCCTACAGCACATGCTGAGGTGCAGGCAATTAGAAAAGCCGGAGCTTTTTTGAAAACTTTTAACCTCCAAGGCTGCACCATTTACAGCAGTTGTGAGCCTTGTCCGATGTGTTTGTCAGCAATTTATTGGGCCCGGATGGATGCCGTTTATTTTGCAAACACACGGGATGAGGCAGCGGAAATAGATTTCGATGATGCATTTTTATATGATGAACTTGCTAAAGCTCAGCACGACAGGCGTTTGCCAGTTTACCATCTTCCCAGTTTGAAAGCAAAAGAGGTCTTTGAAAAATGGGCCAAATCTGCTCAAAAAGTGCCTTATTGAAACTTTAATTGCAGTTTAATTTTCACAACCGTATTTTAGTCTCGTTAAAATCAAATTATGAGAAAGCTTTTGCTACTTTGTTCTATGTTTCTACTGCTTGCACTCCCCGAAGTCAAAGCAACGCACGTAGCCGGTGGTAATATCACCTACCGTAATATAGGGCCAAACCAGTATATCGTTACGTTAACCCTTTACCGAGATTGTTCGGGAGCTAATATTCCTCCCTTTACAACTCCGAATGCTACCGTATGGTATCGAAATGGCTGTGGTGGCCCAACGCAATCTTTAACAGTAAGCTGGCTGCCCGGTACAGGAGTTGAAGTGCCTACTCCTTGTGTGGATGACCCCAGTACCTGTTTAGGTGGTAGTCGTTATGGCATTTTGCGCTTTGATTGGGAAGGTACAGTCACTTTACCCACCTCACCCACTGCAGCTTGTAACGAATGGTGGTTTTCATGGGGGCAATCTGCGAATGGGGGACACTGCTGCCGAAACACCAATCAGTCGCTTTCAAATGTAGCCGGTGGCGGTGGTAATGGCCAGGTTACTTTTTTCGTAGATTCCTACCTGAATAACAACATAACTCCCGGAAATAACTCTGCACGTTTTGCAAGTTTTGAGGTTCCTGCTTATTGTATTCAGGAACCGGTAACTGTACGTTTTGATGTGACAGAGGCCGATGGGGATTCTATCGTTTATTCTTTGGTTCCGGCTTTAACCGCCTGGAATACTCCAGCCAATTATCAGGCCGGAAAATCGGCAACGGTTCCGGCAGCCGTAGCAGGAAATATCATTAACATTAATCCGAATAATGGTAACCTTTCATTTTTTAGTACTACACCGCAAACCGCTGTTTTTGTATTAAAGGTAGATGAATACCGTAATGGCGTATTGATTGGTTATGTAAAAATAGACGTTCAAGTCATATTAGGTACGGGCCGATTCTGTGATAATGTTACGCCTACCTACCTGAACGACACAGTGGCCATGGGCTGCGGTACCTGGGACAGCCTCGATTTTAGACTGGAGCTGGCTTCTCGCGTACAATGTAACACCATCTCTTCCGATGCTTCTGAACTGCGCCTGTACAATCCTTCAGGTCAGCTGATTCAACTGCAAAGTGCTACGCCGGTCAATTGCGATAACCAAAACCGCACCCAGAACATTGATTTGCGTTTAACCCGACCACTCGATGAAAACGGATACTATTATATGGTTTCTCGAAATGGTACCGATGGCAATACCTACGGCAACCAATGCGATAAATTCATGGAAGCCTTCGATACACTAGTAATACACATTACGGGTTGTCCTGAATACAAAACGCCCATGGAAATTGTGAATGTTTCGGTAGATACCATTAATCCCAATGCCTTGGTGATGCAATGGAAAGAACCGGATACCTTAAATGTAAACTGGTTTGCATTTTATAACCTGTACCGTGCGGTTCCCGGTGAAAATATCTTAAGTTTCGACCAGCGCTTTTACGTAGAAAACGATGTAAACGCCCGCATTCACCGTGATGTGTATAGCCCGGTATTGCCTAAAAACGCTCCAATTACGTACAATATCAATTTGCGATTGATTAATGGTAAAGAAAATCCCCGTTCCAACTCCGTGAAATCTATCCGCCTGATGAATGACCCGCCTTCTGATGTTGATGACGAGGATGTTACCATCAACTGGACCCACTACAATGGGTGGACAGCACCGGAGTATTTTGTTCAGCAGTTTGATGGCACGAGGGTTGAGCAGGGCTGGCAAGTAGTGGCCGGACCTATGATCGATACGGTATATACCCATGAAAAGCCAAAGCCAAGAGGGCAGTACAAACTTCGGGTAATGACTAAAAATCCCGGAGCACCATTTGAGAGCTTCTCAAACCCAATCGATTTTGAGGTTCCTGGGCGAGAGGTTGAGATTCCGAATGTGATTACCCCCAATGGTGATGGGCTGAACGATGTTTTTGTGATTCAGAACCTCGAGTACTATCCTGGTTCACGTCTACAAATTTTCAACCGTTGGGGACAGGAATTGTACAACAGCATGGATTACCGAAACGACTGGTCAGGAGAAGGCTTGGAGTCGGGTAATTATTATTACCAGCTGGTGGTTTTCGATCAGTTAGATCAAACGCAATATACCGGAACGCTGAAAATTATTCGCTAATCTGGTTTTCACCGTAAAAAAGCCGCATTTCGTTCTATACGAAATGCGGCTTTTTGCTGTATATAGGCAATAAAACCTTTGTTTAAGTGCTCCTTACCAAAAGCTTTAACCACCTTTTAATGGCTAAAAATTCAATTCTAAAATCTAAAGCCTTAATTTTCCGAAAATTAATTATCATGAAAAAACAACTACACATACTTTCATGGTTGCTTGTAGCATTTTTAATTTTCAATGCAACAGAAAGCCAGGCTTCTCACGTAGCTGGGGGTAATATCGTGTATGAAAACATTGGGCCGAACCAATACCGTATTATTCTTACGCTTTTCCGTGATTGTAATAGCTTTATGCAAAGTCCTTTTGGACAAGGCACAAATCCACCAACAAATACCAATATTTGGTATCGGAATGGTTGTGGAGCGCCATGCATGTCGCTAAGCTTAACCCCATTGCCTGGTACTGGGGTCGAGGTTCCTACAGCTTGTGTTGACGATCCGAGCACATGTAACGGCGGTACCCGATATGGTATCCAGCGCTTTCAATGGCAAGGTGTTGTGACTTTGCCCACTTCACCCACTACAGCTTGTAACGAATGGTGGTTTTCGTGGGGGAGTCAGATAAACTGCACCGCAGGTTTTTGTTGCCGAAATACCAACAATACACTTTCAAACGTACCAGGTGGTGGTGGACCGGGTCAGGTTACTTTCTTTGTGGATTCCTATTTGAATAACAACATAACTCCCGGCAACAATTCACCTCGCTTTGCCACCTTTGAAGTACCCGCCTATTGTATACAAGAGCCTGTTACTGTACGGTTTGACGTGGTTGAACAAGATGGAGACTCTGTAGTATATAGCCTTGTGCCAGCTTTAACTGCTTGGAACACTCCGTCTAACTATCAGGCGGGAAAGTCAGCAACGCTTCCGGCAGCCGTAGCAGGAAATATAATTAACATTAATCCTAATAATGGTAACCTAACTTTCTTTAGTACTATACCGCAAACCGCTGTTTTTGTATTAAAGGTAGATGAATACCGAAATGGCGTATTGATTGGCTATGTTAAAATTGATGTGCAGGTTATTTTGGGTATAGGGCGGTATTGTGATAACGTTACGCCTACCTACCTGAACGACACAGTGGCCATGGGCTGCGGTACCTGGGACAGCCTCGATTTTAGACTGGAGCTGGCTTCTCGCGTACAATGTAACACCATCTCTTCCGATGCTTCTGAACTGCGCCTGTACAATCCTTCAGGTCAGCTGATTCAACTGCAAAGTGCTACGCCGGTCAATTGCGATAACCAAAACCGCACCCAGAACATTGATTTGCGTTTAACCCGACCACTCGATGAAAACGGATACTATTATATGGTTTCTCGAAATGGTACCGATGGCAATACCTACGGCAACCAATGCGATAAATTCATGGAAGCCTTCGATACACTAGTAATACACATTACGGGTTGTCCTGAATACAAAACGCCCATGGAAATTGTGAATGTTTCGGTAGATACCATTAATCCCAATGCCTTGGTGATGCAATGGAAAGAACCGGATACCTTAAATGTAAACTGGTTTGCATTTTATAACCTGTACCGTGCGGTTCCCGGTGAAAATATCCTAAGTTTCGACCAGCGCTTTTACGTAGAAAACGATGTAAACGCCCGCATTCACCGTGATGTGTATAGCCCGGTATTGCCTAAAAACGCTCCAATTACGTACAATATCAATTTGCGATTGATTAATGGTAAAGAAAATCCCCGTTCCAACTCCGTGAAATCTATCCGCCTGATGAATGACCCGCCTTCTGATGTTGATGACGAGGATGTTACCATCAACTGGACCCACTACAATGGGTGGACAGCACCGGAGTATTTTGTTCAGCAGTTTGATGGCACGAGGGTTGAGCAGGGCTGGCAAGTAGTGGCCGGACCTATGATCGATACGGTATATACCCATGAAAAGCCAAAGCCAAGAGGGCAGTACAAACTTCGGGTAATGACTAAAAATCCCGGAGCACCATTTGAGAGCTTCTCAAACCCAATCGATTTTGAGGTTCCTGGGCGAGAGGTTGAGATTCCGAATGTGATTACCCCCAATGGTGATGGGCTGAACGATGTTTTTGTGATTCAGAACCTCGAGTACTATCCTGGTTCACGTCTACAAATTTTCAACCGTTGGGGACAGGAATTATACAACAGCATGGATTACCGAAACGACTGGTCAGGAGAAGGCTTGGAGTCGGGTAATTATTATTACCAGCTGGTGGTTTTCGATCAGTTAGATCAAACGCAATATACCGGAACGCTGAAAATTATTCGCTAATCTGGTTTTCACCGTAAAAAAGCCGCATTTCGTTCTATACGAAGTGCGGCTTTTTTAGTTTGCTTCCCCGGTTAATCGTCTCTACGAAGTTGATATTTTTCAATCTTATTGTAAAGATGACTACGTTGTATGCCGATTTCTTCGGATGTTTTGGCTACATTCCACTGATGGGCTTGAAGTTTATGCGCAATAAAAAGCTTTTCAACATGTTCTTTGAAAGCCTGAAAATCACTCCATGCATCTAAATCTTCAAGGGTCAACAAGGTATTTGTATTGGCTGATGCTGTATGATTCAATTCTGAAACGGGATTAGCTGCAAGCCCGAACGGAAATGTATAAGCGCGAACATCTTCTTCTGTGATGGTTGAACCACCCAAAATAACCAATCGTTCTATTACGTTTCGTAATTCACGAATATTACCCGTCCAATTGTAATCTTTTAGTAATTCCAGTGCTTTATTATCAAAATGCTTATCAGGCATATTGTAATCGGCACAAATATTATTTAAGAACTGATTGGCTATAGCAGGTATGTCATTTTTTCGTGCGTTGAGTGAAGGTACATGAATAATAATCACACTCAGGCGGTGATAGAGGTCAAGTCTGAACCTGTTTTGATCGATTTCTTTAACCAAATCTTTGTTGGTGGCGGCTACGATCCGTACATCAATATTAATGTCTTTATCGCCACCTACCCGCGTAATTTTATTTTCCTGTAGTGCCCGTAACACCTTGGCCTGAGCAGCCAAAGGCATATCTCCAATTTCATCTAAAAATAGGGTGCCCCCTTGTGCTTGTTCAAATTTGCCGATACGTTGCTTGATAGCCGATGTAAACGCTCCCTTTTCGTGCCCAAATAGCTCACTTTCTATCAATTCAGAAGGTATAGCTGCACAGTTTACTTCAATCAACGGTCCTTTGGCGCGCTGACTTTTTTCATGCAGCCAACGGGCAACCAATTCTTTACCGGTACCATTTTCTCCGGTGATTAAGATTCGGGCATCGGTAGGAGCAACCCGATCGATGGTTTCCTTGATTTTAGTTATGCCTGGAGAATCACCAATAATATCCTGTGTTTTGTAAACTTTTTGTTTAAGAATTTTAGTTTCGGTAACTAAAACCTTTTTGTCCAGGGCGTTGCGAACAGTAATTAAAAGCCGGTTTAAATCCGGCGGTTTCGAAATGAAATCGAAAGCACCAAGTTTGGTAGCTTCTATGGCTGTTTCGATACTGCCATGTCCCGAAATCATCAGTACAGGTAATTCAGGATATTGCTTTTGAATGTTTGAAAGTACTTCCATGCCATCCATTCGGGGCATTTTGATATCACAGAAAATCAGGTCATAATTGCCGGATTGTACTTTTTCCCAACCCTCTTGTCCATCAACAGCCTCTTCAACTTCAAAATCTTCGAATTCAAGGGTTTCACGCAAGCTTGAACGTACACTTCGTTCATCGTCTATAATTAAGATACGAGCCATGGGTTATTTTTCTGCTAAAATATGTGCTTTAGGTGAATACTACAGCCTAATGATACGTATAAAAAAAGCCCCGAAGGGCTTTTTAGCTAAGTAATCCTGTAAGCCGGGTCCTGTAATGGAAAACCATTTCCTGTCATTTATCTACGCGGCCTACCCCCCGGAAACACGCGAGCAGCGCTTATACCCGGTATACATGGCCTTGCAACCCAGTAGGTTTACCCCCCGTGGATGTCACCATCAACGGTCGTGAGCTCTTACCTCACGTTTTCACCCTTACCCCGCATGGCTGGGCGGTAATTTTCTGTGGCACTATCTGTCAGGTTACCCCGACCTTTGCTTTCCAAAGACTGGTGCTCTATGTTGCCCGGACTTTCCTCCCTGAAATTCAGAGCGACAGGACGGATTACTCATAGCAAAGGTACAAAAAGGGAAGGTGTCTGATGAAAATAAAATTGAGCCCAAACAAGGAGAAAGACTTCCTCAGACTTACTTTTGTGCTATGAATTATAAAAGACTGAACTCCGACCTCCTGGATCTGATTGAAATGCGGAATGAGCTCAACGAGCTTGATTTTTCTGACGAGACCTATGATGACTTGGAAGATGAAATACATGAATTTGAGGATACGTTTAACGAACGTTATGGTAGCGATTTAGAGGTGTTGCTCGAACGTATTCACGAGCGTGTGTGTCCTGACGTGGAAGTGTTGCTTCCTACGGCATATTTGGCTAAAGAATACCTACCGAGTGCCATTGAAGAAGGTAGTTTTGAAATTGGCCCTGATGCCGGAATATTGGTAGAAACCATCTTAAAGGATGCCAAAGGACGCTTCATAGACGCGCGAATAACCTACCTGCCAAACCCCTTTAGAATTGTTATGATCAGCCATGATGATTTAAAGGTTCTTTGGTCTTCAGAACATCCGGAAAGTATCAATATTTAGGCATGTTCGCTTCCATAGACCCATTTACCCGGAAGCTGATAGGAGAAACAGCCAGTCACCAGGCATGGGAAGTGGAAGGGATGCTATTGGAAGCACATCAAGCTCAAAAAGATTGGTCTGCCTCAGGTCTTCAAGCACGTTTGCGATGTGTGCAAAGTTTGTCGCATTTATTGCGTACCCAAAAAAGGGAACTCGCCGTGTTGATGAGTTGCGAAATGGGGAAACTGCTGGCTGAGGGAGAGGCTGAAATTGAAAAGTGTGCATACCTATGCGAGTACTATGCTGATACGGCTGCAAAATGGCTGGCTGATGAAGACCGGCCCTCCGACGCAAGCTTCAGTAAACTAATTTACCAGCCCTTAGGCACCATTTTAGGGATTATGCCTTGGAATTATCCATTTTGGCAAGCCTTTAGGTTTATTATTCCTACTTTAATTGCTGGAAACGCGGTTGTACTTAAGCATGCTAGCAATGTAAGCTTATCCGCTAAAGCGATTGCTGATTTATTCAGGCGGGCGGGCTTGCCGACTGCTGTGTTTAGGGTGTTTTTTCTAACCGGTTCGGATGCAGCTAAGCTGATTAATCATCCCTTTATACAGGGGGTAAGTTTAACCGGCAGTGAAGCTGTAGGCCGAAGCGTAGGTGCGGCAGCCGGTAATGCCCTCAAACCGGCTGTGCTCGAATTAGGCGGGAGCGATCCGTTTTTGGTTTTTGAAGATGCAGATTTAGATTTGGCAGTGGAGCAGGCGTTTGTTTCTCGCTTTCAAAATGCCGGACAAAGTTGTATTGCTGCCAAACGCATGATCATTCATAAGAGTATTATTGAGCCATTTACAGAAAAGCTGCTATCCAAAGTAGATGCGCTACGATGCGGAAATCCGCGGGAAGCAAGCACTACCATTGCACCTTTAGCCCGTGCCGAATTTGTAATTGAATTACAAGATCAAGTCAAGTGCACGCTGCAGCAAGGTGCGCGTTTGCTGAGGGGTGGAGGCCCGTGGAAATCGCACGAAGGATTTATGCTGCCAACTGTACTCGATCAGGTTTTACCCAATATGCTGGCTGCTCAAGAAGAGTTGTTTGGTCCAGTGGCGGTCATTATGAAATTTGGTAAAGTTGACGAAGCCTTTGCCTTGGCTAATGATACCCGTTTTGGCTTAGGAGCTGCCGTATTTACTTTTAATGAAACTTTAATGCGTCGTGCCACGAACGAAATTGCGGCTGGAGCTGTTTTCATTAATGGTATGGTCAAGTCCCATCCGGGCTTAGCATTTGGTGGCATTAAGGCCTCGGGCTTTGGTCGCGAATTGAGCGCTGAAGGCCTAAGGGCATTCACCAATTTTAAGACTTGTTGGAAAAACCAACCTTGATGTCTAAATTTAGGTCATGAAAAAGCTATTGCTATCATTTGCAGCTATTTTGTTGCTTTCTTGTTGCAAAGAAAAGCCAGATCCCGAACCGCCTATTCAAAGCGAAGTTGTGGGGGTTAAAATGGTTCTCGATCATCAATTCGATAATCAAACACTTAGCCTGAACGACGCTATTTATGCCACTACCAATAACACCATTGGGGTGTCTGTATTTTCCTATTACCTGTCGAATTTCGAGTTTAAAAGACCCGACGGTACTTGGCATAAACTCGACCAATATGAGCTTATCAATGCGCACGAAAAGATTGTAGATACCATCGTATTTAAAGATTTGCCCAAAGGAAGCTATACCGGCATGCGCTTCACCTTGGGGGTCGATTCGGCCAATAATCATGCTGACCCCGCTCTTTGGCCAAACGAACATCCTTTGGGCTTGTTGCGTGCAGCAGCCATGCATTGGAGCTGGAATGCCGGGTATATTTTCCTCAAATTAGAAGGCAGTTACAGAAAGGACCAAAGCCCTCAACCAGGCTACTATTCCTACCATATCGGCCGTTCGGAATTAATTACCCAATATGAGTTTGAGGATGTTGCCTTTAATTACGATGAAAAGAGTGTGTACATTCCAACACGTTTTAGGGTAAAAAACTTTTTTGATACCCCACATGCACACCTCATCGCAGATACCTCCTTTTTTACACATAGCTCTATAGGCGACCAAGTGGCCGATATTCTGCACGGAAACATGGGGGATTTGTTTGAAATTAACATGCCCTAGTATGAATAAGTCTTTGTTTTTAGGGGTATTTGTGCTATTGGCTTTAGTAGCTTGCAAGCGCGACGAACCGGATCCTGGAAAAAGCTTTCCCGCGCCTACGCCTTACCAACTCCAACAAAAGCCGTTTTTTCCTCCCTATGTAATTCCTGCCGATAATCCACTTACGGTTGAAGGAATTTCCCTCGGACGACACCTATTTTATGAAACGAAATTGAGCGGCGACAACACCCAGTCGTGCGCCAGTTGCCATACACAAGACCTCGCATTTACCGACCATGGCCTGCGCTTTAGCACTGGTATTACAGGTGCGGTAGGTACACGGAATAGCATGGCACTTTTTAACTTGAGCTGGTCGAATCGTTTTTTCTGGGATGGAAGAGTAGCTACTTTGCGTCAGCAGGTTTTGCTCCCTATAGAAGACCCGATAGAAATGCATGAGAGTTTGCCAAATGCCATCAACAAGCTTAAGCAAACAAATTTGTATCCTGATTTATTTGGCCATGCCTTTGGCACAGAAGAAATTACAGCCGATAGAATGGCTAAAGCCCTTGAGCAATTTTTACTAAGCCTAGTAAGCACCGAAAGTAAATTCGATTTATGGCGAAGGAATCCGGTGCTGAACCCGCTCACAGAATCGGAACAACGTGGTTTTAACTTATTCATGCGTGAGTTTAGCCCACCTGGAAGTGGCCGCCCGGCCGGAGCAGACTGTTTCCATTGCCATGGTACACATTTGTTTACGGTGAATGGTTTCTTCAATAATGGCCTTGATGAAAATCCAGCTACAGGTTTCGAGATAGTTACTGGTAGTGCCATGGATAGAGGTAAATTTAAGGCGCCTAGCTTACGGAATATAGCCTTAACAGCACCTTACATGCATGATGGGCGCTTCGAAACCCTCGAAGAAGTAATTGATCATTACAATGATGGTTTAAAGGATAGCCCGACCATTGATGTGAATTTAAAGTCACAAGGTGTGGGGCTGGGTTTAAGCCAGCAAGACAAACATGATCTAATCTCCTTTTTACATACCCTTACCGATACAGTATTTTTAAACAATCCGGCTTTTAGCAATCCTTTTAATTAATGAAATGAACAGGGTGGTTTTTGCTTTGGCTTTGCTGTCATTATTGGCCTGTGAGTCGAAGCCAAAAACAGCCTACCACATCACCGCTCATTATACGCACTTTAACCTGCCCGACAGTATTAGTAAGATGTCGGAGCATGGTAAGGCACAGGCATTACTGGGTAAATCATTGTTTTACGATCCAATATTGTCGCGAGGAAATGATGTAAGTTGTGCGTCTTGCCATTTGCCGGAAAGAGCTTTTAGTGATACCGTACGTTTTAGCAAAGGGTCGAACAATGGTATTGCCGTACGCAATACGCCGCCCTTATTTAACCTTTTTAGCCACAAACGTTTTTTTATGGATGGCGGTATTCCTCGTTTGTCGGAGGTGGCTTTGGCCCCCATGGATCATCCGCATGAGTTAAATCAACGTATTGATGAACTGAGTTATAGGTTACGCGAAAATGCGTCATATGCTTCATGGTTTAAAGAAGTTTACAATCGTGAACCCGATCCATACTCCATTACGCGTGCCCTCATGTGGTTTCAGCTGAGCCTGATTTCTGCCAATAGCACTTTTGATAAATACTTACATGATGCTTCAAACTTTCCTCTTCATGCAGATGCTGCTAAGGGATATGCCTTATTCTTGGATCCAGCCCTTGGTTGCGCAAGCTGCCACCAGGGGATGAATTTTAGTGATGGTGATTTTCATAATGTAGGGTTAGATATGTCGGAACATCCAGATACTGGGCGTGCGCGCATAAGCATTAACTGGGAGGATTACGGTAAAATAAAAACACCCAGTTTAAGAAATTTGGGATTTACAGCGCCTTATATGCACGATGGCCGGTTTAATTCCCTTACCGAAGTACTTGATTATTATAATCGGGGAGGGGATGGTAGCGCCGGCCAGGATCCCCGAATAAGGCCGTTGCATTTGAATGCGACACAACTACAGCAGCTTGAAGCTTTTCTACATGCCTTGAACGATACAGCCTTCACCCTTCACCCTGATTACCGGCCTTAGGTCGACTCCCTGGATTAATCATATACAATAACTGCGGAATAAGGTAAATATCGGCCAGTAGTGCACTTGCCAAGGTGATGCAAACTAAAATGCCCACATAATAGGTGCCCGTGAAAGCACTAAAAATAAGGCTTATAAATCCGGTAATTAATACTATGGTAGTAATGGTAATGGCCTTTACACTAATCAGAAAAGTGTGTCGCAGGGCCGCATCAACCGAACGCCCTTTGCTGCGTTCAAGTTTATAACGGGTTAAAAAATGTATCGTATCGTCTACGGCTATACCGAAGGATACTGTAAATATCACTGAAGTAACCGCCTTTAATTCAATGCCTGTAAAACCCAAAGCCGCCGCTGCCACCAGCATGGGAATAAAATTGGGCAAAATGCTTACGAGAACCATACGCCAATCCTTAAATAGTAGGGCGAAGATGATACCTACCATTACGAAAGCAAAAGCAAGGCCCTGAAACAAGTTTTTACGCAGATAGGCATGGTTTCGGTCAACCAGTAATACCGAACCTGTTAGGTGGAAATCAACAATGTCTGTATCTATATTTTGATTAATCCACTGCCTTATTTGATTGAATTCGAGCTGTAAGCTATCCGAACCACTATCGCGGATGCGCCCGCTGATGCGCCCCATACGGCCGTCGTCGCTCCAGAGCTTATACATTCCCGATTTACCTGCCCGCTTGAGCATGGGTAATATGCGCTGATAAACGCCTTCCTCTAGTGTATAAACTGCATCCTGATCAAATTGATGGTATTCGGACTTGGCCAGGCTGCTTGCCAGCTTGGCAGGTGATTGCAAAGCGCCAACACCATGCTCATTTTGTAAATAGTGTTCTAGCATAGCCGCCTGACGCATTACGTCAGCATCTAAAACCTGCTTTCCGTGAGCAGGTAAAATGGCAATTTCCAAAGGTCTAACTCCCGCAAACTGATTTTCGAAAAACAAATAGTCTTGACGCAATTTGCTTGACACAGGTAAATCGCCTAGCAAGTAATTATTGGTTGAGATTAGCCGGATACCGCCTAATGCCACAATAAGCACGATGATTATGCTAATAAGAATGCGTTTGGGATATTTCCTGTTTTGGAGATAAAGACTTAAACTAAATCGCTTCCAGCCGGCATATTGCGATTTTCGCTGCTGTAGCTGCCTCAGGTTGAAGTTCACCAAGCTAGCTGAAGCAAACAACACCACAACTACGTAAGCTATAAGCACCCCGGCTGCAGCATTTACTCCAAAACGCTGAATGGCTGGTACGCTCGAAAAAAGTAAGGATAAAAAGCCGGTGGCTGTGGTTACCGAAGTGAGGAGTAAGGCGGTCCCAATTTCCTTTAGGCTAACACGCATGGCTTCTTGCTTCGATTTTCCTTTTTCAAGCTCGTCGATGTATTTAGTTTGCAAGTGAATCACATCCGACATGCCAAAAATAAGCATGAGGGTAGGGAACATGGTGCTCATGATGTCGAAAACCTGTCCGCTCATAGCCAGGTAACCTAAAAAAAACGCCAAGGATAATATCACGGAAATTAAGGGCAACGCAATACCCCAAAATGTCCTAAAAAGCCCTATGAGTATAAAACTTACCAGCAGAATCGACAATCCTACATAAAAGAAGAGTTCGGCACGAATGGTTTTTACAAAAATACTTTGGGTAACCGCCACTCCCGCTGAATGGTTTTTGCTAAAACCAAAAGCACTAGTTAAAGAGTCCAGTTGCTCCTGAAGTTGTTCTGCCTCGGCCTGCTCGAGCTTGGGTTGCGATTTCATGCTCACCAAAACAGCTCGGTGATTGGCCGATACTAAGTTTTTGTAAAGACGATTGTCTTGAGCAATAAGCAGGCTATCTTCCAGTAGGCGATCCGCTTGATCGAGATGCACAAATTTGCGACTACTGTAACCGAATGGCGTTTTAATGGGCTCGGCTAAGGTGGTGATACTTTCGGCTCTTTTTATAAAGGGCAATGCGCGACAGGCCCGCGTAAAGGCATCCAACTGATTTAAAAAGGCCGAGTCGTAGATACTGGCGTGTTCCCTGTCAATGGCAATGAGTAAAAAGTCGTCATCGCGTTCAAGTGCTTCACGGTAGCTTTCCATGAATAGTACTTCTTCATCGTCTGCCGGGAAGAAGGCCTCAAGTTCATATTCAAAAGCAATATGACGCGATTGGTACAGGCCAATACACGACAACGTAAGGATGCTGACGATGATGAATCGTCGGTAGGTGTAAATTAGCGACACGCTAAATAAGGTACGAACTTAGAAAAAGTTTAGTATTGCGATACTTTAATGGACGAAACGCCAGCCTCGAGTTTAATCCGTATTAGGTTTGTGGAATTTTCATTAAAACCATCAGAGTAATAACTTCCATCCTCCGACTTTGTAAAGCCCTTAAAACTACGTTTCGTAAGTCCTGTTGATGTTTCAATGATGCAATTTTCGGAGACAGGAACCGCAATTTTAATGGAGGAGGCGCCCGCTTCAATATTTACAGCAAGCTCGCCACGTGCTTTTCCTAGCTTCAGGTCGAAACTGGCCGCACCTCCACTGATGTCTATGGTATTAATGAGGTGTTGCGATAGGTCTAATTTTGATTTAGACGCTCCGGTTTCGATATTTAAGTCCCAAGGTATTTCTGTATTTAAAGCGATGCGCAGGTCGTTTTTAAGTCCACTACTCTTTTTGTTATTGACATTTCCTCTTTGTTCCATACTGATAACGGCTTGCCCATCATCTGTTTGATTTTCGAAACTATAACTCCCAATGTTGGTATTGGCTTCTGCTGTAATCAGCTTTTTGTCGGCTTCCACAACCTCCAAGTTGCCCGCCCCAAAATTTAATGAAAAACTAGCTGCGGTAATGGCAGGGCTAAGTTCAAGCTCAAATTGATGTGCTCGTAAACCACCTTCCTCAGCCGCTTGCCAATCGTCTTCCTGATACTCGAATTTATGAAAATCGTGAAAGGAGCTTTTTTGTGACTGAATAGGACGAATAATAAAATAAACGAGCACGCCTAAGATGATCAGTTGGATGATATACAAAGCCGGGTTTGGTCGCCCATCTTTAGCTTTTAAAAGCGCTGAAAAGCCCCAGTAAACAAGAATTAAGGGCCATAGCTTCCAGATATTACCAAACTGAATACTGATGTACCCCAGGTTTTTAAGCATAAAGAGCGATCCGAAAAGTATCAGCAATACGCCCCAAAAAATTTTGTCAGCCCTCATGATTTGTTTGTTTTAGATCCAGCATTTAATAAGATAACGATGCCCAGGCCCACCAGCAGTAAGGGCCAATATTTTTGAAAAGCAAAATTGGGTAAAAATTCATCGGCCAAAAATAACCCACCAATAATGATGAGTATGGTGCCAGCAACAACACTCCCGCTTCGGTATTGATTTTCTGTTGGTAAGTCGGTCGTATCGGGCGCATTGGAGGTATCGAATGTGTTTTCAACATCGTTTTTGGTAAAACTAATGGCTTCTTCAGGAATAATAGCCCACATAATGATATAGGCTAAAAGTCCACCACCACCCACAAGGGAGAGTGCAACAAAAGCCACCCGGATAATTACCGGATCTGTATTGAGGTGGGCAGCTAATCCTCCAGCTACACCGGCAAGTACCCGGTCTTTACGTGATCTGAAAAGTCGTTTTTGCATTGGTTTGATTTCTTAGGTTAATGGTTCGAAAAGATAAGCATTTTGTTGATATGTGCTGCCTTCGTGGGCAAATCACCAGCCATAAGACGAAAATTAATCGACTTCAGTTGCATGCGTTCATACTTTTGTAATACCCTCTGGCGTGCAAAGCCAAAGCTTGTCATTTCGATCGTTTTTTTTAAGTAAGTGACCACCGGTAAAACGGCTAAATGCCGGTAAAATCAGATGCGATCCCAATATGGCAAAACACGGGAATTGCAGTAACGATTTGGCTTTCGACCGTAATCGGTAGGCAGGGTGCACGTGACCATAGCAGTAAAAAGGACTTTCAGTTTTATCTGGAGGTTGATGCATCAGGCAAAGTTCACCCAAAAGGTATTGCTCTGGAAGCAATTCTAACGCTAAGGGCAATTGTTTCAACTGTTCACGATCGTGGTTGCCAGGAATTAACCGCCAATGCATTTGCGGATAGCGTAGCATCAGTTCAAGGAAGGCAATTAATTCGTGATTGGGGCTGCTGTGAAATAAGTCGCCCATGAAAATAAGCTCAGCAGGATCGTATTTTTGAATTTGCCTTTCGAGTCGTTCTAAATTTTCGCGAAATGCCGTAGGCGGGAGTGCAATCCCTTGCTTTCGGAAATGGGTGTGTTTGCCCAAATGAAAATCTGCAATGAGCAAACTCTTGGTGTTTACCATAAAAGCCGATCGTTCAGCATCTAAGTACCACCTAATCCCAGCCCACTCAATCCTTGTTTCTGCCTCCATCTCACAAAAATGCATTCAAATTACTAAGCTTCAAGCTCCTTAAGCATTTTTTGCAAGCGTTGCTGCAGGCTTTCGCTGCTCAGTCTTTCACGTAAACGATCAACCATGATGGGGAAGCTAAATGGACTTTGTTTATTGATCATTGAAATTCGGATTCCTTTTCGCTTGATTCGTTGTAAAGCTATACGCAACCGGTCTTCGTCGAGTTGAAACCTAAGGACTTGCTCAAAAGCTTGGTAGATGAGTAAATTTTCGGGCTCGTATTGGTAAAAAACATCGAAAAGCAAGTGGGAAGAGGCCTTGAGGTGTTTATTGCGGATAGGCATTCCCGGATAACCGTGAAATACGAGGCCTGCTACGCGACAGATCTCGCCAAATTGGCGTCGTGCCATTTCTGTGGCATTCAGGCTTTTGAAAATATCTTCGCGTAAATGGTCAGTATTGAACCATTCCGACATGTCATCTGGGCTGAACCCAATTTGTTGATCAGTGTGTAACTCGAAGCCGTAGTCGTTCATGGCTATGGAAAAGCTGATGGGTAAGGTTTTACTGATGCGATAGGCGATGAGTGCAGAAAGCCCTGCATGCACTTGACGACCTTCAAAAGGGTAAAAGTAAAATTGGGTGCCGTCAGAAGAATGTAAAACCTCAATCAGCAACTCATCTCCGTCAGGCAGGCTGCTTTGTTCTAGTTGTCGACGGATGAGTGGGCGTATAGACTGCATTTCCAGGTCTTCAAAAATACCTTTACCTGCCGCTTTACATTTTTCTAACATGAGCTCGGCGAGCTGCGATGAAAGTGGCATACGGCCACCCATCCAGGAAGGCACTTTGCCACCGATTTTGGAAGCTTTACGTACTTGCACCTTGGTGTCACGAACCCTAATGAGTTCCAACGCCCTTCCGGCAAACCAAAATACATCGCCTATTTTAAGCTGGCTAATGAAGGATTCCTCAACCTGACCAATTCGGCTTCCGTTTACAAATTCGATCAACATTTGTTGGTCGCTAACTATGGTACCAATGCACATACGATGCCGATTGGCAATGCTTCGATTGAGCGCCCTTATGCTACCATCTACAACACCTGCTTTTTTGTATTCATCATAAGCATGCAGTGTTTGTCCACCCTGGCAAATAAAGTTAATGCACCAGTTGAATTGATCTTTGCTAAATCCCTGAAAAGCAAATGTTTTAAGTAGGTCATTATATAATAATTCTGAATCAAAGCCTTCACCGCAGGCGAGCGTCATCATAAATTGTAGCAGCAAGTCGACAGGCTGAATCAAGGGGTTGCGTTTTTCCATGATTCCCAGGTTAACCGCATTTCGGAGAGCAGCGGCTTCGAGAAGCTCAAGGGCGTGTGTGGGCACAAAATAAATCCGGCTAGTTGCCCCTGGGCTGTGGCCACTTCTGCCGGCCCGTTGTACATAGCGAGCAATGCCTTTTGGGCTTCCAATTTGTATGACTTGTTCTACAGGTCTGAAATCGACGCCTAAATCCAAACTCGACGTGCATACAACGGCCTTTAACTGTCCTTGCTGTAATGCTGATTCGACCCAAATTCGAATTTCGCTGCTTAGGGATCCGTGATGCAAGGCGATTTGACCAGCCAAAGTAGGATCGTAGGCGAGTAGTCCTTGGTACCACAACTCTGCCTGTGAGCGGGTGTTGGTAAAAATTAGGGTGGTTTTCGCGAACTTGAGCATGGGTACTACCTGAGGTAACATACTTAAGCCAAGGTGACCAGCCCAAGGGTAACGATCCATATGCTCGGGAATAATCGTTTGCATATCCAGCTTTTTGAGCTGGTTACTTTTTACAAGTTGATGGTCGGTTTGTGGGTAACCATGAAGCACTTCGGCAGCTTGATTAAGGTTACCAATGGTTGCTGATATGCCCCAAATGCATAATTCGGGACGCAGGCGCTGTAATTGGGTACGTGCCAGTTCAATCATGACGCCCCGTTTACTTCCGACCAATTCGTGCCATTCGTCAACAATCAGGTACTCAAGTCGCATAACAGCATCTGGCCAGCCGGTTCGACTAAGCATCAGGTGTAGGCTTTCAGGTGTGGTTATCAGAACCTCGGGCAATTTATACTTTTGCCTGGCCTTCACCTTCGCCTCTGTATCGCCACTTCGGGCTTCAATACGTATGTTCAATCCGAAACCGACGGCAGCTGCTTGCATCGATCGTTCTAAGTCGCCGGCAAGTGCCCTGAGCGGCGTAATCCATAACATATAGAGCCCTTGCGCCCTATAGGCTTCGGGATGGCTTTTCATACGTTCGAGTAGAGGAAGGAAAAGCGCAAATGTTTTCCCAAATCCGGTTGGGGCGTTAAGAAGGCCTGATTGTCCTTGAAGCGCTTGCTTCCAACAGCTCCGCTGAAAGTCGTAGGGCTGCCATTGTTTTTGCCGGAACCAATCGTCAATGTGGGGTGTCATACTTCTGGTGAACATAAGCAAAAAGGGCAGCAAAATGTTTGCTGCCCCTTTCCAAATGGTTAGCTTTCGTTCTTACATTCCAAAGCCGTAATAGGCCTTAGCGCCATTGGGGTAAAAGCCTTCGAGCAACACGCCACCATTGGCCGATTTAAGTGCACTGATGAGGTCCTTAGGGCTTTTAACCGGATTTCGATCGACCCGTGTGATGATAAATCCTTCACGAATACCGGTTTCTTGCAGTTTGCCCTTACCGAGTTTTACCACTTTAACCCCACCATCTATTTGTAAGCTTTCGAGCTCTTTTTTAGAAGCGGTTTCAAATTGAGCGCCAAGTAAAGCTGTAATTTCGGTTTTAGGCGCTGTTTTTACGATACCGGTAGAACCTTCGGCATTGCGTAAGGTAACCGAGAAGTTTTGTTCTTTACCTTTTCGGTTGACTACAACAGACACTTCGTCGCCCGGCCGTTTACGGCTAACAACTTCCATGAGTTGAGGGGTTGAACGTACTGGAACGCCATCAATTTGAATGATTACATCTCCTTTTTTAAGACCTGCAGCTTCGGCCGCACTGTTTGGCAGGTAGTCGGCCACAAAGGCACCGGCGGTTACTGATAGACTTTCGCGACTTGCCAAAGCGGCATCTACGTCTTGAATTTGAATTCCTAAAAATGCCCTTTGCACCGTGCCGTAATTTTTGAGGTCTTCAACGACTTTACCTGCTATGTTGGCGGGTACAGCGAAGGAGTAGCCCTGGTAACTACCTGTATTTGTGGCAATAGCTGTATTGATGCCAATGAGTTCGCCCTGAACTGTAACCAAGGCACCACCACTGTTGCCTGGATTTACCGCTGCATCGGTTTGGATAAAAGCCTCAATGCTACTTCCACCTCCCAGAATATTGATATTACGCCCTTTTGCAGAAACGATGCCCGCAGTTACTGTTGAGGTAAGGTTGAAGGGGTTACCTACTGCCAGAACCCATTCTCCTACTTGTAAATCATCGCTATTACCGAATTGAAGAAAGGGCAGATCATTCGTTTCTATTTTCACAAGCGCAATGTCGGTGCTGGGGTCAGTACCAATTACACGGGCATTAAAGCTACGTTTGTCGTTCAACACCACTTCAATTTCATCGGCATTGGTAATCACGTGGTTATTGGTTACGATATAGCCGTCTTCCGATAAAATCACTCCCGAACCTGAGCCCATTTGCGGGCCCCGAGGGCCGAAGAATTCAGGACCAAAAAAATCGCGGAATGGATCACCTGATCGTCCTTGATTGTTACTGCTTTGCGGGCTGGCTTTGGTTTTAATGTGAACCACAGCTGGAGTGGCAATGGCCGAAGCTGTAACGAAATTTGGATGCTGCAGAATGTGGTCAGGAAAACTGGCAAATTGAACCGGTTGACTCAAGCCCTGTGTAACCGGTTCTTGAGTAGGGCTCATCCACTTAAAAAATGCTGCACCGCTGATGGCTCCGAATAATGCAATGACAAAAATTCCGATGTACCTTTTCATAAACTTAGATTTTATTCTGTTTAATTTTGTTCCACAATTGTGCCAGTTGAATTGTTTACGGGCACGAGGCTTTTAACGTGACAAGCTGACATGTTTTTGTTAACGAAACGTTAATGTCATGAACAAATATGAACATGAATTTGATTTTTGAAAAATATCAAGGCACGGGAAATGATTTCGTGATGATTGACAACCGTAATATTGGCCTAACAGGCAAAGAAGAGGTGTTGTATGCAGGATTGTGTGATCGTAGGTTTGGTGTAGGTGCGGATGGGGTTATACTAATCAACAAGCATGATCAGTACGATTTTGAGATGATTTACATCAATGCCGACGGCCGTGAAGGCAGTATGTGTGGCAATGGAGGCCGATGTGCAGTAGCTTTCGCATCGAAGCTAGGGCTTTTTGAAGGAGGATGCAGTTTTTTAGCCGTTGATGGAGTTCACACGGGAAGCATTGAGGGAGATATTGTGGCTCTGGGCATGATAGATACCGTTTTGCCGGTTGAGCGGGCTGGGGGGTGGTATTTAAATACTGGATCTCCTCACCACCTGGAATGGGTTCAACAGGTTGCTAAGCATGATGTGGTGACAGAAGGAAAGCGTTTACGCTGGCACGATAACTATGCCCCTGGGGGAACCAATGTGAATTTTATTGAGGAATTGGCGAACCGATCTATCAAAGTACGAACTTATGAGCGTGGGGTAGAGGCAGAAACTTATTCTTGCGGTACAGGAGTAACGGCCGCCGCCATGTTGTATGCAGCAGAAAAGCTAACACACGGAAAACATCAAATTAAAGTAGAAACCAGTGGTGGAAACCTGGAGGTATCATTTTATCTAGATGCTCAGGGTTTTAATAGGGTGATGTTGCTGGGGCCTGCAAAACAGGTGTTTTTGGGCAGTATTTTAGTGTCGTTCTAAAATTCTTTATTTTTTTTCAGGTTGATTTCAGGATAAGGATTATCTTGTAAGTTCAACTAAATCCACTGAGGGCATTTTATGCCCATGTAAACCTATTTCTGTGCAGATAGATCAGGCACAATCGCATAAGCTGGTATACTCCTTGTATAATCATCAATACCTGGGGCTGTTGTTGGCACCTTACATTGTTCAGTTGAATGACAATGGTGAATTCACATACACCAATAAGAAGTTAAACACCCTTACAAGTAAGGAATTCGACTATTTGCTTGATGAAGCTGATGTAGAGTTGATTAAGTTGATGGATGAGTGTGACCAACAGTCCATTATTCGGAAACATTCGGGAAAAAAGTTTATGCGCCCGCTCGATTTTTTTGAAAAGATTTACAACGACCAATTACATACGCTTATCAGGCCTGCTATAGAAAAGCGGATGAGCCGTTGTTTAGAGCTCTGCTCAAAGAAAGAGTTGTACATCATGGGCGATGACGACGATCCTACCTGGAAAAAAATTCATATGAATGAAGGGAAGGTGTCTGTACTATTTCATTTTAAGCGAAACGAAGAAGGGATTCGCTACTATCCCACCTTGCTCTTTCAAGGGAAATTGTTAAAGTTTCAACAAAAAGGAGCCTTATTGCTAAGTCATCAACCTGCCTGGATGCTCATTGATGATCAGCTGTACCAATTCGATCCGGAAATGGAAGGAAACAAGTTGATCCCGTTTTTGAATAAATTCTTTATTCAGGTTCCTAAGTCTTCAGAAGATACTTATATACATAAATTCATTTTTTCACTTGTAGAGCGATATCAGGTTAAGGCCGAGGGCTTTGAGATTAACAGTAATAAAACTGAGGCGGTATCGGTACTTCGGCTTACCCGGAATATCAATGGCCAATATGCGCTGGTTCTTTTGTTTAGGTATGATCAGCAGGACATCATGGCCAACAACAGAAACCGGGTTTTGGTGAAGCTTGAAAAGCCTAACGGCCATTATCGCTTTACCAAAACGGTGAGGTCGCATCTATGGGAAAAGAACCAACACGACAAACTAAACTATTTGGGGTTACACCAAATAAACGGTGCATTATTTGGCTTAACTGAAGCTGAGCACTGCGAAAGTTGTTTGCTGGAGTGGCTTTCGGAAAACCGTCAAAAAATTGAGGCTGCGGGATTCATTCTAGAACAGGATGATACCGCATCGCACCTGTACATTATGGGAAATCAGTTTGATTTAACGATTAATGAATCAGGCGATTGGTTTGATATTCAAGCCAAAGTGGTTTTCGGAGAGTTTGAAATTCCCTTTATCCGACTGCGGCAGCACATCTTGGCGGGTATCAGAGAATATGAGCTTCCTAATGGCAAATTTGCGGTTATTCCTGAAGCCTGGTTTACCAAGTTAAAATCGGTTTTCTCACATATGGAAGCCGAAGATGCCTTGATTAAATTGCATAAGCATCATTATAAGCTGGTTACAGATTTACAAGAGCAGCTTGAGCAACGGGCTGAAACGCACTTTCGTGTTAAGGTGAATGCCCTAAGTAATTTTGAAACCATTCAGGAGGTGGAGCTCCCTTCGGGTTTTACAGCTCAGCTGCGCCATTATCAACAAGCTGGTCTCAATTGGCTGTGGTTTTTACGTACTAATGCCTTCGGAGGTATTTTAGCCGACGACATGGGGCTTGGCAAAACCATACAGGCCTTGGCTTTATTGTTAAAAAATAAACAGGAAAAGCACCCCAATGATAAAGCGCCTGCCTTGATTATTGCTCCGACCTCCATTTTACATAATTGGTATGCAGAGGCTAAAAAATTTGCTCCTGATTTATCGGTTATGATTCACGCCGGTACGGGGCGCGATCGGGATGAGCGTTGGTTTGATGCTTATGATTTGATCATCACTTCTTTTGGCACTTTGCGTATAGATTTGAACCTCTTTAGAAGGTTAAGTTTTGATTATGTCATTATTGACGAGGGACAGAATATTAAGAATCCCGGTTCTCAGATCTCTCGGGCTGTACGCCTGCTTCGCTCAAAAAATCGCTTGATTTTGAGTGGTACACCGGTTGAGAATTCCGTTATTGATTTGTGGTCGTTAATGGCATTTGTGAATCCCGGTTTGCTGGGCAATTTAAAGCAGTTTCGCGAGCACTACGTGAACCCTATCGAAAAAGAAAAAGACGAAACAGCGGCGGCGAGGCTTCGCACCATTATCAATCCCTTTATTTTAAGGCGAACCAAAAAGCAGGTTGCCACCGATTTGCCCGATCGAATTGAGCATGTACATTATTGCGATATGACGGCTCAGCAGGAGGAAGTTTACGAACGCTTGAAGTCGGGTTTTAGAAACGAGATCCTCGATGCAATCCAAAAGCAAGGCATTGCACGCTCACAGATGCTCTTATTAAGGGGATTAACCATTTTACGACAGGTAGCCAATCATCCGGCCATGGTGGAAAGCGAGTATGCCGATTCATCCGGAAAATTTGAAGAAGCCATGCGCATGCTTAAAAACGCTTTGCATGAAGGGCATAAAATACTGGTGTTCTCTCAGTTTGTGAAGCATTTACGTTTGGTAAGGGAGCGATTGCATTTGGAGCAAATTCCACACTACTATCTGGATGGACAAACCCCTCGGGAAGATCGAAAGAAGTTGGTAGAGCAATTTAACCAGAATGCCGATATGAAGGTGTTTTTAATCAGCTTGAAAGCAGGTGGCCTCGGTTTAAATCTGACTTCGGCCGATTATGTGGTGTTGTTAGATCCATGGTGGAATCCCGCTGTAGAACAGCAAGCCATAGATCGCTCGCATCGAATTGGTCAGAAACGCACCGTAATATCGTATCGTTTTATTACCAAAAACTCGGTTGAAGAAAAAATACTAAGTTTACAAGACCGCAAGCGTTCAATCAGTAATAGCTTGGTAAGTGCCGAGCAATCGCTAGTAAAGCAGTTAAACATAGAGGAAATAAAGTCGATCCTGAGTTGAGGCTGTTAATCTACGTTAACGGCTTTATGAGGGAGGCTGAGTATTGATGTAAATTATTCTTCTTTGTAGCCCATGGGTATCTTCAACATCAGTATAAAAGCAAATCACATTCGGGGACTGGTCGTTGCCATAGCCCTTTCGTTGCTTACCTTACTGGGGCTGCAGTTTTATTGGTTACAAAATGCGATGAAACTTCAGCGCGATAATTTTAATATTCTCGCCAATAACGCTATTCAGGAAATAAGTAAACGGCTTGAAAGTCAGGAAGCCATGGGGGCATTTATGCGAGCGTCTTTACGATCTCCTATCGGCCAGCCCTTGTCGCCCCCGGGAAGGGGCAATAGCCTGAGCGACTTTTTAAGTCCAGATGGCCATGTGCAACCGGAGCCAGGCATGGGTTTCGCCCCAAAAAGGCCGACTCAACTTGACCCCGACAGCGTAAATAACTATATTGATAACTTGCTTTCGGAGCAAAAGCTTATGGGAAACCGCGCATTTATGTTGGAATTTATGCGTGAAATTCAGGAAAACAGGTCAAAAAACATCCATGACCGGATACATGGCGAACAGCTTGACTCCATGGTGGAAATTGTGTTTAGAAAATATGAGTTACAAACCGATTATGTATATGAAATTGTAAAAGCCGACAATGAGTTTTTTAAACGTGTGGCCAATGAAAATAAATTAGCTGGTACACAAAATGTATTTTTAACAAGGCTTTATCCTGGTGATTATTTTTCGTCCAATCATTATTTGGTTTTTCGTTTTCAGAATCAGCGTGCCTTTTTCTTTAGTAATGTTTCTGCTCAAATAATTATTTCTTTACTGGCTATTTTGTTATTGGGTTTGAGTTTTTACATGTTGGTCGACCTATTGGTACGTCAGAAGAAATTATCGGAAATGAAAACCGATTTCATAAACAACATGACCCATGAGCTAAAAACTCCAATCGCAACAATCAGCCTGGCCAGTGAGGCGCTCATCGAATTACATCCTGAAAGTGTTCAAGGGGCCACCAACAAATACAGTAAGGTTATATTTGATGAGAATACAAGACTCAAACGCCATGTAGAGCGTATTTTAAATATAGCCTTACTGGAGCGTGCCTGCTCTTCTTTAAATCGTAAGGTCATAGATATGCATGAACTCTTGCGCAAGGTAGCTGCCCAAAGCGAATTGGTATTCGAAAAACGCAATGCGCAATTGGCTTTACGGTTGATGGCAAACACCAGTGTGTTGCCGATTGACGAAATGCACATGAGTAATGTAATTACAAATTTGCTTGATAACGCACTGAAATACTGCAAGAATAAACCTGACATTGCTATCGAGACTAAAAGTAATCATGAATTTTTTACGGTATCGGTTCGCGATAATGGGATCGGCATGACTTCGGCACAGGTGAAAAAAATATTTGATAAGTTTTATAGGGTTCCTACGGGAGATGTGCATGATGTCAAAGGTTTTGGTTTAGGCTTATCTTATGTACAAAGCATTGTAGGTTTGCATGGGGGCAAAGTAGAGGTGAGCAGTGAGCCAGGGAATGGCAGTATATTCAGCATTAAATTACCACTTAACAAAATTCAACCATAATGGAAACGCAATTTGACCAAAGGCCTAAAGTTTTAATGGCCGAAGACGATGAAAACCTGGGGATGATTTTATCAGAACGACTAAAGGCTAAAGGTTTTGATGTAGACTTGGCCACAGATGGGGCCATGGCATTGGCCAAATACCACAGTTCTGAATACGATTTATTGATTCTTGACATTATGATGCCTCTTAAAGATGGTTTTAGCTTGGCGAAAGAAATCAGAAAAACGGATTCTGAAACCCCCATTATTTTTGTAACCGCCCGCTCCATGAAGGAAGATGTGCTCAAGGGCTTTGAGTTAGGTGCCGACGATTATCTTACCAAGCCGTTCAGTATGGATGAGCTGATGGTTCGCATACATGCGGTTTTGCGTCGGACCCTGCGCAAGGAAGCGGTTACTGCTGGTGCCAAAGATGAATATCATTTTAGTGATGTGCGGTTTAATGCCATTACGCAAACTTTACATGTAAAGGGCGAAATAAAGGATTTGACTTCCAAAGAATCGGAATTGTTACAGCTTTTGTGTTCGAGCATCAATGAGGTGATACCTCGTGAAAAGGCACTAAATCAGATTTGGGGGAGCGACACCTATTTTAATGGTCGTAGCATGGATGTATTCATATCAAAATTGCGCAAAATGCTTTCGGCCGATGAGCAAGTTGAAATCATGAATGTGCACGGTAAAGGCTTTAAGTTGGTTGTTAAAGAAGCCTGATTGTTGCCGGCTGAAAATGGTATATTTGCCATCAAATTGAATTAAAGTGACACTTATAAAATCGATTTCAGGAATAAGGGGTACCATTGGCGGCAAATCGGGTGAAGGTTTAAGTCCTCTGGATGTGGTAAAATTCACCTCTGCTTTTGGGCAATGGTTAAAAGGCAGGGGGCATGGACGGAAAGTCGTTATTGGACGGGATGCCCGTATTTCGGGAGAAATGGTCAATCGGTTGGTAGTAGGGAGCTTACAAGGGCTTGGCTTGGATGTAGTTGATTTGGGATTATCTACCACACCTACGGTTGAAATGTTGGTGCCAGAATTGCAAGCGGCGGGTGGGATTATCTTAACTGCTTCACATAACCCCAAGCAGTGGAATGCCCTTAAGCTGTTGAACGAAAAAGGTGAGTTTATCAATGGGTTGGATGGGGCAGAGGTTTTGGCCATTGCAGAAGATGCGGCCTTTGAGTATGCAGAAGTAGATCAGCTCGGAAGCTATACGCAGTATGCGGACGCTATAGATTGGCACATTGCCAAAATACTGGAATTACCATTGGTGGATGTAGAAACCATCAAGGCCAGGGGTTTTGTGGTGGCCATCGATTGCGTGAACTCAACAGGAGGTATTGCACTTCCTAAGCTGCTCAAGTCGTTGGGCGTATTTCAGGTACATCAATTGTATTGTGAGCCCAACGGGCATTTTCCACATAATCCCGAGCCACTTCCGGAGCATTTACAGGAAATTTCAGAATTGGTTCGTGATGCGGGTGCCGACTTGGGTATTGTGGTTGACCCTGATGTAGACCGGCTGGCTTTAGTGAATGAAGACGGTAGTATGTTTGGCGAAGAATACACGCTTGTGGCAGTGGCCGATTATGTTTTACAACATCAGCCCGGTAATACCGTATCGAACTTAAGTTCAACGCGTGCGCTACAGGACGTTACCGAAGCCCATGGGCAGCACTACGCTGCTAGTGCAGTAGGGGAGGTGAATGTGGTGGAAATGATGCGCGAAACCAATGCGGTTATTGGCGGAGAAGGCAATGGAGGCATCATTTATCCGAGTTTACATGCCGGAAGAGATGCGCTGCTAGGCATTGCCTTGTTTTTGACCCATTTGGCCAAATCAGGCAAAAGTATGAGCCAGCTTAAAGCAGATTACCCGCCATATCACATTAGCAAAAATAAAATTGAGTTATCGGCAGGCATGGATGTAGATGGTTTATTACAACGTGTTCAGCAGGCATTTGAAGCAGCCAAAATCAACACGATTGATGGTGTACGCATCGATTTTGATCGCGAGTGGGTTCACTTACGCAAATCGAATACCGAGCCTATTATTCGAATTTATGCCGAGAGTGCCGACAAGAAAAAGGCCGATGCATTGGCAGAACGCATGATGACCAAAATAAAGGATTTGGTTTAATGAAGGTGTATTTTGATAATGCCGCCACGACACCGCTACATGCTGAAGTGCTGGAAGTGATGATCCCCCTTATGCAAGAGGTTTATGGAAATCCATCCTCAACCCATAGCCTTGGTCGAATTGCACGCATCGAAATCGAAAAAGCTCGACGTTCGGTAGCCAACTTACTAAATTGCTCAGCCGCAGAAATTTTTTTTACTTCCGGAGGCACCGAAGCGGATAATATGGCGCTTCGGTGTGCTGTGCACGATTTGGGTGTTCGGCACATCATCAGCAGTCGGATCGAACACCACGCGGTAACCCATACCCTAGATGCCATAGAAGCTGATGGCTTGGCAAAAATTAGCTACGTGGAACATAGTTTAGACGGGCATATTGACCTGCAATCGGTAGAGCGTTTGCTACAATCCTCTGAAAGCCCAACCCTGGTAAGCCTGATGCATGGCAATAATGAAATTGGCAATATGATTGATTTGGATAAGGTAGCACGCCTTTGCAAAGATTATAATGCCTTGTTTCATTCAGATACAGTGCAAACGATGGGATATTTCCCCATCGATTTGCAGCGTACTCCGGTTGATTTTATCAATGGTGCTGCGCATAAGTTTAACGGACCAAAAGGGGTAGGCTTCATTTACATTCGGGCAGGTTTGGGCATCAAGCCTATGCTCCATGGTGGTGCGCAAGAACGCAATATGCGGGGAGGCACTGAAAACTTGTACGGCATTGTAGGTTTAGCTAAAGCATTGGAATTAGCCTATGCCGAGTTGGAAACAAAGGAAGCGCAAATACGCGATGTACGAGACTATATGCGTGAACAGTTGCTGGTGCATATACCCGATGTAGCCTTTAATGGTGATACCCATGGGAATGCCCTTTACACGGTGTTAAATGTGTCGTTCCCGAATCATCCAAAAGGAGAGATGTTGCTGTTTAACTTAGATATAGCAGGTATCTGTGCTTCGGGTGGTAGTGCATGTTCATCAGGGAGTGAAGTGGGAAGCCATGTGCTCAAGGGAATTGGTGCCGATCCTACGCGGCACCACTTGCGCTTTTCGTTTGGCAAACAGAATACCCGAGAGGAAGTAGACTTTGCCATTGAACAGCTGAAAGCCATATTCGAACTTAACCCGGCTTAATTACAAGCGGCTTAAAAAATCGAGTGTATTCACCCCATCGGCATACTCCCAGAGTTCAGGGGTCTGACTTTTGCCTGGAGCGATGGCTGATGGCCATGATGCTATACCGCTCACTACGCATTGAATTTGGTCGGTATGCAACGAAAGCTCCTGTTGAACAGATGAAAGTTGGTCGTATCTGCTAAAATGAATCACGCTCACCGGGCTTGTAAAGGCTTCATTTTCGGTTAGAATAAGAAAGTTATTAGTAAAATGGGCCTCGCGATTTACCATTTTCATGGCCAGGTTGTATTCAAAATTATTCACATAGCGACTGTGCTCAAGGAGGGTAGTACGCCAGTTTTCCCAAGCCTCAAATAAACGGCTTAGGTCAAAATGGGCAGGCAAGTATAATTTGCTGACATTTCGACAGCCCAAACCAAAATAGCTGAAAATGTCGATGCCCAAGGATTGAAGTTGCTCTTCACTTTCATGTCCCGAGAGCACAGCTACTGAATGGCGGTTCTTACGAATGATGTGTGGTATATCTTTGAAATAATACTCGAAATACCTGCTGCTGTTGTTGCTGCCAGTGGCAATTACGGCATCCACATCTTGCATCCTTTCAGTAATTTCGATACGATTTTCCCATTGCGGATGAACTTTACTTAATATCGAAAGCATACGTTTGCTGAGAACTTGGTCGTCTGATGAGCATTTGACTGATATGGAGTGCCCCATACACAGGCAACTCAAAATGTCGTGTAGACCAACCAATGGAATATTGCCTGCCAAAATGAGGCCTACTTTTTTAGGCCGTTCGGCTGCGACATAAGGTTCCAGCCATTTTGTAATAGACTCGGGTTGGAGCGCAGTTATCCAGGCTTCCATAGCCATGCGGATACTTTTTTCAGTAAACCACGGGTTTTGATGGGCAGCTTGTTGGGCAAGTACAGGGAAAGTTTCACCCATCAATACGGAACTTAATGTCGCTGAAAAATGCTCTAAAGCCTGAATGTTGGTTCTCAATGGAATTTATTTGTGGGCTTACGCCTTTGTATTGTATTTTTGACACGCAAAATTACTCAAGAATCTAAGTATGGCTATTATAATTACCGATGAGTGCATAAATTGTGGTGCTTGTGAGCCTGAATGTCCGAATAACGCCATTTATGAAGGTGGTGTTGACTGGTCGTATGCCGACGGAACAGGCGTACAAGGCATGTTCAAGACCAGTGCAGGTCAGGACGTTGATGCTGATGAGCGCCATGTACCCATCTCTGACGATATTTATTACATTGTACCCGATAAATGTACCGAATGTGTTGGTTTTCATGAAGAACCACAATGTGCGGCGGTTTGTCCGGTGGATTGTTGTGTTCCCGATCCTGATCGACCTGAGTCTGAAGCAGTGCTGCTCGAGCGCAAAGCTGCCTTACACCTCGATTAATTTGAAAGCCACAAGATGTGGCTTTCTTTTTACACAGCCTTTTCACACGAACTAAACGGCAGTTTTCAAAAGTTATATTTGCAACATGCGTATAGGCATTTTTTTTGGCGGCAATTCGCGAGAGCGCGAGGTTTCCTTTGCAGGTGGCCGCACGGTTTACGACAATCTCAATAAGGCCCTTTTTGAGGCAGTACCCATTTTTGTAGATAGTTTTGGTCGATTAGTTTTGCTTGATTGGAAGTTTCTATACAAAGGATCAATTAGAGACTTTTATCCTCCTGTTGATTTTTTAAAAGATTCACCTCATTTGTTTCAGGTATATGCCGAGCATTTGGGTGCATTAAATTTTGAGCAGCAGGAAGCCATGCTAAGGGAACTCGGAAAGCCTTTGGGCTTTGCTGAACTCGCTAACCACATTGACTTTGCTTTTTTAGCCTTGCACGGTAAGAATGGGGAAGATGGGCGCATACAGGGAATGTTGGAGTGGTACAATATACCCTATTCGGGTTCAGGAATTGCGGCATCTGCCTTGGGCATGAATAAGGCTATTCAGAAACAGATGATGGCGGATATGGGCCTTGCAGTACCTGCCTGGCAGCAGATAGACGATACCCGTTGGCAACAACTTTCTTCTGCCGAAAGGCAGCACTTTCATCAAGCCTTGCTTAAGCAGTTGGGACTTCCTTTGGTGGTGAAAGCGGCGAATCAGGGAAGTAGTATTGGGATCAGTATTTTAGACCGGGATGACTTTTCGCTTTTCGAGCAAGCGGTTGACCGTTCATTCTTCCGGAGCCGAATTAGCCGGAGCAGTTGGTTAGGCATGACTCGGGATGCTCAGTTGCGGTTTGTACGCTCTTTTGCAGATATTCGTTCCGACATCGGACTGCCGGTAAAAGCGGCAGATGGTCGGTTAATTTATCATCCCGAGGACTTTTTAACCTACCTTGACGAGTATTTCGCAGCCAATACGCTAGATGTAGTTGTGGAAGCACTTGATGGAGAGAGCACGGTGTTGTTCGAGAGTTTTATCAGCGGCAGAGAATTTTCTTGTATTGTTATTCAGCAAGAAGATGGCGGAGCAGTAGCCTTACCGCCCACAGGGATTGTTAAGGGTAAGGAGTTGTTTGATTACCGTTCGAAATACCTGCCTGGATTATCGCGCAAGGTAACCCCCATTGATTTGCCGGATGCTGATATTGAAGCCATTCGAGAAGCGTGTGAAGCGCTATTCAAGGCCTTCCACTTTGACGTTTACGCCCGAATCGATGGGTTTTATACCGAAGATGGTACAATCTTTTTGAACGACCCGAATACCACTTCGGGCATGATGCCTTCTTCCTTTTTCTTTCATCAGGCAGCTGAAATCGGCCTAAATCCCAGTCAATTTTTAACCTATATCATCCGCACCTCCTTACTTAGACGTAAGCAATCTACTTCTCTCCGTATAGTTTCGGAGCAGTTGCTTTCTGCAATGAATGATGCACTGGCAAGGGAACAGGCAGCCGTACAAACCCGCAAACGGATAGCTGTAATCATGGGTGGGTACTCAAGTGAACGTCACATTTCGGTAGAATCGGGCAGGAACATTTATGAAAAGCTGAGTTCCTCGGCAGCCTATGAACCCGGAAGTATTTTTTTAAGTGGTAAGGCTGGAGATTACCAGCTGCATGCCATACCCATTAATTTGCATTTGAAAGATAATGCCGATGACATTGCCGAAAAAATTAAAAACTTTAAGCTGCACCCCATAGTGTTGAAGGTTCAAGAGGCGTGCAAAGATATTACCCGACTGTTTGCATTTAGCCTGATTCAGCAACCCGAGCAGCTAAGTTTTGAGCAATTGGCTGAGCGTTTTGATGGGGTTTTTATTGCCCTTCATGGCCGACCGGGCGAGGATGGCGAACTGCAACGCCAACTCGAGAAGGTGGGTTTGCCATACAATGGCTCATCACCCGAAGCAAGTGCCATTACCATAAATAAGTTTGAAACCAACGAAATATTGGCAAATGCTGGCTTAAAGGTAGCCAAGCATATGCTGGTGCATGAAGGTGAATTTGCAAGCCATGAGGCACTTGCCGATCATATTTTAGCTAATTTCCAGTTACCGGTGATTGCTAAACCTGTAGACGATGGCTGCTCATCGGCAGTAAAAAAGTTAAAAAACCGCGATGAGGTGCTGGCATACGCACAACTGATATATCGTGAGCAGGAAGAATTACTTCCTCAAGCAGCGGCAGTTTTGAAACTAAGACTTAAAGAAGAATTTCCACAGAAGTCGGTCTTTCTTGTAGAAGAGTTTATAGAAAAAGGCGATGCCCGTTTCTTTCTTGAAGTTACGGGGGGCATGCTGTCGCATTATGACAACCAAGGTGAATTGGTGTATGAGTTTTTTGAGCCAAGTGAGAGCTTGGCCGAAGGTGAAGTGCTTTCACTGGAGGAAAAGTTCCTTGCAGGTGAGGGCTTGAACATAACCCCGGCCCGGTATACCGATAACCCAACGGATAATGCCGTTGTTAGCGCTTATGTACGTGCTGAGCTAGAAAAAGCAGCCAGGGTGTTGGGCGTGGAAGGTTATTGTCGTATTGACGCCTTTGTGAAAATTTATAACCTTCAGCACATAGAAGTATATATCATAGAAATTAACTCGTTGCCTGGCATGACCCCGGCTACCTGCATTTTCCATCAGTGTGCCATCAATGGTTACAAGCCGTACGACTTCATCGATCGTATTCTTAACTTTGGCCACCAACGCCTTCAAAAAGTATGAGCATCATTCGTTTTTTTACCAGTAGCAGCTTTTGGGTGCAACTCGGAATGGCCTTGCTCATTGGAGTAGGGATGATAATTGGTTTGGTGCAATACCTCAAGGTATATACCAAGCACGGGCAGGAAATTGAAGTGCCTGATTTGACTGATTTGCATATTGATCAGATTGGCCAGCTGCTGTCTCAGCATAAGCTGCGCTTTCAAGTTGTAGATTCAACCTACTTAAGGGGGAAACAGGCGATGTTGGTGTACGAACAAGACCCAAAGGCTGGTAGCATGGTAAAAGAAAATCGCACCATTTATTTGTCAATTACATCTTCGAATACACCTAAAGTAAAGTTACCCGACCTGGTAGATTTGAGCTTACGCAAAGCGACTATTGACCTTAAGAACTTGGGCCTTACAGTGGGTGAGCTCATAATGCGACCCGATATCGCCAACAATGTAGTCTTAGAGATGAGCATGTCGGGTAAACAGGTTTACCCTGGGAAAGAAGTCCCTAAGGGAAGTACAGTAGACCTGGTGGTAGGCATATACAATGTTGATTCATTGGTGAGTATTCCCAATTTAATTGGGTTAAACATCGAAGAGGCACGCTTTTACCTGAGTGAAAATGCGCTGTATTTGGGAAGGATTACCTATGGAACTGCAATAAGCGATACTTCAAAGGCGTTAGTCGTTCGACAATTCCCTGAAGTTGAAGAAGAGGAGTTGATCAACACCATGTCATATGTAGACATTTGGGTGGAATAAATGTAAAGCATGCTGCGAGTAGTTTTCCTTTTTATAGCTTTTGTTTTGCTTTCGGTAGCTGCCAAGGCGCAAGAAGTGTTAACCCCATTAGGGGTCAATTATCAGTTGCGTCAGCTCGCTTCTAGTATGCGCGTATCGAATCAACTTGATACCATTAATTTGCCCTTTGTAGATGATTTTTCTTCGCGTGGGGTATTTCCTTCGCATCAAAGGTGGACTGATAGGCATGTATTTATAAATACCGATATGGCGGATAATCCGCCAACCATTGGTGTTGCCACCTTCGATGGCCTTGATGAGTTTGGTGAGCCTTACGATATCAGTTCGCCAACCGCTGTGGGATTGGCCGACCAACTCAGTTCTCAGGCCATTAATTTGGGTGCCGACAGTCCAGCCGATTCGGTTTACCTAAGCTTCTTTTTTCAACCTGCAGGATTGTGCGATCCACCAGAATCGAATGATTCGCTCAGCCTTGAATTTTTTGGCTCAGACAGCAGCTGGAATTACATTTGGGGAGTTAAAGGCAGTATGAACCGCCCCTTTCAACAGCGCATGATACCGGTGCGAGATTCTTTGTATTTTCATCCTGGTTTTAGGTTTAGGTTTAAATCAACCGGCAGTTTGACTGGCAATGTAGATGTTTGGCATCTCGACTATGTTCGACTCAATCGGAATAGGAATATCAACGATACTGCCTTCACCGATGTGGCGTATCAAACCAAACCCAAATCGGTTTTAAATTTGTATCAGGATATCCCTGTTCATCAGTATTTTGCAGATCCGGTCAGGTTTAGGGAGGTAGAGCATGGGAGTATGGCGCATAATTTGGGCGATAACCGCAATGTTGCGTACAAGTACACTTCCATAAACAAAACAAGTGGCGCGGTGATTTCGGATATTGGATTCCAAAGCATTTCGTTTCCAATGACCAGTACGGCGAATTTTAGCTTTCCAACATTTCCGTTGAACCTGACGCAGCCGGATCCTTTTGTGCTTGAAACCACTTTTTTACTTTCCAATACGCCTGATTTTTTACCCACCAACGATACAGCGCGTAGAACACAGCATTTTACCAATTATTTTGCCTACGACGATGGCACCGCTGAAACAGGTTACGGACTCAATATTATCGGTGGGAGCGTTGCCTATAAATTTTATTTGGCGCGACCCGATACCGTATGGGGGATGTGGATGTATTTTACCCAAGCAGCTGAAAATGCCGCATTGGAGCTCTTCAACCTTAAAGTATGGTCATTTATTGGCGAAGGCGGTTTTTCGGGTAATGAGTCGGAACTGACCTCACAGGATTTGCTACGCCCGCTTTATGGCGATAGTTTGGGGGAGTTTATTTATTACGCTTTGGATACGCCTGTTTACGTTCGTGATTCTTTTTATGTAGGCTGGCAGCAACTTAGCCCGCGGCTAATTAACATTGGGCTTGATCGCAATCATCAAATTCCTGGGGTAAAGTGGTTTAATGTACAAGGTCAATGGGTTCAGTCGCAAATTCCCGGAAGTTGGATGATTAGGCCGGTTATGGGTGACGTTCCTCCTTTTCCGGCCAGTGTAAAGGCTACTACACCCTTTGCAAAGCGACCGGTTTTATATCCGAATCCAGCGCGTGAGCGGGTGTTTATAAGACATGAATACCCAATACGGGAGTATCAAATTCGTGACTTGCAAGGAAGAATAATTGTGCAACAACAGTTTTTTGATGATACAGGAATCGACCTTGGTGGCTTAGCTCCTGGCATGTACCTGATAGCGCTAAAGAATGCCTTAGGACAGGCTTTTAGCGAAAAGCTTATCATTCGTTGAATTTAGTTACAGGCTGTTATTCGCTTGAATAAAGCGTATCTTTGTAGCAAAGTTCAGAACCCATGCGCCAAAAAGCTTTCAAAACCCCTTCCGAGTCGCTCACCATTATGAATGAGTTGGTATTGCCCAACGACACCAATACCTTACACAATCTGATGGGAGGAAAACTGCTTCATTGGATGGATATTTGTGCGGCTATTTCCGCGCAAAAGCACAGCAACCGCATCGTTGTGACTGCCAGTGTTGATAATGTAAGCTTTAGCAAAAGTATCAAGTTGGGAGATGTGGTTACACTTACATCCAAAGTAACACGTGCTTTCAATTCTTCGATGGAAGTGCATATTGAAGTATGGGCCGAAAACATCCCTGCCGGTCATAAATACAAGTGCAATGAGGCTTACTTTACCTTTGTAGCTGTAGATCAGCTAGGGAATACCATTGTGGTGCCCGAGCTAAAGCCCGAGACCGAGGAGGAGCAGCGTTTATTTGAAGGAGCATTGCGCCGTCGACAACTGCGTTTAATCCTTGGAGGACGCATGAAGCCTGATGAGGCCACGGAGTTGAAGATGCTCTTTACGGTGCCCTCCTAAAAAAAAGCCAGCTCAAACGATGAGCTGGCTTTTTTGCTAATGGGCTAAGCTGTATTAATTAACTTTAAAATCAGCAGCTTTCATTTTGGCATTAACATTTACTTTGCTGAGTTCAAGTTCAAGCATTTGAATGCCCAAATCAATGGTAGTCTTATGCGGGACTTTGATGCCTCCTTTAACTTCACGATAGTCACTTAAGTCGGATGTTTGTACCACTTCACCCTGGGGGCCTTTTTCAATACTTACTTCACGAACTTTTAATCCGCTTTCTATATCATAATATTCGGTTTGCTTACTCCCGCTTTGGTTTTCAACTTCCAAGATATAGGCATCTTTTCCATTGATAGATTCAATGCCCAATAAGCTAAGTTTATATCCGCTGCCTGAATAATCCGCTTCGGGAAGCATACTGGCACTGCTTTTGATTTTTTCAAGCTCCTCTCCGGTAATTTCTTTAGCTCCCTGCATGCCCGATTGCTTGGCTTTGGTTCCATCGAAGGTTACCTGCTGCATCACCATCGCGCCGTTCACTACCACTTTGGTTTCAATAAGATTCGGACGCATTTTTTTTACATTCATAGCAATGCTCATACCTTGCATGGAAGCGCCCATTTCTACTTCTATATTCTTGATCTTTTTCCAATTTTGGATACCCCCAATAGCGTTGATATAACGGTCGACTACTGTCTGTGCAGTAAGCCCTTCAGGAAGTGGTTTCGCTTCTTTTACCGGATTACCGTACATATCAAAGAATTCGACTTCGCCACTAGCAGCGTATTTACCCAAAGATTCGGCCATGGCGTTTTTACTGCCAACACAAATGATGTAAGCCTGTGAAGGTAAAATATACTTTTGCGCAACCCTTTGTACATCAGTAGGGGTAAGAGCAGCCAGATTTTTAAGGTAATTGCGATAATAATCTTTTGGCATATTATGCCGCTCTATTTCAATAGCATAGCTAGCAATGGTTTGTGGATTTTGCAAACCAATGGCAAAGGTGCCATTCAGATAGCTTAAAATGCCATTCACTTCACTTTCGGGAGCAATACTATCCCTTATTCGATTTAATTCATACAAAAATTGCATCACCGAACTGTCGGTTACTGCATTCCGTACTTGTGCGTAAGCATTAAACTGGCCAACCAGTTTGTTTCTACTCAAACTTGAATATGCCCCGTAGGTAAATCCATAGGTTTCGCGCAAATTATTAAATAAACGAGCATCGCCTCCACCCAAGATGGTGTTCATTACGCTGGCCGCAATGGCATCATCAGCACCAGGCTTTAAATCTACCGGGTGAGCAATATTGATGACGGTTTGAACGGCTACAGGGCGATCGACCACAATGACCCGCGTACGGGCAGGAGCTGTGGGCATCATGTAGCTATGCTTAGGCACTTCTTTCTGTTCCCATTTGCCAAAGGCGTCGGTTACCAGCTTTTTGGCTTCTTCGAGCGTAATGTCGCCCACTAAGGCCAGATAGCCCACATTTGGACGGAAATAGGTATCGAAATGATGCTTACAAAGCGCGAGGTTCACTTTTTCAACACTTTGTTCTGTTGATATTTGTCCGTAAGGATGTTGTTTGCCATACACCATTACATTACGAATTTTACCAGCAATGGCGTTGGCATCATCCTTTTCGGTCTGTAAGCCCGAAATGGTTTGCTTTTTAATCAAGTCTAACTCTTCCTGCCTAAATTCTGACTCCAGAATAAGTTCGCTCAAAATGCTGAACAGCTCATTCTTGTATTTAGAAAGGGCAGAGGCATGTAACCCGTTTGAGGATGTGCCAATATTAGCTCCAATTTGATCGATATATGCGTCGATTTCAGCCTTTGTTTTGTTTTTAGTACCTGTGCGAATGAGTTCTCCGGTAATATCTACATAACCAACGGCCTCGCCTTCCATCACGGGATCAGTATCGAGTACCAATGAAACGGTAAGACGGGGTAGCTTGCTGTTTTGAACTACAAATACCTTCAGGCCATTGTCGAGGGTGAAGCGATCCGGGTCATTCAATTTTATTTCAGGTGCCGGACCTGCGACAGGGCGCTTACTCCGGTCGAGCTGTGCTTCTGCCTCGAAAAAACCGAAGCAGATAAATACAAGTATGATAAGTCTTTTCATGGTAGAATTATTGGGCTGATTTAGGAAGGTAATAGAGGACGACGCGATTGGATTCGACCAGGTATTTTTTGGCAGCGTTTTGAATGTCTTCACGCGTAACCTTGCGGTATTTATCAATTTCAGTATTGATCAGATTAGGATCACCATACCACATCCAGTAGTCCGATAAACTTTCTGCAATGCCTTGTACACTGGCATTTGAGCTTACAAAACTGTTTTCAATTTGGTTCAGTAATTTCTGGTATTCCTGTTCAGAAATCAATTCATTTTTAACGCGGTCGTATTCGGCAATCATGGCATTTTCAAGTTCTTGCGGGGTAACACCCATATTTACGATGCCAAACATGAGGGCCACACTATGGTCTTCTAAAGCAATAGGATAAGCGCCCACAAATAGACCCTTTTGCTGTTCATTCACAATGCTCTTTTGAAAACGACTACTTTGCCCTTGTGAAAGGAGTTTGGCTAGCATATCTACTGCATAAAATTCGTTTGAGCCTCTGGCAGGCACTTTGAAGTTGTGAATCACCGCAGGAAGCTGGATATTGTCATATACTGTATCACGTACCTCAGCCGTCTGTGCAGGTTCTTTGATGGTATTTCTGGGAATCGTTCGGCCACCACGTGGAATGCTTCCAAAATATTTTTCGATCCAGGCTTTGGTTTGTTTAGCATCAATGTCGCCAGCAATACTTAAAATGGCATTTTCAGGAACATAATAGGTTTTGTAGAACTCCATAAATTCCTCGCGTTGCGCAGCGTTTAAGTGATCCATTGAACCAATTACACCTCTGCTGTAAGGATGCATCTGAAAAGTGCGTTTCATGGTTTCGTCTAACAAGCTACCATAGGGCGTATTGTCAAAGCGCTGACGTCGTTCTTCTTTAACGACTTCGCGTTGGGTTTCAATGCCAATGTCCTCAATTTTGGCATGCAACATCCGTTCACTCTCCATCCATAAACCCAATTCTAATTGGTTGGAAGGTAGAATTTCAAAATAAAAGGTACGGTCGTAATTGGTGTTTGCATTTAAAACACCACCATTGTTCTTCACCAGCTTCATGTATTCTCCTCTTCCGATATTTTCACTCCCTTCAAAGAGTAAATGTTCAAAAAAATGAGCAAAACCAGTACGTTCAGGGTGTTCGTCTTTACTGCCGACTTTGTAAGACACAGTAACGGCTACAATAGGTGTGCTTTTGTCTTCATGCAAGATTACGCGTAGGCCATTTTTCAACTCGTAATTTTCGAATTGAATTTTGTTTTGGCCAATACTCATACTGCTCCATATTATAAGTACAAGCGCTAAAAGGGTTGTTTTCATAATGAAAATTTGATTTTATCGAAATATGCTATGTTTATTCATTTAGTCAATAAACCTGCTGTTTTGTTAACCTTTATTAACCATCAAAGCCTTATTACCCACTGATTGGTGTCGGCTACCAGGCCGGTCCGAATGTCATCAAGGGCTTTTCTTAATTGGGTAGATAAAGGTCGGTTGGTAACCTCTGGTAATACCATTTTAAAGCCCTTATAGGTGATCGACTGGATGGGGGCAATGGTTGCCGCGGTTCCGGTACCAAATGCATCCTTGAGTTGCCCCTTATTGTATTTTTCAAACACTTCTTCAATGCTCAGTTTCCTGACTTCTACTTTGATTCCAAGATCCTTAGCAATTTTAATGATGCTGTCGCGCGTGATGCCTTCCAGTATGGTGCCTTCGGCGATAGGGGTTACCAAATGATCGCCCATCTGGAAAAATAAGTTCATAGTACCCGATTCTTCCACATACTTCATTTCTTTGCCATCGAGCCACACCAATTGGTCGAAACCTTCTTGACGTGCAAATTTTAACGGCAGCATACCTGCGGCGTAGTTACCTGCTACTTTGGCGTAACCGGTTCCTCTCGGGAATGCACGCACATAATTATCGCTCACTTTTACATTGAGCGGTGCATTGTAATAAGCACCTACCGGACAGGTAAAAATGATGAAGCGATATGATTCAGAGGGCCGTATGCCCACATATTCATCGATCGCAAACATAAACGGTCGTATGTACAGCGAATACCCCTCCTTGTTGGGTATCCAAGCCTCATCAATTTTTAACAAGGCCAATAATCCCCCAAGAAAAAATTCCTTACTAATGGCTGGCATGCACAAACGCTCGGCCGATTTGTTCATGCGTTTATGATTGGCTTCTGGACGGAACAAAAGAGGTTTACCTTCAGGGTCACGATAGGCTTTCATACCTTCAAAAATGGATTGGCCGTAGTGCAAGGCCGAGATAGCCGGACTCATGGCGATAGGCTCATAGGGTACAATTCGTGGATCACACCATTTACCATCGCGGTAATCGGCTATAAACATATGGTCGCTAAATACTTTGCCGAAAGGAATGTTTTCCCAGTCAACCTGGTCGAAGTTCGATTTCTGCGTACGGGTAATCTTAATATTCGATAACATGCTCATAATTTCGTTAATCTCCAAAAATACGGTTTTAAGCTGTTATTTTTGGCTTATGGCAGAAAGCAATCCTCAATCACTGACCAACGAAATTAAGGCCCTGTCGGGTAATATGGCTTTTATAACGGAGTTTATGGATGTTGAAATGTACCGTATGCCCCATGAAAGGCCGCAGACCACGGGCAATTCCAAGGACCTGCCTTCACCAAGCGTTGAAAAGGCTGAAAAGCTTTCCCACGAAGTTGAACAAACAATAAGTAAATCTGAAAAGCATCCCCAAAACTTCGAGGATGAAGCATATTCCTTAGCAGAAAGCATAAAGCAACCTGTTGTTGAAATGCAGGCACCACCATGGAAACAAAAAGTAGTGGTTCTGTTGCCTCCTGAACCATCCATGAAAGATATAAGCTTCCTTAACAAAATACTTGGGGCAGTTAAACTTCGCGACGAAGAGGTTTTGGTTCGCGAAGGACAATGGAAAGCCAAGGAACTCATTGCTTTCGACGGTGCAAAAATCATATTAAGTTTTGCAGCAGTAGAGGATTTTGTACCCGATCATAAATTACGGAGTAAACAAATTACCGTGATACTCACCGGAAGTTTGAATACTATGGAGACAGATATTCAGCAGAAAAAAATGCTTTGGGCGAGTCTTCAACAATTTTTTAGATGAAAAAGATGCTTTTTGCCTCTGCAAACGCACATAAGGTATCGGAAATGCGCACCTTATTATCACCTCTTGGCATTGAGCTTCTGGGGCTTAAAGATTTGGGATTTGATGTTGAAATTCCAGAAAACGGCATAAGCCTACGAGAAAATGCGTCCATTAAGGCTCGTTTTTTATACAAACAAATAGGCTTTGACTGCTTTGCCGACGATACTGGGCTTGAGGTAGAGGCTTTAGGGGGCGCGCCGGGAGTATTTTCGGCCCGTTACGCCGGTGAGCCTGCCAATAGCGAACGGAATATTGAAAAACTACTTAGCGCCTTAAAGGGGAATTCAAAACGTGCTGCGCAATTCAAAACCGTAATTTGCTTAATTCAAGAGGGAGAAGAATACTTTTTTGAAGGTGTGGTTGCTGGAAGCATCAGCACAACTATTACCGGTGAATCAGGATTTGGTTATGACCCCGTATTTATTCCTGAGGGATATACCCTAAGTTTTGCTGAAATGCCCGCTGCGCTTAAAAACAGTATTAGCCACCGTGCTAAGGCAGTTTCAGCCATGCTAAGCTGGCTGAAACTGCAATGACTAAATCATTGCCCGGAGCGAAAGGTCTTTCAAGGTTGAAATCCAAGCTTCCTGGTCATTCAAGCTTGGCACAAGGGTGACCTTTTCACCACCCATCTCCTCAAATTCCTCCTGATATTCAGTTCCAATTTCAAAAATGGTTTCTAAACAATCGGCGACAAAGGCAGGAGAGAAGACCAGTATTCGTCTTTTACCTGCTTTTGCCAGCTCCTCGAGGACAACGGAAGTGTAGGGTTGAATCCATGGATCTTTGCCCAAACGCGATTGATAACAGACGGTATATGCTGACTTTTCTAATCCCAGGGATTCAGCAATTTTACGAGCAGTAAGTTGGCATTGTGCACCATAACAGTATTGATTGTGAGTTCCGTAAGTCTCACAGCATGAAGTAGAGCTTAAGCAATGATTTCCCATGTCAGCCTTGCGAAGCTGGCGTTGTGGCAGGCCGTGAAAGCTAAACAAGATATGGTCGTATTGTTCTGGATTAAGAGCGCGTCCATTGGCAGCAAAGGCTGCAATGAGTTCGGGATGGTCGGGATACGAATTCACAAACTCGATATCGGGAATGGTTTGCCAATCGCTTACAATTTCCATAACACGTTGATGAACGGACCCTGTGGTAGCAGATGCGTATTGCGGGAAAAGGGGAATTACCCTTATTTTTTTGAGCGACATCCGTTGCATTTCGGCCAAAATGGAGGGAATGGAAGGCTTTCCATACCGCATGGCCAAACGAACTACGTATTGGTCACCTAATTTTTGCTGAAGCAAGTCTGCCGCTCGTTGCGAATAAAACAAGAGTGGAGATCCTTCATCTGTCCAGATTTCTTTGTAGCTCTTTGCAGATTTTGGCGCCCTGAAGGGCGCAATGATGCCGCGTACAAGCAGATTCCTAGGAATCGCTGGAATATCTATTACCCTTGGGTCTAGCAAAAATTCTTTTAAATAGCTGCGCACATCCGAAGTGGCAGGAGAGTCGGGGGTACCTAGATTTACAAGCAAGATACCGGTTTGTGTCTTTTCCAATTTTAGTCAGTAAACTTATAACCTACTCCTCTAACAGAATGGAAGTGGATTGGGTTTTTAGGATCTTGCTCAAAATATTTCCGGAAGGCCAAAATAAAGTTGTCAATGGTACGGGTGCTAGGGAAAACATCGTATCCCCATACTTTTTCGAGGATTTGCTCCCGTGATACCACTTGATTTTTTTTCTCCACAAGTAATTTGAGCAACATGGTTTCGCGCTTGGTAATTTGAAAACTGCCTTTACCCGTGGTTACTGTAAAGGTGCTGAAATCAATTTCATTGTCTCCAAAGCGGTACTTATAGAGTTCATTTTCCTTTTCGGTTCCTTTTAATCCCGATTTGATCAGGATGTTCACGCGTAGCAAGAGTTCCTCGAGATTGAAAGGCTTGGTGAGGTAATCATTGGCCCCGATTTTTAAGCCCTTTACCCTGTCTTCACTGGTGTTTTTAGCCGAAAGAATGAGTACGGGTGTGTCCCGGTTTTCGATGCGGATGCGTTCGCACACATCTAAACCGTTGATGCTGGGTATCATGATGTCTAAAATAACCAGATTAAAGCGCGATTCCCGAATGGTATTGAGGGCTTCAAGCCCATCAGCTACCGCTACAATGCTGTAACCTTCAAGCTCCAGATTCAACTTGATGGTGTCCCGGAGGTGTTCTTCGTCTTCAACTAAAAGTATCCTGTAGTTCATATTCTAAGGCTGGTAAGGTGATTTCAAATATAGCGCCTTTAGGGTGGTTATCCTTCACTTGTATGCTCCCACCCATGTCAGAAATGATATTTTTGACAATAAACAGACCAAGTCCGGTTCCCTTAGCTGTTCGGGTTTCCTCATTTCCTATGCGATAGAATTTTTTGAAAATGTGTTTTTTATCGAGATCTGAGATGCCAGGTCCTTCGTCAATCACCTGAAGAACAGCATCATAATTGGTTTGACGAAGTACAATCCTTACTGGTGAATCACCTGGCGCATATTTTCCTGCATTTTCTATGAGGTTGGTAAGCACAGAAATAAGCAAAGCCACATCTCCCTGAATGTTTACATTATCTTCAATGGCGCTCCTTAACCGCCCCTCAAGCCTGCCACTCATGCTCAATCGCTCCACGGTATCCTTACACAATTCTGATAGGTTTATATTCCGTCGTTGCGCATGTTTGTGTGGATTCTCAAAGCGTGAGGCCAATAATATTTTCTCTATCAGCGCGTCGAGCCGGTTGATTTCATCCAAACTGTTATCTACCAATTTTTCAGTCTGCTGGGCATCAAGCTTTCGCTTGAGTAGCGTTTGGAGCATCAGTTTTGTACTGGCTAAAGGCGTTTTAAGCTCATGGGTAACTGACATTACAAAATTAGCCTGCATGCGACTGATCTCATCTTTCTCACGATATCCTCTGAAAATAACGGTAAAACCCCAAAACAGCAGTCCTACAAACACAATACCTTCGCCAATGAACATCAGGTTCCGACTTTGCTGTTTTTTATCGAGCTCAGCAATGTAAGTAGGATGAACATCAACTTTAATGTTGCTTTCTTCAAATGATAATTTTAAGTCAGGATAATTCGCGGCAAAAAATGCATTGATCATGCTGGTATCTGCGCCAAAAATTCTACCGTTGAAGTAGAGGGTATGCACAACGGCGGTATTGCTGCTAAACTTCTGTTCAATCAAGTTGGCATACAACTCTCTTTGCGCCTGATTGCGCTTAACATGCAAAAGTTCTTTTTTTAAACCTTGTATATTTCCGTTATCATCTATGTGGATATAGGTCCACCAGCCAAAAGCGGCAAGGATATAAGCAATTACAAACCAGAAGGTGACTATAGGTTTTAAACGCATCCTGATTGCAATTTACCGATTTTTGTTTCAACACGATTTAGCTGCAACCAAAAATCTGGTCAAGACCGGCATTGATGATTCCAGCGGCTTCCTGAAGTTCCTCCGGGCTGTGTACAGCGCTTACAAAACCAACTTCATATCCCGATGGCCCTAAATACAAACCGTTATCGAGCATATAATGGTAGAACTCCTTGAAGTGTTTCATGCTGTTTGTGTCAATTTCATGAGCTGCACGCACATGTTTTCGTTCACTAAACGAAATCCAAAATACCGAACCTATCTGAAAAACCTTCACGGGGTATGCTTTTTCCTGAATATGCTTCCGAATGACACGAACAAAGGCAGCTGTTTTTTTTGCCATCTTCCTATAGAACTTATCTGCCAACAGCTGTTCAATTTGAGCTTTACCGGCCGACATAGCCACAGGATTGCCTGAAAGGGTACCTGCCTGATAAACCGGACCTTCGGGCGAAATGGTTGACATAATGGCTGCTGACGCACCGTAAGCCCCAACCGGTAGTCCTCCACCAATAATTTTACCGAAAGTAAGAATGTCTGGGGCCACCCGATACAAGCCGGCAGCGCCTTCAAAACCCACCCTAAAGCCACTGATTACTTCGTCGAATATCAATAAAGCACCATGCTGGTCGCAACTTTCACGCAAAAAATTCAGGAATTTACGGGTTTGTAATAACAGCCCATTGTTGGCTGGAACCGGCTCAATGATTATGGCAGCAATCTGTCCTTCGAACTGCGAAAAGGCCTCATGTACAGCTGCTTCGTTAAATAACGGCAGCACGATGGTTTCATCCACAAAACTCTTGGGTACACCTGCCGATGAAGTCTCGCCAAAGGTAACAAGCCCTGAGCCTGCTTTTACCAGTAAATGATCGGCATGACCATGATAACAGCCTTCAAACTTGATGTATTTATCGCGTTTGGTATAGCCGCGGGCCAGTCGTATGGCACTCATGACCGCTTCGGTACCCGAACTTACAAAGCGCAACTTCTCTATAAAACGGTGGTTTTCGATAATCAAACGGGCCAACTCATTTTCCTGAACGGTGGGAGCACCAAAGGAAGTGCCGTGTTGGATGGTTTCAATTACCGATTCACGCACATATGGATTATTATGCCCCAAAATTAATGGTCCCCAACTTGCACAAAAATCGAGGTACCGATTTCCATCAGCATCCCAAACATAGGCACCATCGCCCTTGGTGATGAATAATGGCGTTCCCCCAACTGAGCGAAATGCTCTTACCGGCGAATTAACACCACCGGGAAAATAGTTTTTAGCTTCTTCGAAAAGGGCTTGCGATTTTTGCGTATTGGGCATATTAACTTAGTCTTTTGATCAAGGCTTGATGTTCGGGATAAACAGCGGCGAGTTTTGAGGTTTCGGCAAGTTCAAAATCGGCAAAATCAAATCCAGGCATAACGGCACAACTCACCAAACTGAACCCGGGTTCCGGGTCAGATTCTGCAGCAAACCAGGCACCCGCAGGTATCAGCACCTGAAATACTTCTTTCGCTCTAACATCACTGCCAATCCGGGTTTGGCGGTATTCGCCCTGATGCAAGATGTGCAGGCTCAAGCTGCCTCCGGTGTGGAAATACCAAAGTTCATCGCTTTTGATCCGATGAAATCGGCTTGGCGCAGTACTGGTGAGCATAAAATAAATGGATGTACCAAAATGCCTACTCCCACCATAGCGCAGGGGTAGGGCATCTGCCTGTATTGATTCGGCCGACCGATACACTTCCTTATAATAGCCCCCTTCAGGATGTGGCAATAAGCCAAGGGAATGAATCAAGAATGCTGCCTCTGTAGTTTCCATCCAAATTTAAGTATGACTGAAGATTGCCATTGCAATCTGGTCGGCTCGAAAGCCCGAAGGTACAACAAGATTTGTATGTCCGTGTTTTCGTACCGCTTCGGCTGTGGTTGCGCCCATGGCCACAACAAGGCTGTTTACGGATAGTTGGTTGTGCCTCAAAAATGCCTCAAAGCAGGAGGGACTGGTGAATACGTTGATATCGGCCTGACAACTTAGCTTCACTGCTTTGTAAAGGGTTTCGTACACCTGAATTTCAAATACTTGGCAGACATTTTCTATTCCTTGTTGAATGCTTCTTTTGCTACGGTTACCAATAGGAAAACAAACGGATTGTCGGCCATAAAGGCTACTGAAAGTAGTAGCAACTTCTTTCAAATCAGCGGAAGCTCCAATAAAATCGGGCTGATGGCCCAAGGCATACAATTCGGAAGCAGTAGCAGCACCCACCGCGGCTATTTTCCTTGAAGGGAAAGTACGGAATTGCGAAAAGAAGTGCCTTACTGCATTTCTACTTACGAAAAACAACCAATCGGACTCAGGCAAAGCCGTAGCCTGTACTATTTCTGTTTGAATAAGCGATTGTGCTTCTACACGGAACCCCTGCGCAGATAGTTGATGGATTAAACTGGCTGCCTGATCCGCATTTCGACTGATGAAGACACTCCCTGAACGTGTTTTATTGCAGAGTGCAAGCGCTTGAGCAGCTAAACCGTTCGTGGTACTACTTTGCAGCTGTATTTTTACTGGTAATTCCTTGTCGCTTTTTGCCTTGCTTGCATAAAGTTCGAATTGACCATTGAATTTATGGCAATAAGCCCCCACAGGCATATGGCAACCTCCTTCGAACATGTTTAAAAGTTCGCGTTCAACGGCTATGGTTTCAGCCACATCCGCATGGTGTAAATGCCTGAGTGCTTCGCGCATAAATGTGTCATCTCTTCGGATTTGAAGGCCGAGTACCCCTTGTGCCGGAGCAGGGACGAACATATCCACAGGCATAGGCCAAGTCTCAAAATCGCTTAAATCAAGCTTCAATCGATTTACACCTGCGGCAGCCAGAATAATGGCATCGTATTGCCCGTCGCGACATTTTTGAATGCGGGTTGGGACATTTCCTCGGAGATCCTTGAGCGCAAGGTTGTGCTGAAGTTGATTCACCTGCACTTTTCTTCGAGCCGAAGAGGTACCCAGGCATTTTCCCGCCCTAACTTTTAGTGGTTCAGTTGGGTCAAAGGCATCTTTACGAATGATGAGCAGATCACGTGGGTCTTCACGATAGCTGAGCGCTGCAATGTCCAGTCCATCGGGTGGAGTGGTAGGCAAATCTTTTAAGGAATGCACTGCCAGATCAATTTCTGTTCGTAGGAGTGCATCTTCTATTTCTTTGGTGAAAAAGCCCTTGCCTTCAATTTTGTCGAAGCTTAAATGCTGGATGCGATCACCTTTAGTGACGATAATTTTGATTTGACTGCGAAAGCCAAATTTTTGAAGCTCTGTTTGTACAAAGTTAGCCTGCCAAAGAGCCAAATCGCTGCCCCTTGAACCAATGATAATTTTTCGGATGTCTGACATTAAGCTACTTTTCCTGCCGTTTTGGCAACAGACTTAATCAGCGGATTTTCAATCTTCACATCTGAATTAAGCTGTTTTTCAAGAAGTTTTTCCTTAGCCACAACTATAGGTACCGAAATACATTTCTTTTCCATATAGCCCAGCATTTTATCGATAAGCTCTCGTGAGTTAGCATCTAAAACGGCCAATTCTTTGGCGAATACTTCCTCAATGGCTTTTTGTTTTATTTTTTTGACTTGCTCGGGAAAATCGCTCAAAGCCAACTCTACACTTCTTATGCGATTCAATTCTGCAAATTCTTCAATTGAACGTTCAATCAATAAAGCCGCTTTTTCCAATTCAGCTTCCCGGAAAGCCAAGTTTTTTTCAACCTCATGCTTGAGGGTGTCTATGCTAATGTATTCTATATCTGCTAAACTACGTACATCTTCATGCACATCATTTGGCACAGCTAAATCAATTACAATGGCCGGAAAATGCGGATCAATATTGAGGCTATTCCAGACTTCAGTGGTAATCAAAGGAGCGGTACTCGAAGTACAGCTAATGAGTACCGACACCTTTCTATCGTGTTGTGACAGGGCATTAAGGGGCAGGGCTTGACCTCCGAGATAATTGGCCAAGCTTTGGGCCTTTTCGAGCGTGCGATTATAAATGGTGAAATTGGTATAACCAGCTTTTTTAAGGTATTTGGCCACCAGGGTATTGGTTTCTCCGGCACCTACCAATACCATGCCTGCGTCGGCAGCCAGATTGTAATCAACCAGCTTGCGAACAGCAAGTGAAGCCACCGATATAGGTTTGGCTGCAATGCGGGTTTCTGTATATACCTCCTTCGAAGTTTTTACAGCTTGTTTCATGAGCAAGCGTAAAGCATCGCCTGTAGTCCCAAATTCACGGCTATCTTCATAAGCCTGGCGTAACTGACGAGATATTTCACGTTCCCCTATTACCATCGAGTCCATAGAGCAACTCACTTCAAAAATATGCTTTACGGCTTCACGACCACGATAAATCCGCGCAAATTGTAATAAGTTAGAAGTTTGTGTTGGAGAAAAATGCCGGTAAAAGCGCTCCAGCATTTCTTGCGCTTGCGTTGTACTAAATCCACCGGGCGTATTCATGACAAACTCTACCCGATTACAAGTAGCCAGATAAAATATTTCGCTTATGCCTAAAGCTTCATCTGCTTTAACCGTTTCCAGCCTTTGCTTCAAATCTACCTTCTCTACTACTAGCTTCCCTAAATCGCCCAAGTAAAAATGCTTGTGCGTAAATGCTAGAACTGTCAACTTATCCAAGCGCTCAAAATTTGATGGTGCAAATTTCCGCACAAGCCCTACCGTATTTGTCATTTGATTGTCATATTGGCTCTTTAGAAAGTTTCTAAATGAGTCGCTTGAGGTTAATTCTTGATAAAAACTACAAAAGGGTTGCGACTTGTTGTGGTGCATGCGGTTCAAACAATTAAATTGCCCAAAAAAGTTCTCGTAAAGTTCCAACAAACATAGATAATAAGATGCTTATATCCAATATGAGTCTGTGATATTTGGGCATGTTTTTTGAAGAATGTCGCGAACCCAACTTATTTAAGTGAAACCAGATTTAGTCAAACAGTTTATCGTACTATCGGGAGTGATAGTAACGATGCTTTTTTGTAAACCCATTTATGCACAAAAAAGCAATCCCCAGAAGAGAACACTAAGTGGCTTTGTGAAAGATGCTTCATCAAGGGAAAGCCTTATAGGCGCCAGTTTGTATATTCCGGAGCTCAAAACCGGTACCATTACCAACAATTTTGGCTTTTATTCGATTACATTGCCGGTAGATACCTACACATTGGTTGTGTCTTACATAGGCTATGAAAACCAAATGATTCGTGTTGATTTACGTAAAACAGATGTGGAATTACCCATCAATTTAAGCACTGCAGACCGCTTACTCAAAGAAGTACAAGTAGTGGCCGATAAACTCGAGCAAAAAGTTTCGGAAAATACAGAAATGAGTGTTATCAGCGTTCCCGTTCAACAAATCAAGGAAATACCTGCCTTATTGGGTGAAAAAGACGTGCTTAAGGTGTTGCAATTATTGCCCGGTGTACAGAGCGGAAGTGAAGGTAATGCTGGTTTGTATGTTCGTGGAGGCGGGCCTGACCAAAATCTGATTATCCTCGACGATGCCATTGTGTACAATGCCTTTCACTTATTTGGCTTTTTTAGTTTGTTTAATGGAGATGCTCTTAAAAGCGTTGATATCATCAAAGGTGGTTTTCCAGCGCGTTATGGCGGTCGCTTGTCCTCGGTAATTGAGATGAACATGAAAGAAGGCAATCAACAAAAATTTGCCGGAGAGGCAGGTATTGGCCTTATTTCGTCACGAGCTACTATAGAAGGGCCAATACTAAAGAACAAGGCATCCTTTATTGTTTCTGGACGGCGTACTTATGCAGATGCACTCGTGCGTCCGTTTTTACCCCGTGGACAAGATGGGGGCTATTATTTCTATGACCTCAATGCCAAGGCCAATGTTGAAATTAATAAGAAGAACAGGCTTTACCTGAGTGGCTACTTTGGTCAGGATCGTTTTTTTATTCAAGATAAGAGCACCGGAGACCAGTTTACAGCCGGTGTCGACTGGGGTAATGCTACTGGTACTTTGCGATGGAATCACATGATAAACAATCAGATGTTCGCCAATACATCACTAATCTATACCAACTATAATTTTAAAAACTATTTGACTTTTAATGTGGAGAATCAGCAATTTAGTTTGGTATACAGTTCGGGCATCCGTGACTATAGTCTGAAGCACGATATCGATTACCGACCGAACAGCAAGCATACGATACGCTTTGGTGCCTTGGTTACACACCATACTTTTTCCCCTTCAGCCATTGCTTTTGTAAGCGATTTCGCCAGCACCGATTCAACCAATGCAGAAATCACAACCGCACTTGAAAGCGGGGTGTATGTGGAAGATGACATTCGGATTTCGAACCGTTTGAATTTGCAACCCGGCCTACGTATGACCCATTTTTCACCCAGAGGCAGGAATTATTTCAATCTTGAGCCCCGTTTTAGTATGAACTATCGTTTGAATGCCGATATGTCGCTCAAGGCCAGTTATGCCGTAATGAACCAATACATTCACCTGCTTTCGAATACTGGAGCAGGATTACCTACCGACCTTTGGGTTCCGGCCACACAAAACCTAAAGCCACAACGATCGCATCAAATAGCCATTGGCTATGCCTACGACATCCCCAAAACCGGTTTGGCACTCACCATTGAGTCGTATTACAAACAAATGGACAACATTATAGCATATAAAGAGGGGGCGAGTTTTTTAGGTCCTGGTCCGCAGCAGGGTAGTGGCAATATGTTTCGCTGGGAAGAGGCGGTTACCAGCGGTCAGGGAACATCGTACGGATTTGAAGTCTTTTTGCAGAAGAAGACGGGTAAGTACACGGGTTGGATTGGATACACCTTGTCGTGGACCCAGTTGCAATTTGATGAACTTAACAATGGCAAGCCCTTTTGGGCCCGATACGATCGCAGGCACGATATTTCTGTTGTAAATACCTACAAACTTCGGGAGATGAGTGATGAGAAAGAAGGGGTGATATTCTCGGCTACTTGGGTATATGGCACGGGAAACGCCATTACGCTACCCGTAGCCGATCAATATGCTCCTATTAATACGCCAGGCTATCAACGAAGCAATACTGAAGATTTTTTCTTTAATACCTACGTTAATCAATACACAGGAAGAAATGAATTTAGAATGGCTCCTTACCATCGACTTGATCTTGGGGTACAATTTGTAAAGCAAAAGGCACGCCATGTACGCACGCTGGAATTCAGTGTATATAACGCTTACAATCGTCGCAATCCGTACTTCTATTTTATAGGTGCTGAAGGTAGAAGTGGCTTTTTTGCACCACCTACCAGCAAGCGTGTATTGCGCCAGGTTACCCTTTTCCCCATTATACCATCCGTATCCTACAGTATTAAGTTTTAATCGAAATCTGCATGAAAGCCTTATCTTATATCACCTTATTCATCATATCGCTGATCGTATATGGTTGCGATACTATGGTCACCAATGTCACCCCACCTCAAGTAGATCCTGAGCTGGTTATTTATGGCTTTATTTCACCCGATGAACCCGATATCGTCATTGAAGTGCGTCGTTCGATGCCTATATGGAGTGGCGGTCAACTAGGCAATGACACCATAGCGAATGCTACTGTGCTTCTCACAGATGGAACCAATCAAGTTCAACTACCGCATCAGGGTGGAGGCCGGTACAGTATCAGAACATCGGAGTATCCGTTGCTTCCTGGAGGCACCTACTACCTGAATGTGAGTACACAGGAAGGAGAGCAAGCCAATGGCCAAACGACCATTCCCGTTGAGCAAGTACCTATCGACTCTGTGGTTATATCTAAGCAGCCGGGGCCATTTGGGTTTACCCTCGATTTAATCAATGTCTATTGGCGGCACACTCTAGCTGAAAAACGGTTTTTTCAGCTTTTTGCCAGTGTAAAATTGTCGGATGATGACAGCCTATTTTCTGGATTCGGAAGCTTTGGAATTCACAATGAAGTCTTAAATTCCGACCAAGCTGTGAATGGCCGAATTACCAATACTTTCAGCACCTCAATAGGAGGAGGGGGTGAAGCGGATTCTATCAGTCTGAACATTTACCTTGCACACACAGATGAGGCCTATTACCGCTACCATCTCCTCCGATTGGGTTACTCTCCTTCAAATCCATTTCGCGAACCTACCATCATGTTCGAAAATATGACTGGAGCCCGGGGTGTGTTTGCGAGTTACCGTTTTTACAGATACGAAATGAAGCTTGTCGGAGAATAGTCCGGCAAGCTACTTCAACTACGGCTGGCTTCGTAAACGGTATCGCGCAATAACGATTTACCATCGGCAGCGGCAGTGGCCAATTCGTCGCAACGGTTATTGAGTGGGTTATCGGCGTGCCCTTTCACCCAGATGAATTTGGGTTGATAGGCCTTTAGCAAAGGGAGAAGCCGCTGCCATAAGTCGGGGTTTTTCACTTCACGCCAGTTTTTTTTAATCCAGCCGTAAATCCACCCTTTATTGACGGCATCGGTTACGTAGCGCGAATCAGAAAAGATCCGAATATCGTGTTTTGCTGGTTTTATGGTTTCAAGTGCTACAATTACCGCCAAAAGCTCCATACGGTTATTGGTTGTAAGTTTGTAGCCCGCGGCCAGTTCTTTACGGTGTTGTCCGGAAAGCATCACGATGCCATAGCCCCCAGGTCCCGGATTTCCCCGTGCTGCACCATCTGTGTAAATATCGATTTGTGCCATTAAATAATTTCTGCCACGGTAAAGGTACTTCCTCCTACCAAAATCATATCGTAAATGCTTGCGGTAGCTTTTGCAGCTTCAAAAGCCTCGCCCACCGAAGGATAAATATTTCCCTTTAGGCTGTAATGACCAGCCATTTGTGCTAATTGCTGTGCATCGAGACCTCTGGGAATAGACGCTTTGCAAAAATAATAAGTAGCGGATTGAGGCAAACGGGAAAGTAATTTGCTCAAATCTTTATCGCGCACAACCGAAAGTACAAAATGCAGGTTTTCGTATTGCTGTTCGGCCAGTTGTTCTAGTAAATAAGCAATACCCGCCTCATTATGTGCCGTATCCGCCACAATTAAAGGGGCATTACCCAATATTGTCCAGCGTCCACTAAAGCCTGTAAGCCGTGTAGTGGCTTTTAATCCTGCCGCAATTTGCGTTTCGTCGATGGGCCAACCCATGCGCTGAAGCTGATCGATGGCTGCCATCAAGCTGCTGATATTTTTGAGCTGATAAAGCCCCAACTGATCTGTTTCTATGGCTTGTAGGTATGGCCTGCCATTCTTCAAAATATCGCATTGCATTAGCCCATTTTGTTCGCCAAGTCGAATAGTCTGAAAACTGCGCGATGCAAAACGTAACAAACTACGCTTTTCATTGGCCTGTCGCTCAAATACATGGGCAACCTCCTCCTGATATTCGCCAATAATTACAGGCACATCTGCTTTGATGATGCCCGCCTTTTCGCCTGCAATTTTTTCAAGTGTGTCGCCCAATAGGTCCATATGATCCCAACCTATATTGGTAATAACCGAAAGTTCAGGAACAACAACATTGGTAGAGTCGAGGCGACCACCCAATCCGGTTTCAATGACTGCCACATCAACTTGCTCAGTTGCAAAATACTCAAATGCCATGGCCACGGTTAACTCAAAGAAGGAGGGCTCTAAGCTTACAAGGGTATTTTTGAGTCGCTGGGTGATAGAAACTACCTGCGCTTCTTCAATCATTTGGCCGTTAATACGAATACGCTCTCGGAAATCACGTAAATGGGGTGAAGTATAGAGACCGGTTTTGTAGCCAGCCGATTGCAAAATTGCAGCCAGCATATGTGATACCGAACCCTTACCGTTGGTGCCCGCAATGTGGATGCTTTTGAATTTTCGTTCCGGATTTCCCAAAAAGCGGCAGAGCGCCCGAGTATTCGAAAGGTCTTTTTTGAAAGCGACGGCGCCCTGGCGCTGATACATAGGCAATTGGCTGAACAGAAAGTCCAGCGTAGCCTGATACTCAGGATGACTCATTGCAGTTTGAAGATAAAGGTAAGCGTGCCTCGTTGTTCCTCAGGGCTATTTTCATTTGCGCTAAAACGGGCATTGCGGGCAGCTTCTTCGCATTTGCGCCATATTGCCTCATTTTGAAGGGTGGTGCCGTTAGCCCCTGCTTGTGTTCTGGTTACTCGCCCTGCTTTATCAACCCAAATCCAAACTACCACCTGGCCTTCAACCTGCGAACGGTCGGTGAGCGTGGGGCGCTGCGTAATCTGACGACCTTCGAGCTTAAATTCTGGGGAACCGTTGTTGCCTCCTCTGCCGCCTTCGCCTTGGCGGTTTACATCACGACTGCCATCAGGGCTGCCCTGATCTCCGGGTTTGCCTGTTTGGCCCTGACTTCCACCGGCCGAACCACTGCCACTACCCGGATAAAGTGCTCTCGGATCGACTTTAGGTTTTGGGTCTTCTACAGGTGTTTCGGTTGGCTTTTTGGTTTCTTCGGTAGGTTTTTTGCTCTCTGTGGGCTTGGTTACCGGCTTGATAACTGGTGCATCTTCAGTTTCCTGAGTCATCACCGATCTTTCGGCACTGCTGCTACTGCTGCTACTGGGGGCGGAGGCTGGTTCATTGGCTTGTTGGTTGTCGGCGGTTTGCTCAGGTTGCACATCGCCTGTTCCATCGGGTGCATCTCCAAAATTAATGGCGATACCTTGTTCGGCCGGTAGCGGTAGGGGTGTTCTAAACCCAAAAAATAAAAACAGCAGCAGCATCAGTCCGTGAAAAAGGACTGTGCCTGCTATACCTTTGAGCCTGTCTTTATTTTCTTTTTCCATCTTATTCAGGATCTGTGGCCAGAATCATTTTAATCTTAAGCTTGTTGGCCATACCCATGACCTTGACAACCTCTTCAATGGGTACCGATTTTTCGGCATTTAATACTACGGTAGCCTCTTCATCTCCACTCACTGAACTTACAAGTCTTCCTTCTAATTCTGTGATGCTTACTTTGTCTTTGTTAAAGTAAAAATTAAGGTCTTTGTCGATGCTCACCGATACCGATTGGGTAGCCAGTGTACGCCCTGAGCTTTTGGGCAACAAGAGCTTTAGTGCATTAGGCGATACAAGGGTAGAAGTGAGCATAAAAAAGATGAGCAATAGGAATACGATGTCGGTCATCGACGACATGCTGAATTCAACCTTCCGGGTATTTCTGGTTTTTAGATTCATTACTTGGCGGGTTCCTGTAAGAGGTCTAAGAATTCAACGGAGCGGGCTTCGAGGGAGTGCACCACCTTATCGATCATGCTCACCAGCAGGTTGTAACCGATATAGGCAATGATACCCACAACCAAGCCCGCAGCCGTGGTTAACATGGCCTCATAAATACCCCCTGAAAGCAAGGCAGGGTCGATGTTATTGCCGGCTTTCGACATGTTGTAGAAGGCCCGTATCATGCCGGTAACCGTACCCAAGAAGCCGATCATAGGCGCGGCACCGGCGATTGTAGCCAGGGTACCCATGTTTTTTTCCAGCTTACCAACTTCGATTTTACCAACGTTTTCTACGGCTGTTTCAATGTCTTTAAGCGGGCGGCCAATACGCATAACGCCTTTGGCGAGCATACGAGCCAGCGGATGATCGGTTTTGTTACAAAGATCTTGAGCCGAATGAATATTGCCACTGGCCACAAAATCTTTCACCATATTCATAAAGTTCGGGTCTTCGCGACGTGCCTTTCGGATGGTGCCATAGCGTTCAACGAAGATGTAAACGGCCATAATCGATAAAATGAAGAGGGGCACCATAAAAAATCCACCTTTGAGCACCATATCAAAAATGCTTAGGCGTTCTTCGGTTGGCATTGCAGCAAGTTCTGCTGAAGCGAGGTTTTCAGTAATCTGAAGTAAAAGTGACATGCTTGTTATAAGAATTAGCTTTAAAACGCAATTGAGGTAAACTTCGTGTAATAAAGGCAAAATTACAATTGTGCGGTGTACTGCAAAGAAGTGTGGATTATTAATTACAGAATGTTGAAAGTTTAAAATTCATTATTTTGCTGATATTCAGGGCTTTGGTTAAAATGCGGCAAAAAACTTAAAAATGACAGCTTTCTTACTGAGATCTATCCTCAGAAATTGCCCCCTTTTGCGTATTTTCGGGCGGTAAAAAAAATTGCTATAAATTTATTCCAGCATGGCTGAAGGAGAAAAAATTATTCCCATTAACATTGAAGATGAAATGAAAGCCGCCTACATCGATTATTCGATGTCGGTAATCGTTTCCCGCGCCCTGCCGGATGTACGCGATGGTTTGAAGCCTGTACATCGACGCGTACTTCACGGCATGAACGAATTGGGCGTTAATTACAATAAGCCGTATAAAAAATCGGCCAGAATTGTGGGTGAGGTGCTTGGTAAGTTCCACCCGCATGGTGATAGTTCGGTGTATGACACCATGGTACGAATGGCACAAGACTGGAGTATGCGCTATCCTTTGGTAGATGGGCAAGGTAACTTCGGTTCGGTGGATGGTGATAGTCCAGCCGCCATGCGTTATACCGAAGCTCGTCTGACCCGACTTGCTGAGGAAATGCTGAATGATATTGACAAGGAGACCGTTGATTTTCAGCTGAACTTCGACGATTCTCTAGAAGAGCCTACCGTACTTCCCAGCAAATTCCCGAATTTACTAATGAACGGCTCTGCCGGTATTGCCGTAGGTATGGCAACCAATATGGCGCCCCACAATCTGCGTGAGGTAGTTGATGGCATACAAGCTTATATAGATAACCGCGACATTAGCTGCGAGGAGCTCATCAATTTTGTGAAAGCCCCTGATTTTCCAACTGGAGGTATAATTTACGGTTATGAGGGCGTGCGTGAAGCCTTATTGACTGGTAGAGGCCGGGTTGTATTGCGGGCAAAAACCAATATTGAGGTGCTTGATAATGGTCGCGAGCGCATCATTGTGCACGAAATTCCTTACCTGGTAAATAAGGCCGATATGTTACAGAAAACGGCTGACCTGGTAAATGAGAAGAAAATTGACGGGATTAGCGATATCCGCGATGAATCGGATCGCGACGGCATGCGGATAGTGTACGAAATCAAGCGCGATGCCATGGCCAGCGTGGTTCTGAATCATTTGTATAAATATACCAGCCTGCAAAGCACCTTTTCGGTGAACAACATTGCACTGGTAAAAGGCAGACCGATTGCGCTTAACCTTAAAGACCTCATCGTACACTTTGTAGATCACCGTCACGAAGTGGTGGTGCGCCGTACCCAATACGAATTGCGTGAGGCCGAGAAAAAAGCACACATCCTTGAGGGCTATCTGATTGCACTCGATCATTTAGATGAAGTCATCAATTTGATTCGAAATTCAGCCAATCCGGACGATGCAAAAGCTGGCCTCATCGAAAAGTTTGGTTTAAGTGAAATTCAGGCCAAGGCGATACTTGAATTGCGACTTCAGCGCCTTACCGGCATGGAACGCGATAAGATAAAAAAGGAGTATGCCGAAATCATGGAGTTAATCAGCCGCTTACAGGCTATTTTGGCCGATGAAGGATTGCGCATGCAAATCATAAAGGATGAGCTGAGCGAAATCCGTGAGCGTTATGGCGACGAACGTCGTTCGACCATTGAATATGCAGCAGGTGATTTCCGGATGGAAGACATGATTGCCGACGAAGAGGTGGTGATTACCATTTCTCATTTGGGCTACATGAAACGTACGGTACTTTCTGAATATAAAGTACAAAATCGTGGGGGCCGTGGGGTTCAGGGAGGAGCCACACGCGACGAAGATTTCATTGAGCATATTTTTGTTGCCAGCACACATAACTATATGCTCTTTTTTACCGAGCAAGGACGTTGTTTCTGGCTGAAAGTATATGAAATTCCAGAAGGCGGGAAAAACACTAAAGGAAGGGCGGTTCAAAACCTCATTGCCATTCCTCCCGACGATAAGATTCGCGCTTATATAGCAGTAAAAAATCTTACTGACGAAGCCTACATCAATAATACTTTTATTATGTTCTGTACTAAGCAGGGGGTAATCAAGAAGACAAGTCTGGAAGCTTACAGCCGGCCACGTGTCAATGGTATTAATGCCATCAACATCAATGAAGGGGACCAGCTGCTCGAAGCCAGGCTCACCACCGGCAATTCAGAAGTGCTGCTTGCTGTGAAATCGGGTCGGGCCATTCGTTTCCCTGAGGCCAAAGTTAGGGGAATGGGGCGAAATTCTACGGGGGTACGCGGTATCACCCTTGATAACGAAACCGACGAGGTAGTTGGCATGGTATGTGTTGATAACCGAGAGACGACCATACTGGTTGTTTCGGAAACCGGATATGGCAAGCGATCGGAATTAGATGAATACCGAATTACCAACCGGGGAGGAAAGGGCGTAAGAACACTGAACGTTACCGAAAAAACCGGAAAGCTGGTAGGCATACTGGATGTAACCGACGAAGACGATTTGATGATTATCAACCAGCGTGGGGTAACCATACGGATGGGTATTTCAGATTTACGCGTGATGGGACGTGCCACACAAGGAGTTCGGTTGATTAAACTCAAAGAAGGGGAGTCGATTGCCTCCATTACCCGGGTTAAACGTGTAGATGAAATAGAAAATGAAAATCCAGAAGCAGGTGCTGATGGTATCACGGAAGAATAAAATGAAAACAATCAATAAATAAGTCATGAAAAAGATTCTGTTAAGCCTTGTCCTTATCGCAAGTACGCTTAGTCTTTTTGCGCAAAATCAAAAAGTACAAAGCGCTATTCTGTACAACCGTCATGGAGAGCTCGACAAGGCCAGGCTGGCCATCGACGATGCGGTAAAACACCCTAAAACCATTGAATCGCCAAAAGCCTGGTACCACCGGGGTGAGGTGTATCTGGCCATCTTTGGTAGCGAAGAGTATGCCTCTCTTGCCGACGACCCGCTTGCTGTAGCCTTGGAGAGTTATGTGCGCAGCATAGAGTTGGATACTAAAAACGATTTCAGCGACGATTCGAAGCGCAAGGTGCTTTCGGCCCAAGCCACCATATACAATCGGGGTGTGGAGCGATATATGGCCAAAGATTTTTCCAAGGCGCTGGGTGACTTTGAAATGTTGTTGGTATTTCAGCCCGAAGATACTTCCATCCTTTTTAATGCTGCTTTAGCCGCCGAAAAACTCGAAGACAACAAAAAAGCGGCTAAATATTTTAATGCCCTTTTAGATGCTGATTATAAAAAGCCTGCCATTTATCAGACCTTGGCACAAATGGCTAAGGCTGAAAAGGATACGGCCAAGGCACTTGTTTATCTAAGTGAAGGTCGTAAGCAGTTTCCCAATGAAGTAGGTTTGGTGATTGATGAATTGAATATTTATCTCTTGCAGAACCGTCAGCAAGAAGTGATCACCAACCTGAATGAGGCGCTTAAGCTCGATCCAACCAATGCTACCTTATATTTTGCATTAGGTTCGGCGTACGACCAGATGAAGGATAAAGAACAAGCAGCGGCTAATTATCAAAAGGCCATCGAAAATAAGCCTACCTATTTTGATGCTTATTACAACTTGGGTGCCATGTATTTTAACGATGCTGCGGAATTGGTAAATGAAGCCAATAAAATCCCGTTCAACCAGCAAAAGAAGTACGAAGAAGCCATTAAGAAAGTAAAGGCGGCTTTTGAAAAGGCACAACCTTACTTGGAGAAGGCGCACGAAATCGACCCGGAGGATGCCAACACCATGGCTTCGTTGCAACAGTTGTATGCTCAATTGAAGATGAACGACAAGGCGATGGAAATGAAAAACAAGCGTGAAGCGCTGAAGAAGTAAGCATAAGTTCGGATATTTGAGCTGCCCATATTTCGGGCAGCTTTTTTTTTACCCTCATGCCATTACCTGAATCATTTGTAAGCCGATTATATCGTGAATGGCCTCAATACGCTGAACAAATCGTAAAGGCGATAGAGGAAGGGGATGCAGCAACAAGTGTCCGCTATAATGGCGCTGATGAAGAACGGAAATTATTGCCAGAAGCAGGTTTGGTGCAATGGAGTCGTGGAGCAATCTACCTCAGTGAAAGGCCTTCATTTACCCTTGACCCGGCTTTTCATGCAGGTAATTATTATGTACAGGAAGCCTCTTCGATGCTTTACGATGCGGTATTGCAAAAACTACCCGCCGCAAAATGCGCTTTGGATTTATGTGCAGCCCCCGGAGGCAAATCGCTTATTTTGGCCGATCATTTGAGAACGGATGGTTTTTTGCTTAGTAATGAATACATACCTAAGCGGGCAGAGGTACTGCTCGAAAATCTGAATAAGTGGGGAAATAGCCGGATAATGCTGAGCAATGCAAGCAGTGCAGAGTTACTGGCCACTGGTTTACAGTTCGACCTGATTGCTGTAGATGCCCCTTGTAGCGGTGAGGGTATGTTTCGTAAAGACCGTGAAGCGGTAAGGTTGTGGCATGAAGACCTGCCGCAACATTGCCGGAATATGCAAGATGATATTTTAAACGCGGCTTTGCCCATGCTTGAAGCAGGCGGACACCTTATTTATAGCACTTGTACCTTTGGTTATCTCGAAAACGAAGCCATATACCTCCGTTTGGTGCAGCAAGGCCTGGAAGCCGTACAACTCGATTTTCCGGAGGAATGGGGCCTAATTGATGCACATGTGCAGTATCCCGACATCCGCAAAGGAACTGCATATCATGCCTTTCCGGGCTACACCCGTGGCGAAGGCTTTTTTGTGTGCGCCTTTCAAAAAAAGTCAACACCTGGCCAAATTCCATCAACAGCAAACTCAGCTTACCTAGTTCCAGAGGAAATTCAGCTCGAAGGATTGGTTACTAGCAGCCCACTAGGTTGTTACAAGTTTAAAAATCAACTGTTTACAGCTACACAATCCCAAGCAGCAACAGCTATGCATGTTGTAAAGCATTTAAAAATATTGCGTTTAGGAGGTGAAGTCGGTCAAGAAAAAGGTGGTCACTTTAGGGCGGCGCACGCCTTGGCCCTGAGTCGTGATGTGAAATTTGGAACGGAATACCTCGATTTGCCGCAAGCCCAGGCGCTTTGGTATTTAGCGCGTAAAGATTTCCAACCCAAAGCACGGCATCAGGGTTTGGTGAAAGTACGATGCGAAGGATTTGTATTAGGCTGGGGTATGTTTAATCAAAATAAATACATCAACCTGTTTCCAGCACAATATAAAATCAGGATGGATTTGCCTAAGCGGCAATAAACAACTGCCAGTGAATGTCTAATACCTGCTTTATCAAAGAGCAGGAGCCATCGTTGAGGATGATGAAATCGGCAAGTTTTAATTTTTCGCTTTCGGGGAATTGCTTCGCCATACGCGCAAGAATTTCATCGTCCGACCAGCCATTTCTCGATTTTACACGTTCGATTCGAAGCTGCTCTGGTGCACTTACCACAATGAGTTTGTCGAGCTGCTTATGGCTGCCTGACTCTATGAGTAAAGCAGCTTCGCGAAGTGTGTAAGGAGCAGTTTGGGCCTGGTGCCAAGCTCGGGCATGACGAGCAACTGCAGGGTGGACCAGGGCATTCAACTCTTTTAACAGCCGTGCATCTTGAAAAACCTGCCCTGCGAGATATTCAGTATTCAGTGACCCATCCCTGCGATAGCTTGATGGTCCGAGCAATGCTTTAATCTGGACCATCAATACATCATCGGAAGACATTAGCTTACGGGCTTCGGTATCGGCATCATATACCGGAATACCCAAAAAGTTAAATATGCGACAGACGGTAGATTTACCACTGCCCATATTCCCCGTTATGCCTACTTGCCACATACTGCGATGATACGAACTGTAAGGGGGAAACGCAACAAAAAAGCCGACATCCTGATTGAATGTCGGCTTTTTGTGAAGTGCAGCCTTATTGTTTCTCTTTAGGGTAAGCCACAGCTGTATTTTCGTGAGATATGGCTGAGCGTTCAATTTTGAGACGCACTTGGCCTTCTACTTCAATAATCACGGTGGTTTCCTGGGTTTCTACAATTTTACCGTGCACACCACCGATGGTCACAATACGATCGCCCTTTTGAATAGCTTCACGGAATGCCTTTTGGTCTTTGGCCTTCTTGTTTTGTGGTCGAATCATAAAAAAGTAAATCACCCCAAAAATCAAAATCCATGGCAGGAGGCCTACAAGTGGGTTGCCGCCTTCAGCTCCAGCAGGTGGACCCATTAAAAAAATCATACTTTTCATAAATTATCTTTCGTTTACTTCTGCTTTAATGCGCAATACCGTGGTATTGGGGATGGCATTGGTTACTAACGTAACTTGTTTTTCCTGAATACCTGCACGACCTTCACTGTTAAACTGTACTTTGATAAAACCCGTTTCACCCGGTTTCAAAGGGGCCTGTGGATATTCTGGTACGGTGCAACCACATGAACCACTGGCCGTTTGAATAATAAGGTCGCCTTTTCCTGTGTTTTTAAATCTAAATGAAAAAGTTACTTTTTCGCCCTCTTGTATCTGCCCGAAATCATGAAAGTCCTTATCAAAGGTAATTTCCGGTAATTTATTGGTTTTACTGCCTACTTTATCGGCCGACAAGGGGTTTTCGATGGCTTTGGTAGTTACTGATCCATCCGAGTTATCGTTACATGCATACAAGCTCAGGGCTAATATCAAGCCTAGGCTCAAATTCAGTATTTTAGGCATTTTCATTCTTTTAAGTTTAAAATTACACATTAGCCAATCAATCCTCGACCGCTTTTTTTGATTTCACCCTTTTCTACCAATTCTTTACTTAACGAATCGAGTATCCCGTTGATAAAGTTAGAGCTTTTTGGGGTGCTATACGTTTTCGACAGTTCGAGGTATTCGTTCATGGTTACCTTCACGGGAATGGCAGTTTCTACCATCATCTCTGCCAAGGCCAGTTTTAGAATTAGTACATCCATCATAGCAATGCGATCGACGTCCCAACCACGGGTTTTTTCCTGAATAAGGGCATCAAATTTTTCATTGCTCAGCACTACTTTCCTGAATATACCTTGTGCAAATTTCCAATCGCCCTCCCAATCGCGTGTGAGCTCAATGAGTCGGAATGCCCCTTTGTTTTTAAAAGCTTCTTTGATGGTTTTAACCACCGAAGCCGCTACGAGCGACTTATCCGACTCCCAGTACATGCTTTTTTCTTCAAAAAAGCCATCTACCACTTCACTTTTTGATACTACCTGTTTAAAAAGCACATTCATCATGTCCAAATCTTCGCGTTCCGACCGCTCAGGATTGCTGATATAGTCCTGATACTTCTCATGTTCGGCAAACTGCATGAACATCTTGCGTAAAAATTCCGGATCGAGGGTTTGTCCCTTGATTTTGTACTTTTTCAGGAAGCTCACATATTCATCGCAGCCATTGAGGTAGGCTGCAAACACGTTTTCAGAGAATTTCCGATTGGCTTTTTCGCCTTTAATGGTGGCCAGCATCTTGCCGTCGCGTTCGTCGGCGAAAGTATTGGTGTAGTGAATCAGATCGTCGAGCAGCTTGAGGGAAAGGATGTAAGCTTCGGTCATCTTATCGATGTTCCGAAGCAATTCCTTTTCGCCTAACTGTAAATCGCGTGTTTCTGCCTGATAATAGGCGTATAGCGACTGCAGTATTTTAAGCCGCAGATGTCTTCTATTTAACATGTATCAGTTTCAGATTCTGGTTTTGATATCGGCAATAGCGTCGATTCTACGCTTAGCAATACGCAAAGAAGCTTCGAGGGTAGAAATGTTTTCCTGCCCAGCAGCTTCGAATATGGCCAAAGTCTGGTTATAGATGTATTCGGTCTTCGACAAAGCGTTCTGACGATTGTAGCCTTCCAGTTCAGAGTACACGTTAATGAGCCCCCCCGCATTGATTACAAAATCTGGCGCATATAAAATTCCGCGATCCATCAACATTTTCATATGCTTTTCAGTATCCTGGAGCTGATTGTTCGCTCCACCGGCTACAATGGCACATTTTAAGCGTGGAATGGTGTCGTCGTTTAGGGTAGCACCCAAGGCACAGGGCGCATAGATGTCCATGTCGAGGTCGTATACTTCCTCAGGGGCAATTACCTTTACGCTAGGATGTACCGTGGTTACTTGCTGCAATTGGTCTTCGAAAATGTCGGTGACATACACTACGGCCCCTTCGTTCATCAAGTTGTCAATAAGGAAACGACCAACGTTGCCTGCACCTTGAACCATTACTTTTTTGCCTGAGAGGCTGTCGTTACCGTACACTTTTTTTGCCGAGGCTTTTACACCCATATACACGCCATAAGCCGTAACCGGAGAGGGATCTCCGCTACCTCCTTTGTGCTCGGGCAAACCGCTTACATGGTCGGTTTCCATGGCAATATACTCCATGTCGGCCTTGCTTGTTCCAACGTCTTCAGCGGTAATGTACTTACCCCCAAGGCTGTCAACAAACTTGCCATAACGGCGAAAATAGGCCTCTGATTTGTCCTTTCGTGAATCGCCGATAATTACGGCTTTACCACCCCCCAGATTTAAACCGGCAACGGCAGCCTTGTAGGTCATGCCCTCTGACAGACGAAGCGCATCTACAATCGCATCGATATCGCTGGCATACTGCCACATGCGCGTACCACCTAGAGCAGGCCCCAGTACTGTGTTGTGAATGGCGATGATGGCACGAAGGCCGGTTTTTTCGTCGTGACAAAAAACTACCTGTTCGTGTCCCATTGACGAGATCTTATCAAAGATCAGGTCGTTGACTTTTTTCTCGGTGATTACACTCATTTTTAAGAACGTTAATAACGAGCGCAAAGGTAGCCTAAATTTTGAGACTTTCGCCGCGAAGATGGCCTATGCTTGCTGAATTATTAAGTGTACTTTTGCGCTAATGTCGTCGCTGAGTTACCTCAACAGGTATTTTTATAAATACAGGCTTAGGCTTTTGCTGGGTATTGTTTTTGTTGTAATCTCCAATGTATTTGGGGTTTTACCTCCTAAACTCATTGGCGAATCGATTGATATGATTGCCGAAAGCCTGCGAGAATTAAAGGCTGAAACCAATGCATCTGCCTATCAACTATTGATGCAGGAATTTTCTAAAAAACTTTTATGGTTTGCCCTCTCGGTACTGGGCTTTTCGTTGCTCAAGGGTGTTTTTATGTTTTTTATGCGCCAAACCATCATTGTAATGTCGCGATGGATTGAATACGACCTTAAAAATGAACTTTTTGATAAGTACCAAGCCCTATCCTTAGGTTATTTTAAACGTAATCGTACCGGTGACCTAATGGCGCGCATCAGTGAAGATGTAGGCAAAGTACGTATGTACATTGGGCCTGCGGTTATGTATGGCATCAATATGCTTGTTTTATTTGCAGTGGTAATAACCGTAATGATTCAGGTTAATCCCCGACTTACTTTTTATGTATTGTTGCCATTGCCGGTATTGTCGGTTGGCATTTATTATGTGAACAATTTAATTTTAACCCGAAGCACTGCCATACAGCAACAGTTGGGCAAGCTTACCACATTTGCACAGGAAGCATTTTCGGGGATAAGGGTGATCAAGTCGTATGGCCTAGAAGCGGCTTATCGGGCCGATTTTAGTAAAGAGCTTACTGAATTCAAAAACCGTTCGATGAGTTTGGTAAAAGTAGATGCGCTCTTTTACCCAATTACCTTGTTGCTTATTGGTTTGAGTACCATTCTTACCATTTATATTGGTGGAATAGAGGCTGCAGCCGGTAAGATAAGTCCGGGCAATATCGCCGAATTTGTAATTTATGTAAATATGCTTACCTGGCCGGTGACCTCCTTGGGATGGGTAGCCTCTATTGTACAACAGGCCTCAGCATCTCAGACGCGCATAAATGAAGTGTTACAAGCCCCGGTCGACATTGATGCCGAGGCAGGTGAAACGCACCTGGTGGATGGACACTTGGTATTTGATCAGGTTTCATTTTATTATCCTGATTCCCGCATGGCAGCCCTCGAATCCGTATCCTTCGAACTTAAACCTGGTGAGACCCTGGGAATTGTTGGGGCAACAGGTGCAGGAAAAACCACATTAGCCAATTTGATCACACGCATGTACGACCCCACCGAAGGTCAGGTCTTGATTGACGGGAAGCCGCTTCAGACACTTTCGGCAGGTAATTACCGTTCGCAACTGGGTTATGTACCCCAGGATGTGTTTTTGTTTAGCGACTCCATCTATCAAAATATCGCCTTTGGCTCGGCTGATGCTACGCGCGAGCAGATCATAGCTGCTGCCAAACGTGCTGCCTTATGGCCTACCATAGAAGCTATGCCCATGGGCTTGGAAACTTTGTTGGGCGAAAGGGGGGTAACCCTTTCGGGCGGACAAAAGCAACGTTTGAGCATTGCGCGCGCCATTGTGAAAAAGCCTGCCTTTTATGTCATCGACGATTGTTTAAGTGCCCTCGATGCCCATACGGAAAAGGAAATTTTGAGTAACATCAAATCACTTACGGTTAACGTAAGCAGTATCATCATTAGTCATCGGGTGTCGTCGGTCATGGAGGCCGATCATATCATTGTATTGGATCATGGTCGCATTGTAGAATCTGGCACACATGAGCACCTGATTCAAAACGGAGGTTATTACGCTTCTATCTACAAAAAACAGCTCCAAGAATAAATACAAGCTGCTGAATATCTGGGTGTAATTGGGCCATTGTGCATAAGTGTTTATAAAAAGATTGATTTGCTTTTACCCCATTTATATGGAATTATAAAAGATACTTCTATTTTTAGACCGCAAATGAGGATTATGGAGGAGTTTGACAACAAACAAGATCGTCAACGCGACGAGGTTTATTCCAAAAAAGTCAGAGCCGGTAAGCGCACCTATTTTTTTGATGTAAAGGCCACCCGTGGCAACGATTATTATTTGATCATTACCGAAAGCAAGCGGGCTTTTGAAGATGGTCAGTATGTGAAGCACAAAATTTTTCTGTACAAGGAAGATTTTAATAAGTTCATAAGCGGGCTTAATGAAGCAGTGAATCATGTGAAAGACGAGCTCATGCCGGATTATGATTTTGAGCAATTTGATCGTCAAGATCAGGGAGATATCGACTGAAATACAATTGATTAAACCAATCAAGCTAAAGCTTTGATGTACGAAAAAATTGATGCGCTTAATCAGGTAGCTGAATTTCATCGCACCTTTCAGCATCCGGTATTGGAGAAGCCCGAAATTCCAGATGCTACTAGATGCAAACTACGGGTAAATCTTTTGGCTGAAGAGCTGAAGGAGTTGGAAGAGGCCATTGTTGATGGCGATTTAACAGAAATTGCCGATGCGCTCTGCGATTTGCAATATGTATTGTCGGGGGCTGTTTTGGAATTTGGCTTGGCCGGGAAATTCGTAGATCTCTTCAATGAAGTGCAGCGATCGAATATGAGCAAGGCCTGTAGCAGTAGGGAAGAGGCCGAGGCAACGGTTGCTCATTACGCACAAACCAAGGGAGAAGCTTGTTATATTCGTGAGATGGATGGGCTGTTTTTGGTTTTTAGGGAAGGCGATAATAAAACCATGAAATCAGTGGGTTATTCTCCGGCTGATTTAAATAAAATCTTGCAGAAGTAACCGAGTAGCTGAACTTTACAGCCGGGCACTTGTTTTGAGTTCATGCAAAAGATATTGCTGTCGTTAAGCGTCGTACTGGGTGTTCTAAGTTGTGGTTTTTCGAACCAAAGTGATCCAAGTACACGGCCTTCAAGTGCTAATCAGGAGTTTATAAATATGCAAACAGCGTCGGGTATGTCGGTAGCCACCTTTGGTGCGGGTTGTTTTTGGTGTGTAGAAGCCGTGTTTCAGGCCATCAGGGGGGTAGATACAGTGCTGAGCGGCTATATGGGAGGTAAAATCCCAAATCCAACTTATCGCGAGGTTTGTTCCGGTAGAACCGGGCATGCCGAGGTTGTACAAGTTTATTATCGGCCTGAGCAGATTTCGTTTGAAGCCCTGTTAGAGGTTTTCTGGAAAATGCATGATCCGACAAGTTTGAACCGACAAGGGGCTGATGTAGGCACCCAATACCGATCGGCTGTTTTTTACCACAATCTAGAGCAAAAAAAATTGGCAGAGCAGTTGCGTGATCAACTAAACGATGCGGGAGCATTCGAAAAACCCATCGTTACAGAGATTAGTCCTGCGACTACTTTTTATGAAGCAGAAGCATACCACCAAAATTACTACCGGGCAAATGGCGATCAACCCTATTGTCAATTTGTAATTCGACCCAAAATGGACAAACTGGAGCGGGTGTTTCGGGAATATTTAAAATAAATCAGACCTTGTAACGCAGGTAGAGTGCGTTCAATTCATTCGCCATGCTTTTCTCCGAAAAGCGAGCAGCCTGTTCTGCACATGCGTTTTTAACCTCCTCATAACAGCTTTCGTCGTACAAGAGCCTACGCATCTGCATAGCAATGCTTTCCGCATCGAGAGGATTGGCGTACAAAGCAGCATTTCCTCCACTTTCTTCCAAGCAGGAGGAGTTGGCTGCCAGCACCGGGCTACCGCAGGCAATACTCTCTAATACGGGCAATCCAAAGCCTTCAAAAACAGAAATATAAGCCGTAAAAACAGCATTTCGATATAAAGCTGCTAGTTGTACTGCACTTAGTTGCTCAAGGGCAATCACTTCTTTTTCGAGTTGATTTTTCTGTATAAACTGAAATAGCTGTTTCCAATACGAAGTTTTTCGTCCGGCCAAAATTAGTTGCGGCCGATCTTCGGGCAATTGCGCATAGGCCTCCAGGAGTTTGAGTTGATTTTTGCGTGTTTCGATGGTGCCGACTGCAAAGATGTAGCCGGATTGTATTCCTAATTCTTTTAGTAATTCAGCATCCGTTTCAATGGAGGCAGTTTGTTTGAAAACTGGCGCACAATCCTGGTAGATCACAGAAATTTTTGCCTCGGGAATGCCGAAAAAATCTACCACATCGTCGGCTGTTTGTTGACTTATGGCCACGATATGATCGGCATCATGGCACGAACGCTCGTATTTGCGTTTATAAAAATAGCGATCGAGGCGAGGATATAATTTTGGGTAGCGCAAAAAAATGAGGTCGTGAACAGTCACGATGCCTGCTATATCCTTTCCAGCTAGGCCTAAAGGCAATTCATGGCTTAGGCCGTGGTACAAATCGAGTTTTTCGACACTCATTTGATGGGCCATCCGGTACGAACGCCAGTAAGGGTGAAATATGCGATGCGCGCGCTTTGCAGGGGTATGTACTTCTGCATGCACCCCTAAGCGGTTGGCCCAATCGGCAAATTCGGCTTTATGCTGTGGGGTAAATAGTGAGTACTGATGTTCGGGATGATGCTTAAACATGGCTTCAATAAGCATGCGGCTGTAATTACCAAGTCCGGTATGGTTATTAAATGCCCTTTTAGCGTCGAAACCGATCTTCATGCGGAGAGCTTAAACGGCCACATTGTTGTCGCGCAGGGCCTCGTTCAAGGAGGTTTTTTTATCGGTACTGGGCTTTCGTTCGCCAATGATGAGGGCGCAGGGCACTTGGAATTCACCGGCCGGGAAGCGCTTGGTGTATGAGCCTGGAATAACAACGGCGCGTGGAGGTACGTAACCTTGGTAGGTTACCACATCTGACTGGGTAACATCCAGAATTTTGGTAGAGCCGGTGATGGTAACCCCGGCACCTAAAACGGCTTCAGCACCAACATGAGCACCTTCTACCACAATGCAGCGCGATCCGATAAAGCAATTGTCTTCAATAATTACCGGTGCTGCTTGAACGGGTTCTAAAACGCCGCCTATGCCCACTCCGCCACTCAGGTGGACATTTTTCCCGATTTGCGCACAAGAGCCCACGGTTGCCCAGGTATCAACCATAGTGCCTTCGTCTACATAAGCCCCAATGTTCACATAGCTTGGCATCATGATTACTCCCGGGGAAAGATAAGCGCCATAGCGTGCAACGGCATGAGGCACAACACGTACCCCGAGGGCTGCATAATTTGTTTTAAGTTTCATTTTGTCGTGAAACTCCATGGGACCCGCTTCCAGCGTCTCCATTTTACGAATAGGAAAGTATAGTATAACTGCTTTTTTAACCCATTCATTTACCTGCCAGCCGGCAGCCGTTGGTTCAGCTACGCGTAATTGACCCTTATCGAGCATTTCGACCACCGCCTCAATGGCGGTGATGGTTTCGGTAGCTTTCAGCAGCTCGCGATTATCCCATGCTGCTTCTATGGTCTTTTGAAGGTGTTGTAGCTGACTCATGCCTTCTTCCATTTAACTGAACAGCCAACTGCAGCTACTTCGGGGAAATCCACTTCAAGACCATCGAGGGTGTACTCGATGGCATCTTCGAGCCAAATACGGGTAACCAAATGCGGGTTTTCCCAGCTGTCGTCAATGGCACCGCGATACACCAATTCGCGATGTGAATTAAATAAATAAGCTTCGGGTGTACGCTTGGCGTCAAACATACGGGCCACTTCCTGGCTTTCGTCGAACCAATAAATCGCTTCCCATCCGTATTTCTTAGCCAAGCGCTGCATGTTTTCAAATGAATCGGCTGGATATTGCGTGGCATCGTTGGGGTTAATAAAGATTACACCAAGGTTATCTTCATAAAATTTGTGTACCAATTTATTCAAGCGGTCGAGATAGGCTTGTACATAAGGGCAGTGGTTACAGATAAAAACCACCAATACACAAGATTTATCGGCTACATCTACAAGCGAATGCATGTTATTGTCGCAGCCTTTGAGTTCAAAATAGGGGAGTTTCGCACCTAATTCCATGAATGTATGAGATTATTTTCAGGCTGCTAAGGTCACTAAAAAAAGCCTTATTCGGAAATATTATGGTTGCTGAGGCGCCACCAACAATACCTTTTCTTTTTCAACCAATACCGCGCCTGGCGGGGCCGATTTTGGTTTGCGTACAAACTTTCGCGGGGTACAAATAACCGGACACAGGGCTTCTGATTTTCCTTTCGAATAAAAAGCTGCCCAGGAGGCTGCCTGTTCCAGTTGTTCCCCTGAAATTTGGCGTCCGGCATTACGAATAAGAAGGTGCGAACCTGCCAAACGGCGTGCATGCATCCAGAGGTCGTCTTTATGAGCACGTCGCAAGATTTCGTCGTTGCCACGAGCATGTTTCCCTATCCATACTTCAAACTTACCAAGTTGATAAACGCGCCACGGCTTCTGCTCTTGGTGCTGTGTGGCTTGAACCTGCTTTTCAAACTTTTGAAGCCCCTTGAAATCCTTGCAAGCCTGCAGTGCTTCGATATTCGCATGAGCGGTTTGCAGGGCTTGCGAACGCTCTAGCAAGGCTTCTTGGAGCTGCTCTTGCTCTAAATGCTGGTTTTTAGCTTTCTGATAGCGTAAATTTGCATTTTCAGCCACAGTTAGGCGAGGGTTCAACTTGATAAGCACTGGCACCTCCGGATTATCCCAATGTCTTAAAAGCACTTGTGTACTACCCGGGCTGATTTCGTGGGCAAAAGCGAGCAGTAAATGGGCCTGTTGTTCATAATCAAGCTTCGACTTTAATTCATTAATCCTGACTTCAAGTTGGGCCACACGTTTTTGTGCCTTGGTTAAATCATATTGAAATTGTTGAAATAGTTGTTTTTTACGCTTGTCAAAGGCAAAATAGGGTAGCCATGTACGCAAAAACTGATCGCTGAGTCCAAGGTAATCCGGAGCCTTGCCAGATTCGGAACAAAGTTCAGGTAGCAAGACCGGGGTCGGATCTGATTTTACACCAAAGCAAGGACTAGCAAACCACTCGGGATGCTGAAGCAGCGAAAAATCAGCAGTTGGATTTTCCCATCGGTTGGTGGCTGGTAAATGGGGTAAAGCCTTGAGAAGTTCATTGAAAGTATTATGGGGACTGTCGAACTCAAAAACCTTGGCATTAAACTCGAAATCTCTTTGACGGCTTCTCCTGAATACTGAACGTACCTGATTTTGGTATAACAGCAGGGCATTTCCCATATGGCCATAGCACTTAAGCCAAATGTCGAAACCGCCCTCCAGTTGTATGACAATGAGTCTTTCGCCAATAACTGCCTGCACCCCAATCACATCCTGCTCCCAAGCATCAAAAAGTTGTTTTTCGTAGCGCTTGGGAAGTTGGTTGGTATTGGGTAAAAACTGAAGTAAGCTATATTTCGATTCAAAATTGATACGCAATTGCTGTGGATTGCCCTGCATTTCGAACAGCAGAAAAAGCTCGTGCCGGTCAGGTGAAATCACTTGAAGCAGTCGGCTACCAGCCAGCCGGTTATTTAGCTGAAAAGCCAGTTGCCGGATGAAGAAGTAGTGGTTTATCATAGGCTGATTTCCAATCCATCATAAGCCAGACGGATGTTGGTGGGCAATTCACTTTCTACATCAACATGCTTGCCGAGTTGGTGGCTGATATGGGTGAGGTAGGCAGTTTTGGGTTGTAATAGCTTAATGAGGTCAATGGCCTGGTTGAGGTTAAAATGTGATATGTGAGATTCTCTTCTAAGCGCATTCAATACCAATACATTAAGTCCTTTTAGTTTTAGTAGTTCTTCATCAGAAATCCGATTAGCATCGGTTACATAAGCAAAGTCGCCAAAGCGAAATCCCAGCACCGGCATTTTGTGGTGCCAAACCTGTATGGGTTGAATGGATATGCCTGCAATGTCAAACTTCTTATTTTGAATGGTATGCAGGGTAATCATAGGCACCCCCGGATATTTTACAGCTTCGAAGGCGTAAAAGAACTCACGTTTTAGGGCTGTTTGAACATCTTCGGTGGCATAGACGTCCATATCGCGTTTTTGGGCGAAATTAAAAGGGCGTACATCGTCCATGCCGGCGATATGGTCTTTATGTGCATGGGTGTAGATCACTGCATCTAGTCGATCTGCCTTTGCCCGCAGCATTTGCTGCCTGAAATCGGGGCCGGTATCAATCACAAAAACTTTGTTATCGATTTCAACGAGTATGCTACTACGCAGTCGTGCATCACGTTCGTCGGTCGATTGACATACTTCACATCCACAGGCAATTACCGGCACGCCTTGCGAGGTGCCGGTGCCCAGAAACTTTATTTTCACAGCTTTAACTCCGTTTGACTCACCTCTTTAAGCAGTTTGCTGCTTTCGGAGCTGAGCAATTCTTCTTCCCATTGCAAAGTGCGTGCGATATCACACAAAGCAGCAATTTTAACATCCACCGTATAAAATTTGTTGATCACTACCACTTGTTGTTCGCGTAGCAAACAGGCACCCGCCTTAAAACTGCCTTTTTCGTAGCGCAACTTAAAACCAGCCTCTTTATACAATTGTTCAATCTTTTTGAGGTAGGCAGGGGAACTTTTGTTCAAAACACAATGCTTTAATCGAAACAAAAATGCTGAAAAAGCCCGAAAAGCCATGAATGCAAGGGCGGTCTTTTTTGGCTATTTTTGCAAATCATAAACACAATGAGTACAAAAGGAAGAGTTTTGGTAGCCATGAGTGGCGGCATCGACAGTACGGTGGCGGCTATTATGCTGCACGATGAAGGATATGAGGTTGTGGGTATTACCATGAAAACATGGGATTATGCCAGTGCAGGCGGGAGCAAAAAAGAAACCGGTTGTTGTAGTCTCGATTCCATCAACGATGCCCGCGAGATTGCTGTGAACCGCGGTTTTGCCCATATGATATTGGATATACGCAATGAATTCGGTGATTATGTCATCGATAATTTTGTAGGTGAATACCTGGCCGGACGTACCCCCAATCCCTGTGTGCTGTGCAATACGCACATAAAATGGGATGCGCTGCTCCGTCGTGCCGATATGCTGAACTGCGCATTTATTGCAACAGGCCATTATGCGCAGGTGAGGGAAGAGCATGGACGGTTTGTGATTTCTCCGGGATTAGATGGAAATAAAGATCAATCTTATGTGCTTTGGGGCTTAAGTCAGGAGAGCTTAAAACGCACTTTATTTCCCATGGGGAAGTTCAAAAAAGATGATATCAAGCAAATGGCCATTGATATGGGCTATGAAGCCCTCGCAAAAAAAAGCGAAAGTTATGAGATTTGCTTTGTGCCTGACAATGACTACCGTGGTTTTCTCCGTCGGAGGGTGCCCGGCTTGGAAGCGCGGGTAGATGGAGGCGATTTTGTAGATCGACATGGGCAAGTACTTGGCCAACACCGGGGCTATCCTTTTTATACGGTTGGACAACGCAAAGGGCTCGATATTGCCTTGGGGAAGCCCATGTTTGTTACTGAAATACGCCCAGAGAGCAACCAAGTGGTGTTGGGCGATTTGGACGATCTCGACCGGAACGGTATGTGGGTCGAAAAAATCAACCTACAAAAGTATGAGCGTATACCAGAAGGCGGTTTAGACGTTATTGCCAAGATTCGATATAAGGATCCGGGTAGTCCGGCTTTTATCCGGCAAGAAGGCGATCGCATTGTAGCCGAATTCCATAAAAAGGTGAAAGCCATTGCACCCGGACAAAGTGCCGTATTTTACGAAGGGAATGATTTAGTAGGGGGAGGCTGGATAGCTTCTTCCTTTGAAATTTAAAAAAAAGAACAATGAGACAGGTAATTCTTTTGACTTTGATCATGCTCACCCAATCGGCATACGCGCAAACCGGCAACCGCTATTGGATTGAGTTCACCGATAAAAACAACACACCATTTAGCCTGTCGAATCCTGCTGCCTACTTGTCGCAGCGCTCCATAGACCGCAGAACGCGACAAGGCATTGCCGTCGACAGTACAGACATCCCTGTAAATAGCTGGTACCTAGATAGCCTGGTAGCTAAAGGGGCTACCCTTAGGCACCATTCAAAATGGTTAAATGGAGCCACCATCGAAGTTCCTAGCCCCTCGGTATTGCAAGCCATAAATAACCTTCCTTTTGTTAAATCGACACGAAACAATGGGCGGGTAGGCTATACCCGTGATCCTTTGTTTGAAGACAAATTACAACTACCGGCTGATGGGCAGGCCCTACGGGTTCAACGACTCACCAACGCTTCTTATGGGGTGTCCTATAACCAAATCAGGCTGCATCATGGAGATGTGCTACACAACCTGGGGTATATGGGCCAGGGTATGTATATTGCTGTGTTTGATGCCGGTTTTATAAATACCAACATTTTGCCTTGTTTTGATTCGCTTTACCTCGGAAATCGGGTCATTGATACCTATGATTATGTGGACTTAAGCACCAATGTTTATGGGTTCGACAGTCATGGCACTTATGTTTTGGGTTGTATGGCAGGTGTAATCCCTGGTGAATTAATTGGAACTGCCCCTGCAGCAAGCTATTTATTGTACCGCACTGAGAACAATGTGGGAGGTTCTGAAAACCAGATTGAAGAAGATAATTGGGTAGCAGCGGCGGAGCGGGCCGACAGCATTGGGGCCGATGTATTCAATACCTCCTTGTCCTATACCACTTTTGACAATGCGGCCATGAATTACACCTATGCCGATATGGACGGCAATACCGCGCGAATTACCAGGGCTTCTGATTATGCAGCACAAAAAGGCATTTTGGTAGTGGCGAGTGCAGGAAACTATGGCAATGGTGGCTGGACATACATAGGTGCACCTGCCGATGGCGATTCTGTACTGTCAGTTGGCGCCACAGGTGCAGATGGTAACCGGGTAGGATTTAGCAGCATTGGACCTACTTCCGACGGGCGGATTAAACCCAATGTAATGGCGCAAGGTTCAGGGGCTGTAACCTGCCAGCTATCCGGACAAGGGGTAACTTTTGTCAATGGCACCTCCTTTTCAGGGCCAATAATGGCCGGATTGGCAGCCATTTTGTGGCAGGCTCATCCGAACAAATCGAACATGGACATTTACAATGCTTTACAGCAAAGTGGAAATAATGCTTCCAGTCCAAACAACCAGGTAGGTTATGGCTTGCCCAATTTGCAGCAGGCTTTGATGTCGCTCGGTAATAAAGAAATGCAACAAACGGCCTTTATTGATGTGTATCCAAATCCATTTAATGATGTGTTTTCGGTAAATTTTAATACACAGGTTGGTGCTCAGGCAAGTTTGCGCATGATGGATATTCAGGGACGTGTGGTATATGAGGAATCGCTTGGCTGGGTTATTTCTGGTCCTAACGCATTTAAATTGTCGCCACCGCTAAACCTTCCTGCGGGTATGTATGTTTTGGAAATAGTTTCAGACTACAATCGCTTCATAAGCCGCATTATTAAACACTGATTTATGTCCAAACCCATGAAGCGGGCTGTATTTGCAGCTCTGCTTCTTTTTCAATGCATCAGCTATTCACAGGTTTTTGGCCAGCGTTACACCATAAGTGGATTTGTTAGATCAGAAGGGGGGGAGTCGCTCATAGCAGCCAATGTATTTGTGAAAGAGCTCAAGCGTGGCGCCATCACCAATGAATACGGCTTTTATTCCATTACCATTGAAAAAGGTATTTATGAAATTTCGGTTTCGTATTTAGGATTCGAAACTTCGGTTATTCGGGTTGAACTCAACAAGTCGGTTCAGCACAATTTTACCTTAAAGCCGGCAAGCATTACGAGGCAGGAGGTTGTCATTGAAGCGGAGCGCGCCGATCAGAACGTGCAGGATGCCATTATGGGGCGTGCAGAGTTAAACATTGAGCAAGTTAAATCTTTGCCCGCTTTATTGGGCGAAGTTGATATTTTAAAAACCATTCAGCTTTTACCTGGTGTGCAAACTGCAGGGGAAGGAAACACCGGCTTTTATGTGCGCGGAGGTGGTCCTGACCAGAACCTCATTTTACTTGACGAGGCGGTAGTGTATAATGCTGCGCATTTATTTGGTTTTTTCTCAGTTTTTAATGCCGATGCCATCAACAATACCACGCTTATCAAAGGGGGTATGCCGGCCCAATACGGCGGGAGGGTAAGTTCGGTGTTGAACATCAATATGCGGGAAGGCAATAACCAACGTTTTAAGAGCGAAGGGGGTATAGGCCTGATTGCGTCGCGTTTTACTACAGAAGGACCTTTGGTAAAAGACAAAGGATCCTTTATTCTTTCGGGTCGCAGGACCTATATCGACATACTGGCTGATCCTTTTGTGCCGGCTGATGCTCCTGCAAAGGGAAGTAGGTATTACTTTTATGACTTAAATGCGAAGCTCAATTATCGCATTAGCGACAAAGATCGAATTTATGCAAGTGCTTATTTTGGTCGCGATGTTTTTTTGTTTCGCAATCGCGATACGGGCTTGTCGTTCGAGATCCCATGGGGAAATGCCACTACCACATTACGCTGGAATCATTTATTCAGCAATAAGCTGTTTATGAATGTGAGTGCCATTTACAGTGATTTCAACTTTGGAACAGCCGTTGAGCAATCAGATTTTCGATTTGCCTTAAACTCAGGAGTAAAAAATGCCACGGTGAAGGTTGATTTTGACTATTTCCCTTCTTTACGTCACCAGCTCAAATGGGGGATGAACTATACGTATCACACCTTTACGCCTTCGGTAGTTGAAGCCCGGAGCGGTGATAATGTGTTCAATTTGCCGGGAGCTACCAATTTGAATGCGCACGAATTGGCTTTTTATGTACAAGATCAGTGGGACATCACCGATCGTTTTCAGCTCAACGCTGGACTGCGCTATTCGAACTATACCCAAGTGGGGCCCTATCTTTTTGAACGCTTTGCTGATGTAGATTTATTAGAAAAGGTAGAAGAACGCAGTTTTAACCGTGGAGATCGTGTAGTGAATTATGATGGGATTGAACCCCGTTTGTCGATGCGATATAGCCTTAACCAGGTATCGTCGCTCAAGTTTGGTGCTACACGCAACATGCAGTATATCCACCTGGCCAGTTCTTCGGGTAATGCATTACCCACCGACTTATGGGTGCCCAGTACGCTTAAAGTCAAGCCACAAATTGGATACCAATACTCCTTGGGATACTTCAGGAACTTTTTGAATAATACTTATGAGACATCTGTGGAAGTATATTACAAGCAGCTCGAAAACCAGATTGATTTTAGAGATGGGGCAGTGAATGGTTTAAATTCAAACATTGAAAACGACTTTGTATTTGGGAATGGGGAGGCTTATGGCAGTGAGTTTTTTATCCAAAAGCGTAAAGGAGCCTTTACGGGATGGATAGGCTACACCCTGGCCTGGGCCTGGCGTCAGTTTCCCGATATAATGGATGGTCGCAGATTTCCTTATAAGTTTGACCGACGACATGACCTCTCCTTAGTAGGTTCGTACAAAGTGGATGATCGGTGGATCTTTTCAAGCACATTTGTATATGCGACAGGGAACGCCTTTACCATACCCGAATCGCGCTACTTTATAGAAGGTAGAATCATTAACCAGATTGGCGACCGCAATAATCTGCGCTTGGCTAGCTATCATCGACTTGATTTGGCTGCTGTGTACAATCCACGCAGTCAGCAAACTAAAAAAGTGAAAAGTGAGTGGGTGTTTGCCATTTATAACGTTTACAGCCGATTGAACCCCTATTTTGTTTATCTCAGCAATGAAGGCTCCATAGAGCAGCAAAGCCTTACGGTAGAAGCCCGGCAGGTTAGTTTGTTCCCCATTTTGCCCTCTGTGTCCTGGAATTTTAAGTTTTAAGCCATGCGAAACCTCCTTGTAACCCTTGTATGCTTTGGTTTGATACAGCTTTCGTGTGAACGTAGAATTGAAATTGAAATTCCTGATGCAGGAACCTATTTGGTGGTACACGGACATATTGAACCCGATTCATTTGCCTATTTGAGCTTATCGCGAAACAGCCCCTATTTTGATCCTATTGATTTGCAAACTGTATTTGGTGCGCTGGTCAACGGGGCTACGGTAATTGTAAGCAGTGATGGGGTTGATGATACCTTGCAAGCTGATTTCAACTTCCAACACTGGACCTTATTCAATTATCGCGGAACTAAAATCAAAGGCGAATTTGGGAAGTCATACGCGTTAAAAATCATTTACGAGGATGAAGTGCTTACCGCTGTAACCAGTATTCCGCAAGCCCTGGCCTTAGATAGCTTATGGCATCGCAGTCGTGCAGATTTTATTTTGGAAGCTGGAAATGTGCAACCAACCAAACGCGACAGTGAATTGGTAAGTCTTTATTTTCGGTATAACGATCCGCCAGAATTTGGGAATTTTGTTCGGGCCTTTAGCAGACGTAATAGTGAAAGTCAATGGAGCAGTGATTTTAGCTCTATTTACAGCGACGACTTGGTAAATGGGCAAACGGTAGATTTTATTTTACGTCGGGGTAAAGAAGTCTATTTATTCAATGATTCTACAAGTTTTAATGAGTTTGGTTTTTTTGAAGTAGGGGACACCATACAAGTAAAATGGTGTGCAATTGACCGGGTGCATTACAACTTTTGGTTAACTTTAAACAGTGCAGTAGGGGGAAGTGGGAACCCTTTTGCCACGCCCACCATTGTAGCTACGAATATTCGTTCCAACCAGGGCAAAGCATTAGGGATATGGGGGGGGTATGGCAGCCTCATTTACACTTATATCGTGCAACCTTGATGCGGATTTATAACTTTGTCAAAATTTTTTTAGCATGTCAGATATTGAACACGTAAAATGCCTGATCATTGGGTCGGGTCCTGCCGGTTACACTGCAGCCATTTATGCGGCCCGCGCCGGCTTAAATCCGGTTTTGTATGAAGGAATGCAACCCGGTGGTCAGCTTACCATTACCACCGAAGTTGAGAATTATCCCGGTTATCCTGAAGGAACGCAGGGGCCGGCCATGATGGAGGATTTCCGGAATCAGGCTGTGCGTATGGGAGCCGATTGTCGTTATGGCATGATTACCGAGGTAGATTTTAGTGGTCACCCACACCAGGTGGTGATAGATACAGAGAAAAAAATGACGGCGGATGCGGTTATTATCGCCACCGGAGCTTCGGCCAAATGGCTTGGCTTGCCTTCTGAAGAACGTCTGAACGGTTTTGGTGTTTCGGCCTGTGCCGTATGCGATGGCTTCTTTTTCCGTGGTCAAACGGTAGCCATTGTAGGGGGAGGCGACACAGCAGCAGAAGAAGCAACTTACCTTGCAAAACTTTGTAAAAAGGTATATATGATTGTAAGAAGGGATGAACTCCGTGCTTCAAAAGCCATGCAGGAAAGGGTTTTTAAAACAGAAAACATAGAAATGCTTTGGAATCATGAAACAGAAGAAATTTTAGGTGAAAACGGCGTTACCGGTGTACGCTTGTTGAACAACAAAACCAACGAAAAACGCGAACTTGAGGTGCAAGGCTTTTTTGTAGCCATTGGACACCAGCCTAATACCGACATATTCAAAGGCTATTTGGACATGGATGAAACCGGATACATCAAAACTATTCCGGGCAGTACAAAAACCAATGTGGCCGGGGTATTTGCTTCGGGCGATGCTCAAGATAAAATTTATCGCCAGGCCGTAACAGCAGCAGGCACGGGTTGTATGGCCGCTCTGGATGCTGAACGCTGGTTAGGCGAAATGGGCTTATAAGTGGTATTTAGTCTTAACAATGTGTACCGGAAGTGGGGTGTTTCCAGCTTCCGGTTTTTTTATTTCAATTGCGATTCATTTTTTGGTGCATTGGGGATGGATTTGTACATTCGTATCCAGAAGTTATATTAACTTACTTCAAGATACTTATAACTAAACTAACAAGCCAATGCACGAGAACGGCCACAGCAGCATGCCAGGAATAGATACCACCTTGACCATCATTGGTGGTAAATGGAAAATACAGATACTGTGGAGCATCAAGAGTCGTGCACGACGATTTAGCGAAATCAAGGAAGACGTTCATGGCATTACACAAAAGATGCTTACGCAGCAGCTCAAGGAATTTATCCGCGATGGTATAGTAGTTCGGAAATCGTATCCTGAAATACCTCCTAGGGTAGAGTATCGTTTAACGGATTATGGAAAAAGTCTGCTTCCTGTGCTGGATGCCATTAATAAATGGGGCGAGATGCATCTCGACCGCGATAATTTGAAACAAAACAGCAAAAAACAACAACAACTAGGTCTCTTTTAGGTTTAGATTTTGAGCCAGCCATTGCGTTTTTGAGGTCTGAAACCAGGGTAGCGTACTTTAAGCAGGTGCAAAGCGGCTTCTTCGCCCAGAGCCGGCCCAAGCGCAGCCCCCATGCCATTCATTCCGGCTACTATAACCAGCCCATCCGGCATTACATGCAAGCCAGGAACTTTTTTGGGTTCACGGAAGCCCATAATGCCTACCCAACGATCGGCAATTTGATAAGGAGCGCCAGGAGGGAGGAGGTGGTTTTGCAGAAAAGCTTCTAAGTGCTCTTGTATGTTTGGGTTAAGTTCAAGCCGGGCAGTTTGTTCTGCGACAAAGTCCGTATTGCGGGCACCACCCAGCAAAATGCGCTGGTTGCCAATATTTCGAAAATAGAGATAGCCAAAATCGACATGAAAGTTGCCTTTCCAGGGTAAACTCACGGACAAGGGTTCAGTAACCAATACTTGCGCCCTTTGAGGCAAAACCTGATGTTCTGAAGCCAATTCACTCGCAAAAGCATTGTTGGCAAGCACCAAATCGTGTGCTTTTAATACTGAATCACCAAGATTGATATGCCATTGGTTGGCTTGTTTTAGCACCGATAAGACCTTTGTATTATACATAATATGCGCACCCAGATTTTCAGCTAATGTTCTTAAGGCCAAAACGGTGGCTGCAGGGTTGATTTGGCCTTCGTATTTAAATTGAATGGCTGGACTTTGGTGTACCAAATCCATTTCGGCTAGTAAACGGTAGTATGCTGTTGTTTGAAAGGCCTCGTGAAAAAGCGTGTTGATTTTCTGGTACTGGTCGATAGCGACTTGACTAGATTCCGGAAAATCATTAAGCAACAATTCATAGCCGTGTGTGGCCTGATATTGCATGTCTTTTTTTCGTAGTTGCGCGAGCAGGAGCGAAATGCCCCGGCGTTTTTGGCGAAGTAGTGAAATGATAGTTTCGGGTGAGCTGTGACCTAGATCAGCTGCCAATTCAGAAGGACTTCCGAAGCAAAGGAAACCGGCGTTGCGTGAACTCGCAAGTGTGCCGAATTTTTCTTGTTCTATTAATTTTACTTTAAGTTTTGGCTGATTTCGTAAAAGGGTGATGGCAGTAAATAGGCCGGTAAAGCCAGCGCCAACGATTACCACATCAGCAGGAGCTGTCCAGATTGTTTTTTCCCAATAGCTAAGCATGGTCAAATATAGGATGCTTTTTTACGAATACTATTATACATAATATAAATTATAGTGTAAAAGATGATTCCGAATTTGGCAATTGAAAGAAATGTTAGATATTTACATCGCCAATGACCTTTGCTTTTTATACTGGACATGCCAACTGTAGTACAATCATTCGATAATTCGTCCTTGGGTCCGGGCATTCACGCTCCACTTGCATCAACTGAAGCCGAACAAGAAGTCTATTTGAAGTCGAGTTTATTCAACGGCTTATTTTTGTTTTTGCTGGCGTATGTGCTGGTGTATTTACCCGGACAGCTCAGTTCAGTGATTTTGGCCAGCGTAGTTGACAAAGGCCCTGTACTCTTCCATAACAAACTCTTGTATATGGACGTGGTTGGTTGGGACCGTTTTGATGCGGTATCAATATACACCAGTGCATTATTTACCAATTTTCTGCAGTTTGGCATTTATTTGGCCCTATATAACCGTCAAAAAAAGGATGCCATAGGTTTTGGTAAAAGCCTCATTTTTTGGCTTTTGATGCACAGCGCTGTACGTTCATTCGGCTGCGTTATACCTGCTGTAGCTTCCGATGAGGGTTTTAAATACATTGCTGATTGGATGTATTGGGGTCCATATACCTTGTTTTTGCTTTCCTTACTGAGCATTACCATTATGCTTATTTTGAGTGGATATCTAACCCGATTTGCATTGCAAAGTTCGGCCTCTAAAAATTTAATACGAGCCAGTCGCCGTAAACGCTTTATCAGCTCGGCTGTTCTTTTGCCCTGGATATACGGCAGTTTAATCATTACCACCTCGCAATGGCCTGACTGGCGTGAATCGTACCACGAAATAAGCCTGTTGTGGAGTATGGGAATTCTTATTCTTCCCATGTTTTTTTACCTCAAATTCTTAAATAAAAAACCCGTAGCGAGCGTACGTAATCAGTATGCCCTTAATCGGAATTATGCATCGGCAGGTATTGCAACTGTGCTTTTCTTATTATTTAGGTTACTGCTAGGCAATGGCGTTTATTTCTAAATAAGGTTTCGGTACTGCCCGGATGTTGAGCATGGGGCGGCTGTTTTACAAGCAGCTGGGTTAAAGAAAAAAAACGCATTAAGTCATGCGACTTAATGCGTCTTTGCCTCTTTTAGAGCCATCCAAGGCATTTCTGAAACAACAAGTGAATAAGTGTATTTCGAAGTCAACCTACTTTGCCGGTTAATTAACCGGTCCCGGTCGTATTTACTTATTTTTTTGTTTTTTGCTGCTGTTCAGCTGCATATTCACGATTCAAATCGTCGATCACACGTTTGGTTATGTCGTGCATTTTATCGCCATATACCACATTGCTGCCATAGTGGTACGAGAGCACATAATCGTAGCCCTCTTGTTTACTTAAGCGTTTGAAATAGTCCTGCACCTTATTACGGAGCAATTTATCGAGCTTATCTTCCTCCTCTCCTAACTCCCGTGCCAAATTCTCACGCAGCATCATCACGTTCTGCTGTTTTTTCATGAGGGTTTGCTCGGTCATTGCCAATTGCTCTTGACTCATAGAAGGTGCCTTTTGCTGGGCTTCCATATACTCCTTTTCCAGTTTACGGGCTTCGGCCTCAAGTTCTTGCTCCGACCGCATGGCTTTTGCCTCCATTTCGGAGCGGATTTTTTTGTAGTAATCGTACTTCTTAATGATTACATCCGCATCGATGTATACGATGCGTAAGGGCGCACCCGCTGGTCGAAAGCTGATCTCCCCTTCTTCCTCTTCCCCTTCGGCGCTTTCGCTTGGGCTGTCAAAATCTTCCTGTGCTATTTCGCGATTATCGGCTTGTTTATCAGCGATTTGACTTGGCTTTCCTGAACTAAAATGTAGGATGTAAAGCACGATTACGGCCAGGCTGAGTACAGCCAGTACCAAGTTGTTGGTTTTGTTTGTCATGACTTAAAGCGGAATATTACCGTGTTTTTTTCGCGGCAGTGTTACCGCTTTGTTTTGGATCATTTGGTAAGCCCTGATGAGTTTCATCCGGGTGTCTTCGGGCCGAATTACTTCATCAACAAAACCACGGGCGGCCGCTTTGTATGGGTTTGCAAACATTTCGGTGTACTCGTCTACCTTCAGCTGCAATTTGGCTTCAGGATCGTCGGCTTTAGCGATCTCGTTTTTAAAGATGATTTCTGTAGCTCCTTTCGGGCCCATAACCGCAATTTCGGCCGTAGGCCAGGCGTAGTTCATATCGGCGCCGATATGCTTACTGTTCATTACATCGTAAGCGCCACCATAGGCTTTTCGGGTAATTACGGTGATGCGCGGCACAGTCGCCTCACTAAAGGCATACAGCAATTTGGCGCCATTGGTAATGATGCCATTCCATTCTTGGTCGGTACCTGGCAAAAAGCCTGGAACATCTTCCAATACGAGCAAAGGAATGTTGAATGAGTCGCAGAAGCGCACAAATCGGGCTGCTTTTTTGGAAGCATTGATGTCGAGTACTCCGGCAAGAGATGCGGGTTGATTGGCTACAATGCCCAAACTCCGCCCTGCTAAGCGGGCAAAACCCACCACAATATTTTCGGCAAAATCCTGCTGAACTTCCATAAAGCTGCCGGCATCCATGAGTTCTTCAATCACCTCGCGCATATCGTAAGGCTGATTCGGATTATCTGGCACTATCGACGCCAGCTTTGGACGCAGCTCTTCTGCAGCTTCGTAAGCGTATACAGGGGCTATTTCCTCGCAATTCTGGGGCATGTACGACAATAACTGCTTAATGCCTTCTAAGCAGGCTACTTCATTGGCAAAGGCAAAATGCGTAACGCCCGATTTGCTGGCATGCGTATTGGCACCGCCCAGCTCTTCAGCGGTTACATCTTCGTGGGTAACGGTTTTAACCACATTCGGTCCGGTTACGAACATATAGCTCGTTTTTTCGACCATGCAGATGAAATCGGTCATGGCCGGACTGTAAACAGCACCACCAGCACATGGGCCCATGATGGCGCTGATTTGAGGCACAACACCCGAAGCCGTTACATTACGATAGAAAATATCGGCATAACCGGCGAGCGACACCACACCTTCCTGAATACGGGCACCTCCAGAATCGTTTAATCCAACCACAGGAACACCGTTACGCATGGCCAAATCCATGATTTTGCAAATTTTTTCGGCATGGGTTTCGCTCAGCGATCCACCAAAAACGGTAAAATCTTGAGAGAATACATAAACCGGACGGCCATTGATGGTGCCATAACCGGTTACTACACCATCGCCCAGGTAAACCTCTTTGTCGAGGCCAAAATCGTGCGATCGATGTGTGACCAACATTCCTATTTCTTCAAAAGAGCCGGCATCGAGCAAGAGATCAATACGTTCACGGGCGGTTAATTTTCCTTTAGCATGCTGAGAATCAATCCGTTTTTGGCCTCCCCCTTGCCGGGCTTCTACCATTTTGGCTTCAAGTTGAGTTAGTTTGTTGTCCATAGTTTCCTTATGAGCCACGAAGTTAAAGCAAAAGCCTGAAATGCCGATACATTCGGATTGATTGAAGCGGGTACTGCTTATCCGCTTGGCCTCAAACACCGAAGCGGTGTTTTTTTTACAGCATGCTGCTAAGCGAAAAAGCCGGCGGTTTAGCGTAAAGATGCGAATGCCAGAAAAGGATTTAGCCGATGCCCCGATTTTCCCTATTTTAGCACCTCCAAAATATACAGCATGAGCCTCTACGAAAAACATCGAGCAACAATTGAACGGGCCATTCAGGCCAATCGCGAGCGTGTATTTTACGCCCACTACCCTGAAAACCCGAAAGCATATGGCGAAGAAGCCCCGGCTGCCGGACTGCACGCCTTTCAAACCAGCATGAATACCGACTTTTCGGAACTGCATCAACAACAGCCTATCCGCTTCGAAGGCGAAGAAGTATCGCCTTACCTGCAAACCGGACTGGGCATTCGCTATCCTATTTTTGCCGATAAGGTGCTGGTTGCCCGGGCTAATACCGCTTTTGCGCAATGGCGCAAATTAAGCATCCAAGCACGTGCAGGCATTTTGATGGAAAGCCTTGAAGGCATGAAAAATCGCTTCTTTGAGATTGCACACGCCACACAACATACCACCGGACAATCGTTTATGATGTCGTTTCAGGCAAGCGGACCGCATGCCGCCGATCGTGCCCTCGAGGCCCTTGCCATGGGATACGAAGAACTTACCCGTTTTCCGTCGGAAGCCATTTGGGACAAGCCTATGGGCAAATTTAGCGTGACCCTGCGTAAAACCTGGAAGGCCGTGCCTAAAGGCATTTCGTTGGTGATTGGCTGCTCTACCTTCCCTACTTGGAATACTGTTCCGGGTATGTACGCTAGTCTCATCACCGGCAATCCGGTTATTGTAAAGCCGCATCCAAAGGCTGTTTTGCCAATTGCCATTGTGGTGGCGGAATTGCAAAAGGTTTTGGTAGCGCAAGGCGTCGATCCTAATGTGTGCCAATTGGCCGTTGATAGCACCAAATTCCCGCTGGCCAAAGAATTTGTAAATCACCCAGATATCAAGCTTATTGATTATACAGGCAACAGTGTGTTTGGCAATTGGCTCGAAGCCCAACAGATTTTGGGTAAAGAAGTCTTTACCGAAAAAGCCGGTGTAAATCCAGTGGTTATTGATTCTGCCGAAAACCTCAAGGCCATGGCCGATAACCTGGCGTTCTCATTGAGCCTTTACGCGGGTCAAATGTGTACCGCGCCTCAGAATTTGTTCATACCAGCAGGAGGTATTCAAACCGCTGAAGGTCATAAGACTTATAAAGAAGTAGTTGAAGCTTTAGTTACAGCCATTAAAGGCATTGCTGAGCACCCAAAAATGGGGCCTGGTGTATTGGCTGCCCTGCAAAACGATGCCACAGCCGATCGTGTAAAGAGTATAGCCCGTAGTGGTTGCAAGGTCTTGGTTGACTCCCATGCTGTGCAGAACGAGGAGTTTAACGAAGCACGCACCGCCTCTCCCCTTTTGCTCGAAGTAGAAGCGAAAGATAAAGCCACCTACGAAAAGGAGTTGTTTGGCCCTATTGTTATGATCATTAAAACTGCTAATACCGAAGAATCGCTCAAATTGGCGATAGAGCTTACTGCTGCTCATGGCGCCATTTCATGTGGGGTATATTGCACGGATGCTGCCTCTTGCGAAGCCATTGCTGACAGCTTTGCCGAAGTTTTTGTGCCGGTTTCGTTTAATCTCACCGGGCCGATTTACCTGAATCAGCATGCCGCCTTTTCCGATTTCCACGTAACAGGGGGTAATGCCGCCGGTAATGCCAGCTTTACCGATCCAAATTATGTGAATCGTCGCTTTGTATGGGTAGGACAGCGTTACCCAGTAGGCTAGAACCTTTTTATTTGTCGAATTCAAAGGCCTCGCTCCACAGCGGGGCTTTTGTTTTTCAGGCTTGTTTAGCGCTTGGCAAACTTCTTTAGGCCGATAACGTTATCTTTGCGCCAGATTTAAAATAAATATGCAGACCATTAAGCTAGCCGTACAAAGCATCATCAGAGAGACGCCCGATGCCATTGCCATTTATTTCAGAGACGATAAAACTGAAATTAGCCACTTTTGGCCTGGTCAGTTTTTAACCCTCGTTCTTCAGGTTGATGGCAAATCGGTACGCCGTTCTTATTCGATTTGTACTGCCCCTTCGGCCCTGCCCATGATTGGCATTTGCGTAAAGCGGGTTGAAGGCGGGTTGGTGTCGAACCATTTGCTCGACAACCTAAAAGAAGGTGATGTACTTGAAGTATTAGAGCCTTACGGCAGCTTTACTATGAACTACAAAATGCCACAATTGCCTACCCTGGTATTGATTGGGGCTGGTAGTGGCATTACCCCGCTGATGTCGATTTTAAAAAGTGCACTCGATCGTCAAAATCCGGCCAAGGTGCATTTGTTCTACGGCAACCGCAACGAAAACAGCATTATCTTTAAAGAGCAGCTCCAAAAATTGGAAGCCAAATATGCCGGTAATCTGGAGGTAACCCATTTGTTAAGTCGTGCCGGTGAAGGATATACTGGCATCAGAAGCCGGATTGAAGGCAAGATTATGCAGGCCTTATGTAACGAAAAGGGATTATTTGCCGACGAAACAGCAAACTTTTATGTTTGCGGACCAGATGGCATGATGCACGATGTGTTGAATTTGCTCGAAAGCCAGCAGATTCCTAAAGAACGTATTCACAAAGAAAGTTTCTTTTTGGCACACAAGGCCGAGCCAGATGCAAATCTAAGTCCCGAAATTGCCGAAGAAATCAGCCATAGCCACAAGGTGCGATTGAAGCTTGATGGCACTGTGCATGAACTTGAAGTTGAGCCCGGTAAATACATATTGGAAACCGCCCTCGAAGCAGGACTCGACCTCCCCTACGCTTGTACCATGGGTGTTTGTGGCATGTGCCGTGCCGTGAAGGTGGAAGGCGAAATGCTCATTGAAGAGCAGGAAGCCATTTCTGAATCGGAAATTGAAGAAGGTGCTTGCCTCACTTGCGTAGGCAAACCCCTCAGCCAGAACCTCTTTATCGATTACGACGCACGTTAAGCGACAGCTATCTGCCCGCTACAAGCGCGACTTAAAGTCGTCGTATCCAAACGACTTGAGGTGCTCGTAATGGCCTTCCTTTTTCCAAATGCCCATATGTGGCAAATTGATGCCGTTAAAAGTGGTTGTTTTAACCATGGTATAGTGCATCATATCGTCGAATACCACCTTATCGTTGGCTTGTAATGGCTTGTCAAAAGAATAATCACCTACAAAATCTCCGGCCAAACAGGTTTGTCCTCCAAACCGATAAGTCGGCTTATTGGCCACAGGCTCTGTTGCTCCAAGTATTTTGGGTTTATACGGCATTTCAATGACATCGGGCATATGGGCCGATATGCTGCAATCGAGTATGGCCACTTGTATGCCCTTTGAGTTTACGATATCGAGCACAGTGCTGATCAAATAGCCGGTTTGCCAGGCAACGGCAGAGCCTGGTTCCAGGATGATTTCCAGATGCGGATGCCTTGCTTTAAAGCCTTTCAATAAGCCTATGAGGTGCTCAATATCATAGTCTTCGCGGGTCATGAGGTGGCCACCGCCCAAATTCAGCAATTCAATTTGCTGCAATTGTTTGCCGTAGAGCCTTTCGATATTCAGCAAAGTTTGTTCGAGTGCGTACGAATCGCTTTCACACAAATTGTGGCTATGCAAAAAGCTGATGCCTTTGGGTAGTTGCTCGGGCATATCCTCTACCCTTATCCCCAAACGCGATCCGGGAATGCAGGGGTTATACAAATCGACGGTAACGGTGGAATATTCAGGATTTATGCGCAGCCCGGCTTTGGCATTGGGGCGTGTTGCAAACAATCGGTCTTTAAATTTTTGGTATTGGGCAATGCTGTTGAAGGAAAAATGGCCAGCATACTGCATCATTTCGTCGAACTCGTCATCGCGATAAGCGGGACTGTAAACATGGGTTTCTCCCCCAAATTCTTCGTAACCCAGCCGGGCTTCATGTAAGGAACTGCTGGTGCTCCCCGGCAAATATTCACGGATCAGTGGAAAGCAGGCGTACATCGAAAAGCCTTTTAATGCCAGGATGATTTTAATGCCGGCTTCCTCTTGTACCCGTTTGAGCAGTTGGAGATTGCGTATGAGCTTGGCTTCGTCCATCAAAAACAAAGGCGATGGCAGTTGATTCAAAGGAATGTTCATGGCTACAAAGTTCAGCATTGAAAAGCAGATTAAACAATCCTGATATAGATTTCACTACAGATTCCATGGTTCAATCATGTTAAAAGCCCTGATATTTTGTTAAAACCATGCATTTGGTCATGATAAATTAACATACGCGTGTATATTTCTAAATGACCTGCTATATTCGCTACTCTAAAATCTGCTTTATGAAAAGAAATTTACTCACATTAAGCTTAGCCATTGTCAGCAGTCTCATGTTAGCCATGAGCGCCAATGGTCAATCGGTGCAAGTTGGCACCAATCAGTTTGCAAGCAATTTTACAGCGCCCTCTCAAAATGATTTTGGCCCTGTAAGAACTCGTGGAAATGGCCCATCTGCAGCCAGATATGCATTTATTTATCCTTCTAGCTTGCTTTTAGGCATACCCAATAACGCCAGTATCAGCAGTTTGGAATTTAGTCGAGGTGGATCTGTAGGTGGAGTAGCCAGTTCACTTACACCTATCCAAGGCACTCCAAATATGAAGATTTATTTACGGAATGTAACCATGAATGACTATGGTCCTGGAAGCATAAACTGGGTAAGTCGCGCTAACGCTGCACATTTGGTTTATGATGGTAATCCTGCCGCCTTTATGGATTCTACCAATGGTTTTAAAAGGTTTGATCTTGATACTGCATTTACTTACCAAGCTGGATCAAACATAGAAATGTTGATAGAATATACGCAATCGGTTGGGCAATTGGGTGATATTCGGTGGTTCTACAATAGCGATGGTGCCGTACCTCAATATTTGCCGAATTCAACTAAAACGATTCTTTTAGACTCAGCTGCTTTTCCCAACGACAGTACGGTAAACAGCAATACGCGAAAGCCTGCTGTTCGTTTTAATTTCCCATCCCCCATTAACGTGGCCGCCAGAGCAAATTTAGGGCAGCAGTTTGGTAATTTGGAGGATGAGATTTTCCCCACCTTAATCGTATCTAATACCGGTTTACAACAAGCAGTAAATATTACTGCCACAGTAAATGGACCTGGTGGTTACATTTCAACCCGTCAAATCGCCAATTTAGATCGCGACTCGAATATTGTTGTCGTTTTCGACAGTATTATCCCAACTTCACCAAGTATGGGAAATCTCACCTACTTCGTAAGCGCACCTAATGATGGCTTTTCTGGTGATGATACGTTATTAGTGGACTTTATCATTCAAGACCCCAATGCTACTTCAGGTGTTTTCTACAATGGCCCTTTCGTTACCAATCCGGGAGCTGGTTCGAACAGTTCTGATTTGAGTGTTTTGAGTCCTCCACTCAGCTTATTTGGCTCTAATGTGAACAACGGCAATTTTGCCATGGTTGAAGACTTTATTCTTCCAGGCACTTCTAACTACACCATCGATGAAGTAGGCTTTTGGGGTTACCAAACCGGTTCTACAACTTTGCCAACATTCCTTGGAGTATATGTATCTATTTGGGAAGGCGATCCAAACAAAGGTGCAACCTTGTTATTTGGTGATCAAATAGAAAATATTTTGGATGATTTATTCTTCTCAAATGCTTACAGGGTATCGGCCTCTGCTTTGACCGATGAAACGCGCCCACTGATGAAGGTTACAGGTAAGTTCTTTACACCTGTCGTATTACAAGGCGGCAATCGCTATTTCATTGAATGGAGTCTTTCAGGACAATTAGCTTCTGGTCCATGGCAAACGCCAATTACCATTCCTAATATGTTAGTAACCGGCAATGCACAGCAGCGTACCTCTGCAGGTTATCAGCCATTCACTTCTGGCACCGATTTCGATTATCCGCAAGGTGCTCCTTTTGAAATCAAGTATACATTAAATACTACTAGTGTTGAAGAAGGCGATGGCTTGTCGGCCCGCATTAGCCAGATTTACCCTAACCCTGCTGCTGATGTAGCACGTTTGAACATCGAATTGCTAAAAGCAGAGCAGCTCGTATTCGAAATTTACGACATTACCGGAAAGCGTGTAGTTCGTGAAGATGCAGGCATGCAAGAAGCTGGTCGTCATCTGTTCGATTTGCCTGTAGCTGGCTTACAGTCTGGCAATTATATGGTTAAAATCATCAGCGGTGGCACCATGGCTACCCGCAAGTTGCAGTTGGTGAAATAAGCCAACAGCTTTAAAAAAAGCCCCGTCTGCTTCGGTAGTCGGGGCTTTTTTATTTGAAGATTCAATGTCGTTATTTAAACACTAAACGTTGTAAGCATCGTAAGCTCAATTTTTTACCACATATTACGCAGATTTTAGTACTCCCCAATCTTTAGACCACCAGTACTTCTAAATAAGTTGATTTACGCTGCATGAGCAAGTTATATTTCTCTTGGTTTTTTGCGATCAATACCTTGATGATTTCTGCGGTTGTTGTACCTATCCATGAACACGTCTATTCCGTTGTAAAGCTCCAGCCCATAGCTGGTAGGGTGCAGATGCCTTTACCAACGATATGGAGCTTTTGGCCTGCGCCATGGAATGCTTTTCGAAACGCCTGAACAACTCGCTAAAATTCATTCTGAAATTTATCTTTCGTTGGCTCGCTTGCTCAATCAATACCACCAAAACATAGAAATTAAAAGTCCATTGCTTAGGAAAGGATTCAGGTTAAAAGCATATCGTTTGTAGTCAGTGGATGAAGATTAAACCTTAAATTACCCACTTGGCATGTATGAGCTTATTGGTAGCGCAATAAGGGGCATGACGTTTAGAGCGGTTAAATCCTATTTCTTTGCAGTTTTTCTACAATACTATTTTGCAGTGAAGTATTTTGACGTATATTTGCAACTCGTTTCGAAAAAAGCATAATCATAATATCATGAACCTGGTAAAATTTGTAGAGGAAAAAGCCAATGTAAGCACCGAGGTGCCTGCTTTTAAGGCGGGTGACACGGTGGCTGTGCACTATAAAATTAAAGAAGGTAATAAAGAGCGCACCCAGGTTTTCCAGGGCGTTGTTTTACAGCGTCGTGGTAGCGGTACTACCGAAACCTTCACTGTTCGTAAAATTTCGAATGGTATCGGCGTTGAGCGTATTTTTCCCATTGCCTCACCTTTTATTGAAAAAGTAGCGGTGGTAAGTCGCGGTGTTGTACGTCGTGCTCGTTTGTTCTACCTCCGCGATGCCAAGGGCAAAGCAGCGAAGATTAAGCAGAAGCGCTAAGCGCAATGCACTCATAAAAAAAGCCGTGGATTTGATTCACGGCTTTTTTTGTGTCTGAATTTCAGCTGCTACAACTCCCCAATGTCTTCATTCCATAATTCTGGCCTTTCGGCAATGAAGCTCTCCATCATTTGAACGCATTCAGGCAAGTCGAGATCAACTACTTCTACGCCGTGCTGTTCCATAAATTCCCGGGCACCTGAGAAGGTTTGTGATTCGCCCACGATGACTTTCGGGATTTTGAATTGCACAATGGTTCCCGCACACATATAGCAAGGCATCAGGGTGGAATAAATTACCGTATCGCGGTAGGAACCCACCCGGCCTGCATTAAACAGGCAATCCATTTCGCCATGCAGGATAGGATTGTCTTCCTGCACCCGCTTGTTATGCCCACTCCCCACAACTTTTCCTGCTTTTACCAAGATAGAACCAATAGGTATGCCCCCTTCTGCCCTGCCTTTATGGGCTTCGGCTATGGCCAGCTTCATGAATTCGGTTTCTTGAGTCGTACTCATGCTTCCCTGTTTAAAAAAGTATCTAAATGGAGTTCTCCAAAAGTGCCTGAACTCATCAACAGCTGGACCCCATGTTTGGGGAGATGATGTAAGGCGGCATGAAAGGCTTGCTTATCGGTAAACACTTGTAAATTTGGTTTAGCAAAAGCGCGCAGTACTTCTTCGGGCTCAAAAGCCTCGAGTCTTTTTGAGTGCACTACTTCAGGGTCATAGTACACCAAGGCATGATCGGCGCCTGCTAAACTGTGGTGGTATTGCGGCAAAAAATCGCGTTTTAAGCTCGAAAAAGTGTGTAATTCCAATATTGCGGTCAGCGAGCGATCCGGAAACATCTCGCGCACTGCAGCCACCGTAGCTTTTACCTTACTCGGGGCATGCGCAAAATCGCGGAAAACGGTATAGCCTTCCTTATCGAATATGCGTTCTAGCCGGCGTGCCGTACCCGGAAATGAAGCAATGGCCTGGTAGAAGTCTTCCTTCGAAATACCAGCCTCAGCGGTTAACAAGCGTGCTGCGGCTATATTTTCGATATTGTGTTTACCGAAAACCTGCAATGGAATTTTGCCAAGCGATGTTTTCAGAAACAAATAGCCATCTTCGAGCACATAATCGGCCGCCCGGTAGGCTTTAAGCTGCAATTTATCGGCAAAGGGCTGTACCAGCTTTGCGAGCTCCTCATCGCCCTCGTAATAGCCGAGCACGGCTCCTGGAAGCATTTGTTCGCAGAGCTGTCGGAATTGGTTCAAGTAAGCCTCGTAAGTCGGAAAAACGTTGATGTGATCCCAGGCCACTCCCGATATCAACGCGACCTGCGGTTGGTAATGCAGGAATTTCGGGCGCAAATCGAGGGGCGATGTTAGGTATTCGTCGCCTTCAATAACCATGACCGGTGCCGAATCCGACAGCCTCACCATTCGCTCAAAACCTGCAAGCTGACTGCCCACCAGGTAGTCGAAATCGCGCTTATGGAACTTGAGAACGTGCATCACCATGGCGGTAATGGTGGTTTTGCCATGGCTACCGGCAACGACTAGCCGCTTTTTATCCTGGGCATGTTGGTATACAAATTCGGGAAAGGAGTAAACTTTTAGTCCGAGTTGCTGCGCGTGCAACAGTTCCGGATTGTCGGAACGGGCGTGCATGCCTAAAATCACAGCATCCAGTCCGCTATGGATTTTTTCAGGGAACCAACCTGCAGCATCGGGCAAAAGTCCGGCAGCTGAGAGCCGCGCGCGCGATGGCTCTTGCAATATATCATCGGAGCCGCTAACCCGATGTCCTTGTGCTTGCAATTCAAGCGCCAGGTTATGCATTACGGCGCCGCCTATGGCAATCAGATGGATGTTCATATGCTTATTTCAACATTAAGGGCCTGCAATTTGATAAAGGAATGCGAAACTTTATCCACGAAATGCAGAACATCAGAAAATATATAATGGGCTTCCGCTTTTCCGTAGCTATCCTTCGGCTTTAAGGCTCGATTGCGTATTTTGGCACAAATATTTCCGATGAAACTATATACCATAGATACCGGCCATTTTAAACTCGATGGCGGCGCCATGTTTGGCGTAGTACCGAAAAGCCTGTGGCAAAAATACAATCCAGCCGACAGCAACAATATGTGCTCCTGGGCATTGCGCTGCTTGCTGGTAGAAACAGCAGACCGATTAATCCTGATCGATAACGGCATGGGCGATAAACAGGATGAGAAGTTCTTTGGCTTTTATTACTTGCATGGCGAAGGTGAGCTTCACAAAAGCCTGGCTTCTCATGGCTTTACTGCAGCCGATATTACCGATGTGGTACTTACCCACTTGCACTTCGATCATTGTGGCGGTTCGGTAAAATGGAAAGCCGACCGCAGCGTCTTTGAATTGGTGTTTCCGAACGCTACTTATTGGATGCATCACGATCAGTACCATTGGGCTTTTCCGCAGCCGAATGCCCGCGAAAAGGCTTCCTTCCTTAGAGAAAATATCGAACCCATTATGCTCAGCGGTCAGGCTAAACTCATCAAAGACGGTGAACAAGCTGCCGGGCTCGATTTTTTGCGGGTAAACGGACATACCGAGGGTATGATGCTGCCAATTTTACCCTACAAAGGCCGTCAACTATTGTATTGTGCCGATTTGCTACCCAGCATCGCCCACCTGCCCCTTCCCTGGATTATGGCCTATGATATGCGACCACTCGACACCCTGGAAGAAAAAACACGTATTCTGCAGCAAGCGGCCGAAAACGACTGGCTGTTGTACTTTGAGCACGATCCCCAAATTGAGTTGTGCAGTTTAAAACTCACGGATAAGGGCGTTCGTGCCGATCAAACCTTAAGACTTACCGACCTGTAATTTCGAAACAATGACCATAGCAGTTGATTTTGACGGTGTAATTCATGGCTACAGCAAAGGCTGGAATGGAGGCGATATATACGATCCGCCCGTACCAGGCACCCGCGAAGCTCTTGAGAAACTTAAAGCCGATGGCTGGAAAATCTACATTTTCAGCACCCGTACCAATAAAATTTTCCGCAAAAAGGAAGAAGCCGACCAGGAAGCCGCCATGAAAAACTGGCTTGCCGAGCACCAGATTCCTTATGATAAAATCTGGACCTTTGGCAAACCAATGGCTGACATTTACCTTGACGATAGGGCAATTGGCTTTCGTGGCGACTGGCAACAAAGTCTGGCTGAGATTGCTGCATTTGAGCCGTGGACCAAAGAAGAAAAATCCTCCTGATATGGAAGCGCTCTTTAAAAAGCTCAACTTTAAAGGACATCGGCAGGCCATCATTTTGCATGCACCTGCATCATTTGCCGAGGCTATGGCCTTTTTGAAACAACAAACTGCCGTGGCAACAGCTGCTGAAGAGATTGCAGAAGCCGATTTTGGGATGGCCTTCGTGATGACACAAACAAGCCTGGATGCTGCTTCTGAAATGCTGGCATCCAAAATTGAGGCAGATGGGGTGTTGTGGATTTGTTACCCCAAAGGCAGCAGCAAGCACTACAGTTGCGAGTTTAACCGCGATACCGGTTGGGATAGATTGGGTAGTCTGGGCTTTGAACCCGTGCGTCAGGTGGCTATTGATGAAGATTGGAGTGCCTTGCGTTTTCGCAGGGTGCAATACATCAAAAATCTTAGTCGCGGGTTTGCCATCTCCGAAGCGGCGAAGCAACGCTTAGGCGGGCAGTAGGACCTTTGGCAGGTTATCTCAATTTGCCTAACAGCATGGCTGCTCAATATCAACATGGCTTTTTTTACCGCAAGAGGCGCAGAGGAGATTTTTAGCTTGAACAGCATGTGGCCATTCCTTTAGCTGAAGTCACTTTGAACCATTTTTATTTCAGTGCTACTGTTAGCTTCGGCTGGCCGCGAGTGAACGGAGCCTTTTGGCCTTCGTAGCTTTCGCCACTTGGCCAGAGCTCGCGGAGCCAAAGCTTACGGCTTTACACTTGGTTTCTGCCGAACAAATTTGAATTTAGCTTGCCGCCGAGTTTACTTAGTACCAGATGCTGAATCCTGGCTTTGCTCCATACTTTCGGCCCGTTCGCGATTTTTTGATTCAATTATCAACGAACGGTTGATGTATATGGCTGCATTCAGCTCAAAACCAACAAGTAATATAATTGAATTGAGATACATCCAAAGCATGATTACGATGAGCGTGCCAATAGAGCCGTAGAGTTTGTTGTAGGTGCCAAAATGGTTGATGTAGTAGGAAAAAGCGGAAGATGTAATCACAAATAAAAGCGTGGCTACCACCGAGCCAGTGGAAAAAAACTTCCAGCGCTTAGCCACTGCCGGTCCGAAATAATAAAGCAGACTGATGCCTATGTACACCAAAGAAAGTATAATGATCCATTCGAAAACACGAAGCAATACCGCAATGTAGGAAGCTTCTACCAAACCATAGAGTACGAGCAGGTCGATGGCGAAGCTGCCTCCTAAAATGAGCACAACGGCCACTACCAATACGCCAAATTCCAATAGTGTGAGCAATAAGGCCAGACCTCTTTGTACTAAAAAGCTCCGATTTTCAAAAATAGCGTAAGATTTATTAAAGGACTCCATCAAGGCATTCAGGCCATTGGTGCTAAAATAGAGTGCCATTAAAATGCCAAACGACAATAAACCGCTTTGTTGCTTGCTCACGATGTCGTAAATAGTTGTTTTAACCGCTTCGAAAGCACTGTCGGGCATCACTTCACTAAAAAAGTCCAGGATAATGGCATCCAGGTTTGCTATGGGAATGTAAGGAATGAGGGTAAACAAAAAGAGCGTGCCGGGGAATAGGGCCAGAAAAAAACTGAAAGTTATGGCAGAGGCCCGCATAGTCAGGTCGGGCTTGCCAATTTCCCGCAAAAAAAACACCAGCACATCGTACAAGGGCACCTGATATTTGGTGCCTAGTTTGATGCGTTTGAGCATCAATAAAAAAATGCGTACCGGGCGTAAGTCAAGTATTTTTTGCAGGTATTTATTCATTAAAATAAGGTGCTAAGGCATTTAAAAAGTAGTCGGGGCCTTTACAAGGTTTATTGGTTTGCCTGTTTACAAACACCAGGGTGGTGAAGGCTTCGTTCTGCAATGTACCATCTTCTCCGATTACTTCGTATTTAAACTTGATACGCACCCCTGGCATCTCCAGCACAGTAGTCCTGATGCACAGCAATTCATCGTATCGTGCCGGGGCCAGGTATTTGGCTTGTAAATCGAGCACCGGCATCATGATGCCGCTTTCTTCGAAACTGCGGTACGAATAGCCTAGGGCACGCATGGCCTCAACCCGTCCGATTTCGTACAAACGTGCGTAATTCCCGTAATACACATATTGCATCTGATCGGTATCGGCATAGCGCACGCGGTAGCTGGTTTCGTGTACAAACATATTAGCCTCTGATGTTAAGTTTGTTCAGGGCGCGTTGATATTTGCGCGCATTTTCCTGATGTTTGCTGTAGGTACGGGCAAAATTATGATAGCCCGAAAAATCTTCCCTGGCGCAAAAGTAAAGATAATCGTTCGGAATGCTATTTAAAACGGCATCAATTGTACGGATGGAAGGGGTACAAATAGGCGCCGGCGGCAAACCCGCGTACATATAGGTGTTGAAAGGTGAATCTACATTCAGATGCTTGCCCGTAACCCGCTTAATCGCAAAATCACCCACCGCAAACTTCACGGTAGGATCGGCTTGCAAACGCATGCCAATTTCCAACCGGTTTAGGTACACCCGGGCAATGGTACCTTTCTCGTCGTCTTTATTTGTTTCTTCCTCCACAATGGAGGCGAGCACCATCACTTCTACCGGGCTTAAGCCCAGCCGACGCGCCTGCTCCCTGCGCGATTCCGTCCAGAAGCGCTTGTATTCTTCGTACATTCGTGCTACGAAGGCTTCTGCACTGGTATTCCACCAAAACTCATAGGTATTTGGAATTATCATGGCCAATGCATTTTCAGCTCTAAAGCCATGTTTACGCATGTATTTGTCGTCGGTAAACAATTGGGTAATTTGGAGTGAATCTGCTTCGAGCTTCCTGCCTACCGCGCCATATAAGTCGAAACGGTTTCTGAATTTATTGATCATTAGCCTTACCGGCTCTTGACGGCCTGAGGCCAACAATTTGACCAAATCTACATTGTTCATTTGTTGCTCAATGCGATATCGGCCAGGGAGTACGTTTTCGGGGTAGGAAGCCCTTTGCGCTACCCATTCGAAACTGGCCATGTCTTGTAAAACACCAGCCTGCTGAAGCAAAAACAAGACATCCTGCCACCTACTCCCGGTTGGGATTTCGAGGTAAAACACATCGGCACGCATGGTTTCGCTCACATTAACCTTGTACAGCCGCTGATAAAGCTGATAGCCCATAAATAGTGCGCTGAACAGCCCTATGAACAATACCGACCACAGTATTCGTTTCCATGCAGGCATTCCTGCTGCCTTTTTTGTGCTTTTTTGCTTGCGTACAGCCGGCATATTAGTTTAAACTTTGAAGGAGTTGACGTGCCTGTTGATGTCCGGGATAACGATTCAATATATCGTTGAGCATGACACGGGCTTCGGTTTGCTGGTTCCGATAGAGCATGAGACCTACCATATTCATCATGGCGGCATGGTTATCCGGATCGAGCGCCATGCCCTTCCGGTACCAATTTTCGGCAGCTTTGGCGTCGCCCAATTGCAGGCTTATGAAGCCGAGATTGGCCATGGCCGGCACATATTTCGGTTGTTCGCGCAGTATATTTTCGAGGCGGTCGCGAGCATCTGCTAGGGCATTTCGCTGAGCAGCATTGATAGCTAGCTTCAACTGAAAATCAAGCTGATAAGGCATGTCAGTTGCAGCTTTACTAAAATATGCTGAGGCCAGTTCCATTTTGCCTGCCTGCAACATCATTTCGCCTATGCGATAGGCCGTCCAGCCGCTGGCAAGGGTTGCCCGCTCTGGAAATTGCGCCACATGACGCTCCATATTGGCCGCATCGCCCCTGAGGTAGAGCCAGTGGGTTTTGGCATCGAACCAATGCTGATCTTCTTCGGTGCTGCGAGCAGCTTGTCGCAGGTAAAAGGCGGCAGAATCGAGGTAGCTGCGCTTTTCTTCAAACCGTTCGTAATACTGTAACCAGGCCACGGCAATGGTAAGCGGATCGGGTCGCTTTTCGTTGATGCTGGCTATGCCTTTAAAAATACTGCTGCGCTTAGCTTCATGCTTATCGGGCTTGCGAATCCAGTGGTCGGTAATGGTCACGTGCGGGATATCGCTGGTACCCGATTTGGGCATATGACAGCTCACGCAGTTGTTTTCGGCTTCGAGCCGCTGTCCCATAGGCAGACTGCAGGGGTCACTCCCGCTATGGCACTGTGCACAAGCGTTGTTGTAGTGCACCGAAGGGGTAATTTCGATGCTTTTATGTGGATTATGGCAGCTGATGCAACTCAGCTGCTCTGCCGACTTCTTGAAGCAGTCTGACTGCATCATGCGATCGGGGTGCGAAGCCATGGTGAAGTTCGATTGATCGCCCTCGTAGCGTGGCAAAAACACACTGATAACGTCTTCGAGCATCATGCCCGGCTTAAAGTCATAAAAGCTCTTGCCTGGTTTCAGCACCGCATTGCCCTGCATATGACAACGCTGGCAGATGCTCATTTGCAGAGTTACCGGCAAACGGCGGGGATTAACAATGCTATAATCAAGTCCTTTTGAGGTATCCACCCTGTTACCTGCCATTTTTTCGGCTATGTGCAAACTCCCGGGGCCATGACATCTTTCACAATCAATACCTTCCTGGATTTTTAAGTATTTATGCTCTGAACCTGGCAGTTGTTGCGGATAGGCATTGTGGCAGGTCATGCATTCGGTTTGAATACTGCGTGAAAAACGGCTGTTCGCCCCCCCATCAAAACCCGGCGGCAGGTCCCATTTGCCTTCCTGGGTGTAATAGGTAATGGGCATCTGGTAAACGTAACCGTTAATGTTGAGCAAATGGCTGTTGGTATGCTGACCAGAACCCACCACATAACTGATGCGCTCTACCCTATTGTGCAGGGTATCGCGCTCACGCAAACGGAATTCACGCACATACAGCCCGCTATCGCGAACGAACGGCTGGTAATACAGGTCCAGTTTATCGTCGTACACCAGATGATCTGGTCCCCAGTCGGCTTTGGAGCGCTCCAAATTGGCCTCGCCAAACGAACGCCCCATACCGGTTTGTAAAAAGCTGTCGTAAATATCGGCATGGCAGCCCCTACAAGCTTCTTTCCCTACATACTGGGCCTCCTCCGATAAATTCAGAAAACGAGCACCAAAAGCCCTGTCGGCATCGGTCTGCGGCTGAGGCTGGCACTGAACGGCCAGGAGCCAAAGCCCGGCGATGGCCGAGAGGATGATTAAAAAACGTTGTTTAACTGCCCAATTCCGCATGAAAAATTTCCTTACTCCACATCTGTGCCGAAAAATACTACCTCTATTCAGCATTTCCATTCTTCTGGCGTATTTTTGCAGCTTATTTTAGAAAGAATCCCATGAGCATAGCTACCAAATACAGTCCCGAAGGCATCGAGAATACCTGGTATGAACGTTGGATGGCGGCCGGATGTTTTACATCTACGCCCGACGAGCGCGAGCCCTACACCATCGTAATTCCGCCGCCAAACGTGACCGGAGTGCTGCACATGGGCCATATGCTCAACAACACCATTCAGGATGTGCTCATCCGCCGGGCCCGCATGCAAGGCAAAAACGCTTGCTGGGTGCCCGGAACCGACCATGCTTCGATTGCCACCGAAGCCAAGGTGGTGGCCATGCTCAAAGAGCGGGGCATTGATAAAAACGACATCGGTCGCGAGGAGTTTTTGAATTACGCCTGGGAATGGAAAGAAAAATACGGCGGCATCATCCTCGAGCAGCTCAAAAAACTGGGGGCTTCGCTCGATTGGAACCGCACGGCCTTTACCATGGACCCCGGCTTGAGTGAGGCGGTGATCGATGTGTTCATCGACCTTTACAAAAAGGGCTACATCTACCGTGGCATGCGCATGGTGAACTGGGATCCGCAGGGCTTAACGGCCTTGGCAGATGATGAAGTTGTTTTCAAGGATGTGAACAGCAAAATGTACCACATCCGCTACCAAATTGAAGGCAGCGAGGAATATGTGACCATCGCCACGGTGCGACCGGAGACCATCATGGCCGACAGCGCCATCTGCATACACCCAGAAGATCCGCGTTTTGCGCATCTGCGTGGAAAGAATGCCATCATTCCTTTGATCAATCGGGCGATACCGATCATCGAAGACCCTTATGTCACCATGGATTTTGGTACCGGCTGCCTGAAGGTTACCCCTGCCCACGATCCGAACGACTATGAGCTGGGACAAAAACACAACCTGCCTGTCATCGACATCCTCAACGACAATGGCACTTTGAACGAGAAGGCCCAAATTTTGGTCGGCGAAGACCGCTTTGTGGCCCGTAAGAAGATTGCCAAAATGCTAGAGGAGAGCGGAAATTTGGTGAAGGCTGAGGATTACAAGAGCAATGTAGGGCACAGCGAACGCACCAATGCAGTCGTTGAGCCACGCTTGAGCATGCAATGGTTTGTGAAGATGGATGAAATCACCAAGCCAGCCTTGCAATATGTTTTGGATGGCGAGATCAAGCTGGTGCCTGAAAAATTCATCAACACCTACCGGCATTGGATGGAAAATGTGCGCGACTGGTGCATTTCGCGGCAGTTGTGGTGGGGCCATCGCATCCCCGCTTGGTATGCCCCTGACGGGCAGATCATCGTGGCACGAACCGCCGAAGAAGCTGCTGCAAAGTCGAATGGCGCCTTTACCGCGGCGCAGCTCAAGCAGGATGAGGACGTGCTCGACACCTGGTTTTCGAGTTGGCTGTGGCCGCTGAGCGTCTTCGATCCTGCGATAATTCGCAAATCGCCCGAGCAGGCCAATGCCGATTTGAAGTACTACTACCCTACTGCCGTGCTGGTGACGGCGCCCGAAATTCTGTTTTTCTGGGTGGCTCGGATGATCATCGCCGGACACGAGTACATGGGAGAAATTCCGTTTAAGGATGTGTATTTGACCGGCATTGTGCGCGACAAGCAAGGCCGCAAGATGTCGAAATCGCTGGGCAACAGTCCCGACCCGCTCGATCTCATTGCCCAGTATGGCGCCGACAGCGTGCGTGTGGGGATGTTGTTTAGCTCGCCAGCTGGCAACGACCTCTTGTTCGACATGAGTCAGATTGAACAAGGTCGCAATTTTGCCAACAAGATCTGGAACGCTTTCCGTTTGATCAAAGGCTGGGAAGTTGTGGAAGGCGACAGTGGTAACCCGGGTGTGAAATGGTTTGGTGAACGATTGAAAAGCGCCATTGCCTCCATAGAGCGCGATTACAGCAGCTATCGCTTGTCGGAGATGATCCGCACGCTGTACAAGTTGATTTGGGACGATTTCTGCTCTTGGTACCTGGAAATGATCAAGCCAGCCTACCAGCAGCCCATCGACCGCGCTACGTATGAAGCTACCATCGGCTATTTCGACCAGCTCATGCGCCTCCTGCACCCGCTCATGCCATTCATCACGGAGGAGTTGTGGCATGAAATCGATGCAAGCAGAGGTGAAACTGAATTCTTATGCTTGGCCGCTTATCCCGCGGTTGAGGACTTCGACCAGAGCTATTTGGACAGTGCCACCAAAGCGCTTGATCTGATCAGTGAGATCCGCAACATCCGCAACCAAAACCAAGTACCCGTCAAAGATTTGGTCGAGTTATATGTTCCGGCTTCAGAAGCGATTTACAAGGAATATGAAGCTATCATATGCAAATTGGCAAATGTTGAAAAAATAAACTTTGTATCTGAAAAGCAATCCGGCCTCGTATCCTTTCTCATCAGAACCGATGAATGCTATCTTGATTTGCGTTTGGAAATTGACCCAGAGGCCGAGCGGGAGAAGTTGCAGAAAGAGCTGATTTACCAGCAGGGCTTCCTCAACTCCGTTATGAAAAAGCTCAGCAACGAGAAGTTTGTAGCCGGTGCGCCTGCTGCGGTTCTAGAAAATGAGCGTAAGAAGCAGTCTGATGCGGAAAGTAAAATAGCGCAGTTAACTGAAGCCATCGAACGTCTTGCTTGAGGTGTTCCGGTGCCCTTACACCTAACCACATGATTTCAAGCTATGCTCAAATTTGGAAAAAAGTATAGCACCATTTTTAATGTCGCAAAGTGCGCTAGTCCTGTCTCTAGCCATTTGACGTGGCAATTTTGGCAAGGCTTTATTGAGTTGCAATTCGGTATCGCAAGCCGAAATCAATGAAAAACAGGCTGAAATGCTCAACATTGCCTGTTAAAAAAGCGCCATAATTTACCATACCCCTGCCCATTTGAAAATTGGTAATGAATGCCCATTTTGGCGAGAATTGCCATTCATAGGTTACCGGAATCAACAAACTAAAATATACCCCTCTTTTGCTGTTCAAAGTTCTGGTTCTTAACGTACTATTCACTTCTGTAGTGGTGGCATCATATTGAGTATCGAAGCTCTTTTCACTAATCTGTCGGTAAAACAGTTCCGTTCCAATACGACTGGCAAAACCAAAATAAAAGGCATATTTAGCGTCAGACGAATTTAATCGAACTTGATATTTTGCCACCAATTCCACTAGATCGAGCACCTCTTCAAAAATCATGATGGCCGATTGTATGTTCGTATCGGCATTCATTTGTCTAAAATCTGGTAATTTCTGTCGATATTCTGATCTTCTTCCGGGATGTATCTGGTAATTCAAGCCCAAATCGAACCTGGTATGCCATGGTTTGTACTTATTGCTGGCTTGCTCCCAACCTAGCGAAAAGCCGAATTGCATTAAAGGCAATTGATCACTTTGCATTAAACTTCGTATGGGCTGGTTGGTATATTGCCCGAAGTATGTACCCTCAGCGGATCCAAATGGCCCCGTACCTAGCTTTCGATAAAGACTGGTGTGTAAACTAAGTGGTTCATTGTAATGAATTACACCTAAACCAGGGTTAAAATGAATCTGAAATTGATCAGGTTTCCACTTGTTTTGTGCCGAGGCACCAAAAGGCAAAACCAATAGCAAGAGAAGGGCAGATATTTTACTCATGATTCGTGATTAATGTTATCAAAAATAGACATCATGGTGAGCATCTTGGTAGTTAAGGAATGATTTCCAAGTCAACTTCAATACCAGAATGCACGTTAACGTAATGCTTATCAGCTGAAGACGATACAAATGGGTTAAATTGACGCGTGTGATACGTAAGACTTGGACCATAAGTCAAAATATTTGTAGGTAATGTGATTGGTGTCCAAGCCCATATGTCAGTAGCAAAAGTCTGTAAATGAGGTCCATTGACTATTGCTTCTTTATGTATGCCAATATATATAAAAGGTATATTTTTTGATTTTTGAATTGTGTTTCTATGTCTTGCCGTTTTTATCTTTAATTCCAATTGATACCTAGAACTGTCATTCGGGTCAAAATCAACATCTTTACTATTATTAAATGTCGGATAAGGCTCTACTCCCCAAACACTCAATTTAATTTGCCCATCATCATCAGTAAAATCATAAACTAGAGCATTTCTTGGAACTATACCTTTTGTTTTACCATGCCAATTATATTCATAAATTATTAACTGTAAAAAATTATAATCTATACAGTTATTCATCCATTTATCATATACAATTTGATAATCCTGATCTACATCGATCCATTCTTGATTTTTCACCTTCTTTCTAGAGACTTTATCAACTAGTGTCCCTCCTTCAATAATGTGACCTAACCACGGATCATTATCATCTCGATTTCTACCAAAAACTTCATAAACATCAACACCATAAGAAGCTATAGAATATCGCACTTCAGATTTACCCTCCGTCCACCTCTCTTTATGTTCTTTTAACTTTATCCTTGATACTTTTATTGAAGAGTATTCTGGACTGCATCCAGTTGGAAAGAATGACGGTTCTCTAAAACTAGCAGCGTTTTCATCATTATCATGCCCTTCATTTAAAGAAATCACCCAAACAGAGTTTGATTCGAGCATTTCAGGATTAACCATAAACTCGATAAACTCCGTACCATTAAAAATGAAACCTTCATAGTATTCATCTTCGAATAGATCTTCTGACTCAAAATACGGACACCAAACAACAATTGGAATGAGTTTTCATGGTTAGTTAAAAATTCTTCTTCAGACCAGTACTCAGCATCTGGACTGTATATTTGACTTTTAAGTGAATAGGTACTTCCCTCATCATCTGTAAAGAAAAAAGAATTTAAAAAATTCGGGTTTATTGCTTCAGGTGAAGCAGATATTAACTCCGAATCCAAATCCCCATAACTTCTTGAAGTGTACTCGCTCGAAATTTGCGTAATTAATGCATTAAAATCCCCATCAAATTCTAATGCAATTAACTCTCTTGTTAAACTTACAAAATCGTGATTAGAATGTGCCAGATACGCTACACCCATGGCAGTGGCTCTTAAATTGTCATTAATTTCAGAAGCTGACAAAAAAAACACCTGACGACATGGATTGATTTGGATGCCATTCGTTACTTTCCGTTTGATTTATTGGATCTTTTTTACAGCTCGATTGAAACCCAATTAAAAAAACGAGGAATACAATCCGGTAGCAAGCTCTGTTCATTAGATTATATTGAATATGTTTTAGAATACATGAAACTATAGATTAACAATTGTAATGGTTTTTCAGCATATTAGGTAAACTTTTCATTTTTTATCACCCAGAAAATGAACAAACTTGAAACAAATTATCCGAAAGGACAGAATGGCAGACCAAAAACTTTGTGTCCATCACAGCGACATGCAATGCAATCCTACTAACTGAACGGCTGCAAAATCTTTGGATACCAACTACGAACCCAAGAGTTGCCCTGCAAAAACCTCCCAGCTGAATTCTTTCTTTTTGATGGCCACTTCGGCAGACATGGATTCGTAGCGATCATTTTCTAGGAAATCGACCAGGCAATCTGCGATTTCATCGGCATTCCGATCGCAAACGTAGCCCGATTTGCGGTGGTTCACCAATTCTGCCAGGCCGCCTACGTCGGTGACCAGCATGGGGGTGTCGAATTGAAAGCCTACTTGGGTGACGCCGCTCTGCGTGGCGTGATGGTAAGTTTGCGTAACCAGCGAGGCCGCCGAAAAATAGTACTTCACCTGATCGTCGGCAATAAAACGGGTATGCATCTCCACCCGGTCGGCCAATTTATGCTCGCGAATAAGCCGGTAATAGCGATCGGGATTTTCGTAGAACTCCCCTGCCACGATCAATTTTACTTTGTGCCGCTTCAAACGCGGATCGGCAAAGGCCTGCAGCAACAAATCGAGGCCTTTGTATTGCCTGATAAAGCCAAAAAACAAGAAATAGGTAAAATCGGCCGATAAGCTCAAATGCTGTAAAGCTTGCTCGCGTGGAAGTTTTTCGCCGTAATTATCGTACAAGGGATGCTTGAGCAACTTGTGGCCACCTCGGAAGTTGAAAGTCGCCAAATCGTCGCGCACCGAGGCCGAGAGTGTGTGAACATCGTCCATTTGGCGCAGGAAAAAAGCGGTAAGCGGACCTGAAAACGGGAATTTTTCGTGTGGAATGATGTTGTCGGCTATGGCCACACGCCTTGCCTTGCTGCCTAAAATGCGGCTCCAGCGGGCAATAAAACCGAGGCAGGGTGCCATAAAGGGCATCCAATAACGAAAAATCATCAGGTCAGCATGGGCCTTGGCGATGTATCGTGCCGTTTTCCACCAGCTCAGCGGATTTACCGAATTGATGAGCACCTTGATCTGCAAATCGTTAGGAGCTGGCTCCTCGGAATATTGGGTTTTACCCGGAAACAAAAAAGCGGGATATTGCAGGCTGAAGGTGATCATTTCAACCTCATAGCCCATTTGCTGGTAGGCACGTGCCAAACGCTCGTTAAAAGTCGACATGCCCCCGCCCCTTAAGGGCCAAGCTGGACCAATGATCAGGACTTTATGCACCGCCAATGCGTTCTTTTACCAAATAACGGTTACGATCGGCCGAACTGCGCGAAACCAATTCGGCTAAAAATCCGGTCAGGAACAACTGTACGCCAATGATCACCGCCACCAGGGCCAGGAAAAATAAGGGCTGAGCAGTAATATCGCGATGTGGCAAACCTTGTGCGATTTTAGAGAGCTTGTCCCAAATCACAATAAAGGCCGTAATGCCACCGGCAAAAAACGAGAGCGTACCCAACAAACCAAAAAAGTGCATGGGCTTTTTGCCAAAGCGAGAAACAAAATAAATCGACAATAAATCGAGAAAACCATTGATAAAGCGCTCCAAGCCAAATTTGGTATGGCCATATTTTCGAGCACGGTGCTCCACCACTTGTTCTTCGATGCGACGGAAGCCGGCCCATTTGGCAATCACGGGTATATAGCGGTGCATTTCGCCGTACACCTCAATGCTTTTTACTACTTCGCGGCGGTAAACCTTGAGGCCGCAGTTGAAATCGTGCAGGTTGTTGATGCCCGATACCTTGCGTGTGGCCCAGTTGAACAGCTTGGTAGGAATGGTCTTGCTCAGCGGATCGTAGCGCTTCTTTTTCCAACCGCTGATCAAATCGAGCTTTTCGTCGAACAAACGGCGGTACATGGCTGGCAATTCGTCGGGACTATCCTGCAAATCGGCATCCATGGTAAACACCGCTTTGCCGTTGGTAGCTTCAAACCCAACATTTAGGGCAGCCGATTTGCCATAATTGCGTTGAAATCGGATGCCTTTGATGTTCTGATTATCGGCCACCAGCTTTTCAATCACTTCCCAGCTGTTGTCGGTACTGCCGTCGTCGATGAAGAGCAGTTCGTAGCTGAATTTTTCGGCTTGCATCACCTGATCGATCCAGGAGGCCAGCTCCGGAAGCGATTCTTCTTCGTTCAGCAGCGGAATTACGATGGAAATATCGAGCATTGCCATTAAACTTCTTCTTCAAAAAGCGGTGGGTTACGCTTCATAAAAGCACCCACGATAAGGGCTATCAATCCACTAAAAACACTGGCAATGAGTACAGCGGTAACCGATGAACGGAAGTCTTGTTTAAACTCTCGCTGATCCATATTCTCTAAGGCTTGTTCAATACTCTCCTCTGAGGCTCCGAAACGTTCGAGCATGCCCGCAGTTTTTTCGATGCTAAGCGCTTTCATGGTTTCGGGTAAGCTGGGGTCTATTACATTGTATAGCAAACTGTTGAACAATACGCCCACTATGGTTGAAACCACCCCAATGACCAGTGCAGTGAGTACGGCGCTTCCGTAAGGAAGACTTCCTTGATTCTGTTCACGTGCATCGCGACAACCCAATACCATAAAGGTAACCAGCAAAACCAACGAAATAAGTGTATTCCAGAAAGAAATGAGCAAACTCACATCAATGAGGTAGAATACGAGGATATAGGCCACGTTGACGCCACCTAAAAACAAACCCCATTTCATCATGGGCTTTTCGAATATTGATTGTGATTCCATTTCAGTTTCGATAATAAATAGAGGTTAAAAAACCAAAGAACAAAGCCAAGAGTACGCGATCTCTAAAAGTAATCAAAGCAAAATATACTTTACTTTCTTTTCTTTTTTCTAGTCCTGATTCAATGATGGCTTGTAATTGGTCGTTGTAGGCTTCCATGGAGTAATACTTCACAAAGCCTTCTTTTTGTAATTCAAAAGTTCTGATCATATCGGCTACATGTAAATCCCACACCCTTTCGCTAATGGAGACCCATATCAGCAAGGCCAGGCTATACAAAAAACCGCTAACCAGTCCAACGGCCAGAGACACGGCAAAACCATGGGTAACATTCATGTTTCCTTGGTTGTAAATGTACTTGTAGCGCTTTATGGCCAAAACCATAATAACCAGGGTAACCAAGCCTAGGAACAAGCGAAACTGCCCCATGGGGTCGAAACTAAAACTATACAACATCAATGCTGCCAACAGCGAATATCCTGCGGCATAGGCCCCATAGCGGAAACCTACAGTAAGCATGGTGTATTTAAACAATGATCTCATGAGCCAAGATATTACAAGCTTTCAAATTTAATACAAGCTGCGGAATAATCCGTGTAAATACGTCTATTTGTCGTATTGGAGTAACAATTGCTCATCAATTCCTCCCAAGCCTTTGTAAAAAGCCAGCAGGCACAAGACTACAGGCAGATTTCGTTTTACATTGCCGCCGGCTGAAAGCGTGGCCAACAAATTAATTTGTGCCTTTTCGGGCGATTTGAAAAAGCAAAATAAAGGCGTGAACAGCTCAGGAATAGCGGTGTCGTCTTCCATGGCTTCGGCCTGCGCTACCATTTGGTGATAAGGAAAATCGAGCCAATTCCGATTGGCGATAACTTCTTCATACACTTCTATATCATCCTGGAAATCCAGCTCATCGTCGCCCAGATACTGTTCAATAAAGTCGTCGAGATTGGCTTTTATGCCCGTATCGCGTACTTCTTGCAGGTACATCATCATGTTAAGCATTTCGGTGCCGCGTTCGGCCAGCTTGTCTTCCATTCGCTGCCATTCGTCGCTGTCCATCCAATCTTCATTGCCTGCGTCCTCTTGCCAGCTTAGCCATGAAATGTAAAACAAATCGAATAAATATTCAGCGTAGGGTTTTAGGGCAGCATGCCCATCTACCACCTCCTTCCACCTCCTGAGCCCTTCCTCTAGCGCATGTGCTTGCTGTATCACGGGCATAAACACCAGGAGCTCGTTTGTACACTTCTGCTTTAACTCAATAGCATCAATAGCTTCTAAATCAGATACTAATCGATTTAATACTTCATCAGGTTTGAGGTTAAAATAAGCTGCTTTTTGGGTTAGCTCCGCCAGAAAAATCCCGGAGAAAAAGGCGTTTGTGGCTTCAGTTAAATGTTTATACATGATTCAGGAAATGGTGGGTATCATTAAAAACAGCCTTAATGGGGCCCTTCAGCTTCTTTCCAACAAAGGGGTTGTTGATGCCTTTGGTTTTAAAGCCCGTTTTCGCTGGTTCAAAGGTGGCTTTTCGATCGAAAACGAGTAGATTGGCCCTCGCGCCATTGCTGATATTCGGAACGCTAAGGCCCAGCAATTGTGCTGGTTTGCTGTACATGGCATGCAATGCCTTTTCGAGTTCGGCTGCTTTAGGAAATGCCGTAACAACCACAGCGAGTGCCGTTTCGATGCCGGCGATGCCAAAGGCGGCCTGATCGAACTCTACAAATTTATGTTCGGTATCTTCAGGTTGGTGGTCGCTGCAAATCACATCGATGGTGCCATCGAGCACTGCCTTACGTAAGGCTGCACGATGCGCTGGCGAACGTAAAGGGGGCATGGTTTTAAAATTAGTATCGAAGCTGGTAAGCTCCTCGTCGGTAAGTAACAAGTGATGTGCTGCTACCCCGCAACTGAGCGCCTTTCCTGATTTTTTGGCTTCTTTTATGAGCTCAACACCCGAAATGGTGCTGATTTTAGAAAAATGTAGACGCCCCATGCTGTAATCCAACAAGGCCAAATCGCGTGCTATCATCATCGACTCGGCCAATTCGGGAATACCGCGTAAGCCTAAACGGGTACTGACTTCACCCTCGTGCACTTGCCCCCCCTTACTTAAGTAGGTATCGCTGGGAAGCACCATCACCATTTTGCCGGTATGACGGGCATATTGCAAAGCTAGCAGCTGAGCACGGGTGTCTTGTACTGGTTTTTCGGCATTGGAATAAGCCGACACGCCAGCCTCTTCCATATCGAGCATTTCGGTAATTTCTTTGCCCTCTAAATTTTCGGTGAGCGCTCCGGCAACCAATACCTGTATTGGCGCATGGGCGGTTTTGCTGAGCATGGCTTTCACTTCACCTTTGGTTTGAACGACCGGTTGGGTATCGGGCTGCAAGAGTACGCGTGTAAATCCTCCGCGAAAAGCTGCTTCACAACCTGATTGCAAATCTTCTTTACTTTCCAAGCCGGGATCACGAAAGCTGGCGTAGGTATCTACCAGGCCCGGACAAACCCAAAGCTCTTCTCCCGTAATCAGCTCTGCCCCATCGTGCTTTAAATCTTCAGCGATTTCAATGATCCGTCCGTCTTGTATCCGGATGTCGGCAACCCGCTGGTGTAAGGCTGAGCCTTCTTGAATGATACGGGCCGATTTAATAAGAATATGCATCAAGGAAGGTATTTTATAAGCAAGGTTTCGGTGAGCAAAAATATTAAAACTAATAGCAATAACCACTTCCAAAGCTGGCTTTGTTGTCCGGCTATTTGTAATTGCCCAGCCATTTCAGCTTTTTTCACTTGCCATTGTTGCCAGCCTTTTTGTTCGCTAAGTTGCTCCAACTCTTCTTCTGACCAATAGCTTAAGATCGACTCTGCCAAATCGGCATTGAGGGCAACGGACTTGCCTGCTACAGCCCGGCCATCTTCAAAGATTTGGTAGTGCCCTGGGCTAAGTTCGCCGGAACGAATATCAAGCAGCAAACGGTTCCCCTGCCGGCGAACCTCTGGCACATATTCCTGGCGTTGATTTCGAAGCGAAATCAAGCTCCGGTTGCTGAATTTATCGGCGGGGACCTGTATACGTTCATCTTGACCCAATCTGTAGGCCAGCGCTTGCGTTTGTCCACTGAGCAAAGCAGCGCGATAAAACACAGGAACAAAAAGTGCATTTACCGGCAAGTCGGTCCAGCTTTGATCGGCCACACTGCCCATAAACAGCAGATTACCTTCTCCATGGGCGCGTCGTACCAGCCAGGGCATTTTGTTCCGAAGACGCATAATCACACGATCATCGGCCAGTGGCTGGTAGTGATAATATTTACTCAATTTCGGCAAGCTTAAACGTTCGGGTAAAAAACTAAAGGTTTCTTGGAAAAGCTTGTCCTGCACATTAATTTCTGCTACTTCTTCCTGGGCCTCTACCATTGCCCCGAATGTGCCTCCTCCGAAAGTAGCCAATAGCTGATTGAAGGCTTCGGGGCTGCCTCCTTCGGCGGGCAAAAGCACCAAACTTGCACCCTGAGCTACTGCCGATTCCAAAGCCCCTATCAGACCCGAGCTGGGGAGCTCCTTTACTTCATAAAAAATGGCGTTATAAGCCGAAATAGCATTGTAATCGAGCCGATTTTCCGATTCCTGCTGGTAAAGCACAAAGTTGTCGTTTTCGAAAAGGGCTTTGAGGTAACGGTTGTGTGATCCACTGCTGATGTGTAAAAGGGGCAATTGATCTTGCACCTTAAGCTGCATGTACCATTGATTGTCGTACGGAAAATCCCGATCGTCTAAACTCAGCACTGCGCGGTAATTGCCGGCAGCGGTTAGGGTAAAATCGATGGTATCGGTAATCATGCCCCGGGCAGGAAGGTCGATGGTAGAAAGCCCTTTTTGAGCCTCATCGATCCGCAGGCTTACCCTTACCCCATTGGCCTCGCTGTTGCCACCATTGCGGATAACAAACACCAATCGGGCCAATTCTTTAGGGCGAAGCATGGGCTGCAAAAGCCAGCAGCTATCCACATATAAATTGGCCTGATTGCCGGCATTAAACTGCAATAATTGTAGAGGCAAACTCGGCTCCGCAGCTATGGCTGTGAGGGGCGATACGGTTTTTTGGAAATCGCTGAGCCAATACAGCCTGCTTTTATTACTTGCATGGCTACTATATATGAGGTCTTTTTGCCGTTCAAGAATCCGGTCGATAGCATTGCTCCTATCGGTTATTTGCAGCCCATCGATCGCATCTAAAAAAACATCGCGACTGAGCCAGCGTTGCGAGAGTGGGGATAATTCGTGGCTTATGAGCTGAAAACGATCGTCGGGACGCGAAGCCAACGCCAGTGAACGGGCGGCCGTTTTTGCTTGTTCGAGCAGCACGCCCCCTGCACCTTGGAGGCTCATACTCGGACTGTTGTCGATAAAAACGGCGTGGTGCGAAACGGTGCTCCCCTCCTGTTGTTGCTTTCCTCCGAACTGAGGCTGGGCAAAGGCCAACACCAACAAAGTGATGGCCAGCAAGCGACTCATTAGCACCAGAAGATGCTTCAGCTGACTTTTTCTACGGCTTTCTTCCTTTATTTCTTTGAGGAAACTAAGGTTACTGAACAATACCCTTTTGGAAGTACGAAAACTAAACAAATGCACCAAAATGGGCACCAGAAGCAGCAATAAGCCCCACAAGGCTCCAGGATTCGACCAACTCATCAGACTCAAAATTAAACCTATTCGGGCGGAGAAAGAAATGAAATTATTTGTTGATCCTCAAAAGCCTGCCATGATCACTTGGAGCATCCGCAAAAAACATCGTATTTTAGATTTCCTAAAGCCTAAATCGATGCGAAAAATCGACAAACTTCTGCTTGAATATGGCGAAAGCCACCGCAACGCTACCAATAAAATGGTGCATTGGATTTGTGTGCCCCTGATAATGTTTAGTCTCATTGGTATACTATGGAACATACCGGTTGAGGGGCTTCGCTACATTTTAAATGCCCAAAATGTGATATGGGTAAATTGGGGTATGTTTTTCCTTATCGTCGCCGCTTTGTATTACGTTCGCTTGTCCTTTAGCTTTTTCATAGGTATGTTGTTCGTAGGCTTTGGCATTGCTGCAGGTAACAAAATCATTCACCGAATGGGTAGCGATGTGCATTTATGGATTTCGATAGGCATTTTTGTAGTGGCCTGGATTGGACAGTTCATCGGGCATAAAATTGAAGGCAAAAAACCCTCCTTTTTTAAAGACCTCCAGTTTTTACTTATCGGCCCGGCCTGGCTCATGCATTTCATTTTTAAAAAGGTAGGGATTTCATATTGATGCGGTATTTAAGCTGTGGTTTGCTGCTGCTGCTTTTATTTGGCTGCAAATCTCAATCTTCTGAATCATACTACCGATACGACCCCCATTCGGCTTCACGGCCCAACGATGCGGTGGCTACGCATTTGCATTGGTCGGGAAAAATCGATTTTGAAGCCCAACGAATTGAGGCAACTGCCCGCTGGCAAATTAAAGTCAATCAAGGTGTTAGAGAAATCATTTTCGATACCGATGAGCTTGAAATCATTGAGATTAGTTTAAACGACCAACAAGCTACCCTTTGGCGAATGGGTGAAAAACAGCCTTTTATCGGGAGTGCACTGGTAATAGATGTTGATGAAAGTACGCAGTTTGTAAACATCCGCTATCGTACCCATCCCGATGCCAAAGCATTACAATGGCTTGCTCCACAGCAAACCCTCGGACAAGCCCATCCTTTTTTGTTCACGCAAGGACAAGCGGTACTAACGCGCTCTTGGTTGCCTTGCCAAGACAGTCCGGGTATACGCTTTAGTTTCGAAGCCCAGGTGCAAGTGCCGCCCGGGTTATTTGCCTTGATGAGTGCGGCAAATCCGAAGCAACATGAAGAAAACGGCATTTACCGATTTTCTAATAAGCACCCCATTCCGGCCTATTTGTTTGCATTGGCCGTGGGCGACATCACCTATAAACCTTATGATGCCCGTTCAGGTGTGTATGCCGAACCCGGCATGTTGACAAAAGCCTGGCATGAATTCAGCAATTTACCTGCCATGATCAAAGCGGCCGAAGAGCTATACGGTCCTTATCCCTGGGATCGGTATGACGTGTTGGTGCTGCCGCCCAGCTTCCCTTTCGGAGGTATGGAAAATCCCATGCTGATGTTCGCTACGCCCAGCATTATCAGCGGCGACCGCAGCCTCACCAACCTGATTGCGCATGAATTGTCGCACAGCTGGTCGGGAAACTTGGTCACCAATGCCAGTTGGAATGATTTCTGGGTCAATGAAGGCTTTACCACCTACATCGAGCGACGTATAATCGCAGCCATACATGGACAGGATTATGCCGATATGTTGGGTAGTTTGGGGAATCAGGATTTGGAGCAAACCATTGAACAGCTTCGCGACAGGCCCGAGCTTACACGATTGAAATTAGCCCTCGAAGGAAAAAATCCGGATGATGCCCTCAACCGCATCCCCTACCAAAAAGGTTTTGCTTTTTTAGATATGCTTGAACGCGAAGTGGGACAAGAGCGCATGGATGCTTTTGTGAAAAAGAATTATGATACGCATGCCTTTGCGAGTATGAATACCGAAGATTTTATTGCCTTTTTGAAATTTAACTTATTAGACGAAGCGCAAATGGAACGGCTAAAAGTGCATGATTGGATCTATGGAGAAGGTTTGCCCATGAATTACCAGCCCAAGGTTTCGAGCCGCTTTATGCAAGTAGATGAGGTGGTTCACGACTTCAAACAGGGCACCGCTGTATTGGCATTACCTACCGCGGGTTGGTCAACTTATGAATGGATTTATTTTCTCAGGAAAATCAGTGCTTTTGTTGAAACCAAGCAACTTGCCTTACTTGACAAGCATTTGGGTTTTTCGAAAAGTGGCAATTCGGAATTGCAGTTAAATTGGTTTTTGCTCTGCATTGAAAAATGCTTTGATGAGGCCATACCAGACATCGAAAACTACTTGGCAAGCATTGGCCGCAGAAAATTGGTCGTGCCCTTATTTACCGCCTTGTACAAACGTACCGATACACGTGAATACGCGCATCAATTGTATTTACAATTGCGGCCGGGTTATCATCAAGTAACAAGTCATACTTTAGATCAATTATTTGGTTTAGCATTGGATTGAGGGTTGGGAGCTAACTGCGTTTAATAGCCTCACCCTTTATCCCCCTCCAGAGGAGAGGGTCAGTCATGGCTCATTCCGTGTTGATTGCTTGGTAAAAATCAATGTGATTTAATCGCATTGTGGTGCGCTAAGCCTAACACCGCTAGGTATGGACTTCTGCTTCGACTTCAGCCTTCATGCTTTGTTCGGGCCTCACCTCCTCGAAGATGCTGCCCGACAGCGTCATTACAGCCCCTCTCCGGCCTCATCCGCTTATCCTTCTCCAAAGGAGAAGGACGCTCGCTTCTCAGAACGCTTCAGTTTATTAAAAACCTCAATAATTTTCAATCCGCACTGTGTGATTTATTACCGCTACGCGGGCGAGGGACGCTTGCCTGCGTTAGGTGTGTAGCAATTGATAGCAACCATGGGAATTGGTCGCGTTGTAATGAGCTAAACCCAACACTGTAAGATTTTGCGGTGTTAGACTTCGGCTTTATCCTTCAACTTTACTCTTCACTCTTCAGTCCAGACTTCCCTTTTCCTTTTCTACAGCAATTCATTCGCCAGATTCGCCAAATCCGACCGTTCTCCTTTTTCAAGGGTTACGTGAGCAAACAGGCTTTGTCCTTTGAGCCGTTCGATGAGATACGACAGTCCATTCGATTGTGCATCGAGGTAGGGCGTATCAATTTGGTTGATGTCGCCGGTGAAGATGATTTTGGTACCCTCTCCTGCCCGTGTAATGATTGTTTTGACTTCGTGTGGGGTGAGGTTTTGGGCTTCATCTACAATAAAACAGATGTTTGAAAAACTTCGTCCCCGGATGTAGGCAAGGGGTGTGATGGTGAGTTTTTCTTGCTGCACCAGTTCATTGATTTTTTGGTAATCCTTATCGCTTTCGTTAAATTGATGTTGAATGAATTTAAGGTTATCCCAAAGGGGCTCCATATAGGGGTTAAGTTTCGATTTGATATCCCCTGGCAAATAGCCAATATCTTTATTACTCAAAGGGACAATTGGGCGGGCGAGATAGAGTTGTTTGTAATAGCGACGTTGTTCGAGGGCACCGGCGAGGGCCAGCAGGGTTTTGCCGGTACCGGCAATGCCTTGTAAAGTAACCAATCGAATTTGCTCCGATAAAACGGCATGCATGGCAAAGGCTTGTTCGGCATTACGTGGTTTGATGCCATAAGCCAGGCGTTTTTCAACCTTTTCGAGGCGACCGTCGAAGGCATTATAAAAAGCTAAAACAGAATCCTTGCCGTTTCGCAAAATAAAGTATTGGTTGGGTGTAGCGTCAACCAGGCCGACATCTTCGGGCATACAAAAGCCATCTTGGTAGAAGCGGTCAATGACTTCGGAAGATATGCCGGCGATCACATTTTTACCGGTATAAATATCGTCGAGGTTTTTGATTTTGCCGTAGCGATAATCTTCGGCATCGAGTCCAAGGGCTTTGGCTTTCAGCCTTAAGTTCACGTCCTTGGTTACCAATATCACTTTTTTATCCCCGAAATTTTCCTTTAGATAGAGGGCACTGTTGAGGATGCGGTGATCGGCTTTGCGTTCGCCGAAAATTTTTTGGGCATCGAGGGTAGCGTCTTCGTGCATTTCTACATGAAACCGGCCGCCTTCAGCATTTCCCAGCGAAATCCATTCCTGCAAGCTATGGTCTTCTGATAGTTTGTCGATGAAGCGGATGAACTCACGGGCTTCAAAATTCAGGCTATCGTTGCCTTTTTTAAACTGATCCAGTTCCTCGAGTACCGTAATGGGTATAGCCACATCATGCTCGTGAAAGTTGTTGATGGAATTATGATCGTGCAAGATCACGGACGTATCGAGCACAAATATTTTTTTTTCTTTAGAAGCAGAAGCTGTGCGTTTAGCCATAGAGAGGTTGATGTGATTGATGGTTTAAAGTAGCCCAAAAGCAATGGTAAATGCAAGCAGGACTTTTACACGGCTTTGTGCAAAACTTTTTGCTCGCTGGCGCTCATGGAGAATGCACTTTGTGCTCGTTGGGGGCCTCACCCCAACCCCTCTCCAAAGGAGAGGAGAGCCTGGTTCTTGGAACGCAAGAAGTATTTATAAAAAATAAAGCTTTATTCCGCTCAATGCTGTTTATTACCGCTACGTGGGAGATGGACGGTCATGACTCACTCCGTATTGATTCCTTGGCAAAAATCAGTGTAATATAATCGCTACATGGTGATCTAAGCTCTTAAACACAAGATTTTACAGCGTTAGACTTCCACTTCTCCTTCAACCTCACACTTCAATCTTCACTCTTCAGACTTCATTCTTCCCGCTTCTTCTGCCCTGGGTATTCCACCCTCACATGGTAAATGCTATTCAACATTTTTTTGAAAAGTCGCTTAATCCGCGCAATGTCACGCAGGGTGATGTCGGCATTAATGAATTGTTTGTTGGCCAATTGTTTGTCGATTATGCCATCTACCAAACCGCCAATGGAGCTGGCGTCGGGGGTTTTCAGGCTGCGGGAGGCTGCTTCTACGCTATCGGCCATCATAAGCACGGCGGTTTCTTTAGAGAAAGGTTTAGGCCCTGGATATCGGAATTTGAGGTCGTCAATTTCTGTATCTGGAAAATCGCGCAGTTGCGATTGGTAAAAATATTCAACCCGTTGATCGCCATGATGGGTTCGGATAAAATCGATAAGCATATTGGGCAAGCGATGTTCCTTAGCCAGCTGAATGCCATCATGTACATGTCCAATAATGATTTGCGCACTTTCTTCGAAAGGAAGATCGTCGTGCGGGTTTACGGATGCATGCTGATTTTCAATAAAGTAAATGGGATTGGTGAGTTTGCCTATATCGTGATACAAAGCGCCTACCCTAATAAGTAAAGCATTGCCCCCAATTTCGTAAATGGCTGCCTCGGCCAGGTTGGCTACTTGAAGGGTATGTTGGAAGGTGCCCGGGGCTTCGAGCGAAAGCCGGCGAAGCAAGGGGCTGTTGGTATCGCTTAACTCCATCAGGCTTACGTCCGACACAAAGCCAAAGAGTTTTTCGTAGCCAAACAGCATGGGTGATGCAATAAGGGTAAGCACAGCATTCATGCCGAAATACCCAAAATAAAGCGGGATAAGCGCGTTAAAATCGCCTTTCTGAACCAAGGTATAGCCTACATAACCCAAAACATAAACGAATAGCACCACGCCTGAACTGCGGTAAAATTGGTACCGCCTTCTGATGTTGATGAGACTAAACACCGCACCCATTCCTGCTGTAAGTTGGAGCACCATAAATTCGGCTGGAGCACTCGCAAAAAACGCACACAAAAAGGTGGCAATCACGCATATTACCATGGCCAGCCAGGCATCAAATAGTGCCCTGGTTATCATAGGCAATACAGCAAAAGGCAAAAGGTATATCGAAGGCAGGTTATAGGCAATCGCCAACCGATACATGGCGACCGTAGCTACCAAATTCAACAAAATCACAGTCATGCGGTTGATGTCGTCGAACAAAACCTTTCGGAAGAAAAAGAGGTAACAAACCAATATGCTTAAAATAAGTCCTACCAAAATGACTTGCCCCAACAAGCCCAACCACTGTCGCATGGCCGGCGTATAGCTTCCTGAGCTAATTGCTTCCAGCGCATCGAGTTGCTGGGCATGCTCTGCCGTAACCAGAGCGCCTTGCTTGATTAACAACTGCCCTTGCTTTATCTTACCCATCAGGGGGTCGATGGTTGCCAGTAAGCTTTCGCGCGACTCCCGGGTCAGATCATCCTGGTAAACAATATTCGGGCCCAGAGATTCATCGGCAAAAAGTAGTAAACTATCCGTGAGCGACTGCGGTAAAGGCTGGTTAATGACCCGGGTTTTCCAGGCATCGGCAAATGCCGTGTGCTCCCAAAGTTCCGCATGCTTTTGCGCTTCTGTTTTTTTGTTATCGTAAACAATATTTATCCTTCCATTGCTGTGTACAGGTCCTGCACCTACCAGTCCACGCTGATAAGCGCGGTTAATTTCCCTGCGCAACAGCAGATAAATACCCGAAGGCAATTCGTCTTGAAATCGCTGTTCAAACCGCCGGGCCACTTCCATGCCCATTTTAGCATCCTGTTGGTACATGGGCAAATGTGCCGCCACCACCTGTTGGGCTTCCTGATTCAGCTTTTCTTCAGATTTGGTAATTTCAAAATCAAAAGGAGCCAATAAATCAGATGCAGTCCATGGTTTGTTGAGTTCGTACGGATAAGCGATGCGCTGTTTATGCGGCAGCAGTACGGTAATGGCCAATGCGGTAAGCAACAAAAGTAGTGTACGCACTATGCTCTTACCCTGCAATCGGAAAAAGGCAGTGAGGTTAATCCAGAATCGTTTGCTTTTGTTGGTCATGCAAGGGGACTAAAAGGCCACAAATAAACGCTAACTTTGAGCCGCAAGTTAATTGATTTGATTAAAATTCATCCCATGAAAGAAGTGTATATTGTATCGGTAGCCCGAACGCCCATCGGAAGTTTCAACGGCAGTCTGGCCTCATTTTCAGCCCCACAACTCGGCGCCATTGCTATTAAAAAGGCTATGGATAAAATCAATCTCGACCCAAATAGTGTAAATGAGCTGTATATGGGCAATGTAATCAGCGCTAATGCAGGCCAAGCACCAGCTACGCAGGCAGGCATTTACGCTGGTATTAGCAATACCACCCCTTTTACCACGGTAAATAAGGTGTGTGCCAGCGGCATGAAGTCCATTATGTTGGCCGCACAAAGCATCGCACTCGGTCAAAACGAAATCGTTATCGCCGGTGGCATGGAAAGCATGAGTAATGTGCCTTATTACCTCGATAAATATCGCAATGGCGGTCGTTTGGGGCACGGACAAGTTATTGACGGCATACTCAAAGACGGGCTTACCGATGTATACAACAATTACCACATGGGCAATGCCGCTGAGCTGTGTGCGACAGAGCATAAAATTTCTCGTGAAGCACAAGACGCTTATGCCATCAGCTCTTACAAACGCGCTGCTGCAGCCTGGGAAGCCGGTAAATTTGATGCTGAAATTGCAGAGGTAGAAGTACCAGTGCGTGGCAAGGACCCCATTTTGGTACGCGAAGACGAAGATTTCCGTAAGGTGAGCTTCGATAAACTTCCCGGATTGCGTCCGGTATTCGACAAAAACGGCACCATTACGGCTGCCAATGCTTCTAATCTGAATGATGGTGCATCGGCTGTGGTGTTGATGAGCAAAGAAAAGTGTGAAGCACTAGGCCTCAAGCCCCTGGCTAAAATACGTGGCTATGCCGATGCCCAGCAGGCCCCCGAGTGGTTTACCACAGCCCCTGCCAAAGCCATTCCACTGGCTATGGCACGCGCAGGCGTAAAGGCCGAAGAAGTTGACTTCTACGAGATTAACGAAGCCTTTGCGGTGGTTTGTATCGCCAACAACGAACTTTTGGGCCTCAATCCCGATAAAGTAAACGTATACGGCGGTGGCGTTTCTATCGGGCACCCCATTGGCAGCTCAGGCTCACGCATCATCGCTACCCTATGCAGCGTATTGCATCAGGAAGGTGGTAAAATCGGCGTGGCAGGCATTTGCAATGGTGGCGGCGGCGCCTCGGCCATGGTCATCGAAAAGCTGTAAAGCGCAGTTGTAGTTTATAAAAAAAGGAGTCTTTCGAGACTCCTTTTTTTTGCTTATTTGGTTACGGGCTTGTCGTCTTTCCACTCGCCTTTGTAGCGTACATTGCCATCGAGGTCGAAAAGCGTTTCTTGACCATTGCGCTGATCCGACATCCACATCCCTTCATAGCGCTCGCCACTGGGCCAGTAGTAGGTGCCTTCTCCTTCGCGACGCCCATCTACGTAGGTGCCTTCATAGCGCTCGCCGTCTTTCCAGCTAAAGCTGCCTTTTCCATGGCGGAGATTGTTACGCCATTCGCCACGATATATACTTCCGGTAGTCCAAATGCCGATGCCGCCACCATTGGCTTTGCCGTCAACCACTTCGCCCATATAGTGTACCGTAGCTCCTTTAGATCCTGGGAAGGAAATTACCTTTACACGCTCTTTTTTGGCCATTTCGGCCTCTAGTTTCTGTTTTTCCTTTTCTAAAGCCTGATAGCGAACTTCCATCGCTTTAGTGCCGCTGGCCAGCAAGGCTTCGAGACTATCGGCTTCAGCTTCCAGCTTTTGAAGACGTTGCCCTTGGTTGTAGATCAATTGGTCTTTGCGACCGAGCAACTCATTCTCTTGAACGCCCACATGAAACAATTCTTCGAAATACGCTATGCGCATTTCGAGTCGTTTAGTCAACTCAGGACTGGCTATTGATAGCATCTCTTCAAAAGCAGCACGCGACTTATCAAAATCGCCTTCGAACATGATCCATTCATCGGCTTTCAAAAGTGTATCGAGCAGCCCCAATTGCTCCATTTGATAGGCTAAGGCAGCTTCCACTTCAGCCATCAATTTCATTTGAGTTTTATTTTCGCGATACGATTGCTGTAAGAATATTACAGCAACCATTAACATCAAAGTAACTATAACTAAAAGGGCTGATCTAGCGCTAGATTTCATATAAGTCGATTAATCAAAATAGTTAGAGATTGGTATTTTATCTTCAAACTTCCGGGCATCAATGGCCCAGTAAACATTCAAACGAAGTACCCATCTGCTGTTGAGTTCAAAAGGATTGGAAATTTGTTGCCCCATGGTATACATCATGGCGGCACCAAACTTTAACCGCGGACTGTGAATATAGCCGACTTGCGGGTAAAAACGTAAGTCTTCCATAAAACTTGCTCGTGAATCGCGACCTGTTTGGGTGATGATTTCTACGTCAGGTGCAAAATAATAAGCACCAGGCACCAAACGCTCCTTGTTGATAGGGATCATAAGGAAGAATTTGTAACGCCAACGGTCCCTGTACAACCAATCAGCATTTACCGAATTGCCAATGCTCCAACGGTGTTCTATTCGAATGCGATGATAGGCGATAACCCGACCAACGGGTTTCATGGCCCAAATATATTCGTGCCAAATTCGAGGCTCCGGTCGAAGGTACTTTATCATCGGATTATCGCGTTCAGCTGCAAAATTCAAACGCATTACACCACCTAAAGCTACCCTAAACTGGTCGTTTACACGATAGTTAATGGCGTGACGGTTGTAAATCTGCACCAAGCGTCCCACATAAGGCACATTATCGGTATTAATGGTACGATAATGAAATTGTGCATCCCAATAGGTACGTTCTCCAATTCGAATCATGCCATAAGAGCCTGCCCACATCCAGGTAGTTGGCGCTTGAATACGCAATTCCGATTGGGCAATGAGTTGGTTATTGAATCCAGTCGAAAACCAAACAGCAACAAATATTACCGCGCTGAGCCAAATTTGCTTTTTCATTATTCGCCCAGATTTAAGTCAAACTCAAAAATCTCAATCAATGATTTATAGCCGGGTGTTCTTCGCAGCTGTCGTTCCTGTAAGCGGGTATCGGTTTCGCGTAATTCCATCATTCTTCTATACGATCGGGCATAATTCAACATTTTAGCTTCCAGCTGTTGGCAGCTTAAATGGTTAATCAAATCATTTGTGATGGCCGGAAGTAATTCCGATTCAAAAGCACGATATAACCTTTCCTTTACTATCTCATCCATATAAGTAAAGGTGTATGCGTTCCATATGGTCCGGGTATATTGTTCTTTGAGGCTTGCCATCCTCAAGGGTTGTTTTTCAAGTTCGGTGTATAACCGGATTAAATTGGCAAAACAATTCAGCACCTCTTCAGCCGCCTCAGATTTTTCTTCAGGCTTTAAAGCAGCATAAGTTTTAAAGCGTTGAATAGCAAAAGTCTTTACCTTTTCGGCCAGCTGTTCGTGATAGGAGTTGAATTTCTCACCATCTGTATTGCTAAATAGCATGTGTACCGAATCGCGTCTGGCAATCATTTTGCCTTCGAACTCCGCCAGTAGTTTTTCGCGTCGGTAATCCTCTAACACCTGGTCGACTTGTTCAACCGATGCTTGCATTTGGGTATATATCAGTTCCAAAGCATCGGTCAACTCCGATAAATGCGACCATTTTTTGGAGTTTAAATCAGGAAACTCCCAGCTTCTGATACGCACGCTGTCTTTGAATTCGTATTCGACACTTTCAGGAAAATTGAGCTTCGGGCCAACCCGATCAAGATATCGTCCCCGGTGAATAAAGCGGTACGACTCGTTTTGAAATTTCAGAATGCTGCCCGACAAGGCTTTAAATTGTTCTTGGTAAATTTTCATTACCACCTTACTCAAAGCTACCTCTTCGTAAGAGTAGCTGCCAACGTCAATTTGAGGGTCAGTAAAAAATGCGTCCAGCATTTTATTTATTTGATCGGCACTTTTTGCCGCTCTATCCAATGCAACCAGCTCCGCCGAATCGAATGCAAAAAGTGCCAATTTCACCTTTGGCATCGGAATTGGATCGCTCCCACCCAATCGCGCCCAAATATCAGAACCATTTTCTCGCCCGAATGCAAAGAGGCCTTGATTCATGATTTCATTGCTTCGGCGAACCGATTGCTGAAATTTATCTGCGAGCTCCTTAAAATCTCCTTTTTGAATCAGCTTAGTTTCGTACAACGCTTCAAACAGCTCAGCAGTTAATGGAACAACCTCAAAAGCCTGTGTATCAACACCAGCTAAGTCCATTACCAGACCCGGATGCTTAAAATCCACCATTTTATTGCCCACGCCCAACTCGTGCTTGGTAAACACCGAGTTCATATAAACCCTATTTTCACGCAGTATTGTTTCCGGTGTTTTGCTTTGGAACTCCCAATTACCGTCTAATGTGCCTTCTGGCGAAAAAGCGCCGGTAAAACGTGATTTTGCCGTTCGGCCACTGGTAGCACCAACTAAGTCGCCCTTGCTAAAATGAATGGTGAAATACTCCAAGGTATCTGATACAACCCCTTCGAAAATTTTACGACTGATTGTCGTCCATTTGCCGTCTGCTTTGCCATCGGAAAAATTCGCTACAATCTCACGCTCAGTGCCCGTAGCACTTTGCTGAATCCGATACATTTGTACTTCAGGTTTTCCTGCTTTTTCAAAATGGCCAGTTCTGTATATCCACTGCCCATCTTTCTTGCCTTTTTTATACGGCCCGTCAAAATAGAGGTATCGTAAACTGCCATCGATGCTATCCTCAGTTGAAGCACTAAAAGTGTATCGCCCATGCTTCAGCGTGTCGGTGCCTTTGAGTTGGTATTCAAAATAAAGCTTACCTACAATGCTGTCGTTATACCGTTACTCGCGGGACACTGATTGGGCTTGAAGTTGCAAATTGAGCATAGAAATGGCCATAATCCCTAATCCCATTGCCCAGCTTCGGGCAGTGGTGAAACACCTAAAAACTGTCGAAATCATATAGTAATCAAGGTCAGTTGACCGCTTTCCTTTTTTCATAAAACCCAAAAATAGAAAAATGAAGCCTAAAAACCTGATTAAGCTGGACTTTTGCTCAAAGAACAAAGCCCTCTGAATGCTTGAAAAGTGTTTTTATTCTTGGCTTGCGTCAAGGAGTGGCATGCTGTTATTTTTTTGTAAAGTCGCCAAAAATGTCATATTTGATGTGGGTAGAACAAAAATCCTTTGGAAATTGGCTGCGGTTTTTGACCTTAGAAGCATGAAAAAATTACTCGCCATCCTATGCTGGCTGTTCATCCCAGGCATACTAATAGCCCAAGCCGACCTTAAGAAGCTCGACAAATACTTCGAACAATGTTTGCGCGACTGGAACACCCCCGGCATGGCCATTGGCATCGTGAAAGACGGTAAATTGGTGTTTGCTAAAGGCTATGGTGAAAAAGAAATAGGGAAAGGCGAACGCCCCGATGAACACACCTTGTTTGCCATTGCCTCCAATTCCAAGGCCTTTACCGCTGCGGCTTTGGCCCTATTGGTGCAAGAAGGCAAGCTGAGTTGGGACACCAAGGTGAAAGACATCCTCCCTTATTTCGAAGTGTACGACCCAGTGATTACCAATATGGTCAACATCCGCGATTTGCTCTCGCACCGGGTAGGCATTGGCACCTTCAGTGGCGATGTGATGTGGTACCGCTCCGAACTTTCGGCCGAAGAAATGATCAAACGCGCCAAACACATCGATAAAGCCTTTGAATTCAGAAATGGTTTCGGCTACTCCAATGTGATGTACATCACAGCCGGAGAAGTCATTAAAGTAGTAAGCGGCCAAAACTGGGGCGAATTTGTAGCTGAGCGCTTTTTACAGCCCCTTGGCATGAACCGCAGCATTTACCAGTTGGCCGAACTCGATAAAAAAGGCAATTATGCCAGTCCGCATGCCTATGCCGACGACCAAGGCCACTACCCCATTCCTTGGGTAAGTTGGGAAACAGTAGCCGCCACGGGTGGGCTCATTAGCTCGGTAAACGATTTATCAAAATGGCTCATGTTTAACATGCAGCACGGCATTTGGCAAAGCGATACCTTGTTTACCAAAACCTCAAGAAACCTCATGTGGACTTCGCACAACAACTTTGTAGCCGACCAAACCAATCCCAAAAAAGTCAGCAGCTTTTCGGGATACGGCTTGGGTTGGCAGTTGAGCGATTATAAAGGACACTTTCGGGTGTCGCACACGGGTGGCTACGACGGCATGATCTCTGCGATTCAATTATTCCCTGATCAAAAACTGGGTATCATTCTGCTTACCAATGGCTTAAAAGCACCCTTATCGGGCCTCCCCAATTACATTGCCGATGCCTTTTTAACTGGCAAAAACGACCGTGACTGGTCGAAAGAAACCTTGGAGTTATCAAAAAAGCGCCAGGCAGCCGATACGCGTATTGCCGACCGACGCGCTGCACGGCAAAGCGATACTCAGCCTGGACTGAGCCTGGCCGATATGTTGGGCGATTATCATTGTCCGCTTTATGGCAAAATAAAGATCCACAGCCAGGGCGACAACCTAAAAATTGGCTTTGAACATACCCCCAGCTACAGCGCCACCCTCCGGCACTGGCACCACGACGTTTGGGAAATGGTTTGGGACGAACCTCAAGCCTGGTTTGAGCATGCCACGGTAATGTTTGTTACCGACAACAACCGAAAAGTCACCGGTTTGGCCTTTGACGTACCGAATGACGACATCTTTTTTGAAGAGCTAAAACCCTTGAAGAAGTGAGAAGAGTGAAGATAAAAGTGTGAGGTCGGAGGAGAAGTTGAAGTAGAAGCAGAAGCCGAAGCCAAACACAATGCGACCAAATCACATTAACGTTTTTAACTGCTGCAAACGTAACAAAGACAAGCGTCCCTCACCCGCGTAGCGGTAAGAAATCACACAGTGCGGATTGAAAATTATGGAGGTTTTTAATGAACCGAAGCGTTCTGAGAAGCGAGCGTCCTTCTCCTTTGGAGATGGATAAGCGGATGAGGCCGGAGAGGTGTTGTACTGACGCTGTCGGTCAGCATCTTCGAGGATCCGACGCTACCGGTCGTACTCCAAGGAGGTGAGGTCCTAGTGGAACGAGCTTCTCACGTACCCAAAAATTAACGCGTATCGCAGATGACTGTCCCTTTCCTCTGGAGGGGGATAAAGGGTGAGGCCCCCAGTGAGCGAAGCGAACACTCCCCTCCGTAGGACCCAGACCGAAGGGTCTGGGAGCGCGAAGCGCACTCTCCCCAAGCCCACCATTTTCATAGATTTGCCTCAAAACAATAGACATTCTTTGATTCCTCCCCAATAAATTGTATTTTCGGCAGGTCAATATGTTCCTTTTGCTGAAAACAAGTCGATTCTACATTTCCACAGCCGTACTCCTCTTGCTGTTTCTGGGTACCGCTTCTCCCCTGTTCGCACAATTTCCCGACACCTCTGCTCGCCCGCGTCCTTTCATGCTCGAACCCGTAAGCGGGAATCCACATGGGGTAGTCGATACCAACACCGTCGCCCTCGAAAACCGGAAAAAAAGACTGTTGCGGAAGCGTTTGGACGAGATGAACAGGAACCAGCTTCCCTTTTTCATTGACGACATCATGCTGGTAGGCGGACTATCGGCCACCAACATCCATTATTCCAATGAATTCAGGCATTTGAGCATGCGCTCGGGCTTTAACTTCGGCATCGAAAATTACTTTCCTTTGTTGCCAAAGGCTTTTTTACACTATGGCTTGCATTACAGTCGTGCCAATATTAGTTACCAACCTTTAGATGCCACACGAGCGAATATCAGCTTTGGGCGTATTGATATACCAATATATATGGCTTACGAGTTGCCCGTGATGCGCCAAACTGATTTTCGGATTTTTCTGGGCACCCAGTTGGCTTTTCGCACCGGAAGTGGCAGCATCGATTTCCCGGCCGGATTTGCACAACCACCTTACCCATCTGTGTATGTGTTGAACAGCGACAATTTTCAGCGATTCGATTATGGCTTAAACTGGGGTCTCAGTATGGAGTACGATAAATGGTTTTGGCGGATGCGGAGCTACATTGGCACGCGCAGGCTGTTCAGTAATGATACCGGCATGTTCAGTGCCTTTTACCTTGAAGGCGGTTTCTTTTTGTTTCGACATTTAAAAGGCGCCCGACTATGAAAAAGTTTTGTCTTTTAATCCTGACCATCGGCCTGTTTCTACCCGAATTGCAGGCGCAAGCCCTCAAACGTCATCGCGGGAGCCTCGAATTAGCTGGTGGGCTACGCGGCCAGGTAGATCACTATTGGCGCTTACATGAGGGCGACAGTGTGGCACACGGGCGCTTTACATTTCGTGCCCTCGACACCACACGCTGTGCGGCATACGATTCGCGCCAAGTATTTATTCAAGGGCAATACGCCAACGGGCGCCTACAAGGCGCCTGGGTCATCGACGATGAGATTTATCGCATTCAGATCAACAACCTTAGCCAATTCAGGGCACAGACCGGCTTGAACGGTAATTTTCTTAAATGGCAACTTAATTTCAAAGAAGGACTCGCCCACGGACGCTGGCAAATAACCGATAACCGCATTACCAACAGTCGTATGCTAGGCGGAAGGATTAGCACCATTGCGAACTTTAGGGATGGCATTATTCGTGGCCAATTCGAATACACCGAAAGTGGCCAGCAAGCCATCAGCATTAAAGGCAGCTTCGATGATAATGGCTGTTTCGATGGTACGTGGACCTTAAACTATATGGTAGACGGCACACCCTGCCGCGAAATTCGCAGCTACGATCGTGGATTTTTACTGCACATCAACCTGAAGCGAGGCGACCAGCCAGCCACCGATCTGGCTTATGAAGATGTAGCCGAGCAATTGGCCAGCATTCGACTTGGCGAAAATGAAGATTTTAGCGAAGGAAAGGAGCTATTCGGCATCAATTTTGAAAATGGCTACCCAGCTTTCGATCGGCGCTCGGTGGCCCAGGAAAGTGGTAACCGTTGGCTGGAAACAGCATTTTCGCGTTTGCGCAACAAAACCGAAACCTATGAACTTCAAGGCATGGTAGCCGAACCGGTTGTTGGAGGAACACGAAGGTTCAAATTCAATTATCCGGCTTACGAAGACAGCCTTTTGCCCGTGCTTGCAGCACTCAGTCAGCGCTTAGAACTCAATTTCGACTCCATACTCTCCAGTGGCAGCTTTGTTCTTAATCTGCAGAATTACGATTCCCTCTCTTTTTATTATGCCTTTGTAAAACAAGCACAGGAACGTATTGCGTCAGTGCAAGAAGTGATTAGCGCCATCGACAGTGGGGCATTCGATTATCAAGACCGCGATAATTTCTTTTTGAATGGTATCATCCGAATGCATCAAATTGACACCATTCGGTATGAATACCGAAACAGGTCGCGAACGCACATGGTAGACTACGGCATAGCCATCGACGGCCCCGACAGCCTGCTAATGCAAATGTACCGCTCCTTACAAGCCATTAATGCACAAAACAAGGCTTTTGAAACTTACATTAACCGTTTATTCACAAGTATTCAGCAAGAGCAACTCATCGATGAGCTTGATGCCCAAATCATCCGCTACCTCGACAGTGTGAACATACGTTATTTGGGCCAATCGCGGCTCGAATCGGTGCTAAAGGTAGAGGATGTGCGCAAACGCGTGAGTATATCCGAAAGTCAGTTCCGCTTGTACAAAAAGCTGGTTTTCGAATACGGACGTGCTCAGGTGAGCGAATATGCCCGTTTGAGCGACCGGGAACGGAAAATTGAGAAGGGCGAAGAGTTGGCAGCCTTTTACAAACTAATTTATGAGGTGCATCCACTTTTGGCCGAGATTGACCGGATGAAAGTTCGACTCGACAGTGCATACACACGATACACCGAAAACCCATTCTTTGAAAGAAAGGCTGAAACACGAATTAAAATTAATATTTACAACAAAGGTGCCGGCATATTATTACCTCGAATGATTGACGACATCATGCAAGCACGCACGGCCCAAGACCTAAGTCGGCGCATCAGTGATGTTTACATGCTGTACCACCGCATGATAGAGCTCTCGCAGCGCGACGACCCGGATGTAAATCGCTTAAACGACCGTATAAGGCGCGAAAATGTTCCTGAACGCATAAAACGACTGCTGGCCATATGAAAGTAACTTTAAACTTCAAGTCTGCAAGCTTGGTCTTCGGAATATGCTTACTATGCAACTTGCAGCCAACATTGGCACAACAAGATCGTCAGCAGTTTAACAACCGTATTTTATACACCAAGTTTACCTTTGCCGACTTTTTTAACGATACTACCAAATGGCTATGGGAACTCGATGTGGTTAATAGACGGCAAAGTCAGCTAGCACAAGGCGATTTTTACAGCCAACCGCTGCGGTTGAGTATTAGATCTTGGATAGCCTATCAGGCTACCAAGCTCACCAGGATTAGTTTTCAGCCCATTGGCGGTTTTTATAGTGCGCCAAGATTTCCGCAAAGCGATGATTTAAATCGTCGGTTCGAGCGAGAGTTGCGGACCACATTACAGATCAACAACAATGTGTATTGGAAGCGGGTAAATTTTACACACCGAATGCGCTTCGAAAGCCGTTGGCGCGGTATCGACAGCCCCGACGGTGTTTCGCATAACTTCAGGGTGCGCTATCGCATTCGTACACGCATACCCTTAAACACCGATTATTTTTACGTAAACCGCACCTGGTACATCAGCCAGTATTCCGAAATGCATGCCGAATTTGGTCGCGATTATGGGAGCAACCACCTTTCACAAAACCGGAATTACCTTGGTGTAGGTTATCGTTTTTGGGATTGGGCGCGCGTGGAACTGGGCTATTTGCATCAATACAATATTCGCGGTAATAACGACGATTTTGACCTGTCGCAAGGCCCTATGTTTTATTTGTTCATCGACCTGATGAGCAAGCTGAGGCGGAACTAAGGGGTTCGTGATGTTGATGCTGCTTTTTTTGGTTTGCAAATGCACCGGAAAAGGCCGAGTGGCCTGCGCGGCGCTTTAGCTTCAAACACGGGGTAGATTTTTTTAAGCAGAAACAGCGGTTTACAAGCTTGCAACCAAGCACATTTCAGCAAATTTTCTATACAGTGTTACGAGCAACCATCGCTGGCCGCGTAGCACCGATCCCAAAAGCAGCTACAGACAGGCACATAGAAAAAGCCATCGGCTAGCTGACAATCATGCAGCTGAACAGAATAAAATTTTGCGGTTTCGGGCAATTGGCCTAACTTTTAGCTTTTATTCAAAATAGAGTTATGCGCATATTTTATGTACTGCTGCTTGGAGGATTGTTTTTAGCCCCCGCTGTTTCAGCAAGCGCCTGGTTAGGCAACCAATTACAAGATCAACTGGTCCTCGACCAAAACAACCAACAGCTTTTTCACATCAGTTTGCTGTTTGAAGCCCAATCGGATGTACAAAGCATGCTGTACGATTTCGAAAATCGCCAATTGCCTACGGCGGAACGTGCGGGCATCTTGTGGCGAACATTGATGCAACAATCGGCCCAATCGCTCGGGCAAATACAAGCTGAGTTGGAGCGGATAAAACAAGACGGTCAAAACCAATTGGAGCTTATCGAAAGCTATTGGATCGTAAATATGCTCGAACTCAAAGCCAACAAAAGTGCCATTGAAGCCTTATTGCAAGTGCCTGGTGTTGGTCGTTTGGAGCTGGCGGATGAATATCGTTTTTACCTCGAAGTCCCCGAAAGCAGCAACGAAGCCCCCGAACTACCCAATGGCATTGAGCCGGGTCTTAGTGTTATTGGAGCTCCTTTTATGTGGCAAATGGGTTATACCGGTCGCGCTTTGCGTGCCCTGCTAATTGATACGGGTGTTTGGCCCCAGCACCAGGCCGTAGGCGGAAAATACCTGGGCAACCGACTGCCCCTCGACCAAAGCTGGCTTCCCTACATTCTGCCAGAGCCGGCCGATAAAAGCGGCAGCCATGGCACCCACGTTATAGGCACCGTACTTGGGCTGGATACCGCCACCCGCGACACCATAGGTGCAGCATTTGGCGCGTACTTCATCGCCACCGATCCGGTTGCGACCTCCCAGGCCACTTCCCGCCCTATTTTAGAATATGTGCGTGCTTATCAATGGGCGCTAAACCCCGATAATGACACCACCACCACCGACGATATTCCTGCAGTAATCAATAACTCTTGGGGACGCACCAATAGTGGCAACGACAGCCTTTGTACACATCCCATTATGGTTCCGGCCTTACTGGCGGTTGAAGCCATCGGCATTGCCAATGTGTTTTCGGCTGGCAATAATGGCCCGAATGCTTCCACTACCGGCTTTTTGGCCTCCATCGTCACCGATACCCTCAATGTATTTTCGGTAGGTGCACTCGACGGCAATAATCCGCAGTTCCCCATTGCGGGATTTTCGAGCCGGGGACCTACCACCTGCTCTACAAGCGGTCCGGTAGCTTTGGCCATCAAACCCGAAGTTTCGGCCCCGGGTGTGAATGTACGCTCGGCCGATGGGCCAACAGGTTATGGCAGCAAATCGGGCACCAGCATGGCTGCCCCTCATGTGAGTGGTGCGGTATTACTGCTGAAAGAAGCCTTTCCTCTAGTCAGTGGCCGTCAAATCCTGAATGCGCTCTACCAAACGGCTATCGATTTGGGCGCCCCGGGCGAAGACAATGTATATGGCCGTGGACTCATCAGCCTGCCCGCAGCCTACCATTTCCTGGCTGCTAGCCATACTCCGGCAGCCCCGGTTTCAAAAGCCTACGACATCGCCATAGCAGGCATCGATAGCCCCGGGGTTCGACAAATCGGAAGTGGATGTAGCAATAATAGCACAAATGTTCCTGCAATAAACCAACAGCAGGTCAGGGTACTTTTATACAATGCCGGAGATAGTGTATTGCAAGGATTTCGGCTGATTGTAAACCGTAACGGACTCATCGATACCCTCAACAGCTCCCAAAGCATAGCCCCTGGTAGTTACCTTAGTTATTTAACTCCGGCCTGGCCCGTTGAGCCCGACAACCAGATCAACAACTGGCAGTTCAGGGCCGAACCGGCTGGTATGCAACAAGACTTTGACCCGCTCAACAACCTTTGGCACCTGAGTTTTCGCACGGCCATGCGCACAAGCCAGTTGCTCTTCGAAAATTTCGACACCACCTCCACCCGTCCAACTACCATCACCCACTTTATAGCAGATATACAGGTAATTGACCAGGACGATGATGGCCGCAGCTGGGAGATCAGTCAGCTCTCTAATATTCCCACCTATCAGGGCATAGGTACCGATTATGCCATGGGGATAAAAATGCGTACCTATGCACCACGTGCCGGGCAGCTGAACGATTTGGTGCTGCCCGTATTTTACCACCTGCCTGCCCTCGGAAATAACCTCGAAAGCCCCAATTTGCGCTTCGATATGGCTTATGCAAGCCGAAACCCTAGCTTTGTCGATTCCTTCTTTGTGGAAGTGAGTATGGATTGCGGCAGCCATTGGCAGCGGATTTACAGCAATGGTGGTGACAGCATAAACACTTTTGTGGGGGTTGATCCGTCGGAAGCCAACCATTGGCGCAATATCGAATTGCCTGCCTTCCTCAACCAGTTGCCTGGTGGGTTAAACATCAGCGGTGCCCTCTATGTGCGATTCCGGGCTAAGAACGACTTTGGGGGCAACCTATACCTCACCAACATCCGCCTGGTTAGCAGCAGCCTGAGCAGCGTGCGATCTCACGCGGCAGCCCGTTTGTTGGTGTATCCGAATCCGGCTAGCGACATGCTTCAAATCAGCAGTCCTGATGCATTGCTTGAACAGCTGCAGCTTTTCGATATGCAAGGCAGGTTGCTGCGACAGTTGCCGCTCGAGGGTAAACACAGCCAGCTCAATATGCAACAACATCCGGCTGGCATCTACCTATTGCGTGTAAAAACCAAAACCGGTTGGCTCCACCAGCGCATCGTAAAATCATGACCCTCAAATGGCTGCACATGAACACTCCCCCGCTCCTACTTTCCATGCCCCCCGACGCTACAAACGGAGTCCGAGAACTGTGTTTATCCTCCACTTTTTTGAAGTTTGAATCTTGAATAACACGAAGTAGAATTAGCGACGGAATGATAGGGATTAAACGGCCCCAACCTAATCTTTGAACCTCGAACCATGAAAAAATCGCTCGGCTTGCTCATTGCCTTCCTGCCCATGCAGTTGCTTATGGCAGCACCCACACCCTCTGCCGCAGTACGTGATTTTCTGGCGAATGCCCGCGATAATGATCGATTGTGCATTACCCTTTCCCTACCGGAACAAGCCGATTATACCGCCTTGCTCTTGCGTTTTGAGCAAGAACAAACGCCAAACGATGTAAGAGCCAAAGCGGTACTCCAAACCAGCATGCAATTAGCTGCACTTACGCAAGAGCCCTTACGCCACCGTTTCGGCGAACAAGCCAAACAAGTCGGACATTACCTCGTGGTTAAAAGCAGTTATTGGTTGGTGAATATGCTGGAGTTGGAAGTGAATGCCAAAGCCCTTCATTACCTGCTCCAAAGCGATTTAACAGGAAGTATAGAAAGATGTGATGCCTTCACATTCAGCCTGATAGATACTAAAAGTTCGAGTGATGCTCCAGAAGTGCCTAATGGGCGCGAAGTTGGACTTTCTGTTATTGGTGCGTCGGCTATGTGGCAAATGGGCTATACCGGTAAAGGACGTAAAGTGCTCATTTTTGATACAGGTTTATGGACGGTGCACCCGGCAGTTAAAGGCCGCTTTATGGGCGAACGAGGTCCTTTTGAACATGCCTGGAACAGTATTGATTTTTCTGAAGCACAAGACAAAAGTGGAAGTCATGGCACCCACGTGGCCGGCACTGTTCTGGGGCTCGATACCGCCACCCGCGACACCATAGGCGCAGCGTTTGGGGCCTATTATCTTGTTGCCGACCCCATTGCTACCAGCCCTCAAGGCGTAAAACCCTGGCCGGTACTCATTGGCGTGTTTCAGTGGGCGCTCAATCCGGATGGCGACACCAGCACGGTGCACGACATACCCGATGTGATCAACAACAGTTGGGGCAAGACCAACACGGGATACGACAGCCTGTGCAACCACCCTATGATTGTTCAAGCCATGACCGGCATCGATGCAGCAGGCATTGCCAATGTGTTTTCGGCGGGCAATGAAGGTCCTGGACCACAAACAACCGGCATGCCCGCAAATCTGGCCTACGATACCCTCAGCTTTTTTGCGGTTGGCGCGCTCGATGGCAACACCAGCAGCTTTCCAATTGCCGGCTTTTCGAGTCGCGGGCCTACCACTTGTTCCACCAGCGGACCAGCAGCACTCGCCATCAAACCCGAAGTTTCGGCACCTGGCGTAAATGTACGCTCGGCAATTGGCCGCAACGGCTACAGCAATAAGTCGGGCACCAGCATGGCTGCCCCACATGTAAGCGGTGCCGTATTGTTGCTAAAAGAGGCCTTTCCGCAGCTTTCGGGCCGGCAAATCCTCAATGCCCTCTACCAAACGGCCACCGATTTGGGGGCACCCGGCGAAGATAATGTTTTTGGTCGTGGCCTCATCAGCCTGCCGGCAGCGTACAGTTTTTTGGCAGCCAGCCATACTCCAATGGCTCCGCAGAGTCGCGCCTGGGATTTGGCCATAGCCGGCATCGACAGCCCTGCTGCTGAATTTTTAGGCGATCCCGATTGTGGCGTGAATAACACCGCCAGCTACCGCGTAAAAGTGGTGAATTTGGGCGACAGCATCATCCCCGGCTTTGTGCTTCGGGTGCGAGTAAACCAACATAGCGACAGCATTACCGTTAATCAGCCCCTGGCACCAGGCCAATTTATGCATGTGCTCACCCGTCAATACAGCTTACAATGGTTTTTTAGCAACCAGAAAAATGTACTTCAACTCGAAGCAGTGATGGCCATGCCCGATGGCGACCCCATCAACAACCGTTGGCACATCAGTTTCCGCAGCCGTCTGCAGTACCAGATGGGCATTTGGGATGAACGTTTCGACAGCAGTGCCAACATGCGCGAACATTGGATTATTCGCGATATAGACCAAGACGACAACAGCTGGGTCTTCGAAAACATCCCAGCCACCAACGGAGTGCAGTCGGCCGCAGTGATAAAAATGCGGACTTACAGCCCTCGCTCTGGGCAAATCGATGAGCTAATCAGTCCCATCATTCAAAATCCCATATTGCTCAGCGGAGCCAATGTAACACCCGAGCTGGAGTTCGATTTGGCCTACAGTAACCGCAACGGATTCAGCGATTCGCTTTTTGTGGCCGTGCAGGATAACTGCCAGCTACCTTTTGTGCGCATTTACAGTACCGGCGGCGACAGTATGCGCACTTTTTCAGGAGTTACCCCATCGGATGTAAGTCATTGGCGTCGCATCAACCTGCCGGTAAATTGGAATGTTTTATTTCCACGCATCAAATTCGTTAGCAAAAACGATTTTGGAGGGAACCTCTATATCACCAAAGTCAATTTTATGTTTAACATCGGAGGCAGTGTAGCCCATGATGAGCTACGCTTGCGGGTGTATCCCAATCCGACCGGCGACTGGTTAAAAATGGAAGTAAACCAGGCGCAGATCCTAAAATTTGAGCTTCGCGATATGCAGGGACGTTTGTTGCTGCAGCAGCTGTTGCCCGAAGCTACCCACCACAGTCAGTTGCATATGGCTACCTGGCCTCAAGGCATTTACCTGCTGCAAGTTTTTACCGACAAAGGCAGCATCAACACCCGAATTATCAAACAATAATATGAGAAAGCACCTGCTTCTATTGGGCCTTGGCCTATGTATATTCAATGGATCGCTGCTGGCACAACACGCCTGGTTACACCCCGAGCTTGAAAATAGGCTGCAGCAAAATGAGCAAGGCACCGAACGTATCGGACTTTACCTGAACGAACAGCTTGAAGTTGTACCCCTCAAGTACGAAATGGCGGCCGCCGGTTATACTGCCGCTGAACGTGCCCGGCGCGTAATCCGCGAAGCCCATGCCTTACAGGAACGCAGTCAAAAACCTGTGCTGGAGCGTTTGTTATCGCGCTACCCGCAGATGGAGCTCGTGCATGCCTATTGGGTAGCCAATGTGTTGCTGGTAGAGGCCCCTTTGTCGCTAGTGCGCGAACTGCAGCGGGAGCCCGGCATCGCCTTCATCTTTGCCGATAAATCGTATCAAACTACCCTCATTGAGCCAACCGAAACGCAGCTACTCGACGGCAGTCCCGAAGTGCCGGGAGGTCGCGAACCGGGTCTCGACAACATCAACGCGCCAGCCATGTGGGCGCTCGGTTATACCGGTCGTGGTCGCAAGGCCTTTACCGTGGATACCGGTACCTGGACCGAACACCCGGCCCTGAACCACCGCTTTTTGGGCAATTACAAGCCCTTGAACCAGGGCTGGTTTAGCCTCGAAAGCCGCTTTCCTGTCGATCGCCCTTCGCACCATGGCACCCATGTAAACGGCACCATCCTGGGACTCGACACCGCCACCCACGACACCATTGGCGCAGCCTTTAATGCCTACTTCATGGCATCGAACCCGCTCACCCACAGCAACCTCACCCCCTTGAGCATTAACCTGCTGAGTTTTGAATGGGCCTTAAACCCCGATGGTGATACCAGCACGGTAGACGATATCCCGGATGTAATCAACAACAGCTGGGGACAGGCAGGTGCAGCCGATACCAGCATTTGCTGGAGTTGGGCTACTCAAATTTTTGAAGTGGTGGAAGCTGCCGGTGTGGCCATTACCTTTTCGGCAGGCAACGAAGGTCCTGGTCCTTCTACGGTGAAACATCCTCAGTTCAACATATCAAACCTGGTCAATATTTTTTCAATCGGCGCCATCAACGCCAACCTGAGCAGCTTACCCATTGCCGGTTTTTCGAGTCGCGGCCCTACCCTTTGCGCCCTGCCCAATGGAAGCCCGGCAACCGGACCGCTGCTCATCAAACCAGAGGTAGTAGCCCCGGGAGTAAATGTGCGCTCGGCCTACAACAAAGACAGTTATGCCAGCCTTTCGGGTACTTCTATGGCTTGTCCGCATGTTTCGGGCGCCGTGGTGCTGCTTAAAGAAGCCTTTCCAAACTTAGGTGGTGATAGTTTGCTGTGGGCACTTTATGTTTCGGCCATCGATATGGGCGACCCGGGTGAAGACAACACCTTTGGTCGTGGCCGCATCGATGTGTTGGCAGCCTTCAATTACCTGAGTCAGCACCACACCCCTGAACCTCCCCGCAACAGCGGTTTCGATGTGAGTCTGGCAGAAATTGTGCTGCCAGCCGCCGATTTTTACTGTGAACAAAATTTAATCAGTGGGCTTACGGTACAAATGGTCATCAGAAACAATGGCGACAGCCTCATCAGCACCGGAGAAGTTTACCGGCGAAACGGCCTAGGAAACTGGATGAACATCGGAAGCTTCAGCAACCTGGCACCCGGACAGCAGATTACGCAAAGCTTGGGCGGCATTCCTGTGCAAAGCGGCTGGAACGAGCTCAGCTTGCGCGTGGCACTACCCCCCGGCATCACCGAAATGGACGATATCAACAACGAACGCTCGGTGCGCTTTTTGGTGAATGCCTTGGATACACTTTTCATAAACAACAATCCTACGAGTTATGCCATTGCTGCCGACAACTTTGTAGCCGATAGCCTGGCCATCATCATCAATCACAACAATGACGAGGTGCAATGGGATACCCTGCCCGTGCTTGGCTTGCAGCGCGACCAAATGGGCTTTGTGCTGCGACACAACAATTACGGGCAGCGCCAAGGCCAGTGGAACGACTTGGTAACCCGGCAATACGTGAGCGGTGGCGCCAGTCTCGAAGCATTTCAGGCCTTACGTTTTAAGCTGGCCTACCGGAACCGCAATACCGCCTTCGCCGACAGCTTACGCGTGACGGTTGAATGTAATTGCGGGCAAGATGTACGTACGCTTTACTACAGTGGGGGCGACAGCATGCGCACCTATCCTACTGGCAGTGCCCCTTCCAATGCCTCGCATTGGCGTAATTTTGAATTCCGCAATCTGCTCCTGACCAATGGCCCTTGCTTCATTCGGTTCCGCAGCATCAACGACTTTGGCGGCAATATGTACCTGGGCGACATCAGTGTGGTTCATGGCAGCAGCAGTTCGATAGCTGAGGAAATGGCGAACAACATCCGCCTGTACCCCAATCCTTTTTCGCAGTATGTAGTCATTGAAAGCACCTATGCCCCCATTCAGGCTTACGAATTACTCGATTTGCAGGGTCGACGCATTCACAACCAGGAATTGGCCGAAAGCCATCAACACCAAATAGCCACAGAGATGCTTCCAGCAGGACTTTACCTCATTCGGGTAAGAACTTCGGCCGGAACCGTAGTAAAGCGACTCATAAAGCAATAAATTTGCGGGCAAATGGTTAGAACTCTTATGCGTATTGCCCTGTTTGTATTGCTGTTTACCGCTTTTGGCCTACAGGTAGAAGCCCAGAAAAAAGGAAAATCGACTGTTTTACAGGCTGTTGAACCCGACGATGCTTTGTACGATGCCCAAATCAGGCTCACTGAATTGATGTATTGGTCGCAGTATGCCGACAGCCTTTTTGAGCGTAACGACGCCAATTACCTCTTTATTCGCAACCTGGTGCAGGCATTGCGATTACCCGGAGCATTCGATTTTGAATTCGATTCTTTGCGTTACATCAGCAAGCTGTACACGCCCGACCGAAAATACCGTATCTTTAGTTGGCAGGTGAAACAAGATTTCAGTTGGCGACACTTTGGTTGCATCCTCACCAATGAAGCCGAACCAAGAATCATTCCTTTGATCGACCAAAGCGATCGTTTCATTAACCGCGACGACACTAGCCTTGGTCCAAAAAGTTGGTATGGAGCTGGTTATTACGCAATAGTTCCTGAAATATACAAGGTTAAGGGAATAACCTATTATACCCTATTGGGCTACGATCCGCACGAGCCTTTTTCGCAGCGTAAAATGATTGACATTTTATGGTTCGACAAAAATGGTGAAGTTCATTTTGGTGCGCCCATGCTGCTTCGGCCCGATGGCTTGAAGCATCGCTTTATTATAGAATACGCTGGCGATGTGGCCGTGCAGTTGCGCTATGATTCCTTCGCCAAAAAAATCGTGTTCGATCACCTCATTGCCCGCAACGAAGAAAACAAGGGGTTTGGCTTCGACGACGTGCCCGATGGCAGTTTTAATGCCTTTGTATGGAAAAAGGGCAAATGGGTATTTGAAGACAATATCGATTTACGGGCCCCTGCGAGTGCACCGGTTGCAGCTCCTACGCCTGCTCGTGATCAAGGCGAACAAAAACGACAGTCGGGTTTATTGCCTGAGGACTAGGTGCTCGCTGCGCTCACTGGGGAACACTTCGCCCTCTCCCACTAACTATCCGATTGATGCTTTGAGAAGACCGAAATCGGCCGGAGATGTTTCGGACTAAGCCTTTTTAGTTGGATTTGATGAAAAACCTCAACTGGTCTGCACAATTAAAGTGTTTATTTGCTTTATTGCCTAAAAAAACACCTTTAGTATGAAAAGACTATTACTCGGAATCAGCCTGCTTTTTTGTGGAGCGCAACTGATGGCCCAAGTACCGGCCTATGTGCCAACGGCCGGATTAGCCGCCTGGTACAACTTCGATGGCGATTATCTGGATGCTTCGGGCAACAACAACCACCTCACCACAAGTGGTACGGCCAACCGTACTACCGACCGATTCGGAAATGCCAATAGCGCCTTTGCAGCCAGCACGGCCGGGCATCTGACGAATGTGGCACCTTCATTTACCCTTAACCCTACACAATCGTATAGCTTTAGCCTTTGGGTAAACAGAACAGCTGGAACTGTTGCCTTCATGATAGGCATAGCAGGGAGTGGAAGTTTCATTACCAATTTTCAAATGGGTGGCACCACCGTAAATGCACAATTTGGCACCAATCGGCAAGGTCAAGCTTGGTTTTGGGCACAGGCAGCAGCCCAAAGCAATGTTTGGAATCATTATGTATGTGTGTACGATGCCCCCAATATGTTTCTGTATGAAAATGGTCAACTCATAGGGACCAATACCTACACGCATACAGGTGCAACGAGTCAAAACAACCCACTTTGGATAGGTCGCGGTGTAAGTGGCGGTAATTTCGTAGGCAGCATCGACGAAGTAGGCTTCTGGAACCGGGTACTCAGCACGGCGGAGATTCAACAATTGTATGCGGGTTGTTCGGCAGGCTTCAGCACCCAGCCCCAATCGGCCAGCGTTTTCCGCAGCAGCAACCACAACCTCATAGCCAATGGCTTAAGCGCCGCTACCGCTCGCCAATGGCAGATGGATACGGGTAATGGTTTTGCCGACATTAGCCCTTCAGCCCGTTTTAGCGGCACCCAGAGCGACACGCTGCGCATCCTGGGTGTAGATTTCGACTTGAACCAGGCGGCTTTTCGTTGCATCAACAGCGATAGCTTGTGCGCCGATACCTCCGATGTGGCGGTGCTATCGGTAAATTGTAGCCAGTTGATCGAAAATCATCCCCTGCCCCAATCGGGACGCATGAACGAAACGGCCACTTTTACGGTGAGTAGCTACGACAGCTTGGCCAATTACCAATGGCAGCGCAATACCGGCGGTGGTTTCGTTGATTTGGTAAATGGGGCCGACATCAGTGGGGCCAATAGCAGTACCCTTACGCTAAGCAATTTGCAATTGAGTCAGGATGGCGAAAACTACCGCTGCCTGGTGTTCCGTGCTCCCTGCGGCGATACCTCCGTGGTGGCGGTGCTTACGGTTATCAATACCACAAGTGTGGGCGAACAGGCTTTGACGGCCCTCAAAGTGTATCCCAACCCCGCCAGCGACGCCTGGACCGTGCACCTGCCCGAAAACAGTGCTCACCTCGCCTACCAGCTCCTCGACCTGCAAGGCCGCCTGTTGCAAAAAGGCGCTTTCGAGCCCGGAATCAACCTGCTTTCAGCCGACGGCTTGGCCAGCGGTCATTATCTGCTAGAAGTTGCCAACCACACCAAAATGCGCCTCATCAAGCAGTAACGCATAGCCAGTTGCGCGCAAATCCGGCAGTCCCTGCTCCCCTCGATTTTGCCATGGCCTTCGTGATGACCCAAGCCGCCCTGGATGCGGCCTCTGCGCAACTCGCCAACAACCTCGCCAGCGACGGCATTTTGTGGCTCTGCTACCCCAAAGGCAGCAGCAAGCGCTACCGCTGCGAATTCAACCGCGATACCGGCTGGACCGTGCTTGGCCAGCTCGGCTTCGAGCCCGTGCGGCAAGTGGCCATCGACGAGGACTGGAGCGCCTTGCGTTTCCGCCGCGTGGAGCACATCAAAACTTTGACACGGAGCAAGAATATGGCGTTGACGGAAGAAGGGAAAAAGCGGACTACAAAGCAATAAAATTGTCTAAAACAATTGTAGTTGATTGGTTTTGGCGGAAAGTAGTGAATAGATTACGAAAAGAAGAGCTGCGCCTTGTATGACCTTTCGACCAACCTGTAGTTGAATCAAATCGAAACTTAAATTATGCTTCGTGGATTACTGTTTTAAACTATTGTAGGAACTAAATTCAAGAGATGATCAAAAAAGTATCATTTCTTCCTTACCATTTTCAATCCTCGTTCAATTAAAAACGCATCAATGCTGAGGCATTTTACGCCGTGGCGTTTGGCAACCTGAGGCAGTTTATTGTGTTTGGTTAGATTTTCATGGGTAACAATAATCGATTGATGTTGCCTAGCATAACCTATCAAATATGGATCTGCCTCTTCTTCTCCTTTTGCTTGCTTAGATGCTTTTAAAAAGCCCGTGTCTTTTTCGGCATTTATCACCTCTTGCGCAAAAACCAAGCTGGATGCATCTGTTTCAACAACCAATCATTTATGATGCTTTTTAACCCAGCTTTTTACGTAATCTTCCTTGCCTTCGTACTTGTCGATTTCTTCTTCCACAAAATCAATAATCTTCAAGCAGTCTTGTGCTAGCAAATCTTCGATTTCTTCCCAAACGGCTGCGAACAATGGGTTGGAACGCTTGTATTGAAAGTCAAATGCAATCAAAGCGCTGGTATCCAACACATACACCGTATCTTCTGTGTTGAACAAATCCATGATCAAACATTGAGGTACTCCCTCGTTTTAGATAAGTACTTTAATTTCACCCCTAGAAAATCTGACAAGTCCTTCAAATTGATCCGATTTTGATCAAATGCCTTGAAGGCCAGTTGCACATAGCTTTTACCTTTTTCCTGCACCGTTTCTTTTGGGATATTTCTACCTTTTCCTATTCCTCTCCCGAACGTAGGCTTATTCCAACTATCATGCTTTGAGTGGTAAAACTGTTGATTGGTCCTACCCAAGTCTAACAAACGACGCAGAATAACCAGTTTACCAACATGAAACTGCGAAGCAATGCTTTCTAAATCAACTTTCCGCCAATGCATATTCCGCAATTCGTATTGTTCTTGGATGATGGGATGGCACAGCAGTTCATCGCTAGGCACGAGCAAAGTCGCTGCAAAGGAATTGCACCATTGTTCTATCGGGCGTTGGTTATTACTGGCCAAATCACAAATTCCCACCTGACGTAATAGTATGTGACCCAATTCATGAAACAAGGTGAACAATTTGCCCGAAGTTGGTTCAGATCGTTTAACCACGATGGTTGGTGCAGCAGCGTCGGTCATACAAAACCCACGGATGTCGTCAGCAGTTAAGTTCATTTGAAATACCGCTATGCCCCACATTTCCAAACGTTCAATGCTCCATTCTAGGGCCCAAATATCCGTGCCTGCTCCTTTAAGTTGTTGTATTCCTAATAGTTCGCGAATCTTGAAGGCTATTTGACCAGGGTCATTTGCCAAACTTGCTTGTAGAGGCACTTGACCAATGGGCAATCCGAACTCTTGTCGCAATTCTACCCAAGAAGTTGCCATAGCACGCGCTTTACGCACGGCTTGGATGGTTTTTTCGCTAAACCCTCCTACTTCATCAGAGTTGATGGTTCTAAAATCTGTTGGCAGTGGCAATTCAGCTGGCGGCTCATACAATAGCAGGGTAGCCAAAGTTTGCTTGTACGCCTTAGCCATGGCCCGCAATTCTGCAACTCCAGGCTGTACGTCACCCGATTCCCAAGCCACCAACTGGGCCAACCCCACCCCTAGCCTTTCTGATGCAGCCGTTTTATTCAAACCCAAGCTTTCGCGGGCCCAAAGCAAAACGCGTGGGTTGACTTGGAGGGAGGTGGCTGACATGAGTTAATTGGATAAATCAAAAATAGGGCATGCAAACGATACTTACAAGCTCTTAAAATTGGTCAAAAGCTGATTTGAAACTAACGACCGAGAGTATAAAAACCGTGAATAGATGTACTGCACTAATGTACATTCCTAACTCGGCCTGTAACTCCCCCACTCCAACGGTACTTCACTTAACTGAATATCCCTAGGCACCCTCAAATTGATGGGATACCTATCGAAGAAAGCTTTTAAAACATGTCTCTGTTGATCAGTTAAACCAGCATTGTATTTTCCATGACCGAGGTAGTAAATGATGGCCATTTCTTCCATTGAAATGTTTGCATTTAGGATTGATTCGAACAGTACTCTTTTCCTTGATTGATGAACGTGCAGATATTCTAAAATAGCCAAAAAATTCAGAAATATAGTTTCACATACTGGCCAGTAGGCATTCTTATTGGTTGGGTTTTCAAAAAGCTTAATAAAAAGCTCATTGTGCGAGATGCCCGGATTGAGCCTCTGCTTGTAAACGAAAGCTCCACCTCGTAATAGCCTGAAAAAATCAACAAAGAAAGATCTTCCGTGCCTTAGAGATATGGTTACTTTCTCTTTCCATGCAGGAGCTCTTTCTGAATTACTAAAGGCTAAGTCGTGAGCATCTCGATACAAATAACGTAAGTCACGCGCAAATACATTGATTTCCTGTGCCGCAAATATGTTAGAAGCCAGATTACTATATGAGTTGAGCATGGCAAAAAAAGCCGACTCCACCATCATTTCATCGTGATGCTTTTGCTGGTTGAAAAAGGTTAGCCCAAGAAAAATCAAAGTGAACACATTGACAAGCACCCCAAATGAAGTGAAAAATAGCAACCAGCTATTGACTTCCAAACGATATGCCCATCCAAAGGACTTGGGGCTTCCAATAATAAGCACCATGAGCCAAAGCACCATAAAACTGCCCGTTACAAACAATGATATCCTAGCCCATTTCGGAAATTCCTGACCAGCAATTTTCATATGTGATTATTCAAATAAAACCATCAATTTATTTAGAAGTCATATGTCATTACCTCAAGCCGAACGCCTTAAATACACACTATCTGCCCCGCCTGGATAGTTCGTATATATGTGCTGATACACTTGCATCGTCCTATCAGACACTTCTGCGTCGGAATAATGCTCCTGTGGTAACCATTGGAGTGCATCGTAAATGATGGTTTTTACCTGTGCGGTAATCTGACGACTCTCTCGCCAACGCGCAATGACCAACTTTTGGCTTTTCAATTTTTCTAAGGTTTCGCTGGCCACCTTCTTTACAGCTTTCACTTCATCTGGCCCAAGTTCCTTACCTGTTCTTAGTAAATCAAAGATTGCCAAAGACTCATCCGTCAAATTTTCACGAATAGCCCGAGCATCTTCAAAATTCAACGATTCAATAAAGTCGCTCAATTGCTCGAATGCCTTCATAGTATCCTCTAAACTTTTGCCAGCATTATAAGCTTGTATGATTTCTTGATAGCGCTCATAAAAGTCAATTCGTAGCGGATTCTCACGATACATTTGCGCCATTTTTTTGTCGACCGCACTCTGCAAATCAAAGACAAAAGTGTTTTTCCGTTTGGATTTCTGAAAAGCCAGTTTCAGTTTATCAATATCTAACTTAGAAAGATCTATTTCCACCGATTTTGAGTCCTCAACCACATCGGAATATACGGTGACACTTTCATCAACGATCTCTTGCAAACAACGTATAATTTCACTTACATCCGCTGACTTAACTTGTTGGTTGAGTTGCTGATAGATGGCTTCAATGGCGTTAAACTGCCGTATAAATGGCTTTACCTGCTCTTCTGGGTAAAGTGCGTGGTATTTCCTAAAAACTTCCCGCGCCATGATTTCAAACTTGGTGCGGCTGGTTTCGTTTAAACAAACACAATCAACGGCAGTCCTGATATTCGCGATTTTCTGCATCGGCTTGGCATCTGCATTGCTCAAAAGTCCTAAATCAAAACCCAATTCCTTGAGATAGCCTTTTACAGCACGAATCGACTCTTTTAACACCCCTGCCATTTCCTCTAATAAATCGAAGGGGCGCTTGGCATCTTCAGGACTTTTATTACCTCCCCCAGCGGGCTTGCCACTACCTTCGCCGTATACAGCATAGGCTTTTTCGAGCTGCTTGTAGGCATTTCCATAATCGACTATTAGACCATTTTCCTTTTCATCGTCATACACTCTGTTGGCTCGGGCAATGGTTTGCATAAGCGTATGGCCTTTGATAGGCTTGTCGAGATATACGGTAGAAACACAAGGTGCATCAAAGCCCGTAATCCACATAGCGCAAACGATGGCCAATCGGAAGGGATGGTTTTCGTCTTTAAACTGCTTCTCAAGGTCACGTTCCACCATTTTTTGGCGGTGAGAGGCGATATCCAGCTGCAATTTGCGGAATTTATCCACCTCGTTCTGTTCGGGACTTACCACCACGCATACTTCCGTTTCTTCAACTCTTGCCAGTTTGCGTTGCAATTCCAGCGATTCTTCCACATCACGTGATTGATCGATGCGCTTTTTGAGCTCCGCCACATATTGCGGCCAATAATGCAGAATAAGGTCATACATACGCACCGCAGTTGGCTTGTCTAAAGCCACAAACATGGCCTTGCCTTGGTAGCCTCTTTCGTTGAAATGCCAAACTAAATCTTTAGCAATAGCTTCCAATCGCGGCTGAGCAGTAAGCACCACATAATCTTTTTGGAAAAGGTAGGTGAGTTTGCGCTTTTGATCCTCGTCAATATTTTCACTTTCGAGAATTTCAGCCATCTGCTCATCGAGAATGGGATTTTTCAAGCCCAACTTCTCACCCTTGTTCAGGTAACGCAAAGGCAAGGTAGCACCATCGTCGATGGCACGTTTGAAATCGTAGACCGAAACGTATTCACCGAAAATATTCTTGGTGAGCTCTTCCTCTTCTTTGATGATAGGCGTACCCGTAAAACCGAGGTAAGAGGCATTGGGAATGCCATGAAAGCGCATATTTCGTGCAAAGGTGCCCGATTGAGTACGGTGCGCCTCATCCGAAATTACAATGATGTTCTTGCGGTCGGTAATTAAGGGATATTCGCTTTCGAGTTTAGGATCGATAGAGAATTTGTGAATGAGCGTGAACACATACCGGTGGTTCTCTTTGAGCAATTCGCGTAGATGTTCACGGTTTTGCGCTACCACATCTTTGCCCGAAGTGGCCCCAACACCTGTAAACGTATCGTATAACTGCCGCTCCAGCTCTGAGCGATCGACGACAATCAAAAAAGTATAGGCGCCACCGAACTTGCGGTGGATTTTTTGGGCAATGAACACCATGGAATACGACTTGCCGCTGCCCTGCGTATGCCAAAAAACGCCTAATTTGCCTTTGAGCTCTTCAATGACGCGGGCTTGGTTGATGACTTTATTTACCCCAATGAACTGGTGGTTTTTAGCCATGATTTTCACCACATCCCCCCCACTATCGTCGAACAAAAGGAAGTTCTCAAAAATATCGAGCAGGTTTTCTTTGGAACAGGTTCCCCGCAATACAGTATCCATGCTCGCAATGCCTTCTTCTTCCTCGGTGATGCGCTTCCAATCGAGGAAAAATTTGTAAGGACTGGTAATGGTGCCCACTTTGGCATCCGTACCATTGCTCAGCAGTATAAAGGCGTTGCAATGGAAGATTTGCGGAATGCTGTCTTTGTAATCGGTAATGTTGTCGGTGTAAGCATTACGTAGGTCGGTATGATGGGCTTTGAGCTCCATAAACACCAAAGGAATCCCATTTACAAAGCCGACAACATCAGGACGACGGTTGTACAATTCGCCTACTACTTCAAGTTGACGAACCGCCAAAAAGTGGTTTTGGGTGTAGTCTTGGAAATTGAATACCTGTAGTTTCTTCTTCACCAACCGCCCTTCATCATCGTTAAAAGCTACAGGAATGCCTTCTTTGAGCAATTCATACTTTTCTTTGTTGATTCGCGAAAAGGTTTTATCGGCACTGCGTTGGGCCAATAATTCCATGGCTTGAACATAGGCCGAAGCGGGCAAACCTGGATTTAAAAGCTCCAAAGCTTGTTTCAAATAACGGAAAAGCAAGACTTCCGACTTGTTTTCGCGGCCCAACAGGCCGTTTTGGCCAAAGGTTTCGCGCTTCCAAGCGGTTACCACCTGCCAGCCAAGCTCTTCGAGCACCTGTTGGGTGGCATTTTCTATTAAACCATCTTCTGAGTATTCGTAGCTCATGAATGCTTGTTGCGATTAAGCCGCCTAAGAGGCTCTTGTTTGTTTTAAGAAGTGGAAAAATACGAATACAAATCAAATGTTTTACAGCAATAAAAGAGCTTTTGTTGGAATTAGCGCTTGCTTACGTTTTGTTTGCCGAAATCCAGGTTCTTATTTGTGCTCTGATGGCCATTTGCCAATTTGAAATCCCGACATTACTTGTAGGGACGAACAATAATCCGCATTGAGCTGAATCTGTTTCGTCAGGACTTGAACCAGGAATGGGCTGAAAGGTTCCTTTAACCCCATCGCTATCGCCAGGATAAAGCAAAGCTACTTTTTGCGCATTGAAGTATCTGTGATAGGCATACATCTGACGTAAATCTTGCATGGCAGCTTTATCATCTATAAGCTTCCATTTGGTGTCGATGACGTAATTGATTCCATTTTCATCTTTAATCAACACATCTGGATATATCTTTTGCCCCTTCCCTACATCCGGCTTCCAAAACAAAGCCGAAGCCTTGCCACGAACCTTCCAATTGGGTTCTTTGCGCAGGCTTACGAGTATGAATTGCTCCCAGAGGTTGTTCATGTCGAACATCAATGCCAATACATCTTTGCGGCCCTTTGATAAATTGGGGTGGTAATGTAGCAAGAGTAACCGAGCAATGTCGATGGCCTTTTGGTAAGCGGCCGTTTTGCGGTTGAACACCAACTTATCGAAAAGGGCATCGGTTGCATGGATGGCCGGCATTTCTCGAAAATTCAACAAGCTGCTGTTGATGGCACCGATAAGTTTAGTATTGGTATTGATGCGCTGCAATACACCTAAGGCTTGATATAAAATTTGATGAAGCGCATGCTGCGCATCGTAAGTGGTGTAACGGGTGTAAAAGCGCTCCTTGTGAATGAGGTTTTGGGCAATTTGCTTGCTGAATTGCAAACTGCCTTTGAGTGCTTTTTGGTTGCCCTCGGTTTTACGGTATTGTTTCACCAAACCGCGGCGCTGTAAATAAGCTAGTTCGGCTAAAAACAGCTCAAAATACAAATCTAGTACGGAGTTGCTCTTCAAATTCAAACTGGCCGAACTGGGGGCCTTTACTTCAAAACCGTGCACCGCCCGAATCATGCCTAAAAGCATCCGTTGCCACTCATCTTTAGTGGCCTCTTTGGCTTTATCGGCCTTGGGCAACACGCTGATTACCAAATCGCCTACTTGCAAAGCACCTACGTATTCGTTGAACTTCACTCCGTTTCGTATAAGGCTGAAGTAGGTTGGCTCCTTTTCAAAAAAAGCCACCATGGCATCTAAGTGTACTTCGGTGAATTCAAAATGCCGCTCATCACCTGCACTGGCTGAGCCCGACGCATAGGCAAACGTCTTGCCTACCCTCAACGATTGGTGCTCAAAAACACGGATATGTTTGCGCTTAGGGCCCAAGAGATGCTTATTTCTTTGAAATCATTAATGTTCTGATGGCTTGTTCAAAGCTTTCAGCTGGCGCTTCTGCGCTTCGGTGGTCGATGATTTCATAAATCACCTTGTCGGCAAAATCAGCTGCTTCAAAATAATCAAAATCGGCAAACTCAATTTTATCTGCATCCGCTTTTTTGTCAATGAACCCTTTGCCCAGTACGGCTCCTATTTTGGCATAATCACCGTAAAAGTATTCTTGGAGCAACGGAATGATGTTGCGGTAGAAGGAATCTGGCAATTTGTCCTCTGCTTTTTCATCCGGTTTGACCATCAAGTACGAATGCCCAATAAGATGATCGCGGTCGAGCAATTTTTCGATGCGCTGGTTGATGGTTTTTAAAATCTCCTTGCCTGTGGTATCTGCAAATGAATACTCGAGCTCCTTTAACTCGTAATTCGGTGGCATTTCAGTAAAGCTGAAACGGCGACGCAGGGCCGTATCAAGCGCTTCCACACTGCGGTCGGCGGTGTTCATGGTGCCTATGATGTAGAGATTGGCCGGTACGCCAAACTTTTCTTTGCTGTATGGCAAAGTGACTTCTAATGCCTCATCGCGTCCCAAACGTTTGTCGGCTTCGAGCAGGGTAATGAGTTCGCCAAAAATTTGAGATACATTGCCGCGGTTGATTTCGTCGATAATCAATACAAATTTTTTTGCTGATGAATTACGGTAATCATCTTTGGTCATTTGAGCCACGACCTCAACCTTATCAGGATACTCATAAGTGTTTGCTTCTATTTTCGTTTCAACCCTACCTTTTATTTGCCGAATAGCATTAAGCACAGCCCAGTAGGCGGAGTAATTATTACCTCCGATCACTTCTTTAAAGCGATTTTTAATATTACTGACTTGATCCAAATCTGCAATTGCCGAATTCAATTTTGTTAATCTCGACTTTGAAACGGTATATGTTATTCCCTCTAATGAATGTTTAACTAGAATATTTCTTTTCGAAGAGATCGAATCAATCAGTATTGTACCACTAAGCTTAGCATCTAGACTAAATTTCTTCCCTTGTAAAAGGGATTCTTCCACCTCTTCAATGAACATATCATAAAGATTAGGGAAGTCCAAAGCAGCTTGCGTTTCTTGTGATATCCCAACTTTAGCAACCTCGAATGAGGATTCTATGCAAAGACCTTTAAAAACGCCTGGCGCGAAGCGATATTTAATTTGATCATCCTCTTTATTAAATTTATCCTCCTCCTTTTCAACGTCCAAAACAGGCCTAATCCCTTCTACAAAATCCTCATATGTCATACTTTGGTGAAAGGTGCTAAATACAATCTGACCTTCATTCATCAACGCATCAAACTCTGCCTTAAGATCTGCTCTTGGTCTTGTCTTAATTTCGGCATCACTATATCCGCGAATGATTTGTAATGCTTTATTGACAGTATGGTGAGTTTTGCCTGTACCTGGGGGGCCATACAAAATTTGATTCAAAGGCACTTCTGGTTTTTGCATTAGTTTTTCCTCCTTTACTTCAACACTAATAGTTCCGTTGTTTACGAGTTGAGATAATTTATCATAGCCTTCTGGATAGAATGATTGAAGAAAGGTCAGCGTATTTTGAAGGCTGAATTTATACTTATCGATGTCAGCAAAAGTTACCGGATTATTGTGTGTGCTAAAGTTATGATCAACCCCAATTGTCAACCCAAAAAAGTAATCCATGGTTACAGCCGGCCTCTTGGTACTATCGGTTAAAATCAAATCCGGCCCTCCAAATCGATATGATGATTTTGCAATGCCGATTCCGTAAAACTTGTTTTTACCCATTACAAATACCAAATCACCTTCACGTAGTGCATGCGCAAATGGGTATATAGCATTTTTACCAGCTCCGATTTGAGCCTTATCCATCTTACTATAATCCAATGTTGAATCTAACCAATTAAAAGACAGCAACCCTTGTTGCCGCATCAGGTCCCACATTCCTGAGTCTGCACATCGCCAAATTCGTTTAAATTTCGAACGAAGTAGCAATTTCAAATCTTGAACCGACAATATGCTGTCCATAAAGTTAAATACTTTTTAGTTGGATATATTTTTGTTCTAAATTGACTTCTTGATGCCTTGAATCTCGCCCTCCGTCAAAAAATTCTGAATGTTGGTGTTGATATTATCAAGCTTTAGTAAACCCTTCAATCGGTGATAGTTTGAATTGGCAAACAATATAGGATAATCGTTTTGAAGGCGGTAAGCCGGATTAACCAATTTTGCTACCAGCTCAGTTGGTTGTTTGGCTACAGCTATTATCAGTCGAACGAAATCGCTGAAAAGGGAGGCATCATCAAAAATACTTTTCGAATAAAGTTTTACAGCTGCGTCCATGGCTTTTTGCAAATTGGCCATTTGCTGTGGCGACTTGATGCTTCTAAACTCCAAGGTGTAATTGAAAAATTGACTTCTAAACTTATCCATCGTAGCTCGCAATTCAAGCACAGCGTTTGGAATATCATCCCTATTTTTGGCCATAGATAGAATGGCATTGGTAAAAAACGGAAGCGGAATGTTGTAGCCATACTGAATATTGTATTGCATGGCTTTGGGCCATTCGTGGTCTAATGCGGTAAGGTAATCACGGTAAATGATATTAAAATCGGTAGCACTCGATTGTGCTGGCCCTACAAATGGCACCGAATAGGAACTTGGTATAGAAAAAAGCAATTCATGCTGCGTGGCATCGTTTGCTAATTTGGTCTTGAGTTCATCGGCTGCACAATGGAGGTAAATAGAATTTGCCAAAGTTGAAGCCACTACTTTACCATTTTCTATTGCGATTTTCTCACTGGGAAACATATAGTCGTGTGAGCCGCATTTATGTAAAATTTCGGTTGCTGAGTCCTTTCTGGTTTCAGGCAGCCTTACGTATGTATTCAGTGGTTGCCCACCATTTACATGAACTGTTTTCACGGATGGGTTCAACACATCAACCCTATCGTGTAAAATCACAAAACGCAGCAGGCTTTCAAATTTTAAAATATCGTTGAAGCTGCAGATTTCCGATTCAAAAACGGCAATGTCGTTGCACTGGCGATAATCTATAAAGCCCGGATTATCACCCAAGTATTCATCGAAAAGCAAATGATGTGCACGGTAAAAATCCAAAACGCTTCCAGGCAGACCTGTTGTTGGAATGTACGACGAAGCATCAGCACGGAGCATTGCCCCATATATCTTACTCATTTTGCATCTCCTTCTGTTGCTAACTCACCAGACATTAACTTAGGCAAAAGTGATTCGCGAGCTTCAACAAGAAGTTGATTTTGCAAATAGTAGTTACACATATTGGTAACGAAATCATTAAAAACGATACCGAATAACGTCATAACCTCATTAGATGGCAAAACAACCTCATGAAGCCCCAGTTTTATTGGACTCAAATTCTGTTGAGCGGTACCGTTACTAAGATTCTCCATCATTGTAACTGACGGTTTGCTCCTCAAATAGAAATAAACAAATGCTTTATACGACTCATTTATTAAGCGAATTTGTGCCACACGCTGATTCAACAAATAATTATCACCAAATACTAAACACGTTCGACCTACATTTCCAGTTAAGGAAATGATGATGTCGCCAGTTTTTAAGCGTTGCTCTTCCTTAAGTTTTACCGGAATCTCTAGGACACTATCCGTTGTATTTGTTAAAAAAAATCCATCTTGCACATTTTTGATGGTGACAATTTGGAATTTCCCGTCTTTGACATAAAGACTACTCTTAAACGGATAACCCGAGATAATTTCAATTATTGAATTTAATGGTTTCCTCTCCCACCCCTCCGGCAACCCGGTTTCCTCATCAAAAACCGCCGTTTCGTAGCCGGGAAAACGAAGGCGTACAAACCACTCCTCGTAGGTGCGCTGGGCCAACTCTTCTAACAGCTTTATTCGGCGGAGGTTGTTTTCAATCAAATCGTCATAGGCGGAGAGTATGGAGGCAATGCGGCGTTGGGTGAGAAGTGGCGGCAACTCAACGGGGAGATTCTTTAAAATGCTCCCACTCAAATTCTTCATCGTAGAACCTACTGAATTATTTTCGAGCCAACCTATGACGTCAGACTTGGCTAAGTAGTAATTCAAATAAAGTGATGAGATATTCTTTTCATCGAAGGAAAGCTTGATACACCCTGTACCGCATAAAAAACCTGCATGATCCTTCTTGATAAAGGCACGTTTGGTAATATCTCCTCTTCTTGGCAACACAATGTCACCTGCTTTGACTCGATGTTTTTTGAGTCTGACGGCTGTTGCTTCGGAGATTCTTGCGATTCCACCTTCATCAACGGCATTTCCCACTATGTCTTTCGGCATGATAACAGGAATTCCTACTTCTTGGTAATCCGATTCATGAAGCTGAGAGCCAAATGGTCCAGTTTGAATCAACCCACCCAATTTCTCAGCCAATTCCCCTAATGTCATTTCTTTAAACATTCCGCTGCCTATTGAATCAGTTTTCGAAGGTTATCCGCAATCATACCGCTCAACGCATTGGCTTCCGAATTCAATACCTCAAACTCACTTTGAATTTCGAGCAGGCGAGCTTGGTAGTCAAAGCCATCGTCCACCACCATGGCCACGCCTACATAACGGCCGGGCGTAAGGCTCCAGTCGTTGTCGCGTACTTCGTCTATGCTCACGATTTTGCAAAGCCCTTCGATGTCGCGGTAGCTTTTGTCGGCAAAACGCTCGTTAAACCATTCATTGTCAGCACTCACTTCCACACTTTCGCCCCGGTACATTTTCATGATGGCGGTCAGGCCTTCCATGTGGTGTTCGTCAAAATCGTTGATGGTAGTGGTTACCTTGCGGTACACATTGCGGGCATCAATCATGAGGATCTTATCCTTGTTTTCCTTCCGCTTGCCCTTATCGTAAAACCACAGATGGCAGGGTAATGAGCGGGTGTAAAAGAAGTTGTTGCCCACGCTCACAATGCAGTCGACCACTCCCGTTTCAATGAGCTGCTGCCTGATGAGTTTTTCGCTGTGGCCAGCATCTGTGGCCGAGCTGGCCATTACAAAACCTGCCCTGCCTGTTTCGTTGAGGTAGCTGTAGAAATACTGCATCCACATATAATTGGCATTGTCGGCCTTGGGCAAGCCAAAGGGCAAACGCGGGTCGGTTTTTACAAAATCTTTGCCTTTGTCGACCTTGTTTACGTTAAAAGGCGGATTGGCCATCACAAAATCACATTTACCAACGAGGTTGTGGGGATCGCTGTAAAAGCTGTTGGCTTCAATGATTTTGCCTTCGATGCCGTGGATGGCCAGGTTAATTTTGGCCAGTTTGGTGTTGTTGGTTTTTTGCTCGGTGCCGTAGCAAGTAATGGCTTCGTTAACCGATTTGTTCGCGTGGTTTTTTACGAAATAGCCCGTTTGCACAAACATGCCACCCGAACCGCAGGCCGGGTCGTGGATGATGCCATGGTGAGGTTCAATAAAATTCACAATCAATTGTACCAAGCTAGGCGGAGTAAAAAACTCGCCTCCTTCTTGCGCGCCTGCACCTTGCATCGAAAACTTCATGAGGAAGTATTCGTAAATGCGGCCGAATACATCGCCCGTGGCTTTTTTTACCGCGTCTTTGTTAAACACCCGCACCAAATCGCGCAGCAGTTCGCTTTCAAACTCTTGGTAATTTTTAGGGAGGTTGCCTTGCAAATCGGGGTACTCTTCCTCAATCAGCTTCATGGCGTGGTTGATGGCCTCGGCAATGTCTTTGTCCTCGGGCAAGTTGGCTAGGTAATCGTACTGCGCATGTTCTGGCATCATGATGGCCCCAGCAGCCAAAAAATCTTCCTTGGTAGCTGCTCGTTTGCCTCGAGGGCCGAGCGGAATGGCGGCTTCCACCTGTGGCTTGGCCTCTTCGTAGCGGTTTTGGGCAAAGCGCAACAATACCAGTCCCAGTACTGGGTCTTTGTATTCACCAGCAGTTAATTTGCTATTGGCACGCAGGGCATCGGCGGCGTCCCATAATTCACGTTCGAGTTGTTTGATTTGGTCTTGGGTCATGCTTGGTCGTTCGTTCTCGGTGGCAGCTGAGCATCAAGATCATCTGCCATTTGAAAAAGCCTGTCTATTCCAAACGGGCTGTTTGGCTAAGATAAGAAGCAAAGCGCAGCTTGGTTACGCTGCTTGTGTTTTGTTGAAAAGTTAGTGGAAGCATCCTAAAATCGTTTGCATTAAGTCCGCTTAGCTCAACAGTGGAATAAAGCTTCATTCCATAAGGAATAACCAACTTTGTGTAAAACACAGTACAAGTTGTGGACATCTGCATGAGTATTAGTATGAGATTTAGAAGATAAAGTGTTGCAAGCATTTTCAATTTTAGCATGCCCTGATTGAATATCATAACTACCCAAAGAATGAAACATATAAAGAAACAATTTTACTTTGATCTCAGCGACGAGGAGTTTAGTGATAAGTATGGATCCGTTTTTAAATCCGTATCAGTTGAAGATGCTAAACCAAGGAATCAAAAAGCTCAACAAATTGAGTTCATGCAAACCACAAACAAAAGAGTGGTAATGGCTACACTTTTCAAAGAAAAACGCAAAAATCAAAAACTGCTAATGCCATTGCCAAGAATGCCATTGTTGTTTTTAAGCAATGCCTATGATCTCTATAAACACGCAACAGAAATACTTCCAAAACTTGAAAATTTGATCGATTTGTCAATAAGAGAAGATAAGGACCACCGTCATTTGGTGTACAGATATCTAGGATATAAATTCAGCTGTATTACGTCATTATTCTCGGCAGTTGAGTCCTTTATAAATGAATCGATTCCAACCGAAGCAATGTTTCCTTACGAAGTAGGAAAACAATGGTCACGTGATGAAATTTTGCGCTACATGAATACTGAAGACAAAATAAACAAATTAATGCCATTTTTATTTCATCCTAAAGCTTTTGCCAAGCATCAACCACAGAAAAAAGAACCTTTAATTCGTCTCAAAAATATCAGAGACCAAATTATACATATGAAACCTCTTCCCAATACAACAAATGAGTTGAAAAGCGTGTTACATGGCTATAGTGCGCACGCAAGTTTATTGCAGCAGGTATACAAGCTTAACTTTAACGAGTCTTACGAAAAAGTTGCTGAATTTATGAATTTTTACATACCCGGCTATGTAGAAGAATGTCAATGTAGCCTTGATTATTAGATGATTATATATCTAAATAAATCATATTAGAAAGGTAAGCTTATGCAAAAGCACCTCATCAAACCTAATGAACTTAGCAGGCAAGACCAATTTTGGACATTTTAGTATTTTCCATGGCTATAAATAAACTAGAAAAGAAGCTTAAGGCTTATTCACAAGCTGAGAAAACATTAAGAGCAATGGGCGATGTTGATCGAGCCACTCGATTGATGAATATGCTCTCAGAACAATTCGCAGCAGCCCATAAAGCTGCGCAATTGGACATGAAAGTGGAATTTCAGAGGCTTTCAGAGGTTGTAAATGAAGCTAATTTTTACTTGAGCCCTGATTTTATGTTGGAATTGCCATTACGTGAAATTTCAAATACACTTCAGCAGCTTAAATCCATCAATATACAACACCAATTAAAAGAATGGTTTTATGCTCAAAAACAGCAGGTTTTTCAACGCATAAAATGTGTATCTACCGCCAGGTTGGTCATAATTCAAGAGATTGAACACGCATTCGAGCTCAAAATGTTTTCATCTGTGGTGATGTTATCCTATGCGCAGTGTGATGGAATTTGGATCGAGGAAGTGTGTCAAGATGAAAATGGCTTATACGCTTTCGACCATGATAAGAAAACCAATGAAAAACGGGCCAAATGGAAGAAAAATCACCCTCAAAACTTTTCTGATAAGGCCTATAGAAGTTCAATTTCGAATCAACTGGAGTTAGGTGGCAAAAACGAGTTGATGAAATATGTCAATGATCTCAAGAAGGGCATTGATTACGAAGAATCCAGCTCAAACCGCCATCTTGTTTTCCATGGTAGAGTTAGCGGATATGGCACTGAACTGAATGCCATACGTGCAATTCTCCTATTAGACACTATTTTGAGTTATCAAAGACTAGATGAAGAAAGCCCTGGAGATTCAATCTGAAAATAAGCATTTTTTGAAAGTCATACGCTACATACTTTTACCTCCGATTCGTCTTTGATTAAGCCGGTGTAATGGCCATCCAGCGGCTCCTAATTGGATTGATCATTTCGAAGGCTCATTCTTTAAGATGCCATGCCAAAACCACGCTGCTTGATAACTCTTTGTGAAACCAAAGTGAAGTTGTAAATTGCACCTCCCATTAATCTGCGTGCATGGAAGATTTTCTTCATAAACTGAGAGAGCAAGCAATTTACTTCAAAGTCGATTCTGAACCAAAATACGGTGGCGGTGTCGGTATTGATGATGTGCTAAAAGTGCTCGAGAATTTGAAAAAATCATATTCGGAATTCGTGCAAATTGAGTACGACCGCATCAATACACAAACCGACCATGCCAAGCTTAAAAGAATTAGAGAAGGCCTTGCGCAAGAAAACTCCTTGGTAATAGTTGATTTGAACTTTAGTAGTTTCGCGAGTGCAGTTTCTCCCAACTATTTAACCAATTCACACGACCTACCATCCATTGTACAACCTCTAGCCTGGAAATTCGATGCCTTTGCTGAATACAAAAGCCTTGTATTTGAGTCAGATTACAACGATGATAGTTTTCTAAAAAAAGTTGAAAACCAATTTACACCGGAGCAACGGAAAAGAATTTTTGCCCCTCTCTTGAGTGGAATTGTAAAGCGGAAAAGCGCTAAAATCACCTTCGGTATAGGGAAGTCTGACCAACTACGGGCAATATCTCAACCAAAACAAAAAAGTATCGACATTCTTATTCCAAGCCATCCAATAATAGCTGAAACCGTTGAACCGCGCACTTCGATGGCCAGGGTGGAGCTTAGGGGAAACGTAATGCGGCCTAAAGTGCTTGAATTGTTCGAGGATATAAAAACGCCTATCATCGGTTATGAAAAAATTGTAGGGAGCGAAAAAACCTACGAATTGAAGTACCCCATGTATTGCGAAATGAACACAGAGGAGGGCATGTATTTCCTTGAAAACAAACAATTTGGACTTTATGCCTCAGGAGTCAACTTAGAAGAGGCGCAAAGTAGCTTATTTGAGGAGTTTGAGTTCATATTAAACCGGTACAATTCGTTGCCTGATAGCCAATTAACCAATGACGTTATAAGCATCAAGCAGTCGTTGAATTTAATTATAGCTTGAGCCATATGCCAGTACTAGACGGTAAAAAAACGTACAAAGCCATGTGCTCAAAAGGATTTACTGAAGTCGAAAAAGGCAGTAAGGACCATAAAAGAATTGAATTTTGGCATGATGGTAAGCTCACTAGGAGTCGCACTAAGTTCAGTCACAACAACCAAGATTTGAATGATTCGCTTGTCGCAATGATGTCTAAGCAAGTAGGTCTTACTAAGAAACAGTTTTTTGAGTTTGCTGAATGCACGCTCAAACAAGCAGCTTATGTTGAAATATTGCGGGAGCAGAATTTACTTTGAGCAATTGTTTAGGCCAACTAAAAGGGCGTAAACCGCAGCATCCGACTTTCATTACATTCTCAATTCCAATAGCCTTCTGATTGATGCTAATAGCAATCAATACTCAGATCACATGAATAAGTTATGTAGATAGCATTGTTTAGACCACACACTGAACTTATCTCCATCGTGGTAATTTAGGATCGCATAGACGGGAATGCTTCTGCCCTTTTTAGATTTAATATCCTTGTGTAAAACACAGTATAAGTTGTGGACATCCGTTAATTGCTTTGAATGAACTTTAGAAAAAATCAATTATGAATGTAACGTACTTTACTGGGGCTGGTGCAAGTGCACAGGCCATTCCAATTTGGAAATGGCAAGCCTATAGCATGATAGATGCTCAAAAATTACTAAACAGAGATTATGGCCATCAAGGATTGAATATTCGATTGGAGCCATACAATGCAACAAGTTTTAAAACCGGTACGCCTGAACGAATTTTGCGCGACATTACCTGGTTTGGATATAAAGCTTTGGAATTCGGAACAATTGATACCTATGCCAAAAAGTTGTTTCTAAACGAAAATTGGGAGTTGCTCAGATATTTGAGAGCGGCAGTTTCCCTGCATCTCTCCTTGATTGAATGTACAGAAGATTATCCTCCATTTTCAGTTGACGCCAATTCAAATATTAAGACAGGCAGTATTGACAGTCGCTACATTTCTTTATTTGCCAAAATACTCGATTCTGAAAAGGGAAATGTTTATTTGAAGCATGACTACTCTTTTATTACATGGAATTATGATCTTCAACTTCAAAGAGCCATGAGAGAATTTTTTAGGTATGCTAGTGAAGAAGAACTTGGACCAATTATCCAAAAGGCTCTTTCTATGAAATTTAGTAATGGCAATAGAAAGGTAGAAGAACAACTCATCAACCTCAATGGTCATCATGGTGCATTCCTAAATTCCAACAAAAATCAACTTCAGTTCTATATCGACCGGGCTAACCTCAAAGATAAAACTACTTCGAGTTTTCTAAATGAATTGTCTTTTGTTTCCCAAAGTTTATCTAGAGATCAAATAGATTTTTCTTCATCAATCCGCTATGCATGGGAAAGAACTGCTGCTGAACAGCATCTGCAAAAAGCAAAGGATATAATATCAATGACTCACACACTTGTAATAGTAGGATATTCCTTCCCTGTGTTTAACAGAACAATTGATCGTGAGCTATTAGATGTAAAAACACTACCACTAAAAGAAATAATCATTCAAGACCCATTTCTTGATGTCAATTTCTTCAAAAATGAGTTCAAAATACCTAAACATATATCCGTGAATAAGCAGGATCCATCTCAATTCTATGTGGCCTAGCTTACTTCATCGCTGTAAATTCACTCAGTTTAATTTTCACAAGGGATTGCATAGTTTAGCTAACGACCCCAAATCCCATTCCCTTCCGTCAAAATCACTGGTTGGCAGTCGGTGATGACGATGGTGTGCTCGTGTTGGGCCATGTAGCCGCCTTTGTTGCCGAGCATGGTCCAGCCGTCGGCTTGCTCCACGGCGTAGGTGGAGTCGGTGGAGATGAAGGTTTCGATGGCCACTACCGCATGTTTTTTGAAGCGCCGCTGGTCGAAGCGGTTTTTGTAATTGAGCAGCTCGTCGGGTTGTTCGTGCAGACTCCGGCCAATGCCGTGGCCCCCGAGGTTTTTAATGACTTTGTAACCGGTCTTTTTGGCTTCCAACTCTATGAGCCCGCCAATGTCGGCAATTTTCACCCCGCCTTTGATGTTGAAGATGGCCTTTTTGAGAATGTCTTTGGAAGCATCTACCAGCTTTTGGTGCCCAAATTTGTCTTCTCCGAGCACAAAGGAAGCGCCGTTGTCGGACCAAAAGCCATCCAACTCGGCCGACACATCGATGTTGATGAGCTCTCCTTCTTGCAAAACCCGCTTGGGCGAGGGTATGCCGTGACAAAACTCCTTGCCCACGCTGATGCAGGTATATCCAGGGAATTTGTAGGTTTCGTAGGGGGCTGAACGCGCGCCATAGGATCGCAAAATGGCGGCACCATAGTCGTCGAGCTGCTTGGTAGTCATACCCGGTTGCGCATACTGAATCATTTCCCTTAAAGTGTAAGCAACTGCTTCGCTTACCTTTTTCATGCCGAGGAGCTCTGAGGTTTTGGTGATGGACATGTGCAATTTTATTGCTTTCTTTTAAAATAGACAAGCCTACAATGGAGAGCTAACTCCTGGTTAAGCTCAACGCCTGCCCTATTGTGCAGCTAGGTTGTACTATACAAGCTTAAAAAACTTATACTGTTCATCCGCATCTTTGCAAGTAAGCCGAAGGCTTGTCTCTGCGACCTCAGGACAAGCTGCGTGAGCAGCGCAGTCCAAAAGGCTCCGATACCTCGCGGCCAGCCGAAGCTGCTAGTAGTACTGACAAAAAAAAGCCGTTTCAGGGCACATAGGTTCAAATAAACGATAACGGCTGCAAGAGACTAACAAAAGCCTCCCCGACCTCCTATGTTTGTCTCAATAAAAAAAATCATCGAATTTCATACCGTGAGGTAAGTGAAAAGAGGGTGAGCGTGCCGTCCTGTCCTAAGTAGTCATAAGACATACTGTCGCAGAGATATTACCTCCCCTTTTTTCTCTCTGCGGTGAGAAAAGAAACGCCGTTTCTGTACTTGCAATCATGCGGATAAACAGATAACTTAGCTTGTATTTTTATTTGTGCAATAAAAACAAACATGCTGGTTGCCAATTTTTCCGATTTTAGAGAAGACATCAAAAGTCACTTCAACCAGGTGGCAAAAAAACAGGAAACCCGCATCGACCTAGAACACCGCCTCATTTACCGCTACGAAGAAGGCGAAGTTCAAATGCTAAAGTGCTGGTTTTATTACGATTGACCATTTACATCAATTTCCTGTTGATTTAAGCGAAATAGCCACCACCACCCACTTGCTATTCCCCGTCCTTAGCCTCCCCTCGCCTTTTCACCAAAAAGCCGGCAATGCTGTCGTATTGGGTAAATATGGCCACGCCCAGCAGCACTTTTAAGCCGCTCTCCGCCCAATAATAATTATCATTGGCGCTGTAGCCCTGCCCATGAAGGTCGGCTTTAAAACCATAGTAGGTCTGGCTTAGAAATTCGGGTAGTTGGTGAATCACCAGCGAGCCACCGATAATCAGCAGGCTGATTTTGACGATGTTCAGGCCTGTAAGTCCACCAAAATCGATGCGTTCTTCGTCGAAACCCTTTTCCAGGCGCAGTAAACGCACCAGGGCTTCGGCTTTAAATAATAGCAGTACAAAAAGCCCGACTTCCACGGCCAGTGCAAGCAATATCCAAATTAAGGTGTAGCCTTCGAAGCCAAACTGTGCCGTTGAAAACATGGTTGGAATTATAAAAAAAACTGATTTTGATACCCAGTAGAGCCCGAATATCTTAATCACCGCTACGAAAAAGTCTTTTTTGGTCATTTCTCAATCGTTTTAAGTCGGTGGCAGCTGCTTGTTGCTTATGCCCAATCCAAAAGCAAGATAAGGCAGCAAAAGCAGAACTGAGCCTTTTGGTAGTGGCGAGGCTAATTGTACGACTATTAGCCTTCTTCCACCTAAACCAGCATACATTCCCATATTTTCTAAAAGCCAGTTTTATCGCTACTTACTCGCCTCAACTTTCCGCCCTTTTTAAGCGCTTTGATTTTTCGCCTTACCATACTCGAGCTCATCGGCAAACGCTCACTTATTTCGCCAGCCGTTATGGGGTGGTTGTGTTGGATTAACCATGACATGTGTGATTTACAGTGGCAATTTCTTGGTTTGTCAGCAAATGCTTTCCGTTGATTAGTAGGTTTAATAGCACCCGAATGGGAAACCTATCTGTCTTGAAAATCCAGCGTTATTAAAGCTCGTAGTTTAAACTTGGTAGTGGACGGAAATGCTTTGAAAATCGCCAAAAATAAAAAACGTCCCGGCTTGACCTCTCTGGGGAGCGCCGAAGCGGTCTTCCAACCTATACCGGGCCGTTCTTAGCGTGAATTTACAACAAAAAACCTTGGACAAGAACCTTCAAGTAACTTAATGGACAGCATGCCTTTATTGGTAACAAGGCAGCGCTACATCCAGCCTGCTCTTGAACTGCTGCCATGAATTCAGGAAAAATCGTAATATTGCAACGGCGTGAAATTTATCCCTTTCATATTGCTCATTACCATTGGCTTACTGGACTTCAAACCGCTGGCCGATGCCTGCTTTTCGGTCTGGTCTACGGAATCGAGCTGCTGTGCTGAGCTTTGTATGCCGCAAACTGCAGATTCTGAAACCAGCCATAACGACTGTGAGGGAAAGTTGTGTAATCCGCTCCAAAGCTGTAGTAGCTGCGCCTGTGTGCTCAGCTATTTTCATCCCGATTTGGACCTGATGCCCGTGGCGCAAACGAAACCCGGCATCGCACATCGGCCAAGCGCCTTTTGTGCGATAGACTTCGATTTTTGGCAACCGCCGCAGCATGTTTAACATCTGGCCCGCTTCTTTTGGCCAAGAAGTTCATTACTGTTAAACATACAAAATACAAAGTTTGAAACCCCTTAGCTCTCCATTGCAAGCATGCGGTCTGCTTGAGCGCTGCTTGTTATTTCGCTCCAAAACAAATATCCGTCCAGTCCAGGTAGGGACGGCAGCTGTACAAATGGCCATACCGGCCGTTAAAACGGGCGTTTCGTTCCCTTATGCAGCACGGATCCCCTGCTTGGTCTATGGCTTGTTGCTATTGTGTATGCCGCTAAGCGGCCTGGCGCAGCGGCTACAGGGCCGGGTGACTAATGCGAGCGGCGAAGCCCTGCAAGGCGCACACCTACTGTGGATAGGCACGCAAGTCGGCACCACCACCGATAGCCTGGGCCAATTTGCACTAAGCACCTCAGGCATCCGCGAAAAAATCATCGTGATAAGCTATGTTGGTTACCAAACCGATACCTTAAGCATAGGCAACAGTGCCTTTTTGCAAGTCAGCTTACAAAGGTCAACCGAGCTCCGTGAAGTTGAAATCGGCGGGCGGCGCGCGGGCATTCTGATATCAGATCAGAACCCCATCAAAACCGAGCAAATCACGCAAGCCGAGCTAAGTAAAGCTGCCTGCTGCGATTTGGCAGGCTGTTTTGAAACCCAAAACACCGTGCAACCTCAAACCACCAATGTGGTGACCAATGCCAAAGAATTGCGCATTTTAGGACTTTCGGGGGTTTACAACCAGGTGCTCATCGATGGATTCCCGATGATTCAAGGCTTGAGTTATACCTATGGCATCAGCAGTGTTCCCGGCAGTTTGGTCGAAAACATCTATGTGGCCAAGGGGGCCAACAGCGTACTCCAGGGCTTTGAAAGCATCAGCGGTCAAATTAACGTAGAGACCAAAGCGCCCGACGGCAACGAAAGGCTGTATCTGAACGCCTACATCAACAATTTCATGGAGCGGCATGTAAATGCCAACTACAGCTTTAAGCAAGGCAAGTGGCACAACCTCACCGCCCTGCACTTGGTACAACCGGCCAATAAAATTGATCGCGATAACGACAATTTCCTCGACCTGCCTTTGCTCACGCGCTACCTCCTCTCGAGCCGGTGGAAATACGGCGACGAAGCCGCCCAAGGCTGGAGCAGTCAGCTCGGTGTACGATACCTTAACGAAGGTCGTACCGGTGGACAAATACCCTTCGATGCGGTGAACGATGCCGGAAGCACCAGTGTGTACGGTCAGCGTGTGCTCATTAACCAACCCGAGTTTTGGTCGAAAACCGCCTTTCGCATGAGCAACGCGCAGCGCTTGGTGTTTTATGCCTCGGCATTTCACCAGCAGCAGGAATCGTGGTTTGGCACTGCCTCTTATAAAGCCAAACAAAACAACCTCTACGCCAATTTACAATACGAGTTAAGCTATGGAAAGCACGACCTCAAGAGCGGTATTAGTTATAGGCACCTGCAATTGGGCGAGCAAATAGCCTTCAGCGACACCTTTTTGCTGCGGTCCTACGATGGCCACTACCTACGCACCGAACATATCCCAGGCCTATTTGCCGAAAACAGCATGCGTTTTTTCAACAACAAGCTACAGTGGATCGCCGGCATCCGCCTCGATCACCACAACCAATTTGGCCCTCAATTTACCCCCCGCACCCTGCTGAAATACGATCTAAACAAAAATACCATCCTACGTGCCAACCTGGGCACGGGCTGGCGTACGGTAAACCTCTTTAGCGAAAACATCGGCTTGTTGTCGAGTTCACGCAATATTTTATTCACCGAAGCCCTTTTGCCGGAACAGGCCATCAATAGCGGGCTGAACCTTACGCGCAAATTCGACTCAAAAAATGAGTCCTATAACGGTCATTTTAGTTTCGATTTTTATCACACACGCTTTAGCAACCAAATTTTTCCGGATTACGATACCGATCCGACTTTGGCCATCGTACAAAACTTTACCGGTATCAGCATCAGCAATGGCTTTCAGGCCGAAGCTTATGTGATGTTGCTAAACCAATTTGAATTCAAAACGGGCTATAATTTTCTGGATGTGTATCGGGTAATTGACACGCAAAAACAATTGCTCCCCTTTAATCCAAGGCACAAATTGCTGGGTAGTTTCAGCTACAAACCTTTGAACAACCGTTTTCAAGCCGATATGAATGTGCATTGGTATGGCCGCCAGCGTTTACCCAATACCCAAGGCAATCCAGCGGAACACCAGCGACCTGATTTTTCGGAAACATTCACCATTATCAACCTGCAGTTCACCTACCACTTCAAGAAATTTGAAGTTTACCTGGGCTGCGAAAACATCTTTGACTTCCGCCAAATCCGCCCCATCATCAGCTGGCAAGATCCATTCAGTCGGTATTTCGATACCTCTTCGGTTTGGGGTCCAACCCGTGGACGCGAGTTTTACCTAGGCGTTCGGTATCGTCTAAAAAAATCAGCGGTTGGCGCCTAATTTATAAATAGGTCCTAGGAAAGTAGGTATCAACTCGGCTCAGCAGCGGTTTTTGCCCCATGATGCGCTGAGGCATGCATGCTAATGTGTTGCCATAGCCTGCATGGTTGAACTCTTTGGGGCTGGCAAAAATTGCGTGGGTGCGAAGTTAGCCTGCCGTGGAACTTGCGTTCGCCCTGCATGAGTGCCCATTATGCCCCACCTTACTGTCCTATCAAGTCCCGCAAAAGGTCTGATAGTCCGCTTCAAAACTGGCAACATCGGGCTGGAGGTAGGCCTCCCGGCCGGCTTGGGCTTGGTAAGGTTGGCTGAGCACTTGAAGCAACTCGTCGAAAGGTTGGCGGTTACCGTTGATGGCCGCTTGCAGGGCGGCTTCTACCCCATGGTTGCGCGGGATGTATAGGGGATTAGCCTGGCGCATTAGCTCGCGGGCATCCTCCAGTCCTTTGCTGTTGGTTATGGCGTTTTGCCAGTCGTGCTGCCAGTCTTTATAGTCGGCATGGTCGGGTATAAACTCCTGATAAAGTTCAGGATAACAAAGCGAGGCGAAAGTGTTGGTATAATCGAGTCGGTGCTGCTCCATGAGCTTCAGCAGCCGGTGGAGCAAGTCCAAATGCGCAGCTTGTACTTCCTCAAAACCGATTTTTTGCAGCATTACGCGATTGTATTGCCCTTGCCAGCGGGCATCGAAGCCATCGAGGGCGTCTTGTGCCAGGGCGATGGCGCTATCTTTTTCGGCATGCAGTATAGGCAGCAGGGCCTCCGCAAAGCGAGCCAAGTTCCATTTGATGATGTTGGGTTGATTGCCAAAGGCATAACGTCCCTGCTGGTCGATGGAACTGTACACCCTAGCCGGGTGGTAGGCGTTCAAAAATGCACAGGGGCCATAATCGAAGGTTTCACCGCTGATGGAGGTATTGTCGGTATTCATCACCCCGTGGATAAAGCCCACCCGCATCCAATTTACCACCAGGGTTATTTGCTGGTCCATCACGCGGTAAAACAAGGCCAAGGCGGGATTGTCGTCATTAGCCAGTTCGGGATACAGCCGCTCGATGGTATACTGCAGCAAGGCCTGCAGTTCATCGGCATTCCGTAGGTAGGCGGCATACTGAAAGGTACCCACCCGTAGGTGAGAACGCATCACCCGCAAGAGCGCTGCACCTTGGTGGGGCACTTCACGTTGCACGCTTTCGCCGGTTTGTAGCACGGCCATACTGCGCGAACTGGGTACACCCAAATGGTGCATGGCCTCACTGATCAGGTATTCGCGCAACATGGCATAAAGGGTAGCCTTGCCATCGCCCCCGCGCGAATAAGGCGTACGTCCGCTACCTTTGAGCTGAATATCGAAGCGCTCCCCGGCCGTATTCAGTTGCTCGCCCAACACAATGGCCCTACCATCGCCCAACCGGGTAAACGAACCAAACTGGTGCCCGGCATAAGCCTGTGCGAAGCTGGAGCTGCTTTGCAAGGCCGCTTCAGCAAGCAAGCTGTCGATCACTTGTACCGGATTGCCGGGATCGACCCCCAATTCGGCACAAAGCGGCTCGTTAAACAAGTACAAAACGGGCCGGCGGAGTGCAGTGGGTTTTACCAGACTGTAAAAAGCGGCAGGCAGCCGAAGGTACGAGTTGTCGAATGTAAATGTCGTTTTTGTGGGCATGGGCGAAGCGATATGAGCAAAGAATGTTTTCCAGGGCGATTTGGTTCGATTGACCTAAAATTAACTCCTTTTACCCACATGGTCGCAAATTCCAAAATCCATATCAATGTCGTGTAGTTAAGCACTAATCGTTGTTAAGCATCGTAAGCTCAATTTTTACCCCCGGATGGCCGAGGTTTTCACCACAGATCCCTGGAACCCGACCGCAGTATCGGGGTTAAGCAGATAACGCAGATAGGCTGTGCAGCAAACAAGCAAGAGAGAAAACCAATGTTGCTGTGCAATGCGCTTGATTCCACAGAAAGGCCGTTTCAACCCAGTATCTTTCACTCAACTCAATGATTCGTTAACTAAACGACATTGAAATCCATATGGCCACATCAACTACCGGAAGTAGCCAATCGCTTCTTGATTTTCATCATCAAAAAATCGGGAGTTATACGGGGTAAATTGGAAACAAACCAGTTTTGAAAACCAACCACTTTGGTTCCCTTCCCATGCAGCAATAATTGAACGCCTTGTTGGGCTACCACCTCGGCTGCTACGGGTTTACTCCTTTGGTAAGCACGGGTTGTTGACATCGCAAGGGTGGTAAAAGGAGTATCGGTGGGTCCGGGGCATAAAGTAGTAACCACGAGCCCACTTCCCTCCAATTCGGCATCGAGGGTTTGGCCAAAAGCCAATACAAAGGCTTTGGTAGCTGAATAGGTGCTGTAATAGGGTAAAGGCAAAAACGACAATAGCGATGCCACATTGAGTATTTTGCCAGAGCCTAGCGGCAAACGATCGGCAATAAACAAGTGGCTAAGGGCAACCAACGATTGCATATTGAGCTGCATCATCTGGAGATTCTCTTCTAGCCCGCTTGCCGCAAAGGCCCCATAGAGCCCCATACCGGCATTATTTACGAGGTGTGTGGGCTGCAATTCGGCTTCACGCAGTCGCTTGTACAAAACTTCGGCAGCACCCTGAACACTCAAATCTGCTTCGTATACATACACCTGGCAGGGATGTTGGGCTTCTATTTGTGTCTTTAAGTCCATTAGTTTATCCGCACTTCTTGCTGTGATGACCAAATCACAACCAGCGGCTGCCAATTGTAAGGCCATTTCACGGCCTATTCCGGTGGATGCACCGGTAATTAAAATAAGCTTTTTCATTGCATATTGATTATTAATTGAACATTGTTCATTTTTAGGGTAAAAAAAATCAACTTATCGCCAGCATACTTACCAAACTATCGTAGGCCCTGTGCATCAACACCAAGGGCTCCTCTTCACTCACACCTTGAATTCGTTCTCGAATAAATAGTGAACACATGCCATGGACGGCACTCCAGATGGCAAAAGCCAAGGCTTCCACCTGATGCCCCTTAAAATATCCCATTTTCATACAGTCGGTAATTGTGTTTCGTAAAACACCAAAGGTAGCCATGCCTTCACGCCATTTTTCTTCCTGACTTAAACGAAGTACATCCATAGGCGCCTTCATATTAAACATCAAGTCATACATCAACTGATTTTCTAGAGCAAAAGCAAGATAAACCCGCCCCAGAGCCTTTAGGCGCTCAAAAGGATCGCCCACGTGCTGTAAGGCAGCCATATTCGCACCCAAAATGGCAAATCCCCTCCGGTGTAATTCGTGCAAAATTTCGTTCTTATCACGGAAATAAACATAAACAGTTCCCACACTGCACGCTACTTCCTGCGCAATATTGCGTATGGTCGTTCGCTCTACCCCTAGTTCCACAAATAGTTTTTGTGCTACACTAAGAATACGCTCCTTTAAGGCTTCCTTTTCTTTGGCTTTGCGCGAAGTGGTTCCCATCCAACAAATTTCGTAAAACAAAATAAATGAACTTTGTTCAATTTTCAAAAATTTTCTTTTGCTACACGGGTTCACCCCTTCCGCACTACGGGCAGCACACCATTTTGGATGCGCATACGAAGGGAAGGATGTTTCTGCATCGGCCTTCTTCCGTATGGTAAAATTTCCCATCGAGCGCTTTGAAAATCAAGGCAATGTTTTACTTTTACGACTTAGCGTTTTATCTACTTCAATCTACCATTAAGCTATGCGTTTCAAACACTTTACGGCAATTTTAATTCTGATTTTGAGCAGTGGCTACCACCAAGCCAGTAGAGCCTGTACCCGTATGGTCTACAAAGGCCCGAACAATACGGTACTCACCGGTCGATCTATGGACTTTTCCATGGAAATACCGGCCAACCATTGGATATTTCCTCGAGGCATGAAGCGGAATGGTGAAGTTGGGGCCAATTCTATTAGCTGGACATCCAAATATGGCAGTTTAGCCATCAGCTCCTGGGACATCGCCACCACCGACGGGCTCAATGAAAAAGGCCTGAATGCCAATTTATTATGGCTCGTTGAATCAAACTATCCTTCATTTGATAAACAGGGCAATAAAAAAGGATTAGCCATTTCGTTGTGGGCCCAATACATGCTCGATAATTTTGCTACGGTGGCGGAAGCCGTAGCGCATTTCCGCAATGCTGATTTTGCCGTAGTATCCGATTTTATTCCGGGTACCGATAAATTCACCACCGTACACTTGTCCATTTCGGATGCTTCGGGCGACAATGCCATTTTCGAATACATTGGAGGCGAGCTGGTGATTCATCACGATGCATCCTTTACCATAATGACCAACGATCCTCGCTATGAATTGCAATTGGCCATTGGCAAATACTGGGAAAACATTCCCGGTAAAAGCTTCCTGCCCGGCTCGGTAACCTCAAGCGACCGCTATGTCCGTGCCCGATTTTTCATCGATGCCATCCCACAAACCGATAATACCCGGATAGCCGTGGCTGGCGTTATGAGCGTAGTACGTAATGTATCGGTACCTTATGGATTCGAAATTGAGGGCTTTCCCAATTTATCTACTACCCGCTGGCGTATGGTGGCCGATCACAAAAACCTGGTGTACTATTTCGAAACAGCCCTCACCCCTAACCTCTTTTGGGTTGATCTGAATAAATTTGATCTGAGCGAAAAAGGAAGTGTGATGAAACTCGATTTGGCGAACCATGTTACTTTTTCGGGCGAAAGTTCGGCTGCTTTTAAAAAGTCTGCACCATTTAAATTTATGGGCCTATGATGCAACAGATGGTAAAAAAAATTGAGCTGGCCGTGTTTTACATCCTCACTAGCATCATTGCTATTTATATTTTTGTTGAAATCATCGAACTCGTTTACCTTTTCGGGAAAGCATTGATTAGCACCAACGACACCACCACCCGTCTGCTCATCAGCAAAGAGCAAACCGCCTTGGTATTACCCGTTTTCTTTAATATTCTCATCGCCATTGAGCTTATGGATACCCTAAACGCATATCTCACCGACCACAAAATTAAAGTACAAAGCATTTTACTGATTGGGCTTATTGCCATTGGCCGAAAACTGCTGGTACTCGACCTGGGTCACGCCGACGGCTTAAGCAATATCGGCTTAGCCTCCATCATCATAGCACTATCGCTAGGCTATTATTTGGTCAAAAAGAGTTAAGGGCAAACCGGGTTTCGAACAAGCGCGACCATACCGATAAACTAATGAATCGTTCTTGCTTACGCTCACAATCCCTAAGCACACCTTCTTTTTGGAAGCCTAAGCGCAAAAGCAGCTTCTCAGAGGCCACATTATCGGTTTCTACCTGGGCCTCCAACCGATGAACCAAGGCCGAAGCCTGTACATCATCGAGCACCAGGCTTAAGGCTTCGTGCATGATGCCCTTTCGCCAATAGGCTGGCAACAACCAATAACCCAGCTCTGCCGATAGGTGTTGGGCTTTGTAAAAATAAACCCCCACTATGCCCATAAAATCGTTATTATGGCTGGTAATTACCCAAAATCGGCCCGATTTGGTGTTTTCGATGCTTTGATAAAACGCCATTTGCTCGCGGCAAGCTTCTTGGGTATCATACGAAATGCCATAATGCCGAATCACCTCGGGATGCGACAAACCCTCAAACACCTCAGGCAAATCCGCATCTTCTACCGGACGCAAGCCAAGTCGCGTACTTGTTAATACAGCAGTAAACATCTTCAAAATTACGATTCGTCTGGCTGAATAGGCACTGCCATACCAGTAGGCAACAAATTTTAACTACTATCCGTTGAGCAGCAAAACTACTGGATTCGCATGGTGTACTTCGTTGCCGGCAGTCAAACTAGCCTTGACCATATGTTGTTGATTGGTAACCGGTGCCTCAAACAATTCCGTTTTGAACGCGGTGGTCAGCGTCACCTCACGTTCGAAACGCTTTTCTGGAATACCAGCTGTAGCTTCAATGATCAGAATGAGTTTTGCAGGACCAGCGGTAGCATGGTCGATTACTTTGGCAACAATTTTCCCTTGTTGCAAGCTGGTTTCTAAAATAATTTCTGGAAGGCGCATAATGATAGTGTTAAAGGTTGGCTTGAGCTGAGTTGAACATCCTGAGGAAATCAGGCAAATAATGTAAACTGATGGATATACCGCCTGAAAAATAGGAATCAAACCTGTTGCGGGTATCATTTCTAAAATACACTGCCCCTAAATGGTAGCGAATAGCCGTGTTCTGCCGTAAACTAAGTCCGGTATAATATACCGGCTCTAAACCACTCAAGCCTTGTCCCAATCCCAATCCCAAACTAGGTGCTATAAAATATTGCCAGCCATCGGAGCACCATCGATAATCGCGGTCGGGTTCTATTTTTCGTAAATGCGGCGAAAAAAGGGCAAATACAGGGGCACGACCCAGGCCCGGTATGACCATTAACCCCAAATCGCTGCCCACATAGCGGTGCAAACCCAGTACTTCAGCAGAGCTGTTAACTTCGGTTGTTTTATAACTAGTGCGTGCAGCATCTAAGGCAATGGCTTCAAGAAAATCGTATAATTCCTTTTGTTTTTGTTGATGCGTTTTGTACCCAGTTCGGGAAGTTTTCATCAGCGATGTTAATCCTACATAAGTCAGGCTATCTAAGGCCCCCTTCAACGAATCCATAAACTCCTCAAAACCCGCATCATCCATTTTGAGGTAAAAGATTGGGTCTTCCAACTTTTGATTGATGCTAACCACTGTGTCTTTTATGCCATTAAGCCTACTGCCAATCATTGGATTTGGCTTGAAGGCTTGAGCATAATTCATCAATTCCGTGAACTTGGCGTCGGATGCGGCTTGTATCACAATGGCCGAGTCGAGGCGGACTTCAGTTCTTGAGCGAAATTGCAGCCAACGATCCGACAATGACCTGCTGCTCATCCCATACAAAACCTGACTAAATGTCGATTCAACAAGTCCGTGCTTAATAGCATAATCCATACTCAGTTCAATAACCCGCACATACTCCTTGGCGAAGGCCTTAGCCAGGGTTTCGGTCATTAACTGTACTTCTTTTATCGTAAAAATGAGCTGTGCGTTCACCGGAAAGGGTCCCAGTTCGGCGGTCCAACTTTTTCCTTGCACGGCAACATCAACCTTTTTAGGTTCCTGCGTATTCACGCGTACGTACAAGGCTACTGATTGGTATGGAGCCTGGCTTACCCCTTCAATCAATATAATTCGCCCGTAAGCTAATCGCTCATTACTTTCGAATTTTCCGGCATCACTGTTATAGCGAAGTGTACTCTGGGCTGCAGCTTTAGAATAAAAAGCCCCAATCACCACCAAGCTCATACACATCAGCCGGATTGCTTGTGTTAAAGTTTTCATATCGTGTTTGTTTGGTTTCGGCCTGATGAACCCAAATTCACAAACCTTAACCCTAATGTAAATGACTTTATCCGACTCAAAAAGAAAAATCCAAGATTTAACACTTCCCAAAATAAGAACCCGTACCATTCTTGAATGCCATTTCAAAATCGAGACAGCATTCTCATTATCACACAAAAACCACAGTTAGAATTATCGCTTTTGAGCCGGTTTGGGAATTTACCTCCACTACAAGCACAAGGAGCACATCATTTGGTTATAAATTAAATTTTAAACAGCAGCGCACTTAAATCTTCAATAACCAATGGGTTACCAAACAAAAAGTCAAAAAAAACCTTAAAAAGTTGACCAAGCTCAGGAGGTAGTTAGCGTATTTTCTGCCCCAAATCTTCAGTGGCATTTACGCCTAAAAGGGCAAAGTATACAAAGCCCGCCATGGCGATGAGCATAAATACGCTATCGGCAAAAATGAGGTAGTTCACAATCGCAAACAAAACGGCACCTTCAATCAACGACCACTGAATAATTTTTGCCGATTGGTAAACTTTCAGCTTTTCAATCACATCTTGGGTTTCTTGAGCCGCTTTTAAACGTACAGCAAACAGTTTTCGAGATGCCACAATACAGCCTACCATCGCCCCGATCACAATAATTAGGTTTGTGCTGATATCAGCACTCACCCCTTCGGGGCGTGCAACAAATAAGGCTACACCGCCAAACATCAATTGACCGGCTGCCAAAGCTATTTGAATCAGACGCATGGTTCTGATCATCTGCGCCGGGCTATTGGTATCATTTGCCATAAGCGATCATTAAGGATGAACTAAGATGCCATTTTCTAATGAATTTGCAAAATGCATGCCCTACACAATCAACCAACAAAATAAAATCTACCTCTCCCCTTGCGAATGCGACACCAAAGCAGGACCTTTGTTGACACATGGTAACTCCCTGCTTTTCATGCGATTTATAAAACTTTCGGCGGTGCTGGCCACCCTCTGGCTCATTGGCCTTGCCTTACGTTCGGCTCCTGAAAAACAGACTCATGAGCCGAATACCCTTGAAATGGATAGTGTTGCCTTGATGAACATCTGGTTATATGAGCGACTGGAAAGCGATATTCCACGACCGGCTTTTCCGGTTTTCACACGTGCCACCGAAGCCTACTTCAACCTTCAGGCCAGTGGTAAGCTCCAGAAACCCCTGCTATGCGTCATCGACTTTAGCCTGCCCTCGAACCTTGAACGTCTGTGGATTTACGATATGCAAAACAACCAAATCGTTTACCATAGCCTTGTAGCTCATGGGCAAAAAAGCGGTGAGTTGTATGCTGAAAGCTGGTCGAACCAGCCCGGCTCACACCAAAGCAGTCCGGGTATCTACCTTACGGGTGGCGTCTATTTCGGAAAACATGGCCTGAGCCTTTACCTTGATGGTCAGGAACCAGGCATTAACCACCTGGCACGAGAAAGGGCCATCGTAATGCACGCCGCAGAATATGTGAGCTTCGACTTTATAAGCAAGCATGGGCGTCTTGGTCGCAGTTTTGGCTGTCCTGCCATACCGGTTGATCGTTACGAAGAAATCATACACTTGCTGGCTAATCAAGCCGCACTTTACATCCACCATCCGAATCATGTAGAATCGAAGATGGAAGGCAAAGAAATGGTTTGTGCAAGCATGGCTGCCTGGTGTTCAGCACAAGCTGGATTCACAGCCTTCGACCAGCATTGGGTAGAAATACCGGCTACGCCTCCTCATTAAAACGACGCTTTAGGGCTACGACCAGTGCGGCATCCCGCTCATACACATCGGGTCGGAAATAAGCCGTCCCAAATTCATCGGCCCAGGCCGTAAGGTAAAGTAAGTGTACCGGCATATGCTCCTTCATTCGAATGGTACGGGTGTCGGGGCGCGCTAAAATCTGATCAATCTGCGCTGCTGTAGCCGAACCATCAGCCTCCAATAACATTTTGGCAAAGTCGATAGGTCGATTAATCCTGATACAACCGGAGCTAAAGGCACGATCGGTTTGACTGAAGAGGTTGCGTGTTGGCGTATCGTGAATGTACACGTTGTGGGTGTTGGGAAACATGAATTTCACCTTCCCCAAAGCATTGTCCTTGCCAGGCCGCTGACGCACCATATATGGGAAATTAGAAGGACTAATTTGCTTCCAATCTACTGAAGCAGGATGTATTTCTTTTCCATCGCGGCCAAGCAATTGCATATTTTTTTCAGCCAAATAGCCCCGGTTCTTGAGTACAGCAGGGATTACATCGTTACGTAATATGCCGGGAGGCACAGTCCAATCGGGATTAAATACCACATGGTTCATGCTTCCACTAAAAACCGGTGTTTTGCGATACGTTTTGCCCACAATGGCTTCGGTTTCAAACAGCACGGAATCGTTTTCTATCAGCTGCATGCTAAAATTGGCGATGTTCACCAGAATATGCTTTCGTCCCAACTCGTCATCAACCCAACGCCAGCGTTCCAAATTAGCTTCGATGGTAGCGATACGATCGGTTACGTTTAAATTGAGGGCCTGAATGCTTCGCGGTCCAATGACCCCGTCGTTCGGCAGCCCATTGCGTGTTTGGAAAAGTACCACCTGATCGAACAGGCTTTGGTCGAAAAGAAGTGGGTTTTCGGTATCAGGCTCAAAGTGGCCCTGGGTAGCGGAAAGACGTTCGCGAAGGGCCGCTATTTCCGGCAAAACCATACCTTTTTCGAGCTTTTTGTGCTGGGTTTCAAAACTAGCCCAACCGCCATCCTCGGCTATTTTGCGGTACTTTTTAAGTGCCAATTTAAGCTGTTGGTACTGGGCATGTCGTGGACGCAGGGCCTCAAAACTTTCAGCAACGTTTCCAACAAGCAAAACGGAATCGAGATAAGTATCCCAGGCATAGGGCAAAGCCCGGCGGGCAGCATGCCATTGGGCATTGATGCTTAAGGGATCGACTTTTCCGGCGGCCAGGTGTGAACTCAGGAGGATGAAGGCATCCGTTAATAAAATTTCAAGTTGCGCCATTTCAGCTGCTGAACCCAAATCATTGTCACGTATGCTAGTTATGAGCATTTCGATGGAATTGAGGTGGTAATCTTCGGGCTGAAGACCATCATTCACACTGCTTCGAATGGCCTCTAATAATTGCCGGATGTTTTCGGGATTTTGCCATTTGGGTGAAAGGTATTCCCCTCCCTTACGGTAAATTTCAGTGATTAAATCCGTTTGATACAAAGGCTCTCCGGCAACCAACAAGCTGTCGCTTTGTAAAGCATCAAGTTGTAAATGCAAGTTTTCGGCAACCGCCTTGCGGTATTTCTGTTCAAAACAAGCGGTTAAACTAAAGATACCTACCAATAAGTACAGCAGGTAATTCAAACGATGAACTGGTGCATATTTCTGAATCATGCCTATAATTTAGGCATTATTTCAGATATGGGCAAATCTCAGCTGCCTATTAAAACCTTTGTTGCTCCAATGCGTTGTGTTTTTATGTTCGGACTATTCAAGAAAAAAACAGCATTACAAAAATTGCAGGAGCAACACGCGCAATTATTGAAAGAGTCATTCGTGTTGAGCAAAACCAACCGTAAGGCGGCCGATTTAAAAGCGGCGGAAGCCGACGCCTTAGCTCAAAAAATAGCAGCTATGCAGGGCGAATAACGGCCAATAGCAAGGAAGCAAAACAAGCCTTCGGTTTTGCACCACTTAAATTTACTGTATTACATAATGTTCCTTTATTCAGGACGTTAATTACCCATGTTGTTGCCCGCTAATTTCAGCAAAATCGCGCTTTGCCTACTCCTTACTGCGAGCGTAGCTTTTTTAGGATGTAAAAACGAAAACTTCAACAACCCCATCAGCAATGCTGTCCCCAGCTTCGAATTTGTTTACCACCCACTCTCCCATATCCATAGCCATCAAATGACGGCATCAACAAGGGCTTTTAGTCGTGAATTGCTGCGAACTCGGGAGTCTTTTATTTGCTGGTATGAGTCAAAGCCCCAGCAAGAAGAAAATAACAACTTGCGCATGTCATACTTTTTTGCGCATTCCCAAGGCGAACTTAACTCCATGGAATTTAGCATCAATGGAAACGACTGGATTGGCATGCGTGGCCACCAGTATTGGGGCAAAATAGATAGTGCCAAGGCGCTGATTCCAGGCAGAACGAATTCCATCGTACTGAAAACAAAACACCAGAGTGATCTGCTTTTTCATAATTATGTACCCAAACGCTTGGCTTCGTATTGGCCGGGGATGATTGGTATTGATTCGGTACTTCCTCCCAATACGCCGCTACAACTGCACTGGGAAACCGACAATTACCACCTTCATGGTCAAGTACTGCTGCAAATAATTTTTAAGAAATACACCTCCTTTTACTGGACAAATATTGCTTTTTCTGCTCATCCGCAAGATTGCAAGTTAGAGCTTGAAAGTGCTATTGCAAGCCTCTGGAAGAGATTTTCGCCAAAATA
>JBKBSO010000020.1:0-60004 GCA_046291695.1 Bacteroidia bacterium
TGCCGCTCAGCTAAAATCTGTTCCCAATTCTTCTTCATGATCTTTTTGCACGAAGTTCAGGGCTGTTAGGTCAGCTCACAAGATGGAGTTGGTCGGGGGGATACAGTAAAGCGTTTACTCATTTTTATTTCTTGTTTTTCAAGTAATATTCTACTTGCTCAAAATGATAGTACTTGGCAAGAAAAACCGCAATTGACTATTTCGGGATTTGGAGACGTTTTTTATGTTTATGATTTCAACCAACCACAAGGAGCCGAGCGACAACCGTTTTTGTTTAACCACAACCGCCATAACGAGTATAACTTAAACTTAGGTTTTGTAAAACTTGGCTTGGAACATTTAAAGTATCGGGCAAATTTAGCTTTACAGGCAGGAACTTATTCCAACGACAACTATTCTGCAGAACCGGGTGTATTGAAAAACATTTTTGAATCCAATGTGGGTTTGTCGCTTAATAAGCAAAATAATCTTTGGATAGATGCAGGAGTTTTTGCTTCACATATTGGTTTCGAAAGTGCTATTTCCACTGACAATTGGACAATGACACGCTCCTTGTTGGCTGAAAATTCGCCTTATTTTTTAGCAGGCGCAAAATTGACTTACAACCCAAACGACAACTTGGAAATAGCAGGTTTGATTGTAAATGGCTGGCAACGCATACAACGATTAGTTGGCAATTCATTACCGTCATTTGGAACACAAGTGCATTACAAACCATCCGAAAAAGTCGCTTTAAATTGGAGTACATTTATTGGGACTGATGACCCAGATACCACAAGAAGAATGCGATATTTCAATAATTTTTACGGTAAATTTCAACTCACCGAAAAGTTTGGTTTTGTAGCAGGTTTTGACATAGGCACACAGCAGAGCGCAAAAAACAGTTCGGTTTACGACCTTTGGTTTAGCCCAGTACTTATTGGACAATTGAGCTTTAACAAGACTTGGAAAACCGCAATCAGAGCAGAATATTATCAAGACGAAACAGGAATCATCATCCGGACTAGTACACCAAACGGATTTAAAACAACAGGACTTTCATTAAATCTTGACTACTCACCTACAGGAAACATAATTTGCAGACTTGAAGGGCGCTAGTTAAACAGCAGAGACCAAATTTTCGAAACTAAAACCGCTTTGATTGACAACAATTTTATCATAGCAACATCCATAGCAATCGGGTTTTCGGAAATAATAAAGAAGTAAACTGCCATTCTATAAAACCGACGCAAAAAGAAGGCCAGCACACAACAGCTAAGCTTTCTCTGCACTTTCGCGGCAGGCTGTGCTGCGCGCAGCGCCATGCATGAAATCTAGGAGCTGCGGGATTGAAGGTTGAAAATCCCGAATTCAGGAGTCGTATCAGGTTCCCTTTCTGGGCTTCCACTATGTTTGTACGAAGTACGAGATTTGAGGGCAGCTTAACGAGCTGCTTTTTGGTTTTTAGGCGTTTAGTTGTGTTACATAGCCATTAATATAATGGCCATCTGGCTTAAGGCTAGCGCACTTATTGCCTACCTATTTGTGCTTCTGGCCATATTCAGCCGCCACCTACAGCGGTACATTTGCACCCCGGCAGACTTTCTATTCATTGACATTTTGCTTATATTCATTAAACCGCCTTATATTGGTTAGAGAAATGGGGTTTAAGATAGGCTTCGGTTATGTGCTTAAAAGGAAAATAGACACTATAATGAACAGTTTAACAAAAAAATGCTTACTTCTATCCGCTTGCGTAATCACTTGCAAAACTCCACTTTTAGCCCAAGAAGGTCAAAGGCTTAACTATATTGGCATAAACCCAAGTGTTACTGTTGAGCCATTCTACAATAAAGGTGAACTCGACATAAATATTTTCCCGCTAGTTTATCAAAGAACTTTAACAAAAAGGTCCGATCTCAGGTTGACATCTATACTAAACCTTGGCTTACGAAACAGTGCAAACGAAATAAGTCACTTCGGGTTCGAAACAGCCTTTCCTATATTTTTAAGGCTAAAAGAAACCAAAAGCGAAATTTCAAAAGGCTTATTTATTGCCCCTATTTTGAGCATCGCCAGAAATAGAAGTGAAGGACATAATAACCTTGGACTTTGGATTGAACCCGGATACAACCTGCTGTTTGAAAAAAATTTCGCCATGACATTTGGACTTCAATTAGGCGGAACTTATTTCTCGTATGATCACGGACAAACCAAGTGGGGCAATCATTTTGGCATTAAAATAATTTTTGGCAAATGGCTATAGTGCTATAAAAGCCAGAGGTTGCCCAGTGCTCGTACAAATGAAATTTGACGACCTGCTTACTTTAGCTGGGGATGAGCGTATTGCTTTTTTGCGCTACCTGCTGCTTTGCGCTGGAAAGTACCGTATTCAGTTGGTCACTTCGGATAATAAAACGTCCGCTCTCAAGGAAAAAACTGCGCTAGGCGGCTAGAATTATGGATTTCCTCTAGCTAAGTGCACCTCATTTAAAGACAGCAAAAGCTTCGTTCGCCTTTTTTTACAGCCACAAAAAACCCGTTGACCGAGCATCAACGGGTGTAAATATGCTTTCGTTTGCCGATTTATTCGTAACTGTTGAGCATCACCGGCATGATGAGCATGAGGGTTTCCTCATTGGGTTCCTGGTTGCTGGGCAACATAACACCGGGGCGGCTTGGTAAGCTCATTTCAAACTTTACGGTTTCGCCTTCCAGGGTATTCAACATTTCGATGAGGAAGCGTGCATTAAAGCCAATTTCCATATCGGTACCGCTGTATTCGCACGCCAGGGTTTCGTCGGCTTGGTTCGAAAAATCAAGGTCTTCTGCCGACACCTGCAATTCGCTGCCTTTAATCGACAAGCGCACCTGGTAAGTGGTTTTATTTGAATAGATCGAAATCCTGCGCAGGGTGTTCAAAAACTCCTGTCGGTTGATGGTGAGGATATTGGTATTGTCTTTAGGGATTACAGCCGTGTAATCGGGATATTTTTGATCGATGAGGCGGCATACCAAATGGATGTCTTTGAAGGAGAAAAACACATTGGTACTGTTGTGTTCGATGGTCACCAAGGTATCGTCACCCGGCAAAGCCGATTTCAACAGATTGAGTGCCTTACGCGGCACAATAAACCCGCCCGTTTCTTCGATGGCGATTTTTTTTACTGTATGCAACACCAGTTTATGCGCATCGGTGGCTACAAAGTTTATGCTGTTGGTATCGAGCTCAAACTTCACCCCGGTCATGGCCTGACGGAGTTCGTCGGTGCCAACCGCAAAAAGGGTATTGGTAATAGCAGCCAATAGTGCGCTGGAAGGCATGTTGAAGCTTGCTGCGCGGGCCACTTCGGGTATGGCCGGGAAATCTTCTCCGTTTTCGCCGGAGAGTTTGTACTTGCCTTTATCGGTATTGATTTCGATGGCAAAAGTTGCTTCATCGAAAGAAAAAGTAATGGGTTGCTCGGGAAGTGACTTGAGTGTTTCGAGCAGAATTTTACTGGGCACCGCTATCTTGGCATTTCCCTTTCCTTCGATGGGCAGGGAGGTTTTCATGGTGGTATTTAGATCGGTGGTGCAGATGGTGAGGTTTTTATCTTCAATTTCGAACAAAAAATTGTCGAGAATTGGCAATACCGAACTGCTGTTAATTACGCCCTGAACGCTCTGTAAATGTTTGAGCAATGAGGTGGTAGAAACTATAAATTTCATTTTCCTGAGGTTTATCTGTGATTGAAGCCGAAGCCGGTTCAAAATTAAGCCTAAGCCATGGTTATTTACACCACACTCAGGTTAATTCTGCTTGTAAAGATAATTTTTATCCCGTCAATCCTTCGCTTTCAATTCATTTAAAGTATGATAAAATGCCGGAACAGCCCTGCGCTGTATGAAACCAAAATCGTTGGCTTCTTCGTAAAAGAAGTAATCACGGTCTAAATCGGGCATTACACCGAGCAATACCACATCGAGGGTGTTCAGTTGGCTTTTAAAATAGGTTTTTACCGTATGTCGCTTGCCATTCGCTTCTTTGACACGCACTTCCATAAAGTGGGGGGCCATGTTAACAATACTGTCGCGCATGGGGCTCAGGTTATCGTAACCCTCAACCGGGATTTTTTTAAAGGTGGAAAACAAGGCTATGGCTTCCGCTTCATCTACCGGGATCTCCCTTTTTCCACTGCCCTCAAAGAGGCTAAACTTCCGGTTTTCGGGCATACGGAGCACATAATCGAGTTCGGGATTCTCTGGAAAATGCGTTGCTATTTCTACAATACTATCCGGATTGAGGCGCATGATGATTCGCTCACGCCAGTCTTCTTCGTTGGTATTAAAATGCGGACTTACATACCCTTCCCAGGCGGGTAAATACATGATATAAGGCAATTCTGCATTTTCGTTGATAAAATAGGTGCCTCGTGAATCGACGGTTGGGTGCCCTACATAAAAGGTACGAATGCGGTTTTTTCCAACATATACTTCTACTTTTTTGCCGGTAGCACTGATTTGTTTCTTCACATTTTCGACTCCTGCGCGAGGTACAGGGGCCTTTACTTCGAGGCGCAACAAAGTGGAAAGCAGGGTTTCAATCCCATCGGCCCTGGCCGGGTACTTGCCATTAACCGTCCAGTTGCCTGGTCCTTGTTTTTCGAGCAAAATGGTTCGGCTGGCTTTGTCGGCCAGAAAAATCCGGTCGATGGCTGCGGTGTCTTCTACGCTAAAGCGTGCTTCATCGGGGTTCAGGGTGCTGCGGTCGTCCTGTTGGGTAATCCACCAGGCAAAGCCGAGCAGCACCATCAAGATGATGAGGTATATGAGGTTCTTTTTCATGCGATATTACTTTTACGGGCGTAGCGTTTTTTGCGCCACAAATGTCGGAAAAATCCAAAGCCAAGGAGTAGGAAAACCGGCACAGCGAGGTTCAGGAATTGCCAGGCGGTACGTTGTTCTTTCACCTTTTTAGCATCGAGCATACGAAGGGTAATTTGCTTTGCACGTACATTAATCAGCCCGGCATCATCGAGCAGGTAGTCGATGGCATTCATCAGAAACACCTTGTTGCCGTACATTTGATTGGTATAGCGATCGAAACCCAAAGGGTATATTTCACCGGTATTTTTACGTACATGGTTCTGTATAACATCGCCATCTGAAATCACAATCATTTTGGTAGGTTGGCTGCTTGCTCTTTTTTCCATGCCCAATGAATCGATGGCCTGCACGGCAAATTCGTTGAGATAGCGTTTTTCGAAATAGCTTTTAAACTGGCCTTCAAGCAAAACCGCTACTGGCTGATGGGGCTTGTTGAATTGCTCTTCTTTGCTTTGTTCAGTAGCGAGCTGCAGGTTTACCCGTACCGGTGCCATGAGTTTACGGCTGAGGTTGCTGCTGCGCAAGAGCACCGAAGCCTGCACACCTTCGGACTCGATGAGGTCGATGCTGCTTACAAAGCGGAAGGCTATGGGGTCGAGGTTACGTACAATGGGGTGCTCGGTTTCGCCACTAATGAGCGGATAATAAAACCAGGGAAAGAGCTTTTGCTGCGGCTGCCCTCCTATGGTGCCATACACAATGGGGATGCGCGAGGCTTTTACATCCTGCACCAGGTCGGCGTTGATGCGCACCCCATACTTAAAGAGCATATCATCGAGGTTGAGCTCGCGACTCATGGCCATGAAGAAGTTCTCGGGGGTCATGCTATCCATTTCGGCATGCAGGGCATCGAGTAACCAAAGCACCTTGCCTCCGCGCATGATAAAATTGTCGATTTTAAACTTATGCCAATCGCTGAATCGCGCCGCCGGCTTGGCAATTACAAGCAGGTCGATGTCGTCGGGTATGGGTTCTATGGTACGTAAGTCGTAGCGTGTGAGCTGATAAAACTCGCTGAGGGCACGGGCAATATCACTGGTGGCCCGTCCGTCGAGCTCTTCATGTCCTTCGGTAAAAGCGATTTTCGGCTTGTACAGCATTGTCGCCTTTTTGATGGCGTTGGCAATGGTGTACTCCAGGGCTTCTTCTGAGGCATTGATAATCTCCAAAGGGCTGCTTCCGGCCCCGGCTCCAAGCAAAAAGTTGGCGGCTATTTCCTTGTTGCGGTAATACACCATTCCCCCCGGCCAAATCACCTTGCGCTCCACCCCATCGGCATTGCGGTTTTGCAAATCGGTGGGTTGTAGCCCCAATTTGTACAATTGTTCGTAGAGCTCGTTTACCGTACGTTCATCGGGTTGGTTGGCCGGGTTGATGAATTCATATTCGAGCATACCGTTAGAAGCCCGGCGCATTTCAGCGAGCAGGTCTTTTACCCCTGCACGTAACTTCTGGAAGCCCGGAGGGAAATCTCCCTCGAGGTACACCTTAATGAAAACCACATCGGGCAAGTTGCTAAGCAACTCCTTGGTACCCGGCGCCAGGGAATATCGACGTTCTTTGGTGAGGTCGAAACGGGTATATACATAGGCAGCAAGTATGTTAACCACCACCAGAATGGCCAGCAGCAGCAGCAACTGGAGCAGCGACTGCCGGCGGTTATTAGGGCTATTGTCTTTTTGTTTTACCATTTTCTGCTCTCCAAAACAGTTTTTGTTAACGTAACAAAAAGGGCAATTACACTGCCGAAATATACCAGATCGCGGGTATCGAGTACGCCTTTACCCATCGAATAAAAATGCGCGCTGATGCCCAGTTGTTCGATGATGAGCTGTACCCGCGAAGGCAGGTTGAACAATTTGATGCTGTCGAAGGCCGAATACAAAAAGAAACACAGAAAGAGCCCCAAGATAAAGGCCACAATTTGGTTATCGGTTAAGGCCGAGGCAAAAATACCTATGCTTACAAACACCCCACCCAGCAACAACAGCCCGATGTAAGAGCCAATAATCCCGCCGGTATCGATATTGCCAACCGGATCGGCCAGGAACCAAAGGGTAACCGCATAAAGTACGGTAGGTAAAATGGCGAAGGCCACCAGGCTAAAGCCGGCTAAAAACTTCCCTAAGATGATTTCCAAATCGGTAACCGGCTTGGTGAATAACAATTCGATGGTGCCCGTTCGCTTTTCGTCGGCGAAAAACCGCATGGTAATGGCCGGAATGAGGAACATAAATACCCAGGGGCCTATGATGAATAGCTGATCTAGACTGGCATAACCATAGTCGAGTAAGCTATAATCGGGGAAAACCCACATAAACAAACCCGTCACGAGCAGGAACACCACAATCACAATATAGGCAATGAGGGAACTTAAAAAGCTGTTGATTTCGCGCTTAAATACTGTGAACATCTCAGGCCTTGGTTTTACGGGTTAATTCGCGGAAAATCTCTTCAAGACTGTTTTCGCGCTGATTCAAACTCAATACACTCATTTTTTTGGCTACGGCAAAATCGAAGAGGAGCTTGCGTACATCGTTTTTCATATCCCCGCTTACCAACCAGCTGTTGCCCCCCTGGTTTTTTACCTCGCTAATGCCGGGCAAACTACTGAGGGCACGGGCTTCTACCCGATCGCTGAATTCTACCAGCACCGTAACTGCTCCGGCTACCTTACGCTGCAAAGTCTGCACCGAATCGTTGGCCACCAGTTTGCCCCGGTTAATGATGATGACCCGCTCGCACATGGCTTCCACCTCCTGCATGATGTGGGTGCTCAGGATAATGGTTTTTGATTGGCCAATGTCGCGAATGAGGGCGCGGATGTCGACCAATTGGTTGGGGTCGAGGCCCGAGGTGGGCTCATCGAGGATCAGCACCCTTGGATCGTGAATCATCGCCTGTGCCAAGCCCACGCGCTGACGGTAACCTTTGGATAGCTGCCCTATTTTTTTATGCTGTTCGAGGCCCAGGCCGGTGATCTCAATCATTTGGGCTATGCGCTGCTGTGGCTTGCCCAATTGATAAAAACCGGCTACATAGCGCAGGTATTCCTTAACATACATATCGAGGTAAAGTGGATTGCTTTCGGGCAAATAACCCGTCATCCGGCGTACCTCCAAACTCTGGCTGCTTACATCAAAACCATGTACCGATGCTTCTCCGCTCGTTTGCGGGATAAAGCCCGTGAGTATTTTCATGGTGGTGCTCTTACCGGCACCATTTGGACCCAATAAACCTACAATCGCCCCTTCCGGTATATCGAAGCTGAGGTGATCAATGGCTTTTTGGGTGCCGTATATTTTGGTAAGCTCTCTGACTTTTACCGACATAATGAATCTTAAACCGCTCCGCTTTCTTTAAAGCGTGGTAAAAATAAACGAAATAGATGGTAGCTGCGAATACAGCGCCCGCTTTTCGTAATTATTGCAAAAAAATGAAGAAAACCTCCGCTTAACGACTAATCACCAAGCGCTGAAACGATAACTGCCCGGCCTGATTGCTGAGCTTGAGCAACAAAAGTCCTGTAGCACGGGTCTGCAAACGGTGGGTCTGGCTGCCGGCTCCCAAATCAAAACGCTCTACCAAACGTCCTTGCAGATCGTAAAGCTCGAGCTGCAAACCAATTTGCTGAAATTCGGGCTTAAGCTGCAGGTTGAAACTTCCATCGCTGCTGGGGTTCGGATACACCACAAAGTTCGCTTCGGCTTTAGGCCGTACACCCACACTGCTCTGCACATTTCTTAGGGCCATCACGCCTCCGCTAAAAGCACCCACGAACAAATCGGGCAGGGTATCGCCCGGGAGCAAGGTTACCGCGGGCGTAATAAAATAACTTAGCCGAATGCTGTCGTAAACCCCCGTGGCCGGGTGAAATATAGCCTGGTTTTGCGCAATAAAACTGCTCCCTAACTGGTTTTGAATGTCTTTGAAAAAGTGCAATCGGCCACTTTCGCTGCCCACTACCAAATCATAAAGCCCATTTCCATCAAAATCGGCGATCCGGGGTACCGGAAAGCCACTAAAGGCACCTCCAATATTGATTTGTCCCAATTGAGCATTGATAAGTTGAAATTGCGGGCTGCTGCTGCTGCCCGTATTTTCGTAATGATTGATGCTACCGTCGCGCTTGCCGATGAGCAAATCGAGCCGGCCGTTGCCATTCAAATCGGCCAGTTCGGGCGCCAAATTATTAGCCCCCACAATGGTAATGAACTGCTGCGTTTGCAAGCTGTACTGAGGCTGCCCGCTGCTCGAAAGGTTACTGTAATGAAGCATACGTCCATCCTGGCTGCCTATGAGCAAATCCTGCTTGCCATCCCCGTTTAAGTCACCGGCGGCCAGGCGTGGACTGCGAATATTGAGCGTATCGAGCCGTAAAAAACTGGTATCGGTGAGGCTATACACGGGTTCCGCATTGGTACCAGTGTTTTTGTAAAAGTGCAATACCCCTTTAAACTGCCAATTCTCAAAGGCAATCAATAAATCATTCCGTCCATCGGCATCCACATCCATGATGATGGGAGCGGCCGAGGTATTGTACTGCAAAATATCTTCTACCAAAAAGTTGCGTTGCACAAAACGGAAGCTGTCTTGTATGGTTGTGCTTTGATTGCGGTAATACCACACATGGTTTTGCAAACGCGATTCGTAATAATCGTTTGGCGCAATGATGAGGTCTTTGCGGCCATCGTAATCGATATCTACCAGGTATGCCGCCGGAAAGATGGGCACAAAGGGTGTGGTATCGTAAGGCGGAAAAGCACTAATTACCTGCGTAATGCGTGCCGTGTCGGGCGTGCCGGTATTACGCAAATACTTCAAATTGGTAACTTCCACATCACCCAGCAAAATGTCCATCTGGGCATTGTCTTTGAATACATTGATGGGCGTAATGGTGGAACCCATATGCTGCACCCGTGCAGGCACATTGGGCAAGGGCATGGGCGGAAAACAATTTGGCGCTAGGCCAATGAGGATATCAGAACTAAAAGGATTTTCTTCAAAAAGCCCCCAACAACGTGAGGTGACTTTAAAATCAAGCGAATCGGCATGTCCGTATCGCTCCACCGACATATTCCGAAAGTAATTGATTTTACCAATGTCGAAATTATCAAAGGCAATGATGTCTATGTCCCCATCACCATCCAAATCGGCTATGCCAGGTATATCCATATTCATGGCTAAAACACCTGCACGAAAGCCGAAATCCCACATGGCATCGAGCATATTGGTACGTAAGCGGAACTCGGGCCGGCCTGTATTGCTGATGTTTTCGTAAACCGCTACACTGCCGTTGGAACTGGTGAAAATGTCTTTTTTGCCATCACCATTGAAGTCAACAATTACAAACCAATCACGTATGTCGGGCAACACCCGCAAATAATCGGGGGCAAACTGCAATTTGTATTGCCCGTTTTCGAGTTTCCGTAAAAATGGCAATACCTTTTGGTCGAGGCGCTCATACACCACCAAATCTTCCAGACCGTCGCCATCCAAATCTATTTCCTGAAATTGTGGCGTGGTTAGTCCACCAGCCCAGGGATACTGGAGCGTTCGGCCGTTGACCACCACCTCGGGCTGCGCCTGCCACACTGGCTCAAACCGAAAGGACTGCGCGAAGAGTATTTCGGGTAATACACACAAAAAGACGGGCAATAGAAGGTGTAACCTGTTCATTCTTACAAATATAGACCAGAAGGTCGATTATTATATGGCTTTAATGGGAATTTAATGCCTAAGGGCGGCTAACCACCAGTTTTTGCTGCACCAATCGGCCATCGCTTAAGCTTACCACCACCAAGTAAATGCCCGGTTGCGGAGCGAGAATATTGCCCAAAAAAGTAACGGGCTCGGTAGCCAAATGCCGACACAAGCGGCCTTGCATATCAAACAGCTGCAGCTGCCGAATAAACACATTATCTGTTTCGTACAATTGTAAATGAAAACTTTGCCCCTGTACCGGGTTTGGATACACCCGCAACACCGGTGATTGGGCCTTCAGGGGGCGCACACCTACACTGCTGTTCAGATTTTGGTAGGCCATTAAGCCGCCACTGTAACTGCCCAAAAGCAAGTCGTACAGGCTGTCGCCGTTAAGCTGCAACAAGCAAGGTGCATTAAAATAACTTTGCCTCCGGCCATCGTAAATACCAGTTTCCATGAAGAAAAAGGCTTGATTTTCGGCATTCAGCTGGGCCGATTGGCTGCTGATGTCTTTAAAAAAATGAACGATGCCCCTGGCCGAACCCACCACCAAATCGGGCTGCCCATTGCCATTGAGGTCTTTGATGCGCGGTACGGCAAAACCCGTAGGATCGCCCGCACTCACATCAATTCCGCCAAAAAAACTGCTTTGCAACTGAAAGTTTGGTGCGCTCAAACTGCCATTGTTTTCATAGTACCACAAACGACCCGAACGCAGCCCCAAGACCAAATCGGGTAAGCCATCACCGTTGAGGTCGTATAATTCGGGGGCTGTATTAGGCCCGGCATTCAGGCTCTGGTAATTGCTGCTACCGAGGCTATAGCTGCCCGGAGCAGCATTGCCGGCATTTTCGTAGTACAGCAACTGCCCGTCGGCATGCCCGATGAGCAAGTCGTTGAAGCCATTGCCGGTCAGGTCGGCCGCAGCAATCACCGGTCGGTTAATGCCTAGGGTATCGAGTCGTAAGAAGTTCGAGTCGACCAAGGTATACCGTGGCAATGTGGGGGTGCCGCTGTTCATGAGCAAATACACAAAACTTCCGCCATTGAGCTTGCTGAAGCCAATAAGCAAATCGTCGAGACCATCGCCATTGATATCGGTGCTGTAGGGCGCTGCCCAGTAATCACCCTGCAACATCTCATCAATGATGAAATTTTTGCTGCTGAGTACAAAGGAATCGCGTCCGGCAGGGCCCACATTTTCATAATGCCAGAGATAGTCTTTCAGATTGGTTTCAAAATAACGCGTAGGCGCCAATAGCAAATCGCTTTTCTGACCCTGGCTGATGCGGGCAAAATAAGCTGCTGGCATGCCCCAAAAGCCTTCACTGGTGTCGGCATTCGGAAAGCCATTGAGGAGTGTATCGAATTGCGGTGCAGCACGACTTCCGGTATTCACCAGCTTGCGCAGGTAACGGGCATCGTCGTCGCCCACCAATAACGACACCAGGCTATCTCCCTCGGCCTGATAGGCGGTGAGCACAAATTCAGGATGGGCCACTCGCTCGGCATGCATGGGTGGCAAGGGTGGAGGAAAGGAAGCGCAATTACTGTTGAGCCGAATAAGGGTATCACCTCCAAGTGCAACCTGCCCCAAACAAGAAGAAACCAGTTCGAACTTCAGTGAATCGGCATGGCCAAAGCTTTCCATGGAGGTGTTGCGGTAATAAATCAAAAGGGTTGAATTGCCCACATCGCCAGTAATCAGGTCGAGATCACCATCCCCGTCGATATCGGCAAAAACGGGAAGCAGCGAAAAGTCGCAGTAAATAGCCGTTTGCCATCCGAAATAATCGTAACTCAGTGGATTGGCCACAAGCTGGTATTCGGGGTATCCCTGGCTGCTGATGTTTTTATACACCCGTATGCCTCCAAAAAAGGCCGTTACGAGGTCCTTTCGGCCGTCGCCATCGTAATCGAGCAAGAGCATATAGCCAAAGAGTTCCGGAAAAAGGCTCGATAATCCGGCCTCATAACGGTAAGTAGGCGGATTGCCGGCATGGGTGCGCAAAAAAACCTTGATACTAAAGTCGGTCCGGTCAAAAAAAAGCAAGTCTTGTAACCCATCACCATCCACATCATCCTGCTGGATGACGGGTGCACGCATGCCCCCCACAAAGGGATGCTGGATGGTGTCGCCTTGCAGTAGCACGACATGGGGATTAAAGGGCATGAATTTAAAGCTTTGTGCCTGTATTGCACTCCAGCAGCAAAGCAGAACTACTGCACTGGCAAACAAAACTTTAGAGCTGCTCATATTTTTACGAATTTAGCGGCGGAAAATGAGTAAACCAAACAACATAGTGAATTTAATGTTTTTATATGAGCGTTTTGTTGCATTAGGGGGTCGCTTTAGCACCGACAGCCGGCAAATCGCTCGCGATGGTATCTTTTTTGCGCTTAAGGGCCCGAATTTTAACGGTAACCACTTTGCTGCCCAGGCTTTGCAGCAAGGCGCGGCCCTGGTGGTAGTCGACGAAATGCAGGACGGGCTGGAAGATCGGTATGTTTACGTACCCGATGTGCTCCACTGCATGCAGCAACTGGCGGGCATGCACCGTCGTTCTATAAAGGGCTTACGGCTCATTGGGGTAACCGGATCCAACGGCAAAACCACCACCAAAGAATTGCTGAAGGCGGCCATCAGCAGCCACTACCGTTGTTGGGCCACTCCCGGCAACCTCAACAACCACATTGGGGTACCTATTAGCTTGCTTCGAATGCCGGCCGACACCGAAGTGGCCATCATTGAAATGGGCGCCAACCATCCCGGCGAGGTGTATCCGCTTTGCGAAATTGCCCAACCCGATCTGGGGGTGGTAACTTCGGTAGGCAAAGAGCATCTCGAGGGTTTTGGCAGCCTGGAAGCCATCATCGAAACCGAATGCGAACTGTACAAATACCTGCAAAAGCAGGGTGGACAAGCCTTTGTACATTATGAAAATGAAGCCTTGATGGGCTATTTGTCGGGCTTTCGTTCCGCCATATATTACGGCGAAAGCAAAGAAGCCGATTGTGTTGGTCGCTTACTCGATGCCGACTGGCAGTTGCGCTTTCAGTGGGAAAACAGCTACCGGCTGATGTTGCGGGCACCACAAATCGAAACCCATTTGTATGGCCGTTACAATTTTGTAAACCTGTTGGCGGCGGCCTGTATTGCCCGCCATTTGAGCGTGCCTTATGAAAAAATCAACACAGCCCTGGCCGCCTACACGCCCGCCAATAACCGTTCGCAATTGCTCGAAAGGGGTACCAATCGCATCATTCTTGATGCCTACAATGCCAACCCACACAGTATGCAAGCAGCGCTTGAAAACCTGGCCGGAACCCGTTTTGAGCATAAACTGGCTATTTTGGGCGATATGTATGAATTGGGGGCCGATGCCGATGCCGAACACCGGGCTTTGCTGGACTTTGCCCGCGAAAAAAAGCTTCATTTGCATTTATGCGGCGAGCTTTTCGGGAAACATGCGCCAGACTTTCCTGAATTTCGCTTTTTTGAAAGCCTGGAGCAACTTAAAGCCGAAAATCTATTCAGCCGCTTTCAGGATACCGTGATGCTCATTAAAGGCTCGCGGGGAATGGCCATGGAGAGGTTGGTGGAGGATTAATTCAAGATTGACGTGCTGGCATGTCGGCCAAGGCATCGGTCGACAAGTTAACCTGAGCTGCACACCTTCGATTATGCGACATGTCGGTTAGAGGTTCAAAGTTCATACATTCGGAGCACGGTTAAAGCCTGAAGATGCAGCTCCGATGTACGACGGGCTGCATGGAAAGCAAGACCACCGTTTTCGACGCTACGGACTTACCGTAAAGCTTCATGTTCATCTAAGTCGTAGGACGGCGTTTTTAAATTAAGCAGCAAAACTTTGGCAAATAAATCCTGTAGATTTTGTTTAAATTGCCTTAGGAATTGCTATTCCTATTTGTTCAACCCATTTTATTTTGCACCCTATCACCTGGCTTGTAATCCAAAACCTATTAAATCAGCACATTGAAAAAAAGCAGCTCCATTTTAACAGTTAGGGTAATTCTAGTGGTATTGGCCTGCACTTTTGCGGCCCTAAGCTTCTGGAGCGTGAGAAGCTACCGTTCGTCATCAGCAGCAATACAGGAAATTGTTAGGGTAGATTTGGATGCCAAAACCATTAATAGACTGTATAAATGTGTTATTCAATCGGATATTCACTTGAGCAATTTTTTTTTGACGGGTGATAGTTTGCAATGGCAATTATCTCGAAAATATATTGTGATCACCGACAGCCTAATGGCCATTTTGGAGCAAGACAGTATCGAACGCCAGGTAAATGTAGATTCGGTGAGGGCAATTTTAAACGAACGAGAACGCATCACCACTATTTTATATCCCTTAAAAAAGCGTCAAGGAGCTGAATTTTTCACCCAACAAGCCTTACAACGCATAAAAGATCAACTATCCGATTCGGTGTACATCGAAAAGTCGCTAAGCTTCCGACAAGAATGGCTGGCCCGACGCGACACCATTGCCTATATGAATATTGTTACGAGCCCTGAGCGAGGCAAAGGCCTCAATCGGGTTTGGCGATGGTTAACCGGAGTAGAAAAGACAAAATCAGATACCATCATGGTGGAGGATGAAAGGGTGGATTACGATTTGAAAGTATCTGTCGACAGTAGCATCATACGCGATTATTTTATCGACAGCACCTTAAAAGAGGTACAGCTAATTCTCACATCCTTATTGCAAGAGGAAATTGTGCATCAAAAAAATCTGAGAAGCGTAGAGTTGCAACTGATTTCTTACAACGAATTGCTGGTGAATAGTATTCGTTTATTGCTCGACGAAATGGCGCAATCGAATTTATTGCGGCTGGAACGTGATAAAGCGGAAGCACAAAACAGGATTGAACGCGCACATATTCAGGCATTTGTAACGGCCGGGATCGGATTGTCGATCGGTTTTTTACTCTTATTAATGCTAATCAAAGACCTTACCTTGAGCAATACCTACAAACAGCAGCTCGAAGAGGAGCGCGATCGGGCGAACGAATTAGCACGAGCCAAAGAGGTGTTCTTATCGCGCATGAGCCATGAAATCCGCACCCCTTTACACAGCATTTCGGGATTTACTGCTTTGCTGAGTGAAGAGCAACTTAACGAAACACAGCAAGAAATGGTGCTAGGCATTGTGAATGCCGACATTTTCCTGAGCCAACTGCTCAACAATATTTTGGAGCAATCGAAAATTGATGCAGGTAATTTCCGGCTACAGTTAACAGAATTATACATTCCTGATTTGTGCGCCGAACTGGGCTTGCTCTTTAAACCGCAGCAGAAAGAGCAGGGCACGACCTTTAATTGGACCTACACCGAAAATTTAAACCGCCTGAAAATTTTTACCGACGCAGTTAAACTAAAACAAGTCTTGATAAACCTGTTAGGCAATGCCTTTAAGTTCACCACTGAAGGTCAGGTCACACTCAGGTTTGAATACACTACCGATGATGAAAAGTCGGGAGAGTTAACTTTCAGCGTAACAGATACCGGTTTGGGGGTTGATGAAAAGTACCGACATGCCTTGTTCACGCCTTATGGCAGGATTGAACAACAAGGCAATGCCGGTTTGGCGGGCACCGGTTTAGGTTTGTCAATCAGCAAATACATTGTAGAGCATTTGGGTGGCAGCATCACTTATGCACCCAATCCTGAACGTGGCAGTATGTTTACGGTTCATTTGCCCGCGACAATTAAGTCTTACGAAGGCATCATGGAAACGGCCGCCCATAACAAATCCCTGCCCTTATTTTTCGACATTCAACTGGTAATAGTAGAAGACGACCGCTGGAACGCGCGACTCATTGCCAATATGTTGCAGTCGCTGGTGCGCGAAGTTCGTTTGTTTGAGGCAGCTGAACCTGCTTTAGACTATCTGAAGCAACAAAATCCGGAAGAGTTATTGGTGTTTACCGATTTAAATTTACCGGGTGCAGATGGACGGTGGTTGTTGGAGGAACTCCATGCTTTAGGCATTCCTGTGGTGGCAGTTTCGGCAAGCGTTAACCGACAAAACACTTCTGAATTGCTTAAAAGGGGCTTTCGCGCGGTCTTAGGTAAGCCGTTCAAGCGCTACGAAATTCAAGAAGTGCTGGAATCCTGCATTGATAAGAACAAACAACGCCAGCCTCAACCCATGGAACCGAAGCCCGATTGGACAGCCATAGATGCCTTTGCGCAGGATGAAGCACAAATAAAGACAAATCGAGCAGCCTTCATTGCGTCGTTCCACCAAAAACTGTTGCAGTTTGAGCAGGCCCTTGCCGCGACCGACTACCACGAATTGCAGCGCATGGCACATCAGCTGAAAGCTGCATGTGAGCAGTTGGGTATTAACAGTTGGAGCGAAAGTTTACAAACCATGGAGTTGGCCGCTCAAATACAGCAGGGGCCGCGGATTACTGAAGAAGCTGAGCAGCTTTTGCCAAAACTGCGCGCGCTATTCAAGCAACTTTGACTGGGCAGCGGCCCGCCGAATTTGTGTTTAAAGCCTACAGTTTGTAGGATTATTCCACAGTTTTGGTTTTCAACTTGTTTGAATTCGGGCCCTATGGCCCTTTTTTTAACTAGGAACAGCTTTTGTATTCAAAGTAGCACGTCTGGGGCAATTCGGCCTCATGACGAACACAACAACGATGGATATGAAAGCAAGCTTACAACAACCAGCAGTGGTTTCGAAGCGCTTTACAAAGGCTTCGGGCAAAGGTACTTCGTGGCTTTCGAATGCCGCCATAGCCGCTTTAAAGCCGCTAGATTTTTTAGTATTGATGAGCACTTTCTTACTGCTTTTTGGTGCAGTTGCGCTGTTTTATGCCTTACAACCCCAATTTGAGCTTTTGCAATGGGAGCGATTAAAAACAGGCTGGGGAAAGACTTTAATTGGCATAAGTGTGGCACTTTTGGCTTTTCGATTGTCGTTTTATGTGGTGATGTTGTGGTTGCATAGCCGATATAAGCCTGTGGCTTCGGTAACCGACGATGAATTGCCCGTATGTACCGTCATAGTACCGGCTTACAACGAAGGCAAGCTGGTGTGGGAAACCTTGCGCAGCCTGGCCGCCAGCGATTACCCCATTGAAAAGCTGGAGTTGCTGGCCATCGACGATGGTAGCAAAGACGATACCTGGGAATGGATGCGCCAAGCCAAAGCCAGCTTGGGAAATCGGGTGAACATTTATCAACAGCCCCGTAATATGGGTAAGCGCCATGCGCTTTACCGGGGCTTTCACCTGGGGAAAGGCGAAGTGTTTGTAACAGTCGACAGCGATTCGGTGGTAAAAGCCGATACCCTGCGAAACCTCGTCAGCCCTTTTGTACGCAACGCCAATTGTGGCGCGGTTGCTGGCAATGTGCGGGTGCTGAATACGCACAAGTCAATCATTCCCAAGATGCTGAATGTGAGTTTTGCTTTCAGTTTTGAATTCATTCGCTCGGCGCAAAGCGTGTTAAAAACGGTTTTGTGCACGCCGGGAGCTTTATCGGCTTACCGCCGCGATGCCGTATTCAATTGCATCGACGAATGGTTTAACCAGACTTTTATGGGTCAGCGGGCCGATATTGGCGAAGACCGCGCCATGACCAATATGATTTTACGGCAGGGTTTGGATGTGCAGTTTCAAAGCAATGCCTTGGTACTGACCGATACCCCCGAAAAATACAAGAACTTGTACAAGATGTTTATTCGCTGGGAACGCAGCAATGTGCGCGAAAACATCATGATGAGTCGTTTCGCCTTCAAAAACTTTAGGGAAGGGAATAAATTAGGCCCGCGCTATTTATTAATCAATCAATGGCTTGGCATATTAACAGCTTATCCGTTTACTTTACTCATGCTGGTGTCGGTAATCATGCAGCCACTACTATTTACGAGTTCTATGTTGGTGAGCATCCTATTGTTTTCGAGCATTCCCGCCTTGTTTTATGCACGAAAGCACGGATTGGCGCAAGCCGTTTGGGCCTATGTATATGGCATTTTTTATGCCTTTACCCTGTTTTGGATTACGCCCTATGCCATTGCTACCGCCAGTAGGCGAGGCTGGCTTACCCGAGGTTGACCACAATTTGGCTTGAATGAATCAAAGCGATGTACCTATGAATGGATACATCGCTTTTTTTATCCGCCAATGTTGTACCGCTTCATTTTGGCATAAAGGGTACTTCGATCGATGTTGAGCGCCTGCGCAGTCTTCGATTTGTTGTATTTGAACCGCTCAAGCGCTTCAACAATGGTTTGTCGTTCTTGCGTTTCCTGAATCGATTTTAAATCGTAGTCTTCCGTTTCAGCTGTTGCTGGTTTTGCTTCATCCAAGCCTTCAAACAAGCCAGCGGGTAAGTGGGCCACTTCTAAAACCTTGTCGTTGGCCAGCAACACCATGCGACGGATAATGTTGCGCAACTCGCGCAAATTGCCTGGCCAAGCATATTGCGAAAAGGCTTCAAAAACGGCTTTAGAAAGGGTTGGAGCTGGCTTTTCGAAGTCGATACTGGCTTGTTGTACGAAAAATGCGCAGAATTCGGCTAAGTCATCGCGCCGGTCACGAAGTGGAGGAACCTGCAAACTAAATTCGTTGAGGCGGTGGTACAAATCGTTTCGAAAGCCACCTTCGTTTACCTGTTGAAGTAAGTTTTCGTTGGTTGCAGCCACCACCCGTACATCTACCTTAATTTCGCGGGTATCGCCAACCCGTTTGATCAGCCCTTCTTGCAAGGCCCTCAGCAGCATGGCCTGGGTGTCTAAAGCGAGGTTGCCTATTTCGTCGAGAAAGAGGGTGCCGCCAACAGCGGCTTCCATGAGCCCGGTTTTATCGCGCTGGGCGCCGGTAAAGGCACCTTTCACATGCCCAAACAGTTCGCTTGCTGCCAGTTCGGTTGAAAGTGTGCCACAGTCAACCGATACAAAGGGTCCGCCATGCCGGCGGCTTTGTTGGTGGATGGTTCGGGCCAGGTGCTCTTTTCCTGTTCCACTTTCGCCCATGATGAGCACATTCATTTTGGTGGGGGCCACGGCATTCAAATGCTGCCAAAGCTGCTGCACAGCGGCATTCTTGCCTACCACATAATTGGCAGGCGTGACTTTGGAAGTTACTTTCTCAGATGGGACTTCTGCCGGGTTCAAGGCCAATTTCACCAATTTAAGCAGCTCATCGGGAACCACTGGTTTGGTCACAAACTCAAAGGCGCCTAATTTGATGGAGTTTACTGCCAGACGTAAGTCGGCGTAACTGGTGATGAGTATGACCGGTAGTTGCGGGTGGCTGGCCTTGAGCTGTCGCATGAGGTCGAGGCCGTTTCCATCGGGGAGTTGGTAGTCGACCAGCACCAATTGCGGCGCTTGGGCGTTTATTTGCTCCAATGCACCCCGAACGGTTAGCGCCATGCTGGTGCTGTAGCCTTGCCGGCCCAAGTACGAGCGCAGCAGCTCATTGAAGGCAGCATCGTCGTCAACTACCAACAACTGCATGTGCCAATGTTTTTATGCTTTACCATATTGCTTGCTTCTAATCACAGTCGCGCATCGGCCAATTCGCGGGACAAGAGGCCTTTTACATCAAAAATAACCGCTCCGGCTGCTTTGAATGGAGCAAAGTCGAATTTGCCGAATGCCTCATGGGCCACTGCTACCACCACCGCCTGATAACCTGGTTCGGGGGTAGAGCTCAGCAGTTCTAAGCCGTAATCGGCCCGGGCTTCAGCAGCATCTGCCACCGGATCCCACACATCAACCTGTAAACCATAACCATGTAGTTCGTTTACAATGTCGATGACGCGGGTGTTGCGGGTGTCGGGGCAGTTTTCCTTGAAGGCAAAGCCGGCCACCAGTACCCGGGCTCCTTGTAAATTGCTGCTGCGACTGAGCATCATTTTCAGCAATTTGGAGGCAATGAAGGCGCCCATTTGGTCGTTTACGCGCCGACCACTCAAAATGACTTCGGGTTTATAACCCAGCTTTTCGGCTTTGTAGGCCAGGTAGTAGGGGTCAACGCCAATGCAATGCCCACCTACCAGGCCTGGTTTGAAGGGTAGGAAATTCCATTTGGTAGCGGCGGCTGCCAATACTTCCTGGGTATCGAGCCCCATGCGGTCGAAAATGAGGGCCAGCTCATTTACAAAGCTGATGTTGATGTCGCGCTGGGCATTTTCAATGGCCTTGGCTGCTTCGGCCACCCGGATAGAGGGGGCCAAATAGGTGCCTGCTTCGATAATTTGTTGGTACAGTGCGTCTACCTCCTGGGCCACAGCCGCATTGCTGCCCGAGGTGACTTTTAAAATGTTGGTGAGGCCGCGTAGTTTGTCGCCCGGATTGATGCGTTCGGGCGAATAGCCCACGCCAAAATCTTGATTGAGGCGCAGACCTGAGAGCGATTCCAGCAAGGGCACGCAAGCTTCTTCGGTGCAGCCGGGGTAAACGGTAGATTCATAAATCACCAAATCGCCCTTTTTCAGGTAGCCGCCCAGCATGGCTGTAGCACGTAATAAAGGTCCTAGATCGGGCTTTTTGGCTTCGTCGACCGGGGTAGGCACGGTAACAATGTAGGTGTTGTACCCGGCCAGACTGCTTTCTGTGGCGCTCAATTGTACTCGTGCGAGCAATTGCTGCAGTTGCTTGGCATCGAGTTGTTCGGTATGGTCGGTTCCGGCCAGCAGGGCGTTTACCCGGGCCTCATCTATGTCGAAACCCAAGGTAGGAAAGTGAGCGCCAAAGGCAGCTGCCAGGGGCAATCCTACATAACCCAAACCTAGTATGGCGATCCTTCGCTTGTTTTGCGTTGTTGTTTCGTTCATTTGCTTGTTCCTTTGGGGTCTGTAAGGCACAAAGTCTGCCAAAGTCGAAAAATACGCTTTTGGCAGCTTAGATAACGCAAAAGCCTGCATTTGTGCGCAAAAAGCCGATTAAACAGCTACTTTTTTAAACATTTGGCCGGGCACCACAGCTCCTTTTGCCTCGACTGGTAAGCTGGTGTGTGGGATTTTCCTACAATCAGCTTGGATAATCCCCCGTTCCTTTTTTGCTTGTTTCCAAGCTATTGGGATTTGATAACTTGTTACGAACATTTGGCTTCGTAAATTGACGAAGATTTGACATTTGATGTTTATGTGAAAGTTTTTTGTTTAATTTGAAAACACTTAAAACTTTTATGTTATGAAAGACTCCCCCCCCCCCCCATCCAAGCTCTGATTCATTCTCTGTTTTTTTTCGTTAAAAGAAAGAGGCATTATGGCATATTAGTGCCGTTAATCGTGATTTCAACGATATCTTGTAAAAAGGACAAGCTTGAAGGCTTTGAAGAGAACCGCACATTTAAAAACTATTCTGCATCATTCAAAAACGACGGAAAGAAAAATTGGTCGGACTGCTTAAATGGAGTAGATATTATTTGCGGAAATGTATTAAGCTTCAATGATTTCAATCACTTTTTATCAGTGTACACTTGCTTAGAATCTGCCTATGAACATTGGAATGATTCGATTGAAAATGAATACAGCTCGCTTAATGATGATGATTATAATCAACTTTGGGAAGATAATGGTTGGGATGAAGATTATCAATTCGTTCAATTTGAAAATCATCTGAACCACAATTCTCTAAGGGCCATGCTTGCAACGATAGAAGATGCTTGGATGGATGATCCTGACAATATGCCTGATACAGATGATTATGATTTTTTTGATGACGATGTTATGAACACCCTTTGGAGTGCTGATTACAACATCAAAATCGGAAACAATCTTTATCACATTTTTCCTAATGGCAGGGTGCTGGAAGTCGATAATGCCGATTGTCAGCTTTTCTTTAGTTCAATTGCAGATTCCTCAGTTAATCACCCTAATGCACGTTTGGGTGGTCCCATTATACCTAATCCAAGCATTGATATAGATCCTACATGCTGGAAGTGGGGTTGGGAACGAAATTATAGGGTGCCTAATAATGCCCATAACCACCATGATACTACAATAAATGGGAAACTATACGCGTCTCGGTTTAAAGCACGTGCGAGCAGTTATTATGTTCCTGGACCGATTTGGTTTCATAAAATGCACACTAAATTGAAGCTATATGTCCCCAAAAGAAATGGATATGGAGGTTTTAAAAAGTTTAGAACGGATATTGATGGCTTTGGTATTAGTGGTCGCTATTATGACGGAAGCAACAGTTGTACGCCAATACCGAACAATCCGGTTGGATCGACTAAACCGCGCAAAAGAAGAAGCAAATATTATACGGCTTTGACTAATTATTATCCATTAGTTTGGATAGCAATTAAGAAAGATGAAGTAAATGCAGCATTCACGCTCCCTGGCATTGGATATAGTCAACTATTAACACTAAGGAAATGAAGCAATTGGTACAAAGTATTTTGATTTTAGCGTCCTTGTTAAAAGTGGTTGAAGCACAGACAAACTATAGTTTGACCGCTGTGAGTTATTCAAGTAGGTACTTGGAAGATGGACGTTTTTCAATCTCCTTTGTACCATTGTTTTTGCCTGCTCTGGTTTTTCAGCAAACGAATGCAATTGGTAACCAATGGAGTTGGATAGCAGGTGCAGAATTGCAAGCGATTCCGATGGTCAGTCAATATCGATTCAGTTATTCCGATCCTGATTTATATGTTCCCGAAAGTCGAAGGATTTATGAAAATAGCGAGGCAGGCTATATACTCGACCAATATGCCATCGGCTTCAGATTACAAACCGGTTGGCAGTATCAAACAACCAAAAAGTCTGATGTTTTTCAGATGCTATTAAGTATGGGTACTATTTTACCGGCACGAAACGAAGCAGGGTGGCTAAATACGGCTACAGGGGTTGGACCGTTTGCCAGCAACAGCCAATTTTACAATTTTCATCCAAATGGGCCCTTATCGGCCTTACTACAATGCGGCTACCAACGTCATTTTAAACTGTATGATCAAACATTTTTTGTGGCTTCCCGCATTGAATATCAGTTTTTCAACCGGCCAGAGGTTGAATTCAGAGTCAACCGCATCGACAACGGAATCTACCATTTGGTGAGTGCCTTTACTCAAAAATATCCGCGTTTTTACTTTGGTATAGGATTGGGTTGGGCTTTTAAAAGATGAGTATTATATCAGCCCCCGCTCCTTTTTCAGCTGCTCCCAGGCCAGGTTAATTTGCTGGAATTTTTCTTTGGCGGCTTGCTGCACTTCTTCGCCCAGGTGGGCTACTTTGTCGGGATGATGCTTGATGGCCAGACGACGATAGGCTTTTTTGATCTCCTCGTTGCTGGCATCTGGCTGCACCTCTAGTACGGTGTAGGCATCGGCAGTGCTGTGGCCAAACATGGCGCGCAAGGAGCGGTATTCTGCCTCGCCCAGCCTGAGCAAATGTGCCATATCGGCCAGTACCCGGTCTTCCGAATCACTGATGCTGCCATCGGCATGGGCCAAGCCCACCAGCAGGTGCATGAGTTCGCGGCGGCCAGCTACCTCCATGTATTGGGCTATTTGTCGGCATACGGGTCGGTAGTCAAAGTCCTTTTCTACGATGTCGCGCAGCATGAGTGTCATGTCGCGGGCCTGATCTACCCCGAAACTGCGCTTGAGGAAGTCTTTTACGTAATCGAGTTCGGCCCGTACCACCCGGCCATCGGCTTTCATCACCGCTGCGGTGAGTACGAGCAGGGTTACACTGAAATCGGAAGCTGTGGTTTCGACTCGGCGATACGAAGCATGGGGCTGGCTTCGATTGTCTCGTGTGCGTTGATTATCGATGGCGCTACCCAGCACAAAGCCCACGATGGCGCCAATGGGGCCTCCAAACGCCCATCCCAAACCTCCTGCTAACCACTTGGTATAATTGCTCATGGGGCGAATTTACCAAAGCCATTCGGGCTTTAAGCCGCCATGCTTGCTAAAAAAGCTGAAATCATCGCATATGGCCATTGAAAGCTGTATTTTCGCCCCATGCCACAGATGATTCCCCTTCCGAAAAACCGTCGATTTGTTGCCAGTGATTTGCGCATCAACAGCTGGAACGATTTGCAACCCTATTTTGATAGCCTTTTGAATCAGTCACTCAACAGTAGCGTGGAGCTCGAAAGCTGGCTGCTGCAGCGTTCTGAATTAGAGTCGGTGCTCGACGAAGATTTGGCTTGGCGCTACATCCGCATGACCTGCGATACCACCCATGAAGCGCATCGCGAGGCCTATCACTTTTTCATCAATGAAATTTTTCCGCAATTGGCACCCTACGACGATCGGTTAAACCGGCATATGCTGGAGAGCCCGGCCATCGACAGTCTCCAGAGTCCTGAGTTTTTGCTTTACCGCCGCAAAGTAGAAGCAGCTATCCGTTTGTATCGCGATGAAAACGTGCCCCTTCAGCAGCAAATGAAAAAGCTCGAAAGCGACTATGGGGCCTGCATTGGCGCCATGGGCATTAGTTATAAAGGGCAGGAATACACCATGCCGCAAGCCGCCCAGCTGCTGAAATCGGCCGATCGTGCCGAAAGGGAGCAGGTATGGGTGCTCATGATGCAACGGCGGCAGCAAGACGAAGACCGCTTGAATAACCTTTTCAGCGAGCTCATCAGCCTTCGCCATCAGATTGCTCAAAATGCGGGCTTCGAAAGCTATACCCAGTACCGCTTCCTCGAATTGGGACGCTTCGATTATAACGAACAGGATTGTTTCGATTTTCACGAAGCCATTCGCAGTTTGGTGGTTCCGGTAAAAGCGCGTTTTGATGCCGACCGGGCCAGGGCACTCGGCCTTCCAAAACTCCAACCCTGGGATACCAAGGCCGAACCGCCTGGCCGTGAGCCCCTCAAGCCCTTTGCCAACGAAGCGGAGCTGATTGAGCGCAGTATAGCCGCCTTTGGGGAGCTCGATGCGTATTTTGGCGATTGCCTGTACAGCATGGATAAGATGGGGCACTTTGACCTGAGCTCTCGCAAGGGCAAGGCCCCCGGAGGATATAATTATCCGCTTATGGAAAGTGGCGCACCTTTTATTTTTATGAATGCCGCCGGTTCGATGGAAGACCTCGAAACCATGATGCACGAAGGCGGTCATGCGGTGCATTCGTTCCTCAGCAAAGACCTGCCCTTAGCGGCCTACAAAGTCCTGCCCTCCGAAACAGCCGAACTGGCCTCCATGTCGATGGAGCTGATGTCAATGAGCCAATACAATAAGTTTTTCGAGGATGAGGCCAGTATCAAAAGGGCACGCTACGAGCAAATTCAAAGGGCCATCAGCGTGTTGCCCTGGATCGCTTGTATCGATGCCTTTCAGCATTGGTTGTACCAACATCCCGACCATTCGGTAGTCGAGCGTAAAGCCAAATGGCTGGCGCTTTTTGATGCATATGGCTCCCCTGAAGTCGATTGGAGCGGGTTAGATAAACTGGCCGGTATGCAGTGGCAAGCCCAGCTCCACCTGTTTGAAGTACCCTTTTACTACATAGAGTACGGTTTTGCACAGCTGGGGGCCATTGGCATTTGGAAACAATTTGTTGAAAATCGCCAGCAGGCTTTAGAGCACTACAAAAAAGCCCTGTCGCTGGGCAACACCCGTAGTATTCCCAAAGTGTATGAAGCTGCCGGTTTGCGGTTCGAATTTGGGAAGGCCTACCTCAGCGATTTGCTTGACTTTACAAAAGCGCAACTCGACCGGCTTGATTAAGCTTTCTGCTTAACCACAAGATGGCAACAGACAGCCAAAAACCAACTGCTGAGCCGCTGAAGGGTTTCATGGCGGTAGAATAGCAGCACGTTAATAAACCTAGCTCTTTGTGCCTAAGAAAAGCTGTTGTTTCAGCGCTACTAGGGGCTGTGCGCTTCGCCCGAGCTACCGGAGCCTTTTGCTGGGGCATGCTTCGCACTTCCAACGAAGCCCACAACCTAAAGGCATGCGGCTTTATTTGCTAAGATGCCTATGAACAGATAAAATTAAAATAATCATTTTCAGCTTGTTGTAAAACGTTTTATCTTGTTGATTCGTTACTTCCCCTAAAGACCAAGCTATGCTGAAAAAATTTACTGTACTGGCTGTAGTGCTGAGCATATCGGCCATGTTTATTGAAACCGCCTTTACCAGCAGCGGCGGGCCCCCTACCGGACACAGCGGTGCACCCGGCTCAGGTAATTGTACGGCTTGTCATGGTGATTTTGCCGTAAACAGCGGCCCGGCAACCCGGAACTTGGTGTTTAACGGCGACCCTACCTTGAGTGCTTATGTACCCGGACAAACCTATACGGCAGTGCTGAACATTAACTCGGCGGGCATTTCTACTTTCGGATTTCAGCTGGTTGCTCGCAATTCGGCCAATCAAAGTGCCGGAACCCTTATTGCTACAGACGCAGTTCAAACGCAGTTGGTATCAGGTCATCTGCAACAAACTTTTTCAGGGATTACAGGAAGTTCTGGCGCCAAAAGCTGGAATTTTAGCTGGACTGCACCGGCAGCTGGCACCGGCACCGTGAGCTTTTATGTAGCCACCAATGCTGCCAATGGCGATGGCGGAAGTTCAGGCGATCGTATCTACACCAATGTATTTACACTCACTGAAGCTGCAGCACCTGCAACCGTAGGTTCGGCAAGTGTGGTTCAAACGGCAGTTTGCCGCGGAGGAAGCCTTACCGTAAACTTTACCAGCACGGGCACTTTTGCCAGCGGCAATGTTTTTACCGTTGAGTTGAGCGATGAATTAGGAGGCTTTACAACGCCGGTGAATATCGGAAGTATTACAGGGACTACAGCTACAAGCATTACCGCCAACACCCCCCTTACGGCAGCGGCTGGCGCGGGTTATCGGGTTCGGGTGGTAGCGAGCAATCCGGCCAGCACAGGCAGCCAAAGTGGTAATTTTGCCATTACTATACCTGCCACAACACCCAGCTTAAGCTTCGATGGACGTGTGCTTTCAACCACCGGAACAGGCAATTTCGTTTGGTTCAGGGATGGGAATACCATAAGTGGCGCTACCGGAAACAGCTTTATCCCCGCCCAAGCAGGCAATTATGTAGTCGGTATTGAAAATAATGGCTGCTCACCGAGTTTATCAACAGGAATCAATGTAACTTTTGGTTATTCGAATTTCGATAGCTTGGCCTTTACCGACATTTGTGAATCTACCCCGGTCATCATTTCTTACCAGACTTTTGGTACTCCTTCTGCTGGAAATACAACATCAGCAGAACTGTTAAGCAGTACCGATTCTGTTATCCCGGTGAATATGGCAACTCCAGTTGTGGTGATTTTACCTCCTGGGCTAGTGGGTAATGGTTTCCGTATCCGATTGCGCTCCACCAACCCGGTAAGTTATTCGCCATTAAGCACGCCATTTAACATTATTGGTCGACCTGTTCCGCCAACTATCATTGATTCTGGCTTCAGCTTAACAGCGAGTGGTTTGGCAGCAGGAGCAACCATCAGCTGGTACCTCGATGGGAATGTTATCGCAGGCCAATCGAACCAGACCTTACAAGTTACCCAAAACGGAATCTATCATGCCAGTGCAACGCTCAACAATTGTGTTTCGGAACTGTCAAACAGCATCAGTTTTACCAATGTGAGCGTACATGAAAATTTGGCAACCGAATTTTTGATTTACCCCAATCCGGTTACCGATGTTTTGCAGCTGCAGTTGCCCCAAGTTGGCCGGCTTAGTTGCTACGATATGCAAGGCCGGTTGATTCGCCAGCAGCAGCTCGAATCAGGCCCGCAGACATGGGGGGTTGAACAATATGCTCCGGGACTTTACCTGATGGTGTACGAAAGTGCGGGCAAGCTGCATCGCCAGCGTTTTGTAAAGCGGTAGCGAATTCCTGACGCGTCCGCCCCTCTGTAAGCTAAATGAAAAATGGCCATTTGAGTGAATTTGAAATTCAAAATTCATCGCTCGGGCTAGGGCCCATCGCTATTCAAGATTCAAAATTGGAGTATGACGTCATCCACGGTGCCGCTCGCTGGCGGTATGAACGAACTCGTGAAAAGCCCTGAAAGGGTGTCAGCTAACAGGCCGGGGTGCAGCCCCGGTTATTGGAACCCACACCTAAATCGAAGCCCTGAAAGGGCGCAATACCTTCTCGGCAACACAGATGGAATCGTGATCTAAATGGTACAATTGTTTGGTACATGATGAGCGTTTGCCTATTTCGCGACTTTAGCGCTGTAATTAGGTGTGCTAAATCGTGGTGGCGATTTCACCAGCCCTACAAGGGGGCGCATCAGGAAAGCCCCCGATTATAGCGTCAGTTGAATTTAACATCCAATCAGAAGCAAAACCGCACTAAAAAGTAAAATTCGGTAGGTGTTTTCCTATTTTTGACCCATGAAAATCATTTGTGTGGGCCGAAATTATGCCGATCACGCCCGCGAACTCAACAACGAAGTCCCCACCGAACCGGTGATTTTTTTAAAGCCCGATTCCGCCATTTTGAAAGATGGCAAGGCCTTCTATCTGCCCGACCACCTGGGTAGCATTCACCACGAACTCGAAATTGTACTGCGTATTTGTAAAAACGGCAAACACATTGCGCCCCGTTTTGCCTCCGATTATTACGACCAAATAGGACTCGGCATCGACTTTACGGCCCGCGACCTGCAAACCAAGCTTAAAAACAAGGGTTTGCCCTGGGAGTTGGCCAAGGGCTTCGATGGTTCAGCGGTTTTGGGCGATTTTGTGCCGAAGGAACACTTGGGCGTGCTGCAGGACTTACAGCTTGAATTACAGGTGAATGGCGAAAAACGGCAAGCGGGCAACACCCGTGATTTGCTGTTTAGCTTCGAGGCCATCATCAGCTTTGTGTCGCAATACTTCAGCCTCCGCCAAGGCGACCTCATTTTCACCGGTACACCAGCTGGGGTTGGCCCGGTTCATGCCGGCGATAAGCTGAAGGGGTATTTGAATGGCCAAAACTTGCTTGCCTTTGAGGTGAAGTAATGGATTAGGGATTGATCACCACAAAATTCCGAAAATTCTGACGATTTACGGCTTGTGTCTGGGTGTGATAAGCATTTTCGAAAGTACGTGAACCTACGTTTTTGCCCGATTTCCACTTGAATTCCCAGGCCCGGATCTGCCCGTCAATTTCTTCTACCCAATCAATCTCCTGCTGCTGCTTGGTGCGCCAAAAGTAGCGGTGTGCGAGGTGCTGCTTATAGGCCAGTTGTTTGATGCGTTCTGAAGCCAGGAAGTTTTCCCAAAGTGCGCCCTTATCGGCCCGCAGCTCAAACGGACTAAAATTACCCATCACAGCGTTGCGCAAACCGTTATCGTAAAAATACACCTTTTTGTTCTGTTTAATTTCGTTGCGGAGGTTGCGGCTGAAGCTGCCCAAACGGAAGATCACAAAGCCTTTTTCGAGCAGCTCGATGTAGTTTTGGATGGTGCCTTTGTTCACCCCCACTAAGTTCGACAACTCATTGTAGTTGACTTCGCTGCCTACTTGCAAGGCTAGCGCCAACACCAGCTTCTCGAGTACTTCGGGTTTGCGGATGTCGTTCAGTTGCAATATGTCGCGGTACAAATAGCTGCTCACCAGGTTGTTGAGGATTTCACGCTCATCGCCCGGATGATTGAGCACATCGGGATACATGCCGTAAATCAAGCGGTCTTCCAATTGCTGATCGGCCTTTAAATAGCCCAAATGGTTTTCGAGTTCTTCCCAGCAAATGGGGTACAATTGGTACTCCCATTTACGACCCGTAAGTGGCTCCGAAAGCTGTTGACCCAAATCGAATGAGGAGGAGCCGCTCACCAGCAGTTGTACTGCTTTGAGCTGGTCGGTCACTATTTTTAAAGTGAGACCAATGCCGGGAATGCGTTGCGCTTCATCCACAAAAACCAAGGTATGGCTGCCAATGAGCCGCTTGATTTCTTGGGTATTCGGACTTTCGAGCATGTTGCGAACAGCCGGATCGTCGCCATCTAAAAAGAGGTAATCTTGCCCTTTCAACAGCTCATGAATGAGCGTGGTTTTGCCTACCTGGCGCGCGCCCATCAAAATAATGGCTTTTCCTTTATGAAATCGCCTGTAAATGAGGTTGTTTAAAATGCGCTGTACCATGCCACAAAGTTAAGGCATGAATTTGTAATGTCCAAAAGTTATAACTTTTGGGCATTATACTAGCCGATAGTTATAACTTTTGGGCATTATATTGGCTAAAAGTTATAACTATTCGCCATTAGAAGTGTTTTGCAATAGCATATTTGCTAAATAGAAAGCCGGCAAACCCAAATGGATTAGCCGGCTTGTGGGGAAATGAATTGATTTTGAATCGAGGGCTATTAGTTCCCCGTAAAATTCGGTTTACGCTTTTCGTTAAATGCCGATACGCCTTCTTTGTAATCGGCACTATCGCCGGCAATTTTCTGGCAATAAGCTTCGTAGTCGAGCATGGTATCGAGGTCGGAATGGAAGCTCTTGTTCAGCATTTTTTTCATCATGGCAATGGCCTTGGTAGGAGCAGCTTTGTAATAATCGGTATAGCTGGCCACCGCTGCATCGAGCTCGGCATCGGGGGCTACTTTGTTCACCATGCCCCAGGCCAGGGCTTGTTCGGCGCTCACCCTGCTGCCCATGGTGCTCATTTCAAAGGCACGGGCCGAACCCACCAAACGTGGCAGGAAGTACGAAGATCCCGAATCGAGCACCAGGCCAACGTTTACAAACACTTCGATGAATTTGGCGCTTTCGGCAGCCACAACAATGTCGGCAGCCAAGGCCAGCGAGCAGCCAGCGCCTGCCGCTACCCCGTTAACCCGGGCCACAATGGGCTTAGGCAAGCTTCGCATGGCACGAATGATGGGGTTGTAGCGCTTGTGCAACGACTCGCTCAAATCGCGCTTACCGGTGGTGTCGGCAATGGCTTTGAGGTCTTGCCCCGAGCAGAAAGCCTTGCCGGCTCCAGTGAGCACTACCACACGAATGTCGCTGTTTTTGGCGCATTGCTTCAAGGCATCTTGCAGTTCGTAGCTCTGCTCATCGTTAAAGGCATTGAACACATCAGGACGGTTGAGGGTAATGGTGGCCACCCCCTCCTGAATATCGAATATTAGGCTGTTGTACATATTTAAATTTTTAGCCAATAAGGAAAAAGACTGAAGATCATACAAAGCAAGCCCAGCCCAAAACCTGCAAAGACCTGAATAGGACTATGTGCTTTAAGGGCTACGCGGGCACTACCGGTAAGTCCGGCAAAGATAAGGCAAATCAAAATGGGCCAAAACACCTCGCGCTGGGCAGTGTATTGCATGCTCCATACAAAGCCCACCAGGCCACCCATGCCAACGGCATGGGCACTGATTTTCCAGTGCTTGTTGATAAACCAGGCGAAAAGTACGGCCAACATGGCTCCGGTCACGCTCATATAAAGCAAATTAGCCAGCTGCATACTTCTGAAAATAAACACCAAGACAGCCAAACACAGTGCTTGTATCAAATAGGGTAAATGTCGCTGGCTGCGTTCCTCAATCTTAAACGTACCTACCAGCTTAAGGCGTACCAAAAGCGCTACAGCCAACGTAGGTAATAAACTACCTATTAGAAATACTTCAGCCAAAATCATCAACACCAAAGTAGGGGGATAGTACAAAAGTTCTATAGGCTGCAACCAAAAAGCCATAAGCGCCAGGTAAACTACCAACAGGGAAGGATGAAAAAATCCGGAAATAAAAGCTGCCAAACGCTCCATCACAGCTCCTTTCGCAAGCGGGCCACCGGTATGTTGAGCTGCTCGCGGTATTTGGCCACGGTTCTGCGGGCAATATTGTAGCCTTTTTCATTCAAAACTTCCGCCAACTTATCGTCCGACAAAGGCTTGAGCTTGTCTTCGGCACCAATTAAATCGGTAAGGATCTGCTTTACTTCTTTGCTTGAAGCTTCCTCGCCACTATCGGTCATAATGCCTTCACTGAAGAAAGATTTGAGTAAAAAGGTGCCAAACTCTGTTTGCACGTATTTGCTATTGGCCACCCGTGATATGGTGCTGATGTCAAGATTAACTTTTTCAGCTATATCCTTCAATATCATTGGCTTCAGCTTGGTTTGATCGCCAGTAAGGAAAAAGTCGTATTGGTGCTCCATAATGGCGTCCATGGTACTCAGCAAAGTATGCTGCCGTTGCCGAATGGCGTCTATAAACCAGCGGGCAGCGTCGAGTTTCTGCTTCACGAAGCTGACGGCTTCTTTCATCTTTTTATCCGATTTCTCAGCCTTGTCATAATGCTTAAACATTTCGCGATAGGTATCGCTAATGCGCAAATCGGGTGCATTACGCGCGTTTAAGCGCAGTTGCAATTCCCCTTCCTCATTGTAAATCACAAAATCAGGAATCACCTGCAGTACCTTGCTGTTGTCGGCCTGCGCGTTGCCCGGGCGTGGATTCAAGTGCGTAATTTCATAATGGGCATCACGCATAGCTTCTTCATCGAGGTTTAAGCTGCGAGCGATTTTATCAAAATGCTTTTTGGTGTACTCCTCGAAGTACTTTTCAAGGATACGAATCGCATTACGGGCCGAAATGCGCTCAGCTTTTCGGGCCAATTGCAGCAACAGGCATTCTCGCAAATCGCGGGCGCCTACCCCTGCCGGATCAAACTTCTGCACCCGCTCGAGCATTTTATAGACCAACTCATCGGCAATAATGATGTTTTGCGAAAAGGCCAAATCATCGACTATCGACAATAAAGGACGGCGCAAATATCCGTCTTCATCAATGCTGCCAACTAACTGCTGGCCTACCATATACTCCTCGTCGCTAAGGTCAAGCAGGTTGAGCTGCTGCATCAGCTGTTCATGAAAACTGTTGTCTACCGTAATACCCGGACGATAATCCCGCTCGTCCTCTTCATTGCGGTAATTGTTGTCTTCGAGTTTGTACTCAGGGGTATCGTCAGCATCCAGGTATTCACTTACATCGATGTCTTCGTTCAGCTGATCATCGTATTCGTCCGATTCCTCAGACGTTTTGGCCTCATCCAAGTCGCTATATTCATCCTGCAACGTTTGCGCTTCCCAATCAGCTTCTTCCAAAGCCGGATTTTCTTCCAGTTCTTCCTTAATCCGCTGCTCGAGCATAGCTGTTGGCACCTGCAGCAGTTTGATGAACTGTATCTGCTGAGGTGATAACTTCTGAAGTAATTTTTGCTGTAGCGTTTGCTTTAGCATAATTTTTGTGGAAAGGCTTCGGTCGCATAAAAATACAAGTGTCAATGTATTTTATGGCTATTTTAGCGCGATTTTTAAAGTAAATTTTAATATGACCATCGAGCGATTGCGGGAAGCGGTAGGACAGGATGTCACCCTTCAAGGCTGGATAATGGGTAAGCGGACAGGAAAAGGGCTTGTTTTCCTGATAGTTAGAGATGGATCTGGCATTTGTCAGTGCATTGTCGACGAGCAGAAAGTAAGCAGTCACGCCTTTGAAGAGGCCAAGCGAGCCGGGCAGGAAAGTTCGTTGCGCATTTCGGGTACGGTAGTGGCCGATGAACGCCAGATAGGCGGGCACGAATTGCACGTTAGCCAAGTCGAAATTATAGGTGAAAGCGAAGATTATCCGATTAGCCCCAAGGAACATGGGGTCGACTTTCTCATTGATCACCGGCATCTGTGGTTGAGAAGTAAGCGGCAGTGGGCCATCATGCGCATCCGCAATACCATCATCATGGCCATTCACGAATTTTTTCAAGGCGAAGGCTTTATCCAAACCGATGCACCCATATTTACGGGTAATGCCGTGGAAGGCACCTCAACCCTTTTCGAAACCGATTTTTACGGAGAACCTGCCTACCTCAGCCAAAGCGGACAGCTTTACGGCGAGGCCATGGCCATGGCTTTTGGTAAAATTTATACGTTTGGACCTACTTTCCGTGCCGAAAAGTCGAAAACACGACGTCACCTGAGCGAGTTCTGGATGATTGAACCCGAAATGGTATTCCACGACCTGAGCATGAACATGGACGTAATCGAACGCTTTCTCCGCCATGTGGTATTGGCTGTATTGGCTAAAAATACCACCGAACTGGAAATGATCGGTCGAGATACCACCGTACTCCAACAGGTAACCCAGCCTTTCCCGCGCATTCCATATGAAGATGCCGTGGCCATTTTGAAAGGCGATAAGGAGGTGAATGGCCGTAATGCCATTAAAACCCTCGAAGCCGACTTGGCCGCTGCGCAAAGCCGACTCGAGCAAGTGAAGGCCGAAATCGTGGAGCGCGAAGAAAAAATCAAGACTCCGGGCATGAAGAAAGGGGAAATAGGCTTCAACCAAAGCAAAATCCAACAGCTTAAGGAAGAGCTGGCAGAGCTCGAAGAAAGCCTGCGCAATATTCCGCTTTGGCTCAAGAGTGCCCGCGAATTCCGGATGGGCAACGATTTTGGCGGCTCCGACGAAACGGTCATCACCCGGCTTTTCGATACACCAATCATGGTGTACAACTGGCCACACGAGGTCAAAGCCTTTTATATGAAGCGCGACGAAAGTGATCCGCGTTGGGCCAAAGGCGTAGATGTATTGGCTCCCGAGGGTTATGGCGAAATAGTGGGAGGAGGCGAACGCGAAACCAATTTCGAATGGTTGGTCGAAAAAATAAACGAACACCAATTGCCTATGGAAGCCTTTGAATGGTACCTCGACCTCCGTAGATACGGCTCAGTACCCCATTCGGGCTTTGGACTAGGCCTCGAACGATTGGTAGCCTGGGTGTGTAAACTTCCGCATGTACGCGAAACCATTCCTTTCCCGCGCATGTACGGCCGTTTAAAACCATAATCAATACCATTCCCAATAAAAAAGCCCCGCCTGCCAAAGCAAGCGGGGCCTTTTTATTTGTTTGACCTTATTTCTTCGTAGAAGAAACTGCCATTTGGTAAACTACCAAACCGAAACCAATTTTGTTCACCGCATCGCCAATGTTGTAGATGAGGTCAATGTTGATGGCACCGCTCATACCAGCAAGCAAGTTGCCTGGCATCAACATATAACCAATTGGATAAATGGCCCAACCTACCAACACAAAGTTGCGGAGTAAGCGAATGGCACGCTGCAAGTTGGCATCGCCCGAAGCTTGTGCCATTTTGGCTACACTGCCGGCAGTTGCTTCATACACTATACCTGCCCAACCTACAGATGAAATTACGCCCCAAAGAATGGTCTGATCAGGTTGGATGGCTTCGCCAATGTAACCCGCTACCAGCATCAGGAGCGAATACCCAATCATTTTCCACAGCAACGACTGCTTTGCTCCAAACGGACGCAGCAGGAGGAAAAATTCCACACACATCAAGGGCACAGTAAGTGTCCAGTCGATGTAACGGAATTGGGTTGGTGAAGGATTAATGTAACCCTCCGCGCCGGGCACGAAGCCACCAGCAATATTGTTGGCTACGGCGCCCAGATAGAAGTCGCGCATATAATAATAGTGCGCAGCTGCGATCATGGTAATCAAACCTGATACCAACAAAGACGTTTTCCACTTGCCATCTACGTTACTTCTTTCGAAAAAGAAGAAAACCGATGCGGCAAACATGGCCATCAGTCCCACAAAAAATGTGAAGCCGGTTACATCACCTGGCTGAAGACTGGCTGAAAGCATGATTAATGATGTTTTCATACAAAAGATTTTAAAACAGATTATTAACCTTTGAATGCGTCATCAGTTTAACCTTTTTTTACATTTTTTTTCTCATATATATTGATTATTAGCATGTTACGGTCAAATTTTGCGATATTCATTCAAAGTATTTAACGATAAATAGCAAGCAACAGACAAACATGTTATATATGTTTATGTAAAATTTTTTCAAAACAAGTTGCTGAAAGCCAAATTATTAGCTGGATCTTGGTAAGCTTGCTGTCCTGTGAGGGAAATATTGGTTAGTTTCGCCCCCGTGAAGCCGGCCTTTTTACGGATTTTGGTCATCAGCGATTATCGCGCCACGGTTACCATGCGGCCCGAAGCGACCATTTACATGGGCTTGGCGCGCCTGGGGCACCATATAGAAGTGATGACCCATCCTGAGGCTGCTTTGTGTGCCGACCTGGCTGCCGCAGGCGTGGTGATTCATCCCTGGCACCCGCAAAAGCAATTTGACCGGCAGGCAGTGGCCCGCATCCGCGAGCGACTGATCGATGGTGAGTTTCATATTTTGCAGCTCTACAATAGCAAGGCCTATTTCAATGGTTTGCAGGCAGCTCGCAATTTGCCCGTGAAAGTGGTACTTTACATCGGTTATGAAGGCCATATAGCATGGTATCAACCCGCGCTTTGCAGGCCGGCGAAGGCCACGAGTCCTTGCCCAAGGTGCTGTAAAATCAAACGCTTCGTTTGCGGTTGACCAGCCAAATGCCAATCAATATGCCGCCCATGCCCGCCAAGTGCGGCCAGCCCAGCATTTCTCCATCTAAAAAGCCCCAAAACAAGGCCACTATGGGCATGAGGTAGGTGGTGGTTGATGCAAATATTGGGCCGCTGAGCTGGATCAGCCGGTTGAAGGCCACCAGGCTGGCAGCCGAGCCAATGAGCCCAAGTATACTTAAATAAAGCAAGGCTTCGGTGGCCCCCTCGTAACTCAAGCGTTCGGTAAAATCAGTGCTAAATAAAATAAAACTTGCCGGAATCCCAGCCAATATCAACGGAACACCGGCCGTGAGTAAGGGCCTTACATCTCGCAGGTACCGGCTTACGGTATTTACACTGGTGCCATACATCAGGGTAGCCAAAACCACCAGCAGGCCCCAGGCCCAATCTGGATCATACAAACCATTTCCCCGGAGTAAAATAAGGATAAGCGCCCCGGCGAATCCTAGCAAAAGCCCAAGCAATTTATGGCGTTCAAACGACAAAGCAAACAACCAAACACCTAACAAAAGCGTAAAAAGAGGTGTTAGTGCATTGAGGGCCCCGGCAGTGGAACTGTTGATGTGGGTTTGGGCTATAGCAAACAAAAAAGCAGGTATACCATTGCCCATCAAACCCACAATGGCGAAATACTTGAACCGGGGCAACAGCCAATGTCCGTAATGCCGGATGACCACGGGCAACATGGCTAATGCGGCAATACTCAACCGAAACGCACCTACTTGTACCGGACTAAACACCTCCAAGCCCTTTTTCATAAGTATGAAACTGCTTCCCCAGATGAAAGAGAGCACCAACAGCAAGATGAGTGGTAAAAAACGCGGGGAAGAATCGGACATGAGCGAAATAAGAAGCGAAATTTAAGCGCAAATGTTCAATGCCTATTAAAATTTATCGGGCTTTACTTTTTTACTTCCTATGCAGACAAGCCAAGCTTTGTCTCAGCTCTTTTAGAGCAGCCTTGCCTTGGAGTACCAATATTGGTTTATACCCCGGTTTACCCCATACCTCAGCGTTGTGCTGCTTGCTTGCGACAGCATGGCGTGGATATACGACACTGCTGTGCCACCAGTGCATCGCATGGAAGCTTTTCACCGGTCATAAGCTTTAAAGCTGCTCCCTCTGGCTTAGGTCTTTGGATAGTGTACCAAAAGCCAGGTGCTAATTCCGCCAGCCAACTGCATTTCCTTATCTTTGCACAAATTTTTGAGATGAGTACTCCCGTTCGCGTTCGTTTTGCGCCCAGTCCTACCGGCCCTTTGCACCCCGGTGGTGTTCGTACTGCTTTGTTTAACTACTTGCTTGCCCGTCAAACCGGCGGCACCTTTATACTCCGCATCGAAGACACCGACCAAACCCGTTTTGTGCCTGGTGCCGAACAATTCATCATCGAATCGCTCGAATGGTGCGGCATGCAATTCGACGAAGGCGTGCACGTGGGTGGCCCCTACGGCCCCTACCGCCAGAGCGAGCGCAAGGCCATGTACCGCCAGTATGCCGATCAGCTCATTGAAGCCGGACATGCCTATTATGCCTTCGATACCGAAACCGAGCTCGACGAAATGCGTGAGCGCCTCAAAAAGGCCAACGTAGCTTCGCCCCAATACAACAGCATTACCCGGGTGAACATGAAAAACTCCCTGAGTCTGCCCGCCGATGAGGTTCAGCGCCGTTTGGATGCCGGCGATCCTTACGTGATCCGCTTCAAAATGCCCCGCAACGAAGAAGTGCGGGTGAAAGACATCATCCGTGGCTGGGTGGTGGTGAATACCTCGCAGCTCGACGACAAAGTGCTGTTCAAAAGCGACGGCATGCCGACTTACCACCTCGCCAATGTGGTAGACGACTACCTGATGAAAATCACCCATGTGATTCGCGGTGAAGAATGGCTGCCCAGTACCCCCCTGCACGTTTTGCTGTACCAGGCTTTCGGCTGGGAAGCAGCCATGCCCGAATTTGCCCACCTGCCCTTGTTGCTGAAGCCCGATGGCGACGGCAAACTGAGCAAACGCGATGGCGACCGTTTGGGATTGCCGTTTTACGCCATCAACTGGACCAATCCCGAGACCGGCGAAACCACCCAGGGCTATCGCGAAGCCGGTTACTTCCCCGAAGCATACATCAACTTTTTGTCGCTACTGGGCTGGAACCCCGGCGATAATCGCGAGCTTTTCACCCTCGATGAACTGGTGCCTGCCTTCAGCCTTGAGCGCGTAAATAAGCATGGTGCCCGTTACGATTTTGGCAAGCTCAACTGGTTCAACCAGCAATACCTGCGTGCCACGCCCCATGCCGAGCTGGCCGAAATGGTGGCCCCGCAAGTGGCAGCTGCCGGCCATGTCGTAGATATGGCCTTCCTTACAGAAGCTGTACGCATGATGAACGAACGCATGACCCTGGTGGGCGATTTTTACACCATCAGTAAATATTTCTTCGAAGCCCCAACAGCCTTTGATGATGAAGTGGTGGCCAAACGCTGGAAAGCACCAGTGCCTGCCTTCATCGAAAAACTACAAGCCGCATTTGCCAGTTTAGATCACTGGGATGCCCCCAACTGCGAAGCAACCTTCAACGATACGGCAGCAGCCATGGAGCTCAAAGCCGGTCAGCTTATGCAGGCCTATCGTTTAGCGATAAGCGGACAAGGCGCCGGACCTGCTATCTTTGAACTCACGGCCTTACTCGGACAAGCAGAAGTGGTTGCACGTTTGGCATACGCCCTCAAAACCTTAAAATATGGCTAAGAAAGACAAGAACAAACCGCAATTAGACCCACGTTTGGAGGGCTTCAACATCACCGTGAATGAGTTTGGCGAGATCAAAAGCACCATGGACATCCGGCAGCTCAACGAGTTTTTGGACGAAAATGTGGCCGATAAAAAACTGGTAGATCGCGACGACCATGTGAACAAGCAGCTCAAAGACGAGTACGACGCCAAAAAAGAAGAAGAAAACCAAAAAAAGAAATCCTGATGGCTTACGAAAACATCCTTTACGCGGTAGAAGGCGGCATTGCCACCATCACCATCAACCGTCCCGACAAGCTCAATGCCCTCAACCGCCTGACCTTGGCCGAAATTGACGCTGCCATGGGCGAAGCCAGTTCCGATGCTGCCGTAACGGGCGTATTCATTACCGGAGCCGGCGAGAAAGCCTTTGCTGCCGGTGCCGACATCAGCGAGTTTGCCGATTTCGACGAGGAGCAAGGCACCGAACTTTCCGCAGCGGGGCATGCCATATTCAACGGCATCGAAAACAGCGAAAAGCCCGTAATTGCCCTCGTAAATGGCTTTGCCTTAGGCGGCGGATGTGAGTTAACCATGGCCTGCCACATGCGCATTGCTTCGGCCAACGCCCGTTTTGGTCAGCCTGAGGTGAATTTGGGCCTCATACCCGGTTATGCCGGCACCCAGCGTTTGGTACAATTGGTGGGCAAAGCCAAAGCCTTGGAATTGTTGCTTACGGGCGACACCATCAAAGCCGACGAAGCCCACCGCCTCGGCTTGGTAAACCACGTTGTAGATAATGTAGCCGATTTGCGTGCCAAGGGCCTGGAAATTTTGAACAAGATCGCCACCAAAGGTCCGGTAGCCGTAGCCCATTGCATTGCCTTGGTAAACGACTATTACGATATGGAAGAAAACGGCTTCGAAAACGAAATCGAAACTTTCGGATCGCTTTTCCAAACCCCTGAATTTATAGAAGGCACGCAGGCGTTTTTGGAGAAGCGGGCGCCGAAGTTTAGATAAAAACACGGAGGACACGGAGATTGTTTATATTAATAACCACAACCGCTCTGTGCTCGCCGTGTCCTCTGTGTTTCATCATTTTTTTGAACCTTGAACTTTAAACTTTGAATCCCCTGAGATGAGTTATCGCATCGAAAAAGACACCATGGGCGAGGTGCAAGTACCCGCCGACAAGTACTGGGGCGCACAAACCGAGCGCTCACGCAACAACTTTAAGATTGGTCCTGAGGCCAGCATGCCCAAAGAAATCATCCGGGCCTTTGCCTATTTGAAGAAAGCAGCAGCCCATGCCAACCACGATTTGGGCGTATTGAGTGCCGAAAAACGCGACCTCATCAGCGGGGCCTGCGACGAGATTTTGGCGGGCAAGCTCGACGGCGAGTTTCCGCTGGTGATTTGGCAAACCGGATCGGGCACGCAGAGCAATATGAATTGCAACGAGGTGATTGCCTACCGCGCCCATGTGATGGCAGGCGGTTCGCTCACCGACGAAAAGAAGGTGCTGCACCCGAACGACGATGTAAACAAATCGCAAAGCTCTAACGATACCTTCCCTACAGCCATGCACATTGCGGCTTACCAGCAGGTGGTAGAAATTACCTTGCCCGGCATCCAAAAGCTGCGCGATACCCTGGCTGCCAAAGCCGAAGCCTTCAAAGACATTGTAAAAACCGGTCGCACCCACTTTATGGATGCCACGCCATTGACCCTCGGTCAGGAGTTTGGTGGTTATGTACAGCAGCTCGACAACGGCATGCGTGCTTTGCGCAATGCTTTGGAGATGGTGCGCGAGCTGGCGTTGGGCGGCACTGCTGTCGGCACTGGCTTAAATGCGCCTAAGGGCTACGATGTGTTGGTCGCTCAGAAAATCGCCGATTTCACCGGACTGCCTTTCGTAACCGCCCCCAACAAATTTGAAGCCCTAGCCGCCCACGACGCCATGGTAGAATTGAGCGGCGCCCTCAAGCGCGTGGCTGTTTCCTTGATGAAGGTCGCCAACGACATCCGCATGCTCAGCAGCGGGCCCCGCTCAGGCATTGGCGAAATCGTGATCCCCGACAACGAGCCCGGCTCCTCCATCATGCCCGGCAAGGTGAACCCCACCCAGCCCGAGGCCATGACCATGGTCGCCGCACAAGTCATCGGCAACGATGTAGCCGTATCGATTGGTGGCAGCAACGGCCACTTTGAGCTCAATGTGTTCAAGCCCGTCATCGCCGCCAATGTATTGCAAAGCGCCCGTTTGATTGGCGATGCTTGTGTGTCGTTCAACGATAAATGTGCGGTTGGCATTGAACCCAACCGGCCCATGTTGCAGCGTCACCTCGAAAATTCGTTGATGCTGGTAACCGCCCTCAATCCACACATCGGCTACGAGAACGCCGCCAAGATTGCTAAGACTGCCCACAAAGAAGGCACCACCCTGCGCGAGGCCGCCATCGGTCTGGGCTTGCTTACCAACGAGCAGTTCGACCAATGGGTAGATCCCAAGCAGATGATTTAAGCACAGCAGTTATTGAGAAGACCGGCCCCAAAAAGGCCGGTTTTTTTATGCGCGCATAATTGCATGCTTTTGAACTAAGGGCTTATAAATTTCAACTTGGCCGTACTGTGTTCTTTAAACGCATTACTTGCTTCTAAAAGCGCTTCCATGGCAGCAAGATTAGCTCCGGTGATGGTTGCGCTGAATTCAAATGCTCTTTGCATCATGCGGATGTAGGTGGTGCAATCATGTTGACGGCTCAATCTCCTTAGGGCACCAACATAATCCTCACGATACACGGTAGGAATGATAATTTTAGCTTGACCATCCTTTACCAGTTCTGCATTCATCATAACCCTTGCAATACGGCCATTTCCATCTAAAAATGGATGAACTTCACTAACCAAAAACTGGATGTAGATGGCTTTGGCAAAGGCGTGTGTCAATGCCTGATAATAGTCAAATCCCTTTTTCAAAGTGCCCTGTACCAATTGATGATCAACAAAATGCGTTTCACCTGCCCGATTATTTTTGTCTTTAAAATGTCCGGGCTGCATATAGGTTCTGGCTTTGAGTAATACCTTATGCCGGCGAATGAGTATGTCCAGCAGCTTTTCGGGACTTGTTGGCGTAATACACATCTCCGTTTTATTGCTCACCAACTGATAAGTTCCCAATACATCGAGTGAATCTTCATAACGACTGGGCATAGGTGTAGCAGTCTCGACAATGCGTTTGGCATCGGTTAGTTCAAACTCAGTACCTTCGATATAGTTTGAAAAATAGGCCTCAAAAAAGGCAAAGTTTTTAAAATCTTCCAGCTTGGTATTCTTGTCAGCTTGGTTTTTGAATTCGTGTTGTTTTAAGGCAACAAAGAGTTTTTCGAATAACGACAACCTTGTAGCATCATATGGAAAGCCTAATGCTCTTGCCACAGCCACGGGGGATGATAAAATTTTTGACGGTTTTGTAGCCAATAAAGCACCAATTAGGAGGTTGAGTTTCTCAAATTCCTGATTCATGTCAAGCTGATCTGCTATTAATCTTGCATGATCCCTCAAGGCATTCAAGCCTGTTTCGCCTTGGACCTTGAGCACCATTTCCAGTCGTTCTTCTACTTGTGCTAACGATAAGATCTTTGAGTCAGCTCCTGATTGACGGCTGATTTGCAAATTTTCGAGCAAGGCCCGTTCCAATTGCGCTGCGAATAACTCACCTGAAAAACGGTTATCACCTGCTATGGGTGCAGGTCCTTTCATAAACCGGAGCGTAATACCCGGCAGGTTTATCTTTTTGGTGTAAGTGTATGTCAAAAATATATGTCCCGCAGAGGTAGGCTGAAACTCCAACGCCGACCTATGACTTAACAACGCACCCGGATACAATTTACCAAGTATGGTGAACAAGTTCCGGCGAACAATAATCTCTGGATTATCAGAAAAATTGGGTGTATAAATGCGGGCGGCGATTTTGCGCAGTTTTCCTATTTTCACCAAGGCAGAAAGCTGTTTGCTGAGCTTTGAGTCGCTTGATGAAAAAACCACTTCCTGAAGATGTATAGGTAAAATTTCTTCCATTAAAATCGGTTTCTATATCAATATTAGCAAAAAATTTCCATCTAGAATCTCATTTTAGAAAATATTTTCCACTAAAGCATTTGTTGGTCAAATATTTTCCAGGGAAGTCAAGGTACTAGCTTGCAGCGACCAATTTTTTTCAATAACCGTGATTGTACCAGTAAAAATGAAATCATAAGAAACTTGGTTTATATCATAAACTAGTTTACATTTGCTGCATACAATTTAAACAAACCCCTTATGGAAACCCCCTTAAACGAAAAAGAAAGCCTGGCGATCATCGGGAGTATGATTGCCGGCACGCGCCGCAAGCTCAGCACCGACAGTGTACACTACCTCTTGTGGGGCTGGAGCGTGCTTTTGGCAGCGCTCGCCCATTTTGCCCTGCTGCAAAGCGGATACGAACACCACTATTTGCCCTGGGCCATTTTGATGCCGGCAACGGGCATTGCAGCAGCCATCATCGGCAGTCGGCAAGAGAAACAGTCGCTGGTAAAAACCCACATCGACACGGCCATGACCTACCTCTGGCTGGGCTTTTTAGTGCTTTTGCTGCTGGTGCTGGCAAGCTCCGTAAAAATGGGCTGGGAAAGCACCTACCCCATCATCATGTGGTTGTATGGCTTGGGCACCTTTGTTTCTGGTGGCATTTTGCGCTTTAAGCCCCTGGTGTATGGCGGCATAGCCAGCTGGCTGTTTGGTGTGGCGGCACTTTTTGTGCCTTTTGAGCAGCAGTTGTTGCTGTTGGCTGCCGCCATTATGTGCAGCTACATTGTGCCCGGTCACCTGCTCAAAGCCAGCAAAGATGTCTGATTTTAAGGCATTAGACCCCCTTTTGCACCAATCGCTGCGCTTGGCGGTGATATCGGTGCTGGTGGCGGTTGAATCGGCCGAATTTGTGTACCTCAAAGAGCGCACCGGTGCCACGGCCGGCAATTTAAGTGTACAAATCGACAAGCTACAAACGGCCGGTTACATCACCGTGGTCAAAGATTTTAAAGGCAAGATGCCGCGCACCAGTTGCAGCATCACCCCCAAAGGCTCGGCAGCACTCGAGCAATACGTAAACGCACTTAAAACTTATCTAAACATTTAAACATGAAAAAGTACCTATGTTTATTGGGCTTCGTGCTCGGTAGCAGCCTGGTTCAGGCACAATCGTCGGGTTATTATGGCGGCTTCGGCTTCTTCGATTTTGGCATGGCCAATTACAACCTGAGCCCCATCAACAATTTGCTACAGGCCAATGGCTACAGCAGTTTGGGCAGCAATTTCATTACCACAGGTGGTTCGGGTTTTGCACTCTTCAACAACATTGTGATTGGTGGTGCTGGCGGTGCACTGGGCACGCAAAGCTTCAGCAGGCCCGGAGCTACCGGCCGTTACAATGCAGGTTTTGGCCAGTTTAGTGTAGGCTATGCCTTCAAAACAAGCGAAAAAGCCTTCTTTTACCCCTTAGTGGGCTTGGGTGGCCTGCAAACCAACATCCAAATTGAAGACGATAATACCAGCGGCAGCGTAAACAACTCCTTTGCCACACCCAACCAGGTGGTGAACATGAACAGCTCCAATGGCATCCTCGATTTTTCGTTGAACTACATTTTCCGTGTTGGCGGCGGTGGCAATGCCCAAGGTGCCGGAGGTCCTGCCATTGGCATCTCAGCCGGTGGCTTCTGGAGTCCGGGGAATGCCAGCTTCAAGATGAACGATAAAACCATGAGCGATGTACCTGCCTTTCAGCCATCGGGCTTTTATGTGCGGCTGAAATTTGGCGGCGGAGGCTACGGCCGCAGTAACTAGGCTTTCAACCCAATCGGAACCCTACTACCGCCGGAAGCACGTCTTTCGGCGGTTTTTGTGTGAATGCCAAATCTTCTACCCCTGCTGCTGCATCTCCTTTAGCCATTGGACTACCAAGGCTTTATCCCAAGCGCCATCGGCTCCAATTTTGATGTGTCGCATAGCCGCGCCGGTGCCCTCAAGCAGCTCGGGTCGTGTAACTACTTTGTGCGCTGCAAAAAAGCCAAAAGTCAACTCCTTCTTGGTAGGCTTAAAATAGGCCAGGTCTTTTTGCAGGCTGAAAACCGGTCGACCCCATTTCATACTTTCCTGCAATTGCGGATACAATTGGTGCAGCCAGGCGCGTATGGCTTGCATTTGGCTGCGTTGCGGTTCGGCTGAGGCCGCGATAAAGGCATCTACTTCGGGAATTGGCATGCTGCTGCTATTTTTAGCACCGAAAAGTCAAAAACCATTCGGTTGGCTGGTTGTTACATTCAAAAATAGCGCTTATGCAGCAAATCCATTCAAAAATCGATATTCTGCGCAAAACCGCAGCCCGATTGGCAGGCAGCGAACATTACGTCTGGGGCCATATGGGCAGTTGCAATTGCGGCCATTTGGCGCAAGAAGTTACCGAATTGAGCAAGGCCGAAATACACGCTTACGCCATGCAGCGCTATGGCGATTGGAGCACCCAAGTGCGCGAGTACTGTCCCAGTTCGGGTTTGCCCATCGACTGGATCATAGAACAACTGCTCGCCGCAGGCTTTACCACCCGCGAATTACACGAGCTCGAATACCTCGAAAACGACCAGGTGCTAAAATTTTTACCTGGAGGCAAACGCTGGCTGGCCCGCAACAAGCGCGAGGATGTGGTGGCTTACCTGCAGGCCTGGGCCGATATGCTTGCCGCTGAGCAGTTAGTTGCCCAATGGGTATCGCCTCAAGCCGTCCTTAGCCTACATTAAGTTTTTTGTCCGGGGTTGAATAATCGGTCTATTTCCCGATTTTTGACACAGCATGAAGTCTGTTTTTATTTTTTTCGCCGGCTGCCTTTGTTTCACCCTGCCGGCCGTTTCACAATCCCTGTTATCGCTGCATAATTTTCAGGATTCATTAACCGCCAGTTCGGTAGCCACCCATTTACAGGTATCGCCCATAGGCATTTCATCAGGGAGCATCGCCTTTCAAAATGGGGGCGATGATGGTGGCAGCCGAATAGCCAATAGCAGCAATTGGCCAACGGTCAACTTCTCGCCATCGGGCAAATACCTCGAATACAGCTTTAGTCCACAGAATGGCTATGTGCTTCAAATCAGTGAACTACGTTTCCGGTTTGGGCGAACAACACAGGGGCCTCAGCAAATTACCATCGCCTGGAGCGACGATGGTTTTGAAGAAGATACCACCTATTTACTCCAAAACGCTCCTGTAGTAAGTACCGATGCCAATTCTTTAAACAGCTATAGCATCACCACCAACCTACCTGCGTCCACCACCAATACCATCAGCATCCGCATTTGGGGGCATAATGCCACAGGAACCGGCAATTTGCGCTTCAATAATTTCCGATTATTCGGCCAGTTGAATGCACCAACCCCCACCTTAAGCGTGCTTCCCGGCCAATTGAGTGGCTTCAGCACCGATAGCTTATCGGCCTCCACATCGCAATCGTTTCAGCTCAGTGGTGTAGGGCTGGTTGGTAATGGCAACATCTTGCTCGATGGATCAGGAACAGCTTTTGAGCTTAGCTCCGACAATCAATCCTTTAGCACTACCATCAACATTGCGCATACACCAGGGAACCTCAGCGCCAGCACGGCTTGGGTTAGGTTGAAGTCGGGACTCGACACCGGCCAGTACCAGCAAAGCATCGCCATCAGTGGCGGAGGTGCCGGCAGCATCAGCCTGGCTGTAACGGGTAATGTACGTTTGCCAGCCGTACCCATTCAGGCCTCAATCGGTGGGCAGCTCCGTTTGAGCGCAGATAGCTTGGTTTTCGGCACCGCAACTGAGTTGGGCCTCGACAGTGGCTTCGTAAAGCTTTACAACGATGGAGGCGTGTTGCTCGAAGGACGCATCCTCAGCTTCGCATCCTTCAACCGGCCTGCCTTTTGGACACCCGACAGTTCATTCAGCCTTGCTGCAGGCGATAGTCTTGAAATCAAAGTTTTCTTCCGGCCATGGCACAACATCCTCAACCATGGCGCCTTGTTGGTAGATGTGCGAACAGGTGGAGGCCCGCAACTGATCCGTTTGAAAGGGCAAGGCAGCTACAGCATGGGGTATTACGCTTCCAGTCAAAACCTTTCGGGAAACGATTTACTGCTTGCGCTTCGCAACATCACCGGTTCGCCCTACCAGCAGTTGGGCTACAGCACCACCAACAGTGCCCGCATGCGCATGTTTCACATCATCGACAACTGGCGCGTAAATGGCCGCGAGCCCAACCATTCACAGTTCTACAAAAATGAATGCATATATACAGGACGCTTTATTTCTTACGACAGTCCACTCAGCACCGGTGTACTCAATAATGCGCCTTACCGCATGAATACCGAGCACAGCTGGCCCCAGAGTTATGGTGCCTCTGAGGAGCCTGCAAAAAGCGATTTGCACCACCTATTTCCAACCGATGGCCCTACCAATACCGCTCGTGGCAATAAACATTTGGGCTGGGTGAGCAATCCAACGCTCTTTTACGATGGGGGCAGCAAAGCCAACACCACCACCTTTGAACCCCGCAACGAAGTGAAAGGACAACTCGCACGTGCCTTACTTTATTACGCCATGCGCTATGGCGATTCGGCAGGCACCAATATGAGCCTGATCAGTGCCTTTGAAAACGATTTGCGCGAATGGCATCAACTGTACCCACCCGACTCTGTTGAAATCCGCCGGAATAACGATATCCAAGCGGTGCAGCTCAACCGCAACCCTTTTGTCGATTATCCACAATTTCTCGAACGCCTTACCCAACTATCGGGCACGCCTGCCATTCCTGCCAACTACCAACTCTATGTTGGCGACAGCCTCTATGCGGGCGAAATGGCGATTGGCCAAAGCCGGACTTACCGGCTACCAGTGATTAACCACGGCTCGGTTGAGCTAAGCCTCAGCCAAATCGGGGTGCAGGGAGCCGGATTACAATATTCCGGCCCTGCCAGCATCAGTCTGGGGCCCGGAGAAGCTGCTTTTATAGAAGTACAGCTTCAGTTTAACCAAAGCGGGCAAGCTACGGGGCATTTGCAATTTAATAGCAACGATCCCGGACAACCCACACGCAGCATCCCTTTGTCGGCTCAGGTGAGTCGCTCCAGCTGGAATGGCGAGGGGGTTTGGGGCGATGCCACAAAGTGGACCGCAGCCTTTGTGCCCGACAGTGCCAGTTTTCCACGCATTGCTTCGGGCAGGGTACAAATCAACGATACGATTCAAATTAGTAGGCTTGAGCTGGCGGCCAGCAGCCAATTACACATTGCCGAAAATGCTTTTTTGTTTATTGGCGACAGCTTGGTAAATGAAGGGGTTATACGCGTTCAGAATGCCGGTACTTTATATCCGGCCGACCAGGCCAAAATCACCGGTTCGGGTGCCTATGAAATCATACGTACGGGGCAGCGCAGCAATTTGCGGGTAAATTACTGGAGCAGTCCAGTGCAGCAAGCCCAGCTAGTCGATGCCTTTTCGGCAGCTAATCCGGTAGATATTCAGCAGTTCAGCCCTGGTGGAAGTCAGGCAAGCCATTGGCAACAGGCTACGGGCGTAATGACTGCTGGAAGGGGCTACAGTGTAGCAGGAGCTGATACAGCCGTTTTTCAGGGCATGGTGAATCATGGCGAAGTGGTTGGCGCGCATAATTCCGGCAGTGGATTTTACCTCATTGGCAACCCATATCCGGCGGCCTTAGATGCCGATGCCTTTTTAGCTTTAAACGGGCCTGCAGGAGATGGCCGCATAGGCGGGGCACTCTATTTTTGGGCACAGCAAACCAATGCCACGGGTTCCAATTTTGGCTCAGGCGATTATGCGGTATGGGCTGGAGGAACGGGTGTTGCAGGAACCGGCTCGAATGCGGGCAGCAGCACCCCTTTGGGCAAAATAGCTTCGGCTCAGGGTTTTTTTGTTGTAGCTGGCAGCCAAACGGGCGACATTCGGTTCAGACCAGATATGCGCGGAGGCCGCAATAACCAGTTCTTCAGGACATCGGGGCCCATCGGGCGCATTTGGCTAAAAGTGAGCAGTGTACAAAATGGCTTCAGTCAAATGGCCATTGTAATGCGTCATGATGCAAGCTTGGCTTATGACCCGGCCTACGATGCTGAACGTTGGACCTCCGGAAAACTGGCCTTGTCGAGCCGATTACGGCAACAAGCCTTTGCCATTGAAGCGGTTGCCTGGCCTTTGGCCCATCAGGAATTGGTTTTGCCCTTAGAGCTCAAGCTCACCGAAACCCAGCAGGTAGTGATAGGCCTTGATTCTTTAGCAGGCATCGACAACAGCCTGCGTATTGTGCTTGAAGACCGTAGCAGGTCGGCATTTTTCAACTTACGGGAACAAGGGATGCAGCTGCAGCTATCGCCAGGCACCTACCAAAATCGGTTCTTTTTGCATTTGGGCGAAACGGTTAGCCTCCATCTACCCGGAGCAACCCAGGCTGACACGCGTTTGTTCGCTTATGAGGGCCATCTCTATGTTGAACATGCAGCGGGTGCTGAACTCAGGCTGTTTAATATGGCGGGGCAACTTCTGCACACTTACCGTATCGAAGAGGCAACTTTTAGTTGCGAGTTACCTGAGGTGTCGGGCATTTACGTTGTACAGCTTCAACAGGCCGATCAGATTCAGCGTATTCGGGTTCATCGCTGAAGGGCCCGAGGCAAGTAGCGGTTCATCAGTTCGATAATTTCGTCAGACAATTTGAAGCGCCAAATGGCGTAAACCAGAAGGATGACGATAAAGGCAGAGCGCAGGAAAACGTTGACCACTATACCCAAAAATTCGGTACCCGGTGCGGGGATAAACAGGCTGCAACCATATACGATAGTCAGCGTTACCAAGACCCAACCACTGCGCTTTTCGAAAGGCTGCATACCTATTTTTTTCCAGATAAAAATGCCTTTTAACAAGTTGAATAGCACAATGCTCAGGGTTGAACCTGCTGCGGCACCCACCAGGCCGAAACGGGGAATCATGAAGTAATTGGTTGCAAACGACACCAAACCCAAAAAGGCAATCGACAAAAAGTTGAATTTAAAATAGGGAGAATTGATGATGATTTCGGAATTGATACCGTTAGACATATCGAAAAAACGCGATAGACCAATGAAAAACACCACATACTTCCCCTGCTGGTAAATTTCGCCATTGGGAATGATTAAAAACAAAGCATCTACATTGGCCCAAACCAGCAAAAAGAGCAATCCACCCAAAATCATCTGATTCAAACTTGCCTGTCGGTATATTTTACCAATGGCTGTATGATCGTTATCTTTCCAATATTGCGAAACCAAGGTGGTAGCCAGCTGACTTACGGCTCTGCGAGGCATTTCGATGATGGTGCCGATAAAAAAGGAAATGCTGTAAATACCTGCAAGCGAAAGTCCTGCCAACCAGGCCAGCATAAAACCATCAATACGCTCATTGATGATAATGCCTGCACCCCCAATCATCATCCATACCGAATAGCGGGCCATATTTTTCATGAGCTCCGAATTCCACTTCAGGTAACTGGGGTTGATGTACAACACCCCTAGCTTTTTAATGTAAAGCCAAAGCAAAAGTACTACAACTGCATAGCTGGCGGTAAATCCTATGATAAATCCGTCAAAACTCAGGTATTCCTGTGCATACAACACCACCAAAACAGTCTGTATCAGACGCAGTAAAATCTCTCGAATAAGCGCATTTACCACTATGCGCATATGCAAACGCGCCCAAATTTCGAGTATATTCTGAAGCATCATAAACGCCGTCATGGGCAATATGAGCCACAAAAACTCATTCACCATGGCCGACTTGGCATCAAAAATATCCATGATGTAGTACCTCAGCAGGTAAAACAAGCCGCCGAACAGCAGCAAACCGCTGCCACCAATTAGGATGCAAAGAAGCAAATAACCATTATGCTGGCGTTGTTCGTCTTTGAAATACGGGAAAAAGCGGGCCATGGAACTGTGAAGCCCGAGACTGGTAAAAATCGACAAACTCATGGCTACGCTAAGCAATACATCGCGCAGCCCAATTTCATCCGGATCGAGGTAAGCCGTAAAAAAGTACAGTAAGTTCGCCGCGCCCAGCAATACCCCTACATAGGTAACCACGGTCGATTTAAAACTTTGCCTGATAACGACACCCATGTTGCAAACCTAAGGGAAAATTCAACCCGATCGATAAACAACTGAAAATGGATTGAAAAATCTCAAGCGCTTTTACATTTCTAAAAGCACTTCGCTGTTTGAAAGCTTTTCTAAATCAATCAGGCTTTCTTCTTACCTATGAACAAGATGCGGTTAATTTCGAGCTGTTCGCGATGTTCGATATCAAAGTATTTCGACATGGCATCCACGAAGTTCTCCTCGGTGTACCAATCGGGCAATGGCGGGGTTTTACTTTCGTCGCCGCTGTAAAGGCCTAGGGGCATATATTCGATGAATAAGTAGCTTGAAGTAAAATCTGCTAAATCACGTATAAATTTCTCGAAGGGTACTTTTTGGGTGATGGTAACATGATGGGTCAGTGCCAGGGCAATAACGGCTTCACGACGATATCGAAGGCTTACTTCGCGCCCATAATTGCCCCAAATGGTGCTCACTATATCCAAAACAGCGGGACTGATGGCCTTTTGGGTTTCGCGCAGGCGGAGGTACATTTTGTTCACCGCTTTTTCGTCGTAATCAGTAGCAATGATTTCCTGCACACCAGCCCGGTCGAGCAGAATTTCGGAAAACAGCCCTTGATTAGCACCCACCTCAAGCACGCGTGGAATATTTCGTTCGCGTACAAGATCGGCGATTTTATCGAAACGCGGCGTACTCTTGAGGCTACCATCTTCATTCAGAAACTGTTCATGGTAATCGCCCCACTGTGTGCCTTGCATTTTTGGCTTGAGTTGAAGAATGCGTTTTTCCCACTTTTTGAGATTTACCCGATCAAAGGGATTTAATTTGTTTTTTTTGAGCCAAAGCAAAAGTCGTTTTAATTTTTTGGGGGCCCTTTGTTGGATTTCCCCTTCTGAATAATGGGTAAATGCCTTTAGTTTATGGTAAGTGGTGAGGTAATTCTCGAGCCAAAATGGATTTACAAGCCGGTAGAGCGGCGATATGTATTGGTAGTAGCTGTAATGGGGAAGCAGGCGAGTACCCAGCAAGAGCAGTGCTCTGCCCATGAACAAATTACCGGAAGCCATAATACGAAGCGGGGCGTACATTGATTTAAGGAAGACTTCGTAAGCAATCCAGCCTTTAGGGTTTTCGGTATTTTGGATAAAACTACCCAAGTCGATAAATACCGGTTTGCCGTGTTTAAATAGGATGTTGTAACCGTGTCCATCAATGGTTTGGTAGCCGTATTTACCTGCAATCATATTGATGCGTAAAATGAGCAAGGCAGCATCTTTGAGCATATCAAACGACCAACCGGATGGATAAATGACCGGGCTAATGCGTTCATGCCCGATGATCAGGCCAAAGCCTTCCATTTCGTGTTCCGTGATGTAGGTGCGGGGAAACAACCCTTGCTTTACCAGTTCCTGAATGAGGCCCGAATCGAACAAGGCCCGGGTATCGGCTACTTTATGCGGGTATATTCCCCTAAAGATCATGTTTTGGTAAATAAAAACACGCCCCAACTCATCTGCCTGATAGCCTTGAAAATCAACTTCTTCGGCCAGAATGGTTGTTTTTTCTAAAAACTTTTCCACCTATTTCTAAAATTAGCTAATCTGCGAATTTGAGGAATCTCTTTGTGAGCGTGTAGTAATCTACAAGCATTTAAGTTGATTTAACTTTTTTTAGGACGGTTATGAAATTGTCAAATTCGTGTCTCTTTTGTGTCTTCTGTTGTTTGTTTGATGTCTTTATTTATATTTGACCAAAGTTCTGTAGGTTATGAAAATGCATAATATAACATCGCTGTTGTTTGCTTTAGCATTTTTTATTGTTCAAGGAGGCAGTTTACAAGCGCAGCAAACCTATTTCTTGGTCCCTGCTGAAGACGCGGTAACTACTTTTCAGTTTCCAAACCAAAACTGGGGCAATCACCTACAGCTATCGGCATACGCCTGGACGCAAGGGGGAGTACTGAGCATACATCGCTCTTACATCCGTTACGATTTAACCCTTGCCAACTGGAGTCGGCCACTTTTAAAGGCGACCCTTCACCTGAAACATTTTGATCCGGGGCCATGGTCTAATCAAGGCATGAATGCCATACGAATTGGTTTAGCGGATACATCATGGCACGAAGATTCAATAACCTGGAATAATCAGCCACAAATGAACTCGCTGTATTTTGTTGATGTAGGCGCCACCGTTGGACCTGTTGACATCAGTGTAGATGTTACGGACATGGTTTTATATGCATTTGAAAACGGAAACAATGGCTTTGTGATCCAGTTACTCGAAGAGCAAATCTACCGGATGGTATTGTTTGGTTCACGTGAAAATGAAGGATTTATACCCTTGCTTGAGCTTGAATTTGTTGATTATCGCTCCATTTGCCGCGACTTCTCCGGAAACAACCACCTAACCACCGTTAACATATCCTCATCGCATGCTCAGCCTAACCGTGTTAACCCTGAGGTTTTACAAATAGGTCAACTACAGGCGTCGCCCTTTGAGGTGCAGCGGGTTTTTATGCGTCCTGACTATGGTTTGCTGCCTCCTTCATACCACATTGATTATGCCAACTTGAAGTTCATTAAAACCGACAGTGCTGTTCTTGAAAATACAGGCTTTAATGCACTGGAAGTGTTGCCCTTGAACCAAGGTTTTGATACCCAACTGCTCAGTTGGAATAACCAACCGTCCTTTAACAATAGTGTAAGCGCCATTTCGGCACCGTCACGAGGAAGTAGAGGGACGCTCAACATCAATATGTTCGATTTGGTAGAATTCAGCAGATCACAAGGCAACCATCATGGCTATTTAATCAAAACCAAACAGGAGGCGCTTCCAGGCAAAGCATATTTCGGTGGTTCAGGCAATGCCTCATTGGGCTACCATCCTAAACTTACGATTTGCTATACGGCCAATGTAAGCGTAGCTGAACAGCAATTAGCTTTGAATTTTGTGATGTTCCCTAACCCGGCCTCAGAAGAACTGAATATCAATTTCACAGAAGCACTGGGTACCGAGCTGACGGTATTATTTAAAGACCTTCAAGGCCGCCTAATAATCCCAGTGCACCAAATAACCATCGAAGCAGGCCAAACCAATTTGGCTTTCGATACGCGTGCTTTTCCCTCGGGGATTTATACTGTTGAATGTAGAACCAAAAGCAGTGTAGGTGTTAAAAAACTTGTCATAAGCCGTTAAGCAAACTGTGAATGTAGCTGCAAAATTGTATCTTCAAGGCCAAAATTGAGCATGCGGCTGCTGGCAGAAATTAGTTTTAGAGGATTTTACTACTTCCTAACTGATAAATACTACCGACAATTTATTGGTTTGGTATTTCGGTATGGTGACCGAAAACGTCATCAAGCCTTCCAAACCAAAATCCTTGGATACCACTGGGTTGTTGCGGATGCGCTCTCTTTTATCTGGCAATACAAAGAGATCTTTGCCGACCAGAGTTATCGATTTAAAACCGAAAATGACCACCCGGTAATTATTGATTGCGGAGGAAATATTGGTTTAAGCTGTTTGTATTACCATTGTTTTTATCCTAATGCCAAGGTATATTGTTACGAACCCGATCCTCAGGTAGGAGAAATACTTCGTAAGAATTTAGAAGGTCTAGAAAACAGCGGCTTAACCTTCATACCCAAAGCGGTGTGGACGATGTCCGGAGAACTAAGTTTTTATCAGCACGACGTGGATAGTGGCTCTCTTGTTCATTCAGAAAACAGTAATGAGGTCCGGGTTTCTTGCGTTGATTTACGTGAAGAAATCGAAAAGCACAATCAAGTCGACTTTCTGAAGATGGATGTGGAAGGTGCGGAAACCGAGCTTATCCCTCACATTGCCCCTTTGTTTGACCGCATTCGAAACCTGTTTATCGAATACCATAGTTTCCCGGGACAGGCACAAAAGTTAGGAGAAATGTTAGCATTATTACAAGAAGCGGGCTTTAGGTATTATTTAAAAACTGAAAACCGGCGTAAAACGCCGCTTTCTAATAAGCATGCTAACAGGTCCATGGATTACCAAACCAATATATACGCCTATCGCCCATGAGTGCACTTGCCAAGCTCAAAACCTTATATAGGGAGCAGACATTTAACCCCGGCATTTTAGGCTGGTTAATTAACCCCTTTTATTTCATTCGGAGTTCAATTTGGAATGCTGTACGTGCAGATGCTCCTAAGCTCAAGGGAAAACTTCTCGACTTTGGATGTGGTGCGAAGGCCTACCGTAAGCTTTTCGAGGTTGAGGAATACATAGGCTTAGATGTAGAGCAGGAAGGACATAGCCACGAAACCGAGGATGTAGATGTATTCTATGATGGTAAAATCATTCCCTTTGCGAACAACACATTTGACAGTTGTTTTAGTAGCGAGGTCTTTGAACATGTATTCGAGCTCGAGTTATCCCTGCATGAAATCAACCGGGTGCTTAAACCCGGTGGACAAGGCCTTTTTGTTGTGCCCTTTGTATGGGATGAGCATGAAGTGCCGTACGATTATGGGCGCTACAGTTCTTTTGGTTTGGAATATTTACTTGAAAAATGCGGCTTTGAAATCCTGCAAAACCGGAAAGACTCACACTTTGTACAGGTAATTTGTCAGTTGTGGAATCTGTATTTGTTCAATTTGGGTCCTTCGAATAAGTATTTGCGCTTATTATATAGCCTGCTTGTGATAGCGCCATCGAGCTTGTTTGGCTTGTTTTTTTCTACCCTTTTGCCAAAAAAACACAGCTTATACTTCAATAATGTGATTTTAGTAAAGAAAAAGGGATGAAAATTGCCATTTTATCTACTTCTGACCTCAATGGAGGTGCGGCAATAGCCTGTTACCGCTTGGCAGAAGCTTTGGTAAACTATGGGCATGAGGTAAGCTTATTGGTGGTTGAAAAACGCAGCGATAAAGACTGGGTTATTGGTGTAAGGGATAGCTTGGGTAAGCTGAATGGTTTTTTGAAGGATGCTCAGTACCATTGGAACCGTAAACGTTTGTTTAAAGGAGACTACGCTTACAGTGGCAATCCGTGGTTTGGGGTAGCTGTTGCGCAGCATCCGAAATTGTTATCAGCAGACGTCATCAATATGCATTGGGTTAATCATGGCTATTTAGGCCAAACCCAGCTGCAGTCGATTTTTGCCCTTCAAAAGCCAATAATATGGCATATGCACGACTGCTGGTCATTTACAGGAGGCTGTCATTATACAGGCACTTGTACAAATTTTGAACAAGGATGTGGACATTGTCCGGCCTTGCTTAAAACCGGAGCTAAGGATGCCTCATTTAGGCAAATGCAGTGGAAGATGCGTTTGTTCAAGTTAAATCCACCGGTATTAGTAGGTTCAAGCCAGTGGCTCACCCAGCTGGCCGGCCGTTCAGCCTTAGCTAAAGTAGCGAAAACAGCCCACATCCCCATCCCCATCGATACCCAATTTTACCAGGCAGAAAGCCGGGAAGAAGCCCGCCAAAAACTTGGCTTAGAGGCGGATAGACGCTATTTATTGTTTGCAGCCATGAATGCTGCCGATAAACGGAAAGGCTTTTCATTCTTAATGCAGGCATTAAAAATGCTCGAACACGAGAAAAACAAGCCTTGTTTATTGGTTGCGGGCAAAGCCGACGAAGCTATTTTAAACACGCTCAATTATGACTTTAAGCTTTTAGGAAGCCTCCAAACTGAAGGGATGCGTTCGGCATACCGTGCAGCAGATTATTTTGTAATTCCAAGCTTAGAAGACAACCTACCCAATACAGTACTTGAAAGTATGGCCAGCGGAACACCCGTGATTGGTTTTAAAACGGGAGGCATTGCCGAAATGGTGGATCATGAACATAATGGCTGGTTGGCCATGCCCGAGGATGCAGCTGATTTGGCAGAAAAACTGAAGCTTGCTATGAGCACCGGTAATACCCGGGCTTACCGAGAGGCTGCCTTAACCAAAATGCTTGAAGTATATCATCCCGTACACATTGCCAAACGGTATACAGAACTCATGACACGACTCAAAAAATGACAAAAGCCTGTTGTTAAATTTTGTTTTGTGATTATTTTTGAAAAAAATCATGCGTATTTCGGTTTTATTTCTGCTCTTGCTAACCCAAAGTGTAGCAGGCCAGATTCCATTTAATGTCCCTGCCCAGGGATTGATTGGGTATTATCCGCTAGGGGGCCAGGTGCAAGATTACAGTGGTGCGAACCGACACGGCACGGCAACCAATGCCCTACCAACCATTGATCGATTTGGCCGACCAGGTGAAGCCTACTTTTTAAATGGCACCAATGCCTTTCTCACCATTCCGGCAACAGTAATGACACAGGCCGCTGGCAATGCCTTTTCAGTAAGTATTTGGGTAGCTCCTGATACCATCATACCCGGCAATCCGGGCATGGAACTCATATCCGACAAGGTAAGCTCTTCATGGTTGCACCGTTTTCGCATAGCTTTTGGCGCTATTGCTGGCGGTTATAGTCCTGATTCTGCCTATTTCGACGCCATCATCGCCAGTAATGTAGTGCCACGTACAACCGCCCAAAAACCCGATATAGAAGGCTGGACGCATTATGTGTTTGTATACCAAATTGATAGCGGCGGAAGCATTCGTGCCTACAGAAACGGGCAACTAGCAGGTCAGCGATTGAGTTCTGGAGGTGTTTCCATAAACAATCCGATAAATGTTGGGCGAGCTGTACATCCTCAAGGTCCATCAGGAACAAACTTTTATAAAGGACGGGTTGATGAGATTGGTGTTTGGAATAGGGCATTGTCAGCTGCAGAAATTGTAAATCTGTACGCCCCTTGTGGTTTTCAGTTTAATGTACAACCTCTATCTGGACAGTGGAATATAGGGGATACTGCCACTTTCTCTACCCTTACCAACGATACCAATAGCCACTATTCATGGGAAATAAATTCGGGCAGTGGCTATGTGCCCTTAAGCGCATCAGCGACCTATCAAGGAGTAGATAGCGCTGTACTTGTGGTGAACAATGTAGATTTTAGCATGAATGGTCAGCTTTTCAGGTGTAAAGTATGGAAAGACAGTAGTTGTTTCACCTATTCATTCGCCGGTGTGCTAAACATCATTTGCCCGCAAAAAATCAGTCAGCAACCCCTAAATGCCACTGCCCCTTTTGGCGATACCGTGTTACTGACTGTGCAGGGAAATTCCCCTGGCTTGAATTATCAATGGCAATCAAATATCGGAGGGACATTTACGAACTTGGTAAATAACGTTGATTTTAACGGGGTTAATACGGATAGTTTGCGTGTGTTTTTAAACAATCCTCAACTCGGGGGCATGACTTTCCGTTGTCTAGTGAGTGATACCATTTGTGCTGAAACAAGCCAGCCTGCCACGGTTAATTTTCTTTGCATAAACCAAATTTCTCTACAGCCACAAAATGACACCGTATTTCCCGGGATTCAAGCGAACTTTCAGGTAGCGAGCACTGCCCTCGGTCAAATTAGCTATCAGTGGCAAAGGAGAACATCTGCCACGGGAAGCTTTTTTAACCTGAACAATTCCTTTGATTTTGCTGGTGTAAACACCCCCAATCTTCAGATTAACTTCCCTACTGTATCCATGAACCAGCACGCCTTTCGATGTGTTCTTTCCTATGTTGGCACTTGTAAAGACACAACTTCCGTGGCCATGCTTAGGGTAGCGTGTAACAGCATCCTAAGCGCTCAACCCAGGGATACCGCCTTACTTGTTGGACAAACCGCACAGTTCACGGTGGCTGCCTTACCCTCGCTTAATCCAACTTACAACTGGCAATTACGCCTTCCAGGCTCAACGAACTGGACAACCATAACAAACATGCCTCCCTTTTCCGGTGCGAATAGTCCTCAGCTTTCCATCGCCGCAGTAAGTAGAAGTTTGAATGGTGCAAGCGTCAGGTGTAGTACTTCCGTAGGCACTTGTACTGACCTATCTAATATCGTAACGCTTACGGTAAACTGTTTACCTATGTTGACATTAGAACCGGCTGACACCGTTGTGCGAGAAGGCAGCAATCCGTTTTTTGCAGTAAATCCGGCTCCAGGTGCAAATTTTCAATGGTATCGGGTAGTAGGTGACAGTGCCTGAAAAAAGTTGACACTTCAATTGACTTTCTAAAAGAAGCAAGATGAAGAAAACAGCATTAAGAGTT
>JBKBSO010000021.1:0-53648 GCA_046291695.1 Bacteroidia bacterium
AAAACTACCTGTTTGCCGGTAGCCACGAAGCAGCCCAACGAGCAGCTGTCATTTACACCTTCATGGCACAATGTAAGATGACGAAAGTTAACCCTAACGAATGGCTAGCCTACGTGCTCACCAACCTACAAACCACCAAAGTCAATCAACTCGAAAAGCTCTTACCAATGAACTTTGGGAAATAACAAGATGGAGTTGGTCGGGGGGATACATTACAAAAGATGCAAAATAATTACTTGCTAGTGCTGCCATTTCAGAAGGGTTGTTTCTGTCGACTGCCAATGCCCTAATAATTCCTTCGTATAACCAAGTGTCATCGGTTATAGACACATCATTCTTACACAATCCAGCAGCCCAATTATGGTTATTATCCCACCTAGTTCGAGTTTTTACTTTAACATGAGAATATGAACCTCCAGTAATGTAGTTTCCTAACATCACAATAGCAGGTGACAACGCAGTAAAAAAATCATTGCCGATTAAGTCGTCTCTATCAAAAGTATTGTCCTTACCATTATAGTTTACAAGAGGATAAAGTATTTTCCAGTTTTCTTGTATGGTCATGTTCCAATTAAATACACCACATTTCTGAGAATGACTTTGTAAGTTTGTTAGATATGTCATTGTACGATTAGCGATTGCAACGGCTTCATCAACAATTTTGAATCCATCAGATCCACTTCCATTATCAACGAATTCGTTTGGCACATACTTTTTTACAAAAGCTAAGCCCCAAAGCATGCCTACAATCTCATCCTTACTCATGATGTTTTTGTATTCGTAAGTAAATGCATTACAATTGCCTTGATGCGGATAAGTCCAGTCTACATGGTTTTCGAAAGTTTTGTAGGCTTTTGAATGAATGTATTTGGTGCTATCATAATCCACCCAGTTTGTTGTTGAGTTCATGTTATGATCATCCCTCATAAATCGACCATCTAAATTTGCGCCCAATATGGGATCAAGGTATGAATCACTATTTCTGTCCAATCGATTCAAAGCCGCTAAAGCGAAATATAACTCCTGCATTGTAGAGTGATAACTTTGATTGTTATGCTTTAATAAGGCAATCTCAGTACTCAAAACAGCAATGTAATCACCTAAATCCATTAGGGTATTATCAGATGTCCCAATCATTACACCATCTCCTAATGAATCACAATTAGGCGTAACGTAATTCGGAGTTATTTGGCTTGTTTCTTGGTAATGGAATCTTAGATTCAGCGGTGTAGATTTGTTTTGTCCAACACCTATATTAATATGCGTCTTTTTAAATCGCTCTCTGTAATTCCAATATTTTTCTTGGAGACCCAAATGTTCTTCTGAGCTTTGACCATTAGCATTTTGGCTCAAAAATGGCATAATGAAAATAAATGCCAAAGTGATGTGTTTTATTGTAATACCCATAGTTTGTTTGATTTATAATCTCTGATTGCTATAATTCCTTTTCCTCTTGCCAAGTAGTAATCGGCATCGCCAGCTGACCTAGCATATACTACCTTTCTTTTGACGAGATAAACATTGCTGAATAACTTCCCATCAATTTGGATGGTAGGATAAAAAGCACTCAGTTTACTGTAGCCTACACTCCCACCATTTGGGAGAGAATCACCTACCGTTAGTGGAAATCGCAGAAATATATCGGATCCACTTTCCGTGATGTCAAAATACTTTCGTCCATCCTTAAATAGAAGTAGTCGAGATATATAATAGAAATCCTTTCTATGAAATGTATGATAATAAGTTTGAACAATGGCCTCTTCCTCGAAGAGTACATGGCCATCATAAGTAGATTTTATAAGCTGATAACCACCACGTGTGCAAAAAGCCGTGTCATATACACCTGAAATGCTGTCCCTATATATCAGCGTATCGCCTACATTACTAAAAAAGAGCTGTTTGGCTTCAGTGGGTAGATAGTGGGTCTCGAAGGTAGTTGGTAGTGGCGGATCCTCTTGACAACTCATCAAACCGAGCAAAAAAACAACAAATACTCCATAGTTCATTATTTTTGTTATTCTTCTTGTCATATTCAAATTCATTTAGTAAACTTGAAATTATAAAACTAAATGCAATGAAACAAATTAAAATTTTAGCTGTTATAATTTTCCTTCTCAAAACATCATCCATTATAGGACAGTCCACTGGGACTTGGATTTACAATGTCAATTGCGAAAAGAACACAGAACTATGTTCAAATTATATTGACCAAGTTATGGTGGTGATTACCTCTAAAAAAGCTGCCGTGATTTCTATCAAAAATCAAAAAGCCAGAGAGCGAGTTGTAATTAGTTCCGAAAACGATACTGTATATTATATTCTTGACACGTTAGGAGAAGCTTATCATGCCTCAAAGACCCTGATTTTCCCAACCAATGATTCAATATATGATTTTGTCCTAGAAAATTCTTATTATGTCAACTACTATAATAATGAATGCATAGTATATAGGGCAAGTTTTACATCAGAAAATCAGACTTTAACCAAGACCTTTTGGGTTAAGGATGGTGAGGAGCAACTAGATGAAAATTTTGATTTTCCAACCGGTTTTATTCCAGTGATCAATAATCAAGTAAAAACTATGCCTCTCAAGGTTACATTTTTGACCCAAAACCTTGATAAAGATATGGACTTGACATATGAATTAGACTATTATTCGCCAAATCCTGAGATGTCGTATTTTGAAATTGTTGACGGCATAAAATTGAAGCCGTTGAAGTTCTGATTTTATGCTAAGAAAATAGTGAGTTATACTTGATTCAAAAAAAAACTAACTATAAAGCGATTTGGCATAATGCCTAGTTACTATCGACTAGTCGATCACTTAACTGAATGCCAGCAATATGCAGGAAGGTTTGAATGCAATTTAAACCACACTAAGCGTTAAAACAAAACGTTTGACTAACCGACTATTACTTAATGGTCTTACTTCATTTGTCTAATCTGAATTCTACCACATACAATGATGGACCATATTTCAGTGAATGACAGTTTTTGGATTCAAATCAAATCTCATTTGGTGTCATTTGGCTTTAAAGGACTGCCTAAGGATGTTCATTTCACAATATCCTTTAATAAAAAAAGCAACGATTGGAATATTCATATAACCAAAAATGTAGGTACTTCAAAAGATAAACCACAAATCAAAATTGTAGTCATCGATCAGATTCTGCTACAAGAGTTGACATCTTCAATTATGTTTACCATTCTTAATGTCATTTTTCGACCAATCAACATTATTGCAATAAAAGAACAACACCAAAATAATATAGGCTTTATCCTATTGCACATTTTGCAAAGCTCGGAATTTTCAGCTTTTACCGAACAAAGTTTAATTGAAAGCTTCAAACATCTTTCAAGAATCAAAAAAAAATCACGTTTTAAAATAGAAGGGGATATTCAAGCAGGGCTTGAAAATTTTGCTGATTCCCAATTTATTGCACAATTGCTTTTAGACAGCATTGTCGACTTCCCAGACAATGACGATTTAAATATAGATAGTGGATTACTACTAACAGGAAGTCAAACGCTTTATGTATTTAGAATATTTGGTAAATGGTTCGAAATGAGAGACGATATCGTGCTAATTGACTTTTTGAATGCACTTGTAGGTTCTGAATTAGCAAAACACATACTTTGGAAGACAAAGAGAGCCATAGTTGCGATTAAATTTGCAAAAAATTATTCCGACACTGCTCATTTGAATAACCCAATTCGGTTAATCGGTAAGTAATCTCCTTTCGGTAAGTTTTTTTCTAAGCTGCAAAATGAGCGTAAAAAACGATGAAGACTGAGCATAGGCAATGAGTTGATATTATAGTCTGTAAAATGCTTGCCAAACCGTGATGACAACGACCTAATGAATCTAAATTAAAATATTGCAATTAAGCTGCTGATTAATTTCGGCTTGTCCTGATTGCTTTGTTATAATCAGTAATAGTGCCTTTGTGATCCCCTGATTCAAATTTCCTAGAGGTACTCGGCTGCTCATCATGACTGCTAGGGCAGGTAAAAGTAATTAATGAGTTGTCTGTAAGTTTAAGCATTTCCGTATTCCACCAAGAAGCCAAATGTTCTAACCTAAACACTAATTCAAGATAAATCGATACTAGGGGTAATAGAATACTGTTTGAACCCTTGCTTTATCTGGTTTTCGAAATACAACGTATCGTATTTTTCTGAAAAATATACTGCATCGTGTAATGTAAAAAAGTTATCCCTAGCCCCATTTCTCCCTGGAATTCCATTAAAAATGGAGCTTTCCATGCGCTGCAGCTTTGCCGCTAACGATAGGTCTTTATTTGCGCAAAGCGTCATCAAGCTTTGGTGCGTCACAGGAAATCGCATCTGAAACTCTTGGAAAATCTTTCTTTTTGGCTTTTGACTGAAAAAAATGCTCTTGTACAATGCCGTTTTGGCTTGGTCCCTTGTACGTTTGTCACTCACAAATTCCTCATAAAATAACCCCTTCTCACACAGCAATTGATAATCGTCATCAAAGGGTAGGTTGTTCTCTTTAAGGACGGCTACTGACAGCAACGGCTGACAGTTTTTAACGTCTGAGCATCTATAAGGCTTTCTATTCGATTTATTGATTAAATAATTGCGGGATATCCTGCTCAAATTCGAAGCTTTGTGATAAAGGCGATGGCCTTTCTTGCCTTGTTTATTCTCGTTCGTTTTTGTCTCAAAACTCAAAATCGAACGAACTCTATGATTGTATTTCTTTTGAGAAGTACCATTTTTTTTATGATATTCTTTTTCCGCTGATAAGGCCTCTTCTTTTAGTAAGTGTATATTTTTTACTTCAAAATGAGCATCAACATCAATCTTCACCTCATTCAATTCATCATCTTCATTCTCATCAGCAAAAGTTTCAATCGTTTTTTTGATAAAAGATAGCTTATTTCGGCCGATATCAACACAGATGCGGGAGCACTCTGCATTGTGCCAGTGATGGCCAAGCAAATAATGAGTAGAGTGCAGGCCAGGCTGATACACTTTGTTGCTTAGCTTGTTACCCGTAATGATTACAATACCCGTAGCTAGGAGCATTTTTTTATAAAGGGAGGCCAATTGAGAAGTAAAGTATTGCTCCCACATACGAGAGTGTATAGGTATAGCGGTATACTTATTGTTGCTGTAGCCCTTTTCGAAAATCATAGTAATAAACTCCAAAATTCGTAGTATGCAGATAAATCGTTTTTTGGATGGAAAAGGCTCATAGCTCATTATTCGTTTAACCATTTGAACTGGTAAAAAATACTCTATTTGATAGCTTTGGCTTTGTAAAGACTTAATTATAAGGTCTTTATGAAAAAAATAATTATTGTTGAATTGTTCCATTCAACATATATTATTTCTAATAAGGAAAAGTTGTTTGTTTTCTTGCTTTTTGCCCTTCTAACGACTCATCTTAGCCTCAAGTAATGTTTATAAAACATATAAAGCATTCAATAGTAATTATATAAGTATAATTTCTTTTCATATTTAAAATATTTATTAAAAAATGTCTACCGTGGTTATTCTCATTTTTTAATTAAGACCACCCCCCGCTTTAGGAGCGGGTTGGTCTATTCTTTCTTTAGTTTATCATTCTATTATACTTAATCACTTCTCTCTCTCTCTCACTCTTTGTCATATTTATTACATAAAAATATAACAAGATTTGAATTCATATGAACTGCGTTTTCGCAGTCTATTTATAATAAAAAAGACCACCGCCCCGCTCAGGGTGGCGGGTCAGGTCTTTTAGTTTTCTTTAGTTATTTATTATATATATAATGAATTTAACTTTAATCAATTTTATCATTCTATTGATTATTTAATAGAATCATTGAAAGTCTAATTCATAAGAACTGCGTTTTCGCTTTTTCTCGCCAATCTATCGAAATTAACCCTTTTGAGGTCATGACTTGAATAGTGTGCAAAGTGGTATACTATTGGAAAAACAGTTATATTTACAAATGAACTTTGCTCATTTAAAATGACATTAAAAAATATTTCTTTTTTTCAAACTTTCTTTTCTCGGACGTACTATAATACTTCAACAAGTAAAAATAGTAAGATGGAAAAAAAGAGATTTTTGAACGTAACAGAAGCAGCCGAATATTTAGGCCTGTCAACAAAGACAATTTATAACCTGACTTCAATGAAGGTTATCAGGTATTACAAACCAACAGGGGGAAGACTTTATTTTTTAGATACCGACCTTGAGCAATTTGTACTAGGCGGAAGACAGGGGGGGCTGTATGAGTAAAAGTGAAAAATTGCCAGTCCTAAAGGAGTTTCCTACATCTACTAAAGAGTATAGAATATACAAAGTAGTATACTATAAGGGTACTTATTTTGATAATGGCAAGTTAATAACTGACCGAATTGTGAAAAGCACGGGAATAAAATTCCCAACAGGTAAAGGTCAAGTATTTACCATTCAAAGGAATATTGCCAATAGAAAAGCGCAAGAATTTCTTGCTCATTACATTACCAAACTGGGTATTTCTAAGGATTACCCGTTAGAAACTACAATTGTTGATTTTGTAGAAAAGGATTACATACAAAGACTAACTGCAGAAAATACGATAAAAAGTTGGCGCACATTCGTAATGCATGTGAAAAATTCAAATCTGGCGAATATGCCTATATCTGAAATAACATATAATGACTTATTTGATTTCGTTTTACAACTAAAACATACCCAACATGCTCACAAAGAAGGCAAGACATTGGCGAATAACAGTATTAACACACACGTGAAGAAGGTAAGTATAGTGTTGAATGCTTTTTATAAATCTACTCCTGTGCGAAATCCTTGGAACAAAGACCTCTTGCCGAAATATGTTACCAAAAAACGGCAAGTCTTGACGGTCGAAGAAGTTGCCAAACTTACAATTACACCTTGTAGAAGGGAATTATTGAAAAAGGCATTTCTCTTCGTCTGTAATACTGGACTTCGTTGGGGTGATTTAAAAGGACTTGACAAAAGTCATTTTATTAGGGAGGGACACGATGTTTTGCTGGATTTCAAGCGAGAAAAAGGGAATGTTGATGATATGTTGCCAATCAATTCAGAGGCTCTTCAATATATCGATTTAGAGTCAAATACTCTTTTCCAAAATATAAAATACAGCGATTATGAAAACAGTATATTAAAGGAATGGCTTAAGTCTGCAGGAATTGAAAAAGAAATAACCTTTCATAGCTCGAGACATACTTTCGCAAATCGTGTTTTAGAGGTGAGCAATAACCTGGTTTATCTTAAAGAACTATTGGGTCACGCTCATATTACGACCACCATGACCTACGCTAACCCTACAACTAAACAGCTTCGAGGTGTCGTGAATATCCTTTTTGATAAATAAGAAGTTACAGAATTAAAACCTTTTCATTTCCACATCAAAAAATCATATCGGCTGATTGCGTTTATCAAGGCTAACCTAATGACCATTCTCCCTATTGAAATAACTGCTCTCGATGAAGTAGTTGTATTCGATATCTAATACTGGATGGTTCCTATTTGTTTTCCTGCGAACTAAAAGACCTAAGTCGGTATTATGGTTAACCTTAAAGCTATTGGTTTTAATGTCTAACTTATTTCTTCTTGTCGTTTTTACAGATTTATACGACTATCGGTTTCTTCACGTAGGGCTTTACAGCTTTTTGCGATGATATATTTTGCTATGTCTCACGCTGAGCTGGCGTTTGTGTGCATTCGTTTTAGAGGGACTTTTACCCTTCATTCTCTTTTAGCACTTCTTACCATATCATTCCTTTTACTTCCCGAACTTTTGATACAGTATTGATACACTTAGTCCTATAAATGCCTTTTTAGGCTCAAAAAATGCATTGTATAAATTCCAAATTGGAATATCAAGTCAGTCGGGCGTCCATGTTTCTCAACATAAAAATAAAACAGCCTTGGCAACCCAACATCATGACTAAAAAAGTTGCGTAAAACACAAAAAACACCACAATCCGCTCAAACATTCACCCGCTTAAAGTAAAAAAGCCAGTGCATCCCTGCACTGGCCACATTGGTATGAAAAAAAACTACTTGGTTTGATAATACTTGTACCGAATTCTTCCTTGGTAATCTATGGCCTGCACCAATAGCGTATCAGGCGTGAATGAAAAGGTCATAAAGCCGGTAACAGACTCCGCAAATTGCGTAAAATCGACTTTCCCTGACGGCCGCACCTCAGAACCTGCGCCAGAAACATAATAATGCGTATAGCCCTCAGGCTTGTTGTGCTGCAAATCGTGCTCGTGCCCACACCAATAGGCGTCTACCTGGCTGGCATCAAACAAGCCTTTAAAACGATTTGCCATATCTTGCGGCTTGCCTGCACGCTTCCCACTGGTGAACAAAGGGTGGTGGCCAATTACAATTTTCCAGCGGGCAGCAGATGCCTTCAACAGGCTGTCGAGCCAGGCCGCCTGTTTAGCAGTATCCTGGGTAGTAATCCCTCTATACTTCTCCGGATTTTCGTGGTACTCGAGCTGATACGGATTGGAATCCATAAAAACCATGTCAATGCCAGTGCTGCCTTTTAGCTTTTGGTGCTTGTGGAAATAGCGGGCCGGCATGTTCCAGCGGCGGCTTTTATGACTGTAATCGATTTGAGCCTGTGCATTTCCCCGATAATCATGATTTCCCAAAACCACATACCAATCGCGCAACAAAGCCGGACCATCATAAATGTTTTCGAAAGAACTCATCCAGAGCGGGTCATCGATGCTCGCTACGCCATTGTCGTAAAAATTATCCCCGGTGGAGATGATAAAATTGGCATCCATCAATTCCACCACATTGTTCAAATGAACCGCCAATTCCTTTTGATTGAAATAACCATTTCTGCCCCAATCTCCTATCACGGCAAAATGTTCGGCATTTTCTAAAATCTCTAAATCGGCGTAAGCAATTTCATCGCCACTCGCTACTTGTTGCGGCTGATTACATGCCCATAAACTAAGGAGGAATACTGCTAAAAATAATCTCTGCATCTTAATGTTGGTTGCTATTGAGTGAAGAAGTGTAAGCACCCATATCGTTATCATAATTTGGGTTTCCAGTGCCACGAGCCGGACTGTTCAAGCGCAAACGCACATTGGAAATGAGCGGCGCCATGTTATTATTCTGGATGTTTTCAAAATTGGTTTCTAAAAGCTCCACGATTGGATCCGTATTTATCAAATCGGTATTTTGAGGGCTGCCAAAATCCCCTGCTGGATAAAACCTGTTCACGGTATTCGCTTGCCAGGTTGGATTGTCGATGTTAGCGAAAAACAAATTGTGCCCGTAGTGTACGTTTTGCTTGTCTACAGCATTGGTGATGCGCAGGCTTTGGCGACAATTGATAAAGAGGTTATTGTAAATCCTGGCCCTCGCCCAACGATCCAACAAAATGGCATTACCAGTCTTTTGCGTTCTTCTATACCCGGTATTCACAAAGGTATTGTTCACTATGGCGATGTCGGTTTGCGGATTCAATACCGTAGCATCTGTATAAACCTTCATGCAATTGGTAGCTGAACTAACGAACACATTGTAGGCAATGATTCCAGTTACCCCCTTCTGAATGTTCAGCGCCTCGCCTTCCGGCCCACCATTTCGGATGAAATGATTTCTTTGGACACTTAAATTTTTAACTCCATAAAAGCGCATGCCGTCGTCAAAACTGTAGCTGATCCAGCAATCTTCAATGATACACGGCTGAATGGCATCGTTGATACACTTTACGGCATAACGAGGCGAATTGCCCTCATCCGGTCCACCAGCATATTCAATTTTGGTCCAACGCAGCACCATGGCCTTGGCCGAGTCTACATTAATACCACCCCACGCACCACCTTGGGCAAACTCCGGATTGGCTTTTCTGATGGCATCAATGGTGATTTCTACAGGCTTTTCCTTGCTTCCTTCCGAAATCAAGGTGCCATTGATGTAGATGGCATGGTTACCCAGCATGATTAATTTTACTCCAGGCTCTAAAATGAGTGAATCGCCGGTTTCTACAAACAAATCCGACTGCACATACATGGTTCTGCCTTTGGTAATCGTACCCGCAATGGGAGCATACAAACCGGTGTTGGCATCAAAAAAAGGAATGGTATCCCGATCTAAAGGAACAATCTGTGAAGGAATCCTACGCGGATAAACCAACTCGGTGACCTGATCGGTGCGGCAGGAGGATACCACACCTGCCAGTACTAAGAGTAAAAGGAGCTTTTTCATAACATTTTATTTAGATGCGCATGCGCATACCGATTAAATAATTTTGGCTGTAAAAGTCTTGGCGGACTTGCAAACCTGTGGCAATCGACTCGCGATAAGGCGTATTGAGCAGATTGGTAAACTTCCCGAAAAGGATAACATTCTTATAAATGCGCTTGTCAATGGAGAGGTCTAGGAGGTGCAGGTTGTCTTGGTACACATCCAGTCCCCATAACTGTGAAATTTGCACAATCCGCCTGCCAGTAAGCACATACGCCAATTGTATATTCAAGCCATTTTCAAAATTGCGATACAAAAGGGAGGCGTTGGCGATGTGGCGTGACTGCCCCTGCAAAGGCCGCACTTCCGTTCTAAAATAGGTAGAATCGCTATCGTTAAAGACCTTTTGCGTAGTCAAAGAAGAATTGGTGAAAGTGTAATTCGATTGAATCCCAAAATCTCCCCAAAACTTTACCGCTACCAATTCAACACCCCAGTTGGTGGCTGTACCAAAGTTTTGAGGCTGCAATACCTTGCCTGTGGGGTCGGTAAAGCCATATTCTACCGGATTTATAATGGTTTTGTAAAATACACCTGCCGAAAATTGCTCTCTAAAACTTGGGTAAAATTCCCATTTCACGTCAATGTTATCGGCTTCGGTGCGTTGCAAATCTACATTACCGGCTTCGTCAAAAATCTCCCCCAAAATGCGGTAAGGCACCAATTCGAAATAGCTCGGGCGACTGATGCTTTTGAAGTAAGAAGCCCGTAAATTCTGTTTTGGATTCAGTTCATATTTCAGGTGCAAACTGGGTAGGAAGTCGCGATAACTCACCTCCGCCGCACTTGGCGCTGTAGAAGGGGGCCTCGACTGGGTTACAAAGGCTTGTGTGGTACTCTCCACCCTGAATCCGGTGAGGATTTGCAAAGAACCTATGTTCCATTTGGCCTGTGTATACCAAGCGGTTACATTTTCTTGGGCTGTAAAGTTTTCGGCATTAAACAAGGCGTTGGCGGGATTGTAAATGATGAGCAAACTATCGATAATCAAATCTTCAATGCCATCACTCACAGGTGCCGCACCCCGTACATCAAAGCGGTAAAAGTTAAAGCGATTGGCCCGCTCCTTGTCGCGGTACAACATCCCCGCCTTAAACTCCACCGGCGTGCCAGCAATCGCCTTGAGCCAGGTGAGGTTCACATAGGCTGCAGCATCTTTGTCGCTGTTTTCTTGCCACTCTTTGCGGATGTTGTCGAAACGCGCGCTATCCTGACTCAACACCCCGCTGCTGTCGGGTGTGATGCTGAAGGCCCTGCGGTATTCGCTTTGCTCGGGTATGTCTTGCGAGGCCCTTGCCAGCACCAGGGAATAGTCGAGCAACAAGCTCTTACGAAGTTTGTGTTCACCCATGAAGGTGTGGCTCTGGATTTCTTGCACCTGGTACCTGGAGCGTTCGTATAAGTTTACGCGGCCAGTGCCAGGACCCGTGCGGTTGCTTACAAAGGAAGTGTCGGTGATGAAACGGCTTTGAATGTCTTGCATGTTCAAATACATGCTGTACCATTTGAAGTGGTGTTTCGGACTTAATTTGTAATCAAGCTTGGCATTGAGTCCTGTGCGCTGTTGCTGGGTGCTGTAGTCCCTAATTTGTACCCCTGTGTAAAAAGGAACCCGCTCTTCGGGCGAATAGGCGGTGCTGTATTGGGTAGAATTGGTGGCTCGATAGGTATCCTGATACGATCCCGAAACTAAAAAACCCAATTTGCCTTTCATAATGCGATTGCCGTAAGTTAGTCCATATAGCCCATTGAGCGGCGCCTGGGTGGGCTCAAATCGCAATACATTGTAATTGAAGGCTTGAGGGGGTGGTATTTGATCCAAACCATATTCCTTGGCCGGGTCACTTTGGGCCTGGCGTTTGTCCCAACGCTGGTAAGGATTGTTCACTAAAAATTGGTTGTAACCAGTGGCTACATTGGCCGCCACAAACATGCTGTCGGGTGCGTCCCGCATGATCAGGTTCAAGGTGCCACCAATGGCATCTCCCTCCATATCGGGGGTAAGTGCCTTGGTTACCTCCATACGCAGTAGCAATTCTGCCGGGATGATGTCAAGGGGAATAAAGCGGGTTTTGGCGTCGGGACTTGGTATTTTGACGTTGTTGATGAGCGTGTTGTTGTAGCGTTGCTCCATGCCCCGGATGATGGCGTAACGACCATCGCCCTGACTGCTTCGCTCCAACGAAACCCCAGAAACACGCTGCGATACGTTCGCTACGGTGATGTCGGGTGACAGTTCAATGGTTCTGGCCGATACCACATTCACAATGTTGTCGGCCCGCTGCTCCCGATCGAGTGCTGCGGCATCACTTTCTTTTTGAAACTGACCAATCACCTCCAATTCTTGCAATTGTGTGATTTGAGGCTGCAAACGCAAATTCACGTTTAACTTTTGGTCGGCCGATAAAATTACCACACGCTGTGAAGAAGCAATGTAGCCGAGATAATGAACTCCTAGGGTATGGTCACCTAAAGAAACGTCTGCCATCTTAAAATTACCTTTAAGATCGGTAACGGCACCTTTGTTGAGTTCTACCAAGACCACACTGGCCCCCGCGAGGGGTTCTCCGCTGCGTGCATCTACTACGCGCCCACTGATTTCAGCCGCCTGGCTGAAAATCGGAAGCAACATGGCTAATACCGCAACGGAGAAGGAAAATCGCATGCTTGATTTCAAGACCTTATTTTTTAACGATGCGACCTGAAAAATGCTGATTCGCAGTCTGCAACTCTACTACATACATGCCCGCTGGCAATTGCTGCATGGCAATGCTTTGAACACCAGCTTCTTTCTGAGCAGTAAGCACCACTGCACCTAACAGGTTGCGCACAGTCACTTTTCCGGCTTGCTCTTGTGAAAGTATCAATTGGTTTTCTACAGGATTGGGGTACATGGCCAAGCTTTGTTTGCTCAGATTTGCTACAGAGCTAGCCAAATTGCTGCAAGTAATGTGGTTGATGATTGGGAACAAATTGATGGTAGGATCGGCTACACCGCCAGCCACCATGATGGAAGGAGGATTGCTGTTCGGTACCACTGCAACGGCATTGAGGCTGTAGTCGAAATTGATCGGACTTGGTCCGTTGGCTTGCATGAAGCTCCAGGTAGGACTTCCAGCAGTAGCGTTGGTTGTATAAAACATACCTCCTGCATTGTCCACCACCATGATTACATCGTCGCTCCAAGAAGCAATCCAACGGAGTTCTCCATGATTGTTATAGTCATAGCCCGTGATCGTTACTACTTCCCAAGTACCTGTAGCGCTAGATCTGAGGAGCGCGGCACCATCAGGATTGTCGGCAACTACCCAGCGCGTGGCTTGGTTGTTGGTAGAAATAACCAAATTTACTTTGCTACCACCAAATACCACTGGACTTCCATCGACGGTAAATGAAGTGGTTTCTGTGATTTCATTGGTCCAGGTTAGGTTATCCTGACCAGTAGCACTAAAATCAGTTACTACTGTGCTCAATACCACGCCAGCACGACGAACAACCGTCACACGACCCGTTGTGGTGTTGATGTCTACACCATAGTAGCGCTGACCAGGTACCGGGCTTTGTTGCACCCAAGTGCTGCCATTGTCTCTAGAAACCCAGATGCCTGCACGTGAACCAGCAATCATCCAGTTGGCATTGGTAGGGTGGGCTTTTACAAAGTATACCTCTTGTGTAGGAACCTTCGTAAAAATCGACCAAGTTGTACCCTGGTTCGTTGATTGAAATACGATGGCTGAGTCGGTGCCGCTGGCTCCATCTCCTACCAATCTCCAGTCGTTGTTCGACACAAATTGCAAGTATCTAAAGCGGCGAGTGCTAATGCTTGAAAAGCTGGTTGACTGCTGGGTTGCAGACCACACGCCATTGTTAGCCGTAATTTTCACCAACATACCAGCCTTGCCTGTTACCCAGGCTTCGTCTGCATTATCAGGATTAAAGGCCACAAAGTCTGCGTCATCGGTTACAAAAGAGGCCGGAGCAGTTAATACTACCGGTGTGCTCACCAGGGTGTCGGTGCCGGTACAAGGCTGCGCATGACTTACGGCACTTAAGAGGATCACAGCGCCGAAAAGAAGTAATGATTTTTTCATTTGATTGAATTTAGATTACCGGCAATATTCGAGTTGAAGTATTAATCCAAGGTTACCCAAGCGGCTACTTAACGTGAACAAGGGCAAAAAAAAACGTATACAATTCGGCAACATTAAAAAATCAAATAGCTATTTATCAGTACATTAAACCAGAAATCACCCTTCTATTCCGTGTATGTAAGTCGTTAACTTATCATCGGCTTCCAAACCCAGTTTCTTTTTGAGTCGGTACCTCGAAACACGCAAGCTCTCTGCCGAAATGCCCAAAATGGTAGCGATGTCTCTAGAGCTCATGTTTAACCTGATGAGTGCACATAAGCGAATTTCAGCCGCAGTGAGGTCGTTGTGAAGCTGGTGCAATTGCTGGTAAAATCCCTGATGCACTTCTTCGAAGGATTTATTAAAAGAGGTCCACTCTTTTTCCTGTACTAGACTAAGGTCTATCTTCTTTCCAAGTTCCCGCACAATGAGCTTCTGTTCTTGCGCGGGCGATTTCGAAAGCCGGTTGAGTTTGTCACGCAATTCCCCAAGCAAGCGGTTTTTTCGAATGATTTGTAAAGTGTGGGAAGTGAGTTCGCGGGACCGCAACTCCAACTCTTTATTCATCAGTTCCTCGTGCAACTTATTAATTTTGAGGGCTGAGTTGAGCTGCACCTCGTTTAACTTGGTATTTTCGAGCTCCGCCAAGGCAAGTCTTTTTTGCTGCTCCTCCAATTCTCGCTGCTGCGACAACAGTTTGTTGTTTTTCTGAAGTTTGATCTGCTTTCGGTTTAATACCAGGTAGGTGCTTAGAAATAAAAGAATGGCCGAGCAAATGGTAAGGATGATGACGATTTTGTTCTGCCGGCGTAAAGCCACTAATTGTGCGATTCGGTTATCCTTTTTGCGCGTTTCGAACAAGGTTTTCATCAAGCTGGTTTGCAAACTGCTTTCCTCATTATACAACCTACTGTACACCACCCGGTGAGAATCGAGGTAAGCGTAGGCCTTTTGGTAATCGCCTTTGTCAAACCACAATTTGGCCAAATCCTTCAAGGCGCTTTGCACCTGATAGGTTTGTCCGAGCGAATCGGCCAAAGCCAAAGCGTGTAAACTGTATTGTTCTGCCTGCTCAAATTGGCCAGTCTTGCGATATACATCCCCAATATTGTTCAAATTGATGATGGTTTTCAGGAGATTCTGATTGGCATTATTCAAGGCCAGGGCCTTGCTAAAAAACTGCTCAGCCTTGTCAAAAGCATTCAGATCCTCATAAATACTTCCCAGATGCTCGTATACATCGGCTTGCCCTTCTTCATAGGCCTCTGCGATAAAGTAGTTTAAGGCCTGTTGCTGCAGCAGGATGGCCGTATCGTAGGCAGCACGTTTTTCGGCTAAATGCCCCAAGGAGGCCAACGCATTGCCAATCCCAATCTGATGGCCTTCTGTTTTGTACAAATCCAGCGCTTCTTCAAAAGTCTCTTGTGCCAGCTCTGTTTGTTGGGTGTAATAATATACCTTCCCCAAAAGCAATAAACTCTTGGCCGTTGCCAATTTGTTGAACAACTCCTCCCAAATGGTGTGGGAAGTGAGCAAATGCATCAAAGATTGTTCGTAGGCCGAGCGATAAAACAAAACTTCGCCCAATACATCATGGGCCCAGGCATGGTCAGCGGGGAAATCGCTGGAGTCGCTAAACAACAATACGTCGTTGGCCAAGGAAAAAGCCAAGGCAGGCGAACGTTGCACCAGACTGCCAACTTCATTTTTGGTGCTATCAGATAAAGGGAAAACTAGCTGCGCTGCTGCAGTATTGACATGAAAGCCAATAAGCAAGAGCATTAGCCACATATTTCTCATAACTTACAAAGCACTGCGTCCTGCTTTATCTCATGGTTAACTCAGTATTACGTCCATATAAAATAACAAACAGCCCTAAACTTGCCCAATCAATAGGCCTTTTAAGTTTAACCAAAGCTTAACCAAAGTCTGGAAGATTTGGCATTTTTCACAAAACAAAACCCTATCTTTGCACCCAAATTCGAACATACAAATGTCTGGTAAGTACACTTTTACGATGATTAAGCCTGACGCCGTGCGCGCTGGCAACATTGGCAACATTTTAGCCATGATTAACAATGCTGGTTTCCGCATTGTGGCCATGAAATACACCAAGCTGAGCAAAGAGCAGGCTGGCAAATTTTATGAAGTACATGCTGCCCGCCCGTTTTACGGCGAGTTGGTCGACTTCATGAGTTCAGGTTCTATCGTTGCTGCCATTTTGGAAAAAGATAACGCAGTAGCAGATTTCCGCACCTTGATCGGCGCTACCAACCCTGCCGAAGCTGCAGCAGGTACCGTTCGCAAGCTTTACGCCACTAGCATCGGTGAAAATGCCGTGCACGGCAGCGACAGCGATGAAAACGCAGCCATCGAAGGGAACTTCTTCTTCAGCGGACTCGAGCGCTTTTAATAAAATAACTTCCAACTAAAAACCCGGTTGCCCAACGCATCCGGGTTTTTTAGTATCATTGACTATGAATTGGGAAGCATTTTGGGACAAGCAAGCTGGGCAGCTGCAGCAAAACCAACAGGTTGGTCGCATCAACAGTGGAAATCGCAAAAGGGAAGAACTTGACCAGCGCATCGCCAATCACATCAGCATACAACTCGAGCTTCAGCCCACTGACCGTCTCTTAGATGTTTGCTGTGGTAATGGGAGCCTAAGCAATTTACTTGCCCCAAAGGTGTACCATTGTTTAGGTGTCGACTTCTCTCAACAACTCATAGCAAAAGCCCGCTTGTATGAATCCGAAAGACTGTATTTTGTGCGCGCCGATGCCATGCAATTGAGCGGTTTAGGACAAAGTTTTAACAAAATCAACCTCTATTTTTCCTTTCAATATTTCGATAGTTACGAAAAAGGGCTTAGGGTGTTAAGTGAAATGAACAGCCTTTTAGAACCCGGTGGGCGTATTTTTATTGGTGATACCCCCGATGCCCGAAAATGGCACCTATACTACAACAGCCCCATTAAAAAACTGCGTTATTATTACCAACGCTTCAAGGGCAAGGAGCCCATGGGTAAATTCTGGCAACCCCAAGAGTTTGAAAAAATGGCAGAATGGCTCGGTTTAAACGTGCAAATTTTTGCAGAACCTGAAGATTTACCCTATGCCTGGTACCGATTTGATGCTGTATTTATCAAATCACTTGCTTAATATTGCATCATAAGCATGCTAATCCTGTGAGCATTAAGGCTATATTCCGCCGAATACGTCGATTTTTGTTGTTAGCCCTTTGCTTGTGCCCGCTTGTTATCCAACTAGAGGCACAACCGGCATCAACTCAGGAAATTGTGCGTTTAAATTTTTCACAATTACAAGAAATCCTTATCCAAGCCGACTTTAGCAACAAAATCGCTACCACCGACAGCCTGGGCCGCAATGGCATATTCCTTATTCCCGATGCTAAACTCGAATGGGATTCCTTTAAGCGCCCCAACCCGGATACACTTAGCCTGTACAGCTTTTATCCTGAGGAAATATTTTGGTACCGGGTGCGGCATTGGCTTGAGTTCACCGAGCTCAAAGCTAAAAACCAGCAACTCGACATCCGGCTTCAAAGCCGACATGTGGGCGATGAGCGCAAAACCGACTACCTCATTCACCTTAAATTTAAGCGAAGTCTCGATGGTGGCTGGACCCTCATCTCATCGAAGATTTACGATATGGACTAAAAAACAAGGCCCCGTTTCCGGGGCCTTATGTTTACCTGCTGATTACAAACTTTCTGACCCTTAAGGCCGAATTGTGCTGGATGTGCGCTTGGTACATGCCCTTAGGCCATTGACCAATTTGCAATTGTAAGTGCGATTCACCCGATGACAGTTGCGTGCGGAACACTTCCTGCCCGAGCGCATTGCTAATCACCACAACTGCCCTTTCGGGTAAGCCATCTATACGCAATTGCTCATTGGCCGGATTCGGATAAAGCACAAGCCCGTCGAGTGCGCCTTCATCAACCGATACAGCAGAGCTTATGGTTACACAAAGTGAATCGTTCGCACGGTTTGGATCGGCAGCCAATGGGCCCAAGAAAGCACAAATGTTGTAATTTCCAGCCGGGCCGGGTATCCAGTTTGGCGTTATGCTCACCTCCGTGCTATCACCCGGATCGAGGTTCAAGGCTACAGTAATCGGATTGGTAGGCAAGGTGTTGTTTACGCTGTAACGGAAATTCACCGACTCTTGCACGGTCGAAGTTCCAACGTTTTTCACGCGCACACGTATTTCAACCGCTTCGCGCACCACCATATTGGCAGTAGGGTTAATAAATGCCGTAATGGCCAAATCAGGTGCTAGAACCGTAATGTTAAAGGTATCGCTCACGCTACAAATGCTATCGGTATAGCTCAGGATATACGCACCTGAAACCACAGGCGAAAAATTGGCTACAGGTCCGCTCGCCAGCAGGGCGGCTGTACTGGCCAATCGCCAGCTGTAAAAGCCCGGATCAATCTGCAAGGTGGGGTTTACATGACCAATGGTCGAAACAAAATTGGCATCAGAAGCCACCCAAGCCGCAGCATTATTCGCAGCATTGGTCAGTCGCTGAATACTTGCACGGTTAGCTGCCGTAACACTTCCGCTAAATTCAAAACTATTCACCCCACTTGCCTGAGAAAAGCCATGTCCGTTGATGCTCACAGCGTCAATCACCTCGGCAGTTCCCGCTGCCTCTAGCCAAATACCTACTACATTCGAGCTGTTGAATGGCGAAGCCCCACCCGCTGTTCCCCAACCAAAGATGCGGTTGGCGGTTTGGTTAGTGGTCGATCCGGCTACGATAACGGCTACCTCTCCGCTGTCGAGGCTGATGGCCGGTAAAGCAAAATCCTGGCTGTAAAAACCTTCCACCTTCAGATGAATGCCGCCCAGTTGCTGTACTTGCGGACTGGTATTGGTAATTTCTATGGCCACTTGCGAACTTCCGGTTGGGAATCCGGTAGGATAGCTTGGTTGTGCACCTGTCAACAGTCGGTTGTAAAACACCTCTGTCAGTTTCAGGCCTCCGGCATTGCCCAGAGCTGTTCTTCCCAGTTGCGCGAGGCCATTCATGGTGGTATCGTTTTGAGTCGGAATGCTTAAATAAGCATCGCGGAAGGTACCCAAACGCAGGCTATCGGTGGTATTGCCTACTGAATCGGCACCCACAAAATACATATGTACCGCATCACCAGCACCAGCAGCCGGGATATTCGCTATCCAGCGGCCATTCAACACTGTACCCGTGTCGAGGGTCATGGCTACAGTCTGCAGAGTACCATTATTCACCCGGTACAACAAATTGGCCGTTTCTACACCTGTTTCGTCTTCAAGTATCAAACTAAACTGACGGGCAGTAGGGCTACACGCATTGAAGTTGGGGTTAAGAAGGGGGAATGTTAGCGCCGGAGCCAACTCATCACCTGCTTCCAAACCGGCAAATTCGATGGCGCCTAAATCAGGTGCATTACCACCAAAGGCAGGACGCGCCAGTCCAAAGAAGTCGATATTCGGCACACCTAAACCAGCAATCACCACCCCGGCAGATTCATAAGGCGTAGCAATGGTGGTATCGATTACCAGTACTGTATCGCTGATAAATGGCGCTGGTACCTTGCCCTGCACCGGAATTGAATTTAAATCGTTGGTAGGGTTGCTGCTTTGAACCACCGCCAGAAAATCGGGTAACTCCTGCAAATACAACTGGCCGGCAAAATTCCCGAATCGTGCCACCAAATTCTGGCTGTTATTACGTACCGCATAAGCATTGTGATCAAAAGTCGAAGTAGCAAAATTGTAATTCTGCGCTAACCAAATGGCCGCAAAATAAATGCCTGTAGACGTACTTACACTGCTCAGTTGATTCGAGAAAATATTGTTGCGCACATCCAAATTATTCACCGCCGTGTTGGTAATGGCCAATGCTGCAGCCGAAGACCCACCAGTGGCAGGCTGATCGTATTCACCAAACAGGTGAATGGTGTTGTAGTACAGTCGGTGGCCGGTTCCCGCCTGAATCCGAATGCCGCAAGCCACCGTATAACTGGCGTTGCCCACATTACCACCACGCATGCCGGCTATAACGTTGTTCGTGATTTCAACATTATTACCGCCATTCAGGAAAATACCGTATGAACCCTGACCTATACCCGAAAAAGTAGTATGCGCTACTTCGCGAATATCGTTTCGACTGATAACCAGCAAGCGCTGACTGCCGCTGCTTTCTACCCCCGACTTCTGTACGGCCAAACCGCTGATGATGTTACGCATGCGATTTTGGCTGATGAGCGTTGAATCGGTATTGTGAACCTGTACACCCCGTGCGGCTAATTTGTGCGATAGCAAATCGCTACCCAGCTGGTTGCCAATAATCATACTGCCGTAAGCCGGACGACTTCCGATTCCCCGAATGTAAATGGCCTGCCAGATACGCTCAATTTGGTTGTGTAAAATATGTACATGCTTGTGCTCGCCTTCACTGGTAGCACTTATGGCACCTCCTCCAACAAAAATACCATATTGTAAATTCACCTCAGGGGCGGCAGCAAGCAGGTGTAAATGACTGAATTCCAAATGATCTGAGCCTGCATTTTGATTGCCAATCAAACGAATGAGGGCTGTATTGGTATTGGTTGAAGTGGTGGTGATGGTGAGGTTCCTGCTACTGTCGCCTTCCCAATTGCCCATCAGGCTGATGTGGTTGGCATCTTCAAACAAAAACAAACTGGGTGTAGTGGCGCTTAGCGATCCGCTGATGGTAGCTACTACCCCACTATCTGGCCTGAAAATGGCCCGTACACTGTCGTTTCGTGAAGCATTTCCCGTAAATACAATCGGGAAAGTTTCGTTGGTACTGTACAAATTATCAATCAGCACGAAGGTGGCATTGCCTGTAAACTGCGATGTATTGGCAAATTGTACCGCTTCGGTAATGGTTGCAAAATCGCCACCCACCCCCACACGATAAGTACCCTGAGCGCTGGGGGTAATTTCGTAACTGAACAAGGCCTGAGGGGGAATATTGCCAATTGGCCCCGTTCCGCCACCACCTATTGGCAAGGTTGTAACCGTGCCTGTGTTGTTGAGTACCGCAAAATAATACTCAATCTCATCGCCTGGTGTTACACCTCCCAAGGCCATGCTGCTGATTACAAATTCGTAGGTATTGCCGCCAACTAAGGCTGGAAGTGTATCGACTACAAAAGCTGATTGACCCAGTTTACGATAGTATATCCGGGGGCCATTCGCACCAGTTACAATGCCCACACTATCGTTGATACTAACTACCACCTGACGGTCGCTGGTATCTGTGGTATTGGGCAAAGGCGTAAATATAAACTGGGAGATAACCTGGCCTGTAAATTCATAAGCGCCCATATCGGGGGTCACCGGATCTCGTGGCTGACCAGTAAGGTCGGTGGTTACGCTAGCCAAAGGAAGCCCAAGGTTATCGAAGGCAATACTCACCGGAATGAGCAACGAATCGGCCACAAAAAATGGCCTAACACTCACCGATGCCGAATCTTGTGGATAATCGAGGCGCCATTCGTTGTAAATATTATAAGCAGTAGCCGGACTCGGGTTCAATACCCTAAACTGTGGTGCCAGCAGGTTCTCGAGTGGCCGATAATAATTATTGTAGCCAATAACCGCCGAATCGGCAGTAGCTGCATTGCTGAAGACCACCAATCCAAAATTGGCAGGACTTTGGGACGTTGCGATGCCTTCAGCGAAAATGTTATTCAAAATAACCAGGCTATCGAAAGGCTGCGTTGTACCTGTGCCACCATCTACTACCAACAAGCCTTGCGTTGCAGCCGTATTGCTTCCCAAAGGCACAAATGAAACTGTATTGTGCAATAAGGCAACCCCATCTCTTCCATTGGCTATATTACCTGTGAGCCAAATACCCCGGGTGATGCCTGTTGCACCATTTGCTGTTTGGGTTCTGCCACTTATTTCATTGTTCGCAATTATGTTCAACTCGCTCAAAGTACCGATGTTCATATTATTGGCCTCTATGCCAGAGCGTCCTAAAAAGCCACCAATCCTGTTCGCACTGACATTGGCATTGGTTAATCCATTGAGTAAAATTCCCGCTCCGGCATTGGTAGCCCCCACATAATTGCGAATCAAATTGCCTTCTACCAGCAATTGCTCCTGAAAAGTGGCACTGATGGCGTTTGCCGTATATTTATTAAAAGTGTTGGCTATGACACTGTTCGAGCTGCCAAGTCCACCCCCACTGCCGTTGAGTTTTACCGGCTCTCCAAATCCCGAAAAAGTAGAATTGGTGACAATATTGCTGGCACCGCCGTCAATCAGCAAGCCGATGTTGTTGATGCTGGAAGTCAGGCTGCTGTCGAGAAACACAAGACCAAGAAAACTAATATTGCTGGCATTATTCACCACCAATAGCGGTGCCGGGGCTGTTACCGCACTTGTACGCACAAAGGTTAAGCCGCTAAGTGCCACATTTTGTGTGCCCACAAACGATAAGGCCTCTTCGTTTCCTGCTGGCGGATAAAACTTCACATCCTCAGCTTGTCCCGATAGCGAAACAAAGGTGATGGTATTGCCTGCTGCCGTACCCGAGATGTTGTTAAATCGGAAAGGTCCTTGATAAATGCCAGGCGCTAATTGGGCTACCACGGCACCACCTATGCCCGAACATTCCAGCCTTTCACGAAAAGCACCTAAATCTACAAAATCAGGCGTAGGGCCTCCAATCTGATAACTGCCCGCGGCTAAGGGCAAACACAACAATTGTTCAATGGTGTCGTTGGCCTGATTAGCGTCGCCTGAGCCATTTACATCCGAAACCCACACGCGCAGTATGCTGTCGCCGGTGGTTGGTATTGTAGCCGGCGTAATGAAATTAAAATTTCCCGATTGCAAGGAAGCCACTGAGCCGCTGAAGGTCTCGGTTACCACAGGACCGTTGCCTACTTGGTAATTCAAGGTAGCTAAGTTAATGGTGTTGGTAGCAACATTTTGGAAGCTCACCCCAACAACTGCTGGTGCACCCGGGGTAAAAGGTGGTTGCGGACTGGTAAAAGCGGTCATGGCCAAATCAGTGCCCGCCAGGCTTTGCACATCGATGCCTAACGTACGCTGGGCTGCCCCTAAAGTACCTGAGGTTGCCCCTTGGGTCGATCCGCTTAAGACGATATCACGTCCGGTTAAGGTGTTCGATCGCACAGTAAAACCAGAGCCACTGGTCCGTTCATCGTAGCTAATTTCCACAATCAAGCTCTGGCTGGCATCGTACACAAAAGACGTAGTAAGCGGAAATGGTATGTACGGATTTGCCGTACCTACACTGGGGATGGTAAAGCTAGGGGCCTGCAGGCACAAAGTAAGCCCGGGTGTAAAGCTGGTAGAATTCAGCACCGTGTCAGTAGTTTGCCCGATTGAAATCCTGAAATCAGACCAGGTGCCTCCACCCGAACCACTCGCACTGGCCAAGTAAATGGTGGTGATTTGGCCGCTGTTCGGTGTGATTAAAAAATCACCTGGCCGATAAATCGTTCGGATTTTTCGGGTCGTTGTAAAACTGAACGGCACAAAATTGGCACCACTGTTTGGATTCAGCAGCGTGGTAAAATCCTGTGCATCGACACCTAGAGCAAACACCAAGGCAAAACACAAACTGACAAACTTTTTCATATTTAATTTATTTACATGCAATTGAATCTCTTGAAGAAATGACTAAAAATTGAAAATGACAAACAAAGCCCTTAACAATGCTGCTGAATGGTTGTTTCTGAATGCTGAAAACGCTTGAATTCCGAACCATCTCGGATAAGTTCGGTATTTTAGCCAAACAGCTTTGAGGAACATGCGTAACAAGGAAGCACAACCTAGCCAAAAAATCAGCTTGCCTTCGCCTTTTGTATTGGCCATTGGCTTGAGCCTGTTGGCTTGGCTTGCCGCCCTGGGACTCACACGGACTGCGGATAGCGCCTGGCTTGGCTATGGCATCGAGCTGCTCGGCTTTTGGGAAAAGGGCTTTTGGGAATTGCTCGATTTCAGCATGCAAATGATGCTCATCTTGATTCTTGGGCATGCACTGGCGCTTTCCAAACCGGCCAAGCGCATCATCAACCACATCAGCACCATCCCCCAAAATGGCACCCAAGCTGTGGTTTTGCTTTGCTTCATAAGCCTGCTTACAGGGCTGCTCAATTGGGGCTTAGGCCTGGTATTTTCTGCCATTCTGGCGCGACACATGGCCGAAGCTGCCGCTCAAAGAAACATGCCCATCAATTACCCCTTACTGGGTGCCGCAGCTTACAGCTGTATGCTCCTTTGGCATGCCGGATTCAGCGGTTCAGCACCTTTGAAGGTAGCCGAACCCGAACATTTTCTCGTAGCAGAAATAGGCATAATTCCGGTTACCCACACCATATTCTCTCAACTCAACCTCAGCGTGGTTGCCCTGAGCTTGTTGCTGTTGCCCTTGCTGTTAGGTCAACTTGCTGCACGTAAGCCTGGAATGGTTCATCAATTGTCTGGTCAGAAGCAACCAGCCACCGAATCCGCAGCCGATGCCGGAGCTGCCGATCGCAACCGCTGGCTGGGCACAAGCTTTGGCTTGCTTATGGTACTGTTTGCCTTGGCCAAGCCCTTTCGCGAAAACCTGGGCATGCTGCAAATCCTAAACCTCAACTACATCAACTTCCTGCTGTTTGGCAGCTGCCTCATGGCGCATGGCAGCATTTCCAAATTTGTAAGTGCCGTAAACCAGGCCATCACCGATGGTACAGGTATCATGCTGCAATTTCCTTTATATGCCGGCATCATGGGTTTGGTAAAATACAGTGGCTTGATGGGCTTACTTACCCAACAAATGCTGCTTATTGCCAGTCCCGATAGCTTTCCCATCATCACGCTGTTCAGCGCCGGACTGGTGAACATTTTTGTGCCCAGTGGTGGCGGGCAGTGGATTGTGCAAGGCCCACTCATTGTGGCCTGTGCGCAAGAATTGCAAATCAGCATCCCCAAAGCCATCATGGCCCTGGCCTATGGCGACCAACTCACCAATATGATGCAACCTTTTTGGGCTTTGCCCCTGTTGGCCATCACTGGCTTATCGGCCCGTAAAATATTACCCTATACTTTGATCCTGATGGCCGCCGGCTTCACCATCTTTGCACTTTGTTTATGGCTGATTTAAGAAAAAGTATCGACTACATCATTGTAGGCCATGGCCTGGCAGGCAGCAGCTTGAAACGCGCGCTTGAACAACTGGGCAATAGCTGTTTGCTTGTTGCCTCCGAAAAAGCCGGGCAGGCCAGCTCTGTGGCATCGGGCATGTGGAACCCGCTTACCTTCCGACTTTTACTCAAATCGTGGCGGGTGGATGAGCTCCTACCCGTAGCCCTGCAATTTTATGGGGAGGTTGCTGCAATTCATGGCATTGAGCTTTGTAAATCGCTGAATATCCTGCGGGCATTTCCCGATGCTGCTGCTGCACTTCGGTGGGAAGAAAGGCTGCTGGAACCCGACTATGCGGCCTACATTTCAGCGAGTAGGATCGATAGCTGGCCCGTAGCTTTGCTTCAAAAGCAGGGCTATGGCTTGGTAAACGGGGCCGGTTGGTTGAACATAAACACCTACCTCAACGCCGAACACGAACTTTGGAAAAAGGATGGCAGCATGTTGTATTCGAACTTCAATGCCAAGGACCTTCAACTGGAAGAACATCAGCTGCAATGGCAAGGAATACGCTGCTCCAAAGTCATTTTTTGCCGGGGTCAATTTGAGCGCTTCGACAGCTGGTTCAACTGGCTTCCCCTGAAGCCCGCACAAGGCGATGTGCTCACTTTACGCATCCCCAACCTCAAGCTCGAGCAAATTTATAATGCCGGCTTTTTTATCTTACCGCTGGGAGACGATCGTTACCGACTCGGCGCTACTTACGAATGGGAGCAGTTGTCGGATCAACCCACCGAAAGCGGGAAACGAAACTTACTCGAAAAATTCGAATCAGCCTACAGCGGACCTTATGAGCTGATCGACCATCTTGCTGGCATCAGACCCACGGTAGCCGACCGAAGGCCCTTGCTCGGATTCCATCCCGAAAACGAACGACTGGGCATTTTTAACGGATTAGGTACTAAAGGCGTAATGATAGCCCCCTATTTTGCCAAACAATTCGCCGAATATTTAACCCATCAAATACCCGTTGAAGATGAAGTTCATATTAAACGTTTCCGAAAACGCTACGAGCAGCATACGGGCAAAAAATGGAAAGCGTAGCTTTGTAAAAAAATCATTGTGGCACGACCCCTCATTTTAGTTTGTAACGACGACGGCATTCATGCCCCCGGCATACGGGCACTCATAGAAGCTGTAGAAGTATTAGGCGATATCATTGTGGTGGCCCCCGACCGCCCACAATCGGGCATGGGCCATGCGGTTACCATTGGCGAACCCTTGCGCATCAACCAGAAAGACGAACTTTTTGGCAAGCACAAAGCATTCGAAACCACGGGAACCCCTGTAGATTGCGTAAAGCTTGCCGTAGATAAAATTCTGCACAAAAAACCCGATTTGCTGGTATCTGGCATCAACCACGGCTCCAATAGCTCCGTAAACGTGATTTATTCCGGCACCATGTCGGCTGCGGTAGAAGGCGCCATTGAAGGCATTCCGAGTGTGGGATTTTCATTATGCGATTACGCACACGATGCCGATTTTAGCTTGGCAGCATCCATTGCACGGGATGTTGCCGCACAAATCCTCAAAAACGGCCTCATGCCGGGTACTTTGCTGAACGTAAATATCCCCAAGATTAAAAAAGAGGAGTTTAAAGGCGTGAAAGTCTGCCGGCAAGCCGCAGCCAAATGGAGCGAAAATTTTGAAGAACGTACCGACCCGCATCGTAAAAAGTACTATTGGATGGTGGGCGAGTTCCTATTGCTCGAAAACAGCACCGACACCGACGAGTGGGCCTTGGCAAACAACTATGCCAGCTTAGTACCTGTACAATTTGATCTTACGGCACACCATGCCATTCCGTACCTAAACAAATGGAATTTTGAATACCAGATTTAAGCCCATCCTGTCCGGTTTTGTCGTTGGATTGCTCGGCCCCCTTGCCATACTCATGCTGTTTTATGTATGGAAAGCAGGCGAAAGCGGCCTTATGGCTTTCCTCAAAACACAATACAATGCTCGGCTGTTAGCGCCAATCCTAAGTTTAAGCGCACTGGCCAACCTGGCTGCCTTTTGGCTATTTATGCAGCGGAACAACTACCCTAAAGCCCGAGGTGTTATTATAGCCACCTTGTTTCTTGGCATCATAATTATCTGGTTAAAATTCGGCACATGAAAATCTATCTTCTTGCGGGTGAAGCTTCAGGCGATTTGCACGGCGCAAAATTGATTCAGGAACTCAAAAATCAATATCCTGAAGCCGTTTTTAAAGGCTGGGGTGGCGATTTAATGGAAAAGGCTGGAATGCAACTCGACTTACATTATCGGGGCATCGCCTTCATTGGATTCACGCAAGTGCTAGCAAACCTCCGAAAAATATTTAGACTATTCAAGCAATGTGAAGCAGCCATATTAGAATTCCAACCCGATTTGGTAATCCTGATCGACTATCCGGGCTTTAATTTAAGAATGTTGCCAAAAATCAAAAAACATGGCATCCCCATTGTATATTATATTTCACCACAAGTGTGGGCATGGAAGGCAGGACGGGTAAAACAAATTAAAGCACATGTCGATTTAATGCTTTGTATTATTCCCTTTGAACAGGATTGGTACAAACATCATGGAGTTGAAGCCCATTATGTAGGTAACCCCTTGCTTGACCAATTAGCCCAATACCCATTTGCTATCGATTTTAGGGAAAAGAATCAACTTACGGATAAGCCCATCATTGCGCTATTACCAGGAAGTAGACTCCAAGAAATAGCGTATATCTTGCCCGAAATCTTGAAGTCAGCCCTCAATTTCCCGGAATATCAGATCGTATTGGCAGCAGCACCCTCCCGCGAAATCAGCACCTATCAAAAAATCATAGAAGGACATGATGTTAAAATCGTATTCGGACAAACTTATGATTTGCTGAAAAATGCCCACGCAGCCTTGGTCGCTTCCGGAACAGCAACACTCGAAACTGCACTCATTGGTTGCCCACAAGTAGTGGTGTACAAAGGAACCGCACTATCATTTATGATTGGCAAGTTAATGGCCAAGGTAAAATATGTTAGCATGGTAAACCTAATTCTTAATCGGCTTTTGGTTAAAGAATTTCTCCAATCAGACTGCAATGCTCGGGCAATATCGCCCGAATTAGACCGGGTTTTGCATCAGGAGTCCTACAGAGCCGAAATCATTGCCGGTTATGATGAACTCAAAACTAAAATCGGCAGTACAGGTGCCAGTAAAAAAGCGGCAGACTTGATAACAAATTTTTTAAAGTCTTTGTGATTTGAAACCCTTTTTTCATATTTGCACTCCCATTCACCAAGCCGGGTGATGGCAAGGGGGGATTAGCTCAGCTGGCTAGAGCGCTTGCATGGCATGCAAGAGGTCATCGGTTCGACTCCGATATCCTCCACCAATAAAAGCTACTTCGGTAGCTTTTTAAGTTTTTTAATGTTGGATGCACTCATCCCGATAATTATCGGGAGGCTAGAGCGTTCCGACAGGCCTTAACCGACTCAGGAATCATCGGTTTCCCGCAGCTGCGGGAATATCCTCCACCAATAAAAGCTACTTCGGTAGCTTTTTAAGTTTTTTAATGTTGGATGTACTCATCCCGATAATTATCGGGAGGCTAGAGCGTTCCGACAGGCCTTAACCGACTCAGGAATCATCGGTTTCCCGCAGCTGCGGGAATATCCTCCACCAATAAAAGCTACTGAGAATCAGCCTCTCGCGAAAACATACCTTCGAAAAAAATCAATAAACTCGGGCTTTGAAAACTCAATTGACAATTCGTCCATACCGATTAGGCCAGCCGGATACCCAAGTATACTTTTATGTAAAGACAACATGATAGTGTATCGCTTGGATGGCGGCGAAATATTAAGCGATGAATTTTTTATCCTACATACACTCATGATCTTAGCCTTGTTGCGTTAGTGAAATGTAACCCTCCGCTTGGGGCAGTTACCTTATCCTTTGTTTACAACTGCTCGCCAATTCCGCTTTTCGGAAAATCGCGAACTCCAGATTCAAACTAAGCACTCAGCATTAAATACGGCACATCCATCTGGGTGTTGCACGAATAAAAACATTCAGTCAGTAAAACAAAACGCAATTCGCCACTACCGACCTATATCAACATTGCTCTTCGTAAACAAACATTCAACCCAACAATAAATTCCAATCTTAGGAAATCCTTCTACGATTGAAACCGTAAGTATCAAAATCGCTAAATTGGCGTAATTAGGCCATTTTTAACGTCCATTTTTAGGAATTTTCAGTTTTATTTTTGGAAAATTCTTGCATCATTAGACGAAATTCCTATTTTTGGAAATTCAACCAGTAAGCACATGGCACGCATCTTCATCGTAGAAGACGAACCCATCTACCAAAAAACGATTAAATATATCGTAGAACTCAATCCGGACAATGAGGTTCATTGCTTTAGTTCGGGCAAAGAGTGTGTAAACAACCTGCATAAGCGACCGGATATCATTACCCTCGACTATTTTTTGCCAGATATGTCAGGTGCAGAAATACTCAAGCACATCAAAAGTTTTGATCCGGAGATTTACGTGATTATGCTCTCAGGACAAACCGATGTATCCACCGCTGTTAAACTCCTGAAAAATGGAGCATATGACTACATCACCAAAGACAATGAAACCAAAGACCGGTTAATCAACGTCATTAACAACATCATTGCCAATCAACAAATATTGCGCGAAAACCGTGTCTTAAAAGAAGAGCTGGGTAAACGTTACGATTTTTCTAATGCCCTTGTAGGGCAGAGCGAAGCCATTAAAAAGGTCTTCTCGCTCATGGAGAAGGCCATTAAAACCGACATTATCGTAAGTATTTACGGCGAATCAGGTACAGGAAAAGAAGTCGTAGCCAAGTCGATACATTACAACTCCAACCGAAGTAAAGGCCCTTTTGTTGCCGTAAATATGGCAGCGATACCCAGTGAATTACTTGAAAGCGAACTCTTTGGCCACGAAAAAGGCGCTTTTACGGGAGCCAATACGCGGAAAATCGGCAAATTCGAACTAGCCAATGGCGGAACCATTTTTTTAGATGAAATTTCAGAGATGGATATTTCCCTACAAGCCAAAATCCTGCGCGTTATTCAGGAAAAAGAACTCAACCGCGTAGGGGGAAATGAAAACATCCGCATCAATCCCAGAGTAGTAGTTGCCACCAATAAAAATCTAAAAGAAGAGGTATCCAAAGGTAATTTCAGAGAAGATTTGTACTACCGTTTTCTTGGACTGCCTATTCAGCTGCCACCATTGAGAGAGCGAAAAAACGATATCCCCATACTGTCTAAGCATTTTGTAAGTGAATTTGTAAAAGACAACAGCCTCCCCAACCTCAAACTCACCAAAGATGCCCTCGATAAACTATCCAGTTACCACTTTCCGGGCAACATTCGCGAATTAAAGGCGGTGGTTGAACTGGGATGTGTAATGACGAGCAATGAAGAAATTACAGCACAGGATATTCACTTCCAAAATGAAAGTGAGCCTATGGATTGGCTAAAAGAAGAGTTAACTTTACGTGATTTTGAGCATAAATTGATTCGACACTATCTCGATAAACACGATGGGAACGTACTCACCGTTGCCGCCAAACTCGATATAGGCAAGTCGACCATCTACCGCTTGCTCCAAAACAAGGAAATTTAAACCATTAAGTATGCAAGGTGTAAACCAGTACATTGAACAGAACAAGGATCGCTTTTTAGAAGAGTTGTTCGAGTTATTACGTATCCCATCCGTTTCTGCCAATCCCGATTTCAAAGAAGATGTATTTGAAGCCGCGACTTTCATAGAACAAAAGCTCAAAGAGGCGGGTGCCGATAAGGTTGAAGTATGTCCCACCGATGGATACCCCATCGTTTATGGTGAAAAAATGATTGATCCCAGTCTACCAACCGTTTTGGTTTACGGGCACTACGATGTACAACCTGCAGACCCATACGAACTTTGGGATTCCCCTCCCTTTGAACCGGTAATCAAAAACGAGAAAATTTATGCCCGTGGCGCTTGCGATGACAAAGGGCAAATGTACATGCACATTAAGGCATTCGAGCTGATGATGCAAACCCAACAACTCGCTTGCAATGTAAAATTCATGATTGAGGGCGAAGAAGAAGTGGGTTCTAGTAACCTGGCCAGCTTTGTAAAAGCAAACAAGGAGCGCCTAAAAGCCGACGTAGTGCTCATTAGTGACACCTCCATGATTGCCAATGATACGCCTAGTATCGATGTGGGCTTAAGGGGTTTAAGCTATGTAGAAGTTGAAGTAACTGGCCCTAACCGCGACCTGCACTCTGGGGTGTACGGCGGAGCGGTAGCCAATCCCATTAACATCCTGGCCAAGATGATAGCCAGCATGCACGACGAAAACAACCACATTACCATACCCGGGTTTTACGACAAAGTGATTGAACTTACTGCTGCCGAACGTGCCGAATTAAACAAGGCACCCTTCGATCTGGAAGCTTTTAAAGCCGATTTGGGGATAGGTGATGTATGGGGTGAAGCGACCTATAACACCTTGGAGCGCACTGGCATTCGACCCACCCTCGACGTAAACGGCATTTGGGGAGGCTATACCGGTGAGGGCTCAAAAACCGTATTACCCGCTAAGGCATTTGCCAAAATTTCAATGCGCTTGGTACCCGACCAAAACAGCCACGAAATTACCGACCTGTTCCAACAACACTTCCAAAACATTGCTCCGGCCGGGGTAAAAGTAGTTGTAAAACCTCATCATGGAGGAGAACCTGTAGTAACCCCTACCGATTCAGCAGCCTATCGCGCGGCAGCCAAGGCCATGGAAACTACCTTTGGCAAGCAACCCATTCCAACACGGGGTGGCGGAAGTATCCCCATAGTAGCCTTGTTTGAAAAAGAACTGAGACTGAAATCAGTTTTAATGGGATTCGGTCTTGATTCTGATGCCCTGCATTCACCCAATGAACATTACGGAGTATTTAATTACTTCAAAGGCATTGAAACTATTCCCTATTTTTTCCATTATTTTGCAAAGTCTTAACCTAAAACCACCATCTATTATGAAACATATATTTAAAATTGCCATTGTAGTAGTCGCTATGAGCATGTTCACAGCCTGCAGCAAAGACCACAATTGCATTTGCACCACTACTATCACTGCTAACAATTCAGGCGAAGTAGTAAGCTCCTCCTCTTCTGGCTCGGTAGTCAATGGAACTACCCGATCAGCGCGTAAAGAGTGTGAGGGCAAAAACACCTCCAATGATGGTGGTGGTTTCACAACTTCTACCAATTGCGAACTTGTAAAACGCTAAGTATACTTCATGAGGCCGAAAGCCAAACGATTAACGGTGGCGCTAAGAATACTACTTGGCGCCACTTTTTTGTATTCAGCCTATGCCAAAGCATACGACTTTGGTCAGTTTGAATTACGAATTCTGGAAATTCCAGGAATAAATTGGCAGATTTCTTCCTGGCTAGGAGTGCTTATATTAACCCTAGAGTATTATATCGGATTCAGCTTTTTAGCAATCATTACACAGCAAAAAAAGCTAGTTAGGTTAACAGCAGCATTTCTCATCGTCTTAAGTGCATATCTGGTTTACCTTTTAATTGCAAAAGGAAATAATATCAATTGCGGCTGTATGGGCGAAAACCTGGCCTTCACCCCTATACAAGCACTCGTTAAAAACCTCATCATTGGGTTAAGCTTGTTTCTACTTGACAGACTTCCTCCTCATAAAACAACAATAAACCGTCAAAAACCTGTACAAATTGTCATCGTAGCAGCAAGTTTGCTAGCTGGGACCATTACCCCGCACGATTTATTTCCTGGTGAAATTGAACGTTACGAAACACCAATTCCATTTTCTTCAGAGCTCCTTCTTGATTCCAGCTTTAATCCAAAACTAAACCAACTAAGTAAGGAAACAACACTCATTGCTTTCCTAAGCATGAGTTGTTCACATTGCAAATATGCGGCACAAAGATTGGCGCATTTACATGATGCGATGCCTGAATTGAACATGCTCATTATACTAAACGGAGACAGCTCAGAAGCGGCATCTTTCAGAGAAAATCACAATATCTCGAAAATAAATTATAGCATGCTGGGAGCAAATGCCTTCCTTGAACTTGCAGGAAACAGCGTTCCAGCCATGTTCTTAATTAAACAGGACTTCAAAATCGCTAAAATACAAACCGCACAATTAAACCGCAGTACATTAAATTCCAATAATTAATCGTTCAACAGAGATACCATTAACACGGTAGTAGTACTACGCTAATTGGGGTAAATCGCATTCATTTCAAAAAAAAAACATGCAAAACATTTGTTTTTATGAAATCCATCATGCATTTTCGAAATGCTAAATTTAAAAACATTATGAAAAAATTGCTTACCGTATTATTCGTAGCTTCTTTGGCTACAGCTTTCACTTCTTGTAAGTAAGATTTTGTTTGCGAGTGCACCTTAGATGGCCAGAAAACTGAAACCCCCATCAATGACTCAAAGAAAAGCGATGCCCAAAATGCTTGTGACGCGCTTGACGTTACTGCAAAAGGGGCAGGTGCTTTAATTGGTGATGCCAATGCAGGTTGCAGCCTGAAATAAACAATTAGCTTAATTTCAATAGCCTTAAGACAATGTCTTAAGGCTATTTTTTTACAACCTTATACCACAATCACCTCTAGCCCAGCTATCGTTTTGACCCTGGAAGCAATATACAATACCCATTTGGCTTGGCATGGAAGCTGACTATTGCACTTCCTTAATGGGTAGATGATAACCCTTGTATAAATAGCCTCTTCCAACAAATCAATACAGCATGCAAAGTAACGTAACTGTTTAATATTTAAAAACGGGCTAAAACTTGGAAAAAAGCTCATTTATCAGCACTTTCATACTTTAAACCTACCATTATGAAAAAGCTTCAGTTAATCGTATTTACATTCATAGTTGTAACCTGTCTAGGTTCATGTACCAAAAACTATACTTGCGAATGCACAGTAGACCAACAAGTGCGACCGACCGAATTTGAGAGGGTGAACCGAAGAGACGCCAAAACCCTTTGTGAGCAAGCTGAGCTAACTTTTAAAGCTACCGATCCAAATGCAAGTTGTACGCTAAATTGAACCCTATCCGCAAGGTGTACAGCCAATTCCTCTTTCTGATGTAGCTGCAAGCCTATTTTCCAACATTCAACTAATTGGTTATTTCCAACCAAAACTTAATTAAATTTGCAAGTAGCTTTGGCATCATTTATGAACTACTGGCGAAAATTTCAACTATGAAACTACTCTTCACCCTAAGTTTGCTTGTTTTTTTCTCGGTTGGCACAGCTCAGATTGAGGCGAAAACCGATATTGTAGATGAAATTGCCGAAATGATTCGCGATGCCAAAGTGAAGGAGCTATCAGCCCTGTTTGACATGACCGTAGAGTTAACCATTCAGGAGCGCGAAAACGCTTACAGCAAGGCTCAAGCTGAAATTATTCTTAAAACATTTTTCAGTAAACACCCACCCAAAAGCTTTAAGGTAATGCACCGTGGGGCTTCAGAGCGTGGCGGACGCTATTTAATTGGCCTTATGGAGTCGGAAAACGGCAGTAGTTTCAGAACCAGCGTGGTCATCATCGAAAAAAATGACCAGTATGTAATACAGCAGCTGCGTTTTGAATAAGCATGGACTTAGCCACCTATATCCAACTTGCCCTGGCCGAAGATATTGGTCGAGGCGACCACAGCAGTTTGGCCTGCGTACCCCAAAACGCTACAGAAAAAGCCCGTCTCCTCGTTAAAGACGAAGGTGTATTGGCCGGTTTGAACATGGCCAAAGCCATTTATGCAACTTACGATTCCAAGCTAAACTTTAACCCACTACTCAACGATGGCGACTGGGTAAGGCCTGGAGAAGTAGCTTTTGAACTTAGCGGGCCTGCGCGGAGTATCCTGGCCGTTGAGCGCTTAAGCCTGAACATCATGCAGCATATGAGCGGCATCGCTACTGCCACCCAGAAAGTGATGCAGCAGCTTGAAGGCACCGGATGCCGCATCCTCGATACCCGAAAAACCAGTCCGCTCAACCGATTTCTGCAAAAAGAAGCGGTCAGCATTGGTGGTGGTATGAACCACCGCTTTGGCTTGTACGACATGATCATGCTTAAAGACAATCACATCGACTATGCCGGGGGTATAGCAGCTGCTATTCACCGCACCAAAGCCTATCTGCAGGAAAACCAGCTCGACCTGAAAATAGAGGTTGAAGCGCGTAGTTTGAATGAAGTCAATGAAATATTAGCGGTGGGCGGTATTCACCGGATTATGCTCGATAACTTCAACTTCGAAGATTTGCGAACTGCGGTTAAGCTCATCAACAAACAATATGAAACCGAAGCCTCAGGGGGTATCGAAATCGAACAAGTACGGGAATATGCCCTCTGTGGTGTCGATTTTATATCGATGGGCGCTCTTACCCACAGCGTTAAGAACTTCGATCTTAGCCTTAAAGCCATAAAAAATGTCTAAGAAAAACCAGGGCAAATCAGGAGTGGTGTATTCTACCGACACCAACTTTAACTACGACTTTGAGCAAGAACAACAGCAAGAAACTTTACCACCTGCCCAGCAACAATTACGCGTGATGATTGACCGCAAAAACAGGGGCGGCAAAGAAGCTACACTGATTACAGGCTTCATAGGCAGCCAGGACGATTTGAACCAATTAGCCAAGAGCCTTAAGAACAAATGCGGTGTAGGGGGTAGCGCCAAGGATGGTGAAATCATTATCCAAGGGGCTTTGGCAGATAAAGTACTTCAACTGCTGCTGCAAATGGGCTACAAAGCAAAAAGAGCAGGGGGCTAATCCTGCTCTTTTGACTTTAGCGAAAGTTTGCCACCGATAGCGACCAATCATACGGTTTAAAAACCAACTTAGGCTTGGTACCCGCCGGGAGATATTCCAACTTTTGCATCAGTTCGATAATGCCCGACTTGCCACCAAAATCACCACGGTACCAACTAAATAGCTTAGGCAGTGTAAAGGTGTTGGCGGTGCTGTCGTATTCAGTTTCAAACATCAAAAAGAGGTTGGTGGCATTGTCGAGCTGCTGATTGATGTTGTCAGCCCTATACTGATCTACCGCTGGACAACTCATAGCACCACAGTTTAAGGCAAAATGAATGCGCCAGTCGAGTTCGTCAACACGATAGGCCTTTTCGAAATTCCCAGGAAACCAGCGTTTAAGATAGCCGCCACCCCATTTTACTTGTGAACGACGTAGCATCCGGTGCTCAATATCATCAAAACTCAGCTTTTGGCCTGCCACAACGATGTCGCGCGTTCTAAAAAACTTGTTCCGATTAATGAATTGGGAAGTGTCTTGTTGCAACTTATACTGGATAAAGGCATTGTAAATGTTTATCCAGAACGTCTTTTTATGATCGTCGTTATTCAGTGCCACATCAAGCTGTTCCCGGTCGAACTCGGCCAGCACCTTCATCATGCCACTGGGATCGAGTTTATAACGCACTGTTGATAAGAGCTCACCACTCAAACCAACCGGGTTTACAGGGGTTTCAGCCATGGTCATTAGCCCCATCAACATACATACTAAGCTGGTGAAAATCGTCTTTTTCATTTTGTATACTTTAAGCTATTTCATCTTCAACAAGCAAGCCAGATTCAGGTTCCGTGTCGAATAAATCTTTTTCAATCCGTAAGTTATCAATAATAAACAGCTGGCGATCGGGCGTGTTTTTGCCCATATAATACTCTAATAGTTTCGGAATGGTGGTGTCTTTACGCAAGATAATGGGCTCTAATCGCATATCTGCACCGATAAATTGCTCAAATTCTTCGGGACTTATCTCGCCCAAGCCTTTGAAACGGGTAATTTCGGCCTTTTTCCCCAGCTTGTGGATGGCCGTTTGACGTTCCTCATCGCTATAGCAATAAAACGTTTCCTGCTTATTACGCACCCTAAACAAAGGAGTTTCAAGTATGTATAAATGGCCATTCTTCACCAAATCGGGGAAAAACTGCAAGAAAAAGGTCATCATCAGCAGCCTGATGTGCATGCCATCAACGTCGGCATCGGTGGCAATCACAATACGGTTGTAACGCAAGCCCTCTAAGCCGTCTTCAATGTTCAGGGCATGTTGAAGCAGGTTGAATTCTTCATTTTCATACACCACCTTTTTCTTGAGTCCGTAGCAGTTCAATGGTTTTCCACGCAAGCTGAAAACTGCTTGGGTTTCTACCTGCCGAGCTTTGGTAATGCTTCCCGAGGCACTATCGCCCTCGGTGATAAACAAAGTGGAGTTGTAGCGCTTATCATCCTGACCTTCGTTCAGGTGAAAGCGGCAATCGCGCAACTTTTTGTTGTGCAAATTCGCTTTTTTGGCCCTTTCGTTGGCCAGCTTTTTGATGCCGGCCATGTCTTTCCGTTCTCGCTCGCTCTGCACGATACGCTTCAAAAGGGCGTCGGCAGTTTCAGGATGCTGGTGCAGGTAATCGTCGAGCTCCTTTTTTACAAAATCGGCTACAAAGGCCCTTAAACTAGGACCATCCGGCGCCATGTTCTGGGAACCGAGCTTGGTTTTGGTTTGTGATTCAAATACCGGTTCTTGCACCCGCAAACTAATGGCGCCCACAATGGAGGCACGGATATCACTGGCTTCGAATTCTTTCTTATAAAAATCGCGTACCGTTTTCACAATGGCTTCGCGAAAAGCTGCCAAATGCGTTCCACCCTGGGTGGTGTACTGTCCATTCACAAAAGAGTAGTACTCTTCACCGTATTGATCTTCATGTGTAAAGGCTATCTCAATATCTTGCCCTTTCAGGTGGATGATGGGGTAACGTATGGCCTCCATATTGGCTTTACGCTGCAGCAAGTCGAGCAAGCCATCTTTAGAAAAGTACTTATTACCGTTGACGTTGAGCGTAAGACCGGCATTCAAAAACGCATAGTTCCAAATTTGCTCTTCGATGTACTCCGGGATAAAGCGGTAGTTACGGAAAATGGTGTCGTCGGGCACAAAGGTTACCATGGTGCCATTCCGGTCGTTGCTGGCCTCTTCACCGCTTTCTTTAGTTAATATGCCATGTTCAAATTCGGCGATTTTGGTTTTTCCGTCGCGTATCGACTGCACCTTAAAGTACTTACTCAAAGCGTTTACCGCTTTGGTACCTACCCCGTTTAAGCCGACCGATTTGGTAAATGCACCCGAATCGTATTTTCCACCCGTATTGATTTTCGAAACACAATCGACCACCTTACCTAATGGAATACCACGTCCATAATCACGCACCGTAACCTTATGATCGGTAATCTTTACTTCTATGGTCCTGCCATTACCCATCACATATTCATCAATACTGTTGTCGATGATTTCTTTGATAAGCACATAAATACCATCATCGTAAGCTGAACCATCGCCAAGCTTACCAATATACATGCCCGGCCTTAAGCGAATATGCTCACGCCAGTCAAGCGACTTAATACTGTCTTCGTTATACTTTACCTCTGCCACAAACTAAGCTTTTGCACGAATGTAACGCGAAATCATGAGCACTTATGCCAAAACTTTCAACAAAAAAAACCCGCACGAGGCGGGTTTCTTATCCATTGAAAAACGATTACTTTCTGGTACTGGCAGAATTGATGTATTCTGCCGGACGGAATGAAGTATTCAAGCGGTTTAATACCACATAAGCGTAGCACTTGCTCAAATCAACTGCTGGCGACATTACCGGCTTTACAAAGGCAAAACTTGCGTTGTACTCGGTATTGGCAGGAATAGCAGAAGCAGTAGGGTTTCCGGTTACACTATGCCCCCATACGCCAAGTGGTACCTGACCAGGTATAATCGCATTTCCGCGATATACAAACTTGTGGTTGTATGGATTTGGCTGAAGACCCGCTTGAGGAGCTACAAGGTCGTCCTCAATAATGAAAACAGTCCATGAATATACGGCGTTCGAAAGTGCTTCGAATGACTTCATACGAACTTTAACGAGTAAGCTATCTCCTTTTACTTGCTGTGTAATGGCCAATGCTGCCTTCGCAGAAGCATCTGCTTTGCCAGCCATGGCATCAATAGCACTTCTCCATGCTGAAGCGCCCTGTAAGAACTGCTCACCAGCACCAAATCCAGGGATACCAATAGAACTTGAAGGATAATACGATTGAGCCAATTCATGATTCAAGCCCTGAATCGTAAACTCATCGCTAAATCCGACCTTCATGATGTGCAGCTTATTACCATATTGCGTGTGGGCAGCAGTAATTGCCGGTATTCCACTTGAACCACATGGTCCACACCAAGTACCACTGAAATTAATGGCAAACATGTTTTGCACACGACTCACTTCAAGCGGATCGGGTTGGTTATTCGGGTTGTTAGGATCATTCGGGTCTAAAGAATCCTTTTTGCAGGCCACCATGACACCACCCATCAAAAGCAAAAGTAAGAGTTTTTTCATTTTTAAACAGATTTTAGAGGTTGAAAGTTAGGCAATTATCTGATAGTTGCAACTTTTCTTATCGAAAATTTGCATTCATCACTTCTACCGGCTGCTCATTTTCCATGCGATAGACAACGGCGTTCACGAACAGCTGATTGGCATTCATAAATGGATTTATCGGAAAACTCATCTCATATTCCAATACTTGCCCTTTGCTAAAATTCCCCGAACCTAAGGGAATACCCCAGGCGCCAGGGGTAGCCGCACCACGCAAAACATAGCGGTGATTGATGGTGGTTGGCTGCCCTTCTTGTCCCATGGCCACCTCGTCTTCCGTTACATAAACCGCCAAATGCATAGGTACATTCACAAAATCATCTTCCATGCGCATGCGGACCTTAATTTGCAAATCACGATCAACAACACGCTTGGCAATGGCCAGCACTAGGGGTGGTCGGGCTGGCAAGGGCTGGCCCGAACTTAGGTCAATTAGGCTTTCACGCGTGGCCAGCAGCCAATCTTCTACCCGATACTGGAAGCCGGTTGCATTTAAACCCAAGGCTGGAAACAACTCTGCTTCATATAAGCTAAAAAACTGCGATGCCGCCAGCGAATAAAACGGATCGCCAACGGTAGAGGCATGTGCCACCAAAGGCACAACCGGAGCACCGAAACTGTCGCTCACGGCTCCCCAAAACACCGGCAAACCACTTTCACCGGCATACTCGCTCCAAACCGCACTCAACAGTACCACCAAGGGCTTGCGGTCGGTTTGGTAGGGCGGAAAGTCGAAAAGATCAATTTTATCCTTGCAACCCAACAGTACGCTTGCCGTAATCAGCGCCAGTATTACTTTTTTCATTTTTATAAATGCTAATTCAGCGTCACAAAATTAGCTTGTAACACTTCAACCTGGGTTCCAATGCGATGTACAAAAGCGACTACCTGACAATTCGCCAAATTCCAAGCCGGGTTAATGGCAAAAACAAAATTATTCACAAATACCCGGTTCACTTCATACGTTGGTGAACTCAAAGCTTGTCCGTTGTATGGCGTTATGCACTGCCGCAATACATGCTTGTGGATATATGTCGAATCTACTCCTTGCGGGGTTAGTTGAAAATCTTCAATATAATCTTCTACCAAGTAGAGGGTCAGGTGTAAGGGGCCTTGTTGCGCTTCATTAATTCTAACACGTACCTCTACGGCAGCCTCAGCATTGTTTACGTCCACATCACTGACTAAACTAATATTGACCGGCGAGTTTCCTTGCACTTCGCCTCCTATATAATTGCTCCACTTTTGATCGGCAATGATGATGGCACTTTCGCCACTAAATAGCCTACGGTTAATAGCACCAGCGGGATATCCCTGTGCACCACCAAGCAAATTTTCGATGCTACTGCCTTCGGGAATTCTGAAATCATTACGCCCGCTGTAAGGCTGGCTAAAAATACCCGTATGAATCCCTACCGGAATAATTTGTCCAGGGTAGGTTTGTTGTAAGGTATTGATGGTGTTGTGTGCTCTGGGACAGTTTACGCAGCGCACACCGGTAAACTCTTCCAGTAAAGCCTTGCGTGCCTGGGCCTGTTCAGGCGTAGGATCCACAAAAGTAGTATCAGAACGCGAATTGGTATTTAAGCCCATATTCACTGCGGGGCCCACCTCTTGACAGGAAATAGCCAAAATCATGAGCAGTGCCATTGGAAAAGCGACCGAAATTTTCATAAAAACGATTTAAAAGGTTGACGCCATGGTGAAACGCATTCCGTTAAAAGCTGGTTCCACCCTACATACACCTCCTGTACAAATCACACCCTCTACCTGGCGAACGTATCCGCCTGTGAGCCTGAGCTTTGACAGGTTCATAGCTCCAAAGATAGTATAATAATGTATTCGTTTATCGGCTTCCTTATTTCCATAGTTCCACATATCCATTATACTTATGCTGTATTTAGGTGCAATATTGTATTCAATAAGCCCCCACCACCAGGATCCTAGATCTTGCTGGGTTTCCATGTGCGATACTTCGGCCCTTAAAGATTTTTTTCGGCTAATTTTATAAGTGAGCTCAGCAAAAGGGGTAAGGGTTTGCACCAACGGGGCTCCCGGTTTAAATTCGTAAACGTCTTGGTTATAAGTTAACCGTTGAATACCCGCCATTAATATCCACTGCTTGTTTAATTTGTATTTAGCTTCCGCGTAAAACTCTCGGTACAACTGATTGCCTTCCAAGTCCTTTACGTCGGACGCATTGACCATGAGGTTTCCCTTTTTTCCCAAACTCATCACCACATCGGCTTGTATGCCTTGCTCTCCAATGAGTTGGGTAGCTGGGGCATAACGTGAGGTTAAGCGATACGTATTCATCCGCGCTGTGGGTGGAATAAAATTTATCAAACCGTCGTTCAATATTTCAAGAGGCGAAACCCGAAATTCGTAGTTTTCGGTTCGCTTATACATAATATTCGCACCAAAACCCGAAACCGCATAGCCCAAGCCTGTAAGCACCACCGAACCGGCACGATTTTCCAGTCCCCCCTCCCGGTTTAATACTGCTTCCCTACTTTTGCCGGCCATTTCGATATTCCAGCTGAGTGGCCCCATGTCGAGGGTAGTGTAGGCCGAATAAGCATAAGCATTATATTTTGGCACAAACCTACCGGCTACTGGCAGGTTTTCAATATCGCTCACAATCAACTGCATGGTACTATTATCAAGGGTGCGATTTACAATAGATGCTCCTGGCCTCAGGGTAATGCCGGGTGCCAAATCAAAGCCCCCTTCCAGATTCAAACCTTTAATTACGGGTCGATAGGTTTCAAACAGAAATTTCTGACGGCCTACAAAGCCTTTTAGCATCCAGTTTTTACTCAGTTCATACCGGGCATGCATCCCAAACATGGCGTAATCGAGGTTTTGTCCACGGGCTTCATACGCCCTAAAAGTAATACCATTACCAAACTGATCATAAAAATTCCCCACGGTAAGTTCCAGCTTATCCAGCTTTTTACGGGCAAACCAAAAACCGATACCTTGATTATTTTGCACAATGTAAGGGTTGCGTAAGCCAGAATTAAGGAAGAGATCAAATCGCACTCCAATGGTCAAATCATCTTTTCGGTAATTGAGATTTAGCCAGGCATCCGTAGATGACAACTGCTGATAATACTGCGGTGGGATGGGGTCGGAAAGAATAGCGGAATCCAGAAAGAAAAAATTCTGAAACACCTCTAAATCGCCTGTAATTACCCCTTGGGCCTTCACAAATGCCGTTGAACAGGTTACAAAAAGCCCGGTTAACAGCACCAATTGCTTGAACATGCTTTGAAATCTTAAAAACAAGGCGTTAATTTATAACTTCTTATCGGCTATTAAGTCCAATTAATAATCAATCTATAAAAAAAATGCGAATTTCTCTTCTTGCCGGCTTGCTTTTCGCCGCTGCTCAACTGTTTGCCCAGGACCACACGGGCCTGCCAAATGTCCAGCTCAAAGACATGAATGGCAATAGCATCAACATCCAAGACCTTCGCGAAGAAGGCCAGCCCCTAATCATCTCCTTTTGGGCTACCTGGTGTACTCCCTGCAAAAAAGAACTTTCGAACTATGCCGATTTGTATGAAGACTGGCAAGCCGACTTCAACGTAAAAGTTGTGGCCATCAGCATCGACGACGCCAGAAACACTGCAAAAGTAAAGGCCTATGTAAACGGAGTGAAATGGCCATTTGATGTATTACTCGACCCGAATGAAGACATGAAACGCTCACTTAACTTTCAAACCGTACCCTTTACCATACTCATCGACCAAAGCGGAAATATTGTTTATCGCCACAACAGTTATGTAGAAGGCGATGAATATGTAATGGAGGAAAAACTACAGAAGCTTACTTCCGCTCGCTAAAGTAGCGATACAGCTCATGAACAGGCTTTTTCAAGACTTTTCCTTTGTGCAATCGAAGTTCGGTCATGACCTCATCGAGTATGGGCCCAAAGTGGTAAGCTATCGACCCAACAAAATGAATGGGTAAATCGTGCACCCGCGCATAACGCATCACGTGCACCTCAAAAAAACGTTTGAAACTCGCTTTCACCAACTCCTGCACATAGGGCTCATCAATAAAGTCTGACAATACCCGGGCAAACGAGGCGAGATATACGTTTACATTGGGCTCGTGGTATACCTGATGAAAAATAATTTCTTTCGATAAGGTATAACGTTCATTCAGTCGATCTTCGAGCGCTGGGGGTAGCAATTTATATAAATAATCGGCGAGGAGACGGCGACCCAACCAACTTCCACTGGCCTCATCACCCAATTCATAGCCCAAGGCAGGAACGGTTTGACTCCAATTGAGGCCATCGTAGTAGCACGAATTAGAACCCGTACCGATAATACAAGTGACGCCCTCATCATCAAAATTGGTGGCAATGGCAGCACCCAAAATATCATGATCTACCAGCACCCGCGCATTTTTGAAAAACTCCTGAAGCGCGCGATGAACGATGGCATTTCGTTCCGGACTTGAACAACCTGCCCCATAAAAATAAACCTCGCTGGCCTTGCTCGCTATATCACGTAATGGAGAAGTCTTGAGCTCGGCCAATATAAAGGCATGGTCGTGATAAAATGGATTGAAGCCCTTGGTGCTTACAAAATCATCATTCCCTGATGTAAATTTCCAATCGGCCTTGGTTGATCCGCTATCGGCTACTATTAACATGGATGCAAATTAGATAGAAAGAATTTTAGAGATACGATACAGATCGTCGTCCATTTCGGAATGCATTTTAGCGGCTTGTGTAAGAGGTGTAAATACCACTTTATTATTGATTATGCCGGCCATCATCTTGGTTTGGCCATTCTTAAGCCCTTCGATAGCAGCAACGCCAAGTCGGCTTGCCAAAACCCGATCGAAACAGCTCGGGCTGCCTCCCCTTTGGATATGGCCGAGCACGGTTACTTTCATCTCGTAGCCATCAAACTGCTCCTTTACTTTTCGCGCTATTTCATAGGCCCCTCCTTCGTCATCCCCTTCGGCTACAATCACCATCCCCGAAGTTTTGCGGTTGGCTCGGCCTTTTTTGAGACTTTTAACTACATCATCAATACTGGTTTTGGCCTCGGGTATCAGAATATCTTCGCAACCGGCAGCTATTCCCGCATTCAGCGCAATATAACCGGCGTCGCGTCCCATCACCTCAATAAAGAAAAGGCGATTATGCGCATCTGCTGTGTCTCTGATTTTATCAATACAATCTACCACGGTATTGGTGGCCGTATCGTAGCCAATGGTGTAATCAGTTCCGTACAAATCGTTGTCGATAGTTCCAGGCAGTCCGATAACTTTAATATCGTATTTGTTCGAAAAATGGTAAGCTCCTTTAAAACTGCCATCACCACCTACCACCACGAGGGCATCAATGCCTCTTTCATGGAGCTGTTGGAAAGCTTTTTCCATGCCCGCCTCGGTTCGGAACTCTTCGGAACGCGCCGACTTGAGGATCGTCCCTCCCCGATTAATGATATTACTCACTGAGCGCAAGTCCATCTTCTTAAAATCCCCTTTGATAAGGCCATCATAGCCCCTCACCACACCCCACATTTCATACCCATAATAAATACCTGTTCGCACCAAAGCCCTGATACAAGCATTCATGCCGGGAGAATCGCCTCCGGAAGTTAATATTGCAATTTTATGAATATTTGAATCCATACTTTAAACATCTTGTTAGCGTGGGCAAATTAAAGCTTTTCGACACCTGCACCAAATTTAATTCAATCAGCCTTATGTTCAACGATTAAAAAAAAGAAAAAAAATACATTAATTTTTTGTGAACTACGGAGTTTTATTAATTTTAGACCTTAATATCATTAAATCACAACAACTATGAAGAAAATTTTTACCATTTTGGCAGCAGGCATGATGATGCATAGTCTGTCGAACGCTCAAATTCAGGTGACCATCACGCTGGATCCTTCTGCTGGCTCAGGAGCACTTTTAGGTGCAACGGATGTGCATATGCACTCTGGTGGTGCAGTTGACACCAATTCTGCTTGGTCCTATGTAGTTGGCGATTGGGGCGATCCGAACTCTCTTGGTGGCATGACCGCAACAGCGGCAGGTTTTGAAATCACCATCGATCCTAACGCCTATTATAGCCAAGCAGGTAATGGTCCAGTTCCAACTGGCGAAAACATCCTTCGCATTGGCATGGTATTCCGCGAAAGTGGCCCTTGCGGCGGCTTTGGTGGAGCAACCAACAACTGCGCCGAGCAAAAAGACGATAATAACTCGGACATTTTCGTAAACTTGGCCACTACTCCTCCGAGCTCAAGCTGGTCGGGTGTTACCGTAGGTATCGCTTCATCTACCAAAGATTTGGCTGGTGAAAAGCTGGTGGTGTCTGCTTATCCTAACCCATTTGCTGAAAGCCTGAACATTTCTTACCATGTTGCCGATGTTGCCAAGAAGGTAAATATCAGCGTAATCAACATGCTCGGTCAAACCGTTGCCGAAGTAGTAAATGGCATGCAAGAGCCCGGTTTACACACCACCAAGTGGGATGCTACCGGTGCTAATGGCAACCGTGTTCCTGTAGGCACTTATTTTGTACGCTACAACATTGATGGCAAAACTGCCACTCAAAAAGTAGTTTTGAATCGTTAATTTAACCGTTCAATCATTCAAAAGCCACGCCTAAACGCGTGGCTTTTGTTTTTTTATGGTCATGTCACGGCTTTTTATTAATTTGAAAGCCGTTACCAATCACAAAATTTCATATGTTTCGATTAACAAAGACGCTGATACTCTCCGTACTGGGAGTTTTATCCTTGGTGCAAGCCATTTCAGCCCAGGTAGTACGTTCTATTCCACGCTTCCCGAGCGATACGGATACCGTAACCATCCTTTTTGATGCTACGGAAGGAAATGGCGCATTGGCCGGAGTTAGCCCACCTATTTATGCCCATACCGGTGTAATAACCAACCTCAGCACAGGGCCCAGCGATTGGCGCTTTGTACAAGGCACCTGGGGTCAGGCATCCCCAAATACTGAAATGACCCCCCTTGGGAATAATCGTTACAGCATTAGCTATGTGCCACGAACATTTTATAATGTACCGGCGGCTCAAACCATATTAGAGCTGGCCTTTGTATTTCGCAATACCAATGGCAGTATAGTAGGTCGATCAGCCGACGGCAGCGACATCTACCTGCCCATTTATGCTGCCGGTCAACTCCACAGCCGCATATTCAGTCCTTCCGATGGTCAGCGTTTGGTGCAACCCGGCGACAGCATCCCGTTTTTCGGTGCTGCCTCTCAAAGTTGCAGCCTCAGGCTGTATGTAAATGGGGTGCTGCAGCAAAGCGTTGTTGGTGACAGCTTGGCCACCCACATTCATTTCCCTACTTCAGGTAATTACCAATTGGTATTTCAGGCCGATAATGGCAGCAGCATAGCCGCCGATACGCTGAGCATGGTGGCCTTACCCGGAAGTGCAGCCCAACCGCTGCCGGCAGGCATTCGTGAAGGCATTAATTATTTAAACGACAGCACCGTAACCCTGGCCTTATACGCACCGCATAAATCCTTTGTATTTGTTCAAGGCGATTTTAACGACTGGGAACTCAATGCCAATTATTACATGAACCGCAGCCCCGATAGCAATTGGTATTGGCTTACCATAACTAATCTCAGTCCGGGTGTTGAATACGCCTATCAATACCTCATCGATGGCACATTGCGGGTAGCCGATGCCTTCACCGAAAAAATTCTTGACCCCTCCAACGATCGCTTCATACCTGCCAGCACATACCCCAATCTGAAGCCCTATCCGATGGGCAAAACCACCGGCATTGTGAGCATATTACAAACCGCAAAACCAGCCTATGCATGGCAAAACAACAATTTTACACCCCCTGCCAGTACCGACTTGATCATCTACGAACTGCTGGTCCGCGACTTTATAGCCGATCAACGCTATCAAAGCCTTATAGATAGCCTCGACTATTTGCAGCGTCTTGGTATAAATTGCATCCAATTATTGCCCATTAAAGAATTTGAAGGCAACAACAGCTGGGGCTACAACCCCAGTTTCTTCCTTGCTGCTGATAAAGCCTATGGTACCGAATATGATCTACGAGCTTTTATTGATTCTTGCCATGGCAGGGGTATCGCCGTAGTGCTTGATATGGTACTCAACCACGCCTTCGGTCAATGCCCACTGGTACAAATGTGGTGGGATCCAGCTAATAATCGTCCGGCTGCCAACAGTCCCTATTTTAACCCGGTACCAAAACACGACTTTAACGTAGGCTACGACTTTAACCACGAAAGCCCAGCTACTCGTCGACTGGTGCAACGTGTTGTAAACCATTGGATTGAAGAATACCGTTTTGATGGTTATCGCTTTGACCTTTCAAAGGGATTTACCCAAAACAATACTTTGGGCAATATTGGTGCTTGGAATGCCTACGACAGCAGCCGCGTGGCCATATGGAAAGAAATTTATGACAGCATCCGGGTAATTTCACAGCATGCCTATGTTATTCTAGAGCACTTTTCCGACAACAGCGAAGAGCGTGAACTGGCTAATTACGGCATGATGTTCTGGGGAAATATGAATTATAATTTTAACGATGGCACCATGGGCTTCGCCAGTGGGTCAAACCTGCAATGGGCCAGCCACCGTACCCGGGGGTGGAATCATCCGAATCTCATTGCTTTTGCAGAAAGCCACGATGAAGAACGACTGATGTTTCGCAATATGAACTTCGGTAACCAAACAGCCGAACACGATACCCGCGCATTCAGCACAGCCATCAAACGCATGGAATTAGTCCCTGTATTCCTGTATAGCATTCCGGGTCCTAAAATGATCTGGCAATTTGGTGAACTGGGCTATGACTTCAGCATTAACCGATGTCCCAATGGCACCATCAACAACAATTGTCGTACCGACCCTAAACCAATTCGCTGGGACTATTTTGTAAATCCCGAACGACGCTATCTGTACAACATCTACAGCGCCATGGCCAAGCTCAAAACCACTGAAGCAGCCTTTGCCACCGATAGTTTTGCATTAACCCTGGGAGGTGCCTTTAAACAAATCCGCCTGTTTCATCCGAGTATGGATGTAGTCGTAGTAGGCAATTGGGGCATGAGCAGCAGCAATTTCAGCGCTTCCTTCAGCCAAATGGGCTGGTGGTACGATTATTTTAGTGGCGACAGCATTAACATCACCACCAACAATACCACACTTACGCTGGCAGCTGGTGAATACCGGGTGTTTACAAGCAAGCGATTGGCCGCGCCCGATTTGAGCCTCTCTAACCGCAATACCACAACGCACTTGCGGCAAATGCAACTGTATCCCAACCCCAGCAACACCGAAGTACATATACGTTTGAAAGGCGTGCAAAGCGGTGAACCTAGCAAATTGGGTATATTTGATTTGAATGGCCGCCTGATTCGAGAGATGGAAGCCGAAAGCTTGGGTACTGAAGCCGATTTCCTTTGGGATTTGCGCAATAAAAACGGGCAACGTGTAGCACCCGGACTGTATGTTATCAAATCGGCTGCTGGTCATACGCAAAAATTGGTAGTTACCGATTAAGCGCATTTTGCTACTACATTCACGGCCGTTCAAATTTGATCGGCCGTTTTTGTTTGGGTATGCTGCTGGGCGATGAGCGGGTATGAGAAGGTGGCGGGTTTGCAACTGCACGCACTTGAACAACACCAACGCGGTACAAGACCGCAGTCCACGGACCACGGCTGAGCAGTGCATGCTTGACTCGGATTGCCGTTGAACAGCTGAAACGCAGTACAGGACCACAGTCCGTGGACCGCGGCTGGCCAGTGCAAGCTTGAATCGATCTACCCTTGAAAAGCTCTAACGCAGTAATTGACCGCAGTCGGCAGTCCGCGGCTGGGCAGTTCATACTTGAAACAGAAAACGCTTGAACAACTCAGATGCAGTTCAAATGCATTGCTTCAAAGCTGTTCATATGGAAAAACTTCTAATCCGCACAAGCCAGCTCCCGACGCTGCGGTCGGCATCTTCGATCTAATCGCCGTATTGCATTGCAGCTGTTCATATGCAAAAAGCTTCTAATCCGCTCAGGCCAGCTGCGGTCTGCGGTCTGCGGTCTGCGGTCTGCGGTCAAAAAAGCCGCTCCAACGCAACCAACTTCAACCACACATCGCCAAATCAACTACTGCCTTATAATTTGTAAGGCTTGCCTTTTGGGTGGTAAGGCTTCGAATTGCACCTCAACATAATAAGTACCATCGGGCATACCCTCCGCAGCCCAGCTGTTATCGTAGTTCGGCTGGCTGTACACCAACTGCCCCCAACGGTTAAACACCTGTAATTTACTACCCGAAGGCAGATTTTTAATAAGCAACACATCGTTGAGCCCATCGCCATTGGGGGTAATGACGTTGGGGATGATGGGCGGCTCATACCTGGCCTTTAACGTATCAGGCGGTGACTGCTTCAGCCTAATTGAAAAGGCATCGTAAAAGTAATATACACTTGCGATGGCATTCGGATAAACCACTTGAACATTTGTTTCATAATATTCCTTAAAACATCCAAACGTAAAATAATTACATTCATCTCCTGTTGCTGTATAGTCTGTCTTTAATTGTACCCACCCCATCTCAGGGCGAATAAAGGGAGAATCAAAGGTTATATGAGGGTTCGCGAGCCTAAAATGATTTATATTATATAAAGGAGAATCAAGTGTATGTTCATTGTTGTGAAAGTATATTTGAAAACAGTCGTATGTAAATCTAAATAATGTATTCCTGATCGGGAACCGAACAAACAGAGATACTTCGTACACACTGTCTTTAATCAAACAAGCACTTAAGCTTCCAGTTAAAAACTCCCTCAAGCCTCCAGAAACTAATGATACATCCCAACCATACCCAGTACCCGCACAACCATTTCCTGAAACAACATGTATTGTATCTGTGCTATTCATCCTTATCGATGATGGTATATTTACCGTTTCCGGAAACATACAGCTATGATAGAAATCAGTAGAACTACGCCAATTGCTCAGCCCGGCCGACCAGCCCTTTGCTAAAAAAATTTGACCACCCGTGTTCGGACATCGATATATATCATCAAAGTTATAATTCACCACCAAATTCTCCTGAGCAGTGCAAAATGCACTGCCCAAGAGTAAGGCGATGGTTATATAGGCTCGTAAAAGCATTTTTTAATTCTTTAGCAATTTAGCCCGCTTTGTTCCAGATAGTGTTTGTACTTCAATGACATACATACCAGGCGTTAAACCTTGCATAGCTACAGCATGTCGGCCATCAATTACTTCTGATTGGGACTTTTGGGAAATGCGGCCGGTCAAATCTATAATATTTACTTGGTGGCTCATTACATCTGGATCTCCTTCAAAATACACCCAATCAGTTACAGGGTTCGGATACACTACAAAGTCGACCTCCCTTTTTTCGAAGAAGTCCTCGGCTAGGCGTGCAATACTGGTTTGATGTAGTTCAGGAAACCAGTTGAGCATAATACGAGCAGTAAATACCGCATCACCACCCGAGCTAACCGGTTGGGCTGCAATTGACCTAAGGGTTTGGCGATCTGTACTATCTAATGCTATTCTCGAAAAATGGCTTCGACCCCAGCTATGGCTGTATATTTCGTTCACCGTTAACCAGCTGCTATCGAATCGGTTTTGTGGCTGATAGCCCTGCAAAGTGTTGGAATAAGCTGTAAAGTCATTCTCCATTAAAGCAGTATTTGCTTGCAATAATTTATACTTGAAAGTTGAGCTTTGCACATCCCAAAAGGCCTGGAATGTTCTGGAATTTTGAAGACTATCTCTGTGCTCCAAAAACTTTAAGGTATTTAGTTCGTCAAAATGCTCGTTAAAACTTGCAGAGCTCCGTGCCATATTGTGATAACTGCGTTGACCGTCGGCTACCATGGCAAAACTTTCAGTATCCTCTTCTTCTTCATAAGGAGGAACAGGTGGGTGTCCACTGAATATTGGATACGTGCAAGTGTTCGCTTCATTAATATTTGGAAAGGCAATTGCATTTGAAGCATGCGTTTCGATACTATAAACATTTAAATCTGATGCTGTACCTCGGTGAAAGTAGTCAAAGCTCAGAATGGAGCCTAAATCATATACCCGGGCATTTGATTTTCTTATGCTTAACCATCTATTATCTGCCGGATTTCCTGTGCCTCCCTGGTCACTCATATTAGCATTTTCTCTCAACCAGCCAACAAATACTTGTTCCATGGTATTACATCGCAACTGTGTACTAAGCAGATGGTTTTTAAGAAAAATGGCTGTCACCATGTTTTGAATGAGGTTTTCAGAGACACTTACATTTGAACAATGATCAATTAATATACCTCGATTTTGTTGACGGAATAAACTGGCTTGTGCATCAAAAGTGGCCATAGGTAATGAACCTTTTAATTGCACCAAATTGGAAGTCACATGGCTGTTACCTGTATTATTAGCAACCCAAATGCCTGTTACCGCAGCTGGGGTTCCAGTATATTTTACCTTTACAATGTTGCTTCCAATTTGGAATGGCGCACCCATGACCATGATGCCCGTAAACGGGTCGTCAACCAAATTGCTATTTATCTTAACTTCCTTGGTTTGGTTCACAATGGCGTGGGTTTTAAGTACTTGAATACCCATACTGTTTGCGGCTATATCGTTATCTTCAATAACCGGGTTTTTAAAGTCGTTTATAACCTTAATGCCTGTTTGAACATTATTCATCGTATTATCTAACACGCTCAAATCATCAGAATATTCTGCGAATACTCCCGTGACACTCGTGTTGATCGTGTTTTTTGTGATGTTCGATTTTTCATTTCTAAGGAAATAAGGTGTATTCATATTATCCAAACGAATGGCACTACTTGCTGCAGGCTCAAATCCCCATGGTAATGGGTCGGGTAAATCCGGAGCAATGTCCATGAAGTTAGCATAATGAACATCCATCTGAGAAAAACGTCCATAAATCCCATATACGAAACCATCGAACAAATTAATATTTCCGGCATCCGTTGGATTTCCAATAATTATTGATGTTGCATTATGGAAATAACAACCAGCTAGGGAGCGTTTGTAAACGATTGGAGAACTACTCATTAACTGATTATGCGGAGGTAGCAAGGCCCAACCATTATTTCCTCGAAAATCACAATGCTCTAAGGTTACATTAGAAGCCCCTGCAATGGGTGCCATAATGGTATTAGCCGCATATACGCCTATGTAATTACGTTGAAAAAGTGTGTTTTTTAAATGTGCTTCTGCCCTACGGCTAATATAAATGGCATTTTTTGCATCATAAACATAACACTCATCCATAAAAATTTTTGATTTATCTGCATCACTTTCTATTCCAAACCACATATAATCGTCGCACGCTTCGAAAGTACAGCCTATAAACTCAACAGTTAAATTGTTAATTATTTTTGCATTTGGTCCCATTTTAAAAATAATTCTGCTCATCCGCAAGATTGCAAGTTAGAGCTTGAAAGTGCTATTGCAAGCCTCTGGAAGAGATTTTCGCCAAA
>JBKBSO010000022.1:0-48696 GCA_046291695.1 Bacteroidia bacterium
TTCTTCTTCATGATCTTTTTGCACGAAGTTCAGGGCTGTTAGGTCAGCTCACAAGATGGAGTTGGTCGGGGGGATACGGAACAGTTGAAGCCTCTGGTAGAACAGGGGGAATGGGGCGGCACCCGTAAACCGCCAAAAGTCTTCACCGAGCAAGGGGTAGCCATGCTTTCGGGTGTGCTGAGTAGCGAACGCGCTATTTTGGTCAATATTCAAATCATGCGGGCCTACAGTCGCATTAGGAGCATGCTGTTTACGCACAAAGACTTGCTTTTGAAATTGGAGGAGTTGGAAAAGCGGGTGGCAGGACAAGATGCCAATGTGAGCCTCATTTTTGAGTACCTCAAGCAGTTTATTGAAGTGCGCAGCCAGCCCAGAAAGCAAATCGGCTTCCGAGCCAATGCCACAGAAGCCGATGTTTTTTGAAGGGTGACTGGGTTAAACGCGTCGAATGTGCGCTCCAATGGCTTTCAAGCGGGCTTCGATGTTCTGGTAGCCGCGGTCGATTTGGTTCACATTGTCGATGATGCTGGTGCCTTCGGCCGACAAGGCAGCGATGAGCAAGGCCACACCCGCACGTATGTCGGGGGAGGACATGCGGATGCCACGCAGCGGGTAGCGGCGGTCGAGGCCAATTACCGTAGCGCGGTGCGGATCGCAAAGGATGATTTGCGCACCCATATCGATGAGCTTATCCACGAAGAACAGGCGGCTTTCGAACATTTTCTGGTGTACGAGCACTGAACCTTTGGCTTGCGTGGCCACCACAAGCACAATGCTGAGCAAGTCGGGGGTAAGACCAGGCCAAGGTGCATCGGCAATGGTGAGGATGGAGCCATCGATGAAGGTATCGATGGTGTAGCTGTCTTGTTCGGGAATAAAAATGTCATCTCCTCTAAACTCCATTTTGATGCCGAGGCGCTTGAAGGTGTCGGGGATGACGCCCAGGTGCTCGATGCCGGCGTTCTTGATGGTGATGCTGCCTTTGGTCATGGCCGCCAAGCCGATGAAACTGCCCACTTCAATCATGTCGGGCAGCATGCGGTGTTCGGTGCCGCCAAGTTCGCGCACCCCTTCGATGCGGAGCAGGTTGGAGCCGATGCTGTTGGGGTCGATTTTGCCGCCCATGCGGTTGATCATACGACAAAGCTGCTGGATGTAAGGCTCGCAGGCAGCATTATAAATGGTGGTGATGCCTTGGGCCATGCTGGCGGCCATCACTACGTTGGCGGTGCCGGTAACCGAGGCTTCGTCCAATAAAATGTGGGTGCCTTGGAGGTTGTCGCCATACACCCGGAAGAAATCGGCCTTGGCGTCGTATTCGAAGCGGGCGCCGAGCTTTTGGAAGCCTAAAAAGTGGGTGTCGAGGCGGCGTCGACCGATTTTATCGCCACCGGGCTTGGGAATGTAGCCCTTGCCGAAGCGGGCGAGCAAAGGACCGAGGATCATGATGGAGCCGCGGAGACCGGCGCCGCGTGCCCTAAAATCTTCGGAGCTGAGGTACTCAAGGTCGATGTTGGCCGCCACAAAGCGATAGCTGCCTTCGCCCAACTTGGTGACTTCCACGCCCATCTCGCCCAAGAGCTTGATGAGGTTGTTCACATCAACGATGTCGGGGATGTTATGAATAATCATGGGTTCAGCAGTAAGCAGAACGGCTGATAATATTTGTAGGGCTTCGTTTTTTGCCCCCTGCGGGGTTATTTCTCCTTGTAGTCGCTGACTACCTATTACTTCAAAGGAATCGAGTTGAGCCATTAGCGGTTATTCTTTTTATTGCGGTTGTTAAACCTGCCTTTATTTTTGAAATTTTTGCGTTGGATAGGCTGTTGACTATGGCCGCCATAATTGCTTTCCAATACGGTGACATCGCTTGAGAGCATGATTTCGCCACGCGATAGCTTTTTGAGGTCCTGAAATATGTCTTCATCGTTAATCACCACCTTGTTCCAGTTGCGATAACTCATTTTCATGAAGTTGGCAATGTATTCGCACAAACTCTGGCGTTCGGGGCCTTCGGGCATGGCCACAGCTTCATCAATCATACGTTCGATTATTTTGCCGTAATGCCTGATTTTAATGTCTTCATTGGGATAGCCGGGCCGACGATTCTGGTGGAAGACTACATCTTTTTCAGGCTTGGGAAAAGGGGCATCGATATCGAGTTCGGTGCCTGCAATCAGGTACAGGTGATCCCATAGTTTTTGCTTATAATCAACAGCATCGCGATTGCTAGGATTAAGCAGCGCCATCACCTCAATGACCTGAGCAGCGGCTTTAGTGCGCTCGCTACGGTCTGCAATGTCGTGCAAATGACGCGCCATCCGCTGAACATTCCGTCCATATTCCGAAATGATTAAATCGTTACGCTCTGTATTGTATTCGAGTACCATGTTGTAAGCTTATGTGATTATTTTGATTTTGGCAAATTTGAGCAAAATCTGCTTCTGCCCAAGCCCTTGAAAAAATATAGTTGCCTTGGTATCGGGATGGTTGCCTTCGAGGCTTACCACCTTGCCGATGCCGAAGCGTTGGTGTTCTATTTGCATGCCTACTGCCAGCTCGGCAGTATTATCGGCTACAAAATCAGCTTCGGGGGTAAGCCTTATGGCTGCTTGTTGCTGGGCTTGTACGGTGGGTTGAGGTTTGCGAATGGCAGCCGTGCGGCTTACGGGAGTAGCGCTTTGATGCCCGCCGTTGAATCCTTGCCAACCCTGGTTCCAGCCGCCCCGATCGGTTTGGCCAAACGACATTTGTGGACTTTGACGGGCGGCTGTAATATCGAGTGTGGCCGGGTCAATTTCCTGAATAAATCTACTGGGTTCGCAGTTCAGCAGGCTGCCATGCCGAAAGCGACTGAGGGCATAGCTGATGGTAAGCTGTTCTTCGGCGCGGGTGATGGCCACGTAAAATAGCCTTCGTTCTTCTTCCAGATCGTTGCGGCTGTTGAGCGACATTTGCGAGGGAAAGAGGTTTTCTTCCATGCCTACGATGTACACCTGTTTGAATTCCAGTCCCTTGGCCTGATGCACGGTCATGAGCACTACTTTATCAGCATTTTCGGGGTCTTTATCGTTATCAGCATCGGTGAGCAGGGCCACATTTTGGAGGAAGCTGCCCAGGCTTTTGTCTGCTGTGAGTTCTTCGCCTTCTATGAATTCATCATTTTCGGTGAATTCTTTGATGGCATTGAGCAATTCTTCGAGGTTTTGATAGCGGCTTACGCCTTCCACCGTTTTGTCGCTGTACAAGGCCTGGTGCATGCCCGAATGTTTGGCAATGTGCATGGCAAGGTCGTAGGCGTTGCTTCTTTTTTCGAGTGCCTGAAAGCTTTTGATGAGGGTGGCGAAATCGCTGATTTTGTTGGCGCCACTGCCAAAATTATAGTTGGCCATATGGCTAATGACCTCCCAAAGCGTGGTGTCGTGTTGGTCGGCAAGTACAATGAGTTTATCGAGGCTGGTTTTGCCAATGCCGCGTGTGGGGTAGTTGATAACACGTTTGAGGGCTTCTTCGTCGTTGGGGTTTACCACCAGGCGTAGGTAGCCAATCATGTCTTTGATTTCCTTACGTTGGTAGAAGCTCAGTCCACCGTAAACACGATACGGGATATTTTGGCGGCGCAAGGCCTCTTCGAAGGCCCGTGATTGGGCATTGGTGCGGTAGAGGATGGCAAAATCGCCGTTATTTAGTTGGAAGTTGAGTTTTTTCTCGGCGATTTCGGTGGCTACAAAGCGGCCTTCGTCATTATCGCTGATGCTGCTAATGAGCCGAATGCGTTCTCCGGTTTGGTTGCTGGTCCACAGGTTTTTTTCGAACTGATTGATGTTCTTTTTGATAACGCTTCCTGCGGCTTTAACGATGGTTTGGGTTGATCGGTAATTTTGTTCCAGCCTGAAGGTGTTGAGCTCTGGATAGTCCTTTTCGAAATTCAGTATATTCTGAATGTTGGCACCGCGGAAGGCGTAAATACTTTGGGCGTCATCGCCCACTACACATACATTTCTACGGGCTGCCCCCAGCATTTTGATGATTTTGTACTGGGCAAAATTGGTGTCTTGGTACTCATCTACCAGAATATAGTGAAAACGATGCTGGTATTTGTTCAGCACATCGGCATAGTTCATGAGCAGCTCATGGGTTTTGAACAACAAATCGTCGAAATCCATGGCCCCTGACTTAAAGCAGCGGAGGGCATAGGCTTCGTAAATGCGGTACAAATCGCCTCGTCGGGCGGCAATGTCGTCGGAGATGAGTTCAGGGGTGTTTTTATATTCGGCCGGACTAATCAGGTTGTTTTTGGCTGAAGAAATGCGGTTGTATACAATATTGGGTTTATACACCTCAGTATCGAGGTTGAGTTCTTTGATGATGCTTTTGAGCAGGCTTTTGCTGTCGTCGGTATCGTATATGGTAAAGTTGGAAGGATAGCCCAACTTGCCGGCTTCGATGCGCAGGATTTTAGCAAAAACACTGTGGAAAGTGCCCATCCACAGGTTTCTGGCGTCGGTACCAACTACCCTTTCAATACGTTCGCGCATTTCTTTGGCGGCTTTATTGGTAAAGGTGAGTGATAAAATGTTAAATGGGTCGTTTCCCAGGTTCATCAGGTGTGCTATGCGGTAGGTAAGTACCCGGGTTTTGCCCGAGCCTGCGCCTGCAATAATCATCACCGGACCTTCGGTACACTCCACAGCAGCACGCTGTTCCTCGTTCAGCAACTTCAAATAGTCCATCGTCCAAAAATACGGCTTAGCCATCAATTCAAAGATTTTCGACACAGCCTTTTACCTAAAGATTATCCACACTTGCTGGCAAGATCTGGTTGTTGCGCATGCTCTGGAGAACGCTATTCACATTTGCTGCGATTTTCGTGGAAAAAGCAAGCTGGAGAATTACTACTTTTGGTCGGATTGAAAAGAGAGATGAGCGAAGAAATACCCCAAAACCCCGACGAACGTTACGAAGAACAGATTCATGATATCACTCCGGTATCGGGATTGTACGAAAATTGGTTCCTGGAATATGCCTCCTATGTAATTCTGGAGCGGGCAGTGCCGGCCATTGAAGATGGCTTGAAGCCGGTTCAGCGGCGCATACTGCATGCCATGAAGGTAATTGACGATGGACGTTTCAACAAGGTGGCCAACATTATCGGGCAAACCATGCAGTATCACCCCCATGGCGATGCTGCTATTGGTGATGCCATGGTGGGCTTAGGACAAAAGGATTTGCTCATTGAAACGCAGGGAAACTGGGGCGATGTACGCACCGGCGACAGTGCGGCAGCGGCCCGATACATTGAAGCCCGATTGAGCAAATTTGCGCTCGAGGTGGCCTTTAACGGTCAAACTACCCGCTGGCAAACCAGCTATGATGGCCGAAAGAAAGAACCCATCAGCTTGCCCATGAAATTTCCGCTGGTACTGGCGCAAGGGGTAGAAGGCATTGCCGTAGGGTTGTCCACCAAAATTTTGCCCCACAACTTTATAGAGCTCATTGAGGCGAGCATCAAAATCCTTAAAAAACAATCTTTTGAGCTCTATCCTGATTTTCAGACCGGTGGTCTTATCGACGTAACCAATTACAATGAGGGCATGCGGGGCGGCAAAATCCGCTGTCGGGCACGTATTGAAGAGGTTGATAAAAAGACCTTGCTCATCAAGGAGATCCCTTTTGGCACCACCACCACCGGGCTCATTGAGTCGATTGTAAAGGCGAACGACGCCAATAAAATCAAAATCAAAAAGGTTATCGACAATACTGCCCGCGATGTAGAAATCGAAATTCAGTTGCCGGCCGGGGTATCACCCGATATTACCATAGATGCCTTATATGCATTTACCGATTGTGAAACCAGCATTTCACCCAATGCCTGTGTGATTGTAGCCGACAAGCCGCGCTTCATGAGCGTAAAGGACATGCTGCGCTACAATACCCAGCAGACCATGGATTTGCTCAAGTGGGAACTAGAAATTAAGTTGGGGGAGCTGCTGGATAAATGGCATTTCAGTTCGCTTGAAAAAATATTTATCGAAAACCGCATTTACCGCGACATTGAAGAGTGTGAAACTTGGGAAGCTGTACTTGAGGCCATCGATAAGGGTCTAGAGCCGCACAAATCCCTTCTCATGCGTGAGGTAGTCCAAGAAGACATCATCAGGCTTACTGAAATCAAAATTAAACGTATAAGTAAATTCGACAGCTTTAAAGCCGATGAACAATTGCGTACGCTTGAGGAAGAAATGGAAGGTGTGAAGTATAGCCTGGAGCATTTGAACGCCTACACCATCAGCTATTACGAAGGATTGCTCAAGCGATACGGAAAAGGGCGTGAACGCAAAACAGAAATCCGTATTTTCGATACCATTCAGGCAGCACAGGTAGCTGTGGCCAGCGAAAAGCTGTACGTAAACCGCAGTGAGGGTTTTGTGGGATACGGCATGAAAAAGGATGAATATGTAGTTGATTGTTCGCCTCTTGACGACATTATTGTATTCCGTCGCGATGGTAAATGTTTGGTTACCAAGGTGAGCGATAAGGCTTTTGTAGGCAAAGACATTTTGCATGTTGATGTATTTAAAAAGAACGACGATCGCATGACCTATCACCTCATGTATGTAGATGGGAAAACTGCGATCTGCTACGGAAAGCGCTTCAACATCACGGCTGTTACCCGCGACAAGGAATATGACCTCACCAAGGGTGAAAAGAACAGTAAGGTGATTTACTTCAGTGCTAATCCCAATTCCGAATCGGAAGTGGTAACCGTATACTTGAGTCAGAATGCGCCTGCGCGCAAGAAGATTTTCGATTTCGATTTTGGTGATTTGGCCATCAAAGGGAGGGGAGCGCAAGGCAATACCGTAACTAAATACACCGTCAAGCGGGTGTTGTTCAAAGAAAAAGGCCGCTCAACCCTTGGCGGGCGTAAAATTTGGTACGATGAAGTGGTTGGACGGTTGAACGTAGACGAACGCGGCCGCCTGCTGGGTGCTTTCGACGGTGACGACGCCATAATTTGTATTTTTAAAGATGGGAGTTACGAGCTTACCAATTATGAGCTCAGCAACCGTTATGAGCCCGATCAGCTGTTGCTGCTCGAAAAATGGAATCCCAAGCGACCCATTACTGCCTTACATTATGTGCCGGCCAACCAGGCTTGGTACGTCAAACGTTTTTTGATAGAAACCAGCACCTTGAACAAGCGCTTTGCCTTTATATCGGAAGACAAAGGAGCCAAGCTCGCCTTTTTGAGCAGTAAAGACAATTTGGTTGTGGAGGTAGTTACGGGTACTAAAAAGAAAAAGGAAAGCCAGGAGCTCAACCTTACGGAATTCATTGATGTAAAAGGCTGGCGTGCCATTGGCAATAAGCTAACGGGCGAACCAGTACTGGAGGTGAAGTTGCTTTCGGCCGATGAACCAGCGCAGGAAGCTACATCAATACCGGCAGCAGAAGTGGAAGAGACGGAAGTGCCGGAAAGCGTGGAAGAGCAGGAGCAGCCCCAAGCCGAACCCAAGCCGGGAACTGTTCCCAAGGCCGAGCCGGTTGAGGAAGCTGCTAAAGCTGATATAGCCCAAACTGCCCCAGCCATTGAGGTAGGAACCACCATCGAATTCGATGTGAAAAAAGAGCGGGAGCAAAAGGGGGGTGACGGGCCGCAGCAACTTAGCATTTTCTGATGAACAGCCTGAAGCGCTTCTACAGCTGGCCCTTTGTGTGGGTAGCGCTGGCGGTGTTTATTGGACATTACTTTTCAGAGATTGAACGTTCGGGCGAACCAAAACGTAAACACCAACCAATTTACTGGGACGCCATATCGTATTATGCCTATTTGCCCGCCACCTTTATTCATGGCGATTTGTCGATGTCGTTTACCAAAACAGCCGATTACGGGCAGTATTTTTGGCCTGAAGCTACACCCGGGGGTGGCTTAATCAGCAAAACCACCATGGGTATTGCGTATTTGTATGCCCCATTTTTTTTTGCAGCTCATGCATATGCACATTATACCGATTATGCAGCCGACGGTTTTAGCAAACCCTATCAGTTCGCCATTCAGCTAAGCGGACTGGTTTACGGGCTTTTGGGATTGCTGTTGATGGGGGTTGTGCTTCGTCGTTATTTTGGTGCGGCTGTGGTTTCGTGCACGCTGGTATGTTTTGCATTGGGTACCAACTTGTTCAATTATATGACCCATGAGGCGGCCATGTCGCACGCCTTTAATTTTTTTGCCATAGCGCTCTTTGTGTGGTTAACCGAGTATTGGCACCAAAAACCATCGGTTATGCGAACATTTGGCTTGGGCTTATGCCTGGGGTTGATTACGCTCATCAGGCCTACCAACCTATTGGTGGTGTTGGTGCCGCTCCTGTATGGTTATGGCGGACCGCATTTTAAAGCACGCTGGCAGGCCATCCGGCAGCATCCGCAATGGCTGGTTTACCTGGCATTTGGCGCCTTTTTGGTGGGTTTTCCGCAGCTGCTGTATTGGAAAACTTATACCGGCCAGTGGCTGTACTTCAGCTATACCGGGGAGCGCTTTTTTTGGTCGAAACCCATGTGGATCGACTTTTTATTCAGCTACCGCAAGGGCTGGCTGCTGTATAGTCCGCTTTTGATATTGGCCTTGCTGGGCTTGTTTATGCAGCATCAGGCCAACCGGCATTACCGACTTCCTAGCTTGATATTGCTACCGCTCCTGATTTATATGCTTTCGTGTTGGTGGGCTTGGTGGTTCGGCGGAGGATTTGGCAGTCGTCCGATGGTCGATTGGTACCCTTTATTGATGATACCATTTGCGGTGATGCTTCAATGGGCTTTTCGTCGATTTTGGGCCAGTTTGGTACTTTTGCTTTTGCTGCCGGCGGTGGTCGACCTGAGTTTGGCCCAGCAATTTCAATACAAGCATGGCATTATGCATTACGACAGCATGAGCAAGCAGGCCTATTGGGCTATTTTTTACAACAAACCTGTGCCCGCTGATTTTGAGTCCTTGATTATGCCGCCCGATTATACCCTAAACCTTGAAGGCGGGCGCGAAAAGCTGGAGCGCATTTTTGATTAACGGCCGCCCAGCGAAAACCAGAATATTTTGTAGAGGATGCGGATGCCGTCGGTGGTTTTGAATTTTTTGCCTTCTCCCTGATTGCGCGGAAAATATTGCACTGGTACTTCCACAATATGATTGCGTTTGATGCGTGCCGCTTTGATGAGCAATTCGGCTTCGATGGCAAAGCGATCTTCCTGCAAATGTATTTTCTGCAAAAGTGATTTGCGGATAAGTTTGTAGCCGCAAGCCATATCGGTAATTCGAATATCGATAAGCAAAGAGGTTAACCAGCTGAAGAGCTTATTGGCGATATAGCGCTTATAGCTGCTGAGCGGACGAATAGGGCCAGGCAGGTAGCGCGAACCGTTCACCATCTCTACGCCTGGCGTTTGCATGGCGTTTAGCAAAAGGGGGATGTCGGCAGGACTTAGCTCCAAATCGGCATCTTGTATGAGGATGGTATCACCTGTAGCTGCTGCGATGCCGGTGCGAACTGCGGCCCCTTTGCCTTTGTTTTTGCTATGCTGCAGCAGTTTGTAGCTGGCTTTATCGGCGGTCCACTGGCGAAGCACTTCATGCGTTTGATCATCGGAGCTGTCGTCCACCAGCACGATTTCATGGCTTTTTACAAATTCGGGCCAGTGCAGGGCTTCGAGTTGCTGAAGCACTTCGGTTACCAGCTTTTCTTCGTTATAAACCGGAATGATGATAGAGAGCCTCACAAGCCAAGTTCCTTTCGGGTTTTGGCCGGCAGGCCGTCGCGAATGAGCTCGTAGGAATGGCGTATCAACTCAAAAAGAAGCTCAGGCTCGAGTTGCCCATCGAGCCGAATGGTATTCCAGTGCTTTTTGTTCATATGATAACCGGGCCGTATAGCGTCGGGATATAGTTCACGCAATTCGATGGCCCTTTCGGGATCGCATTTGGCATTAAATTCCCAGGGTTCTTCAACATCAGTAAGCAAGAAAATTTTGCCCCCGATTCTAAAGGCCAGGGTGCGCTCGTCGAAGGGAAAATCTTCGGTTACCAAGGGTAGACTAAGACAGAAATCGCGCAAGGCTTCAAGGTGCATGTTCTGGTAGGCTTTTGTGTGTAAATATCTCCAATTTTCCGCCCGATGAGGTAAAAGTAAGTCGGTAATTTTCGGCCAAATAGCTATCGAGCGCACTGTCGCAAGCTGCCCGAGGACCGGTATACCACCAGCGAAGGAGCTGGTCGGGTTGTAAAGGACTGTTGTTTAAACGCTCGAAATGGTCCTCATCGGGGCAGGGTGGCCATGCCGACATGGAGATCCATTCAGGATGGTAGGCGTCGCGTTTTTCATAGCGCCAGCGCAATGGGAAATAAGCATTTGATGCTTCGTAATTGGCCAGGTGTACGATGTCTTTAGCAAAAATACCCTCTGTGAGGTGTTCGTGCATCCAACCCGGACTGTAGTTGAGTTGCTGTACCACGCTACCGGGACATAAATGGGCATGTCCCTCCTGGTATTCGCGCATGTATCGTCCTAAGTCAATTTCGGCCCGACTGTAATATACGAGCAGATGGGTTTGTCCGGCTAACAACAGCAGCATAACCAGTCCCCATCCGCGTCCATGGCGGAATTGCAGACTACCGGCCAGCACCAGCAGCATGATGCAGAGCAAGGCCAGCCGACTGCTCAAGTAACCGGCACCAGCGGTTTGGTCGGGCATGAGAAAATAGAGCAGCAGCATAGCAGCGGCAGCCAGCCAGAGCAGGTGGAACCGACTTTGTTGCCGTTTGATTCGCAAAATGTAAATCAGCAAGCCTCCTCCTGCCAATAACCAAAGTGCGAGTAAGGCTTTGGTTTCTGATTGACGATTGAAGGCTTTAATAACTTCAAGCGACCATAACCGCTGCCACAAGATTTCATAGCTCAGCCAGATTGAACCTCCTGAGCTTGACTTTTGCATGAAAAACAGCGTACTAAGCAAAAGGAGCGGCATGCTTATCAGCAGCAAGCCTAAAAAATGACGATAGTAAATTTTAGGCTGTTTGAGCAAAGGCCAAAGCAGCAAAATGCCCATGATTAATCCGGCTGCTAAAAAACCAACAAGGTGCGAAAAATAGGTCAGGTAGAGCCAGATACCCAGTCCCCACCAAGCCCTGCTGCGCTTGCTGGCAAGGATTTCGAGCCAATAGCTCAGCGCCCACCAAAGGCAAGCCATGCTAAAGGCGAAGTTGTACTGCCCCAGAAAAAAATTCATGTGAAAAACAAAGAAGAATACCGGCCAGGCCAACCAACCTTCGAGGGGGTGGTGAAGTTGAAGTACAAATCGGCGGAAGCCAAAAGCAAATACCAGTACGTACAGGCAGATGGTAAGCTTATCGGCCCAGGCGGGCGAAAAAAGCTGCATCAGGGGCACTGTGAAGAGGTAATAGAGCCAATTGGGCTCGGGATTTGGGTTAAATTGATACCAGCTTGTCAGAAATTCGCTTTTGTCGAATAGCAGTTGGCTGATTAGGTGGCTATTGTGCAGATGTGCAGGGCCATCGAAGCTGTAAAACCAGGCAGGCAAGACTATGGGTAGCAGGTGCAGCAAGCTCCAGGCCCAAAACAGGCGGCCCTCGTGCCGGTTGGCTAAATTTACAAAACGCAGCAATTGGTGTAGCATATAGGCTTAATCGGAGGTGAAAATACAATTATCTTTCAAATTGCTGCTTATGCGCTTGCAGTAACTGCGGTTTAAGGTCTGAATTTTTGACGGCTTATGCTTAACTTCGCTTCGCCTTAGCTCGTACCGAACTGGGACCATCATTTAAACCGAAATTTTTATGGCATTTGGCATTTTCACCCCTCCTGTAGCAAGTAACGAACCGGTTCGCGCCTATGCACCGGGCTCGGTAGAAGCAAAATCACTCCAAGCACAAATCGACGCCTTTCGCGGCGAAATCATCGATATTCCCATGTTTATTGGGGGCAAAGAAGTACGTACCGGCAACACCAAAGACATTGCACCCCCCCACGACCACCAACATGTGATTGGCCGCTTTCACCAGGGCGATGCCAGCCATGTGAAAATGGCCATCGACGCTGCCCTGGCTGCCCGCAAAAGCTGGGAAGCCCTGCCTTGGGAACAACGCGCTGCCATCTTTTTGCGCATGGCCGATTTGCTGCAAGGTCCTTTCCGCGATAAAATCAATGCCTCTACCATGCTGGGGCAAAGTAAAAACCCTTTCCAGGCCGAAATCGACAGCGCTTGCGAGCTCATCGACTTCTTTAAGTTCAATGTGCAATACATGGTGCAGTTGTACCACCAACAGCCCGAAAGCTTGCCGCTTACCTGGAATCGCGTAGAATACCGTCCACTCGAAGGCTTTATTTTTGCCCTCACCCCCTTCAACTTTACTTCTATTGCCGGTAACCTGCCCACTTCGCCTGCCATGATGGGCAATACGGTGGTGTGGAAGCCTTCGAATACACAGATTTATTCGGCCTACTGGCTCATGAAGTTGTTCCAAGAGGCCGGCTTGCCCGATGGCGTTATCAATTTGGTGTACGTAAGCGGTCCGGTAGCCGGCGATGTGATTTTTGCGCATCCCGATTTTGCGGGCATCCACTTCACCGGTTCGTCAGGGGTGTTCAACGACATTTGGAAAACCATCGGCAACAACATCAATATTTACAAGAGCTATCCGCGGATTGTGGGTGAAACCGGCGGTAAAGACTTCATTGTTGCCCACAAATCGGCCGATGTTGACATTTTGGCCACGGCCATCTCGCGGGGTGCCTTCGAATTCCAGGGCCAGAAATGTTCGGCTGCATCGCGGGCTTACATTCCTGCCAGCCTGTGGGAAGCCACCATCAAACGCGTAAAAGCCGATTTGGCCGATATGAAGATGGGTGGGGTGGAAGATTTCACCAATTTCATCAATGCGGTGATCGACGAGAAGTCGTTCGACAAGCTCGCCGGCTTCATCGACCGCGCCAAGGCCGAAGGGCAGGAAATTGTAGCCGGGGGCAAATACGACAAATCGAAAGGCTACTTTATTGAGCCCACCATCATCCGCGCCAACGATCCGCAGTATGTAACCATGTGCGAAGAGTTGTTTGGGCCGATTTTGACCGTGTATGTGTACGAAGATGATAAGTATGTAGCAATCCTCGAGACTTGCGACCGTACTTCGCCTTATGCGCTAACCGGTGCGGTGATTGCACAAGACCGTTATGCGGTTGATTTGGCTACCGAAAAGCTGCGTCATGCGGCTGGTAACTTCTACATTAACGATAAACCCACGGGTGCTGTGGTTGGGCAACAGCCATTCGGTGGCGCTCGTGCTTCGGGTACCAACGACAAGGCAGGCTCTATGCTCAACCTCATTCGCTGGGTATCGGCCCGTACCATCAAAGAAAACCTGAACCCACCCAAGGGCTATCGTTACCCTTTCCAGGGCTAAGGTTTAGGCCACAAAAAAAGCCGCAATCGACAGGTTGCGGCTTTTTTGTGGGTTTTTGCAACAAAATTAATGGCGCTGCGCCTTCGAAGGACGTGACGCTACCCTTTCAGGGTCGGGATGTCGTTGCTATAAACATAGCACCCCGTCGGGGTGCCATTTAGGCCGAAGGAGTAATAATTAGTGGTTGTTTCAGAGGTTTCATGGCTATTCAGGGCCGTTATTGACCCAGAATGGGTCAAATGTTTATAGAGAAATAGCATTCCGAGTTCAAATCGACCCCGAGGGGGTCGTATCTCAAATGCTTGAGGTGACCACAAAATTTATTCGGACCGCCCGATGGTTGACGTGATGCGACCCTTTCAGGCACGGAGGTTAATCCGGCATTTTATTTCTTTTAGCTACAAATTATACCCATTGATTATGGACCTATCCAATACTGCTCAAAAAACTGAACTGAATCTAAATCTGGAGTCTCATAATACTGGGCATTAATTGTAGTGTTAAAAACACCTTCAAAACTAAAGTAATGATGTATCTCATGGCTAGTACAAAATTTTTGCTATACGCAGTGGTACATCTGTAACGTGATTGTAAATGGTGTCGCGATTGTAAGCGATCCATTTGGCAGCATTGTAATACATCACTATGTTTTGCTCTTGTATTTCGCGCCAGTTGTAGTTGCGCATGGTTATGGTGTCGCATTTATTGCCCCAACAGGCATACCAAATCATCAAAGTGTCTGATTCTTGTCTTAAAAAATCAGGCCGATTTATATCAAAGGTTTCGGCAATTGAAAATATCACTTCGGCTTCTAATTCATTTCTGAGATACCTAAGTTCACCTAAATTATGATTTCCGGTTGCACCATGCGCTTTGAATAGTTTTGGATCATACGGATGGCCGCTATAGTCCTCATTTCTCACAAACAAAGATTTGTCATTTTCATCAACCAAATAAAATTTGACGAAAAGCATAGGGTCGTTGTAGATATTGTAATCTTCTGTTTCATTCAGCGAATCTTTCTTACACCCCCCCAACGCCAGTCCGAGGAGTGCTAAAACAAATAGTTTTTTCATATTCAATTGGTTTGACTTTACAATTAGAACAATTAATTTTCAAAGTCAATATTAATATTACATTAGGTGAATTAAATGGAAGGATTGGTTATCAAAGGGGCGTGCATGTAAAGGGCAAAGCTTTTTGCGCGGTTGAAGCTTATGTCATCAAGTGCAATTGAATTCTGCTACCCTGATTGGCCGGAAGTCGTTTTAGATGGTGTTTTTTGAAAATTGGGGTATTGCTACCCGGTCGAAGATTGGTGTGATGTGACATCACTTAAAACCAAGAAAACTTTCGGGCTTGGATTATTTAGTTAAACCGTTATTATGCACAGGGTAACCGGTCGGTTGAGAAATTTGTGTTTTAGATCATGTGCATGACGAGCCCAGGCAAATGCGAATAAACAACTAATGGTATTGCCGCTGAGGGAATCGCCTGCCTAACCTTTGCCTGGCAACCCAATTGCTTACGCAACCAATAAATTTGGCTATCGACTCAAGCTTTCGTCTGCTTCGAAAGATTGTTCATGCTGCGGGTGATGCCGCTTCGGAAGAGCACATACAGAAGTACCCCTGCTAGGCAAAGCAGCTCAAGCCACCACAGTCGGGCTTGCATGCCGGCTACCAATCCGCCACCTAAGGCCAAACCCAGGGCAAAATGCAGGAGACTATTGCTTTGAACCTTTTCTTTCATCGGGCATCGGGAATTACAGCAATGCATTTGAGTTCAACCGCTATAGCCGTTGGCAAAGCGCCAACTTCAACCGTGGTACGGCAGGGCTTCGGGTCCATATCGCGGAAGTATGTAGCGTAAACCTTGTTGAAGGTTTTGAAATCGCGTTGCATATCGGTGAGGAATACGGTAATGTCAACCAGGTCTTCCATCCGGGCACCACTTGCTTCAAGCACCGCCTTTACATTGGCCAATACCTGATGAACCTGCGCTTCGAAGTCGAAGCTCTCGAAATTTCCGTTTTTATCGAGTTTGAGGCCGGGTACTTGCGGATCGTGTGCATCGGTGCCGGCAGCGCGTGGACCAATGCCGGAGAGAAACAACAAATTGCCTACGCGTCGTGCGTGGGGATACAAGCCAACCGGATTTGGGGCATTTTGGGTAGAAATGGTGCTCATGTTACAAAGAAAGAATAATTGTGTCTAAAGTGCTACTTCTAAATCACAAACGCTGCTGCAGTTTAGGCACCATGGCGGCCTTCCAGCTGGCGAAATCGCCGGCCACAATATGTTTGCGGGCTTCGGTTACCAACCAGAGGTAAAAGTGCAGGTTATGTAACGACGCCAGTTGAGCCCCCAGCATTTCGCCGGTTACAAACAAATGGGCCAGGTAGGCCCGACTGTGCTGCACATCTACCGGCAGGCTGCTGTTGGGGTCGATGGGACTAAAATCGGTACGCCACTTTTTGTTTCGGATGTTGATAATGCCTTCGCTGGTAAACAACATGCCGTTGCGGGCATTGCGGGTGGGCATTACGCAATCGAACATATCGATGCCCAAGGCAATACACTCCAAAATATTTACCGGGGTGCCAACACCCATCAGGTAGCGGGGCTTGTCGGCCGGTAGTATGCCGCAAACCAGCTCGGTCATGGCGTACATATCCTCGGCTGGTTCGCCCACGCTTAAGCCACCAATGGCGTTACCTTGACGGTTTTTGGCGGCGATATATTCGGCCGATTCGGCCCGTAAGTGCGGATAAACGCTGCCTTGCACAATGGGAAAGAGTAGCTGCTCATAGCCGTAGCGGGCCTCGGTTTGGTCGAATCGTTGAATGCAGCGGTCGAGCCAGCGATGCGTGAGTTGCATGGAGTCGCGGGCGTATTTTTCGTCGCAAGGGTAGGGGGTACATTCATCAAAAGCCATGATGATATCGGCCCCAATGCTGCGCTGAATGTCCATGACATATTCAGGCGAAAAGAGGTGCTTGCTGCCATCGATATGACTCGAGAAGGTGGCGCCTTCTTCCTTTATTTTGCGGCGGTCGGCCAGCGAAAATACCTGATAACCCCCGCTGTCGGTGAGTATTGGCCTTTCCCAACCCATAAATTGGTGCAGTCCACCGGCAGCTTCCAACACTTCGAGTCCAGGTCGTAAGTACAAATGATAAGTATTGCCAAGGATGATCTGCGCATTAATCTGGCTGCGGAGTTCTTCCTGATGCACTGCCTTTACCGTGCCTGCCGTGCCAACCGGCATAAAAATGGGCGTTTGAATTTCGCCATGGGCTGTTTTTAGTACGCCTGCCCGTGCTTTGCTGCTTTTGTCGTGTGCCGCTAATGTAAATGCCATGCTTGTGAATAAATTCTGTACCGCTGCTTCAGGAATTGAAGTAGTTTTGCCCTGCAAAGTTAAGGATAGCTTTTTAGGGCATCACCGCATTATGACTTTTGATCTGCAACTATTTTGGCCCCTGATGTTGTTGGCCCTGCCGGCACTGGGAAGTTTGTTTTATTATTACCGCTTTTGGTTACCTGTTTTGCGTTATCGCGATAAAAAAGCGGCCTTTAACGCACAGCAAGAGGCAGTGTCGGTCATCATCTGGTCGCGCAACCAAGCCGATATGCTCCGCAAAAACCTCGCAGCAGTGCTTGAGCAAGATTATCCGCAGTTTGAAGTGGTGGTGGTTAACGACTGCTCATTCGACGAATCGACGGATGTTTTGATGGACTTTCAGTTGCGCTACCCCCTTTTACGCGTGGTTACGGTTGACGAACAACCGAAATACCCCACCGGAAAGAAATTTGCCCTCACCCTGGGGATCAAGGCTGCTACTCACAATGTGCTGTTGTTTGCTGATGCCGATTGTCGTCCGCTTACGAACCAATGGCTGAAACTGATGCAGCAGCAGTACATCGATAAAACCGAATTGGTATTGGGTTTTGCAACGGCTGCGGTTGCGCCGGGTTTTGCGAATGCGCTCAGCCGGTTCGATGCGCTATATTATGGTTTGCAGACTTATGGCCACGCCCTTTCGCGCCGGGCCATCATGGGCAATGGGCGTAACCTGAGCTATTTGCGTGCGCTCTTTTTCTTTCATAAGGGCTTTGTAACGCACATTAAGCACCACAGCGGCGAGGCCGATTTGTTTGTAAACCAAGCCGCCAATGCACAGAATGTGCGCGTTTGTATGGAACCTGAAGCCATTACCGAGGCTACCGAAACCGCTGGTTTCGCCGCGCTTTGGAAGCGGAAGGTTTGGGAGCTCAGTGCCCGCAAGTTTTACCGTGCTGCCGATAAAGGCTGGTTGAATTTTTATAACCGCATGAGTTGGTTGGGCTTGCTGCTGTTGCCATTGGCCCTATGGTTTTATCAGTCGGAACCTTTGTTGCTGTACAGCAGCATCGGCATCGTGCTGCTGCCATTTTTGCATAAGCTTTTGTTTTTGGCCTTGTTCAGCAAAAAGCTCAAGCTTAAGCAATCTGTGGCCCTGGTATTTCTGGCGCCGGTTTATCAGTTTTTGGCCATTTTCTGGACTTTAAAAGCAAAAACCATAAAATCGGGCAATAATGGATAAGATCAAGGCCTATTTTCCCGATTTAAGTCCGCGTCAGCTGGAGCAATTTGCTGCTTTAGAAGGTTTGTACACCGAATGGAATGCCCAAATCAATGTGATTTCGCGCAAAGACATGGATGCCTTTTACACACACCATGTGTTGCACAGCCTGGCCATAGCCAAGGTGATGCCCTTTTTGCCGAATGCCCGGGTGCTCGATGTGGGTACAGGCGGAGGTTTTCCGGGTTTGCCACTGGCCATCTTATTTCCCGAAACACGATTCACCCTGGTTGATTCGATTGGCAAAAAAATAAAGGTGGTGCAAGCGGTAAGGGAAGCCATTGGCTTGCAAAATGTGCAGGCCTATCATATGCGTGCCGAAGGGGTAACGGGTAAATTCGATTTTGTGGTGAGCCGGGCCGTAACGCGTATGGCTCCTTTTTACGAGTGGGTGAAGCATAAGTTTGAAAATGAGAATAGGCACAGCCTACCGAATGGAATTTTATACCTCAAAGGTGGTGATTTGGTGGAAGAACTTGATGCTTGTGGCCGGCCTTATTCCATTTATCCCATCAGCCGGTTTTTCGACGATTCTTTTTACGATACCAAAGTGGTGGTACACCTATCGGCCTGATTAAGCTTTCTTTAAGCGGATGTAGAGGGAAGTTCCCTGCCCCATTTCACTGTTGATGGATATACTGCCACCCATGGCTTCTACCTGATTTTTCGACATAAACAAGCCCAGCCCGAGGGCATCGGCATTGCCGTGGAAGGTTTTGTATAGTCCGAATACCCGACTTCCATATTTATCAAGATCAATGCCTAAGCCATTATCGCTTACGCAGATTTCGACCCAGTCATCAATAGTTTTTGCAGTTAACTCAATGTGAAGTGGCTTTTGAGGGTCACGATACTTCAGGGCATTGGTAAGCAGGTTTTGTAAGATGCCCTCCATAAAGGCTTCTACCCCATGTACCCGTACTTTCTGGTCGAGACGGGTTATAATTTGTGCATTGGCTTCGGAAATTTGGGGGGCCAGTTGCTGGATGCAGTTTTTGGCAACGCTACTCAGCAGTACGGGTTCGCTTAGTTCATCTACTTTCCGTGGCATGGCTACCACTTGATTGAGTGCTTGAATGGTACGGTTAAGATGCTCGGCAGGTACTTTCAGTAAATTGACGAGTTCAATTTTATCATCCGCTTCTGTTTCCATCTCAATCGCATTTACCAATGCGCTGATATTAGCTGTGTGTGCCCTTAAATTATGCGATACGATATGTGCGAAATTCGACAAGCGCATATTGTGATGCTGTAGCTGTTCGTTGGTTTCGCGCAAAATGGTTTCAGCCCTGTTTAATGCAGTAATGTCGCGTACTATAGCCAACACTTCCCGCTGGTTGATGCGTACAATCCGGGCTTCAAATTGCTTTTTATCCAAGCTATATTCATAATTGATTACCTTAGATGATTGTCGCGCCAACTGTAGCTGTGCGCCCATCGCTATGGCTAAGGCTTCGGGAAAAACCTGTTCAAGCCTTTTGTACATAAATTGTTCAGGTTTTAACACCAGGCTTGATTTGTCGTTGGTGTGAAAATAGGTGAACTGGTTATTGCGGTTGAATTTGAAGATGAGGTCGGGAAGGGCACTGATGATGGAGCCATATTCTTCGCTTTGTTGCTTAAAAAGTGAAAGCGAAGCCCGTTCGTGGGTAATGTCCTGGATGGTGCCATAAATGGACGTTATTTTACCATTTTCAAAATGCCCGGTGCCTGTGGTTTTCACCCATATCTCCCGGCCTTTTGCAGTGGTGAAGGGTAATTCTAATTCGTAAGGCTCGCCTGCTTCGATGAGGTTTTTGAATGCTGTGGTGATTCTTTTGCGGGCATAGGCCTTTTTGAAGAATTGCAAGCCATTTTCTATGTTTAGGTCGAAATGCACGTCAATTTCATGGATTTGACGGGTAACTTCGGTAAAATAGGTTTTGCCGTTTTCGAGGTTCAAATACCAGCCGCCGGCCCTACTCACCAGGCTGGTTTGTTGTAGTAGTGAGTACGCCAGCTGGGCATTGGGTTCCCATACGGTTTGCTGTACTACTTGTTGAACCAAACCGGCAAAACAGCCTTGTTTTTGGATGTTTAAGGGCAGAGGGAACAAGCGTACCCGCAGTGTATGCGATTTGCGCGGCCCGCTTTTGAGGAAAATTAATCGATCTTCACCATTAAGCATCGATTCAAAAGACTCGCTAAACAAGGTGGAAGCCATGAGTTTTTGATTCGGATTGGCAGTAATTCCCAAGTTTTTCTGTAGGGCTTCGTTGGTCCAGTAGATAACGCCTGCGGCATCACTTAAAAATGCACCACTTATGGGGCCACTTAGGGCTTTGTAAGCATGCTTGACCACCAATTGATCGCCCGCTTCGAGGCGAAGCAGGTATTCACTTGTGCCTTCAATGCCCCGGCCATATATTTTGCAGGGAATTAAACCGTCTTGGGTATTTAGCCAGCGCACTTCGTCATTGAACGCTAACCAATCAGGCTCAAAGGCACTAAAAAAATCGGTGATTAAAGCGCCATGCAGCGGAGAATCAACGGCCAGTAACTTTCGTGCTTCTTCGGATATTTGAAGGATTACTCCTGCTTTATTCATTAATAATAGGGCATCGGAGCTTAGCTCCGACATGGCGAAGAAATACAACATAGCCTCATTGGTAGATGAGACTTCCGCAAAATTGGCCGACATACTTATTACGTATTAGTCTAGTTTTCATATGCAAGGTAAGGAGAGAAATTGAATAATGTAAGTTTTAGACCTTTAAATCTTATTTTTTGATCTCGTTAAAAAAAAAATGAATCGCTCAAAGTGCCAGGGATTTTCCATTGGTTTTAGCTGAAATAATTTTTGCCTTTGTACCTTCGCGTTCATGCTCCTCGCTGTACTTAGTTGTTTTTTGTTTGCTGCCTTAATGCCGCTAATGGGGCGGTATCTTGTTCGAAGAGCGGCAGCGGCAATTGCCCTCTTGCCTTTGGCAATTTTTGTGTGGGCAGCGTTTGCTGGCACCCAAGTGCAGCAGTTTCAGTATCCCTGGTTGCCTGCATTGGGCATTGAGTTGAGTTTTACGCTCGATGGGTTGTCGAGGTTATTTGTTTTGCTCATCAGTGGCGTGGGGACGCTCGTGTTTCTTTACAGCAGCGAATACCTCAAGGGGCACCCTTATCTCGATCGGTTTTATGGTTATCTAAGCCTATTTATGGGAGCCATGCTGGGGCTTGTGCTGTCGGAAAACCTGGTGTCGCTATTTGTATTTTGGGAGCTTACTTCCATCAGTTCGTTTTTCTTGATTGGCTTCAACAATGAGCAAGCGGATTCGCGCAAATCGGCCATCACGGCATTGACCATCACGGGATTAGGTGGCTTAAGCCTACTGTCGGCTGCTGTGCTTATCTATACGGCCACCGGCAGCTTTAGCATACAGGAACTGCTAAACAGCACCGAACCCTTAGGGAACCACGCCCTTTACCTGCCTATAGTGCTGCTGATTTTTGGTGCCGCCTTTACCAAATCGGCACAGTTTCCTTTTCATTTTTGGTTACCCGGCGCCATGAAAGCGCCTACCCCGGTGAGTACTTACCTGCACTCGGCTACCATGGTCAAAGCAGGCATTTACTTACTCTTGCGCATGAGCCCAGCTTTGGGCGGCACCACCTTGTGGGAGCAGGGGTTAATGTTGGTAGGTGGCATAACCATGTTGTATGCGGCTTGGCACAGTATATTCAGAACCGACCTCAAAGGCATTTTGGCTTACTCCACCATCTCGGCCCTGGGTTTACTGGTATTCTTAACAGGTATGGGCAGTGCTGCAGCCATACAAGCGGCATTGGTTTTCATCCTGGTGCATGCATTGTACAAAGCCACACTTTTTTTGGTAACAGGCATTGTTGATCATGGGGTGCATAGTCGGGATATCCTCAAACTGTCGGGTTTGCGAAAACTTATGCCTTTGGTAGCCTTGGCCGCTTTATTGGCTGCGATAAGCAATGCGGGCATACCGCCGAGCTTTGGTTTTATTGGCAAAGACCTGATGTATGAAGCGGCCTTGCACCACGGCTTTATGCCCATACTGCTGCTTTTCGCCCTTATTATCACCAAAATATTACTCCTGTATGCCGGCTTTTTGGTAGGTGTTCGACCTTTTGCCGGAAAGTTGGCCGAAAATATACAGCTCGATCATCGGCCTGGTCTTCGGTTGTGGTTGCCACCCTTACTATTGGCTGTTTTGAGTTTGCTTTTTGGACTTTGGCCACACTGGCCAGAGGTGTTGAGTAATTCCGGCCTTCAGGCCTTACTTCAACCTGTAACAGCCGGCCTAAAGCTTTGGCATGGATTTAACACCATTTTTTGGCTAAGTGCCCTCACCATTAGCTGTGGATTGGCCCTTTACTTTTTGCTTAAGCCGGGTGAAAAAGCTGAAATCCGCCTTCAAAAATTGCAGCCAATAGCCCCACATCAGCTCTTTTTAGGGTTGGCTAAGGGCATTCAGGCTTTTTCTGTTCGCTGGACCGATTTTTTCCAGCACGGTTATCTGCGGTATTACTTGATGACCATCATCCTGGTGCTTTCGGCAGGCATGGCTTACCGCATGTTTAACAACTACACCTTTAGTACCAGCTTTCATCCTTTACTTGAGCTTACTTTTTATGAAGTGAGCATTATCCTCATCATGTTTGTAAGCATCGGTTTTGCGGTATTTTCGCGTTCGCGCCTAGCCGCTGTAGCCGGTATGGGGGTGGTGGGCTATGCCATTTGTTTGCTCTTTGTGTTTTACAGCGCACCCGATTTGGCCATGACACAATTCACCATCGATACGCTCACTGTTATTTTGTTTGTGTTGGTACTTTACCGTTTACCACGCTATATTGGCATTTCAAACAAGCTCACCATCGCCCGCGATATGCTCCTATCCCTGGCTTTTGGCGGACTCATCACTTTGTTGGCTTTGTTGGTACTTGAGCAGCCCGCACAGCGCGATTTAGCCGATTTTTATGCTGCTAATGCCTATTTGCTAGCCAAAGGAAAAAACGTGGTCAACGTTATTCTGGTCGACTTCCGAGGCCTCGACACCTTGGTAGAAATTACGGTATTGACTATTGCCGCCCTGGGGGTATTTAGTTTGATTAAATTGCGACTTAAAAGCGGGGAAAGGAAAGGATAAGATGAAGTCAGTTATTTTACGTACCGCCTCCAATTATTTGCTGCCGCTACTGCTGCTGTTTTCTGTATTTATACTCCTTCGCGGGCACTATTTGCCCGGTGGAGGCTTCATAGGTGGACTCATTGCCAGCATCGCCTTTGTGCTGCATGCTTTTGCGCAGGGTTTGCAGCGGGGGCAGCAGTATTTTCCAATACACCCGGGATTTTTGATGCCCATTGGTTTGGCCATTTCGTTATTGAGCGGATTGGCACCTATGCTGCTTACAGATCAGGCCTTTATGACCGGATTGTGGTATCCCGAAGCCTTGCCGGTGATTGGGTTGGTAGGATCAGCTTTATTTTTCGACATAGGCGTGTACATTGTTGTGGTAGGCGTGTGTTTAACCATCATATTCACCATTGTAGAATCGGCCTGATATGGAGATACTTTTAGCCCTGATGATTGGTTTGTTGTATGCTTCGGGCATCTACATGATGTTGCGGCGTTCGTTGGTGAAGCTCATCATCGGCATTATATTACTGGGGAATGGGGCAAATTTGCTCATTTTTTTATTGGGCCGTTTGGCCAAAGGGCAGCCCCCAATTATTGCCGACAATGCCAAGTACCTTAGCGATGCGTATGCCGACCCCGTACCACAGGCATTGATACTTACCGCCATTGTCATCAGCTTTGGTTTGCAGGCGTTTGCCATTGTGCTCATTAAGCGGGTGTATAAGGTGGTAAAGACCGATGACCTTGATCAAATTAACACTTTCGACGAATACGCATGACCCAGCAAATACTCATAGCACCCATTTTGTTGCAGTTTGGACTGGCCATCGTGCTGATGTTTTTCTGGTTTCACATCCGTTACCAGCGGGTTATCAGCATATTGGGCAGTGTTCTTGCGGTTATTTCGGCTGCCATGCTGTTTAAAAGGGTTTGGCATGATGGCATCCTCAGCCTTCAAGCCGGCAGCTGGGCAGCTCCTTTCGGGATTACACTGGTGGCCGATACACTATCGGCTACTTTGGTCTTGCTCACATCCCTTGTAGCCCTTGCAGTTTCGCTTTTTTCGGCTGGAAGCATGATCAACAGTAGGTTGCGCTTCGGCTATTTTCCCATTTTGCATTTGTTGGTGGTAGGGCTCAATGGGGCATTCCTTACTGGCGATATTTTTAATATGTATGTGTGGTTTGAAATCATGATCATCAGCTCTTTTGTGCTGCTTACCCTTGGAGGTGAAAAAGCACAATTAGAAGGTGCTGTCAAGTATTTTACCATGAATATATTGGCCTCGATGATCTTTTTAACGGCACTGGCCGTGCTTTACGGACTAACCGGAACGCTCAACATGGCTGATTTGTCTTTGCGCATTGCGGCACTAGAGCAACGAAGTCTGGTTGATGTTTGTGCTTTGCTGTTTTTTGTAGGTTTCGGCATTAAAGCTGCTGTTTTTCCGCTTTATTTTTGGCTACCGGCATCCTACCATACACCACCCCCTGCAGTATCGGCCATTTTCGGTGGTTTGCTAACCAAGGTAGGGGTATATGCCATGTTCAGGGTGTTTACGCTGATGTTTGGTCGTGACCCCTTCATCGAAAATATGCTCGTCATTGTGGCCTTTTTTACCTTGTTTTCTGGGGCATTAGGGGCGCTTACGCGCAATAACATCGTTAAGGTGTTTTCGTGGCTCATCATTTGTCATATTGGTTTTATGGTTGCCGGATTGGCCATGTACTCCGAATTGGCCTTGGCAGGAGCGGTGTTTTACATGATCCACGACATTGTAGTTAAAGCCAACTTGTTTATGCTAGCAGGCGTAAGCAATAAAATTACCGGCACCAATAGGTTACAGCATATGGGCGGCTTGTATGCGCACTATCCAAAAATAAGTTTGTTGATGGCCATTCCGCTCTTTTCCTTGGTGGGTATTCCACCCCTTTCGGGCTTTTGGCCAAAATTGTCGCTGCTATTGGGAGGCATTGCAGTCGAAAAATGGGCTTTGGTGGTCATGATTGTGTTGGCAAGTTTCGCCACCTTATTTGTAATTGCCCGGGTGTGGGCCGAAGCTTTTTGGAAAAAGCAGCCCGAATACGAGCGTCCGCAACCTTTTCGCTATTTTGATGATTATCCGCTGCTCAAACGTTGGTTGATGCTGGCCCCCATCGCACTTTTGGCGGGTGTTAGTCTTTATATCGCTTTTGGCGCCACCAACATCCAAAGCCTTGCCGAGCGTATAGCGCACGAATTGCTGCATCCCGAAGTATATATTGAGGCTGTATTGAAGCCAAACAAGGAGGTCCAACCATGAGAACACCGCTCATCCTCAACCTGATGCTCACCTTTGTGTGGGTGGCGCTAACCGGAAGTTTTGTCTTGCTTAATTTCTTATTTGGTTTTGTACTCAGCTTTTTTATTCTCAAATTGGTAGTAAAAGGAAGCGGGGCACGTTATTTTGGCTTTGTACCTAAGCTCATTGGCTTCGTGTTTTTCTTTTTATATGAGCTTATAAAGGCCAATGTGCAGGTGGCCATCGATGTAATTACCCCGCCTTTTTACATGACCCCGGGCATCATCAAGGTACCGCTCGATGCCAAAACCGATGTGGAGATAACCCTGCTTGCCAACCTGATTTCGCTCACGCCAGGTACTTTGAGCCTCGATGTATCGGACGATAAAAAAGTACTTTACGTACACGCTATGTACATTACCGATGAACAGGCTTTTGTAGATGGCATAAAAAATGGTTTCGAAAAACGACTGCTGAACATAATGCGATGAGTTTGTACGACTTTTTATACTACATCATATTGCCGGTGCTGAGTTTGTCGGCCCTGCTGGTGTTTCTGCGTTTTTTGCTTGGACCCAGTTTAAGCGACCGGGTAGTTTCGCTCGATTTACTTATCACCATTGGCATTGGCATCATCGCCATTTATGCCATCATTACCAACCAGCCTACTTTTTTGGATATCGCCATGATTTTGGCGCTTATAGCCTTTTTAGGCACGGTCGCCTTTGCTTATTATCTCGAAAAACGTGAAAAAAATGAGTGAACTGTTTTTATATATCCTCTGTACTGCCGGTGCGCTTTTTGTATTATTGGCGGCCATTGGGCTGGTGCGTATGCCCGATTTGTACCTGCGTATTTCAGTCACTACCAAAGCCGCCACACTGGGCATCGGCTTGTTGTTGGGTGCAGCAGCCATCTATTTTAACGAAGGTGCCATAACTACCCGGGTGTTGGCCATCATCTTCTTTATTTTTTTAACAGCCCCGGTGGGCGCCCATTTGCTGGGCCGCGCTTCGTATTTTACCGGAGTGCCCCTTTGGAAAAAATCGAAAACCGACCATCTAAAGGGTATGTATGAGAAAAAATCGCACAAATTACGGAGCCTCAAAGCAGATGACGAGGACCAACCGTCAAGCGGACAGCAAGCCTAAATCGAATTGTTTTACAATTTTTGGGAGCATTTGCGCTGGCATGCTGGCCGGAGAAGTGTATTTTTAGCCCCGCTAACTAATTTCTGACATGAAAAAAATATTACTCTCCCTATTGTGGATATGCCTGAGTTTTGGCGTTGTATTGGCCGATGAAGGCATGTGGCTGCCCATACAGGTGGCTAAAATGCATGGCAAAATGACTGATGCCGGACTCAAACTGTCGGCCGACGACATCTACAACATCAACCAGGCCAGTCTCAAAGACGCCATTGTGCGTCTGGGAGGCGGTTTCTGTACTGCCGAAATTATTTCCGAAAAAGGCTTGTTGATGACCAACCACCATTGCGCGTATGACCTTATTCAAAACCACAGCGCAGTAGGAAAGGATTACCTGACCGATGGCTTTTGGGCCATGAACATGAGCGAGGAGCTCACCAATCCGGGCCTTACTGCTTCTATACTGGTTCGCATGGAAGATGTGACTGCCCGCGTAATGCAGGCCATCAGCGCAGCCGATGAAGCCGGAAAAAACGCAGCCATCGCCAAGGTGAGCAAAGAAATTGCCGACGAAGCCAAGTCGGTGAACGAGTTTTATACCGCCGATGTAAAGCCCATATTTTATGGTAACCAGTTCATCCTTTCGGTGTACATCACCTACAAAGACGTTCGTTTGGTAGGCGCTCCACCCAGCAGCATTGGCAAGTTTGGTGGCGATACCGACAACTGGATGTGGCCTCGCCACACCGGCGACTTTGCCATGCTCCGAATTTATACCGATGCATCTGGCAATCCTGCCACTTATGCGGCCGATAATGTGCCCCTGAAGCCTAAGCATGTGCTGCCCATCAGCATGAAAGGTGTAAAAGAAACCGATTATGCCATGGTAATGGGTTATCCCGGAACAACCAACCGCTATCTCACCAGCACCAACCTCAGTAGCAACCTCGACAACTACAACCAGGCCATCATCGATATGTTTGGTGCACGCATGCGCGCCTACAAGGAAGACATGGACGAAAGTGATGAAATCCGAATTGCCTTGGCCTCTACCTATGCTTCTGGCATGAATACCTACAAGTATTTCATCGGCCAAAGCCTGGGTTTGCGTAAAGATGGTTTGGTAGAGAAAAAAGCCGCTTACGAAAAAGAATTGCAGACGTGGATTGATGCTGACGCAGGCCGCAAAGCCAAATGGGGCAAGGTGCTGAGCAATATGGAGCAGGATATAACAGCTTATGGGCCGGTAAACCGTGAATACCTTTACTTCTTGTTCGCCTTTATCAATCAGCCCTACAACCGCAATAACAACCAGTTGGGGGTAATAAAGTCTGTACTCGCCGAAAAGAAGCCGGATGCCGAAAAGCTGAAAGATGCTACCAACGGCTTGCTTGAGCGCCTCGATGATATTTTTACAGAATATTTTGAGTCAACAGAGCACAAAGCATTTGCAGCTATGCTCAAAACCTATATCGACAAAACTCCTGCTGATCGTCAACCAGAGTTTCTAACGAATTTGCTGGCAAAAACCAAAGGCGCCAGTTTGCAGGCCAAAGTCGACGCCATTGCTGCCGATGTTTATGGCAAATCTATCCTCACCTCTCGCGATCGCATGGAGGCCTTTCTGCGGAAGCCGAGCAAAAAAGTGCTCGACAAGGATGCCGGTGTATTGCTGGCTACGGCAGCTATGGCGCATTTTACAGCCGAGCTGGTGCCTGCAAACCAAGCTGCCGGGGCCAACCTGGCAGAAAACCGCCAATTGTTGATGGCAGCTCGTATGGCTTTTGAAAGTGAGCGCGAATTTGCACCTGATGCCAACAGCACCCTGCGTATCACTTACGGCAATGTAAAGCCGTACAAACCACGCGATGCGGTGAAGTACAAGTTCCAAACCACTTCCGATGGTATTTTGCAAAAAGAAGACCCCAGCAATCCGGAGTTTGTGGTGCCTGCAAAACTGAAGGATTTATTGGTGAAGAAAGATTTTGGTCCTTATGCCGAAGATGGCGTATTGTACACCTGCTTTTTGTCGACCAACGACATTACCGGTGGTAATTCAGGCAGTCCGGTGATTAATGCCCAAGGCGAGCTCATTGGTGTGGCATTCGATGGCAACTGGGAAAGCATGACCGGCGACTTGATGTTCAATCCCGAAGTTCAACGCACCATCAGCGTCGATATTCGCTATGTGCTGTTTATCATCGATAAATTTGCCGGTGCTGGTCACTTGGTAAAAGAGATGAAGCTGGTGTATTAATATCATTGTTCAACACATGAAAAGCGGTTGTTTCCAAGGTGAAGCAACCGCTTATGTGTATATTTGAACATGGCACAAAGTTTGCCAGTTAAGCACAAATTTTAACATCATGAAAAATACCTTAGTAGTGCTGATGTTGCTGGCAGGGCTGGCTGTTGGCTGTAAAAGTAACCGTATAGGCGAGAAGGTCAAGGAGCCCTTTTCTTCGTCTAAATACATGAGCAACAAGCGTTACTGGCGCAGCACCGGCAGTGGCAGCAGTTCCGACCTCAACATTGCCAAGCAAAAGGCCCAGCTCGAAGCCCGTAAAAACCTGGCTTCACAAATCGAAACCAACCTCAAATCGGTAGGGGATCAATACATTAAAAATCAAGAAATTGGCGAGCGCGAGCTGGTACAACGCAGCTTCGAACAGCTTTACCGCGAAGTACTCAACACCCGCCTCAACGATGCTGTTATACACGACCAGGTGACCTACAAGCGCGAAAATGGCCAATTTATTCACTATGTGGCCATGGAGGCACATAAGAAAAACCTGTACCGACACATGAAACGGATGAATGAAGCAAATACGCAGCTCAATCCAAAGCAGCGGGCCATCATCGAAAAAATGATCGACGAGCAATTGGCAACGCTCGAAGATTAATTCCGCAAAAAACACCAAGGAGGCTTCGGCCTCTTTTTTTTGGCCTTGTACAAAAGAAAGACGGCAAAACAATACGGCATTTGGACCGCGGACCGCGGACCGCAGCTGGCTTGTGCGGATTAGAAGTCTTTTCCATAGGAACGGCTTCAATGCAATACGGCATGTGGACTGCAGCTAGTGGGTGCAGATTTGTGGCTGTAGGCATATAACCAGCTGTGATGCAATGCGATTTTTGAAATAACCGCGTTTATTTAAGCATTAAACGATCTACACTCGGTGAGATCTCGGTGTTTTTACCCCCGGATGGCCGAGGTTTTCAACACAGATCCATAGATCCCGACCGTAGTATCGGGGTTACGCAGAAATCGCAGAAAGCCTGTACGACGAACAAACCAGGCAGAAACCAAACTCATACTGTGCAATTCACGTCTTTTTTGGATTACTTACCGCTTTTGTTTTGCAAGGCGATAGATTACACAGAAGAATCCTTACCATCCAGTATTTACCAATCAGCTCATTGATTCGTTAACTAAACGACATTAATTCTTGAACTGCGTCTAAGCCGTTCAAGCGCATTCCGCGTCAAGCATGCACTGCCCAGTTGCGGTCTGCGGTCTCGTACCGCGTTGTTGTTGTTCAAGCGCACACAGTTGCAAACCCGCATGCCCCAAATACCCAGCCACCTTCTCATCTTCTTTCATCCCAAAACCCTTCATCGCGAAGCAACTCACCGCGCAGCCCATCCGAAATACCGCCACGCTAACTACGACCAGACTTATTGTTTATTTTCGACACGCATTAAACCCTACCCATGGCATAGGGTCTTACAGCCATTCGATGTCGCATAAGTCCGAGAACAGGCCCGAAAAGGCCATAGATGTAGAAATTTTACGCTTGTTTGCCGATCCTGCCCAGCGGGAATCGGCCTTTCGTTTGTTGATGCGGCAGTACCAGCAGCGCATTTACTGGCATATTCGCAAAATGGTTATCGACCACGATGAGACTGACGATTTGGTGCAAGAAAGTTTCATCCGGGCCTGGAAAGGCATGTCGCGTTTTCGCGAGGATGCGGCATTGTACACCTGGCTATATCGCATTGCCACCAATGTGTGTCTGACCCACCTCAAAAAAAAGCGACAACGATTTTTTATCCCCATTCACGACATCACACCGGAGTTGAGCGATAAATTGGTAGCCGCCAGTCAGCCCGAATCGGCACAAACAATTGAGTTTAAACTACAGCAAGCCATATTGCAGTTGCCCGATAGGCAGCGTTTGGTATTCAATATGCGTTATTACGACGAGATGCCTTATGAGCAAATGTCGGAAATACTAGATACCTCGGTGGGGGCACTCAAAGCGTCTTACCACCATGCGGCTAAAAAAGTAGAAGCATATTTTAAGCAGGATTAAACCACAGCCGTAGAACCAAGTCAAAGCATCGTTATGTTTGAAAGTCAGCACCAATCGTCGAAGTCATTGCCATACCACGAACCCTATGCGTATTTCGAGCATTTGCCGGAGCGCACCTTGGCGCGTATGCAATCAACTGGCCAGGCAGTGCCTTGGTACCGGCAACCGGTGTTTGCGGCAGGCATGGCCATAATCCCTATACTGTTGGCGGTATTTTTGTTGTGGCGCCCGGGGCTAAGCGAACGGCAACCCACACTGGCCGATTTGGATTCGGCGCTTTTGATGGAGTATTTACTTACCCACAGCGAGCCACACCAGTTTATCAGCATGGCCGATGAGTTAGGCTTGGTAGAATTGCCCGACTGGTCGGCCATGCTTAATCCTGATCAACTGCAGGAGTGGCTAGAAGAAGAAGATTTAAACGAAACCTTATACGAATTATGAAGAAGTTAATCGCTATAAGTCTGTTTTTGTTCGTAGCGAGCAGCAGCATGGCACAACAACGAACGGCACAGGAAGAGCTTAAGGCGGCTCGCATTGGCTACATCACCCAAGCTTTGGCGCTTACCGAAACGGAAGCCCAGCAATTTTGGCCGGTGTACAACAAATACGATGCGGCCCGCGATGCACATCGCAAGAAAATGCGGGCCTTGCGTTTAACCGATGGTGAGGAGGTGCTCAGTGAGCAAAATGCTGAGCGCGCGATTGCGGCTTACCTCGATTTGCGTGCCGAGGAACTGGTGTTGGAGCAGCAGTTTTACAAAGACATTTTAAAGGTTTTGCCTGCCGAGAAGGCGGCGCGTTTGATCAGGGCCGAAAAGGGCTTTCAGCGCGATGTACTGCGGCAGATGCATCACCGGCGTGAACCCCTTAGGGGAAGACGCTAAAAAATACATGGGCCTTATGGCCCGGGTTTAGTTGGGTTGAGGGTTTGCTCGGGAGAGCAGGCCCTTTTTTTTTGTACTCGTTGTAGGAACGACGCAGCGGTTGGCCGGCTAATGCACTCATGGGGAGCGCGCATGGTGCTGGGGAAGGCGGTATTGTGAGTGATTTGAATTTGTACCGCTGTTACGGCACTTTCCAGAAATCGGTAATTAAATCCAAATCAGCCTGGCTTAGGCCGTGGCCTCCGGGCATGAGGCGCAGTTGAACAGCATTAGGATAGATATCCAGCAATATCGCACGCCAACGTTCTGGCATACCGGTTGGAACAGTAGGGTCGTTGGCCCCACTGAGTAGCAATATTTGTCCTTCAGCTTTCGTCTTGGTTGCTTCAGGTTCAAAGGGAATCATGGGTCGCAGAAGTACCGACTTTTGAAAGTATCCGGGTTGAATGAGCAATGCTGCACCAATCAGGTTAGCGCCATTTGAGTAGCCGAGACTACTTGTTTTTTTCACATCGAAACCGTAATGCTGTGCGGCCAGGGGAATGTATTCAAGTAACTCATGCGTTCTGGCTTTGAGATCTTCAATATCAAAGACACCAAAACTTAGGCGTTTGAAAAAGCGGGGCATGCCATTTTCCAAGACCCTACCCCGTAAAGAAAGGATATTGCCTTTCCAACCCGTTTTAGCGGCGAGTGGAATTAAATCCCGTTCATCAGCTCCGGTGCCATGAAAAAGCAGCAAGGTTTCGTTGCTTTCTCCGGCACGGTAAATATGTACAAAATGGTTAATGTCCATGATTAAACTTCTAATTTGGGTAATACTGCTTCAATTTGAGTTCTGCGATTTTCGTACTGCGGAGGCAGCATTAGGCCATGACCGAGCTCATCGCGTGTTTCGTCGATGGTAAAGCCTGGTAGGTCGGTGGCGATTTCGAACAATACCCCCGAATCTTCTCGGAAATACAAGCTTTTAAAGTACTGCCGATCAATTTGTTCGGTAATCTGATAGCCGGCTATTAGGATTTCTTCACGCAATGCGAGTTGTTGTTCCTCATCTGGCAGTCTGAAGGCCACATGATGTACGGAGCCACCTGCTATATTTCCCCGAGCTTCATGAGGCAATACTACCAGGTCGATTTTATCTGCATAGGCGCCTTTGGTTGCTTCGAATCGAAAACGGTTACCGCTGCTTTTGGTGGCACTAAAGTCGAGTATATCCGTAAGCAGACGTCCCGTGCCTTTTTCGTCATTTACGGTAATGGTTACCCCATAAAAACCGCGGATGGCTTTGTCTGCCGGAATTTCTGAACCTGACCAGGGCTGTCTTTTATCCGTATCATCAGCTACCAACTCCAGCTTCAGGCCATCCGGGTCGAGGAAAACGAGATAATCTTCACCCAGACGTTGTGATGCTTTGTTGTAAATTACATTATGGGTTTCGAAACGTTGAATCCAATAATCAAAGCTGCCGGAGGGCACTGAAAAGCTGGTTTCGGTTACTTGACCGGCACCTCGCGATCCGGTGCGTATGTGCTGCCAGGGAAAAAAAGTAAGGATAGTGCCCGGGCTTCCTACTTCATCACCAAAATAGAAATGATAAGTCCCCGGATCGTCGAAATTGACGGTCTTTTTAACCAATCGAAGACCCAGTACCTGGGTATAGAAGTTGTAATTGCGCTGTGCGTCTCCGGCAATGGCCGTGATATGGTGAATGCCGCTGAGGTTGTTTTTCATGATCTACGCTCTTTTTTGAATTTCGATGTTTAAACATTGAAACAGCAGCGGCAAGAAATGGTTCCAGAAGTGTGAAGAGGGAAGTTGAAAATAGAAGTACCGCAAAATCTTGCAGCGTTGAAGTTAGACAAGCGCGCTGCCGTGAGCCTTCAAGGCGAAGGCTCCGATTCCGCAGTGTTGGGGAGCGCATGCGACCCCTGGCTGGCCGAAGCGTCGGTCTCCCGCCACTTAAGCCTTGGTTCGCTATCGATGACTAGTAAATTTCAACATTTACATTTCCGTGTACATCCACCGATGCACGAAACATACTCCCGCTGTTAAACGGCATGCTGATGTTTCCCTGCGCATCTATGGCTATCAACCCTCCGCTTCCGCCTATGGGCAACAGCTGTTTGAATATCACATCACGCGCGGCTTCGTCGATACTTTTGCCCTGGTACTTCATCAAGGCACACAGTTCGTAGGCCGTCACAGTGCGAATAAAAAACTCGCCATGGCCGGTGCAACTAACAGCAGCCGTGCGGTTATCGGCATAAGTTCCTGCCCCAATGATAGGCGCATCACCCACACGACCAAACTTCTTGTTACGCATGCCACCGGTAGAAGTCCCGGCCGCCAGATTTCCCTGGGCATCGAGCGCTACGGCACCAACAGTCCCAAATTTGCTGTCGTGCAGCTGGTCGATAAGTTGCCCGCTTTTTTTATCTCCCTTGTCAAGGAAGTAGGCGCGCTCCACCCGATGAAGCTGCATTTTATCAGCAAATTTTTCGGCTCCTTCGCCAATGAGCAAGACGTGGCCTGTGCTGTCTTTAACCAACCTGGCCAATTGAATTGGGTTTTTTACGGTGGTAATACCCGCTACTGCACCCGCTGAGCGGGTTCTTCCGTCCATGAGGCAGGCATCAAGTTCACAAAAGCCTTCAGCATTGGTTACAGCACCGCGTCCGGCATTAAAAAGAGGCGAGTCTTCCAGTATGAGGATAGCCGCTTCAACGGCTTCGAGACTGCTCCCTCCGGCCCTAAGCACCGCATAACCCGTTAGCACAGCTTCGCGCAAGGTATTTTCATACGCCGCCCTACGCTCTACACTCAATGTTGTACTATCAACAAAACCAGCACCTCCGTGTATGGCAATGGCAATGGGTGCTTCTTGGGCCCGGGTGGTTTGGAGCAGCAGGCTGTATAAGATTATAAGCAGTATTCGCATATTTGTAGTTTGAGCCCCTTAATTTAGGCCTTTCAAATCAAAAAGCCATATGCGAACAGCCATTCCTAATGCCATTACCTTAACCAATTTGCTTTTTGGCTGCATCGGCATTAGCCTGGCCGCAGCCGGTGATCTTGAAAATGCTGCCCGCTGCGTTTACCTGGCAGCCATACTTGATTTTTTAGATGGCTTTGCTGCCCGTGCACTTAAGGCGCAATCGGTCATAGGTAAAGACCTCGATTCGCTGGCCGATCTGGTTAGTTTTGGGGTGCTTCCGGCATTTTTACTGGTGCAATTCGCCAGTTTGTATCCGGGTCCTTACTGGTTGCAGTTTGGTGGCTTTGCCATTGCATTGGCATCAGCCCTTCGGTTGGCACGTTTTAACCACGATAGCCGCCAAACCGATGGCTTTATCGGATTGCCCACTCCTGCTAATGCCATACTTATTGCTTCGCTCATCATTAGTTTGCCACATACGGGGCTGATTGAGTACGTGAATGGCAGTATTATCTTTTGGACGGCCCTGTTACTCAGCTGGCTATTGCTGTCGCCCATCCCCATGCTGGCGTTCAAATTCAAAAGTTTTGCCTGGGCCCCTAACCGCGAACGGTATCTTTTTTTGATTTTTTCTGCGATTATCCTGCTTGGGTTTACCTACCTCGGTTTGGCTTTCGTAATTTTGTCCTACGTTAGCTGGTCGCTCTTGCGCTGGCTGCTTTCAAAACGCAACTCATGAAATTTAAAGCCGAAATCGACATCATGCCACACGACGCACTGCTTGACCCGCAGGGCAAAGCCGTTCAATCTGGTTTACGCAACCTTGGAATCGAAAGTGTAGAAAATGTGCGCGTGGGAAAACACATGAGCATTACCCTCGAAGCTGACAACGAAGCTGCCGCTCGCGAGGCCGTAGATACCGCCTGCAAAAAACTTCTCGCCAACCTCATTGTTGAGCGCTACCAATTTGAAATCGCCGCGGTATAGCCGCCTTTGCCTGCTTGCAGGCCTCCTGAGCTGGTTCAGCAGTTCGGGCCAGGAACTTTCGTATGCCCGCAAACAGCTCGATACCCTCAGCAGTAATGCCTTTTTTGGTCGAGGATACAGCCATGGAGGACAGCAACTTGCAGCCGAATACCTCCTTCGTGAATTTTCACGACTGGGGCTCGAGCCCTTGAGCGATAACTACTTACACCCTTTTAGCCTTGATATCAACAGCATCGACAGTTGCTACCTGGCCATCAACAAAAAAGTGCTCGAACCGGGTCGCGATTATCTGGTACACCCCAACAGCGGCGAGGGTCGGGGCAAGCTGCAAAAACCCGCCAAGGCACTCTGCATCAGCTCGCTACGCGAATCGCCCAAAATCGGCAACCATACGCAGCTGTTGCTCGAAACCGGCCACGAAAAATTAACTTGGTCGGTAGGACGCGATAGCTGGCCGCTCCCCATTTTTCAACTGCGCGAAGGCGTACTCCCCACGCAGATTAAAAGCCTGGACTTTGTTGTACAAAACACTTTCAAAAGCCACCTACTAGCCAATGTGGCTGGCCTAATTCGGGGAAAAACGTATCCCGACGCTGTCATCATTATCAGTGCGCATTACGATCACCTTGGGATGATGGGCAATACCATTTTTCCTGGGGCCAACGACAACGCCAGTGGTACCGCCATGTTGCTCGATATGGCCCGACATTACACCCAAGTCGAAAACCAACCCCACTATTCACTGCTTTTTATAGCCTTTGGTGCCGAAGAAGCCGGACTGGTTGGATCATCTTACTACGTAAACAACCCGCTTTGGCCGCTCGAAAAAACCAGCTTTGTCTTGAATCTCGACCTGATGGCAGGTGGATCGGAGGGGATAATGGTAGTAAATGGGGAGCAAGAACTATCGGCTTGGATGCAGCTTGATAGTTTGAACCGAGCCCATGAACTCCTTACTGCAGTCAAAAAACGAGGGAATGCCGCCAATAGCGATCACTATCCCTTTACCCAGGAAGCCGTACCGGCTATTTTTGTGTACACCTTGGGTGATGTGAAGGCTTATCATGACCCTTTCGACCGGGCCGAATTGCTTGATCTAAAGCATTATGATAAGACCTTCAGGCTTTTGCAGCTATTCATCGACCAATTTCAATCTCAGGATACCCATGGAAAACGGTAAACTATACCTGCTGGCTACACCCATTGGAAACCTCGAGGACATCAGTTTGCGGACCCTGCGGCTGCTTCGCGAAGCCAATATGGTGTTATGCGAAGATACGCGTACCAGTGGTATTCTTCTGAAGCATTACGATATCAAGCAAAAACTGCAGAGTTACCATAAATTTAACGAGCATCAGCTTACTGATAAGGTCATTTCGCTGCTTCAATCCGGTCAAACCATAGCCCTCATCAGCGATGCCGGTACGCCGGGCATATCCGATCCTGGTTTTTTACTGGCCCGTGCTGCCCTGGCAGCCGGCATTGAAGTAGAAGCTCCTCCGGGCGCTACGGCCCTTATTCCGGCTTTGGTAAAATCGGGTTTGCCTTCCGACCGCTTTTGCTTCGAGGGCTTTTTGCCGCCGAAAAAAGGTCGGCAAACCCGATTCAAAGAGCTGGCTACAGAAACACGTACTATGGTGTTTTACGAATCGCCCTACCGACTGCTCAAAACCCTGGAGGAGCTGGTGCAGTATTGTGGGGCCGAACGCCAAGCGAGCGTATCGCGCGAAATCACCAAAAAATTCGAACAAACCATCAACGGCAGCCTGCAAGAGCTGACCCAATATTTTAAAACCCATGCACCCAAAGGAGAATTCGTCATCGTTTTGGCTGGCCGGCAGTAGGTCGGCGCGACTGCTGTACGTGCTACTTAGCGGCCTGTTTTTTTGGCTTGCTTTTCCACCGTATAACCAGGTGTACTTGCTTTTTGTTGCCTTTGTGCCGCTATTGCTCATTGAAGACGATTTGTTTTACAGCGAACGCAACCGTTCGGGCAGGGTGTGGTTATGGAGCAGTTTCGCCTTTTTTTTATTTAACACACTGGCTACCTGGTGGGTGTATTATGCTGCATTGATAGGTGCAGTGGCGGGCATACTGGCCAACACACTGCTCATGACCGGTGCTTTCTACCTGTTTCATGTAGTAAAAAAGCGTTCAGGTGAGCGAACGGGATTAATGGCTTTGGTTTGTTTGTGGATGGGCATGGAATTTTTGAACCTCAATTGGGATCTTGACTTTCCCTGGTTGGTGTTGGGAAATGCCTTTGCCAATGTGCCTTGGCTGGTGCAGTGGTACAGCATTACAGGTGTGTTTGGAGGTAGTTTATGGGTTTTGGTTGTCAATATTTTGCTTTTCCAGGGCATAAAATACCTGTTATTAGGCCGACAGCAGGCCGATGTGGAGGATCGAAAGCAGTATCAATGGCGGGCCATCAGGGCCTCGTTTCGAGCAGCAGTCTTATTGCTCATTCCTGCCTTGTGGTCGATTTACTTGTATAGTACTTATCAGCCAAAGGGGAAATTTGCCGAAGTGGCTGTAATTCAGCCAAACTTTGACCCATACGGAGGCAAGTTTAATGCCGACTTTTACCAGACGCAGTTGGATACCCTGCTCAAGCTTACGGATAGAGCCATAGGCCCCAACACAAGGCTTGTGTGCTGGCCAGAAACGGCCATACCCGGTTATGTATGGATACAGCCTGGGGCTGAAAACTGGCAGGAAAACCAAATTCAGCACCGGTTAAGCTATTACGATGGTGTGGGCTTGATGGCTGGTGCCAGTGCCTTGCATTTGTACCCAAAAGAGGTACCTGCCCCAGAATTCAGCCGTTCCTATGGCGAAGAAGGCAGGTACAGTTCACACAATTCAGCCTTGTTCTATTTACCCGGAAAAGCGCGGGAGGTATACCACAAGTCGATGCTTGTGATTGGCGTTGAAAAAATGCCCTATCCCAAAATCATGGGTTTTTTGAATAGCCTTTCGGTAGATTTAGGCGGTATGAGTGGGCAGTTGGGCAAGCAAAAAGAGCGCGAAGCTTTTGTGGTGGATAACATCAGGGTAGCGCCTATTATTTGTTATGAATCGATTTTTGGGGGATTTGTAACCGGTTACACCCGTAACAAACAGGCCAATTTATTGGCCGTGATTACCAATGATGGATGGTGGGGCGATACCGACGGCTACCGACAACATTTGGCCTATGCCCGATTACGTGCCATTGAAAACCGCCGTGATTTGGTTCGTTCGGCCAATACCGGCATTAGCGGATTTATTAATCAAAGGGGGGATTTGGTGTTGACCAGCCGTTGGTGGGAACCAGGCAGCCTTACCCACCAGGTGCAACTCAATGAGGAACTCAGCTTCTACGCGAAATACGGCGACTACTTGGGCCGCACTGCTGCCTTTTTGGCCGTGCTCATTTACCTCATCGCCTTTAGCAAATCACGATCAGCCAAAAGAATTAAACCATGACCTTATCCGAATTATCAGCACTCGAATCCCAGGTAAATGCTTTGGCAGCCGAAGTAGCAGCTTTTCAACGTGCAGAACTTACCACCTTCGACAAAGCCGATGTGGAGCACAAAGGACTCAACGATTTGGTAAGTTATGTCGATCGGCAATCGGAAGAAATGTTGGTAGCCAGACTGCAGCAATTGCTGCCGGATGCCGGATTTATTACGGAGGAAGGCACCATTGTCCGGCACGATAAGCCCTTTATGTGGATCATTGATCCGCTCGATGGCACCACCAACTTCACCCATGGCCTGCCTTTTTTTGCCATCAGCATTGCGCTCATGGAAGCGGATACCTTATTATTGGGCGTGGTATATGAGGCGAACCGTTGCGAGTGTTTTTCGGCCATCAAGGGGGGCGGTGCTAGATTAAATGGACGCAGTATCGGGGTTTCTAAGGTTGATTCACTCGAAAAATCGCTCTTGGCTACCGGTTTCCCGTACTATGCCTTCGACAAAATGCCCAAATACCTCGAAGTGTTGGCCGGCTTTATGCAACAGTCACAAGGCATGCGTCGTATTGGCTCTGCGGCTTTAGACCTTGCCTATGTGGCTTGCGGTAGGTTTGAAGGTTATTTTGAATATAATCTCAACAGTTACGATGTGGCTGCAGGCGCCTTGCTTGTGCTTGAGGCAGGTGGTACAGTAAGCGATTTCAAAGGAGGCCATAATTACGTCTTTGGGCGGGAGATTCTGGCAGCCAGCAAGGGTGTGCACACACAAATGTTGAGCGAAGTATCCCGTATCTGATTATTCTTGCTAGTTTCGAAGGTTCTTCAAAAGAAAGCATTGCCAAACACGCCTGAAATACCATTTGAACTGGAATTGTTTTTCGAAAATTCCATTTTTGGTGCCTTTTTCATGATGCTTCCAAAGGCGGTGCTTTGGGATAAGGATAGGCCAAACGACGAAGCCCTTGAATACATCATGCGCAATATGCGAATGAGCCGGGTAAACCAAACCATGTTGCATCAATATGAGGCGAAGCTCGAAGATTTTTTGGGAAGGACTCCTTATGATTTTTTTGAGCACGACCTCGATCAGGAAAGGAAATTATTGCGTAATATTCTCAATTTAGGTAAGTTCCGAGAGCGAACCGAAGAGCGAACTGATTCGGGTAGAATTGTTATTTTCGAAGGGGATTATTCCGTTATTTACAGTCAGAAGGGCGAGGTAATGGGGGTGATGGGGGTACAGCAAGACATTACCGAAAAGGTAAATCAATTGCACGCTATTCAGAGCCAAAACCAAAAATTACTTGACATAGCCTGGATGCAGTCGCACATTGTACGCAGCCCGCTTGCCCGCATCATGAGCTTGTCGGATTTGATGCACCTGGAAGATGCCGGGAATTTGGAGTTAGCGGCTTTGATCAGGGAATCAGCTGAAGAGTTGGATCAGGTTCTTCAGAAAATTGTAGAAAAAGCGGAGCAAGTACGCTTAGATCTTAAATAAGCTTACCGGATGTTGTTCAACGCGGTAATCGTTTATCTATTCTGTACGGTAGGCATTGGCTTACTGGCTTCTCGCTTGGTAAGCAATAGCCGCGATTATGTAAATGCCGGCAGAAGGTTGCCCTTGGTTATAAGTTCCGCAGCCTTATTTGCCCTATGGTTTGGAAGCGAAACCCTATTTGGTGCCACCTCAGCCTTTTTAGAAGGAGGGGTTTTGGGGATTATTGAAGACCCCTTAGGCGGCGTATTATGCTTAATGCTTTTTGGGGCGGTATTTGCGCGAAGGTTGTATCGGATGAACCTGCTTACCCTAGGCGATTTATTTCGTAAGGTGTACGGTCCGCGTATCGAACTATTGGCATCTTGCTTTATGCTCATCACTTTTTTTGGCTACATTGCCGCACAACTGGTTGCCTTGGGCTTGTTGTTGCAATTGCTTGCCGGTATGAGTTTGGGTCAGGGTATTGTCGTCAGTGCCATAGTTGTGGGGATATATACCATGGCGGGAGGCATGTGGGCCATTTCTATTACCGATTTTATACAGGGGATTATTATTGTAGCCGGACTCATTTGGGTGGCTTATTTGCTCATGAATCGTGCAGGTGGTTGGGAAGCGGTAATTGCTGGTGCTCCTGAAGGACATTTTAACATACTTCCTGAAGCCAAGCCACTGCCATGGCTCCATTACTTGGCCGCTTGGATGACGCTCGGACTGGGCTCGCTGCCATCTCAAGATATTTTCCAACGGATGAATGCCGCTAAAAATGAAAGGGTGGCTGTGCGTTCCTTTTACTTGGGTGGGTTCCTTTACCTACTCATCGCAGTAGTACCCATATTCATGGTATTGGCGGCACGGCAGCTTTATCCCCATTTGCTTGCAGGCGATATGCAGCAATTTTTAGCACGTGTGGTCCAAGAAAGCATGCCTCTGGGTGTACAAGTTATCTTTTTTGGGGCCTTGCTTTCTGCCATATTCAGCACTTGCTCAGGCGCCATATTGGCTCCGGCGAGCATATTGGCCGAAAATGTTGTGCGTCCGTTACTTCGCACCCCATTGAGCGATAACTATTTTTTGTGGTTGCTCCGGATCGCTGTTGTGCTCCTCACCGCTCTCGCATGTGTAATGGCTTTAGTGCGTCACAATATTTTTGCCCTGGTTGCCGAATCGAGTTTGCTCGGACTGGTTACCCTGCTGGTACCTATGTATTGGGCTGTTTTTCATCCGCAAAAGGCCTCTAGCAGAGGCGCTGCACTGGCCATGTGCCTTGGTTTTTTCGCTTGGTGGCTTAGCGAATATGCCTTACATACGGCCATTCCCCCGCTCCTTATCGGCTTTAGTATATCCATGGCAGGCATGTGGCTGGGCAACTTACGGGCTCCTGATGTCAGGTAAATTCCCATCAAGCATCGTTAAAGAAAATAGGGTTTACACACTTGAATGATTTCCAAAGTTACCACATCGGATAAATCCGAAATGATTTATACAAATGCTAGTTAAATACACTATTTTTACATAAAAAAAGATGAAAAAAATTATTTTTTACGCATGTTTTGGTCTAAGTCTTTTGAGCATTAATGCTTTCGCTCAAAAAACAGGCTACAGCAGTTCTGGTGGTACCAGTGCTGGCTTACGGGTAGGTCCCGATGCGGGGATTACCCTTAAGCACCACGTAGATAATGTTGCCTTTGAAGGCATTCTCCATCTCAGTCAATGGTTTCAGGGGGTAACGGTATTGTACCACTTTTTCCATCAACCAATAACCAGTGAAATTGAAGGGTTGGATTGGTTTGCCGGAGCAGGAGGACACATTTGGGGCTATCGTAGCAACTTCAATGACCGACCAAAATGGATTCCGTTAAATTCAAGCACGGGTATTGGTGTTGACTTTGTCATTGGTACACAATACAATTTCCCAAGTGCACCTATTAACCTGTCACTCGATTGGAAACCGGCCATTAACCTCATTGGAGGCACTGGCTGGGCTTACAGCTCCATAGCGATATCGGCGCGTTATCGTTGGAAATAGCTGTTGCACCACCTAGTAGCCATTAAAAAAGGCCTTGAAGCATTGCTTCAAGGCCTTTTTTACTTAGTCAGCCAAAATTAAGCTTCTATCGCTTCAATGTCTGCATCTACCAAAATCCGTCCGCAATGTTCGCAAATGGCAATTTTTTTACGGGTACGAATGTCCATCTGACGTTGTGGTGGTATTTGATTGAAGCAACCTCCACAAGCATCACGCTGTACGGTTACCACGGCCAAACCATTGCGTGCATTTTTACGAATACGGGTGTAGGCCACAAGCAAACGTTCTTCAATATGGGCGCGCGCCTTTTCCGAGGAAGCCAATAAATCAGCTTCTTCCTTTTCCGTTTCAGCAATAATGCTGTTCAGCTCACCTTTTTTGTTATCCAAATCCTTTTTACGACCGGCGAGCTCATCGCTTAGCGCTTGTAACTCTTGGCTGCGCAGATCGATTTGATTGTTGAATTCCCGGATTTTTTTCTCGGCAATCTGGATTTCAAGCCCCTGGATTTCAACTTCCTTAGAAAGCGCATCATACTCACGGCTGTTTTTTACACCCATCAATTGCTGCTCGTATTTGGCCTTTAATGCATTGGCATCTTTAATGAAGGCTTGCTTCTCAGCTATTAATTTTTTGAGTCCGCCTATGTCCTCATTATACTTCTCTAAACGCGTTTCGAGGCCGGCAATTTCATCTTCTAAATCGTTTACTTCCATAGGCAACTCGCCACGCAGGGTGCGAAGTTCGTCGATTTTAGAGTCGATCTGCTGCAATTGATGTAGCGAACGAAGTTTTTGTTCAATGGTGCTTTCCATGCTGCTTATAAGTAGTTAACCGGATTGGTTGTTGTTTCCGAAATTAAGACCGCAAATGTAGTGATTTTTTTGCTTAAATAGTTCGCAATTAAATCCTTCGTAAACTGTTCACTTTCATAATGCCCGATATCGGCAATCACAATGCGATTATCGGCATCAAAAAACTGGTGGTATTTAAAATCAGCCGTAAGTAATAATTGAGCTCCGGCTTGCAGGGCATTGGGTAATAAAAATGAGCCAGATCCTCCGCAAAGGGCTACACGAGTAATCGGCTTACCGAGCAAAGCAGTATAGCGAATCATGCCTCCAAAGCATTTTTTGATGTGCTGTAGAAGCTCCAATTCAGCCATGGGCTTCAACAAATCTCCTACGATACCAGAGCCATATTCAGCCGAAGCATTGCCAAGTGGGAGCAGATCGTAAGCTACCTCTTCGTAAGGATGCGCCTGCTTCAATGCGTGTACAATGCGCTGCTGTTTCCAGCGTTCAAAGAGCACTTCTACTTTTATTTCGGGCTCATATTGAATCTTGCCGGGTACACCGCTGTAAGGATTACTTCCTTCCTCAGGCCTGAAAGTGCCGGTGCCCTGACTGTTGAAACTGGCGTGACTGTAATTTCCAAGCCAACCCGCTCCCGCCTCGAATAAGGCCTGACGCACCCCTGAAGCGCTGGCCTCAGGTACAAAGGTCACCAACTTCGCGAGTAAATCGTGCTTAGGCGCTAATACGCTACAATTTTGCAGGCCCAAGGCTTCGGCCATATGCGCACTCACCCCTTGCCTTATATTGTCCAAATTGGTGTGAAGCGCATACAAAGCCACATCATTTTTTATGGCCTTCATTACCGCACGTTGTACATAGTCGGTCCCTACAAGCCTTTTGAGCTTCCCAAAAATAATGGGGTGGTGACTTACAATCAGGTTGCAACCTCGCGCCATAGCTTCGTCAATCACGGCTTCAGTAAGGTCGAGGCTCACCAGTATTCCCGACACCGGCATCCGGGCATCCCCTACGAGCAAGCCACTGTTGTCGTAGCTCTCTTGCAGTTCTGGCGGCGCCCAATGCTCCAGTAGCCTATTTACATCGGCCACATAAAGTTGTTCCTTGGCATTTTGCATGCCTCAAATATAAGGCAATCGTACAGCCAATCTTTGCCCCACATGGCTAAATATTCGGCGGATTTGAAATATTTCGTTAGTTTCACGGGCTATTTAACGAGCGTGAAAAAGTACTGGTTACTTCCGTTGTCATGGCTATACGGCGCAATCATAAGCGTACGTAATGCATTGTACGATTTTGGGGTACTAAGATCCTATGATTTCGACTTGGCGATCGTAAAAATTGGTAATTTGAGTGTAGGTGGTACAGGTAAAACACCCCATACCGAGCTGGTAGCTGCCATGCTAGCTGAGGCTTTTCCATCGGTGGCCATTTTAAGCAGGGGCTACAAACGCCGTACCAAGGGCTTTAGGTTGGCAACTGAAGCCGACAATGCCGATAGCTTGGGCGATGAGCCCTATCAAATGCACCTAAAGCTGCCCGGTGTGCAGGTTGCTGTGTGTGAAGACCGTAAAACAGGTATAGAAAAGCTCCTCCAAAACAACGGTTTTTTATCAGCCGTTGTGCTCGATGATGCTTATCAGCATCGCAAAGTAAAAGCCGGGCTCAATATTTTGCTGAGCGATTATAACGAGCCTTTTTTTGAAGATTTTTTATTACCAGCCGGACGATTGCGCGAACAGCGCTCGGCCTTCCGGCGTGCCGATCTTATTATTTTCACCAAAGCACCAGCCCGGGTGAATGTGTACGACAAAAAATATGTGTACACCAAAGTCGGTGCAGCTGCTCATCAGCAGGTTATTTTTTCACACATCCGTTATGGCGAGGCTGTCTTTCTCGAAGCTTTTGATGAACAGCCGCTCTCAAAAAAAATGCAGGTGCTGCTGGTAACGGGCATTGCCAATGCACAGCCACTTACCGATATGCTGGACCAAAAAGGCATCAGCTTTATGCATATGAATTTTGCCGATCACCAAAGGTATAAAGACCGGCAGCTTAAAAGAATCAAAGCAGCATTCGAAGAATTACCCGGCGACAATAAAGTAGTTATCACCACCGAAAAAGATTTCGTAAAATTACGGGAGCATGCCGGTTGGTTCGAGGAACAACAGATTCCGCTGGCGTATTTACCTATAGAAATTGGCTTCGACGAGCACGATCGGGCCATTTTCATTGACAAAATCGAAGAATATGTTAAGCAATATCAAAGAAACCGTTGAATTTTTACGTGAACGTATTGATGCCATTCCCGAAGTAGGGATTATACTGGGCACAGGCCTGGGCTCGCTTGTCAATGAGGTAAGCATCAGTCATCAATTTGTGTATTCACAGATTCCAAATTTCCCCATTAGCACTACTGAAAGCCATCGCGGGCGGCTGATTTTTGGAGAGCTCGATGGCAAACAGGTCATGGTGATGCAGGGACGTTTTCATTATTACGAAGGTTACAACATGCAGCAGGTGACTTTTCCAGTTCGCGTAATGAAATATCTAGGGGTAAAAAATCTGTTTGTATCGAATGCTTCAGGCGGTCTGAACCCGGCCATCAAAATATCGGATTTGATGGTTATTACCGATCACATCAACCTTTTGCCTGAACACCCGTTACGGGGCATTCATTTACCGGAGTATGGTCCACGTTTTCCGCAAATGAGCGAGGCCTATGATCGTGGTCTGGTACATAAGGCGCTTGATATTGCGCAAAAGGCAGGCATTAAGATCCATAGTGGTGTTTATGTGGCTGTGCAAGGGCCTGCCCTCGAAACCCCGGCCGAATACGAATATCTGCGCCGGATCGGTGGCGATGCCGTAGGTATGAGTACTGTACCCGAAGTAATCGTTGCCCGGCAGATGGGCATGCCTTGTTTTGCTATATCGGTGATTACCGACGAAGGCTTTCCTGAATCGCCCGAAGCCGTCACCATCGAAAGCATTGTGGAAGCAGCACACAAAGCCGAGCCACATATGACCAACATCATTCGTCAGCTCATAGGCTCCCTCTAAGCCGAATTATGCGAAAAACCCTAGCGATTTGCGTGTTGCTTAGCCTAATCCTAGGCAGTAGGCTTGAAGCGCAGGTGGATAGTGCAGCCATCATTGAAAAAGGCATGGTACTGCGCTACTACAAGTTGCAGGAATTTGGTTTCGATACCAGCTATTACCACAAGCCAGATACTGCTTTACATGGGGTATGGCAGTACGACCCGGCCTGGAACAGAGAACAGTATGCCTACCTGGGGGTGCTGGCTTCAGCAGCAAGACCTTTGCTTTTGAGTAGTGGCACATTTACACCCTTCGACTTGGGCTATCACCAATACGATGCCTATCGCTTCGATGCGCGAAACCGCAATTGGTGGGATGTAAATAAACCACTTACCAGTTTTAATTTTGCCTCAGGGGGTGGCAATAACCAACAGGCCTTTGAACTTTTTCACACGCAAAACATCGGAAAAACTGTAAACATCGGTGCCGAGTATCGATTACTTACTTCAGATGGCTTTTATCAAAACGAAAAGACCAACAACCGCAACCTCCGTTTTTTTGGCTCTATGGTAAGCCCTCGTCGCAAATATTCGGCCCACCTCAATTACACCACCAACAGCAATACCAACGAACAAAATGGCGGGATTGTGCCCGGTCGGCTTTTCGAAGAAGGGCAGTTTATATTGCCCCTTACCGTTCCTGTAAACCTGAATACCGCGAATTCACGCTTCCTCGATCGCAACTGGTTTCTTGAGCAGCAATTCCGTTTGCGGGGTAGCGACAGTTCTTTTACCGGAGTTGCAGCATTTCACCGCTTGCATTACCAGCGACAATTTTACAATTACCGCGATAACAACCCTGCTAATGCCTATTATCCAGATACCTTGCTGAGTGGGGAAGCCACCTTTGATTCAAGCGGACAGCGCATGTTAGAAAATGCGATAGGTTTGCGTTCGTTGAATGTATTCGGTCCGTGGCAATGGGAAGCCGCATTGCATCACCAGGGCGGGACAGTTTACACCACCAGGCAGCCCATGCGGCAGCACACAGTTTGGACCGAAGCCTGGTTGCAGTACAACCTAAACCGAAACCTGAGTATACGTGCCGATTACCATCAAGTGCTGGCCAACCGCCTTCAAGACAATACCTATCATGCCAAAACCAAACTGGCTTTTAAAAAAAGAGATAAACAAGGCGTAAGTCTTTCAATGATGCAACAAAGCCAAAACCCGATTTGGTTATCGCAACGATTTTCGGGAAATCACCAACTACAAAATAACAGTTTTGTTCCCATGGTAGAGCAAGCGGTCATGCTCGATGTGGATTTACCGTTAATCAACTTTTTTGTGCATCAACGCCGCATACAAAACTGGGTATATTTTGATTCGCTTGGTCATGCTGCTCAGCACAATGCTCCCGTAAATCTCCTGCAATTGGGGTATAAAGCCAGTTGGAAATGGTGGAAGATCCGGATTGACTTGAATCACGGCTTTCAGCTGGGGGCCGATGGCCCTATGCGTGCACCACTTTTCTATAGCCAGGATGTACTCAGTTTCAATCATCATTTTTCAACCGGCTGGGAATTGCAATTGGGCGCCGATGTCCGATTCCATGCAGCGTATTTTGCACCCGGCTTCAGGCCCGAGATTGGGCAATTTGTGGTGCAAGATAGCTTGAGGGCAGGAGGTGTGCCCATGGTTGATTTGTTTGCTGCCATCAAAGTAAAGCGAACCCGAATCTTTGTAAGGATGGAACACCTAAACCAGGGCTTTCCTTCCCCAAATTTTTACGCAGTTCCATTATATCCCATGTATGATATCGCTTTCCGATTTGGCATTACTTGGGCGTTTTATAACTGAAAATTCAAGTTTCGGAGGGCCAAAACATAGATGCCACCGATAGGAATCGGGAATAGGAACACGGTTGAAGCCATTGGGTAGGTCGTTGAGTGCACTCTCTACGGTTTAAAATTTAATCTGCTCATCCGCAAGTTAGCAAGTAATTTTTTGGTTTGACAGGAGATGGCAGTGCTGAGGCTGAATTTTAAAGA
>JBKBSO010000023.1:0-34657 GCA_046291695.1 Bacteroidia bacterium
TTCTTTAAAATTCAGCCTCAGCACTGCCATCTCCTGTCAAACCAAAAAATTACTTGCTAACTTGCGGATGAGCAGATAGTTTTTAATTCTAAAACCCGCTAAACGCTATGCTTTACCTAAAATAAACCATACCCATTCGCGCTTCAAAATCTAAAAAATGCCCCTCAGCAACTGAACCCTACATTTGCGAGAGCGGCAATAATAAAGCGTGAACCCCTTTATATACCCAACCACTAAACCCAATAGTATGAAAACCAAGGCCATTTGCTTCTTGTTGCTCGTCTTGTTCGAAACCAGCACAGCTCAAGCACAAAATTTCAAAGCACATTTTTCTTCTGCCATTCCCTACGCCCGAGTCAAGTTTCAAATTGAATTGCCCTTAAAAAGTACAGGCAGTTATGGCATTTCTCTAAACCATTTTGCAACAAATTGGGAAGGCTTCATTGTTGAGCCTTTTGCACGATTGTACGCTGAAGATTATCAAAACGATAAGGGATATTTTAGCCAGGTCAAGTTGGCCTATGGCATCCTAAACACGGGTAAAACATCGCCCAATTACCAGGCAGGTGTTAAAGACCCCCACGAAGTCTTCGGAATAGGCATAGGGTATGGTCGAAAATTTCTGATTGCCGATTATTTTACCCTCGATATAGTTACGGGCTTGAGACTTCTCACAAATCCAGGTAAACTAAACAAAGACTACCCTCAAAAACCATTCGGCTTTCTTGAGTCAGAAAGATTTTTATGGAGAGCTACTCACGGCAACCCCATTGATTTACAAATAAAGCTTGGCTTTCAATTGTAATTTGTACTTAGCGCAGCTTCCACACCCATTCCAAACAAGCATGACCAACTTAGTTAAACCTTTTATCAAATGAAATTAACTTACTCCACACTTGTAGTAGCTATACTTTTGCTATTCACCCTGCCAAGCTTGGCTTCACCCTTCGACAATTCCCCAATGAATGACAAAGCAGGAAGCTTTTACATAAACAATCCGCTGTCGCTCGTGGGCAGAATTCGATTAAAAAACGAGCTGCATTTAAAAAACAATCAGAGCCTACTCATCGGCATCACGTATTTCTACAATACGGAATCAGGGGATATGAAAGGTCCGCAAGCTTTTTTGGAGCTGAGGAAGTATATCGAAAATCAACGCTTCATATATGGCAAAATTGGCGGCGGAATCGTAAATGTCCATGTGTATGACGGCTCTACTGGAGCTACTTTAAGCACCACCAATTACGGTTACGCCCTCATAGGAGCAGGATTGGGCAAACAGTATTACCTCAACAAAAAAGAAACTTTTATATTCGAATATGCTGCCGGTTTGCAAGTCGTGTTCGACCCCTCAGGTAAAATTGTTGACTGGGAATTACCGACTTTTGTACTTTTCGGGCCAGGTGCCTTTCTGAATATCAACCTGAATTTTGGCTATAGAATTTACCGGCGTTAAAGCCCTCCAAGATGGAGGGTGTTTTAGCTTCTTAGGTATTACCTGCCCCAAATACGGGCGGTTTCAATGCGCCAACTGAGCCCGGCACTGTAAAAGGTGATGCCATCGGCACTGAATTGCTGTGTAGCCTGTCCTATCCACGAATCGGCCCTGAAATGTACCCGAAGGTTTTGAGTCCCGGCCGAAACACCCAAGCCCCAACTGGCATAGATAACCCTGGGGTTTTGCATTTGCCAATTCACGGAATTCTCAAACTTACTGCCAGGACTGGGGTCACCCTGCTGGCTGAGGTTAAAAACCCGGGTGCTCCCCATTTGAGCTACCCCAAAAATCTCGATGCCATGCAAGGCATAACGCAACTGCTGCTCTACAAACCAGCGCTCGTAACTGTTGTGGACCGAAATCCTTTCGTAAATCTCATCTACATAGTTAATGACCCGGTTATTGTAATTGCTCACCTGGCCTTCGGAATAACCAATCCAACTGCTGCCTTTTAAGGGTATGTTGCTAAGGGGATAAAAAGCCCCAACACCCAAATGATGCGCCCCAAAACGACCAAACTCCCGGCCGGGCGAAAAGTCGTCGCCCCCACGTATGATACTGCCCCGCAAAGCCAAATAGCGCGTTACTGCCAATTCGGCCGCCGCCTGGTAGCCCTGCAGCGACTCCGACGATTGTATCATAGCCCCCTGGAGCTGAATATCACCAGCACGTTCGAGTCGACTAAACGGCTGGCTTTCGGGGCCTGCAAAGTACAACGGCCTTTCGCAGCCGGTGCTTACCAAAAACAACAGGAACAAGGCCCCTGCTTTCTGTATTAATTGATTTGCCATCGGATGCCTAGGTTAATGGGGGTTATGGGTGGTAAAAAATACGTTTGATTCATCACCTGTGTGGGTTGTAGGGTAAACAATAAGGTACAGTTCTGTATTTGTCGTTCTAACTGCATTACCGGGCTTAGCAACAGAAAAACAGGCTGTTGGTTAATTTCGCGTACAAATTCACGCACGCGTGCACTTTCATAGCCCGGCTGACCGGGATATACCGAACTGCCCCATACCCAGTGCACACCGGAGGCAGCAATACGAAAACCGGCCGCAAAGCTGAAGTCTGGCCCAAAATAATGGCGACTGCTGCCCTGCACATAAAACTGATTTTGAATAAAATTAAGCCCGGGTGAATAGTCATTCATCATCGACGAATGGCTGAAGGTATAGCCCGCCTGCAGGTAATAGCGGGAATTTTGCTGGTCGGCAGCCTTCCCAAACATGCGCATCACTGCCCATTCCATGGCGCCTCGTTGGTTGAGCCTCCTGCCTTCGAGGTCGTGGTGTTCGAAACCGTATCCTGCCGTAACCAAAACACCCCATTGGTCGCTTAAGGCATAGGCCAATTGGGCATGCCCCCCCACCATCGCTTCGTGCAAGGTGCCATGTGCCGCCACTTGAAGATCACCCGCTCTCGTAAGTTCGGGCAGGGTAATGAAACCCGGATGCAGCTGATTGGAGCATGCGCCCAGCAAAAGGGGTAAAAGGACAAGAAAAAGGACCCTGAACATTACGCAAAGTAATAAAGCGTTTTCAATCTGGCAAACAAAGCTTATTGGCTTATCAAAAAAACCACAAACAGCATTGGTGCGAAAAAACATGCTGTTTTTGTAAAAAGGCAGGCTACTTAGGTGCCGCTGCCATTTTCGCAGCCGTTCCCATTGGGTTGTGCCGTGCTCCGAATTTTGAATGATGAATAGCTATGGGCGCAGCCCGAGCGACGAATTTTGTATTTTGTGGCCAAATGCGCGCCACTACTTCCTCCTTCTTGCATAAAGCAGGCTGGGCTGCACTGCTCAGTGTGGGCTACACCCTCATGATGGCCTTTATCTTGTATGGCAGCTGGCGTTACCGTATCGACCATACCATTTTTGACCTCTGCTATGCATTCGTGTATTTTTTACTGCTTTACGAAGGTTATGAGTGGCTGGTGCGACGCTTCGACCTGCGAATACACCACCAGCAAATAAAAATCACCCCCAAAAAGCTGCTGCTGGCCATGGGCAGTTTTTGCTTGTACAGCTGGCTGCTCATCATTGTGGTGGCCATTATTCCATTTTTATTGTTCATGGGCGGACATGTAGCGCCGGTAGAAGGCTCACAGGAATTTCGGATGAATTTTGTCATCAACTTCATCTTTGCCCTGGCTTACTTCAGTGTGCTCACCGCATATCGCATCGAAAAACAATTTCAACTCAGCAAAATCGAAGCCCAAAAGCTCGAACGCGAACGCATGCTGGCCCAAATGGAAACCCTCAAGAACCAGGTGAGTCCGCATTTTTTGTTCAATAGCCTCAATGCGCTGTCGAACCTCATCCAAACCCAACCCGAAACCGCCTCTCGGTTTGTAGATGAGCTGTCGGAAATATTCCGCTATTCGATGCAATACCAGCACCACGATCTGGTGCCATTAAAAGATGAGCTGCACTTTGCCGAGGCTTTTTTCTTTCTGCTCAAAATTCGATTTCGCGAGCGTTTGCAACTTGAACTGAAGGTAGATGAAAGTCTGCACCAAAAAATGTTGCCGCCCCTGAGCCTCCAGCTGCTCATCGAAAATGCCATCAAGCACAACATAGTATCGAAAGACGACCCTTTGAGCATTCGACTCTACGCTGAAGGCGATTATTTGTGGGTCGAAAACAAGCTCCAGAAACGCGATGCTGCCGGCGAATCGACAGGTGTGGGCTTGCAAAACATCAAAAACCGCTACCAATACCTGAGCGACGCACAGGTACAAATTGTGGCCAGCCATACCCATTTTAAAGTCGGCATTCCTTTATTGTCGGAGGCTACGGCATGAAACGCATCAAACGGTTCTTCCAACGAAATACCTTGGCGGGCATCAGCTATGGTGGCACCCTCATCCTCATGGGCATCATCAACCACGGTGCCAGACTTTCGGGCTTGCTCGCCGAAATGATTGCCGAAACCTTGGTGCTCGCCTTCCTGGGCATGCTTACCAACGAATGGATGCGCCAGGTAGAACGCTGGAAGCTATTCAACAAGCCGAATGAGCGGGCCGGGCGTTTGCTACTACAATACCTGCTGGTGCTGGCCGGCGCCATGCTGATTGTGAGTCTGCTCTACATACTGCCCATGTTGCAATTATTGGTCACCGACGGGCTCAACGAACAGCTGTACATCCGGCTGAGGCAGGTGTACATCGTCATTTGGATTGTGACCAGCTTGCTGTTCGCCATTCGAAAAGGTATGCAGGCCTACTTGCAATTGCGCGAAAACCAACTGCAGCAGGAACGGCTCCGAAAAGAGCAGCAAGTTGAACAATTCGAAGCCCTGAAGAATCAGGTGAATCCACACTTTTTGTTCAACTGCCTCAGTGTGCTGGGCGTGCTGATTCAAAAAGACCGCATGGAGGCTGGTAAATTTGTAGATGAATTGTCGGCCGTGTACCGCTACATCCTCGACACCCGTGGCAGGCAGTTGGTGCCCCTCAAAGAAGAGCTTAAATTCCTGCATGCCTATGCCTATTTGCTGCAGCAACGCTACAAAAGCAGCCTCCAAATTGAGTTGCCGGCGACAGCATCTTGGCAAAACCGTTATGTAAATCCGCTGCTGAGTCAATTGCTGCTCGAACATGCTTTGCAGTACCAGCGCATGACCCGCGACGAGCCGCTTCGCTTGAGGTTCAGCCTCGACCACGACTTCCTCGTACTCAGCCACCGCTTACAACTCAAAGAGCTTCCGAACGAGCCGCTGCAACTCAGCGATTTGCTCGAAAAGCTACAGGCCATGAGCCCCTATCCCATGGCATTCCAGCTGATTGGCGAAGATTTACAAATGAAAATCCCGATTTTTACCGACCTATGAGCATGCGCATCCTCCTTATTGAAGACGAAGAACTGGCAGCCGAGCGCCTCAGCATGTTGCTGCAGCAATACGATCCGGCCATCCAAATCCTCGATGTGCTCGACTCGGTAAAAGGTTCGGTTCAGTGGCTGAACACCCATCCCGCACCCGATTTGCTGTTGCTCGACATCCACCTGGGCGATGGGCTTTCGTTTCAGATTTTCGACCAAATCAGTACCACCATTCCGGTCATATTTACCACTGCTTTCGACGAATATGCCATCCGCGCCTTCAAACACCAAAGCATCGACTACCTGCTCAAGCCCATCAGGCGCGAAGAGCTGCATGCCGCACTCGATAAATTCAAAAGCTGGCAAGGCGAGCCGACTCCTTCACCCGATTTAAGCGGTTTGCTACAGCTCATGAAGCAGCAGCAAGTCGAATACCGCACGCGTTTTTCCATCATTGTCGGCACCAAAATCAAAACCATCGACATTGCCGAAGTGGCCTATTTCTTCAGCCAGCAAAACATCACCATGCTGGTAAGCAAGCAGGGGCAGCATTATCCGGTCGATTTCAGTCTCGAGCAACTCGCGCAGGAACTGAATCCCGCCCATTTTTTCCGCATCAACCGGCAATTTTTGCTGCACATCAGCGCCATTAAGCAGGTGCATATTTACCCGAAGAGCCGATTGAAAATTGAGCTGAAGCCCGAAACCAAGGAAGAGGTTTTTGTGAGCATCGACAAGGTGAGCCGCTTTAAAGACTGGCTCGACGGCAAGTAGGCCGCCGATTCACCAAGCGCTTTCCGTCATTCACGGCTAAGGAGCCGTCATTCACCCACATTTAGTCCTTTACCCCTGGGGTGGCAGGCTAGTTTTGCGTCATCAAACAAACAACCCATGACCACAAACAGCTCTCAACCCCAATCATTTAACCCGGCCATCAAACCCCTCTGGATGGTAGTTATTTGCCTGCTACTGCTCGTAAGCCTAAGCAGTCAGGCCCAAAGCATACGCGGTACGGTACGCGATGCCGATTCGCGTGAAGTACTGGTAGGTGCCGCCGTCATTATTCTTGGTTCAAACCCCGTTGTAGGCACCACCACCGATTACAACGGTCAGTTTCAGTTCAACCAACTGCCGGCCGGCCGACATTCGTTGCGCATCAGCTACCTGGGCTACGAAGAACGCACCATGCCCAATTTGGTGCTTACCGGCGCCAAAGACCTGGTGCTCGAAATTGGCTTGACCGAAGCCATGGTGAGCCTCAACGAAATTGTCATCAGCAACAAAAGCCGCCCCAACGAAGTAATCAACGAAATGGCGGTAAACAGCGCCCATGCCTTCAATATGGAAGATGCACGCAGGTTTGCGGGCAGTTTGGGCGACCCGGCCCGCATGGTTTCGTCTTTTGCCGGGGTTACGGGCGATGCCTAGGGCAACAACGACATCATAGTCCGCGGCAATTCATCGAAAGGCATTTTGTGGCGGCTCGAAGGTGTGGAAATCCCCAACCCCAACCATTTTGGCAGTGAAGGCCGCACTGGCGGACCCATTAACGCCGTCAACAGCAATTTGCTCAACACTTCCGATTTTTTCACCGGAGCCTTTGCTCCTGAGTATGGCAATGCCACTTCAGGGGTGTTCGATATGAAGCTCCGCAATGGCAACAACCGCCGGCACGAGCGGTCGATTGGCATTGGGGCATTGGGGGTGGATGCCACTTTCGAAGGGCCCTTTTCGAAAAACAGCCAAGCCTCTTACCTGGCCAATTACCGCTATTCGACCCTGGCGCTGCTCGATTTAGTAAGTGCCGCCGATTTTAATGGCATACCCAAATACCAGGATGCGACCTTTAAGGTGAATCTGCCTACCAAAAAAGCGGGCACCTTCAGCTTGTTCGGCTTGGGCGGCATAAGCAGTATCCAACAGCAGATGCGCGACAGCAGCGATGTATTGTTTGTAGATGCCAAATACAAGGCCAATGTGGGGGTGGTAGGCCTCAAGCACCTGTACCAGCTCAGCAGCAAATCGTACCTCATCAGCTCCCTATCGGCCAATACCAATGGCAATGCGGGTGAGTTTTGGTTCGATGCCGGCGAAGGACTCGCGCTCACCAATATCGAGCGCATGCAGCGCAGCGAATACCGCCTGGCGTCGACTTACCACCACAAAATCGACCATCGGAACAGCCTGAAAGCCGGTGCCATTTACACCATTAACCAATACGATTTTGACGTAAAATATACCGATCCGGCACGTGGCGAGCTTACCGAGGCCCTCAAAGCACGCGGCACAGCCGACCTGGCACAGGCCTTTGTAAGCTGGAAACACCGCTTTACCGCCGACCTGAGCTTCACCGGCGGCATGCACTACATGCATTTTATGTTGAATAATGCCGTTTCGGCCGAACCCCGACTGGGCATGAACTGGCAGCGGAATGCCAAGCAGTCGTTCAGCATCGCCTACGGCCTGCACAGCAAGCTCGAACCCATTACCCTGTATTTCGCCGATGTGTACCAGGAGGATGGTAGCCTCACCAAGCCAAATCGCGAGCTGCGGCTGGGCAAGGCGCACCACCTGGTGCTGGGCTTCAACCAAAGCCTGAGTCCATTGCTGCACTTCAAAACCGAGCTCTATTACCAATACCTGCATGGGGTACCGGTGGTGAACGACCCCAACAGTGCCTTTTCGATGATCAATTCGGTAGGGCCATTCGCTAACCGCGAAATGATTAACGCCGGTTTGGGCCGGAATTATGGCGCCGAATTTACACTCGAGCGCTTCTTTTCGCGGGGGTTTTTCTTCATGAACACGCTGTCGGTGTACCAATCGGAATACCAGGCCATGGACCAATTGTGGCGCAACACCGCCTTTAATGGCAATTACATCACCAATGTACTGGCAGGAAAAGAATTTGTACGCGGCAAAAACGATAAAAAACGCACCTATGGCATTAGCGGCAAATTGTTGTACGGCGGTGGCAGCCGCTACACCCCGGTCGATTTGGCCGCATCTATCGAAAAAGGCGCCGAAGTCCGCGATGTGAACCGCATTTACGGGGCCCAATCCGACGATTTGTTCATGGCCAATATGGTGTTTTACACCCGTAAAGACCGCAAACGCAGCAGTCATGAATTTAGGCTCGATTTCCAGAACATCAGCAACCACCAATCGCGCCTGAGCGACTATTACAACCCCCGCACCAAAAGCATTGAATACGCTCGTCAACTGCCCATCATGCCGGCCTTCATGTACAAAATCGATTTTTAATCATGCCAACCACCCTCCATCAACTCAGCACCCGCAAGGGAACAGTCGCCTACACCCGCTATGGACAAGGCATCCCGGTACTTTACCTGCATGGTGGCCATGGAAACGCCTACGAGCGAATCGGGCATCAGGGCCTCAATCCTTCCCAATTCGACCTCATCACCCCCTCACGTCCGGGCTATTTAGGCAGTCCGCTCGTACAAAACCACAGCCCCATTCAAGCCGCTGAACTGATGGCCGCCTTGATGGAGCAATTGGGCATCAAACAATATCATGTTTTGGCCGTATCAGCAGCAGGCCCCACGGCCATTGCCCTGGCCAGCTTGTATCCCGATCGGATTCAAAGCCTGGTACTGGCTTCGGCCGTAAGCAAGCGCTGGTTAAAACCATCCGATGAAATGTACCAACACGCCCGGCGCATTTTTCATCCCAGGCGCGAAAAGTGGAGCTGGGCAGCCATGCGCTTGTTTGCGCGTTTGTGGCCCACTGGAGCAGCTCGTGCCCTGCTCAAAAGCCTGTCGACCAGCAAAAATGTAGTGCTTCAAACGGCCGATGTGCAAGCCATCAAACAAATGTTGCTCAGCCAAGGATCGGGCGATGGCTTAATGGCCGATTTGGAACACGAAACCCACAAATTTCAACTCAACCAAATTAGCGCACCCTGCCTGGTTGTGCATAGTGTAAACGATAAAATGGTGCCCCCGGCACATGCCGAATATGCAGCCGCTACCATACCCCGCATACAATTAGAATGGGTTCAAAACAACTGGGGGCACTTGATTTGGCTGGGCCCCGAAGCGGCATTGATCTGCCAAAAAATCAGTTTCTTTATTCAATCAAACCAAATAAAGCCATGAAAATCAACGAAGCTAAACTGCAACAAATCGTTGCCAAATGGACAAACAATACCGATCTCAACGGGATCAGCTTGCATTTACACGACCTGAATTCGGGCACCAACTGGCAAGCGGCTGCCGGCAATTTGGCCGATGAAAAACCTTTTTACCTGGCCAGCATCAATAAAATGCTGTTGGCAACCATCAGCATGCAATGGGTCGATGCCGGTAAATTGCAGTTAGAAGCCTCCATATTCGACTATTTGGATCCAGCCTTTTTCGGCGGCATCCACCGCATCCAAGGCGTAGATCATACTGCCGAAATCACGGTAGCCCACTTGCTCAGTCATCGTTCGGGACTCACATGCTACCTGCTCGATAAAGGTGCCGACCAACAGCAGCACATGCAAAAGCAATTGGCCGGAGCCAACGAAGCTTGGCCCATCAGCCGGGTGGTTGACTGGCATCATGGCATAGAAGCGCTGTTTAAGCCAGGCGCAGCCCATCAAGCGCACTACAGCGAAACCAATTTCCGTTTGCTCGGGCAAATCCTCGAAAAAGTCAGCGGCAAAACGACTGAGCAACTGCTCGAAACCCTGTTCGAAAGTTGTGGCATGACCCAAAGCGGGGTGCTTTCCAAAACCAATGCCCGGTTGGTTCGTGTGTTTCACCGTGAAAAGGAAATTCAGCTCGACAACTATTGGAATGCTACTGCGCACGATTGCTACAGCACTGCCTCCGATTTGCAACGATTTGCCCAGGCCTTTTTTACAGGCCGGCTGTTCAATGCAAATCACCTCAAGCAGATGCAGCAATGGCACAAAATTTTTAACCCATTTAGTTATGGCATGGGTTTGCAAAAATTTGCCCTGCCTTGGTGGATGCCACCATTCAGCAGCAAATTCCAATTCATAGGCCACAGCGGCTCGGTAGGCTCCTTCGTTTGGCTGATGCCTGCCAAGCAATTACTTATCACCGGCAGCTTTAATCAGGCTGCCAAACCACAACTTCCGTTTCGTAAACTCATTGGCTTGCTAAGCCGATATGCTTAATTGTACCCCTTAACCCATCTTATCATGAAAGCTTTTTTTATTGCCTTGCAGTTTCTTTTATTCGCCCTAAACTTGCCATCGGTTGCACAAAATCATCAACCGGCCGTCAACCTCACTTTTCTATATCCGTACGGGGTCGATGGGCAAGCAAGTGCCCACAAGCAGTACGACTTTTCACTCAATTTGTTAGGCGGTCATACCGGCCTCATTACTGGCTTCGAAGTGGGTGGCCTCTTCAATCGCAACAGCACCGGTGTAGAAGGTGCGCAAGTAGCTGGTTTGTTCAATCAAAACAAGGGCCATGTTCATGGGAGTCAGGTGGCTGGATTGTTCAACCGAACCGGTCAGTTGGCGGGAATTCAGGTAGCAGGCTTGGCCAATAGGAGCGATCAAACCCACGGTATCCAGGTAGCTGGATTGTTCAACCGAACCGGTCGATTGAATGGCATGCAAGTGGGGCTGGTAAACCTGGTTGATACGCTCGAAGAGGGCGTGTCGATTGGGTTGGTGAACTGGTACCGAAACGGCATGTACCGTGAATTGGAGCTCTCGAATGCCGATTACGCCCAATTTCGTGTGGCTTATAAATTCGGACTAAAACAATTTTACACCTTAATCACTGCCGGCGGAAACACCTATCAGCGCAGCCAGGGCTTTTTTGGATTTGGAGCAGGGCATTTGCGTCAGCTTAACGAGCAGTGGGATTTTCAGCCCGAGATTGTAGGTTTTACCTATTTTGAACAAAGCCAATCGGCGAAAAACTGGAAGCACGTTACCCATCTCAAAGCCGGCTTTGCCTATAAAATCAACGAGCAGTTTGCATTAACCCTTGCGCCGAGTGTGTATTGGTCGAACCAAGTTGCAACTACCGACCCATTTACCGAAGTTAGTCGTTTCAGACCGGTGGGTTCGGGAACATTCCGAAAACTGCGTTACGAAGCGGGTTATGGCTTGAGTGTTGCGCTGCAGTGGCGACATTAATGGCTATGCACAAACCCACCACCTGATCGAAGACGAACCCATTGGGTTACACCTTCGACCGGCGCCACGGTCGGCCTGCTAGCATCCGAATTTTGAATGCTGAATGTTAAATCAGCCCGCCGGTCTGGGCTGCGGGAGCTCGCCTTCGGCAAAAAAAGCCTTGGCAATGTTTAAGGCCCTGAAGATGTGGCGCTGTTTGAGGTTGTTGCTACGGCTGCGAGCCAAAATATCGACCAGGCTGATGAGCACCTCTCGGGTGTATTTGCCTTTGTTAATCATCACGCATTCGGCAAAGGCCGAGCGGGCAGCGTCGGTTACTTCGCTGCGGGTGGCCAGGCCCTGTTTGTTGAGGCTTTCGAGCACCTGGGTGGCCCAAACCACCGGTATGTGGGCCGCTTCGCAAATCCACAATATTTCTTCCTGCACTTCGCTCAGGCGCTCAAAGCCAATTTCAACGGCTAAATCGCCCCGGGCAATCATCACCCCAAAAGGCCCCCCAGCCATGCCTTGCAAAACAATGGCAGCCAATTGCCGCACCGCCTCCTGGGTTTCGATTTTGGCTACCACCGGAAACTGCGGATGACCCAAGCTGGCCAGCTGCTCGTGCAACAAAGTCAGGTCGGCGGCCCTGTTCACAAACGACAGGCCCAACATGTCGGCATGTTCGAGCACAAAAGGCAGGCAATCGAGGTCGTATTGGGTGAGGGCCGGAATGTCGAAACGGCTGTCGGGGAAATTCATGCCTTTTTCGGGCTTGATGTAGGGCTTTTTACCCGAAATGCGGGTGATTTCGAGCAAAGCCATGCCGGTCTTTAGCTCCAACACCCGGGCGGCAATCAAACCATCGTCGATCAACACCCGCTGCCCGACTTCCAGCAAATCGACCACCCCTGCCAGCGTGCATCGTAAAATCTTGGCTTTTTTGGGCGGCTGGGCTTGTTTTTCGGCCAACCACAACTGATTGCCCAGCTTCACTTTTAATTTTTCGGCTCCGGCCAAATTGGTTCTGATTTTTGGTCCTGCCAAGTCCATGTAAATTTTGCAGCCTCGCTGAAGTTCGGCGGCGGCTTCGCGCACCCGGCCAATCATTTGCAGCCAGGTTTGTGGATGATCGTGGGCGCAGTTGATCCGCGCGATGTTCATGCCATGCCTGATCAAATCACTTACGTAAGCCGCCTCTGTGGCCAGCTGTCCGTCGAGCGTAACCATGATGTAGGGCTGCTCGGGTTGCGTGGCATCGCCAAACAAAGTGCGGGCATTTTGCTGCAGTTGCGCATTTCCGCTGGCGTAGGCGGTCAAATCGAGCACAGCCTCTTGCCCTTCGATCAGGGCCAGCACATTGTGCAACTGCGTGCGAATGTGACCCTCGCTGCTGGCCAACGACGAATAGCCCAAACAATGTAGCGCTTCCTGAATGTCTTTGAGGCTTTCGGAACGGAAGTAGAGGTATTCAATGAGGTTGCGGGCACTGGGGCGGATTTCGGGCCGCAGCTGCTGCAGTCGGTGCTGGTGTTGGGCCACGGCTTGCGCCATCCCTTGGCTCAGCGCCGACAATGCAGTATGTAATGCCGCTTTTTCTGTCATCATAGCGTGTTAGCCTTGTTGCAGTGCCAAATTACCGCAAAGGAGTGGATTGCGGTAGGGGTTAACAAAGACTTAACATTTATGATTTCCGATTTATGTTTTCCGATTTATGATTTCCGATTTATGATTTGTCCTTGCCTGATGTAGGATTTATGTTGCTCGGATGGTGCCCTCAAAATAAAAATTTGAAATTTGCGATTAGACTCGATTAAAAAGCATAATTGACTCCGAACCGTAGGCCTGGCTGAAGGTAGGAAGCCGCTCGCAATGCAGTTAATTGATGTAACACCAATGCATCGACTTTTAACATTAAGTCTTGATACCGAAAGCTAAATCCACTCCCAAATCCGTACATATTGATGTGATTTATTCTTTTATAAAAATCGTTTTGCATCATGACGAAACCACTGGCTTGGAACCGATTATTTTGCCAATAATGGATGCGCAACTTGATTGGAATGGCAAGTAGATCCAACTGTTGGTACCCACCCATAAAGAAGTACTCTTCGTCAACCAAACTAAATTGATCTCCAACCAATACACTTGCTTCGAGCTGTAGCCAACGGTTGGCAATAAAGGCATATTGCAGACCATACAAATAAGTGGGCCCTACTTGAAGAGCGGAGGGCTGTCCGCCTATTGGCCACCAATTCGCACCTTGCCTACCCCATTCGATGCCCAATTGGTGTCTTTGCATTGAATGGTGGCTTTTATCTTGTGCGTGAACTGCAAGGAGGCCCATATTTAAAGTCAATAGTAGGCAAATCGAGAAGGTTTTCATACGCTGGATATGATGGAGTTTAAATCAGATTGAATTACGTAAAATTTTCCGGTTGTAACAAATATCTCAATACCAGCCTATTTCCAGCATAAGTAAGCCATATACGCGTGGATAATCAGGAAACATCTGGAATAAACACACACCCTAGCAAACGCTCAGGTAGGTCATTGCTCACGCAGTCACCCAAATACCTTACTAGCGAGCCGAAGACGAGCCGCATTTTTGAACCTTGAACTTTGAGCCTTAAAACACCGCACTCCTCCCTCCGTGCCCCCACGACGCTTCGGTCGCGGTTTAAAATTCATGCACTCTGTGTTTCTACTCAGCCTCACCACTTCCGCGGCTACAAGCGCCAACTTATGCCCGTACTGAGAAAAAGTGCCGGATTTCTACCCAACTGATCGACAGCATCTCCAAAAAACATATCGGAGCGGGCAAATAAGCGTAAATTTTCTGTGCCCCCCGAAACGCCCAGTGCCAGTGCACCATAAAAGCAATTTGGTCGCGCTTGATGCCGGCTAATTTGCTCGGCTTGCAAGGTGTTTTCGAGCCGGTCGTTGTATACAAAATCGATATTATACACCCTGCTGCTGCCGAAGCTGAGCACACCAAAAACTTCCATACCTCCAAACTCGTACCGCATTTGTTGTTCAATAAACAACCGAGAATAATTGTTATGTAAATTGATTTTCAAGGCTCGCGGCACAAAAATGAAGCTCGTCACCAACACATGCTCATTGGTCACCATTCCTTGCGAATAGCCTAACCAAGTCGCCCCCTTATATCCGTCCCCGAGCTTATAGAAGCTACCCAGGCCAAGGTGATGAGAACGAACCCGCCCCAGCGGCATGTTACCAGGCAGATAATCGTGTCCCCCACGGGTAATGGATCCACGCAGTGCCAAATTCCGGCTGATGGCAAGTTCGGCGGCGGCTTTGTAGGTTTGCAGGTATCCCATATCGAGATTAGCGAGACCGCTGAGTTGGAAATCGCCGGCCGAATCGAGTCGGGTGATGGGATGCACCTCCTCCGAAGCGAAATACAGCGGCCTTTGACAGGCGGCTGACAAGCCAACCAGCAGCACAAGCCCAATGCGGATTATCTGCTGAAATGCCATCGAATGCCAAAATTTATAGGTCCCACGGGATACTCCATTATGAGCTGGTTTACTACATAGGCCGGATGCGCCGTAAAGCTAAAAACATAATCGGTGTAGCAATATTCGACCTAAAAAATGGGATTAACAATCCAGAAAATGGGTTGGTGATTTAAATACAACCACGAAGCGTTGTTATACTGCTTTTGATTTGGTGCAATTGGATCGAAATCAACGTTAGGATCATGCTGCCAGCGCACATCGGTTAACCCCATACGTAATCCAAATCCAAAGGCCCATTCGTCGTTGAGCTGGTGCCGACTGCTGCCTTGCACAAAGAAGTGATTTTGGTTAAATAGCTTACGGTGGCTTTAACCTCGCTGCAACATGGCCTGCGAATGGCCAAATCCGGCTTGCAACACATAGCTGGTACCCCCTAGCCCATGGCCTGAGCTCCCAAACATACGCATGGCACCCGCTTCGTAACTCCTAAAGCGGTTGAAGGGAGATGCATTAAATTCGGCGGTGTTGAGTACGCAAAGGGTGGCTTGCACGCCCCACTGATCGTTAATTGCGTAAGCCGCCTGGCTGTGTACCCCAATCAAAGCGCCCGATAAGGTCGCATGCCCCGCCAATTGCAAATCGCCTTTGCCTTCCAGATGCGGCATTGTGGCCGTACCCCGATACAGGAGCGGATGGCAAGCACTGAACAAGGCTGCGCAACATAGCAGACTAAAGAGTCGAAACATAACGCAACATAACACATTATTTTTATGCTCACAATTTTTCTTTGCTTAAGGAGAAGGGATATAGGTACGGATGATTGGTTTCCCGCAGATCCTAGGAGCCCGACCGTAGCGTTAGGGATTCGTAGCAGCAGTCTGCGTAAATCAGCGCGTTCTGCGGGCAAACTCAGCAAGTATAATCGAAGGCGTGGCCATTGGGTTGAGTCCTAAACCGAATTTTGAATGCTGAATAGCAAACCGCAGGCGCGCGATGAATCCTGAATTTCAATGATCGAAGCCGTGCTCATTGGGTCGTGTCGTAGTCCGATCTTGAATGTTGAAAGTTGAATCGGCACGAAGTGCAATCGAAGCCGTACCCATTGGCTTAAACCGCACCTCTAATTCGTGCCCGCCATATGCCTTTTAACCTTCCCATTCGCCGTTCGTTCCAGTTGCGCTTTGAACTCCACAAAACGCGGCAACTGGGCCGAAGGCAGCTGCGGGCGCAGCAGCTCTTGCAAAATTGCCAAATCGGGCCAACTGCCGGGCGCTGCATCCGTAACCAGCCCAACCACCTGCCCGTATTGGGGGTGCGCACGGCCGGCCACGTAAAAGTCGGAGCGGCTTAGTGCCACCAGTTCGGGCATTTCGCTGGCCAATTGCCGCAAGCGTTGCTCCAACTGCTCGGGATGTACTTTATGCCCCCCACTCATCAGCACAAAGTCGGCCCGGCCCCACCAACTGAAGCTTTGGTCGGGGTTTAAAGCCACCACATCATTGGTTTGTAGCCAATGGTATGCGGTAATGGCACCCCAAACACGTAAACAAGCACGCTCATCTTGCCCAAGCAATATCCCGGGCAGGGGGGTATAATGGGTTTCACTAAGCGGGTGCAACTGGCGCAAGGCCAGGTGACTCACGGTTTCGGTCATGCCGAAGCCCTGCCACACTTGCTGCTTACCCAATTGTCGCAGCAAAGGTTGCAAATCGACAGGCAGGTCACTTCCTCCAAGCAATAGGGTTCCCAATCGGCTGGGATCGGCCCCGGCTTGCAACATGGCGTAAAGCTGGGCTGGCACCAATGGACAAAAGCTGAAAGCCACATCAGGAAACAGCAAATCGGGTCGCTGACTGGGTTCGGCCGTGTATAAGTCGAGTCCGCTGACCATGGCACGCACCAACATCATTTTTCCGGCGATAAAATCGGCACTCAGGGGCAAAAGTGCCGCCTGGCCCGACCGAAACCCAAAGTGCAGGGCCGTAAGCTGGGCGCTGGCTACCAATTGCTCGCGCTGGAGGTAAATGGTTTTGGGCGTGCCTGTTGAGCCCGATGTTTGCGCAGGCACCGGCCCATTCTGCCTGAACCAAGCCATCAAAAAGCTTTGTACGGCCCGGGGCACACCCATGGCAGTTAAACGCAGCACGACCTTGTCATCTAAAAACTCAGCCGCCGCCAGCCATTGACCATGTAAACGAATGCCTTCCATCAGTCGAAAAGTTTAGCGGGATTTAACTGTAAAAAGTCCTGCCAGGGCATCCCGCCTTCACCAACAATCAACTGCCGGTGTGGCTTGTGGGCTTTCGAAAATGCTGCGAGACCTGCTGTGCTGGCCTCATGATTGGTTTTTACTTCAATGGCCACCAACTGTCGCCCGCGTTCCAACACATAATCTACTTCGGCATCACCGTCGCGCCAGTAATACAAGCGGTACGACTGCCGCAGCGATTCATTCATCAAATGCGCTCCGATGGCTGATTCCACTTGCTGGCCCCAAATGGCAGGATTTGCCCGGCATTGCTGAAAGCTATCGCCTTGCAGCGCCGACAACAGGGCATTGTTGTGCACTTGAAATTTGGGACTCGACGCACGTTTTCGGGCTGCCGAGCCGGCATATTTTTGCAAGCCCGCCAGCAAACCAGCCTTGTCTAACAACTCAAGGTAATGTGCCAGGGTTACGGTATTGCCGGCATCCTGAAGCTGGCCCATCATTTTGGTGAACGACAATTCGCGTCCCGAAAAGCTGCAACCCAACTCAAAGAGCCGCTTCATCAAACTGGGCTTGTCGATGCGGGTGAGCATCAAAATATCGCGCGACACACTGGTTTCTACGATGGCACTGAGCAAATAATTGGTCCAGCGCAATTCGTCGGTGATCAAATCGGCCGGACCCGGATAGCCCCCATAATACACGTAGGTATCGGCATCCCAACCAAAGGCGGCTTCCATTTCTGAAAGACTCCAGTGCGTCATGTAGGTGGTTTCGAACCTGCCGGCCATCGATTCGCTCAATCCCTGTTGGAGCAACATGCGCGACGACCCAAGCAAGACCACCTTAATGGGGCGCTTTTGCCAACTGTCTTCGTCCCAAAGCTGCTTGACGGTTTCGCTCCAATTGGGGATTTTCTGAATTTCATCAATCACCAGCAGGCCTTCGCCTTGAACACGCAGTATTTCCCATTGGCTTTTGAGCCAATAAACGTCCGATGCAGCCTCCCCATCGGCCGCCGCAAAATGCGAAGGTCCCTGCCAATCGGCCAATAGCTGCTTCACCAGGGTGGTTTTACCTACCTGGCGCGGACCAAAAAGCACTTGCATGAACTTTCTAGGCCCTGCTAGTCGCTCTTTAAGCTGCTGTAATTGTGGGCGTTGAATCATGTTTACAAATTTATTCAACAAATCGAGTAGTTTTGCTCATCTTACAAAGTAATTTTACTCAATATAATGAGTACTTATTTAGCATATTGCTTTACAAATACTTACGCAGACAAATTATCTGCAAAGCCCTGCAAATCCCAGTGATGTTTCGCGGGCAAATGGTATAGGTTACCGGCTTCAATGTGCAAAGGCGAAGGGATGTTGTTGGTGTAGAGCTGTCCGGTTCCCAAACCTTGCGGCATGGGGTTGTGGAGTGTGGCCGTCCATTGCGCAATGGCATTCAAGCCGATGTTCGACTCCAAAGCCGAAGTCACCCACCAGCCAATGCCCCGGCTTTCGGCAGCCGCAATCCAGGCTTCCGAGGCTTCGAATCCTCCCAATAAGCTGGGCTTCAAAATGAGGTATTGCGGCTTGATTTCGTCGAGCAGCCCCGTCATTTCCTCTGCTTCAAACCAGCCGATGAGCTCTTCGTCGAGCGCAATGGGCAGGGGCGTTTGTGCGCACAACTGGGCCATGGCTGCCATTTGGCCGGCTTTTATGGGCTGTTCAATGCTGTGCAGCTCCAGTTCGGCCAGGCGCTTGAGCTTTTCCGGGGCTTCGGCCACCGAAAAGGCGCCATTGGCATCTACCCGCAGCTCCAAGGTATCGGCCGAAAACTGCCGACGTAATTGCTGCAGCAAGCCCATCTCGGTGGCAAAGTCGAGGGCACCAATTTTGAGCTTCAAGCAACGGAAGCCGGCGGCCAACTTATCTTCAATTTGTTGCTGCATAAAGGCAGCATCGCCCATCCAAATCAAGCCATTGATGCTTTGTCCGGCCCGGCCCGTCACAAAATCCGACTGAAACAAGCACCTATTGCCCCCGCCCACATAATCGTGCAGGGCCATTTCAAAGCCAAAGCGCATGGCGGGGTAGTACAGCAAGCTTTCGTCGAAGGTACCCCACTCCTGCTGGTTAAATTGTTCGCAAAGACGCAGCAGGCGGGTGCCAAAATCGGGGCGGTCGTCGTAGCTCAAGCCGGCCAATGGGCCGCATTCACCCAATCCTTGCCGGCCGTTTTCATCTTCGAGCACCAGCATCCAGCTGATTTTGTGGTGCAGCAGCCCGCGCGAGGTGCCTGCGGCCTGCTTAAAATGCAATTGGTACGGAAAACAACGGGCACGTAATGTCTCGGGCAAAACGGATAAGGTCATAAATACAAGGCTAGTAGCAACAACAAGGCAAAAAGCAGACTGTTCAAAGCCGTGCGCTTTAAAAAAGGATCGTAGGCCCGGGCCTGCTTTACTTGCCTGATCCGATACAAATTATAGAGCAAAGGCAAGGCACCGCCCACCCATAGGGGGTGCAGCCAGGTATCGGATGCTTGCCCACGGGCGTACCACAGCAAGCTGAGTACAGCCAGCAGCACCACCACCGTATGGTAGCGCACGGCAAAAGCTGCTCCCATGCGCACCGGAATGCTGCGCTTGCCAGCACGGGCATCGCTCTCGCGGTCGCGCATATTGTTGAGGTTGAGCACCGCCACCGACAACAAACCCATGCCCAAGGCAGGCAATAACAAGGCGGGGTGCCACTGCCCGGCATGTAAATAATAGGTGCCTAGTACAGCTACAAAACCAAAAAACAACAATACCGATAAATCGCCCAAACCGGCATAACCATAGGGTTTAGTGCCGGCAGTGTATTTTACAGCGGCGCCAATGGCGGCCAGGCCGAGCAACAACATCAGCAAAAACGGCCAGCCAAAGCCACCGAAGCCAACCCACAACAGGGCCAAGCCGCTCAGTAACGCCAGCGCCCCCAGCACAATCATGGCCGTTTTCATGGCCTCAGCACTGATGCTGCCGCTGGCCACCATGCGCGCCGGTCCTTGCCTGCCGGTCAAATCGGCCCCGTTCTGGTAATCGCCATAATCGTTGGCCAGGTTGCTCAAAATCTGCAACAATACCGCCGTAAGTACCGCCAACACACTCACCGGCCACTGGTGCGTAGCCTGTAAGGCAGCCAAACCACTGCCCATTACAATACCGGCCGTAGCCAGCGGCAAGGTGCGTAAGCGAAAGGCGCTAATCCACGATTTGAATGACATGCGAAAAATTTAATGCCGCAAATTTCGCGAAAAGCAGGCAGCCAAACTAATGTCAGCCGTTTGTAAGCTTTTATATGCCGACTTTACCATGACAATCAGGCTGTTTGCATTGCCGAACTTGCTCCTACTAAAGCATACAGCCATGAAAAAAACTGCTACCCTCCTCCTGTTTGCGGGCATGCTGTTCCAGCAAACACAAGCACAAGAATTCGCCCTGGGATGCCCAATCTCTATGAGGCACAGCTGCAGCGACAGTTGTAAGCAGGCGCAACAAAACCAGCCCTACCGCGATGTAAACGCCATAGCCACTACCCTCGCATGCCCCACCGGGCCCGAGGCGGAAGGAGCCGTGCTGAACATCCGTAGCAGTCGCGCCGGTGCCGTCGAATATTTTATCGATGGCGTGCGCATAACCTCTTTGGCTGCCCGTACCGACAGCCTGGAAGTCATCATTGAGCAGGTAGAAAACTGCGAAGCTGATGTGTACGTACTCGACAGCCATAACCTCACCGATACCCTGGCGCAGGAAGTGCATATGATCAGCAGTGTGCCCTTGTGGTCATGCCTTCAACCTATGACTTATGAGCAGCAGCAAGATGTACTGCGCCAAGACCTGGAGAATGCCATCGCCAATTGCAAACCTAATAAAGCACCTGAGCTCCCTTATCAACTCAAGGTGCAATCCGCCCCTTATCAACCCTTGAGTCGCTTGAAGGCCAAAGCCAATTTTGCCCATTTAGAAGAAGGCGTTTTCCCAATACCCTTGCCTTTTGCTTTCGAAATATTGGGACAGCAGGTAAGTCGACTTGAGTTTGACACAGACTGGAATGAACTCAACTTGTACAATCATGAAGAAGAAGAAATTGCGGCGTTTTGTGTATTTGAAGATTTAGATTTGGATGTCGACCGCAGAGCAAATTTCGTCCTGGGCTACGAGCTACTTGGCTTGCCGGGTGAGCGCATCCTGGTAGTTGAAGGCAAAAACATGCCGACATTTACCAATTATAATATTGATAATAAACCGCTATTCATCAATTTTCAAATTCAACTCTTCGAAAGCACCAACGAAGTAGTTTACCATTACGGCCCCCACCACTGGAAAGGTATAGCCGATGGTAAAAAGTTTACAAGGCCCGCGACGGTTTACTTCAGCATGTACGATGAAATTAACGATTACAGCTACTTCCCGGAGCTACTTGGAGACCCACAGCAACCCATTTTACTCGACTGTGAAAACGACCAATACGCTGAGTTATTCGAACTCCCCGCCCCCGGCACCCAATACCGCTTTGTGCCCGATTATCCCAAGGGCTTTAAGCAGCCTGGTCAACGGCAATTGGACTACCAGCAGCTCGAAGTTCGGCAAGATGTGCTCAGCCGCGAGATCCTGGTGCTGAACACCCTGGCAGGCAGCAGCTTGCAACTCTTCAACCTGCAAGGGCAGCTGTTGCAAACACAGCCAGCCGAAGCAGGGCAAACCCGGCTCTCCACGGCGGGCTTCGCTTCCGGCATGTATCTACTCACTGTAGCAGGTACACAAAGTCATTCCAAAATCGTCATTCCATGATGTTCCACTTAAATATTTTAGTCATGAAACACGCACTTATCTTGCTGTTTGGCCTCCTGGCCGGCAGCCACTTACAAGCGCAGGAAGCCCTTGTAAGCCCCATGCACAGCTGCGTCCTGTCGCCCATTCATCAGCAAATTGAATTGGTACTGAGCCAGCGCAACACCCAGCCAACGCTTTTTATTGGTTGTAGTTCGCGGCCTCCGCGCGAAAAAGCGGTGATTCAACAAGCTGAACGGCTGGTCGTATGCGAACATGCTCGGGGCGAAAAACACGAAGCAGCTTGTTACGCCCTTTTAAGCTGTGGCCATAGCCCCATACAGCATCGCGATATTCCTTGCGAAGGAATCAGCGAACACCATCGCGAAGCTGCTGATGTGGTGCTGATGGTGCAGGAAGAAAACCACAACATCCCGCCACGCTAAATACCTCCTGATGCTTGCCGACCAGCCATACAGCTGTGTATGCTGCTGGTCGGTTTTTTTTTGAAAAAAGCCCAACATATTAATTTCTCACAGTAAATTTCCTGCTCAATTTAACCCCATGAAAAAAACCTTTATTCTGGCTATGTTGCTCAGTAGCAGCACAGTCCTCCTGGCCCAAAGCCAAAAACAAAAGCCCTTCACTAAAGAGCGGCTCCAGCCTGAAAACGCCGCCAATTTGGCCTACCAGTTTAACCTGAGTACGGCGCCTTTCGAATTTCTGACCGGGGCCACCAACCTCACAGGAAATATGGTGTGGGACGATCCCACCATCCCTATCAACCTGCCTTTCAGCTTCAGTGTAATGGGCATGAACTTCAACCAGATTATCCTCGACGGCCTGGGAGGCACGCTTATGAGCGAAAACATGACCACGATGGAAGAAATTATCCTAGCTCCATTTGGTGCTGACATCATCGACCGAGGATATGATGTAAACACCCCGCTTTCACCAATTTCCCTCAAGATAGAAGGCACTGCACCTAACCGCATAGCCAAGCTAGAATGGAAAGAAGTAGGCTCTTTTGATGAATACATCACCACCGGTGGCACCCTGGCCATGTACATCAGCTTTCAAATGTGGTTGTACGAGGGCAGCAACGTTATAGAATATCGCTTTGGTGCGAATACCATTACCAATCCCATTCTATTCTACGAAGGTGAAACTGGCGCATACATCGGCATGGCGTATCTTTCAAACACGAGCAACACCTCAAATCTACTCAATGGGCCAGCAGCCAACCCAAGCTTGAGCACTATGGAAAACGCCATTGTAGGAACACCCCCGGCAGCTACTGTGTACCGTTTTACACCGGCCACCAGCTCAGTAGCTGAAAAAGCATTAGCGCATGAGTTAAAAATGTATCCCAACCCAGCTAATCATCTTATTCATTTTCAATACAATGGTGAGCAAAACAGCAAGCTTAGCATACGGAACATGAGCGGGCAGTTGGTAAAAGAAATTGCGCTTTACCCCGGAAGCCAGTCGGCCGATATCAGCGAGCTAGCCGCTGGGGTATATCTTGTTCAGCTAGAAGGACACGTTGGCAGCTTCCGGCTGCTCAAACAATAAGCCGCTGCCACGGGCCTTCAGCCCTCAGCGGTACTGCTCCTGCCATTTTATGTAAGAACAGCTGCTTTTGCATCCCATAACCGGACTGCAATGGCAGCTGTTTTTTTTTACCTTCATCGCTGAGATTAGTAGAAAGGCTTTTTACGAATTTCAAACTTCAATTTCTCCTTCAACCCCACCCTTCCCACTTCCCCTTCCCACTTCCCCTTCCCACTTCACTCTTCCCTCTTCACCCTTCTAACTTCCCCAGTGTGCCATCATAATTTGTAATTCCTCCTGCCAGGTTTACCAAGCGCCCTGTAAAACCACTCGATTCAAGCATCATACAGGCTTGGCTGCTGCGTCCACCGGAACGGCAGTATACATAATAGTTTTTTGCGGGGTCAAGCTCCAGCAAATGGGTGATAAAATCGGCTTGGTAGATGTCGATATGGATGGCACCGGGGATGATGCCTTCAGCGACTTCGCCCGAGGTACGTACATCCAGAATAACGGCATTTGCATCTGCTGCTACTGCTGCACTAAATTCCGGCGCATATAAATTTTCGAATGGCATAGGTATAATTTAAGATGATTATTTGATGAGGTTAAGATAGGGAGATAATATAAATAATTGAATAACCCTTTCTGCAAGAAGGCAGTCTTCAAATAGCCATCTTCTCCTTCAACCTCACTCCTCTAACTTCCCCCTTCTAACTTCCATCTTCCCTCATCCCCGATCAAGCAGTGCCAAAAATTCTTCGAGCATCATGGCGGTGGCGCCCCAAATAAAATGCTCTTTCCATAAAAAGCCCGGAACTTCAGGCTGCTGCGTGCCGGCTTGTACCCTGCGCACCACCCTTGCACCGGGCTCAAAAAAAAACTGCAGTGGAATTTCCACCAATTCGGCCACCTCTTCGGCTTGGGCTTGCCATTGGGGATAAAAATCGCAAATGCCTAAAACCGGATCTACGAGGTAATTGCTCGGAGGAATGTACAAAGGCGTAAGTCTTCCCAACAGCTGGGCTGCCGAAAGCGGCAATCCCAGTTCTTCTTGGGCTTCACGCAATGCTGTTTGTTCAGCATTCTGGTCTTCCGGCTCCACCTTACCCCCAGGAAAACTCAATTGCGCGCTGTGCACTCCGCCATAGGCTACCCGCTTGGTAAAAATCAGGTGCGGTTGCTGCCCAATGGGATACACCAATACCAAAACAGCCGCGCGCTTGGGCCTTTGCTGCAATACCCAGGCCTCATCGGGCACTTCGCGGTAAGGTGGAGCCATTTTCAATTGCCGCGACAATCCCGGCAAGCCCAATTGCAATGCCTGTTGTAAGCCTAAGCGTAATTTTTCGATTTCCATGTTCTGATAAGCCAATTCCATATCTTTTGCAGCTATTTCTAAAAAAACAAAAGGCATTTCTTCGGGATTTCTAAAAACCATTCAAAAATACCGAAACGTTGTACCTGCTTGTTAAAGCTAAACTAAAAACATGTACCGCACCAAACTGTTAAATTTCTTAAACAAAATTGTGAAAATATTTTAACTGCATGTTAAATTCGCGTAATATTGAACCATTAAAACCAGTCTGTATGAAAAAGATTTTACTTTCTATGATGGTTGGCTTGTTTGCATTAGCAAGCTACCAGGCAAGCGCACAGGTCGTGTGCTTCGTTACAAATCCACAAGTTGTTCGAGGAAATTACGAGCGAGGAATTGCCGCTTCTGGTTGGGGGTACGACATCGACACGGTAACAGCCATTGGACAACTCAAGGTAGTTCGTTCTGTTGGTGGCATTGCCGGTGGAGACTCCCTGGCTTGTGATACGGTGATTGCCAACGCCTCAGAAATCGCCGGCAAAATCGCGGTGGTGTATCGCGGAGCTTGCGAATTCGGCTTGAAGGCCCTCACCTCACAACTCAACGGCGCTATCGGTGTGATTATCATCAATAATGCTGCAGGTGTACTCGATTTAGCAGGAGGCACCTATGGTTTGCGCATCAACATCCCGGTTGTTTTGATTAGCAATGCAGATGGTGCTGCCTTACGCCCTTACATTGATGACGACAGCACAGTTGCCATTATTGGTCAAAAGCGTGGCCAGTTTGCTAACGACGTAGGATATCCTGTTGGCAACATCATTCGTCCAATTGATTTTGCTGTACCTGCTACCCAAGTGGTTAATCCTGGTGATTACGTATTTAAGTTGGGCGCTAACGTAACCAACTACGGTCAAAACCCACAAACTAACCTCAACCTGAATGTGAAAATCGATTTCACCGATCCCTCAGGTGCAGTTAGCACGGTTTACAATCAGAATGGCACTTTAGCAGCCTTGGCCATTGACTCTACGGGTTTAATTACCGTTGCCGACTATGATCCAAGCGGTGCAGGAAAAGGCAAGTACATGATTACTTATGAAGTGACCATGGCCAATCCCGATGATTTTGACGGCGACAATATAGTCCGTCAAGAATTCTGGATTACAGATTCACTCTTTTCAAAAGCCAGAATCGATTCGAATACCATGGTGCAGCGTATCTCTGGAGGTGTTCGCCCATCTGACGCTTCATCAGGACCTTATGAATTTGGCGTTTGGTACTACACAGGCCCACATGGCCACAAAATGCAAGTTGACGATTTGAGCTTTTCATTCGTAACCAATGCAGGCACCAACCTCATCAACAATACAGTGGTTGGTAAGGTTAGTCGTTGGGACGATTTCAATGCCAATGAAGCCATTGACCCAGGCGAACTGAATGAGATTGGTGAGGGTTTCTACACCTATCTCGATTCACTCGGTTCTGCCAGCGTTAGGGTGGTTCCCATCGAAAATATCGCCACTGGTCAGCCTGGTGTTCGTCTCGACAGCAACGCGCGTTACCTCATATCTGTAGCTTATACCGGCACTTCAGATCAGGTATTTACCAGCATTGATCCCGGCATGAACTACACCAGCACCCGTCCGTTTTACAATATGCAGTACATATCACCTGTATTTGTAACCACTTGGAATCCGAATGGCTTTGGCCCTACCAGGGTGCCTGGCATCGTGGCGGGTATTTCTGAGCCTGCTGGTGTTAGCGTAGAAAACAAGCTGCGTAATGACCTCAACATCCGCGTTTACCCGAATCCGGTTCGTGATGAGTTGAACATTCGCATGAGCGCCGATGATCACATTGGTCGCGTGAACTACGAAGTAATGGACATCTCTGGACGCGTAGTACTGCAGGGCCAGGAAATGGTAGATGGTTTCAGCCATCAGAGCCAAATCTCTGTAGGTCAGTTGCAGCAAGGCGTTTATACCTTGGTATTAAAAACCAATAAAGGGTTCAACACTAGTCGCTTTGTGGTAAGCCGATAAGGCTTTCCAAACCATCATGTATTAGGGGCTTCGGCCCCTTTTTTTTTGCTTTCATTTAGGAGATACAGCAGACGAGAAATGATGTTTGACAAATACAACGGTTTGTTTTTTACTGACAAATGCTGTACATTTAATGAATTAAACCAAAATCATGAAGAAAATTTTACTGTTAGCAAGCTTAATAAGTCTGTTTTTAATCGACTTTAAAGCCAACGCACAAGTGGTTTGCTTTGTAACCGACCCCAGTGTGGTGAGGGGAAGTTACGATATTGGCGTACCTGTATCTGCATGGGGCTTCGACATCGACACCATGGCCGCTGTAGGTCAGCTTAAGTTAATGCGTTCCGTAGGCGGTATAGCTGGAGGCGATAGCCTAGGCTGCGATACCATTTTGGCCAATGCCAGCGAAATTGCTGGTAAAATTGCTGTTGTTTATAGAGGAAGCTGCGAGTTTGGTCTTAAGGCTTTGGCTGCCCAAAACAATGGCGCCATCGGCCTCATCATCATCAACAACAGCCCTACCATGATTAACCTGGCAGGTGCTACCTACGGCATGCGCATCAACATTCCATTGGTGATGATCAGCGATGCTGACGGGGCCCTGCTACGTCCTTACATCGACGACGATAGCACCGTTGCCATCATTGGACAAAAGCGCGGTCAGTTTGACAACGACCTGGGCTTCACCATAGGCGATTTGATTCGTCCGATGGACTGGGCAGTTCCGGCTAATCAGGTGGTAAACCCCGGCGACTATGTATTCAAGCTCGGTGCCAATGTGCGTAATTATGGTAAAGATCCTCAGACTAACCTCAACCTGAACATCCAGATCGATTTTACCGATTCAGCCGGTAACACCAGCACGGTGTACAACCAATCTGGCACCTCAGCCCTGTTGGCGGTAGATAGTGAAGTGGTTATCACCCTGGCCGATTTTGACCCGCACAGCCAAGGCAAAGGCCGTTATGCTATCCGATACAACATCACCTCAAGCAATCCCGATGATTTTGATGCCGACAACACCAATACCCAAATTTTCCTTTTGTCGGATTCACTCTACAGCAAAGTACGACTCGATTCGCTGGGCATACCATTCCGTTCGGGAGGTTACCGACCCACCGATGCCAGCTCAGGTCCTTATGAATATGGCGTGCTGTTTTATACCGGTCCGCATGGCCACCTGATGCAGGTAAACTCCTTGCGATTTGGCTTTGTAACCAATGTAGGTACCAACCTGATCAACGAAACTGTGGTAGGTAAGGTAAGCCGTTGGGACGACTTCAACATGAACGGCATCATGGATCCGGGCGAATTGAATGAGATAGGTGAAGGATTCTACACCTATACCGACTCATTGGGCTCGGGCGATATCCGTGAAGTGGCCATTGAAGACATCGCCAGCGGTCGTAGAGGGGTGTTGCTCGACAGCAATGCCATTTATATGTTCCACCTTGCTTATACCGGTGCATCTACCGAAGTATTTACTTCTGTTGACCCCAATACCGATTATACCTTCTCCAGCCAGTTCCATCAGCCACAGCGTGTAGCGCCTGTATTTGTTACGGCTTGGAATTCAAATGGTTTTGGTCCCGAGTTCGTGCCTGCCATTGCTGCAGTCATTGGTGCGAATACGGTAAGCGTAGAAAACAAGTTGCGTAATGACCTGAACATCCGTGTTTATCCCAACCCGGTACGCGATGAGCTCAATATCCGCCTCACTGCCGAAGACCATATCGGCCGCTTAAACTACGAAGTATTGGACATTTCCGGTCGTGTGGTTATGCGCGGACAGGAAATGGTTGATGGTTTCAGCCACCAGAGTCAAATTTCCGTAGGACAACTGCAACAGGGCGTGTACACTTTGGTACTCAATACCAACAAAGGCTTCAATACGAGCCGCTTTGTCATTAGCCGATAAAAGGCTTAAAAAAAATCATTCAAGGGGCTTCGGCCCCTTTTTTTTGCCCCCTGCTTTACCATGCCGACTTTATATTTCGAAGGGGATTATTGGTTTAGTGTCATAAAATGCGGATTTATTTGATCACGCTTCACACTTCCGACTTCAACTTCTCCTTCGGACTTCCACTTCTCCTTCAAGCTCACACTTCCCTCTTCTAACTTCTAACTTCTCTTTCGGACTTCCCTCTTCTAACTTCTCCTTCAAGCTCACTCTTCCCTCTTCTAACTTCTCCTGACTTCTCTTCCTTTCTTCGATAATTCCGTACTTTTGTGCTTTCGCGATAAATTCAGCATATGGAAACCAAAGTGTACCAACCCAAGCATCACATTCGCATTGTAACTGCCGCTTCCTTGTTCGACGGGCACGACGCTGCCATCAACATCATGCGTCGCATCCTGCAAAGCAGCGGTGTCGAAGTGATTCACCTGGGCCACAACCGTTCGGTGGCCGAAATTGTGAACTGTGCCATCCAGGAAGATGCGCAGGCCATTGCCATTACCAGCTACCAGGGCGGGCACGTGGAGTTTTTTAAGTACATGTACGATTTGCTTCGTGAAAAAGGCGCCGGTCACATCAAGCTGTTTGGTGGCGGAGGGGGTACCATCCTCCCCACCGAAATTGAGGAGCTGCACGCCTACGGCATCAACCGCATTTACTCGCCCGACGACGGCAGGTCGCTGGGGCTTCAGGGCATGATCAATAATTTGCTGGAGCAGTGCGACTTTGCCACCGGCACCAGCCTCAATGGCGAACTCAGCCACATCCTCGAGAAAGAGCCGCTCAGCATTGCCCGACTCATTTCTACAGCCGAAAATAATCCTGATTTGTATGCCACTGTGCGTGCCAAGGTGCATGCCATGATTGCCAAAAATGCTGAAACCAAGCTCACCCCCGTTTTGGGCATTACCGGTACGGGCGGCGCGGGCAAATCGAGTCTCGTTGACGAATTGGTGCGCCGTTTCCTCATCGATTTCAAAGAGGATGGCGACATTGAAAAAGGCAAAACCATCGCCATCATTTCGGTGGACCCCAGCAAACGCAAAACGGGAGGCGCGCTCCTGGGCGACCGCATCCGCATGAACAGCATCAACAATCCCCGTGTGTACATGCGTTCACTGGCCACCCGACAGAGCAACCTGGCCTTGAGCAAATACGTGCAAGATGCGGTAGATGTGACCAAGGCCGCCGGCTTCGACCTCATTGTGCTCGAAACCTCGGGCATTGGCCAAAGCGATACCGAAATCATTGAGCACAGCGATTTAAGCTTGTATGTGATGACGCCCGAATACGGCGCCGCCACCCAGCTCGAAAAAATCGACATGCTCGATTTCGCCGACCTCATTGCCCTCAATAAATTCGACAAACGCGGCGCCCTCGATGCCCTGCGCGATGTACAAAAGCAGTACCAGCGCAATCACCAGCGTTGGGACGATAAGCCCGACACCATGCCCGTGTTCGGCACCATTGCCTCACAATTCAACGACCCCGGCATGAACCGGCTCTACCGCTCCGTGATGGATGCCGTGGTGGCCCGCACCGGCGCACCCCTGAGTAGTCAGTTTGCCAGCAGCGGCGAGATGTCGGAGAAAATCTACATCATTCCACCCCACCGCACCCGCTACCTCAGCGAAATTACCGATACCATCCGCCAGTACGACAGTTGGGTAGAAGCGCAAAGCCTGCTCGCCCAGCAGCTTTACAACCTGCGCGAAAGCATCGGCCAGCTAAAGGGCAGCAGTGTGGCTGGTATGGCCGATGTTGAATTGGAAAGCGGAATTAAAGCGCTCGAAAGCCGGGCAGATGCCTTAGAACGCAAACTCGATGGCGAAAACAAACACATCATCGAAACCTGGGCAGAAAAAGTAAAACGCTACCAAGACAAAATATTCACCTACTACGTGCGCGGCAAGGCCATTGAAGTAGAAACCCATACCGAAAGCCTCTCGCACCTGCAAATCCCCAAGGTAAGCCTGCCCCGCTACAAAGGCTGGGGCGATATCTTGCGTTGGAACCTGCAGGAAAACGTGCCAGGCGAATTCCCCTACACTGCAGGCGTATTCCCCTTTAAGCGCGAAGGCGAAGACCCCACGCGTATGTTTGCCGGCGAGGGCGGTCCCGAACGCACCAACAAGCGTTTCCACTATGTGAGCTACGGCCTGCCTGCCAAACGTTTGAGCACGGCCTTCGACTCGGTGACCTTATACGGCAACGATCCCGATTATCGCCCGGATATCTACGGCAAAATTGGCAACTCAGGCGTAAGCGTGTGCTGCCTCGACGATGCCAAGAAACTCTACAGCGGCTTCAACCTTTGCGACCCGGCCACTTCGGTTTCGATGACCATCAACGGACCGGCGCCCATCCTCCTCGGCTTTTTCATGAATGCCGCCATCGACCAGCAGTGTGAGCTCTATATCAAGGAAAATGGTCTGGAACAAGAGATAGAAGCCAAAATCGACGCCGTTTATAAAGCCAAAGGCGTGGCGCGTCCGCGTTACCATGCAAGCGAATTGCCCAAAGGCAATAACGGTTTGGGCCTGATGCTGCTGGGCGTAACCGGCGACCAGGTGCTGCCGGCCGACGTATATGCGCAAATCAAAGCCCGCACCTTGAGCTCGGTGCGCGGCACGGTGCAAGCCGATATTCTGAAAGAAGATCAGGCGCAAAACACCTGCATTTTCAGCACCGAATATTCGCTGCGCTTGATGGGCGATGTGCAGTCGTTTTTCATCGACCAAAACGTGCGTAACTTCTACTCGGTGTCCATCAGCGGTTACCACATTGCCGAAGCCGGTGCCAATCCCATTTCGCAGCTGGCCTTCACCTTGGCCAACGGCTTCACCTTTGTAGAGTATTACGTGAGCCGGGGCATGGACATCAACAAATTTGCACCCAACCTCAGCTTCTTCTTCAGCAATGGTGTAGACCCTGAATACTCGGTAATTGGCCGTGTGGCACGCCGCATTTGGGCCAAAGCACTCAAGCACAAGTACAAGGCCGATGAGCGCAGCCAAATGTTGAAGTACCACATCCAAACCTCGGGTCGCTCGCTGCACGCCCAGGAAATTGACTTCAACGATATCCGCACTACCTTGCAGGCGCTGTATGCCATTTACGACAATTGTAACTCGCTGCACACCAACGCCTACGACGAGGCCATCACCACGCCCACCGAAGAAAGTGTACGCCGCGCCATGGCCATTCAGTTGATCATCAACAAAGAGTTGGGCTTGGCCAAAAACCAAAACCCGCTGCAAGGCGCCTTCATCATCGAAGCGCTCACCGATTTGGTAGAAGAAGCCGTATTGACTGAATTCGATCGCATCACCGAGCGTGGCGGTGTACTCGGCGCCATGGAAACCATGTACCAGCGGAACAAAATTCAGGAAGAAAGCATGTACTACGAAATGCAGAAGCATACCGGTGAACTGCCCATCATTGGGGTAAATACCTTCCTGAGCAGCAAAGGCTCACCTACCATCATTCCGGCTGAAGTAATACGTGCCACCACCGAAGAAAAAGAATACCAAATAAGTATGCTAGGCATTTTGCACAAGGCCCAGGCCGACAAAGCAGCCAGCATGTTGAAACAAGTACAGGAAGCAGCCATCAACAACCAAAATGTATTTACGGCCATCATGGAAGCCACCAAATACTGCTCCCTCGGGCAAATCACCCAGGCCATGTTTGAGGTCGGGGGACAGTACCGCAGGAATATGTAAGCAACCGCGCTGATGTTTGCCGCAAAAAAAGGCAGAAAAACCTGCGCTAAGTACCCTTAACACCCACCTAGCTGCCCCGGCACAGCCGTTTTTGGTGCAGTGAAAAGCTGCATGCAGGCCACGAGGCAACGGAGCCTCTTGGCCTGCGTTGCTTTGGAATTCTACAGGAGGCCGCGGAGTTTAAAACGGTGTAAACCACCACGATATCAATCCTTTCCCAGCAAGGCCCCAAGCGCAGCCCCAATCGAGCCGCCTGCAACAAGCGTTCCTAAGGAATGGCTATGCACACGCATAGTTACCAAGTTTGTGACTTACGGCATGAAAACCAATGGCTAAACCACCCAGCTGATACAATGCAGCGCCCCACCTTGCTTGATAAGCTCTGGCATGTGGATGCCCCGCATGCGGCCTTTGTAAGCCGGAAACAGCTCCTCAAACTGCTCCTTCGCCTCCTTGTCATAATGCTCATCTATGGCTGTGTACAACATCAGTTTGTCGGTTTGCACAAAGTTGAGGTAGGGCCAGTAGCGGTCGTTTTCGGCTTTAATGTTGGTGAACTTTAGAAAATGCAAATTGAAACCGGCCTTTTTTAGTGGCTGGGTAACCCTGCTATACCCCTTGTAGTAATAATTCACCAGCACCGTATTTTCATCTATAAAACGCAGCATGCTGTCGGCATGGCCGTATTCATCGTCGGGGTCCCAGGCAATAAATACTATCTTATCTACTTGGAATCGTTTTTTGAGTTCAGTTTCAAGCTCGTCTGAGGTGTAATTGCTTCGGTTTTCGTGGAGTACTTTTTCTGTCATAATCAGGGTTTTGCCTTGCCTAATCGCATTTCCACCATCCAGAATGATGTCGGTTTTAGTGGTTGACAAGCCCATTTTTTGGCAGATGAAATCGGGGTAACTTTTGCTTCCCCGGGTATCCTCTCCTATCCCTTGCAAATAATCGGGATCGTACCGATACTCGAGCAGACTTCCATCGGGCAGCACCACCGGCATAAAATCGCGTACCCAAATGTCGCGGGTGTGGGGAATAGGCTTTAGTTCTTGACCAAATTCGGCACAGGCAAGGGCGATTTGGCCGTACACGGCTGGGTATTCCTTTTCGAGGAGATCGGCGAGGTAGAGGGTGTTGGGCATGGCAATGAGGTTTAATCTGGGTGTTTGGGTTTTGTAATATCGGCAGTATTTCCGAATTTTAACATTAGCAGGACTTATGAAAAACGAAATCGTTTTATACCAATCGGGTGAACTTGTCGAACACATTGAAGTAAGACTGGTTGAGGACACCGTTTGGTTGAACAGAAATCAATTGGTGACATTGTTTGGTAGGGATGTTAAAACCATTGGCAAGCATATAAACAATGTTTTTTTAGAAGGAGAGCTCGACAAAAATTCAACTGTCGCAAATTTTGCGACAGTTCAAATAGAAGGTGGTAGAGCCGTTGAAAGACAACTAGCGTACTACAATTTGGACGTCATCATTTCGGTAGGATATCGTGTAAAATCTAAACAAGGCACCCAATTCCGCATTTGGGCGACTCAAGTATTGCGTGATTATTTGCTAAAAGGTTATGCACTCAATCAACGCATGGACCGTATTGAAAATAACCACGAAGACCTGCGCCAAGAGGTAAAGGAAATTGCTTTGCAACTCAAAACCCAGCAGCTGCCCAATCAAGGCATCTTCTTTAATGGCCAAGTTTTTGACGCCTATGCCTTCGTGGCCGATTTGATTAAAAAAGCCAAAAGCAGCATCATACTCATAGATAATTATGTTGATGAAAGTGTTTTGACCCTACTCAGCAAGCGCCAACCCCAGGTAAGCGCCACCATTTACTCCAAAAACATCGGCCCGCAGCTGCAATTAGACCTTCAAAAGCACAACAGCCAATACCCCCACATAAAAGCTGTAGCCTTCACCGAGGCCCACGACCGCTTTTTGATACTCGATGAAAAGGAGCTTTACCATTTAGGAGCTTCGCTCAAGGATTTAGGGAAGAAATGGTTTGCCTTCTCCAAACTAGAGCTTCCAGTGGAGCTTTGTATCCCCCCGACCAACTCCATCTTGTTATTTCCCGAAGTTTATGGGTAGGAGCTTTTCGAGCTGATTGATTTTGGT
>JBKBSO010000024.1:0-15813 GCA_046291695.1 Bacteroidia bacterium
CACTGTCATTAAACTGACGTGGATGGAAGGCGGGAGACGGAATGGCACCCCCATAACCTACGTTAGGACCGGTACGAATCGTGACAAAGCCATCGGTAAATACATCTTGGTTGGTGGTAGTATGTGTAGAATAGGCCACACTGGCACCTGAGGCAAAGCCCACATAAAAGCCAAAATGATCTCCTGCATTCATCAACAGGCCTCCGGGTATCACAACAGGTGTAAATAGAAACGGACCGGATATGCCCGTTTGTGCCGGTGTTACTGATGCAGTAACCAATTGCGACCAAGCTGGTGCTGCAATATTTGGCGGTCCGGAAATGGCTGTTGTGGTGTACCACAATTCAATGTTAGCCGCAGCTGATCCGTAGGCTGCTACGTAAATAGTGTCGACAAACACCGAGGACGACGCCTCAATATTGAAGGTGACACCGTTTGAGCCATTACCGCCATTAAGTGGAGGCGAGGTGAAAAGAGAAAACTGCGCACTGGCTTGTGTCAGGAGCAGGACCACAAAAGCTGCAGTGCTTAGTAAAAATTGCTTCATAAACAGGAATTTAGTTGTACAAAAGTACGCATCTAATGGAATTAAATAGGACAGGTTGGTTGGTTTTTTTTATTTGAGCTAAAAGTTTATTTATATGATTAATGATGCGTAATGTGTTATTAAGATGATTGGCGGGCTTGATTTACTCGATTCTTATTTGATGCTCATTTTTCAAAAAATATTTAACATAAAGGCTGTATTTTAGGGGTCCTAAAACCTGTTGTATGAAAAAACTTTACTTACTCTTTTGTTTGATGACGGCTTTCCTTGCCGCAAATGCCCAAACCTATTTTGGAAACATGCCGCCGCTTGCAGGTGGTACCTCCACTACAGGCGGTATCACTTTCCAACTGGAATCTTCGGCATCTATTTTCATCGATACCATCTATTGCCGGTTCTCTACCACATCGGGCGATTATCGAGTTTGGTATTCTACTACTTCGCTTACCGGTCCGCCGAATGTGTCGGCGCCCGACTGGGTAGAATTGGTAGCTGCACACAGTGGAACAGCCGGTAATAACCTTTCGGGGCAAACCAATGTGGTAGCAATACCAATTCCTAATGGCTATTTGATGAATGCAGGCATCGCTCATCGGTTTTATGTGGGGGTGCATAGCGGTTCTGTAAACTATACTTCAACCAGTTCTTTGGATGTTTATACCGACAATACGGTAACCATTTCAACCGGAACAAACGTAAGTTATGCCGGGGGCTTTCCAACACCAACGATTCATCCGAGGGCCTTTAATGGCGGTTTATTCTACCGTTTTGCCACGGGTCTAGATATGCGACCCGCTGCGATTATTAGTCCACAAACCCTTATTACCGGTGCTAATACCGTAACCATCCGGTACCAAAACGCTGCGGCTGACCCCATTTTTTCAGCAGATTTCGGCTACCAGGTAAATAATAATCCGCCTGTTACAGAATTGGCTGTGCCTTTCTTCCCGCCGCTTGGTCCAGGGCAAACCTATGACCATACGTTCGTGCTCCCGATTAATACCACGGGGCCAACTTCACTGGATTTCAGGGCGTGGAATAGCAACGCGAATGGTTTGGGTGCGGATTCTAACCCTGGAAACGACACAATTAGCCGCGTGTTGTGTTCGGGTATAACCGGTACATTCAGCATAGGCGGTATCGCGGCAGATTATCCGGATATTCATGCCGCCATTGCCGATTTGAATAATTGCGGTGTGATTGGCCCCGTTAATTTTAATATTAGTCCGGGTACCTATCATGGCACCTATACCCTCCGGGATATTCCCGGTATAGATCCTACTTCGCCCATTGTGTTTAATGGACTTTCGGGCAATGCCGCTGATGTAATTCTGATTCAGGATACGGCTGCAGCCAGCAGTACCAACAGGTCGCACTTTATCTTGAATACGGAGGGTTCCATTTCGTTTCAAAACCTTACTTTCCGGCGCACACAAAACACCACTGCTGCCGGACAAGCAGTACTGATTTACAGTGATCCCCTGTCAACCGGTAATATTTTTGGCTGTGTATTTGAAGACATCAACAGACCAAACTCCACCTTCAACAATGGTATCATCCATCGAGGGAAAGGCTCCGTGATTAGTAGTAATAGTTTCAGTGGGTTCTATTATCAAATCTTTTTTGATGCCCCTGCCAATAGTTGGGGCGATATGAATCAGGTGATAGGTAATACGTTTGAAAACTATATATATCGTTCATTGTACCTCCTCAATCAAGAAAATGCCATCGTAAGTGCCAATGTTTTTGAAAACTTTGTGGGTACTTCAACCGCCGGAGCTGCTATATGGTCGGTGAATAGCTACAATTTCGAGTATTCGGGTAACCACATCCGGGGAGACATGTCGGCCTATGCCATGATGATCAATAATCCGAATGGTGATCCAGTGGCTTGGCGTCAGAATACCAATAAAATTTACAATAATGTTATCAATGGGCAACAAGCTGCGTCAATTATCTCTACAGCGATGGTGGCGAACATGTTCCATGTAACAGGATCGTTTTCGGCGACGACGACACCGCCCAATCCACGCGATGCCATTGAGATTTTGCACAATACCGTAGCTTATCGTTTTAACAGCACTTCAGCTTCGACTATACAAGCTGGTTTGTGGTTTACCGGAGGTACAACTGCTACCAGGGCATGGAGCTGGATTCATGTGAAAAATAATCACATAGATATAGGCCCGCTAAGTGGGGATTTGCCGATTGCCTTTAGGTTGGTGCGTTTTGCTAATCAATCACAGATTGACAGTTTAGAAAGTAATAATAATAACTTCAGAATCGGTGGAGCAAATCCGCCAGAAATGTTTCGGAATAACTCACCGGTAGCCGATTATCCGACTTTGGCTAGTTGGCAAACAGCCACATCAAAAGATGCGGCTTCGGTTAGTATGAACCCCGGCTTTTTGAGTGCTACCGAGCTAATCCCTACTGTTTTGCCCTTTGATAACCTGGGAGCCCCCATCAGTTACATAACCACCGACATCATGGGGAATACTCGTAATCCGGCTACACCTGACATTGGGGCTTATGAATTTACAGGAGGCATTTTTTCACAGATTAGTGTGAATATTCTGAGCGACACCTTGGTAGGGCCTAATCGTGTGCTAACGGCTGATATTGCTGATACATCGAGCACCATTGTGTCTGGAAGTGCGCGTTTGATTTATCGAAAGCAAGGACAATCGACCTGGCAAATGGATACGGTGCCTACGGTGACGGGTACAAATCACCAGTTTGTGATTGATTATACTGCCCTGGGCGGAGTAGTGCCTATGGATATTGTGGAATATTATGTGGCGGTGGCGAATACTGCAGGTTTTGTGACCACTGCACCACGTGGAGGTGAAGGCTTATACCCTGCATCTGGTGCTACCTTGCCTGCACAATTGTACAGTTATTTGCTGTTCCCCGCCATTGCGGGCACGTATCGTGTTGGAACCAGTGGAACGGCCGACTTCCCTACGCTTACCGCAGCGGCTAACTTCATTAATGCTGGTTTGGTAGCAGGACCTGCTGATTTTATCCTGATAGATACGCTTTACAGCCAAAATGAAACCTTCCCCATTGTCATCAATAAACGTCCGGGAATGGCGGCATCAAATCCTATTCGTTTCAGACCCGATAGCAGTGTAGCGCATGCAACTATCGAAGGTACCGTACCTTTTAGCAATGGTTTGATTGTATTGTCTGGAGCACAGCATCTTACATTCGATGGTGCTAATAATGGTGGTAGCAGTCGGAATTTGACCATACGCACGCATGCCACCGTAGAAAATAATGCCGCCATTTGGTTGCGATCTACACCTGGAGCAAATATTGAAGGCATCACCATCAAAAACTTGCATGTTGTCGGTGGTATTAACAACATCGCATCTAGTTTTGGTATTCACGCCGGCGGAGCTAACATCAGCACCTTCGGTACAGGTGATTCATTGTACGACATCACCATTGAGAACATCACGGTACAGCGGGCATTTTATGCCATCTATGTGCGTTCGCTCTTTGGTGCACCCGGACGAAATGTACGCATTACGGATAACGAAATTGGCTCAACAGACACTTCTCGTTTTATAACCTTCCGAGGTGTGGATGTACAGAATGTCAGAAATGCTGAAATCAGCCGGAATACCATTTACAACATTTTGGTGAATACAGCGGCCATTGCTGGCATTGAGATTGGAGGAACGCCAACCGATTCGGCACGCATATCCTCGAACCGGATTTACAACATCCGCAACTTCAACCCTTCCGGCTCGGGCGCTTACGGTATAAGTGTTTTGGCAGGCAGTAACGCGATTATCGACAATAATGCCATATATGGCATTGCCGGTATGAATGGCACGGCTACTTCCACCTTGAGTGCCATGGGCATCAGGTTGGCAGGTGGTACCAACCACGGCCTCTACTACAATAGTGTATATGTGTATGGCGATTATACCAATACGAACAACACGGAAGCAACTGCCGCAGCCTTGGGTATCATTTCAACTGCAGTAACTGGTGAAGTAATGAACAATGCCTTTGCAGCCAACTTCACCACCAATGCATCAGGTCCGAATCACTTCGTGGCCGTTTGGGTGCCGAATAACTACAACTTTGGTCAGTTGGCGCTCGACAGAAATGCCTATTATGTTCCCGATAGCTTGCATCATGCTGTAGGTCGCGTGGGTACTGCTGCTGGAAGTGGTATGTATAATCAGGTTAACGACTGGCGGACGGTATCGACGGTTTCGAATGTGAACAACGATTTGTTCTCTATTCCAGGAGCAGCCCGAATGTTGCCACCATTCACTTCTAATACCAACCTAACGGTTCCAACAGGAACGGTAACCGGCATGGAGTCGGGTGGGGCGGTGATTGCCGCTTTGGGCAGCCCGAATGTCGATATTAACGGCATCAACCGTCCGGCAGGAACTGGATTAGCTCCTGATATAGGCGCTTTTGAATTTGATGGTCAATTGGCGCCCGATCAGTTCCCACCTGTAATCGATTCGTTTACCATAACGCCTGATGAAGCACAGTGTACCCCAACACCACGCACGGTGACCATTTATGCGAGTGATAATGCCGGTGGAATCGGCATCGACAGCATAATTCTGGCACGTACGGTTGATGGTGTGGCCCAGCCCAACATTATTCTAAACCGCATAGCTGGAACTTCAGCTTCAGGAACATGGCAGGGTATTGTGCCAGCCGCACCGGCAGCATTGCAGGAAGTGGTTTTAGAGGTAGTAGCGCGCGATTCCTTGGCGAACTTTACCAATCCACAGCAATTGGCCCGTTATACGGATGAGTATTTGGCTATAGATGCCGGAAATGATACAATTATCGTGGCTGGTGATACAGCTACATTGCGGGCTGCCGTAACTGGCTTTTCGGCGAGTAATGTGGTAATTGCAGAAACCATTGCCGGAAATGGTCAGTCGGGTGTTACCTTTAATGTAAGGGCCATAAATGCCGTTGAAATCGACAGTCTGCAGGTCTGGATGTACGGCATTGTAGGTGGTACCGGGAATATGGATATTTGGTATAGCACCAGCCCCATCAATGGAGCCCCTAACATTTCTGCCCCAGGTTGGACGCAAGTTACTTCTGCATATCCCGGTTTGATTCAAAATTCCGGCATTACAGGTGTGGGTATATTTACACCTATACCTTTAAATACACCGGTGGTAATTCCGGCCGGAAGCACCTATGGCTTTTACATTGGAGGCAGCAGTATAGCATATACTTCACATGTTGCTGGTGCCGTTGACACCTTTACCGATGGCAATATTGTGATTTACACCGGGCCAAATGTGGGCTACGGAGGCGCGGCACCTTCTCCTACTTTCCACCCACGCATGTTTAATGGCGCGGTGAGTTATAAAGGCACTGGAAGTGTTGCTTGGACTGAATTGGGTAGCACTACTGTTTTGGGTACCGATAATGTGATTCAGGTGACGCCGCCAGTAACCACCACTTATGTGGCTACGGTAACCGACTCGGTATGTTTTAAAATGGATACAGTAACTGTATTTGTAGGCGTACAGATGATAAGCGATGTGGGCATTACCGAAATATTAACCCCATCTACAGTGAATGCCCTTAACCAGCCCTACACAGTGAAGGTGGTGATTGAGAACTTTGGCAATCAGCCGGCTGCAGGATTTGATGTGGCTTACCGTTTGGCTGGTGGTCCCATCATCAACAGCAATTCAATTGCCCGTACTATTGCTCCTGGCGATACTATTCACCATACCTTTACCCAGGCGTGGACACCAACGGTGGGCGGCACGGTAACTTTGTGTGCTTACTCAAGTTGGACGGCCGACACCAATCCTGCCAATGACACAACTTGTGCCAGCTATCAGGCGGTAAAGGTAGAAGAGGTGCATGATTTGGTAGGGCGGGTGTATCCGAATCCGGCCAGCCAGTTTGTGAAGTTTGATATTGCTGCACAGGAGGGTGTTGGTACACTCGAAATCCGCGATAACCTCGGTCGTGTGGTATGGCGCGAAACGGTGGAAGTGAGCATTGGCAATACCCATCAAATTAGCACCGAAGCCTATGCTGCAGGGGTGTACAATTATCGCTTTATGCTTGGCGAAAAACTGCAACAAGGGCAGTTTATGATCAGGCGATAGTCCGCATCAACTGCATTTAGCGCGAAAGCCACCGGAATTTCCGGTGGCTTTCGTGTTAAATTGTGGTGCCATTGCTAATCATAAACTGATATTAGTTCGGCTATAAGCTGGTTAGCTCCATTCGCAATAATGGATAATTTTTTCCTTGATCGTCTTGGTTAGTTCGTTCATATGTCTTGAATCCGGATTTTGAATAAAATGCAACAGCTTTTAAGTTCTGTTCATTTACATCAACTTGGGTTGCATTCAGTTCGTGGACGGCAAAGTTTAGCAACTTCGCCCCAAGTCCTGTCCCAATGTGTTCGGGCGACAAAAACAACATTTCTATTTTTTGGTTTGCTGTTCCTAAAAATCCAATTACGTTATTGCTTTCAAGTAAGCAATAAGTCTCGAATGCGCTAAAGTCAATGGTTTTAACGATTTTCTTTATTTCAATAAAGTCTGGGGCGTTTAAAAAGTCATGTGTTGCCAAAACTGATTTTTCCCAAACCTCAATTAACTGTTCACGATGCTTTTCGGTATATTTTACTATTTCGAATGTCTGATGCATTGTCGTTATTTTACTTTAAATTGCGATGATTGCTGTTGTGCAAAAACAACTTCTAACGATACTATCTGCCAATCAAGCGAAATCTACCATTTTTTAAACCAGCCTTTTCGCCAAAAGAGCATTAGCTGTAAAAGGGCAATCAGCAGCATCATGCCGAGCACCACCACATAGCCATAGGGTTGGTACAACTCAGGCATATTCCACGACATGGACTTGCCATCGGCCGATTCGGATACGAAGTTCATGCCATAAATACCGGCTACGAAGCTGAGTGGGATAAAAATGGCCGATATCATGGTGAGTATTTTCATGATCTCGTTCATATTGTTGCTAACAGAGCTATTGTACAGGTCGAGCAGATTGCCGCTCACTTCCCGGTAAATTTCGGTTAGGTCCATAAGGGTTACGATATGGTCGTATAAATCGCGCAGGTAAATGCTGATGTCGTCTTGTCGAATGAGGTAGTTGTTTCGAAGGATATTGTTTACCATTTCGCGACTTGGCCAGATAATCCTTCTCAGGTTCAGCAATTCGTGTTTGAGTTGCATAATGTCGTTGCGGTGTTGTCTACGGGGTGACTGTACCAGGCTATCTTCCAGTGTTTCGAGTTGCATGCCTAATTCGTGCAGCAGCAGGAAATAGTGGTCGAAAACGGCATCGAGTAAGGCATACGCCAGGTATTCGCTTTTTCGCTTTCGGATGGGCATTTTTTCGTTTCGAAGGCGATTACGTACTGGGTCCAGCACGTCTTCATAAGTTTCTTGAATGGTAATGAGGGTGTTGTCTAACACGAAGAAGGAGAGTTGCTCATTAATCAGTTGCTGTTGATTGTCGAAATAAAGCATGCGGGCTACCATGAAAAGATGTCCGAAATGTGCGTCGGCTTTGGGCTGCTGACGGGAACTGATGTCTTCGAGCTCGAGTGGGTGAATGCCGAAATCTTCGGCCAGCCAGGAATACAGTTGGGGGTCGGCAAGGCCACGGATGTCGATCCAGCGTAATTGATCTGTTTTTGGCTTGGCATGGTTGCGCGCCTCTTCAACGCTTAGACTTGCGGTCTCGCTAAAATGCTCTTCATTGTAGGTATACAAGTAGACCCTACTTGCAAGGGCATCGATAGGGATGATGATGCTGCCGGGTTTTGCACCCAACTTGGCTTTATTGTAGCGGAAATACTGACGGGAGTGCCGGGCTTTATTCGATTTCATGCACCAAATTATCAATTTTACAGTTATTATAGGCCGATGGCTTTAATTGACCTTATATTTGAAGGAATGAAAAGGATTCTTGTACTGCTGTTTTTTGTGATGAGCTTCACAGCCGAAGGCGCACGATTGCTTATTCCTATGGATCAGGCCCAGCGCGATCACCTAAAATCCTATGGAATCGCCTATTTTGCATTAGAGCAAGGCGTAGAGGTGAGTTGGTTGCTGAATTATCGGGGAGGGAGTTTTAGCATGCCGCATTTGGCCACACTTGAAACCGAATGTCGCATCAGGGGGGTGAGCTACGAAGTGCTGGCCGATGTGCGCTACGAGCAAATCCTCGTGCAAATAGCCGATCCTGAAGTGAATATGGATGTGGTAAAGCTCGAAGTGGCACCAAAGATTGCTGTTTATACGCCACCTACAAAGCAACCTTGGGACGATGCCGTGACCATGGCCCTGGTGTATGCCGAAATCCCTTATGATAAAGTGTATGACGATGAGGTGCTGCAAGGCAAATTACCGATGTACGATTGGCTCCACTTACATCATGAAGATTTTACCGGACAGTTCGGTAGGTTCTATGCTGCTTACCGCGATGCCCCTTGGTACCAGGCCGAAGTGCGTGAGGCCAATGCCACAGCAGCCCGGCACGGTTTCGAAAAGGTTTCGCAGTTGAAGTTGGCCGTAGTGCATAAAATTCGTGATTTCGTAGCCGGTGGAGGTTTTCTGTTCGCCATGTGCTCGGCTACCGATACCTATGACATAGCCTTGTCGGCAGAGGGCGTTGACATTTGCGAACGCATGTACGATGGCGACCCCATTGATCCACAGGCCCAGCAAAAGCTCGATTTTAGCAAAACTTTTGCCTTTAAGGATTTTCAGCTGAAGCGAAATCCACTCGAATACGAATTTTCAGATATCGATGCCACCAATACCCGGGGCTATGTGGGCGAAAAGAATGACTTTTTCAGCTTATTTGAATTTTCAGCCAAATGGGACGTGATCCCTACGATGCTCAATCAAAATCATGAGCAAATTATCAAAGGCTTTATGGGTCAAACTACGGCTTTTCGGAAAGATGTGATCAAAAGCGATGTCCTCATTTTAGGTGAAACGAAAAGCTTGAACGAGGCACGTTACATCCATGGAACTTATGGCCAGGGCACTTGGACTTTTTTCGGAGGACACGATCCCGAAGATTACCAGCATATGGTGGGAGAGCCACCTACCGATTTAAGTTTACATCCGAATTCCCCGGGCTATCGATTGATCTTGAATAATATTCTGTTTCCAGCTGCCCGTAAGAAGAAGCAAAAGACTTAGTCGAAATGCTTGTTTTGCGCTGAAAAGCAGCTTATCATGCACTAAAAAAGCATTAATAATCTAAGTGTGCTTTTTGATTTGAAATGTAAAGCTTAAGTCATAGCTTTGCGGTCTCGTTGAAAGACGTAATAAACCAGCTTTTTATATGGCCAATCACGGTAAAATCGCACAAATCATCGGCCCGGTTGTCGATGTAAGTTTCGAAGGCGGTTCAAAACTTCCAAAAATTTACAATGCATTGTACGTAGAGCGTCCTGATGGGCAGCGGATCGTACTGGAGTGTCAGCAGCACCTGGGTGAAGACAGCGTGCGTACCATTGCCATGGACTCTACCGAGGGTCTGGTACGCGGTATGGCGGTGATCGATACGGGTGAAGCCATTCAAATGCCCATCGGCAACCAAATCAAGGGCCGCTTGTTCAATGTGGTAGGTGATGCTATCGACGGCTTAAAGCCTATCGATCGTAGCGCGGGTCTGCCAATTCACCGTTCAGCACCTAAGTTCGAAAACTTGTCGACTTCTACAGAAATCCTTTTTACAGGTATTAAAGTAATCGACTTGATTGAACCTTATGTAAAAGGTGGTAAAATTGGCTTGTTCGGTGGTGCCGGTGTAGGTAAAACCGTATTGATCATGGAATTGATCAACAATATCGCCAAAGGCTACGATGGAATGTCGGTGTTTGCCGGGGTAGGTGAGCGCACCCGTGAGGGCAATGACCTCTTACGTGAAATGATTGAATCGGGTGTGGTTCAATACGGTGATGAATTCAAACACGAAATGGAAGAGGGTAAATGGGCACTCGACAAGGTTGACTACGATAAACTCGAAGAGTCGCGTATTGCACTTGTTTTTGGACAGATGAACGAGCCCCCCGGAGCACGTGCCCGCGTAGCCCTTTCGGGCTTAACCATGGCTGAGCACTTGCGCGATGGTGACGAGAATGACACCCAAGGACGTGATATCCTATTCTTTATCGACAATATTTTCCGCTTTACCCAAGCAGGATCTGAGGTATCGGCCCTATTGGGACGGATGCCATCAGCAGTAGGTTACCAGCCAACCCTCGCTACCGAAATGGGTTTAATGCAGGAGCGTATCACATCTACCAAGCGCGGTTCAATCACCTCAGTACAGGCTGTTTATGTGCCTGCCGATGACTTGACTGACCCGGCTCCAGCAACAACTTTTGCACACTTGGATGCAACTACCGTATTGAGCCGTAAGATTGCCGAATTGGGTATTTATCCTGCAGTAGATCCGTTGGATTCAACTTCGCGCATTTTAACCCGCGACATTGTTGGCGGTGCGCATTATGACTGTGCGATGCGTGTTAAAAACACCTTGCAGCGTTATAAGGAATTGCAAGACATCATTGCCATCCTTGGTATGGATGAATTGAGCGATGAAGATAAATTGGTGGTACACCGCGCTCGCCGTGTTCAGCGTTTCCTTTCGCAGCCTTTCCACGTAGCCGAACAGTTTACCGGCTTGAAGGGTGTGCTGGTTCCGATTGAAGAAACCATTCGTGGCTTCAACATGATTATGGACGGTGAAGTGGATAAATATCCTGAGGCAGCCTTTAACCTTAAGGGTAGCATTGAGGACGTAATCGCCGCCGGTGAAAAAATGCTGGCCGGACAAGTTTAAGCCGGAGGTAATTCATGTATCTTGAAATACTAACCCCCGACAGCAAGCTCTTCGCAGGTGAAGTTAGCTCAGTACGCGTTCCTGGCATGAAAGGCCAGTTCGAAGTATTGAAAAACCACGCACCCATCATTAGCGCATTAGAACCGGAAGGGCAGGCCCGGGTGATAACCGCAGAAAACAAAACCGTGTATTTTGATATACGTGGTGGTGTAATTGAGGTTTTGAAGGATAAAGTAGTAATCCTTACCGAAGCCTGAAATAGCATAATAAATCCCCAGAAAAAAAGCCCCGAAAATTATTTTCGGGGCTTTTTTTTGCCATTTAATTTGCTAAAAATGGCTTTTTAAAATGTTTTTCTCTATGAAAAGCCGTATATTCATGCCGAAAAAATTAAAACAATCTGATGAGAAAACTAGCATTATTAGGAATGGTCGCACCTTATTTGGTGGCGCTTGAGTTTAAGAACAAAATGATTAATTAATATGAAAAAATTTTTACGTAATTTATTAGGCATCCTCTTTGTAGGCATGTTCAATTTGAGCGCAAATGCTCAGTTAAATTTATTTACTGCTCCGCCGCTTACCGGAGGTAATGGTGCAGGCACGGGAGGTATAACGTTTAACCTTACTGCAAACGTAGCTGTACTTCTTGATAGCATACATGTGGCGCTATATGGTTCTTTAAATGCCGCTACAGAATTAGAAATCTGGTATAGTACCAGTCCGATTAACGGTAATCCTCAGGTAGGCACAAATCCCGCTTGGCAACAGCTTGGTGTAAATTTACCTACAACCGTTGGTAATAGCTCAACCACAGGCTCTCAAGTCATGTCGAGCGTTAAGCCCTCGGTATCACTGCTTATCCCGGCGGGTAGTACTTATGGGTTTTATGTTGGAGTGCCTACGGGTTCAACTGGTTCACCGATTTATCAGACTTGGACGGCTTCTGGAGTAGACACCTTTTCCAATGGATTTGTGACAATTGCAACCGGTCAAAACATCGGCTATGGAGGCCCTCGTCCTGGCCATGTGAACCACCCTCGTCAGTTTTTAGGCGGAGTCAGCATTTTACCGGCAACAGGCTTGGATGCACGGATGGCGGGACTAGTTGCACCAACTTCCTTAAGCCTAGGAGCAAACCAGGTGATTGTTCAGGTTCAAAATGCGGCTGCAGACCCTCTGGCTTCTGTTGATTTCGGGTACCAGTTAGATAATAATCCACCGGTTACAGTGCCTACTTATTTTTTTCCAAGCACACTGAGCCCTGGGCAAAGCTACAACTACACCTTTGCAACACCGATCAATATACCCACTCCTGGAACTTATACGCTTAAGGTTTGGTCGACCAATGCTAATGGTTTGGGGGCTGATAATAACCCCTCTAACGATACGCTTACCCTGAGCCTTTGTACAGGCATTTCCGGTGTTTTCACGATTGGAGGCCCCGCAGCAGATTATAATACGGTTCAAGATGCTGTAACTGCGTTGACCTCATGTGGTATTACGGGGCCAATTACTTTTAACATCAATCCTGGCACTTACTATGGCGAATATAACTTGGGTAATATTCCTGGGGGTTCAGCCTTTGGTGTGAGCTTTAACAGCCTTACAGGTAATCCTACAGATGTGGTGTTGCTACAAGATTCTGCGGGCTCTGGAAGATCCCATTTCGTGATCACTTCCGATAGCCGCATATCCTTTAACAACCTCACCTTCCGTAAGACGCAAACCACAACGGCAGCTGGCCAAGGTGCCATTGTATTTTCGGGTGCTAATACCAGTGGCGATGTGATTGGCTGCGTATTTGACGACCAGACCCTGGCAAGCTCTACCTTTAACAATGGTATTATTTACCGGGGTAGCAATGGTTTGTTTATCAATAATAGTTTTACTGGCTTCTACTATGGTATATTCATGGATGGTTCGAACAGTGATTTAAACCAAGTGATCACCAACAGCTTTACAAACTATGTTTACCGTGCGGTATATGCGCTGAATCAAAGTAATGTATTGATTAGCAATAACCAGTTTACTGACTTTGCGGGTACCTCCACAGTTGGGGCTGGAATTTGGGCATCCAATATTTATGGTATGCAAATTTCCGAGAACCATATTAGCGGTGGCATGAGTGCCTATGGCATGCTGTTTAACAATTTGAATAACGACACCTTGGTGCCGGCTAGCTTTCATAACCGGGTGTACAATAACGTAATTAACGGTTTTCAGTCGAGCAGTCTGTCGACCACGGCGCTTATACCGTACATGCTGCACATGACGGCATCTTATTCGGCCACTTTGGCTACGAATCCCCGTGATGCCATCGAGATTGTAAACAACACGATCCGGTTTGAGTTGAACAGCACTTCTGCTTCTACTTTACAGTCGGGCTTGTGGTTTACAGGCGGAACGTCAGCAGCCCCGGCTTGGGATACGATTGTGGTGCTAAACAACCATATTGAATTTAATACAAGCAACAGCTTCAATGCGGCTTTACGTTTGGTTCGTTTTAGTATTCAGGAGACGGCCAATGTGTCGCACTTCAATCACAACAACTATTTAATGAGCGGTGCTACAGCGCCTAATTACTTTAGGGTAAACTCTCCGATAACCGAATTTGCGACTTTGGTCGACTGGCAAACTGCCACCAATCAGGACTTAAACTCAATTAGCGCCAATGCTTTGTTTACGAGTCCTACCGATTTGATGCCGCTTTCGCTTTCTCCTTTGAAAGATGCGGCCACTACGGTGAGCTATGTAACGGCTGATATTGTGGGCAATCCTCGTGGTACGATTCCCGACATAGGTGCTTATGAAATTCAGGTAATTGCAAACGATTTGTTGGCCCTGGACATCATTTCGCCGGTTCAGAATTCTACAGCGGGTGCGGTGGTTCCGGTAACTTTCCGTTTTGTGAACATTGGAACCGATTCGTTAACGACGGCAACAGTAAGCTATCAATACGGAAACAATCCAGTGGTTACAGAAACCTACAGCGGTCCAGCCTTGGCGACACTCGATACGGGGACCTACACCTTTACTTCGCAATTCACCGTACCTACATCCGGTACTGATTTTATGCGGGTGTGGACTTCAAATCCCAATGGCTTAGCCGACGGCAACCCGTCGAACGATACAGCAAGTGTATTGGTTTGCCTGGCACTAGCAGGTGGTACCTACACCGTGGGTAATCCTACGGCAGATTTTCCGGATATTGAGTTATTGGGTGATATTTTGAGCTGTGGTGGTATTTCCGGTCCGGTTGTATTTAATATCGATTTCCCGAACAATGCAGCCAATGGTCAGCTGAGTTTAGATAATATTTTGGGTTTATCGGCTACCAATACCATTACCTTTAATGGTAATGGCGACACTTTACGCTTTAGCCCTAGGCCGGGCATTGCTGCGGCCATTAACTTGCAGAACCTGAGTTATGTAACGGTGCGTGATTTGCACATTGAGGTAAATGGTACGCTGAGCGGTGTATGGATGAACAACGTAGAACATGTTCGCATCACCAACAACACCATCATTACCGACATCAACAATACGAGTTCGCTCATATGTGCGGTACTTGCTTCAGGAAGTCCATCAAGTTCGGCTACGGCAACGCAAGCCAACCATGTAACGGTTGATTCGAATGTGTTGGTAGGTGGGTATTACACGGTTCGCTTTAATGGCGCAGCGGGTAACCGCAATGCGAACATCATTGTGCGCGACAACGAAGTCCGCGATCATTATTTCTACAGCATATTCATGCTGCAGTGCGAAGACGGAATAGTGGAGCGCAATGATGTTTACCGCAGAGATCGCACGACAATCTCAACTTTTTATGGTCCTTACTTATCTACAGGCTGTGCGGGCATGCTGGTGAATGCCAACCGTATTCACAGCACCAATCCTCCGGGAGCAAGTGCAACGGCGGCTTTTTATGGTTTGTATGTAACAGGAGGGCAGGGGACAGCTACTACGCCCAATGTGTTTTCGAACAACATGATGTACAATGTAAATTCGGCGAGCGGCTCTATTTATGGTATTTACAACAGCGCAAGCACGCATACCTATTGGTACCACAACACCTTGGTGTTCGATCATCAGCCTGCAACGGGTGGATTGTTGTACGCCACCTATTTCTTGGGTACGGGTAGCAATAATGAGTTGAAGAACAACATCATTCATGTAAGTCGTGGTGGCACGGGCAGTAAGTATTGTATTTATGTGTCGGGTGTGAACAACAACCCCATATCGGATTACAATGTGTTGAATATGTTCTCTACTGGGGGCACCATCAACAATATTGGCTTCTATTCATCAGCCCAAACCACTTTGGCCGATTGGCAGTTGGTGAACAACAGTGCGTTTGATCAGAATAGTACGATTAATGATCCGGTATTTGTGGATCCGGCG
>JBKBSO010000024.1:15821-24359 GCA_046291695.1 Bacteroidia bacterium
GGCCGATTGGCAGTTGGTGAACAACAGTGCGTTTGATCAGAATAGTACGATTAATGATCCGGTATTTGTGGATCCGGCGCTCTTCAATTTTGAGCCAAGCAGCTTTGCTGTAAATGATATTGGAACCAACCTTACGGCTTGGGTGCCCAACGATATTTTCGACAGTTTGCGTACTACAACACCAGATCCAGGTGCCATAGAGTTTACGGTATCGGGCTGTTTAGGTGTGCAAAACGTATCCCTTGATAGTGTTGGCTTTGATTTTGCTCGTATCATGTGGCTGAGCGCTGCCTCACAGTGGCAGTTGGAGTATGGTGCACCTGGCTTTAGCTTAGGTAGCGGTACACGAATGACCACCACTAATCGTCCGGAAACGATCACTGGCTTATTGCCTAACACCAATTACGAGCTATATGTACGTGATACTTGTTCAGGTACCGTTTCGCCTTGGTCTCCTGCTTTTGGTTTCACTACTTTGCGTGATTATGATTTGGAAGTAGCAGCCATTGCCAATCCGGAAGACAACAGTTGTGCAGATAGCATCATGCCTGTTCAGGTAGTGGTGGCGAACAAAGGGCAATTGGCGGTTACGGGATATTCAGTGAGCTTTAACTCAAGCGGATTACTTACCGCTAGTTTGAGCACTACCAGCACCAATACGCTTCAGCCTGGCGATGTGGATACACTTACATTAGGGACCATCAGCCTGAGTTTAGGCGGTACGCTAGATATGACGGCTGTAGTATCAGCTGCGCAAGACGTGTATCCCGACAATGACACCTTAATGAGTTCGGTGAACATTATAGGTGTGCCGACACCGAGTATTTTGGCAATGGCTGACACGGTTTGTATTGGTAGTCCGGCGACTTTATGGGTTGATCCTGCTTTGAACATCCCGAGTGTGATTTGGCTGGATAGCGCAAATAATCAAATTGCCTCAGGTGATACCTTGATTATTCCTTCGGTAGCGGGTACGGCTACGTATTTTGCTAAAGGAGAAGGAAGCGTAACTTACAGCATCGGACCAGCTGATACCACCATTGGAGCTGCAAGTTCATTTGCTGGAGTATCGTTGAATGCACAATCATTATTGATTACCGCTGATGTACCAGTTAAATTTACCCGGGCAAGGGTATATATAGAAAATACAGGATGGTTAGTGGTCATGTTGCGCGATTTAGCCGGTAACGATATTGATAGGGACTCCGTGTTTGTTACACAAAGCGGACCAGCTTATGCACCGGTAGTAGTCAATATTAATTTAGATATTCCGGTGGGCAGTTATCGTTTAGGTGCCTTAGCTGGTCAAAGCGCTGGAGGAATGCTGCGTAACAGTGCTGGGCAGCAAGCCCCTTATGTGATTCCAGGCATCTTTAGCATTGATGGCAACACTTTTAGTGCTGGGTACCACTACTATTATTACGATATGGTGATTAGTACAGGTGGTTGTGAAACGCCGGTAGCTTCAAAGACCATTACGGCGCTTACTTCGCCTACTGCTAATTTTACCCTAGACACCACGAGTTTACCAACCATACAGGTAGATGCTTCGAGCAGCTTGAATACCTTTGGTTACTACTGGGATTTTGGTGATGGTAACGTGACTACGCTGGCCACGGCCACGCACACCTACACCGCCAATGGTACTTATGATGTGATGTTGATTGCCTATGGGGAGTGCCGCGATGATACGATGATTCAGCAAGTAACTGTAATGGGCTTAAGCGTGAACGACATTACCGGTGCATCGGCCCTGAAGTTATACCCGAATCCGAATAGCGGTAGCTTTACGGTTTCGTATGAAGATGATGAAATGCTGCGCGCAGAATTACATATTATGGATATGCAGGGTCGTTTGATTCGCCGCATGAAGCTGGAACCGACGGCAGTACAGGTACAAGAGCAAATTGAGCTCGAAGGCATAGCCGCAGGCATGTACCAGCTGAGTATCAGCAACCAAAAAGGCGTAATGCGTAGTAAGTTTACCGTGAGTAGATAACCTTAATACAGACAACGTATGTAAATAGACCGGCCGAAAGGCCGGTCTATTTTTGTTTATGACTTTAATCAATTTTTAATTTGGCGACAGATTAAAAAAATGTAAAAATACTATAATTTTGACCGCAGTTTGCAACCAGGTCTTCCGCCCTTTGCTTCCGATTGTTTGTTATTATAGGTTGGTGATGTAAACAAATGACTTAATTCCTAATAGTATGTATAAAATATTCACGCTGGCAGCAATGGGTTTAATGGCACTGAGCTCCTTGCTCAATGCACAAACCAATACCATTATTGGAGCAGGCTCCAATGCGGGCACAACTTCTAACTCAGCGACTGGCGACGCTGGCCCCATGTACAATACTGGTGGAACCAGTACGTTTTTTTACTCACGACATCATATGGTGTATACCCAAACGGAGCTTGCTGCTGCGGGTATGAACCCCGGTGAGTTGATTCAAAAGATTTCGTGGCGGAAGGCCAATAATGCGGCAATCATTTCGACTGCAACCATCATTTTCGATATTCATCTGAAGAATTCAAGCTTGACGGCTGTGCCTGCTGCACCGCAGGATTATAATACGCTCATAACCGGTGCAAGCTTGGTGTACAGCTCTACCAACCAAAACTTTTTGGCAGATACAGGCTGGGTTGAATTTACCTTAACCACGCCCTTTTTATATACGGGTGGTGCACTCGAACTTACTACGCATTGGGATATGTCGGCAGCTGGAACGGGTGTGAGTACGGCAAACTTTGCCTGGTACAAAGACCCGGCGAATATCATTTCGCACACCGCCGCTTCTGCTAGTTTAACTTTGAACAATAACCGTACAGTTCGTGCTCAAATTCGATTCACACATGTGCCTAATGCTCCATGTGTAGATCCTCCAGTACCCGGTGCAGCTACTGTAAGTGCAAATTCAATTTGTGCAGGACAGCAAATTTCGCTTGGTTTAAGTGGTACCGGATTTGGTGCCGGGCAGGCCTATCAATGGCAAGAGTCGGCCGATAGCTTGACATGGGTTGACATTATTGGTGCAACCAATCCTAGCCATAGCTTACTGCAAAGCATGCCGACGGCCTGGTATCGCTGTAATATCACCTGTGGAAATACTACTTTGCCTAGTACGGCTACCAATGCTGTAATCTTACAATCCACCCCATTAGCTGGCGGGACCTATACGGCAGGTGGTCCAACTTCCAACTTCCCATCACTCGATTCCTTGTCGAATTTGCTTGCTTGTGCAGGAATAGCTGGCCCTGTTAATATTTTGTTGCAAGGTACAAATGGCATCTTGGCTAGTCAGTTAAGCCTAGGCGCCATTGCCGGCACAGGTCCCGGTTCGCCGCTCACCATTTGGGGTATAGGCGATACGCTACAGGCCACCGGTAACAATGCTGCTGCCATTATCTTAAACGGTAGTTCTTATGTAAGCATCCGTAACCTGGTTATTCGCGCGACTGGGGTGAAGTCGGGCATCATGATGAATAATGTGCAACACATCGACATCAAGGAGAACTTGCTCATCCTCGATCAAACCAGTACCAGCAGTGTTTTTGGCGGCATCATTGCCACCGGCAACTTTGCAAACCTTACCACGGGCACTACAGCCAATTTTGTGAATGTTGATTCGAATATCATTAGGGGAGGTTATGCGGGCATCCGATTTAATGGCTTGGCAGGAGCACGTAACCAATTTGTAAATGTACGATACAATACCGTGAACGACTGGTATATCCACGGCATTTTTATGCTCCAAACAGAATATGCTAACGTGTCGAACAATGAAGTTTCACGGCCAACCCGTACGGGTATCACAACCTTCAACGGTATTTATATGTCGACCGGCACGTTTGGTGCATTGGTGAATGCTAACCGGATACACTCGTCCAATGCACCTGGGGCAAGCTTAACGGCTGCTGCAAATGGCATTTTTTTTCTCGGGGCATCGGCTACGCCAACAGAGCCGAACATTGTTTCCAACAACCTCATTTATAATTTGAATTCGGGTTCGGGAACGCTATACGGTATCTATAATTCCGGTGGGTCGAGCAATTATTTCTACCACAACACGGTGGTGCTCGATCATGCAGCCTCAACAGCAGGCATCACCTATGGAGTGTACATTTTGGGTACAGGTACCGACAATCAGGTGCTTAACAATATTGTGTACATCAGCAGGGGAGGCACGGGCACCAAGTATTGTTTGTATTATTTGGCTACCAATACGCCAGTTTCGAACAATAACGTGTTAAACATGTTTTCGACCGGGGGAACGGCCAACCACATAGGCTTCTTTGGAAGTGCACAAACCAGCATGGCGGCTTGGCAGGCGGTGAACAATGGCAGTTTCGACCAAAACAGCAGCATCAATGATCCCATATTTGTAAGTCCTGCTACCGGAAACTTCGAGCCTTCTAATTTTGCCGTAAATGGAATTGGAGCGAATTTACAGACTTTGGTGAGTGTTGATATTCGGAACATGCCGCGTACGGCAACGCCATCACCAGGTGCCTATGAATTTATTGTGACGGGTTGTTTTGGCACACAAAACGAATCTGTTGGAACAATTACCCATAACAGCGCTCAAGCCGTATGGATTAGTGCCAATAACCGCTATCAGCTTAGCTACGGCCCTGCAGGTACTGCGGCAGGTGCAGGTACTATTGTTACCACCACCAGCATTCCATACACCATTACGGGCTTGAGCCCAAATACGGCTTACGATGTGTACATCCGCGACACTTGTGATATCGGCACAGTAACAGCTTGGTCGCCCGTAGTAAGCTTCACCACCTTACGTGATTTCGATTTGCGTATGGCAGCCATCGTAGATCCGGCGGATAATGCCTGTGGAGATGCCAGCATGCCGGTTCGGGTTGTAGTGAGAAATAATGGCAACTTGCCGATGACTGGCTACAGCGCTCAAGTGGCAGTAAGTGGGGCAGTTACCGCGAGCATCAATGCTACGAGCACTGCCGCCCTGCAACCAGGTGAAATCGATACACTCACGGTGGGCACCATCAATTCGTCGGCTGGGGGTACCATCACTTTGGCCGCAAGCTTACAATCAACACAGGATTTGTATGCCGATAATGACACGCTATCCAGCACTGTGGGCATTATTTCGGTGAGCACTCCTGTGGTAGCCAGCTCATCTGATACGGTTTGTATTGGAGATCCGGTTAGTTTGTGGGTAACCAATACCAGCCCAAACAGTTCGATGATTTGGGAAGATGCTTCGGGTACACAAATCGGAACTGGCGATACTTTAAGCATTCCAGCGGTAAGTGGTACCTCAACGTATTCAGTACGTGGCTTGGGTACAGTAAACTACAGTGTTGGCCCTGCTGATACCACCATTGGAGCGGCTGCAAGTTTTGCAGGCAGCTCTCTTAACGCCCAGTCGTTGTTGATTACCGCATTGGTGCCGGTTAAGTTTACCCGTGCACGGGTATATGTGGAAAATACAGGTTGGATGGTAGTTATGTTGCGTGATTTATCGGGCAACGAAATCGTACGCGATTCAGTTTTTGTAACCCAAAACGGCCCTGCCTATGCGCCGGTTGTAGTTAATATTAACCTCGACATTCCTGCAGGTAGCTACCGCTTGGGGGCTTTGGCCGGTCAGAGTGCGGGTGGCATGCTACGCAACAGTGCAGGACAAACACCGCCTTACATCGTTCCCGGGGTATTTAGCATAGACGGTAACACCTTTGGAGCAGGTTATCATTATTATTATTACGATATGGTGGTAAGTGTGGGGGGCTGTGCAACGCCGGTAACTTCCAAGACCATCACCGCGCTTACTTCGCCTACGGCTAACTTTACCCTAAATACCCAAAACTTGCCAACCATTCAAGTAGATGCTTCGAGCAGCCAAAACACTTTTGGTTACTATTGGGACTTTGGTGATGGCAACGTAACTACCTTGGCAACAGCTACGCATACCTACACCGCCAATGGTACTTACGATGTGATGTTGATTGCCTATGGCGAGTGTCGTGATGATACCATGATACAGCAAGTAACGGTAATGGGCTTAAATGTGAACGACATTACTGGCGCATCGGCCCTGAAGTTATACCCCAATCCGAACAGCGGTAGCTTTACTGTTTCCTACGAAGATGATGATATGCAACGGGCTGAACTTCGGATTATGGACATGCAGGGTCGTTTGGTTCGTCGCATGCAGCTAGAACCCACAGCAGTTCAAGTGCAACAGCGCATCGAATTGGAGGGCATAGCCGCAGGCATGTACCAGCTGAGCATCAGCAACCGAAAAGGGGTGATGCGTAGTAAATTTAGTGTGAGCCGTTAATCACTTAAAAGTTAATGATAATTAAGCTCTTGCGGCATCGGCTGCAAGGGCTTTATTATTTTCTGAGCAACTTTACATGCTAAGCAGGTGCTGGTTTTTGTCAAAACTTAAACTGCTTATCCGGATGATTGAAAGTATAGAAACGGCGTATTTTTTTCTTACCCCTGGATGGCCGGGTTTTTCAATGTTGGGTTTTTTTAGCGTAGAACCACGGATTAGATGGATTGTAGCTTAAGTGCATTTGAATAGCCATTTTTGTTAGTGCAACTATCAGCTTTGGCTTGCCGCGAGCGTGGGGAGCCATTTAGATTTCGCTGTAAAAGCAGCTTGTCAGGAGTGCTCGGCGCATAAGTCTTGGGCTTAATGCAATAAGACGGATTCATGGAAAACTTAATTTGTTCATCCTTATGGTGGCAACCAAAGCCTTAGGCCTCAACCCTATTGTCATTGGCCCAGTTGCTCCCATAGCACCGCGTTCAGCCTCTCCTAGCATCAGTAAAAAAGCCGGCTAAAGTTCATGCCGTCTAGCAATGCATTCTGAAGGCAGTCGTTCGCAAAAAAAAAACGCTGTATCTCCCTATCAATAGAGAAAAATGCGCCTTACTGCAGCGTGCAATCATGCGTATAAGCAGGAAAATTAATTCATGAAGCATTAAGCTTTATATGCCTGATTTAATAAGTCGAAGATTAGTCCACTATGCTTTACATGTTTTGTTAATTTGTTTTATTATAGATCTTTATGCATATGGTTTTTTTAATGTTTTCATAATTTACTCAAACTATTTCGTATGAAACAGTATTTTTTGGCTGAATTTTAACGTACATTGTTTGCCTAAATTTCAAAAACCGTTTTATGAGAAAACTAGCATTATTAGGAATGGTCGCACCTTATTTGGTGGCGCTTGAGTTTAAGAACAAAATGATTAATTAATATGAAAAAATTTTTACGTAATTTATTAGGCATCCTCTTTGTAGGCATGTTCAATTTGAGCGCAAATGCTCAGTTAAATTTATTTACTGCTCCGCCGCTTACCGGAGGTAATGGTGCAGGCACGGGAGGTATAACGTTTAACCTTACTGCAAACGTAGCTGTACTTCTTGATAGCATACATGTGGCGCTATATGGTTCTTTAAATGCCGCTACAGAATTAGAAATCTGGTATAGTACCAGTCCGATTAACGGTAATCCTCAGGTAGGCACAAATCCCGCTTGGCAACAGCTTGGTGTAAATTTACCTACAACCGTTGGTAATAGCTCAACCACAGGCTCTCAAGTCATGTCGAGCGTTAAGCCCTCGGTATCACTGCTTATCCCGGCGGGTAGTACTTATGGGTTTTATGTTGGAGTGCCTACGGGTTCAACTGGTTCACCGATTTATCAGACTTGGACGGCTTCTGGAGTAGACACCTTTTCCAATGGATTTGTGACAATTGCAACCGGTCAAAACATCGGCTATGGAGGCCCTCGTCCTGGCCATGTGAACCACCCTCGTCAGTTTTTAGGCGGAGTCAGCATTTTACCGGCAACAGGCTTGGATGCACGGATGGCGGGACTAGTTGCACCAACTTCCTTAAGCCTAGGAGCAAACCAGGTGATTGTTCAGGTTCAAAATGCGGCTGCAGACCCTCTGGCTTCTGTTGATTTCGGGTACCAGTTAGATAATAATCCACCGGTTACAGTGCCTACTTATTTTTTTCCAAGCACACTGAGCCCTGGGCAAAGCTACAACTACACCTTTGCAACACCGATCAATATACCCACTCCTGGAACTTATACGCTTAAGGTTTGGTCGACCAATGCTAATGGTTTGGGGGCTGATAATAACCCCTCTAACGATACGCTTACCCTGAGCCTTTGTACAGGCATTTCCGGTGTTTTCACGATTGGAGGCCCCGCAGCAGATTATAATACGGTTCAAGATGCTGTAACTGCGTTGACCTCATGTGGTATTACGGGGCCAATTACTTTTAACATCAATCCTGGCACTTACTATGGCGAATATAACTTGGGTAATATTCCTGGGGGTTCAGCCTTTGGTGTGAGCTTTAACAGCCTTACAGGTAATCCTACAGATGTGGTGTTGCTACAAGATTCTGCGGGCTCTGGAAGATCCCATTTCGTGATCACTTCCGATAGCCGCATATCCTTTAACAACCTCACCTTCCGTAAGACGCAAACCACAACGGCAGCTGGCCAAGGTGCCATTGTATTTTC
>JBKBSO010000024.1:24714-27000 GCA_046291695.1 Bacteroidia bacterium
GGCATGAGTGCCTATGGCATGCTGTTTAACAATTTGAATAACGACACCTTGGTGCCGGCTAGCTTTCATAACCGGGTGTACAATAACGTAATTAACGGTTTTCAGTCGAGCAGTCTGTCGACCACGGCGCTTATACCGTACATGCTGCACATGACGGCATCTTATTCGGCCACTTTGGCTACGAATCCCCGTGATGCCATCGAGATTGTAAACAACACGATCCGGTTTGAGTTGAACAGCACTTCTGCTTCTACTTTACAGTCGGGCTTGTGGTTTACAGGCGGAACGTCAGCAGCCCCGGCTTGGGATACGATTGTGGTGCTAAACAACCATATTGAATTTAATACAAGCAACAGCTTCAATGCGGCTTTACGTTTGGTTCGTTTTAGTATTCAGGAGACGGCCAATGTGTCGCACTTCAATCACAACAACTATTTAATGAGCGGTGCTACAGCGCCTAATTACTTTAGGGTAAACTCTCCGATAACCGAATTTGCGACTTTGGTCGACTGGCAAACTGCCACCAATCAGGACTTAAACTCAATTAGCGCCAATGCTTTGTTTACGAGTCCTACCGATTTGATGCCGCTTTCGCTTTCTCCTTTGAAAGATGCGGCCACTACGGTGAGCTATGTAACGGCTGATATTGTGGGCAATCCTCGTGGTACGATTCCCGACATAGGTGCTTATGAAATTCAGGTAATTGCAAACGATTTGTTGGCCCTGGACATCATTTCGCCGGTTCAGAATTCTACAGCGGGTGCGGTGGTTCCGGTAACTTTCCGTTTTGTGAACATTGGAACCGATTCGTTAACGACGGCAACAGTAAGCTATCAATACGGAAACAATCCAGTGGTTACAGAAACCTACAGCGGTCCAGCCTTGGCGACACTCGATACGGGGACCTACACCTTTACTTCGCAATTCACCGTACCTACATCCGGTACTGATTTTATGCGGGTGTGGACTTCAAATCCCAATGGCTTAGCCGACGGCAACCCGTCGAACGATACAGCAAGTGTATTGGTTTGCCTGGCACTAGCAGGTGGTACCTACACCGTGGGTAATCCTACGGCAGATTTTCCGGATATTGAGTTATTGGGTGATATTTTGAGCTGTGGTGGTATTTCCGGTCCGGTTGTATTTAATATCGATTTCCCGAACAATGCAGCCAATGGTCAGCTGAGTTTAGATAATATTTTGGGTTTATCGGCTACCAATACCATTACCTTTAATGGTAATGGCGACACTTTACGCTTTAGCCCTAGGCCGGGCATTGCTGCGGCCATTAACTTGCAGAACCTGAGTTATGTAACGGTGCGTGATTTGCACATTGAGGTAAATGGTACGCTGAGCGGTGTATGGATGAACAACGTAGAACATGTTCGCATCACCAACAACACCATCATTACCGACATCAACAATACGAGTTCGCTCATATGTGCGGTACTTGCTTCAGGAAGTCCATCAAGTTCGGCTACGGCAACGCAAGCCAACCATGTAACGGTTGATTCGAATGTGTTGGTAGGTGGGTATTACACGGTTCGCTTTAATGGCGCAGCGGGTAACCGCAATGCGAACATCATTGTGCGCGACAACGAAGTCCGCGATCATTATTTCTACAGCATATTCATGCTGCAGTGCGAAGACGGAATAGTGGAGCGCAATGATGTTTACCGCAGAGATCGCACGACAATCTCAACTTTTTATGGTCCTTACTTATCTACAGGCTGTGCGGGCATGCTGGTGAATGCCAACCGTATTCACAGCACCAATCCTCCGGGAGCAAGTGCAACGGCGGCTTTTTATGGTTTGTATGTAACAGGAGGGCAGGGGACAGCTACTACGCCCAATGTGTTTTCGAACAACATGATGTACAATGTAAATTCGGCGAGCGGCTCTATTTATGGTATTTACAACAGCGCAAGCACGCATACCTATTGGTACCACAACACCTTGGTGTTCGATCATCAGCCTGCAACGGGTGGATTGTTGTACGCCACCTATTTCTTGGGTACGGGTAGCAATAATGAATTGAAGAACAACATCATTCATGTAAGTCGTGGTGGCACGGGCAGTAAGTATTGTATTTATGTGTCGGGTGTGAACAACAACCCCATATCGGATTACAATGTGTTGAATATGTTCTCTACTGGGGGCACCATCAACAATATTGGCTTCTATTCATCAGCCCAAACCACTTTGGCCGATTGGCAGTTGGTGAACAACAGTGCGTTTGATCAGAATAGTACGATTAATGATCCGGTATTTGTGGATCCGGCTTTG
>JBKBSO010000024.1:27005-29187 GCA_046291695.1 Bacteroidia bacterium
GGCCGATTGGCAGTTGGTGAACAACAGTGCGTTTGATCAGAATAGTACGATTAATGATCCGGTATTTGTGGATCCGGCTTTGTTTGACTTTGAACCAACCAGTTTCTTAGTAAACAATATCGGCACCAACCTTACTGCCGTTGTGCCACAGGATATCTTTGGTGCTGTGCGTCCGCCGGCGCCTGATCCGGGTGCTATTGAATTCAGTCCTGCAGCCATCGATGCCGGTATAGGCAATTTACTCGTAGAAATTGGTGGGGTTATGGTGCCTATTACCGATGGTTGTTTGCCTTCGCTCGCTAATCCATTTGAGATAGAAGTATTCAACAGTGGTTCCGATTCTATCCCTTCGATTCAGGTAAATTATCGTCTGAATACGCAGGCCATCGTTACCGAAACCATACAAGGGCCTTTTGCACCAGGAGCTATGGTATCGCATCGTTTTGCTGGTCAGTTGGTATTGCGTAATGGGGTCGACACCCTCATTGCCTGGGTAACTGCCGCAGGAGATGGTAACAGTGCTAACGATAGTGTTGAGCGCATCGTGAATAATTACCAAACAACGGTATATCAGGTGCCTTTTGCAGAAAACTTCAATAGTGGATCTATTCCAGCGAATGCTTGTACAGAATTAGGCAGTAGTGCAAAAATTGAAGCCTTAGGCACGGTAGGTGGCAATAACCTGGCCATCGAAGGCAGCCATAGTCTCGTAATGTCAGGTTTGCCTGCAGGCACTCCTTGGATAGAACCGACCGACGCCAACTGGACCTTTGCAAATCCTGATTTTAATTCGAGCTTGTCTTATTTCATCAAGGCCGACACTTTGAGCCGATTAGCAGTAAGCTTCAAGCTACGTCAGTTGTTTCGCAGCACTGTGAACAGTTCGGGCTTCCAGCTTTTGGTAAACGACCAGCCGATTTCACCATTGGGTTATGCATCGCCTATTTTACGTCCAGCCAATGCGGCAGCCAGCAACGATACGCTGAACTTGCTGTACGACCTCGATGCCTTTGTTGGCGATACGGTTAAAATCACCCTCTTCTCGAATGTGCGTTGGGATTATACGGGTTCACCTATTCATGGCAACATTATCGACGAGCTAAACATTTTCCAGCCGCTTTCGGTGGCTTTCGATTCGGTAACCGTTTACGAAAACAGCTGTGCAGCCGCTCCTAAGCCTGTGGCTGCCATGGTGACCTCTGCATTCCCGGTTACTGGCATGCAAATCAATTACAGCTTTGCCAATGGCCCAGCGCTCAATGTACCGATGACTTTTGATGCAGTATCTAACCAATGGAATGGAACGCTACCTGCAGCCAACGATGGCGATACGGTAATGTATTGGTTATCGGCCACCAACACCAATGGTAGTTTCAGCTCCGATACTTTGAGTTTCAAGGAAGTGTACTTGCACTTTGATTTGGGACCAAACCCTACCATTACCGCAGGCGACTCGATTACCTTATTCTCCGGCATCAGCGGAGGCACGGCACTTGACAGCTTATTTAGCGGCCATGCTAACAATGGTTCTGGCGCGGTGATGTTTGAGTTGATGGCCAACCAGGGTATCAAAATAGAAGCCTTCGATGTGTACTATTCAGGCACCAATAGCATTTCGGTGTACTATAAGACGGGTACTTTTCAGGGCTTTGAGTCAAATGCTTCGGCCTGGACCCTGCACGGCACCATTTCACAAACCGGAAATGGCACGACTGTTCCTGCACGCATGGATTTGCCAACGCCAATTACCGTACCTGCGAACCAAATGCTTGCCGTTTACTTGCATGGTTCTGGGGTGCGCTATATCGGCCTGGCGGCAACACCAGCTACTGTTGGCCAGATATGGATGTCGAATGGTACGGTTGATTTGTATGGAGGTATAGGCGGAGGCGCCTTGTTCTCTGGCGGATCGAACCCCGGCAGAACCTTCGCCGGTCATATCTACTACACCGGATCTGACAGCATTGCCTGGACAGATGGCCTGAATGTATTGGGTCATGCCGACACCCTGCGTGTGGGTCCAGCCACTACTACCATGTATTGGTGTACGGTAACCGACGACAACTGCTCTTATACCGATTCGGTGACCGTATTCGTGAATCCGAATCTTATCAGCGATATCGGAGTAACCCAAATTATCAGTCCAACTACCGTAGCGGCCTTAAACCAGCCAAACACGGTA
>JBKBSO010000025.1:0-28231 GCA_046291695.1 Bacteroidia bacterium
ACAAGCCAGCTGCGGTCTGCGGTCCGTGGTCCAAATGCCATATTGCATTGAAGCCGTTCATATGGAAAAAGATTCTACTCCGCACCAGCCAGCTGCGGTCTGCGGTCCGTGGTCCAAATGCCGTATTGCATTGAAGTTGTTCATATAGAAAAAGCCTCAAATCCGCACAAGCCAGCTGCGGTCTGCGGTCCGTGGTCCAAATGCCATATTGCATTGAAGCCGTTCATATGGAAAAAGATTCTAATCCGCACAAGCCAGCTGCGGTCTGCGGTCCGTGGTCCAAATGCCGTATTGCATCGCAGCTGTTCATATGGAAAAAGATTCTAATCCGCACAAGCCAGCTGCGGTCCGTGGTCCAAATGCCGTATTGCATTGAAGTTGTTCATATGGAAAAGACCTCAAATCCGCACAAGCCAGCTGCGGTCTGCGGTCGGGACGTGGCCATGTGGTACCGATGCTTGCGGTCGGCATCTTCGATCAAAAGGCCGCATGGCATTGTCTTCTATACGAACACTATTTTCTTGAAATCAATATGCACCCGCGTAGCGCCGGGTTAACCATTCGATGCTCAATAAAAGCAGCAGGAGGTACATCAACGCTTGCATGCTGATGAGCTCACTTAAGCGACTTTGGGTATAGCTAACCGGACGCGCCAGTTCATGCTGTTTAATGGCCGTAAAGAGGGCTTCATGATCCCCCAGGGGAAATGTTTTGCCATCGCTCAAAGCCGAAATGCTGGCCAACAAGGCGTGATTGGCCACTGTATTGATTTTTTCGAGCTCCATGGCGCTGATGGCAAAGCTGCCACGACTGTTATACACATCGCCCGCTAACTTCACGTCGGCTTCAAAGGTGTAATTACCAGGAGGGAGGGCTCCGGCATTCAGGAAATAGTGTTGTCGCGTGCGGCCCATGCTAAAATTGTATTGTTGGCCTTCCTCGTTTTGTACCAACAAGCGCACATCGGGTTCGTTTACCGGCTCATAACTTTTGTTGTACAGCTCGGCCTCAAATAAAATATCTTCCTGTTCCTCAAAGCGCTTGCGATTGGTACGGACTATAAATGGCCGTTTTTCGTCGCGTACGGCTAAAAATTGTACGGTTTTGCGGATGTATTCGGCCGTAAGCTGCTTTCGGCTTTTGAGTTCGGCTTCGGCCAATTGCCAGCGCCAAAGGCCTTCGCCGGCCAAGATGGCCATGCGTTGTTCTGTTTTATCGCTGAGTAACCAAAGCGGCATATCCGTAGCTACACTGCCTATCCGTTGTAACATCAGTGGGGTGGCCAGGGGACTCATCCGATAATCGCCAAAAGGGGCATCGAGCGGCGGCAACATTTGAAGGCCTTCCTGCAAATCGGGTTCCACGCCAAACAATCGGAAATTGGGGTTGAGCGTAGCCTGAACTTTGTTGATTCCTCCCGAGCGGGTACTGATGGCAAGCAGTTGCTGTTGCTGGTTAAAGGGGAGGAGTTGGGTTTGGCTTCCGACTATATACCAAAGCGGCACCCCCATTTTTTGTAAACCATTCAGCCAGGCACCGCTGTGTGTGGCCGATGAAGGCAGTTGGTGTAGGATAACCAGGTCGGGTTTTTCGTTGAGGCTGAAAGGCTCCCAGGCAAATCGAACGCCAAAGTCGTATTGGGCATTGCTTTCGAGCGCCTGGCGGATGCTGGCTATGTCGGGATGTGCACCATGTGCCACCAGCAATACGCGCGTCCGGCTGTCGACTACTTCTACAAAGATATCGCGTTGGTTGTTGGCCTCGGTATTGCCGTCTTCGCCTTCAATTTCGGCTACTACCCGATAGCGGTTAATGCCTGCCTTTTCGGCCGAAGCGATAAACTGAATGGTACTAAAGAAGCGGTCGCGCGTTACGGGCAAAACTTCACGGGCAATGGTTTTGAAGCCGCCCTCTTGGTAGGCTTCGAGCCTTAGTTGCGCAGTTTTACCGGCCAGTTGGTTCACTTCAATATCGGCCAAAATGGTAAAATCGCTGTTGATGAATACTACTTCATTGGCGCGCAGCGATTGTATAACCAAATCGCGCCTGATGCTTGTATCGCCCAAGGGCAGGCTGTATACCGGCACACCAAGCTGTTCGGCCAAGGGCAAGGGGTCGAATCCGCGATTGTAAATGCCATCGCTAACCAGGACAACTGCAGCGAGTTGGCGGCCCGAAAATCGACTTTGCAATCTGTTGAACAAGCGGCTCAAATCTGTGGCGGGTTCCGAAAAATCGAAGCTCAGGCTGTCATAAACGTCGGCGCCAAAACGCAGTTGCCGCAAATCATAGTCGCCCGAAAGTGTTTCTTGGGCACGCAGCGTGAGTTGTTGCAGTTCCTTGGCCAGCGCACTGCTATCGGCCTGGTGCAGCATGGAGCGGCTGTTGTCGATGGCCAACACCACCAGGGGTTTTTCGATCACTTTTTCTTCCGATTTCAGGTAGGGGTTAAGCAGCAGCAAAACCACACCAGCTACTGCCAATGCCCTGAATGCCGATAAAGGCCATATGAGCCAAGGCAAGGATAAATTCGTGGCAGTTTTATGGTAAAGCAGCCAGGCATAGGCCAGGCCTGCCAGCAGGCAAAGCAAATAATACCCATCAGAAAAAGCGCTAATTAACTGCATCTGCCCCGAACCTACCGATTACATTTGTAATCCACCGCACACATTAATTACCTGTCCGGTAATGTAGGCGCTTTGGTCGGAGGCCAGAAACACACAGAGGTTGGCCACGTCGTCGGTGCTGCCCGGTCGGCCGAGCGGAATCATTTTGTTCCATTCTTCAATCACCTTGGGGTCGAGGGCGTCGGTCATTTCGGTTTGGATAAAGCCCGGAGCCACGGCATTGCAGCGAATGTTGCGCGATCCGAGTTCTTTGGCAATAGATTGGGTGAATCCGATGACCCCGGCTTTGGAGGCGCTGTAGTTGGCTTGTCCGGCATTGCCATCGCGACCCACCACCGAGCTCATGTTGATGATGCTGCCCTTGCGGTTTTTCATTAGCTGTCGTGCGGCATGCTTGGTAATGTTGTACACCGATTTGAGGTTGGTATCGATTACCGCATCCCATTGTTCTTCGCCCATGCGCAGCAACAGGCCGTCTTTGGTGATGCCCGCATTGTTGATGATGATTTCGAGATTGCCAAAATCGGCGATGATATTGCTGATGAGGGCTTCGGCTTCGGTATAGTTGCCCGCATCCGACTTATATCCTTTGGCGCGCACACCAGCCGCCTGCAATTCGGCTTCGAGGGCGCGTGCTTTTTCTTCTGATGACAGGTAGGTGAAGGCGATATCCGCACCTTCGGCGGCGAATTTACGCGCAATGCCTAAACCAATGCCGCGTGAGGCACCGGTAATGAGGGCTACTTTTCCTTGAAGTGATTTCATAAATGATGCTTTGAATGGAGCAAATATAAAGCATCACAACCGGATGCGCTAATGTAGATCGGGCCTATCCCAAAGCCAGTTCCGCAATTGTGCGCGGATAATGCTCATATTCAAGGCTGTGCACCCTATGGGCTAAACTTTCAACCGTGTCGATGGGATAAACCGGACAACGGAATTGCGCTACAATGCTGCCCTCATCGTAGGCTTCGTTTACCTGATGAATGGTAATGCCGCTTTCTTTTTCGCCGGCGGCCAGCACGGCCTCGTGTACCTTATTGCCATACATGCCTTTGCCGCCGAATTTGGGAAGCAAGGCGGGATGCAGGTTGATGATGCGGCCACGGTAGGCTTCGATGATTTCAGAGGGTACCAGCTTCAAAAAGCCCGCTAAGGCGATAAACTGTATCCCTTCTTGCTGTAAGATATGCAGCAAGCTGTGCCCATCGGCCAGCGAACGTTGGCTCACCAGGGTAAGGGGAATACGCAGGTTACGGGCTCGGCTGCACACATAGGCTTCGGGATTATTGCAAACCACCATGGCCACCTTCAGGTCGTTCCGGCCTTTAAACTGCTGGTAGATGTTCTCTACATTGGTGCCTGAACCACTGGCGAAAAGTGCGATTTTGATCATTGAACCCCGAATTCGGTGATGAGTATGCGGCTAAGCAGCGCGTCGAGGTTGCCACCATTGTTTAAGCGGTGCAACTCAAGCGTGCTCAACACAAATTTACTATTGTTGGTTGGATTGGTACGCATGCCGATGACCACACTGTTTCCGGTATACACGGGAAAGGGGGGGAATGGCGTGGCTGAAGTGCGGAGCAAGATGTTGGCACGGTATAACGCCTGGGTGCCGCTCACAAAACGTACCGGACGAATCGACGAACTGAAGCCCCGGTAAGTAAGCAGCGGATATCCCGACTGCAAAGGCATACAAGTAGAGGTGTCGCCCATGAGGAATTCACCACCGGCAGGCGGACTGAGCAAGCTGTCGATGGGCGAAAACTCGTAAAAATTACTGAGCTGGGGCGAACCATTAGAGCTGGCCATACTCAGCAGTAGTTTTCCTCCCTGATTCAGGAATTCGCCCATGGTGTTTTGTGAAAACACCATGGCAATATCAAAATCAGGGCCTACAAACATAATCTGCTCAAACAGACTGAATACCATTGACTGGGTGCGGTTATTGGCCGAAAGGTTGATGAATTCGTTGCCCGTGCGCTGGAAAATACGTACTTGGTCGTAGGCATTGATGCCGATGCTGTTGAATTCGGTTTGGTAAATATTGGCAATATTTACCGCATTCAGGTCAGGATTGGGGTCGCTGCTGTACGCATTTACAAGCAGAAATTTACTTTGCGGCCGTTTGACGTAAGTTGGTCGGCTTTCTTTCCAGTCGCTGGTAGCACCTGACTGGTCAATCGAACGTATATACACGTAATTGGTATCTTCAAAGACCAGTCCTTGCATGCGGGTAGACAGGGGATTTTGATTTTGACCCGGGTATACCAAGCAGGCACTGCCCGTGCCGGTTAAGTTTTCGGCCTTGAGGACTACTTCGGTAAAAGTGGCCGACAATTTAAAAATGTTGGCGGTATTGAGGGTGTCGTTAAACACCAGCTCATAGTCGTCGAGGGTTTCGAGTCCGTCGGGATCGCTACCCAGCCATTCATAGCGCAGGGCCGGATAGGACACCAAGGGAAAACCACCGGCTAGGGGGTTGCCTCCGGCCGGTGCATATACAAAATCGACATCCGGAGGTGAGTTTTTTACCGGATAGCGTACACTGGCCGGGTTCGGGTCGCGCAGGCCTTCGTTGTCGATGGCCCTTACGGTGAAGCGAAAGTCAAAGGTATCCTGACCGGGAGGCACGGTAAGCAAAAAAGTGCTGTCGGTGCGGGTGGTGTAGTTCCACAAGGTGGAGGGGCCCGGATTCATGTCGAAAGTAAATTCGTAGCCCACCACATAGCCATCTGGGTCGGTGCCCCACCAATGGAGTACCACGGTGCTGGTAAAGCGGTCGTCGCCGGAGCGGATAATGGTATCCACCACGGTAAAGGTCATGGGCGGCTGATTGGGGTGCAATTCGCCTTTAATGCGGGTATCGCACGATTGCAGAACAGCAGCTAACCACAGAAAAAAAACTAAGCCAAGGCGCTTGAAGTACATAGCTTGCAAAAGTAATGAATGCCATGCAAATTAAAGGAATGTATGTAGTATCCTAACCAGGTTGGGGAATAATTCTTCGAAATTAACAAAGAAGTAATACGAGCAAGTATGACTAGGTGTTTTGTGGTATGCTCGGCGGAATTAACAAAAAAATAACCCGTTTTCTACAAAATACTTGGATGAGGTATTGGTAATCACGAATTCTGGTCATAATTTAGAGAACGATTTAAGGATTAAACCCAACCAAACATTTAACTTATGTATAAACATTTATTGAGGCTGCTTGCTGTATTGAGTTTAGCAGTCTTTTCTGTTCCGTCTGCAGGACAGATCTCGCCAGAACTGATTGCGTACTGGAATCAGAACAGTAATGAAATTCAACCCGGTGTATTCGGTTTTACGGCTGCTAGCTTCCCGCAAGCTGCAGATTCGGGTGTAGGGAATATTATGTTGACTAATTTTCTCACCGATACTAACCTTAATGGTGCATATACTTTTGTGCCTTCATTTGCGGGCACAACTATAAACGCTTTGGGCGTTGATCTGGCGGGTGGTTCATTAAGCATTCAGGCAGGAACCAATCTGGGCAATAACGGCGCTAATTTGGATATGCAGATTAGTATGACTGGTCGTGAAGAGCTCATATTGAGTTATGCAACCCGCAGAACAAGTTCGGGATTCAGTAGCCAGGCTTATTCTTATTCAACTGATGGCATCAACTTCGTGCCGTTTGGGGTTGATAATAACATTAACACATCAACCTTTGAGTCTAAATCGGTGAATTTCAGTTCGGCTATGGCACTGGCGGACGCTCCAAACGTTACCATTCGCATTACGATAGATGGAGCAACCACTTCGACAGGCAATGTGCGGTTCGACAATATTCAGCTTAATGCGACGCCACTTGCGCAGAATAGCATCAATGCTGTAACCTTTCGGGTAGATATGCAAAACGAAACGGTATCTCCACTTGGTGTTCACATCGCAGGTAGTTTCCAGGGATGGAATCCCGGGGCTACACCTATGGTACAGGATGCCAGCAACCCGAACATCTGGACCTACACCGATACCTTTTTGGTAGGCAATCAAATCGAGTATAAATTTATCAATGGCAACTCTTGGGGTAACGACGAATTGGTGTTCGGAAGTTGTGCTGCCGGTCCTGGTAATACCAACCGCGCCCTAACCATTCCGAGTACCAATACGGTGTTACCGGCTGTTTGTTTTGCCAGCTGTTCGCCTTGTGCTAGTCCCGTAGATGTGACTTTTCGTGTGGATATGCGCAACCAAACGGTTCGCGCGCAAGGTGTACACGTTGCCGGAAGTTTCCAGGGCTGGAACCCAAGCGGATCGCCTATGGTACAAAGTGCCAGCGACAGCAATATCTGGACCTACACGGCCAGCATCATACCTGGCAATCAGATAGCCTACAAGTTTATTAATGGCAACGATTGGGGCCTTTTTGATACCATAACCAACACCTATATAGATTGGAGTGAGCAGCTTCAGTTTTTGCCTTGCGTGATCGGGGGTGATCGGGAGCTCACAGTTCCAAGTTCAGCCCTAGTGCTACCAGCGGTGCTTTTCGGCGAGTGTAATGAGTTTCAATCGGTGGTTACACCCAGTTTACCCGTAGTGCCCATTGCTACTTTGCGTTCCATAGATTCACTTGGTGTGGCCGATTCGCTGGGCGCAAGGGTAGCGGTTCATGGTACGGTGGTTAGCCACAACATCCGCTTAAGTGGCATGCAATATGTCATTAACGATGGCACCGGCGGCATTACTATTTACAGGGGTACAGGGAATTTTGGTTTGGGTCAATTGCAACTGGGTGACAGCCTTTGGGCTGAAGGCACTGTAGATCAATTCCGCGGACTCACCCAGCTAATTGTGGATACCGTGGTTGTGCTTGGCACAGGAACTGTACCTATGCCGGTGCTGGTTAGCGTTCTCAGCGAGTCAACCGAAAGTGAATTGGTGCGATTGAATGATTTACAGCTTGTATCCGGTACATGGCCGGCTGCCGGTTCAACCTCATCGGGCGTGAACCTAACGGTGGAGAGCATTCATAATCCGGGACAAACCTTCACCGTTCGTGTGGTTCCAAACAGTACGGATTTGGGAGGCAATGGGCCAACAACACCGGTGTTCGATTTGATAGGGGTAGGAGGTCAGTTTGAAAGTAACAGTCCGTTTATAGGAGGCTATCAGTTGTTTCCCCGCAGCGCAAGCGATGTGATCAACCATGCCCCAGCCACTACTGTAAATGTAACTTTCCGTGTGGATATGCGGAACGAAACGGTTCGTCCGCAAGGCGTGCATATTGCGGGTAGTTTCCAGGGTTGGAATGCCAGTTCTACGCCCATGGTGCAAACGGCTGTAGATCCAAATATTTGGGTGTATACCGCAAGCTTAAATGCGGGTGATCATATTGAGTATAAGTTCATCAATGGCGACGATTGGGGTGTTATGGACACTACTGCCAATATGTACGTTCAATGGAGCGAACAAATTCAAGGCTTGCCTTGCGCACCTAACGGCAATAGGAGTTTGCTCATACCGGGTTCAGCTGTAGTATTGCCAGCCGTGCTGTTTGGTGAGTGTAACGAATTTGGTGCAAATCCCGGCTTTACATTACCCATTACTTGGGACGACCCGAATGTAAATTATGTATTCACCGACTTTGGTGGCAATGTCTCCATGTTAGCGCCTTCGCCTACTGATTCGAACAATACCACACTCCGTACCGAAAAGCAAATCGGAGCAGCCAGCTGGGCAGGTACTACCATTACCCCATCAACAGGTCTTTCTTTACCCATTCCTTTTGCTCCCGGGGCTACTACCATATCGGTAAAAGTATATGCACCCGCTAGTGGCATTCCGGTGCGTTTAAAAACCGAATTGGCCACTGATCCTACTATTTCCGTAGAGACCGAAGCTACTACCGTCAATTCCGGCTGGCAAACCCTTGTTTTTGATTTTAATAATCAGTCGATGTTTACGGCTCCGATTAACTTTGCGCACACCTACAACATGCTCTCGATTTTCTATGATTTTGGTAATGTAGGAACAGGCGCCGTATTTTATGCCGATTCGGTGTATTTTGGTGGCAACCAGTCGCCACAGCCCGGTGCGGTAAACATCACCTTCATGGTCGACATCGGCAGCCGTTTGCCGGGACCTGGCGGTGTACGCATTGCCGGCAATTTCCAAGGCTGGAACCCATCCGGGCCGGGAAATGAAATGATGCCAATGGGCGGGAATGTGTATGGCATTACGCTACCGTTGAATCCTGGCGATAGTGTTCAATACAAATTCCTTACCGATAATTTCTGGGGAACCGACGAATTGGTGCCGCTTTATTGTGGTTTTGACGATGGCGGTGGCTTTAGTAACCGTTTACTTGTGGTGCCTGCCTTCGACGATACCTTGGCCACAGTGCCCTTTGGCGGTTGTAACATTCGCACGGGTAATTTGATGGTGTCGGGCTTGTTGTATTACGACAATGCTTCGCAGTCGCCCATGAGCAACACCTTGATGGAACTGTATTCTTTGGGCTATTTCATCGATGCCCAAACCACCACGGCCAGCGGTCAGTATATGTTTAGCAACTTGGCTGAAGGCGATTACGAGCTGAAGCCGGTGATTACCAAGCCATGGGGTGGGGTAAATGCCACCGACGCCTTAAATACCGCTCGTCATTTTTCGGGTATGATTACACTCAATCCGTTGGCTTCTTTGGCTGCTGATGTGAATGTGTCGGGCAATATCAATTCAACCGATGCCTTACTCATTGCTAGAAGGTATGTGGCACAAATCAACAGCTTTGATGCCGGCGATTGGGCTTACTTCACGCCAATATTCAACCTTTCGGCTCCGCATCAACTGGTAACGCCTGTGTTGTGCTATGGCGATGTGAATGCTTCGTACAATCCTTCGCCTTTGCGGGTTCGGAATGGTGTAGCACTGATGCAAGAGCAGCCGTTGCCAGCTGCCCTGCCACAACGACAGTATCCGGTAAGTATGCATAATAACCAAAAGTTGGGTGCCCTATCCCTTAAACTCGGGATACCGGTGGGCATGCAGGTATTGGATGTAATCAGCCAATTGCCCGGTGAGTTCCTGTGGCATGTAGAGGGACAGGTTTTGGCCATCAGCTGGTTCAGCCTTAACGAGCAATTGATGAGCGCAGGCGATGAGCTATTTAGCATTGTGGTAAGCAACAATGGCGCAACTACCAATTGGGAATTACTGGCCGAAGCCGAAATGGCCAATGGATGGGCCGAAGTGATTGCTGATGCCGCCATTCGGATGCCAGCAGTACGTGCTTCGGTGCCTGCTGCATTCGACGCCATTGTTTATCCAAATCCTGCGGCTCATGAAGCACAACTCAAGTTGAGCTTACCAGCCGATGCCCGCCTGAGCTATGAGATTTACGACCTCACCGGTCGCTTGGTGGTGCGACAGCTGCCCCAAATGCAGCTGGCCGGCACACAGGTACTTACTCTTGATCTGCAGCAACTGCGTTCAGGTCAATACCTGCTTCGTATTCAGGCCGATATCGAAGGGCAGTTGCTGCATCAGCAATTGCGCCTGCAGCTGGTGAAATAAACACAGCAGCCTCATTTTCATGCCCCCGGTCGATCCTATTGGCCGGGGGTTTTTATTTGCATAGCGGTTTTGCCAGCAGCTTGACTAGCAAGTGCAGACTTCAGCAGACTGCTGACAGGAGATTTTTACCCCTTCACAACAAATGTTCATAAATTCTTGTATCATTTAAGCGGCTGATTTGCAGTGTAAAAGCGGTTTTTTGTATACGCATGTCCCAGGTCTTATTCACAGCTAGTGTTGAGACTTGTTGGTGTCTTAATCTTAGCTTAACTTGCATCGCTTTTTGAAAGCTTAATTTTGCATGCAAACAAATAAGTTTATTCTAATGAAAATGAGATTTACAAGCGTATTCGCGGCTGCGTTTATCTTCCTGATGGGGAGTTTAAGTAGCCTTCAGGCGCAAGAACTGGTAGCCTATTGGAACCAGAACAGTAATGAAGTATCACCGGGTGTATTCGGTTTTAGCCCTGCAAGCTTCCCACAAGCAGCCGATTCGGGCATTGGCAACATTGTGTTGACCAATTTTATGACTGATACTGGTGCCACTGGGCTTTACAGTTTTGTGCCTTCCTTCGCGGGCACAACCATTAATGCCCGGGGCACTGACCCCTCTGGCGGTAGTTTGTCGATTCAAGGTGGAACCAACAATGGCAATAATGGCGCGCATCTCGACATTCAAGTGAGCATGACCGGTCGTCAGAACCTCATCCTGAGCTATGCTACCCGCAGGACAAGCTCGGGATTCAGCACCCAAACCTATGCTTACTCAACCGATGGCACCAATTTTACGGTATTCGGGGCTGATAGTAACATCAACGCCTCGGCTTTTGAATTAAAAACGGTTGATTTTAGCGCAGTATCTGCTTTAACGAACGCCGCAAACGTTACTATTCGCATTACCGTGGATGGCGCTACAACGGTTACAGGAAATACGCGTTTCGATAACATACAAATCAACGCTACACCTTTGGTGGTAAGCACAACCAGCATCGTCACCTTCCAGGTAGATATGCAGTACCAAACCGTATCACCACAGGGCGTACACATTGCGGGTAATTTCCAGGGTTGGAACCCAAGTGCCACGCCGATGACGCAAAGCACTGCTAACCCAAGCATATGGACGTATACCGATACTTTTACCGTTGGTCAGGCGCTGGAGTATAAATACGTAAATGGTAACAGCTGGGGTTCTGATGAGTCGGTTCCTGCTGCTTGCCAGGTGAACAATAACCGTGGTTACACTGTAGCCGCAGGTAACCCAACTTTACCGCTGGTATGTTATGGTGCTTGTACAGCTTGTTTGCCACAACGCGCCATCACCTTCCAGGTCGATATGACCGGGCAAACCGTAAGCGGTCCGGTTCATATTGCCGGTTCATTTAACGGTTGGAGTGCAACGGCTGATACCATGACGCCAGGTGCGAACAACATTTACAGCCGCACCTACCAACTCATTGAAGGAACAACCCATCAATACAAGTTTTTGAATGGGCCAAGCTTTACAAATGCCGAAGCAGTACCATCTGCTTGCGGAGTACCCGACGGTTTTGGTGGTTTTAACCGCGAAGTGATGATTGGCAATGCCAACGCCAGTTTGCCAGCCGTACAATTCGGTACTTGCAATGTGTTAGTAGCCGCACCAACATTTCCGGTGCGTAGCATCGCCAGCTTGCGAAACGTTGATAGCTTGGGTGTGGCTGATTCAGTAGGAGCTACTGTAGCCGTTTATGGCACGGTGGTTAGCCACAACATCCGCCTCAACGGCATGCAATATGTGATTAATGATGGTACCGGTGGTATCACTATCTTCCGCGCCTCTGGTAACTTTGGTCTTGGCCAATTAAGCATAGGCGATAGCCTTTGGGCACAAGGAACCGTTACCCAGTTTAATGGATTGTTGCAAGTAGCTATTGATACGGCCGTATTTATTGGTCCGGGTTCCGTGCCTGCACCGGTAGTGGTAACCTCAGTGGGTGAGCCCCAAGAAAACGAGCTCATTCGTTTAAATGCCATGGAAATTGTTTCGGGTACTTGGCCAGCTGCAGGTTCAACCTCAAGTGGGGTGAACTTAACCCTGCGTAGCACCATCGACACTAGCTTCACCATTACCGCTCGTGTGGTGCCAAACAGCACCGATTTGGGAGGCAATGGTCCAACTACGCCTGTGTTTGATATTATCGGTGTGGGTGGACAGTTCGACAACAGCAGCCCTTTCACTTCGGGATACCAGATTTTCCCGCGCCGTGCCGCTGATATTTTGCCGGTAGTAGTAACAACCCCGGTTCAAGTTACTTTCCAGGTCGATATCGATACTTTAACGCCTGGTCCGGGTGGTGTACGTGTAGCTGGTACTTTTAACGGTTGGGCACCCAATAGTGCCAATGCGGTAATGACACGCATTGGAACAAGCAGTATTTATGAAGCCACTTACACGCTCACAACCGGAGATAGTGTACAGTACAAGTTTTTACTCGATTCCGTATGGTCGGCAGATGAGATGGTTCCTGCAGCATGTGGCTTCGGAAGCGCCTCTCCATTTAATCGTTTGTTGGTGGTACCAGCAAGCAATATTACTTTACCCGCTGTCGTATTTGGTACTTGTAGCCCTGCCCAACCAGTATTGAGCATTGTGCCCATTTCGGTTATCAAAACCAACAACGCCAATGGTGTACCCGATTCATTAGGAACGCGCCAGCGCCTTACCGGCACCCTTCATGGTTTAAACCATTATCGTAGCACCAGCACCCCAGTAGGCATTCAGTTCATCATGATCGATGCCACCGGAGGTACCACCATCCGCAAGGCGGGCACCAACTTTGGCATTGCCAACCTGGCCGAGGGAGATTCGGTAATTGTGGAAGGTGTGGTAGAGCAGTTCCAGGGCCTTACCCAGATGAATGTGGATACCGTAATTCGTGTGGCTACTGGCCGTACTTTGCGTACCCCATTATTGGTAACCGAGCCATCAGAAGCTACCGAAAACGAATACATCCGCATCGAAAACCTGAGCATCACAGGTGGTACCTGGCCAGCAGCCGGAAGCAATGGTTTCATCACGGTTTCTAATGGCACAAGCACCTTCACCATGTTCATTATTAGTGTGCTAAATCAGCCACAGTGGCCACAGCCCACCGGCTTCTTTAATGTAGAAGGCTTTGGAGCGCAGAGCACTACGGCTTCACCCTTCAATACCGGTTACCAGATTGTACCCATGCGGGCAAGCGATATTACACCGGTGGTAGTTTCGAACCCAACGGTGAACTTCGCACGTACCGATACTTTAATTACCAATGCAGTTACTAACTTCCCGATGTTCATCAACATCCTCAATCCGTTGCCTACCGCTCAGGTGCTCAAAGTAGCGGTAAGCACTTCAGCCGGTGTGGTTTATGGACCAAGTGGGAATTATAGCACAACACCTGCGGTAACTAACGATACCATTACCGTTAACGTTGCAGCCGGTGCAGCAACAGCTGGCTTTGGTGTGGCATTGAACGGAAACGTGCCCGTGGGACGTACCGATACCATGACCTTTAACATTGTGGCAGCCGGTAACTACACCATTGGTGCCTTGTCAAGCTCACGCGTACGTGTTCAAAACCCACCACCACCTTCTTACCGCACCCTTACCATTGGTCAGATTCGTGGTAACGATACCAATGGCTTGGCCGATTCGATTGGCGTACGTGTTCGTACCCGCGGTGTAGTGATGGGCTTTAATAAGCGCCCGGCCGGACTCGAATTCCATATTTTCGACCGCACTTCAAACAATGGCATTAGCGTATTCCGCGCAACAGGAAACTTGGGTTACAATGTGGCCGAAGGTGATTCTGTAGAAGTTGTGGGTATGGTGGCGCATTTTAATGGTTTGTCGCAAATCAACGTCGATAGCGTTCACTTTATAAGCCCCAACAATACCTTGCCGGCTACTGAGCTGGTAACCGTGCTCAACGAATACTCAGAATCGCGCCTCGTGCGCCTAAACGGTCTTAGCTTGGTAGATCCAACACAGTGGCCAACCCCAGGAACTACAGGCTCTGGACGTAACGTTAACGTAACCAACGGAACGGATGTATTCGTAGTTCGTATCGTTGCTCCGGTTGATCTTTTTGGCACTGCAGCACCAACCGGTACCTTTGATTTTGTAGGTATTGGCGGTCAGTTCTTCAGCGCCTTCCCACACACGGGTGGCTACCAGTTGGTACCTCGTTATATGGCCGACCTGATTACCTCAGGTGGCGGACAGGATAGCCTCACCAATTTCAGCCTTTTGTCGCCTCCCAACAACGCTACACTCACCGTAGAAGGTGCACAGTCGACAGCCGTTGACATCAGCTGGGCGCGTACAAGCTGGACCGGCGGTGCTGCCACCATTACGTATGAGTGGCTGCTCGATTTGCCAACAGGTGATTTCAGCAGTCCGGTTGCGACACTCCCGGCCAACAACAGTGGTGCCGACAGCGTACTTACCCTTACCTTTGGACAGATTGCGGCCTTGCTCGATGCCAACAGTGTGCCTCAGGGTGCTTCAGTGCCCTTAAAGTGGACCGTTCGTGCCAGTCGCACTGGTAGCATGGATACTAAAATGGCTACACAAGCCTTCAATATCACCCTGGTGCGTGGTATTATGAGTAATGTAAATGAGCAGAATCCATTGGCGAGCATCAGCCTGTTTCCGAACCCGGCTACTGGAAGTGCAACCCTCAGCTTCGATGCTCAGTACAACAAAGCCTTACAACTTGAAGTAATCGATATGATTGGCAAGCGCGTACGCAATGAGGTGATCCACGATGCCTCTACTGGCCGTGTGCAAATTGATCTGGCCGGCTTGCAACAAGGGGTGTACTTTGTACGCCTGAGCAATGGTGAGCATAGTGCTGTACGCCGCCTGGTGGTGAAGCATTAATTGTAGTTGCTCGTATATAAAAAGCCGCAATCCCAGGATTGCGGCTTTTTTTTTTGCTGCGTATGCAGTTGGTGAGCGAGTAGGTTTACACCTTATCGCATCAGCTTAATCGAGCGGCCATCTGCACAGCGTAAAATAAACAGACCCGGACCAGGTAGCACTATAGGTTTGCCAGCTTCAATCGTCAATGTTTGTACCAGCTGCCCTTGCAGGTCAATTAACTGCGCAGGTCCTTCAAACCCATCAAGCAAACAACCATGGGTGCAAGGATTCGGGTAAATACGCAAATGTTGCATGACCTTGTCTTTTTCTACGAAACTGGTGGCGCGATTGCAATTGGGTGGTACAGTAGTCGGGTTTTCGAACAATTGCCCTGAGCTTAGGTGCCAGTTGTGCCAACTGCCACCCTGTCCAGTTTGCCAGTCATTCAAGTCAAAAGTATGGGCGCCTGTCGAAGTGCCTTTTACCTGGTAAACCTTCACAGCAGCACCGTTGCGGTTCCAAACCAGTGGCTGGCCAGCCGTAAGCGTATCCGGCAACCAGGGTGCAATGCAGTTGGCTTGTAAAAAGTAGGCGTTATCGTCGAAAGCTGGAAACTCACCAAAAACCCTAGCCAACCCATTGGTGTCGATGCAAACGGCTGTGTACTCGTCGCAGGCAATGCCCAGGGGCCTGATGCCACTGTCGACCGCCAGACGCGCCATGAAGGTCATGAGTCGGCCTTTACGGTCGGGATTGTCGAAATGCGTATCTGTAATGGTATGCCAAAGCCAATCCAAGTTTAGGAAATCCTTGCCCCCTAAGGTTACCGACGGGTGCATCGGATTGGCCAAAACCGTGGCCGAAGTAGCACTGCTGCCGAAAGCACCGTAATAATATTGTCCAAGTACCGCCATTCCTGCACTGGTACCGCCTATGGGGATTTTTTTTACCTGAGCCACATGTACCAGGGCGTGGTGCAGGGCTGTACCCCGCCAGTTGTTGAGGTAGGTCGATTGGTCGCCACCCGCTATCCAAATGGCTTCGGCATTCAAGATTTGTTGAGCCACATAGGGTTCTTGCGCGGCAGCCCGATTGGGTAGCACCAAGGTTTCGACCGAATTCACGGGGATGCCCAGCTCGCTGTACAAATAGTTGTTGTAGCCATCGCTGCCGGTGGTTCTCAATACCACCACATCGCCACCCCCTGCCCGCTGTAGCCACCACTTCATGGCTTCATCGTTTTCTGAGCGGCCACCCATTAAACATACCACACCTTGGGTAGTGGTTTGAATATCGGAGGTGTCGCCGGTGAAAAAACTGGTGTACGATTGGGCATAAGCAATGCCAAAAAGCTGGCTGAAAAGTAGCAAAAGACGACCGGTTCGAAGCATTTGGAAATTTTTTATGGGATTTGCGCTTGTAAATTCAGAATTTCTATCAATATTCACCCATTGAAAATAAAAGTTTTTACCCATTGGCACATCGCAGACCATACAATTGCATTGGAAGTCTTCCTTGTAAGGCATTGAGCCTGAAGGGTCTGCAGCCTATTTTCAACAATTAGAAATTCGGGTCGTTTGTTCAGCGACCTAGGCCGACTTTCTATCCTTCTATTTTTCCTCAAATCATTTTGTGTATGAAACACGCTTTACTGTGTGTATTTCTATGCCTGTTTGTCCTGTATTCGCAGGGCCAGGAACGACGCATTACCGGCACGGTTACCGAGCACGAATCGGGCTTGTTATTGCCCGGGGTAAGCGTAGTTGAAAAGGGCACTACCAACGGAACCATTACCAATGTAGATGGCAAGTTCAGCTTGCGTTTGTTGCAGGCGAATTCCGTGTTGGTATTCAGTTTTGTAGGCATGGAAACCCTCGAACTAGTCGTGGGTGAACGCACGCAATGGCAGGTGGTACTCAAACCAGCGGCCATCAACCTCAAAGAAACCGTGGTAACCGCCGTGGCCATTGCCAAAGAAAAAAAGGAACTGGGTTATGCGGTTCAAGAATTGAAAAACGAAGAATTGACCCGTTCGGGTGAAAACAACCTGGTCACTTCCATGAATGCCAAGGTAGCAGGCGTGCAGGTGACTTCGGCCTCTGGGGTTCCGGGAGCGGCTGCCCGTATCCGCATCAGGGGAAACACCTCCATCACCGGAAATAATTCACCGCTTTTTGTGGTCGATGGCATTCCCATCGAAAATTCGGGCGGCGGAAGCTCAGCTTCGCTCGATGGCGCCAACCGGGCCATCGACCTCAACCCAAACGATGTGGAAAGCATGACGGTGCTTAAAGGTCCAGCAGCAACCGCCCTCTACGGTATCCGTGCCGCCAATGGCGCTGTGATTATTACCACAAAAAAAGGAGCCAGAGGTGCAGCCAAAACACGCATTACTTTTAACAGCAGCGTGGGTCTCGACCGGGTGAACAAACTACCAGAAGTGCAAATGCGCTACGCTGGAGGCAACAATGGTAATCTTACCGGTTTCGACAGCCGCCAAAACAGCGCCGGCGACTCGCGTGCGTGGGGGCCCTCGTTCGACAGTTTACGCTATAATGGGGTTCCTTCGCGCTGGGATTTGCGTGGCGACATCATCCGCTCGAATGATCCAAGCCTCGAAAGCGTTCGGCCCTACGACAACCTCAACAACTTTTTTACTACCGGCCTCACCCTCAACAACTATTTGAGTTTTGCCGGGGGCGATGAAAAAAACAGCTTTTTCCTCTCGCTCGGTAATCTTCGCCAAACCGGTATTGTGCCCGGCACCAGCTTTGAGCGTTCAAGCATCAAGCTGAGCGGCGAAAGCAAGCTAAACCAACGGTTGACCCTGAGCGCCAGTGCCAATTATATGTACAGCGAGGCGGTACGTTTAAGGCGGGGAGCCAACTGGTCGGCACCCATGGTGAGCTTGCTGCGCAGTCCGGTGGATATGGACAACGCCAATGGTGCCAGCCGCCCGATGCGCAGCCCCGAAGCCTGGACCTTTGCCGATGGTACCCAGCGTAAAAACGCGGTGTTCGACAATCCGTTTTTCAGTGCCGCCAACAATCCCAATACCGAAACCACCAATCGCCTCATTGGCTATGTACAGGGCAAGTACGATTTGAACAGCTGGTTGAGTTTAACGGGTAGGGCAGGAACCGACCTCTTTTTGGTAAACAGCAAGGAGATCTACGATATTTTTTCGGCCGAAAACCACAACCAGGAATCGTACAAAGGCTCGTATTACGAGCGGCAATATATACAACGCGACATCAATACAGATTTATTACTCACGGCCACTCGCCGCTTGAGTAAAGATGTAGGATTGGTATTTACCCTCGGTCAAAACTATTGGATTACCCGGGGCGAATCGTTGAGCTTGCAGGCCTACAACTTTATTGTGCCCAATTTCCCCGACTTCTCCAATACCGACCAGGCCACCTTTCAGCCCGGCTGGAGCGATCGTGCACAAGCTTTGGTGGCTGTTTTTGGTGATGCCCGCTTCAGCTATAAGAATTACTTGTACCTGAACTTCACTGGCCGGAATGAATGGGCGAGCACCCTGCCTGTAGAAAACAACGCCTTTTTTTACCCCTCCGTAAATACCAGCTTTGTGTTTACCGAGCCCCTCGATTTGGCCACCAACCGTTATTTCAGCTTTGGTAAACTGCGCGCCAGCTGGGCGCAGGTGGGAAATATTCCCAGTCCCTACCTCACCAATACCTACTTTACACCCATTGTGAATGGTGGATTTGGTGGCACCAACCCATTCCGTTCGCAGCTTACCCAGGGCAATCCAACGCTGCTGCCCGAAATAGCCACCCAAATAGAGTTGGGCACCGAGTTGCGCTTTTTTCAGAACCGATTGAGCCTCGATTTTACTTGGTACAACACCCTCAACCGCAACCAAATCATTGTAGCCCAGGTACCGGCTTCCACCGGCTTTACCAATGCGCTGGTGAACGGGGGCGAAATCAGGAATTCGGGCATTGAACTGGTGCTCGTAGGCACGGCCATCAAGCGCAAAGATTGGAGTTGGGAGCTAGGCCTGAACTTCACCCGGCAGCGTTCCTTTGTAGAAGACCTGGTACGTAATTTTCAGCGGGTAGGGGGTGTGGCCGGCTTCACCCAAGGATTTACAGGTGCGGTGGTAGGGCAGGAATATGGGGTGATTTTGGGTGCCAGCCGCTTCAAGCGTTTTGGACAAGACCCCAACGACCTCAGCATTCGCCACGACTTGCCGGTGGTGGTAGATGCACAAGGCCGGCCCATCATCGAAACACCAACCACCGGAGGCTTTTACATTGTAGGTAACCCCAACCCCCGGTGGATTGCCGGTTTCCGAAATACGCTGCGCTACAAAAACTTCAGCATCACCGGTTTGCTCGATCTGCGAAAAGGGGGCGACATCTTTAACCTCACCCGCTTGAACATGGAAGCCATTGGCACCCACAAAAACACCGAAGATCGCGACATCGCCCGGGTGTTTCCTAACTCGGTGAAAGAAGACGGCAGCACCAACGACATTGAAATTCTGTTCGACCGCAATTACTACAGTTACCTCGGTGGCGATTTTGGCAATGTGCCTGAGCGCGGTATCGAAGATGGTTCGTGGATCCGTTTGCGGGAGGTGGCGCTTACCTACGCCTTTCCGGCGCGTTGGTTCGAAAAGAACAACCGCATTCAATCTGGCAGCTTTGGCATCAGTGGCAGAAACCTGTGGCTGCTCACCAATTACAGCGGTATCGATCCCGAGACCAATGCGGCGGGTAACGACAACAGCTTTGGTCGCGATGCCTTTAACATGCCCAACACCAAGGGCCTATTATTCACTTTAAACCTGCAGTTTTAAGATGAAAAAGCTATTCACTTTTAGTTTTGTGGTGTGGTTGTGCATCGGCTGCGATTTCAAAGAGCTGAACATCGACCCAAATAACCTTACCGGCGAATCGGTAGGGCTATTTAACCGCCTGCCCGCCGTGCAGCTCGATTTGATGAACATCCTGGCCGACCGCACGGTAAAGCGGGTGAGCAATACCATGGGGCAGGTGATTTACAGGCAAGGCCCTGTGGGCTTGAACGATTATTTGTACACCCCAGGCGATGCCTCCAATATTGTGCTTTGGGAGCGCTTGTACACCCGGGCCATGAACGGGGCTTTCCAATTGTCGGCCAAGGCCAGCTCCGAAAATGCCCCGCATTACGCCGGCATTGGGCGGGTGCTGCTGGCGGTTGGGTTGGGGACTGCCACCTCTATTTGGGGTGACGTGCCCTACAGCCAGGCCTTTCGTCCGAGTGAGTTCACCGATCCGGTTTTCGACCCGCAGGAGCAGGTTTATGCCGCCATCCAGGATTTGCTTGACCAGGCCATTACCGACTTTGATCAAGCTTCGGGAGCACGCGCACCGGCTGCCGACGATTTGTTTTTTGGTGGCGACATCAGCCGCTGGCGAAAAACAGCCCATGCCCTCAAGGCCCGCTACTACCTGCATACCATCAAACGCAACCCGAACGCCTATACCTTGGCGGCTCAGGCATTGCAGCAGGGTTTGAGCAGCAATGCCGACAATGGCGAAATCCGTTACATTGCCGGCAATCCCGATCAGGTAGCGCCCTTGTTTTTAGAGCGCACTTCTACCCGCGATACCGAGGTCGACACCAGTTTTGCCAATTTACTCACGGCATTAAACGACCCCCGTCGCGATTTTTTCACCAAAATCACCGGCAGCATCTTTTTTGGCATTCGCGCCAACTACGGGCCTTTTGTATCGATGCCCGACTCGCGCTTTCCGCTGATGACCTATGAGGAGTGTAAGTTCATGGAAGCCGAAATTGCCATGCAACAAAGTGGACCAGCGGCCGCTGCCCAGCCCCTGCGCGATGGCATCAGGGCCAGTTTGCAACGTGTGTGCAGCCAAACCGTGGGATCGGCCGATGCCGATAACGACAATTTGGTGCAAGCTGTGCCCGCTGCCACCCTCGATGCCTATGCCGACGCCCAGGCCAACCTCAGCGGATTGACCAACGAACAAGCTTGGGAGCGGATATTCCGACAACGCTATATCGCTTTGTTTTTGCAGGTAGAAGTGTGGAACGATTACCGCCGCACCGAAAATTATGTGGCCGCCGCCGCAGGTTTGCCCAACATCAACACGCGCACCGGAGGGCCCATTCCCCGCAGGTATCCTTACTCGGGCAACGAAATCAATTTTAATGTCAATGCCCCAGCCAATCCCGGTTTGTTCGACCGCTTTTGGTGGGATCAATAATTTAAATCTTTAAACAACCATACGATGAAAATGAAACTTACCCTTTTTGCCTTGGCCGCCCTGTTCAGCACGGCCGCCTTGGCCCAGTCTAATCCGGTGCCACAGCCTTTGCCTTATGTGCAAAATTTCGGCACCTCCGACATTTTTCCTTACCCGGCCGGCATCCAAGGTTGGCGCACCGATGTGCTCACCTATCCAACTACGGTCGCAGCAGTGAATGCAGCCAGCTTTTCGAACCGAAATACACAGGCTGATTTTGACTTTGCAGGTTTGATTGCCGGTACCATTACATCTACGCAAGATTTGAATGCCGCTACCACAGGCACCAGCAATTCGCGTTTGCTGGTAAGCTTGGGTGCGCGTGGCTTGGCCCTGGTTGCAGGTGTGAACACCGTAGGCAGTCAAAACATTCGCGTGGGCTACACCATCAGCTTCACCGAATTTGTTGGGGCCAACGACACCGCCTTGTTGTGCCAACTCCAATATCGGGTAGGTACCTCAGGCGCGTTTACCGATGTGCCCAACGGGCTTTTCAGCACCGACAGTTTTGCCGTGCGTGGCGATTCGATGGTATTGTCGAACCTGGTTTTGCCCGCAGCGGCCAACAACCAACCCGAAGTACAAGTACGTTGGTTGATTTACAGCCTTTCAGAAATTCCGGTAGGCAGTCGTTTGAGTGTGGCCATCGACAATCTGAACATCCAGGGCGATCCGCTTTTGATTCCAGCAACCGGCCTGAGCATTGTTTCGGTGGGCCCAATCAGTGGCGCAGGCATTGTTCAAAATCGCCCCTTTCAAGTACAAGTACAAGCCGTGAGTGCCAGCAATCAGCCCGGTGTGGTAACAGCGGCAACCATTGTGGAGGCCAGCCTGAATGCCGGAAATGGCACGCTGGGTGGCGTGGTGCGCGATACCATAGCCGCAGGTTCAGGCGCTGTAACCATCAGCGGACTTACTTACAATACTGCCGAAGCCGGGGTTCGGCTCATTGTGTCGCGCCTGAGCGGCGATAACCTCAGTGCTTCGAGCCCAAGCGATACCTTTACCGTATTGCCCGATCCCTTGGGGGGCTTTACCATTGTATATCAAGAAGACTTTGAAAATACAAACGGTACCACCCCAAGCTTACCAACCGGCTATAAGATTTATAATATCGATGGTGCAGCGCCCGATCCGGCAGGTTCGCCCGGATACGGCCAAGATGCTTGGGTGGTTCGGCAAACCGATGCAGCTTGGAACAACAACACCAGCTTTGAAAACACCAACAGCAGCGATCCGCTTTCTACTTGGGTGATGGCATCCACCTCTTATTTGGCGCCACAGCCCGCTGTTACCAACCGTTGGGTGGTGCTCCCCGCCATCACACTCGGGCCATCGGGCAACGTATTGCGTTTTCAGGCCATGTCGCGTGGGTCGGCCAGTTTCCGCGACAACTATACCATCTATGCTTCCATCACCCCGCCCACGGAGCCCAATTTGAATGTAGCGGCCTTTGAAGCCATTCCGGGCCAAGGCAACCACCTCACCAATCCGGCGCCCTCACGCGAGGTAGAAACCGTGAATTTCCCTTTGCCCAGCCAGCTAAATGGCCTTACCGTTTATTTTGCATTCCAAAACAACACCCCCGATCCGGGTGGCGACCGTTTGTTCATCGACAATATCACGCTCATGTACAACGCCAACATTTCGGTAGCAGAGCCAGGCAAGCGTTCGGCCTTGCAGCTGTATCCCAACCCCGCCAAAGAAACGGCCTTTGTGGCCTTGAATGGGCTCGAAGGAGCGGTAAAGCTTGAAGTGCGCGACATTCAGGGGCGTTTGGTACTTGCCGAGCAACTCAGCGAAGTGGTTGATGGCCAGATACATGCTGTAGATGTACGCAGCCTCAAGCCGGGGATGTATGTGATGCGGGTGCAGGCAGCTTCGGGCGATGCCATGGCACGTTTGATTGTTCAATAAAAAAATAGCCCCTAACCGCATTGGGCGGGGGGATTTGCCTATGTCTAAATTAGTCAGTTTCATCATTGCCTTCCTGGGTCCCATCAGTTTGTGGGCCCAGGGAGGTTTGTTTATCATCGGTGGAGGTGCTATTCCCCCCGAACTGATGGAGCAAATGCTGCAACGCGTGAACCATACACCAGGTGCTTACGCCATCATTTTGCCTATGGCCAGTGAAGAGCCCGATTCGGCCGTTTATTTTGCAGGCCAACGCTTTCAAAAAGCCAATTGGCATGCAGTACAGGGCATGTTTGTAGGGCAACAACAACCAGCCAGCGTGCAACAGCTCGACAGCCTGCGCGGGGCGGCGCTCATCTATTTTACAGGAGGCGATCAAAACCGGCTGATGGAGGCTTCGCGACAGTTGGGGATTGTAGAGGCCGTGCACCAAGCCTACCAAGGAGGGGCACTCATTGCAGGCACCAGTGCCGGTGCAGCCATCATGAGCAAGGTGATGATTACAGGCAATCAGTTGCGCAAGGCCGATTACGAAGAAACCTACTCGGCCTTGCAAGCTGCGAATGTAGAAACCGCTGCAGGTTATGGTTTTTTACAGCAAGCCGTAATCGATCAGCATTTCATACGACGCTCACGTTACAACCGCCTCATCAGTCTGGTCATTGAACAGCCAGCGCTGCTCGGCATTGGTATCGACGAATCGACAGCCATTTGGGTGCACCGCGGCAAGGCAACGGTAGTAGGCCAAGCCCAGGTGGTGCTGTTCAGGCAAAAGAAGTCGCTTCCAGCAGCGGGGACTTTGCTCCGCAGCCAGCGTTTAGAAATACAAATTCTTTCGGCAGGCGATACTTTTAAAGTACGATAAAGCAGATTAATTCACATTTTTGCGTGCCTTGCAAGGCAATAACTTATGATTCAACCAAAACTCATCATACACGGCGGCTTTTTTAGCGAGTCGCATACCGACGCGGCGACCAAAAAGGCCAAACAAGATGCCCTCACGGCCATTGCCAGAAAAGCGCATGCCTATCTGCTCAATCATACGGCGCTCGAAACGGTGGTGTACGCCAATGAACTGCTCGAAAACGATGCTCTGTTCAATGCAGGAACTGGTTCGCAAATTCAGAGCGACGGACAAGTACGCATGAGTGCCAGCATCATGGATGGCATCAGTCAAAAATTCAGCGGGGTCATTAATATACAGGAGGTTCAAAATCCCATTCGAGTAGCCGAATTGCTGCTCGATTACGACGACCGCGTATTGGGAGGAGAAGGGGCTACAGTTTTTGCGCGTCGTAACGGCTTTAAGGTGTACGACGTACGCACCGAGCAGCGCAAACGCGAATATGCACAAAAATTGGCCGGCACGGGCAGCGGTACGGTTGGTTGTGTAGCGCTCGATGCCAGCGGGGCCTTGGCAGCGGCAACCTCAACCGGAGGCAAAGGCTTTGAAATGGTAGGCCGCATTTCCGATTCGGCCACCACAGCCGGTAATTATTGCAATGCCCATTGCGGCATCAGTTGTACCGGGGTAGGTGAAGACATTGTTTCGGCAGCCTTGGCCACCAAAATTGTAACGCGGGTAACCGATGGCCTGGCCATTCATGAGGCGTTTTATAAAAGTTTCAGCGAAATGAAGGCCTACGACGGCTTTGCTGGCGCCATTGGCATTTCGGCCAAAGGCGAAATTTATCACCTCGATTCCCATCCGAGCATGGTGTATGCCTGGACAGATGGTTCGGAATTGGCTGTATTTCAGTAAAATAGGATGTTGTAGATAAAAAAGTCTAAAATTAATTTGGCTCATATATAGGATAAATATATCTTTATACCCGAAATGATAAATCTACAAACGCTATGAATAAATTTTGGATGCTCTTATTGGGCGCATTGCTGAGTATTTCATGGATGGGTGTTCAGAGATTTCAGAACCGCGCTCATCAAATGACCATTTCGGGAACCTCCAATTTGCATGATTGGTCGACGAATGTTACCCGAGTTGATTTGCAAGCAGAATTAGAATTGTTAAATGGATATGTAAGTTCAGTGGGCATGGTGCAGCTAAGTGTACCTGTAGCCAGCATAAGGAGTGATAAAGGGAGTGTGATGGATTCGAAAACGCGTGAAGCACTTCAAGAAGCTAAGCACCCGGTGATACGTTACCAATTGCGTCAGGTAAAAATTGAAGAACAGCCGAATAAAATTTCAAAATTAAAGACCGAGGGCAGCCTAACCATTGCAGGTGCAACCCGCCAGGTGCAGATGGATGTTTTTGCCAGGCAGCTACCCAACAATGAGGTAGAGGTTTGGGGTTCGCATCAATTGAACATGTCGAATTATAAGATTAAGGCGCCTACAGCACTCTTGGGAACTATCCGCACAGGCGACGAAATAAGCATCGCATTCAGCGTAATTCTAAATAAATAAACCACAAATCATCAAATCTCATCATTATGAAAAATCTTTCCTTGTTCGGATTAGGCGTACTGGGTATGCTTAGTTCATCGGTAATGGCGCAACAGGCCGAAATCCAGTATTTCCGGCCTTACGATCAAACGGGTATTCACATGTTCGAAACGCCGAAAGAAGACTCTGTGGCGTACACCGGGCTTAAAGTTAGGGTAGGAGGCCATTTTAGCCAAACCTACCAAGGTATACGACATAGCAATAGTGCCTTGCCCAACATGAACTCGGCCACACCACCGCAGAACTTAAATCAACTGCGTGAAATTACGCCTGGATTTAACCTGGCTACTGCCAACCTAAATATCGATGTACAGTTGGCCGATGGGGTGCGCATGAACCTGGTGACCTACCTTTCATCACGACACCACCCCGAAACTTGGGTAAAAGCGGGCTTTATTCAGTTCGATAAGCTGCCATTCCTTAAATCGGCTGCCATCGATAACGCCATGCAGTACCTCACCATTCGCGTAGGCCAAATGCAAATCAACTATGGCGATGCCCAATTCCGCCGTGCCGATAATGGCAATGGCATGTACCAACCTTTTGTAGGCAATTATATCCTCGACGCTTTCGATACACAGATTGGTTCCGAAATCATTTTCCAAAATAATGGCTGGATAGGCATGTTGGCCATGACCAGTGGCGAAAATAAAGGGCTGGTAGTCCCCGGGCCAAATAATCCCAACGACCCCAATACCCGTATTTTACCGGCTTTTTATGGTAAATTTGGCTACGACAAGCAAATGAACGAAGATTTACGCTTACGCCTGACCGGTTCAGTTTATCACACCGGCAGTTCTGCTCGTAGCTTCTTGTATGATGGCGACCGCGCTGGCTCACGCTACTATTTTGCCATGGAAAACATCCTGGCCTCAACCGCTAGTCCACACCTCTCAGGTCAGTTTATTCCCGGTTTTAACGATCAGGTGACTGCCTTTATGATCAATCCTTTTGTGAAGTGGAAAGGTTTTGAATTCTTCGGTACTTATGAAGCTTCAAACGGACGTGCCCATGCCGAAACCAGCAGCCGTAGCGTACAGCAAGTGGCTGGTGAACTCATCTATCGTTTTGGCAAAACCGAAAACTTCTTTGTTGGCGGTCGTTACAACCAGGTGAGTGGCACTTTGGCCAGTGCCGGTGCCGAGCAAGTATCGGTTGATCGGGTGCAAGTGGGTGCGGGTTGGTTCCTCACCAGAAACATCATGTTCAAGGGTGAATATGTGAACCAAAACTACAACGGTTACCCAGCTGCCAACCGTTTTGCAGGAGGCAACTTCAATGGCTTCATGCTCGAAGCAGCGGTAGGTTTCTAACCGATTTCTGCTAAAAACGAAAAAGGCTGCGTCGTTTGATGCAGCCTTTTTCGTTTTTTTGCACATGGCCTATCGCTATTTTATTTGTTACAAACCTTTTGGCGTGCTTAGCCAATTTACCACACCGGTGGAAGGGAAGCTGGGACTCGGAAGCCTGTACGATTTCCCGAAAGATGTTTATCCCGTAGGTCGGCTCGACGAAGACAGCGAAGGCCTGCTCTTGCTGACCAACGACGGCAGCGCAAATCAACGGCTGTTGGGGCAGGGCATCGAAAAAACCTATTGGGTGCAGGTTGAAGGGCAAATCAACGATGCCGATTTGGAGCCAGTGCGAAAGGGTGTGTCTATCAAAGTCAATAAAAAGCCTTACCATACGCTACCGGCCAAAGCCAAGGTCTTGGCAACAGCACCGCCTTTGCCCGAGCGCCAACCGCCCATCCGTTACCGGGCGCTAATTCCCACCAGTTGGGTCGAAATCATTTTGCGCGAAGGTAAAAACCGCCAGGTCCGCAAAATGACCGCCGCCATAGGCTTTCCAACACTGCGGCTGGTGCGGGTGCGGTTTGGGAATTTGGAAGTGGGTGGCTTAATCCCGGGAGAAGTGAAGGAATTGCAGCGGTTTTGATGATTGAAGCAGGACTTTGACGCACCTTTAAAGGCAATATACAGCAACATGGATGCGTTCAGTATCTAAACCTACACCTGATGTCTTCCTTCTCAAAAATATTCCAATTTCTTGTTGTCTTTGTTTTGGTAGGGCTGCCCGGCCTAAGTCAGGCACAGAAAATAAGGAAACCCCAGCACCTCCAATTCCACCTCAACCCGGGCATGGGATTTTTAGCTGCAGTGTCTTTAAACAGCTTTTTCTTTCAGTGCTACTAGTAGCTTCTTCAGGCCGCGAGGCAGCGGAGCCTTTTGCTGGTGCATGCTTCGCATTTCCAGCGGAGGACGCGGAGTATCGGCCTCAGCGGCCTCCGACGAATAAGCGAAGCTTATGAGTCAAAAGGCTCCGTTGCCTCGCGCCTGGCTGTCGCCGGGTTCTGCAGCGAAACGGTGATTGGGTTTGCAGTGAGCCAATCAGTTTGGTTGAAGCTTGTCACCGGAAGAGAGTCCCTCTGCGCCTCCTATGTTTGTCTCAATAAAAAAATTCATCGAATTTCATACCGTGAGGTAAGTGAAAAAAGGGTG
>JBKBSO010000026.1:0-27692 GCA_046291695.1 Bacteroidia bacterium
ACAGGCTGGCATAAAGCCGCCTTAAAAAAACAAAATTGCAGAAAAAAGCTTGCAAGTCAACACAGAATCTCCGCGGTGAGAAAAAGCAGTCCTTTTCTGCACGTGCTGTAGTGCCTATATGCAGCAAATAAACCGGACAATTTTCACTAAAATCTTCGGGAATGCTGGAACTTTATGCAGGCTTATGTACTTTTGCCTTTTTAAAACAATTCTAAATAACCTTGCAACTCAGTAAGCTTCATAGCGGTCAAGTAGGGGAGATTACCCGTTTGGGCGATCATCCAGTAGCCAATAAATTGCTGGAAATGGGCTGTTTGCCCGGCGAGTTGATACGCGTGAAGCGTATTGCGCCGCTTGGCGATCCTATTGCGGTAGAAGTGCTTGGCTACGAGCTGGCCCTGCGTAAAGACGAGGCCGAGGCCATTGAGGTAGAATTGCGACCGAATTTTGTGCAGTTGTGAAGAAAACGATAAAAGTTGCGCTGGTAGGCAATCCCAATAGCGGGAAGTCGTCGCTCTTTAATGTGCTCACCGGCCTGAACCAAAAAGTGGGCAATTTTCCCGGGGTAACGGTCGATAAAAAAAGTGGCTTTTTGCGCTTTGGCGACAAGCACCTGGCTGAACTTGTGGATTTACCGGGCACCTACAGCCTGTATCCACGCTCCGAAGATGAGCAGGTAACTTTTAATGTATTGCTCGACAAGCATAATCCTGATCATCCCGACATGGTGGTTGTGGTTGCTGATGCTACTAATTTGCGCAGAAACCTGCTTTTTATAACCCAAATTGTTGATTTGGGCCTGCCTACTGCGTTGGTGGTGAATAAAATGGACTTGGCTAGGGAGCAAGGGTTTGAATTAAACCTTTCTGCCTTATCAAGCCGTTTAGGTATTCCTGTATTGGCCACCAATGCGCGTAAAGGCGAAGGCATTGAGGAGCTTAAGCAACTTATTCGTCGTACAGAAGCGGCTAAGCCCTTGCCTTTTTATTTGCCTACTGAGGAGGTTCAAGCGGTTTTGGCCGATTTGCAAGCCATTAATCAGGAATCGCCATCCTACCGCTCCTTTATTTACTTATGTAATCATGATCATCTGCAGGGTTTGAGTAAGCATCAGCATCAAAAAATTGATGCGTTAATTGCCCGGCATGAATTAGATATTAACAAGCTGCAGGCCCGCGAAACCGTACATCGATACCAGCAGATTGCCGGCTTGTTGGGGACCATTGAAAAGCGGAACAAAACAGCCGAAGGCAAATCGCGTACCGAGCGGATTGACCGGGTGTTGCTACATCCTTTTTGGGGATATTTCGTGTTTTTGGGCATACTCTTCTTCATTTTTCAGGCCATATTTGCCTGGGCGAGTTGGCCCATGGAGCTTATTGAATCGGCCTTTAACCGCACGGGTGCCTGGGGTAGCGCGCATTTGCCCGATGCCTGGTATACCGATTTGTTGGTAAATGGGGTGTTGGCCGGACTGGGAGGGGTGGTGGTATTTGTACCCCAAATTGTATTGTTGTTCTTGTTTTTGGCCATACTCGAAGAAACCGGCTATATGGCCCGGGTAAGTTTTTTAACCGATAAGCTTATGCGTAAGGTAGGCCTAAACGGCAAGTCGGTGGTGCCGCTTATAGGCGGTTATGCCTGTGCGGTGCCCAGCATCATGGCCACACGGAGCATCAATAGTTGGAAAGAGCGGATACTTACGATTATGGTGTTGCCCTTGATGAGTTGCAGCGCCCGGCTGCCGGTATATACATTGCTTATTGGATTGAGCGTGCCTGATACAGCCGTTTTAGGCGTGTTTAATTTGCAAGGTTTGGTGATGATGGGCTTTTACCTGCTAGGTTTTGTGGCAGCCATTGGCTCAGCCATGGTCATGAAGTGGTTTATTCGGGAGCGAAACAGCTCGTTTTTCTTGCTCGAGATGCCTATTTACCAGCTTCCGCGCTGGAAAAATGTTGGTCTTACCCTCATCGATAAGGCCCAAGCCTTTGTGTTTGGTGCGGGTAAAATTATCATCCTCATCAGCATTGTGCTGTGGTTTATGAGCAGCTTTGGTCCCGGCGATAATTTTGAAAAACTTGAAGCGCAATTTGCGCACGAAAGGATAGATGGCGACTTGCCTCCAGAACTGGAAAACGAATTGGGTAAACTTAAGCTGGAATATTCTTATGCCGGCCGCATGGGCAAATGGATGGAACCGGGCATTGCTCCCTTGGGCTTCGATTGGAAGATAGGCATTTCGTTAGTAACGAGCTTTGCTGCTCGTGAGGTTTTTGTGGGAACTATGGCAACCATTTATAGTTTGGGTGGTGAGGATTTCGAAGAATCCTCGTTACGCGACCGCATGCAGGCCGATATTCACCCACAAACCGGCGAGCCGCTCTATGGAATGGCTACAACCTTTAGCCTGCTGCTATTTTATGCCTTTGCCATGCAGTGCATGAGTACGCTGGCCATTACCTGGCGCGAAACCAAAAGCTGGCGCTGGCCGGCCTTACAATTTGTGTATATGACCGGATTGGCCTACCTGGCCAGTTTGATTGCCTATCAGTTGCTGAAGTAAGCCGAAAGGCGGTGGGGGGAGAAGCAGCCGCCTGCGTGCCGCCCCCTATTTTTTCCCTTTATCGCGGGCCACCAGCAGCTGGTTGGTAAACTCCAAAAGCTCCATATACTTGTCTTTCCACATTTGCATTTCGGTACGTAGGGTTTTTAATTCGTCTTGAATATCGACATAGGCCTTTTCACTCAGGTAATCGCCCGAATATGTTTTATAACCGCTTTCTTGACCCAGCAATTCGGTAAAGGGATAGTTGAGGATAGCCCGCAAATCGTGCAAAATGGCGGTATCAATGGATTTGCGCTGATAAAGGTTGTAAATAAACTGCCGACTGCGGGATAAACGGCGTGCCAGCTCGCTCACAGAAATACCCCTTTCGCGAACTACTGACCTAACCAACTCGCCTGCATGTTTCATGTTGTCAAAAATGACCTAAGCAGGCGACAACATGGTTTACAAAATCGCTTGTATTGGTTTACACTTTTGTATATATTTGTACAAGGTGCCTTCGGGTAGCTAAACCTCCTAACAGAAGAGGCTGCCTGACTTCAGCAGCCTCTTTTTTATTGGCCTTAGTAAGAGCGTTGGTTGTTTTTTTCGATGTAATTGATAAAGGCCTTATTCACTACGCGGTTGCCTCCGGGCGTTGGATAATTGCCGCTGAAGTACCAGTCGCCGGCATGCGAAGTGGCATGGTGCAGGTTTTCAATGCTTTGGAAAATCAGCTCTACAGGAATATCAAATCCTTCAGGAGTTACCAATTGGGCGATTTTACTACTGATTTCCTCATCGCTAAACTGGTCATATATCTTCTTTACATGGTTAACAATCTGATGAGGCGGCAGCTTTTCCTGGCTTTTACAAAGCAAATACACATCGTTGATAAGGTTCCACATGCCGCGTTCTTCGAGCAAGGCGATGGCGGCGCGGAAGGCAACAAATTCACCCATCCGGCTCATATCAATGCCGTAACAATCAGGATATCGGATTTGTGGGGCCGAACTTACAATCACAATCTTGCGTGGCTTTAACCGGCCCAGGATGGTGATGATGCTTTGTTTGAGGGTTGTGCCGCGTACGATAGAATCATCGATAACAACCAGGTTGTCTTTTCCGGGCTCGAGGATGCCGTATGTAGTGTCGTATACATGGGCCACGAGCTCGTCGCGTTGACTGTCGTCGGTAATAAAGGTTCGCAGCTTGGCGTCTTTGATGGCGGCTTTTTCGACCCGAGGACGCAGTGACAGTAGTTGTTCGAGGCGGGCATCGTCCATCGGTTCGTTAGACCGGATGATTTCGGCTTTATGTTGGTCGAGATAATCCTCTACGCCTTTCACCATACCGTAAAAAGCAGTTTCAGCGGTATTGGGAATGTAGCTGAACACGGTGTTTTTCAGGTCGGCATTTACCGATTTCAGGATGGCTGGAACCAGCAATTCGCCTAGTTTTTTGCGCTCCTTGTAAATGGCAATGTCGTTGCCCCGCGAAAAATAAATTCGTTCGAAACTGCAGTAGGTCGGCTTCTGCGTTTTGAGGATCTCGTCCATGCTCAGCTGTCCGTTTTTACGGATGATGAGGGCATGACCGGGTTTAATTTCGTTAATGCTTTCAACGGGCACATTAAAGGCAGTTAGAATGGCAGTACGCTCCGAAGCCACCACGCATACTTCTTCATCTTCATAAAAATAAGCGGGTCGGATTCCATTCGGGTCGCGCAAAACGAATGCATCGCCATGCCCCAACAAGCCTGCCATGGCGTAGCCCCCATCCCAGTATTTAGAAGCGCGTTTGAGGATCCGCACAATATCTATTTCATGGGCAATTCGCTCTTGAATGCCTAGTTTATCGAGCCCTTCATTCCGGTATCGGGCCACCAGCTCGTCGTTTTCTTCATCGAGAAAATGGCCGATTTTTTCCATCACCGTTACGGTATCTGCCTTTTCTTTGGGGTGTTGTCCTAGCGCTACCAATTGGTTAAAGAGCTCTTCTACATTGGTCATGTTGAAGTTGCCGGCCACTACCAGGTTACGGGTTTTCCAATTGTTTTGACGCAAAAACGGATGGCAGGCTTCTATGGTGTTTTTGCCATGGGTGCCATAACGCAGATGACCCAGCAGCAACTCACCCATATAAGGCAATTCGCGTTGCATGCGATTTACATCGCTAAATACAGCAGGGTCAATTTCTTTGGCTTCTTCGAAGTTGGCGTAAATGCGTGAAAAAAGGTCTTTGATGGGTTGTGCATGCACGCTTCTGGCTCGGCTGATGTAGCGTTCGCCTGGCGGTACTTCGAGTTTGATGCTGGCCATGCCTGCCCCATCCTGCCCCCGATTGTGCTGCTTTTCCATGAGCAGGTACAACTTGTTGAGGCCGTAAAGGGCCGATCCATATTTTTCGTGATAATGGGAGATGGGCTTTTTTAGCCGAAGAAGTGCAATTCCGCACTCGTGTTTAATAGCATCGCTCATGCCGGTGGGGGCGATTTTTTTAAGAAGTGTCAAAGGTAGGCATTTCTATCCGAGAGGAGAAGCACCATGCGGTTTAAACGAAAGGGGCTGTTGAATCGTTCCCTTGAAAAAGCAGGCCATTTGCAGACGGGTTGGTTGATACCGGCCAATAAAAGCCATGCCATTCACGTTCATTTGCATTAGTTTTGTTCCTGATGACGAGAATTATCTTATTCTGCCTCAGCCTGATTTTTTTATGTAGCGCACTGCAGGCCCAAATACCGGTAGGACAATGGCGCGTGCACCTGCCTTATGCGTTTGCCACTGCCGTAGAAAGCACTGATGAAGCCGTGTATTGTGGTACGCGCCAAGCCATGTTTGTATACGATCGTGAAGACCAAAGCCTGCGTAGCCTGTCGCGCATCGATGGCATGACCGACCAAGGCATCACCGCCTTGCGCTATAGTGAGGAGTACAAAACCCTCATCATTACTTACGAGTCGGGCAATATCGACCTGATGCGCAAAGGACGTTTTACCATGATTGACGCTATCGTTCGGGCAAATATACCCGGGCTTAAACGCATCAATCACATCCACCTACGTGGCCGTTTTGCCTACCTCAGCTGTGCCTTTGGTATTGTTGAGCTCGATTTGGAGCGGTCTGAAATACGAAATACCTTTATCATTGGCCCTAATGCCAGCAATTTACAGGTGTATGCACTCGACGATGATGGGCAAAATTTTTATGCAGCAACCGACAGCGGCCTCTTTATAGCCGCTCTAAATGCACCTAACCTTTCGAACTTTTCGTTTTGGCAGCCGGAAAGCCGCTTTCGTGGCACACGCCTGCGCCATGTGGCCGTTTTCAATAACGATGTTTTTACCATTACCGGCGATCAGTTGCACCGCTACCGTCAGGGTACTTGGCTCGATACTGTGCTCAACGAAGGCTTTGTGAATACTGGCATGACGGTGCGCAAAAACAACTTTATTGTTACCAATATATTTCGTGCCATGAACATTCGTCCCGATTTGTCGTTCAGTGGCACTTTTGGCGATGAGCGGGTGCGGGAGGCAGTAATGGCGGTGTACGATGGGCGCGATATTTGGATGGCCGACAATGGAGGCGGATTGTTTCGTTTTGTGGAAGGCTTCGCAAATCAATTACTGCCAAATGGACCTGCCACAGCTTCGGCCATACAAATGGACGCTTCGGCTGCTGGCGTAATGGTAGCCGCAGGGGGCATTACGTCGGTTTTTTCTAACCTCTTTAATTCCGACGGGGCCTTTGTATTTGAAAATGAACGCTGGGGAGCGTATAATCGCTTTAACCTTACCGGTGTGCAAGACATGTTCGACATCATGCAGGTGCGGTTTGATCCGAACCGACAAGACATGCGTTACCTGCTTAGCTGGGGAAAAGGCCTGGTAGCGCTGCGCAATGGAGCGGTGGAACAAGTGTATGACCCCTCCAATTCATCGCTCGAATACATTGCAGGAAGTGTTGATCCGAATACTGGCATTGGCCAAACCCGGGTAGGTGGGCTCGATTTTGATAATCAAGGCCAGCTGTGGGTAAGTAATTATGGGGCAGGCTTGCCTATTTCGGTACGTAGAGCCGATGGTAGCTGGCAAAGTTACAGCCTGGGCTTGAACAACGAGGTAGTAGACATGTTGGTTGACAATAGTGGCAATAAATGGGTGCGAAACAGACGAGGAGGGATTATGGTGCTCAATCGAGAGAACAATCAGTTTGTATCGGTAGTGGCTGTTGAGGGGCAGGGAGGTTTGCCGAGTCCGCAGGTAAACTGCATGGCCAAGGACAAGAATGGTGCGATTTGGATAGGCACCACCGAAGGACCGGCTGTATTCTTCAATCCGAATGCTGTTTTTCGTGACCGCTTTGATGCGCAACAAATACGAATTCAACAAGAGCAATTCGTGGGCTTTTTACTAGGCAATGAGGTTATCACCGCTATTGCCATTGACGGTGCCGACCGCAAATGGTTTGGTACGGCCAACGGTTTATGGTTGTTTTCGGCCGACGGTACCCAGCAAATACACCACTTTACCCGAGAAAACAGCCCTTTATTGTCGAACATCATCACCTCATTGGCCATACATCCCGAAACGGGTGAGGTGTTTATCGGTACTGATTGGGGGATTATTTCTTACCGGGGAACCGCTACCGAAGGGCGGTTGACCCATACCGATGTGAAGGTTTTCCCCAATCCGGTACGGCCAGAGTATGATGGATTGGTTTCGGTAAGTGGGTTGGTAACCAATGCATGGATTAAGATTACCGATATTAGCGGTAATCTGGTTTTTCAGACACGGGCCGATGGTGGGCAAATTAGCTGGAATGGCCGCGATGTTAACGGCCGCAAAGTGAACAGCGGCGTTTACCTGGTGTTGGCAACTTCTGATTTTGGGGAAGAGACGGTTGCCGCTAAGATCTTGTTTTTGAAATAAGATGCTTAATAGCCTACGCGCCATAGTTTTACGCACAACTCCTTACAGCGATAGCAGCGTGGTAGTGCGTATGTTTACAGATACGCTGGGCATGCAATCGTATGTAATTAATGGGGTGCGGAAGCCTAAGGCCCGCATTACTTCGGCTATGTTGCAGCCATTAAATTTACTGAGCCTGGAGGCGTATTACAAGCCAAGCGGTGGACTGCAGCGGGTAGGCGAATTGCACGTGTTTCCCATGCATGAGCGATTGCAGTCGGAGCCCCTGCATGCCATGGCAGCCGGATTGGTGGCCGAATGTTTTAATCGTGCAATACGTGAAGAAGAAGCCCAAGAGCCGCTTTTTCATTGGTTTCAACAGGAGATTATACTGTTAGACCAAAGCGAAAATGCTGGTTTGGCGGCCTTGGCGCTACTTACCCGATTGACCAGTTGGCTGGGGTTTCAGCCCGATGCCAGCGGGTATCAGCCTTTGAGCTGGCTGAATCTGAGCGAAGGCATTTTTGAAATGCGACGCGATGAACGCTCGGTTTATGCTTCGCCCGAAACCGCTCGTTTTTGTTGGGTACTGCTCAATCGAGACGCCTGGAACGAGGGAGATACGCCCGCTGCGCCTTACCTCGATGACTTGATGCGCATGTATCAATTGCACTTACCCGGTTTTCATTTGCCCCGCTCTTTGGCGCTGTGTCGTGAAATGCTCTTCTGAACCAAGAATGCAAATTGTGTTAAAAGTATTATTGATAGGGATTTGTTCAAGCTAAACAAGATTCACTTTTTTATATTAGTGCCACCCATTGCTTATGAAAAGATCTAACCTGATTAAAATTACCCTCGGCTTATTGGCTGTATTGGTGTTGTTTGGTTTGTATCGGATGTTTATCAAACCCGTACAAACCGACGAGCAACTCGAAACCGAGGTACGGAGAGGCACCTTTGAAAGTATTGTTTTTAGTGCCGGAGAGTTGTTGGCTAAGAATTCGGAAAATATCAATGGCCCCGAAGGATTGCGCCGCATTGGTATTTGGCAGGTTAAAATTCAGGACTTGGTTCCCGAAGGCAGCTTGGTGGAAGAAGGTGATTATGTAGCGGCACTTGACCAGACTGAAATCAGCAACCGCATTCGTGATACGGGTGCCGAGCTTGAAAAGGCCGAATCGCAATACCTGCAAGTTGAACTCGATACCACCTTGAGTTTACGTTCGGCGCGCGATGAACTGCTGAATCTGGAGTTTCAGCTACAACAAAAGGAAATCACGTTGCAACAATCGCGTTTTGAGCCACCGGCTATCATTCGGCAGGCTGAGCTGGATTTGGAAAAAGGGCGCCGCGATTTAGAGCAAGCCAAATCGAACTACAAGGTAAAAAAGCTACAAGCGGAAGCCAAGATGGCGGAATCGCAAGCCAATTTACAGCAGGTTCGTAATAAAATGAGCAGCTTACAGGAAGTGAGTCGTGAGTTTATAATAACGGCTCCAATGGCGGGTATGGTTATTTATATGCGCGAATGGGGTGGCAGCAAAAAGAAGGTAGGGTCTTCGATAAGCCCATGGGATCCGGCGGTAGCTACTTTGCCCGACCTTCGGGTTATGCTTTCAAAAACCTATGTCAATGAGGTAGATATTCGTAAGCTTAAAAAGGGGCAGGCGGTGCGGGTTGGGCTTGATGCTTTTCCTGACCTCGACCTCAAGGGCGAGGTGATAGAGGTGGCCAATGTGGGTGAACAGCGCGGCAATACCGATGCGAAAGTGTTTGAAGTGGTGATTGAACTACTCGAAAACGACAGCACGGTTCGTCCGGGGATGACGACGGCCAATCGCATCGTCACCAGCACCATTGCCGATACCCTCATTATCCCGTTAGAGGCGGTATTTGCAGAAGAAGGCAAGCAAGTAGTGTATAGGCGGCAGGGCTTGCAAACTGAGCGAGTGCAGGTAAAACTGGGCGAAAGTAACGAAAACGAAGTGGTGGTGGTGGCCGGTTTAACAGAAGGCGACCGCATTTTGCTTAATCGTCCGGCCGCTTTTGAGGGTAAACCATTAAAACTATTGCCGGCTAGCCCGGCCGAAACCAAGCAGCCGTGAACCAGATTAGCAAAGCGCGTATGTTGGCCAATTTGGGAATTGCCCTTGCGGCCTTGCGAGCCAATCGGGTACGGGCCATGCTTACCGCCCTGGGCATTATTTTTGGTGTGGCGGCGGTGATTGCTATGCTCGCCATTGGCAATGGGGCCAGGCAAGAGATTTTGGAGCAAATCAGGCTCGTGGGCGTAAATAATATTGTAATCCAATCGGTTTTTGAGCAAAAAGAAGAAGAGCTTGGTCAGACGCAACAGCCTACGCGGTTTAGTCGGGGTTTGCATTTGTCGGATGCCGAAGCCATTGTAAAGGTTATTCCTACTGTATTGGCCGTGAGCCCGGAGGTGGTACAAGAAGTTGACCTGATACGCGAGGGGATTAAACGTAGCAGCAGGGTGGTAGGAGTTCAGCCGGCTTATTTCGGCATTGCGAACCTGAAGCTCAGTGAAGGCAGTGGCTTTACTGAAGAACAACTACAAAAGGGTCAAGCAGTTTGTATTGTAGGAGCAGCCATTGCCAAGCGGTTTTTTAATACGGAGCCTGCTTTGGGAGGCTTTATTAAGGCCGGAAACCAATGGCTTAAGGTAGTGGGTGTGCTCGAAGAAACCGCGGTTTCGGAAAAGGCCATTGCCAATTTGGGTATTCGCGATTACAACTCGGATGTATATGTTCCCATAAAAACCGTCTTGAGCAGGTACATCAACCGGGCCTCGGTATTGCACAACAACGATGACGATGTGATTTTTATCAATGGCGGGTCGGTGGTGATTTCCGATGATGATGATGAAGAAGGAAAAGGTAAAAAGCGCAAAAACTACCACCAACTCGATCGTTTGGTGGTTCAGGTGGCCGAAAGTGAACAGGTCGCAGCCACCACTGATGTGCTTTTGCGTATGTTGCAGCGCCGGCATAATGAGCTCATCGATTTCGAAATAAGCATACCCGAACAACTATTGAAGCAACAACAGCGCACCAAAGACATTTTTAATTTGGTGCTGGGTGCCATTGCCGGCATTTCACTGCTGGTAGGGGGTATAGGGATAATGAACATTATGCTGGCGTCGGTGCTTGAGCGAACCCGTGAAATAGGCACCCGCAGGGCATTAGGAGCTACAAAAAAAGACGTGATTGCACAGTTTATGTTCGAGGCAGTACTTATTAGTTTGGTCGGAGGCTTGTTGGGCGTACTGCTTGGCTTGCTGATGTCGTGGTCAATTACCCTTTTTACGGATATACAAACTATCGTTTCGCCTTTTTCGGTTGTGCTCAGCTTTGGCGTTTCGGCCGCAGTAGGCTTGATATTTGGCATTAGTCCGGCCCGCAAGGCTGCCGAACAAAACCCCATTGAATCGCTACGTTATGAATAAAATTTGGAGTTCGTTTTTACTCTTACTTACGGGCGGTTGGCTACAAGCCCAGCAGGTAGAACAGCTGCAGTTGCAAGAGGTGATTGGCATGGCACAAATGCGTTCGCCAGCCTACTTACGAAGTAAGACCAATTACGAAAACAACTACTGGCGGTACCGGAATTTCAAGGCCGGGATGTTACCCGAGCTTACGGCATTTGGGGTGTTACCCAACCTCAACCGGAGCATAGAGCCCATTACCCTACCCGATGGAACAGATGCTTTTGTAAACCGGGCGCTTGCTACTTCCCAGGCCAACTTGAACCTGGGTCAAAATGTGCCACTTACAGGAGGTCGCATCAGCTTGTCGAGCAGTGTACAACGCATCGACCTGTTGGGCGCACAAAACGGCACCTCTTACTTGGGTACGCCTGTATCGGTGAGCTATACCCAAGACAATTTGTTCTACAACCGGTTTCGCTGGGAACGACAAACCGAGCCACTGCGCTTTCAGGAAGCAGAACGTGGTTTTGTAGAAGAACTAGAAGAAATAGCCTTGGAGGCAACACGGTTGTATTTTGAATTGCTACTGGCCGAAGACAACTATCGTATGGCCCAATTTAACCTCCGCAATACCGATACCCTGTACCGCATTTCGGAAGGAAGATATACCCTAGGGAAAATAGCGGAAAACGATTTGCTGCAGATTGAACTTTCGCTCTTGAATGCACAGAATCGCCTGGCGGAAACACGTTTGGAACTCGAAATGCGGCAGCAAGACCTGAAACGCTACCTAAACCTTTCGGGTAATGAGCAACTGGCGTTAACCGTGCCCTATCGAACACGCTTTTTTGAGCTTAATCCCGCAGAGGCGCTCGAACATGCCCGCAAAAACAGACGGGCAGTGCTGGAATTCCGTAGACGCCGACTCGAAGCCGAGCAGCAACTGGCCCAAAGTAGGGGCGATAATGGGGTGCGTGTTGGCTTAAATGCCAATTTTGGTTTAACCCAGCGCGGCAATGCCTTGGGCGACGTGTACCGCAATCCGCAAGAACAGCAAAACGTGGCCCTCACATTGAGTATACCCTTATTGAACTGGGGAGTAACGCGCTCACGCATTCGCATGGCCGAAGCCAATCGCGATTTGGTAGAGGTAAATGTGCAGCAGGAAGAAATAAATTTTGAGCAGGAAGTGGTATTGCAGGTGATGCGCTTCAACATGCTCAAAGACCAGCTATTGGTTGCGGGAAAAGCCGATACCATTGCACAAAAGCGTTTCGAAGTAATCAAGGAACGCTATCTGATTGGCAAAATCAGCATTACCGACCTCAACCTGGCGGTGCAGGAAAAGGATATAGCCCGACAGGCCTACATCAATATGCTGCGTACCTATTGGCAGTCGTATTACCTCATGCGAAGGCTTACACTTTACGATTTTGAACGCCGCGAAGAAATTCGCTTGCCGGATCTACGGTTTTAATCCATGATGCATCGCTCGGGCTAAGCCCCTTGGGCGTTTTGTGGGCAAGATGTATGATTGGGTAGGGGGGATTTAGGCAGAGGGCATGTTTAAACTAGAGAAGCGTTTACTGCTTATCCGCATGAATGCAGGCCTTACAAAGAAATGTTTTCTTTTTGACCCCCGGATGGTTGGAGTATTTAACGCAGCGAGCTGGGTAGTGAATGAAGGCCGTTGAAAAATTGATACTGTATGATTGGACCCTTTTACCTCAGAAAAGCTGTTTTTTTAAGTGCTATAGCAGCTGCAGGCTTAGGCTGAGGTTGCAGCGCCTTTTGGTGGGGCATGCTACGCACTTCCAGCCGAGCCCGCCATGCTTACCCGTTATTTAGTTGGTTCGCAGCATAAAATCCGATGCATTTTCTTACCGAGACAAGCAGAGGAGCAAAAGCCTACGGCTTTACTTGTTCGGATGCGGATGAACAGAATGCTTATTTATCGAATGAATAACCGCATTCAACGACAGTTATAGAAGTAAGTTAAGTTGTGTTTGTATTTTACAAGCATGATTCATGATCGATGTTGTTTAATATGGCTCTTTTTTGGTATTTTATTGGGTTTGCAGTTTGCATCTGCAGCAGCACAAAACTGCGATAATAACGTCTTTCCTTTTAGTACCAACAGCAGTCATATTACCCAATGGAATGGCAGCAAGTATGTACCCATTGTGGTGAAAGGGGTTAATTTAGGTATTGCCGTGCCGGGCACCTTTCCAGGGGAATTGCGCGCAAATGCTTCGGATTACAGCCGCTGGTTTACCGATATTCAGGCTGCTGGTTTTAACTGCATACGCTTGTACACCCTACATTTTCCGGTATTTTATCATACTATCGATAGTTTTAACCGGGCCAATCCCAACAAGCCCCTCTATTTTATGCAGGGTGTTTGGCTTGAAGAAGAAATCCCGAATTACGACGAAGACCTCTACAGCCTCGAACCATTTTTTGAGCAGGAAATCAGGGAAAATGTAGCTGCTGTACATGGCGACATCAGCATAGGACAGCGCCGAGGAAAGGCCTTTGGCAACTTTACTACCGATGCCAGTGCCTGGCTAATGGCCTACATCATAGGGCGCGAAATATATCCTGATGAGGTACTTAATACCAATGCCCGACATCCGGCCGACAGGCAGCATCAAGGTAACTTCTTAACCATCACCAATGCCGATCCGGCCGAAACCTGGCTCACCGCACGGCTCGACTACCTGTTCAGCTACGAATGGGACCTCTACGAAACCCAACGTCCGATGAGCGCAAGCAGTTGGCCTACCCTCGATCCGCTCGATCACCCATCAGACAAGAATCGTTACGAAGACACGGCTAAAATTGATCTCAGCACTATTGATTTGAGCAAAGCGGCCGCAGGTTTTTTTGTAAGTTATCATGCCTATCCATATTATCCTGATTTTATGAGTATTGAGCCTGCCCATCAGGGATTTTATGATGCCTATGGTCAGAATTCGTACTTGGGATATCTCCACCGACTTAAGGAACACTATCCTGACATGCCGCTTATAATTGCCGAATTTGGTTTGCCTTCGAGTTGGGGCATTGCTCATTTTGCGCAAAGCGGCATGCATCATGGAGGACTCAACGAACTCGATCAAGGAACGCAAAGTGTACGTTTGTTTGAAAACATCTTGCAAGCGGGAGGTGGAGGCGGCATTTATTTTGCCTGGATGGATGAGTGGTTTAAGCGTACCTGGATAAACGACCCCAACGATTACATTGCCGATAGTAGAATTATTTGGCATAACATTACGTCGGCCGAGCAAAATTTTGGTCTGATTGGCTACCGACGCGATACGGTATTTACTGTTGTTGAAGATTTTGGTGCGGCTGCGGCTATAAACCGCATAGAAGCCAGTTCAGACGTTGCTTTTTTTCACCTTAAACTGCAGCTGCGTGAATCGTTACGCAACCACGATACGCTTTGGTTGGCGCTCGATACCTATGCTGAAAGTTTAGGCGAACGGTTGTTGCCATTTGGAGACACCTTGGCACATGGTGTCGAGTTTTTAGTGCGAATAACAAATGCCCGTGCGGATTTATTCGTCACCGAAGCCTACGATACTTACGGAATATGGCACAATGTACAGGGGCCGCAACAGCTGTTTCGCAGCATCAGCAGTTTAGGCAGTGCCTGGAAATTGGTGCGATGGCGAAACAATACGGGTGAGGCAGAGATACAATACATCGGGCATTTACGGCTAAAAGAGCCCTTAAGCCCGTTGATGAGCGATCATGCGGTAGTTGTAGAAGGAAGAGAGCTCCGTTTACGCTTGCCTTGGACCCTCATTAATGTGGTAGCGCCTGATGCCAGGCGGTGCTCCATCAACTTGGTGCTAATCGCGATACGATTAGTGATGGCATTCGCATCAGTAGCCACTACCGCAATCAAACACAAACCACCAATAGCCGGTATTTGTGGGAAAGTTGGACCAATGTGCTTGATGTGCAGCCATTTTATAAGCAAAGCTATTATGTGATGCAGGAGCGTTTACCCGCTTTACCCGGTTGGTTAGTGCCTTATTGCGATCGGTATGCAGGAGTAATGAACACCATACTGGAAATTGACCATGTACATGGCTTGCTTGTTAATGACGTTATGCCGGAGGTACTTTCGTCGACCCATATTGAGCTCGATGAATGGCCGCAGTATGGCCAGTTGTTTGTGCGAAACGACGGCAGCTTTAGCTATTTACCAAACCGCGACTTTGTGGGCGATGACTATTTCAGTTATCGTTTAGTTCAGGGTGCCAGACGCTCTGATCCGGCTCAGGTGCTGCTTAAATTGAAGGCCACCGAGCATCGTCAGGGATTTGCGCATTTGTATCCGAATCCGGTGCGTGAACTTTTGCATGTTACAGCTTCGGTGCCTTTAAACCTTATTGAAGTATGGGACAGCTACGGCCGTATGCTCGACAGCTGGGAAGTAGGGGGTAGTAGTTTTGAGCTACAAACTGGCGCTTATGCACCCGGTTATTATTTGCTGCGTCTGCATGCCGGCGACCAACTCATTACGCGCAAATTTATTCGCATCAGAGATTAGGAGTCTAGCGCAAGCGGTTGTATTTTCGACTCATGAGGCTGCAAACCCGTATCGCGCCAACCCCTAGCGGATTTTTACACCTGGGTAATGTGTACGCTTTTTTATACACCCAAAAACTGGCAACACAATATGGTTTGCAACTGCGCTTGCGTATCGATGATTTAGACCGCAGACGTTTTCGAACGGCCTATCTCGAAGATATTTTTGCCGTTCTAAAGATTTTGGGTATAACGTGGACGTTTGGCCCGGCGAATGCGGCTGATTTTTTACAAAACCATCGGCAAGGGCTGCGAACCGCACTTTATGAGCAGTTTTTAAAGGAATTGCGCGCTTCAGGATTGGTGTACGCCTGCTCCTGTAGTCGAGCTGAACTAGCAGGCCTGTCCCAATATCCCGGATATTGCCGTCAAAAAGGCCTATCGCTGGATGATCCGGCCTATGCGTGGCGCTTGAGGGTAACGGAATCGGCTACAGTCGGGATGCTGTCTTTTGATGACCGTGCCCAGCAGTACCGGGTTCAGGAATACACTGGCGATTTTGTAGTAAAGCGCAAGGCTGAAGCTGCACACGAGCCATCTTTACCTGCATATCAGCTGGCTTGCGTTGCTAACGATGACCATGACGGAATCACACACATTGTGCGGGGACAAGACTTGTTTGTGAGTAGCCTGCAGCAGCTTTATTTGGCAGATGCAATTGGTGCGAAACAGGTCTCACAAATGCGTTTTGAGCATCATCCCCTGATACTTGATGAGCATGGTGAAAAGCTAAGCAAGTCGGCTGGCGACCATCAGGGGAAAAGTATACTGCACAGCTACCCGGATGGAGATCGTCTGCGAAAAGCTGTTGAAGCCGTGAAGCCTCTAGGCATGAACCACTAGGGCTGCTTTTTAACAAATCCTAAGCTTACCGAATTAATACAGTAACGAAGCCCGGTTGGTGCGGGACCATCGTTAAAAACATGCCCCAAGTGTCCATCGCAACCCGCACACCGCACTTCTACGCGAATCATGCCGAAGCTTTTGTCGAGTACTTCTTTGATTTTTGATTTGTCGATGCCTTCGTAAAAGCTAGGCCATCCACAACCGGCGTCAAACTTGGTAGCTGAGGTAAAAAGCTCGGCTCCGCAACCCTTGCAAACGTAAGTGCCTGCCGCCCAATGCTGGTCGTATTCACCCGTATAAGGTCTTTCAGTACCGTGTTGACGCAGCACCCGGTACGATTCGGGATCGAGCCGCTGTCGCCATTCTTCTTCGCTTAAGCCTTGGAAATTGATGGTGTCGGTAGTGCTCATCTGCGGTTTTTTTGTGTGTGTGGTCCGTTTGTCCTGTGCCTGGCAGGCCGACAGTTGTAAGCCGGTCAAAAGTAAAAAAAAGGTAAAAGACAATTTCATTGCAGTATTAACGCACAAGCAACCTCCTTGGTTTCAGCAATCAAAAAACAGGGGGCTGAGCAATCGGGTTATTTCGGCAGCAATACCCGGTCAATCACTTGGATGATGCCGTTAGATTGGTGGACATCATAAACGCTGATATTGGCCATAGTGCCTTTATTATCGATGACAGTGATGTTGTTTTTGCCGTTCATCCTAAAGCGGAGTTCAGTTCCTTCGAGCGTTTTAATGATCGCTTCGCCTTTTCCGGCTTTAATGGCTTTTGATAGGCGCTTAAAATCATATTTGCCCGGAAGAATGTGATAGCGCATCACCGACTGAAGCTGCTGTTTGTGTGACGGTTCAAAAAGCTTACTAGCGGTAGATTCGGGCAAAGCATCAAAAGCGGCATTCACCGGGGCAAAAATGGTAAATGGGCCTTTGTTTTGCAATTCCAGCACCATACCCGAATACTCAACTACTTTGATTAGTGTAGTGTGGTCATTGGAATGGACTGTGTTTTCCAAGATGTTTTTTCGGGGCGACATAGTTGCTCCCCCTACCACTATTTGTTGGGCTTGCACAGAGGCACTAAAACCGGCGGTTGCAGCCAGCAGAATGGCGAAAAAGAATTTTGTCGTCATTTTCAAGGAGTTTTTAGTAACCAATACCTACGCAAAAATACGTACTATAGTTTTATGTTATATAATAATTTTTTTAAAGACTTCGGATTCTCCACACAAGTGGTGCATAATTTTTATCGTAACTTTGCTGTAAGTTGACATTCAATTCGCTAATTTGAACGCTAAAGCGTTTTGCTTGGTATAGTTAAGTGTCAACATAAACCATATACATGTTCAACGACGATGATTTCCTGAATAGTTTTGATCCCGACTTACTGCTTGCCGTTGAGCGTTTTGAAGAGATGGTAAACAACAAGGGGCACTATTTCTTTGAGTCGGACGAGTTAGAAGAGATATTTGAGTACTACTATCATCAGGGCCATATTGAACAGGCGTCGCGGGTGGTGGAGTTTGGATTGGTGCAAAACCCGTACTCGGCTTTGTTTTATGTAAAACGGGCACAAATCAGCATTAGTCATGGTAAGTTTGAAGAAGCCCTTGAGTTTCTGAATCAAGCAGAAATATTTGAGCCCACGAATTATGAGTTGTACTTGTTACGGGGCAGCATTTACGATTTGCTTGGAAATCCGAAGGAAGCGGTAAAGCACCTTAAAACGGCGGAGGGCTTTGCGGAGGATCAGGTAGAAGTGGTGTACAATGCCTTGGCGGGTGTTTTTATCAATTGGAAAAAATACAACTCGGCCATCTACTACTTACAGTTGGTGTTGAACCTCATACCTGATCATGCCGAAGCGCTTTATGATATTTGTTTTTGCTATCACCAGCTCGAAGACATGGATAGCGGGGTGAGTTTTTTTAAAGACTGGATCGAAAAGGACCCTTACTCCGATGTGGCCTGGTACAACCTTGCCACCTTGTATAACAAGGCCAGCTTGTTTGAAAAGGCTATAGATGCTTTTGATTACGCGATTCTTATCAACGACAAAAACAGCCTTGCCTGGTTTAACAAGGCAAATACCTATATCAATATGGAGGATTTTGTACAGGCACTCGATTGTATGTACAAGGCACATGATGTAGAGCCTGATAATCCGGTGTTGCGATGTGGCGTTGGGGTGTGTCATGAAAAAATGGGTCGCATTACAGAGGCCCGTTCGTGGTATGCCAAAGCCCTCGAAATGGATCCGATTTTGAGTGACGCCTGGTATGGGCTGGGTATTTGTGATGAACTAGAGGATGATTATGAAAACAGCATCATTCACATCCGACGTGCCTTAGAATACATGCCCGACTCAGAAGAATACTGGTGTAGCTTGGCCGAGGTGTATGGCAAGATGGGTGATATCGTACAGGCCTTGCAGTCATACAAACATGCTCTACAAATAGATGAGGGCTATTATGAAGCCCGCATCGATATGGCTGATTTGCTGATGAAAGAAGGTAAGCAAACCGATGCGGCCTTATTGCTGGCCGAGGGTGTGCAACTCCATGGAACGGAAGCCGACTTTTTCTACCGCTTGGCGGCATTGTATTATACACATAATTTGGTACAGGAATGCTTGCTTCAATTGCAACACGCCCTAACTTTGGACTTCGATAGCCATCAAGTTTTTTTGGAACTTATACCCGATGGTGTTGAGGATATCAGGCTAATAAACCTGATTAATAGTAGCAAAAAATGAATTACGAGTTAACCCAAATTCCTGACCGAACAGCAAAACCGCGGTCAGAAGGCATGACCATGGTCATGGATAAAGGGCTAAGCACCCGCGAGGCCGAAGATTTTTTGTCGATGTGTCATACGCATACCGATATCGTGAAGCTTGGCTGGGCAACGTCTTATGTGAGCCCTAATCTCAACGAAAAGTTGGCTTTGTATAAGCAGGCTGGTATTCCTTGTTATTTTGGCGGAACCCTTTTTGAGGTCTTCATTGCACGCAATATGTTTGACGAATACCGCCAAACACTTAAGCGGTATGATATGGAGTATGTAGAGGTATCGGATGGTTCTTTAGAAATCCCACACGATAAAAAGTGTGAATACATTGCCGAATTGGCTAAGGAATTTAAGGTATTGTCGGAGGTGGGGTCAAAAGATGCTGAAAAGATTATTGCTCCATATAAATGGATTGCCATGATGAAGAGTGAACTGGAAGCGGGCTCGGTGAAGGTTATTGCCGAAGCCCGAGAAGCCGGGAATGTAGGTATTTTCAGGGGCACAGGTGAAGTTCGTTCGGGCTTGGTGGATGAAATTCTCACGCAACTACCGGCAGAAGCTATCATATGGGAAGCGCCGCAAAAGGCTCAGCAAACCTGGTTTGTAAAACTATTGGGAGCCAATGTAAATCTCGGTAATATTGCGCCTAATGATGTTATTCCGCTTGAAACTTTACGCTTAGGATTGCGAAGCGATACCTTCCATCATTTTTTGAATTTGTAATATGGACAAGCTGAGTGTGCGTTTGATGCTCTTTTTCAAGGGCATGTCAATGGGGGCTGCCGATGTGGTCCCTGGAGTTTCAGGAGGCACGATAGCCTTTATTACAGGCATATATGAAGAGCTCATCGGGAGTTTAAGGGCAGTAAACCTGAACGCGATTAAATTGCTTTTTACCGGTAAATTCGTTGAATTTTGGAAGCACATCAACGGTAATTTTTTGCTTGTACTTTTGGCAGGTATTGCCACCAGCGTATTAAGCTTATCGCGCCTCGTGCTCTGGCTCCTCGAAAACCAGCCTATTTTACTGTGGTCTTTCTTTTTTGGGTTGATTCTGGCCTCTATTTGGAGTGTAGGCCGGAATATCGACAAGTTTCAGCGAGGACGGGTAAGCTTGTTTGTAATTGGAGCAGCTTTGGCTTTTTGGATTACCCGAACCGCGCCTGCCAATACACCTGAAACCAATTTGTTTGTACTGTTCAGTGGTGCATTGGCCATTTGCGCCATGATACTTCCTGGCATCAGTGGTAGTTTTATCCTGCTCCTGCTGGGTAAATACAAATACATACTGGGTGCCATTAAGGCCATGAATATTCAGGTAATTGCTTTTTTTAGTGTGGGTATGTTGGGAGGTATTTTGGCTTTTTCGCACCTGCTCAGCTGGCTGCTGAAACGCTACCACGACCTCACCATTGCCTTGCTTGCCGGATTTATGCTGGGTTCGCTTAATAAGGTGTGGCCATGGAAAATTCCGGTTGAGGTATATACCGATAGTCATGGCAAAATTCAGCCCCTGCTAGAGCGTAACCTTTTGCCGGGTACTTACACGGAAACCACGGGTCATGCGTCGGAATTGGGCATGGCCATTATCATGATGTTACTCGGCTTGCTTAGTGTGATACTCCTCGATAATATGGGTCGCAAAAAGCCGGAATGAAACGGTTTGGCCTGATCGGATATCCACTTAGGCAGAGTTTTTCGCCTGCCTGGTTTGCGCAAAAATTCGAACGATTGGGCGTTGAAGCAAGCTATGGGCTATTTCCGATGGCGTCCCTTGACCAGCTCCCCGAATGGATAGCCCATGAAAAACTAAATGGTCTGAATGTAACCATTCCACATAAAGTTTCCGTAATTCCTTTTCTCGATGAACTGGATGAGGAAGCTGCAGCCCTCGGTGCTGTAAATACCATACACATCCGTTTTTCGGATGCCAAGCCGTTTCTCAAAGGCTACAATACCGACGTGATTGGCTTTCGACAGAGCTTAATGACCTTTTCTAATCCTTTGCCCCAAGGCGCTTTGGTGCTGGGAACAGGCGGTGCAGCCCGCGCCGTGTTGTATGTACTTCAGCAGCTGAAGATCCCTTATAAGCACATCAGTCGGCGGCCTCAATACGATGAACTGAGCTACCACCAACTGGATGCACAGTTGCTTCAAGCCTACCCGCTAATCATTAATGCTACCCCGCTGGGAATGGCGCCTGATTACGTTTTGCAGTGCCCCGAATTACCCTACGAATTGCTAAACGCCAATAACTTATTGTACGATTTGGTGTATCAACCCGCCGAAACCTTGTTTCTAAAAAAAGGCCTAGCCCAAGGCTGTAGTGTTAAAAATGGTTTAGAAATGCTTCACTTACAGGCCGATGCAGCCTGGGGTATTTGGCAGTTGTAGCGGAATGGCGCCCATGTGCAGGCCAGCCGCTTCGCGCTGGTGTGGCATTGAAAGCCTATCCGAAAAGTATGCTACAACAGACAAAAACCGCTTGTAGCTGTTTGACCCCTGGCGTTAGTTTCAAATAACCGGATGAGCCGGTCAGAACAGATGAATGCTTCGTGGTACAGCGCCCATGGTTGAACCCCCTGATTTTTTTGAGTTAAATTTACTGTGATGGTAAACCCTTTGCACGAATTGCATCCGCAGTTTAAATGGCCAGTGTTTTGGGGATTGATGGGCCTTTTATGTACCCTATTGGCGGCTGAATCGTTTCGACGCGCCTATATGCTGCGCCCTGAAAATTACGCGTATGTGGAGGTAATTTACGATGGTTATGAGATGTACTATCCCGATCAAACGTATTTAGACAAAGCAAAACGGTTTGCTTTTCGATCTCGTTCACAGAATCAAACCCTTATTGTTTATACCCGTTCTGGCAAACAAATTTGGTTTAATGGTGCGTGGCAATCCTGTTTTGAGACGCTCAAAGACCCTGGGCTGAAAACTAAACGACTAAAGGTTTACTTTGAGCCAGGTTCACCGCGTGCTACTCTTCCGGTAAGACTGGAAATAGAGGGTAAACTTATTGACGATAAAACCAAAAACCGGCTTTTTCCCTGGCTAGCTACTGTATTGGGTATCTTCTGCTTCACTCAGCTTGTCGTTTTGCTGAAAAGAGGGTATAATCGCCCATAAGAATGCGGTTTTCGCGAATGGGATTAACCTACTACAGCGAGGTTTTTATTGGCAAGTTGTCCGCAAGCGGCGTCAATGTCTTTGCCGCGCGATCGGCGTATTTTGGCTACAATACCGGCAGCCTCAAGCGCCTCCTGGTATGCGGCCACTCGACGAGCGTCGGCTTGTTGGTATAGGCCATCGTCGATGGGGTTGTATTCGATCAGGTTCACTTTACAGGGTAGCTTTTTGCACAGCTTTACCAAGGCCCTGATGTCATCATCACCATCGTTAATACCGCGCCATACTACATATTCAAAAGTAACTCGACTGCCGGTTTTCTGATACCAGTATTGGAGTGCGTTTACCAAATCACTGAGGGTATTGGTTTCGTTGATGGGCATAAGTTGGGAGCGCTTTTCGTCGATTGCGGAGTGCAAACTTACAGCGAGTTTGAATTTTACGCCATCGTCGGCCATTTTACGGATCATTTTGGTGACCCCTACAGTACTAAGTGTAATCCGTCGTGGCGACATGCCTAAGCCTTCGGGCGAGGTGATTTTGTCAATGGCCGCCAATACATTGTTGTAGTTGAGTAGTGGTTCGCCCATGCCCATAAGCACGATATTGGTGAGCGGCCGCCCATAATAAAGCTCTGCTTGCTGGCGGATGGCCACTACTTGGTCGTAAATTTCGTCGGGATTAAGATTGCGCATGCGCTTGAGTCGAGCGGTTGCACAAAAGGTACAGTCGAGGCTACAACCCACCTGACTACTGATGCAGGCTGTTATACGTGTATCGGTAGGGATCAGCACCGACTCTACTACCCGACCGTCGAAGAGCTTTACTGCATTTTTAATGGTGCCGTCTTCGCTTCGCTGCTCTTCATCCACTTGTATGTGGTTGATGCTGAAGTTTTCTTCGAGTTGGTTACGTAGGCTCAGCGAAAGGTTGGTCATGTCGGCAAACTGCTTGGCGCCCTTGTTCCACAACCATTCGTACACCTGTTTGGCACGAAATGGCTTTTCTCCCAAAGCGACCAATTTTTCGGTAAGGCTTTCAAGACTTAGGGCGCGGATGTCGGTTTTTGACATGCTGCAAAGATACGACTAGCACCGGCATAATGGGTTGTTGTGTGGTGCGCTTAGGGATGTTTGAGGTAATTTTCCTTGATTTGTTCTTGTTGTTTCGCATTTAAGCGAGGCCAGAGTGTGCTGTTTTGGTTGTGTACATAAAATACGGCCATGTTCACATCATGGTGTTGCTGACGATAAGCCTCAAGGGTTTTAATAAGCTTACGTGATGGCCTGATCATGAAACGGTTGAAAAAAACGACTGCTACAAAATCAGCAGAATCAAGCGCAGTCAGATCAGCAGCACGGCCGTCGAGCTGATGTATGTGTGGCAGTAAATCGGATAAGGGATGTTGGTTTTTATTGAGCATTTCGATGTTGTGCCGGGGCGGATGCTGATTGAAGCTGCCGTCAATGTTCCACCGTATGGGAATCGGTGGATCGATATAGCAATTTACCAGCTTGAGGACGGGTTCCTCGTTTGCTGTGAAGTAGCGGAACTGCACGGGCTGCAGATCATCGCGGAATGGCTTGAGTAGCTGTCTGGCCACATCGCTATCGTTGCTGATGCCTGTTTGTCGCATGCTGTCGGTAAGGGGTTGTAGCCTTTTGCGAACCCAACGGTCATAACTCGCCGTGTCGAGGACCAGCCATTGCTCCTGCTTGATCCCAAATCGTTTGTAATCGCGCATGATTTGTTTGTCGGAGCACCAGCCGGGAGTGCTGTCAATCCCCAGCAATACGCGGCACATGACCGAGCATTGGGTAAATAGCCACAAGAAGAGGAGTGCCGCTGCTAAACGAAAAAACCAGTTAATGTTCAATTTATGATCTACGTTTAAATCCCCAATGTATGTACATCTCTGCCACACTGTTGCCGTTTTGGTCTAAGCCTATTGACCGGGCGGTGTAGGCAACGGCTTCACCTGTTTCCATGGCTTGTAAAACGGCTTGGTGAATGGCTCCAACATCCTCGAATTCAAAACGTATGCGACCTACAGCTTTTTTATGGAAATTGGCCTCTAATCGGGTAACCAACATGGCGCAATTGAATTTTTGCTCCCGGATGTACAAAAGGGCAGGCAAACCTGTACTCATTTCGGCAGCCATAGCTAAGGCGGCAAAATAAATCGACCGAAAGGGATTCTGATTAATCCAGCGATGTTGTAAACAGATTTGGCAAGTTTCCTGGTCGAGATGACCGAGTCGAAGCCCGGCCAGCCAGGCTAATGGTAGCATCTTGATGAGCATCAAGCGGAAGAGCAATGGGCTTGGGGATTTTGACATAGGCTAATATAAGCATTCTGTAAATTTTTGGCATCAAAGGTCATTTTATACAGACATAAAGGCAGACAATTTGGTCTATTTTTGCAGACACACAAACTTTTTAAGCGATCCGTTGTCGTTAAGATGATCGGAAAGCGGCGTATGGATTTATTTGAACACACGAATATATGTGATTTACTCAAGGCGGTGCCCACCATGGCTGGTGTGTTGAAGCGACTTGGCATCAGCGATATGCACATTGCCCAATGCGATAGTTTGGGTGAGGTGGTCAGATGCAGTGGTATATCGTTAGCGGAGATTATCCGTGAATTTGAGTTGCTGCAATCGGGGGGTGAATACAATCGCGAGTATTTTTCGCAATTGCCTGTACCTGAGATGGTGGCCTTATTACGACGTGAGCACCATGATTTTTTAACGCGCCGTTTGCCTCGGATGGCCATGGTGCTGCGTGAGTTGGCTCAACGCAAAGGAAAAGAGCAAGCCGATTTATTGCATTTGCTCGATGCTTTTGAGGATTTTAGGGCCGATATATCTGAGCATATTTTACAGGAACAAGACAGTTTGTACCCCTACGCTGAGCAATTGTACGCTTTTCTGGAAGGCAAGATAACTGCAGATGATGCGGCGGCTTTGCTGAATAACCCTTCGCCTTGCAGTCATGCTTTGCGTTGCGATGAAGACCTTGGTTTTTTTGATAAAGCACGTTATTATACCAATCATTTTACCCCTCCTCAAACAGCGGGTATTATGCAGCGAAGCTTGTATCGCGAATTGGCGCAATTTGAAAAAGACCTGCTGCGTCACGAAGCTGTGGAGTTTGAGGTGCTTTTGGGCAAGGTGGTGCAGCTCGAAGATATGGCCTGGCAAGCCCTGGGGAAGCGGCCCTGAGGCCATGGAGGAGCGCGCTGGTTTTCAGTACTTGACAGCTGAAGTAAATAGACATAGGCTGTTTACACAATCTTAAAGTACTGCTTCCAAACGCACTTTATAATATTCAGATAAATAAGCGCATAAGTCAAAATGCACGAATAGCATAGTTGTAAACATACTATTTGTACAAAAAGCACTTAAACCCCAGTAAATCAGACGATAATAAAATGAATTAAGGTGTTTTTATTTACTCCGAAGGGTTATTGTTTTAGCTATTTCCATGTATGTTCTTTTCCTACTTAGCTGTTTGCCTGGAGATGAATCGGGGCTGAAAAACAGCGTAAAAGCTAGCATGATGGAATACAGGCCAATTGTAGTGTACCGTCTATATTGCAAGAATAATATGCTTGTAAGTATACTATATGTGCATAAATGCACTGATAATCATGGATGCCGGCAAAATGGTTGTTTAAATTACAACGCTGAGACTGGGCCGTATGCTTGTAGAGGTAAGAAAGAAATTTTTGTCATTTGGGATTAGATTTGACATCAATGCAGAAATAGTGTATTTTTGTGTATACTATTTGTACAAAGTTGTATGGAAAAGCGAATTGAGCTGGCTCCCATCAGCGATAGTTTGGTGGTTGAGCGTCTACGTTTCGAAAATCCCTGGTGGCATACTGGTCGCATCAGCGATCATTTTGCTCAACACCAGCAGCGGGCCTTTTTTGGAGGCTTCCTGCAAGAGGTGCAGCACAACACGCTCAATCGGGCCGTGGTGCTCATGGGGCCTCGCAGGGTTGGTAAAACCGTGATGATGCACCATGCCATACAGCGCTTGATCGAAGCGGGGGTTTCGCCTTTGCAGATGGTGTATTTAAGCATCGACAGCCCCATGTATTTGCAGCATAGCCTGGATTCGCTATTTGCACGAGCACGCCAACTCACAGGCAATAAAGCGTCGGCAGGTTGGTATGTTTTTTTTGATGAGGTGCAGTACCTCAAAAATTGGGAGCAACATTTGAAGGTGCTGGTCGACAGCTATCCTCAAACCAAATTTGTGGTTTCGGGCTCTGCGGCAGCGGCTTTGCGTTTTAAAAGCATGGAAAGCGGTGCAGGCAGGTTTACCGATGTGTATTTACCTCCCCTCAGCTTTTACGAATACATACAGCTAAAGGGTCTCGATCAGCTGTTGCGTCCTTCGGGCATGCCTGCTTCGGCCAATATCAAGCAGTTTTACAGCACCATCGACATTCGCAGGCTGAACCAGCACTTTGTAGATTACATCAACCACGGGGGCTTTCCCGAACTGCTGTTTTCCGATAAAATGCGCAACTCACCCGAGCGCTACATCAAAGGCGACATCCTCGACAAGGTGTTGCTGCGCGATTTGCCCGGTTTGTATGGCATCCAAAATGTGCAAGCGTTGAATGCTTTTTTCACCACCCTCGCTTATTACAGCGGCAACGAAGTCTCGCTCGATTCGCTTTCAAAAAGTAGTGGGGTAGATAAAAATCAGCTCAAAAAATACCTCGAGTACCTCGAGGCGGCGTTTTTGATCAAAGTAGTGCACCGCATTGATCAATCGGCCAAGCGCTTTCAACGGGCTACCTTTTACAAAATTTACCTCACCAATCCCAGTCTCCGCTGTGCCTTGTATGGCCCCCTGGAGCCCACCAACGATATGATGGGCAATATGGTAGAAACCGCTATTTTTGCGCAATGGGTGCCTACTTTGAGCGACATGCCTTGGTACGCCCGCTGGACTGCTGGCCGAACCCAGGGCGAAGTGGACCTGATAGGTCTGCACCGGCACAACCAGAAGCCTGCCTGGGCCACCGAAATCAAATGGAGCAACCGCTTTTTTGAAAAGCCTGCCGACTTAAAAAGCCTGCTGAGCTTTGGCGAAGAAAACAAATTGAATTCGGCCCTGATCACCAGCATCGATAAGGAAGGCATCAAGCAGCACAAGGGCATGCTGCTGCAGTTTATACCTGCGGCTTTGTATACTTATGCCTTGGGGGCAAGCATGCTAAGCGCGGCCTCCTAAATAGCCGGCTAAAAAGCGTAAATTTGCCCTGCCAGAAATCGCTCCGCATGAATCATAAATCCGACATCACCCCTCATAAATCTGAAATCATACATCCTCAATCAAAAATCTACATCGCTGGTCACAACGGCATGGTCGGCTCTGCCATCCATC
>JBKBSO010000027.1:0-25089 GCA_046291695.1 Bacteroidia bacterium
TGAGTCCATCTAGGCGTTTTTATTGCCTGTAAAACTCTTCATTTATTCCTTCCTCCACAACTTTTGGGTTTGATCCATGAAATAGCGGTTGATGCCTATGCTTTGCCCGCCGGCATTTATTTCGCTGAACTACGCTATGCTAATCAAAAAGCCGAACGAGCCAAATGGGTCGTGAATAAATAGGTTTTAGTATTTGCCAAAAAGCCTCTTCCGCTTAGGCGAAAGAGGCTTTTTGATTTGATTCATCTCAACTTATCATTTTTAGGTTGGTTCTTGCCAGCATGCCGGCTCCTATGATTTACCATGGAACATTGTCTCCAAATCCAATTTGGATAATTTTTTATAAGCCTCGAAAACCATCCCAATACCACTAAACGCCCGCGACTACTCCAATTTACTTGGTGTAACTAAAGCTGCCCTCAGGCGTGTGTAGTACCACTTCTGCAGCATCAGCCGCTTCTACACGACCTACAATACGGGCATCTACCCCGAACTGCTTGGAAATGGCCATTACCTCAGCTGCATGGGCCTCGGGCAAATATACTTCCATGCGATGGCCCATATTAAATACCTGGTACATCTCCTTGAGCGCGGTGCCCGATTCGGCTTGGATCATCTTAAACAAGGGCGGCACCTCAAACAAATTGTCCTTCACCACCTTGAGCCCTTCAATAAAATGTAACACCTTGGTTTGCGCACCACCCGAGCAGTGCACCAAACCATGAATATGCTTACCCAACTCGGCAATTACCGGTTTAAGCACGGGCGCATAAGTCCGGGTTGGCGAAAGCACCAACTTGCCGGCATCAAGCGGACTTCCTTCAACATCATCAGTAAGTTTTCGGCTACCGGCATACACCAAGGTGCGGTCGATACCAAAATCATAGGTCTCCGGATATTTGAGTCCTACACCCATCTCAAAAACATCGTGGCGGGCCGATGTCAAACCATTGGAGCCCATACCACCATTATAGGCGGTTTCGTAGCTGGCCTGTCCAAATGAAGCCAGGCCCACGATCACATCTCCCGGCTGTATTCGGTCGTTGCTGATCACATCGGCACGTCGCATACGCGCGGTAACCGTACTATCTACCACAATGGTGCGTACCAAATCGCCCAAATCGGCCGTTTCGCCCCCACCAAAATGAATATTTACACCATGCGCAGCCATTTCCTCAATAAACTCCTGCGTGCCATTGATAATGGCTGAAATCACTTCACCCGGCACCAAGCGCTTGTTCCGCCCTATGGTCGACGACAACAAAAAATTATCAGTAGCCCCTACGCACAACAAATCGTCGATGTTCATTACCACCGCATCGATGGCAATGCCCTTCCATACCGATAAATCTCCGGTTTCTTTCCAATAGGCATAGGCCAGCGACGATTTGGTGCCCGCACCATCGGCATGAATGATGTTGCACCAATCGGCATCAGCACCCAAATAGTCAGGTAAAATCTTACAAAAGGCCTTGGGAAATAATCCTTTATCGAGCTTCGAAATGGCTTTGTGCACGTCTTCCTTCGCTGCCGATACCCCGCGTTGATTGTATTTGGTCTGTTCCATACGCCGTAAAAAAAGAAAGGGCAAAGTTACTCACTTTGCCCCTTTATCTCTGCTAAATTATTACTCCTTGTTTCTATCCGAATCTTTTAAGCAAAACCAAAAAACGGGGCTTTTTGGCTTACAACTTCAATATTCATCAGTACCAACAATGCTACCGGCATCTTGAGAAGGCCATCGAGGCCGATCCTCTGCGCCCTCCGGCCTAGCTGCGGAAGCAGCGCAGGACAAATGGCTCCGTTAGCTCCCTGCCTGTCATGGCCTCTAGTTGCACTGTAAAAAAGCGGTTCATACACACTACAGCTGCCACATGTACAACCAGTTGTTCGCGGCTAATACCCCCCTCTGCGTCTCTGCGGTGAGCAAAAAGCCGCCCTTTCTGAATTGGCAATCATACAGATAATCCGATTACTCCTTATTCGGATCGGTAAAAATCTGATCGGTTTCCTCTTCTTCATCACCCGTTACGCGACGGTATTTGATGATGCCCTTAAAGTCGGTCGACAACACCTTAAAGGTGGTACGACGGTTGATGGCGTGTTCTTCTTCGCTACATTTTACCCCGTCGGCACAGTGGTTCAACAACTGGCTTTCACCATAACCTTTTGCTTCGAGTCGTGCACTGTCGATGCCATTTTCAATCAGGTAGTTAACCACCGATTGGGCACGTCGTTGCGACAAATCCTGGTTAAAGGCATCCGAACCCCTTGAGTCGGTGTGTGAGTTGATGGAAATACGGAGGTTTTCCGATTTTTTCATCATGTTGATGAGCACAACCAGGTTTTCTTTCGACTTGGCGGTAAGCTTATCACTGTTAAATTCGTACAAGATGTCGTTAAGCGTAATCTCTTCGATGGGCACCAGCTTCAGTGGAATATTGATCACAAAATCCTTCGAGTCTTCGAGCCCACGGGTTGTAAGTGAGGTATCCTCACCAAAATAATCCTTGCGGGTTACTTCAATGCGGTAGCTCATGCCTTCACGTAATTTGAAGGTGTACATGCCCTTATTGTCGGTGATGGCCTCAATGTACGTGCTGTCCTCCATAATAAGCCTGACTTCGGCACCCGAAAGTGGACGCCGCGTACTGTCATCATATACCATACCACTGAGGTTAAATACCAAAGGCGTAAGTACCCACTGCCATATATCGTCGCTACCACGACCACCAGGGCGGTTGCTGCTCAAAAAGCCTTTGTCTTTACGCGCATTGGCGATGTAAGCAAAATCATCGGCACCTGAGTTAATCGGATATTTCAGGTTCTCGGGCTGCGACCATTCCGTCCCTTGCCCTTCCGACATAAAGATGTCTAAACCACCCATGCCCGGATGCCCGTCAGAAGCAAAATACAGGGTCTGATCATCTTCGTGGATGTAAGGGAACATTTCGTCGAACTCGGTATTTATGGCCGGGCCAAGGTTAATGGGTTCTTCCCAGGTATCGCCTCTGCCCTTGTTCATGTACCAAATATCTTTACCGCCATACCCGCCTTCGGCATTATCGGCAACAAAGTAAAGTTTCTTTTGGTCCTTTGATAGCGAAGGCTGCCCCACATTTACCGTGTCTCCAAAAATCTCGACCACTTCGGCATTGGTCCATTTGGTACCACCTTTGCGTGCCTGGTAAATTTTGCATTCTCCGGTTTTGCTGCTGCATCGTGTAAAATACATGATGGTGCCGGTGCGGTTTACCGTAGCCGTCCCTTCGTTAAAGCCAGTATTTACGTCTCCCTCAATTACTTTCAGCTTGCTCCATTTACCTCTACGGTCAACAAAACTCTCGAACAAATCGCTAAAATCTTCTCCTATTCGTCCATACACTTTTTTACCCGTGGCGTCTTCGCGTGTTGAGCTAATGATAACCCCATTATTTTTATACAGCGTAAGGGCATAGTCTGATTGGCGCGAATTGAAGGTACGCATATTATTCACTTCATTGCGCGAAGGTGTATTCATCCAGGTTTTGGCCAGTTTACACGATTCGAGCAGCCACTTGGCCCGATTATCAGATGGATTCAACCCCAGATAAATATTATACTGCTCAATGGCATCATCGTATTTTTCCATGCCACGCAATACGCTGGCATAGTTCAGGTAAAGCTCCGGCTCATCATAACCAGCCTTAATGGCCCTGGCATACCAACTTTCGGCAAGCTTGTTATCATTCATCAAACGATAACATTCTGCCACTTTAAAAGTGGCCAAAGCCTTTTTTTCCTTGCTTTTGATGGCCTTCTTGTAGGCGTCTATTGCCACATAATAACTTTCGAGCGCAAAAGCCTTGTCGCCGGCACCCATTTGCGCAAATAACTTTGCAGGGGTGATGAAAGTAAAGGCAATAATCAAGAATGCAAGTGCAAAATATCTGCATGAGGACATGCCAGAGCAATTATTGAACATACCTAACAATATAAACTGATTATATACAAAGCGACAAGATACAATGTTTTTTCAAATAGGTTGAAGCATCGGGGCGGCATAAAATTAAAAAGACGTGAAAAATTTCACGTCTTTTTAAAAACCGGTTTGGTTTACTTTTTATTAGCAGGTGCTATTGCCGGCAAATTCAGCTTCTTCTTCACCATATCCATGATGTTGTCTGAATCTTGCGAATAAAGCAATGAACCTGAACTGGTATCGAAAATATAGCTGTATTTCCCTTCCTTAGCTACGTCTTGAATGGCCTTTTCAGCTTTTTCGAAAATTGGGCCATATAATTCTTCTTTGCGACGTGAAATATCTTGCTGTGCGCGTTGCTGAAAGTTATCGATATTGGTTTGTAAGTCCTGTATTTCCTTAGCACGATACTCGCGAATGGCTTCTGACCAGCTGGCTTGTTTCGATTGAAAATCGCCATATTTGGTCTGCAACTCCCCGAGCATCGATTGCAATTGAACGTTCAAATCTTCCGTAAACCGCTTCAAACTATCGTCGGCTACCTTGGTTTCGGGCATTAAACCAACCAATTCAGAAGAATTGATATGCCCCAACTTCACCTGTGCAAATCCTGCAAGGCTAATCATCATGGCCATGATGAACATGGCTCCCTTTTTTAAAATTGACATTGCTTTTAAATTTATTTTGCTGTTCCTGGTCTTGTTCTGTTTGTTCGTTTTACTACACCCATGGCCTCCAATACCTCATCGCTCTTATCGAGCCGGCTATTGGCGTACAACATGGTGAATTCTCCCGAACGGTCAAAAATAATGTCATATCCTTTATCTCGTGCATATTTTTGAACCGCATCGTAAATCTTATCCTGAATCGGCTTAATTAATTCCATTTGTTTTGCAAATAATTCGCCTTCAAAGCCAAACCGTTTCCGCTGTAATTCATCAATTTCCTTCTCCTTATTCTTAATTTCTTCTTCCCGCTCCTTCTTCATGGGTTCGGTAAGCAGTACTTGCTCTGCCTTGTAAGCCCGCAATAGCCGATCAACTTCTTTGCGTTTGTCGGCTAATTCCTTCGACCAACGTTCGGCCAAAACATCCAGCTCGCTTTGGGCTGCTTTATATTCAGGCATTTCATTCAGTATGTATTCACTATCGATATACGCAAATCGCTGCGCTGCCGCCTGCAGCTGCACCATAAGCATAAAAACCATGCCACTAAGAAAAATGCGCAGCTTCGTCATCCTTAAAAATTCTGACCAATTGAAATGTGAATATTTCCGCGATTGGCATTCTCGAGTCCCGGCACCCGGTCGAAACCATAGCCCCAGTCAACCCCCAGCAAGCCGAACATGGGCAGGAATACGCGCACACCGGCACCCGCCGAACGGAAGTTGTTGAACGGATCAAACTGATTCACTCGTAGGAAGCTGTTTCCTCCTTCGAGGAAGCTGGTTACGAAAATCGTAGCACTTGGATTGAGCGTAATAGGGTAACGCAATTCCATGGTGTACTTCTGGAAAGTGGTGGCCCCGAGGAACTGCCCGGTGATGGGGTCGCGTGGCGTAAGCGTGTTGTTTTGGTAACCACGTAAGCCAATCAATTCGCGGTCGTCGAGGTTGAAGCCCATAATACCATCGCCACCCACATAATAGCGTCCGAAAGGAATATTGCCAAATGAAGGGTCGAAATTGGCCATAAAGCCAAACTGTACCCGGGTAAGCAACACCAAATCGCCCACCAGCTTCAGATAATACTGTGAATCAAAGCGCCATTTATGATACTCGATCCACTTAAACCGGTCTTCTGCCGGCAAATCGGCAAAATCTCTACGACCCAATAAGCTGTAAGGTGGCGTAATTTGCAAGGTGAGGGTTACACTCGAGCCGCTTCGCGGATAAATGGGCTGGTCGATGCTATTTCGAGATAAGGTTTCCCGAAAGAAAAAGTTATTCGATACCCCATTGGGTAAAAATACCGTTTGCCGATTGTTGTTCAGGATAAACTGTTGGTAGTTCACCGAATGCACCAAGGTAAAGTAATCGTCGGGCACGGTTAAGCGTCGGCCAAGACTCACACTTATACCGTTGATGGTGATGCCTTCGCGACGTACATCTGCACGTGGTAAACCATTTGATTGGATAGATGTATATGCACTTACCGTAAGTGCGTTGGGTTGCTTACCTCCCAGCCAAGGTTCTGTAAACGAAATGTTGTACGATTGGAAAAAGCGGCCGTTCGATTGCACCCGGATGCTTGCCCGTTGCCCATCACCCGAAGGAACCGGCTTCCAGGCATCTTTTTGAAAAAACTTACGCGCGCTGAAATTATTAAGCACCAATCCCAGTGAACCAACCACTTGACCGGCACCCCAACCACCCGAAAGTTCAACCTGGTCGTTAGAACGCTCCACCACTTTGTATTCAATATCCACGGTCCCATTGGCCGGGTTGGGTATAGGCACTACACCCAATTGCTCAGGATCGAAATAACCCAATTGATTTAATTCGCGGGTAGTTCTGATAATGTCGCTGCGGCTAAACTTCTGACCTGGTCGCGTACGCAATTCCCGGATAATGACGTGGTCGCTGGTTTTATCGTTGCCACTCACAGTTACCTTATTGATAATGGCTTGAGAGCCCTCATATATCCTAATCTCAAGATCAATAGAGTCTTTCTCCACACGAACTTCAACAGGAGTTACATTAAAAAAGAGGTAACCATTATCCATGTACAAACTGCTGATGTCGCGTCCATTCGGATCAATCTGCAAACGGGTGTCGAGGGTTTCGCGGTTGTACACTTCACCTTTCTCTATGCCCAGCACTTTTGAAAGCACAGAATCGCTGTAAAGGGTGTTCCCTACGAACCGGATATCGCGGAAATAATATCGTTGGCCCTCTTCGAGCTTAATGTGGATGCTAAACCGATTCTCATCGTTTCGGAATATGGTGTCACGCACAATGCGGGCATCGCGGTAACCTTCGGTTTGATATCGCGCCATGAGGCGGTTTTTATCTTCTTCGTATTTTTCTTCTAAAAACTTGGCATTTCTAAAGATGTTCCACTTCTGATATTCTTTAGTGCCTTTCATCGATTTTTTCAACTTTTTCGAAGAAAGTGCTTCGTTGCCATCAAAACGAACTTCACCTATTTTTACTTTTTTACCCAGCTTTACCGTCGCGCGCATGATTACGGCATTGGCCATATTCGTATCCACTTGCTCGGTGAGCTCAACCTTTACATCCCAGTAGCCTTTTTCTGTATAAAAATCTCGGATAATGGCTTCGGAGGTTTTTTTCATATTCTCCGTCACAATCTTGCCTCGATAAATTTTCAGCTTATCATTGATGTCGTCGACCTGACCCTTTTTTAGATTACGGCTGAAGGCAAAACGGGACAATCGGGGTAATTCGTCAAGGATATACTTTAGAAAAATGGTTTCGCCCTCTACCCTATCTACCACAATGCTTACATCACCAAAAAGCCCTTGCTTCCATAACTGCTGAACAGCTTTAGAGATTTTGTCGCCGGGTACAGTTACGGTTTCTCCAACCCGTAGACCCGAAAGCATAACCAGCACCTCGCGATCAAGAAATTGGGTGCCTTCTACCTGAATTCCTCCAATAACAAAATCCCGGGGATTATTGTAGTCTACTTTGAAGTCGCCCAGTATACTAATCTGACCCAACAGCCCAAAAGGAGCTGCCAGTAACAAAAATAGCAGCCAGATTAAACGGGTTTTAAAATGCATCAGCTGATTCGGATTTGATCACTCGTTTTGCCAAAACGTCGTTCCCTGGCTTGATAGTCTATGATGGCCTTATAAAGATCATCTTTTTCGAAATCCGGCCAAAAAGTTTCGGTGAAGTACAACTCGGCATAAGCCAATTGCCAAAGCAAAAAGTTTGAAATACGCTTCTCGCCGCTGGTTCTGATAAGCAATTCAGGATCCGGTATATCGGCGGTAATAAGCTTATGGCTAATGAGTTCTTCTGTAATATCTGCAATATCAAGGGTGCCTGCCTTTACTTCAGCAGCAATGGTTTGCACGGTTTTGGCCAGCTCCCATCGCGACGAATAGCTTAGCGCCAAATTCAACTGCATATGATCATTAACACTGGTTTCTTGAATGGTACGCTGCAATTGCTCGTAACAATTCGGAGGCAGCATGCTCAATTCACCAAAGGCTACTAACCTGATTTTATTTTTCATCAAGGTTTCGGTTTCGGCTTGTATGGTGGCCACCAAGAGTTCCATAAGTGCATTCACTTCCTGCTTAGGACGTGCCCAGTTTTCGGTAGAAAAGGTATATAATGTGAGGTATTTAATCCCTAATTCGGCACAGGCTTCAGTGGTGTTTCTTACCGCCGTAACACCATGCTGGTGCCCATAAATACGATGCTGGCCCTGTTCCTTAGCCCAGCGGCCATTCCCATCCATTATTACAGCAATGTGCTGCGGAAGCCTTTCCGTATCAATCAATTCTACTAACGACATCTGTGGTTAATGAGGTGCAAAATTACCTAAAACGCGGACATCTGCCCGAATTAATTGTTAAAATGTAGCTCAACCCTACGTACCAATACGCATCATTAAAGGTATTGATGCCTCTTTGGCTGTTGGGTTCGCGCAGCGGTATACCCAATTCACCTGAGCGATCCGACATGCGAGATGCCAACTCGCCCCTTTCGGTGAGCATCAAATCGGCCCCCGGATAGGTTAAACTTACGTCATCGAGATAATCTGTAAAGGCATAACGGCCACTGATTTCAAATACCAAGCTATGAAACTTGTAAAAATTCCAACGGTAACCGATACCGAAAGGGATACTCATCGACACAAGGTTATAACGTTCGCGATCGGGGAAAGCGTCGAGTCCTTGCCCTTCGGTACCCAAGGCCTGCAATTCAATGCGTCTGCCATCTACAACCGTGGTGGGGTTAAATCGAAATCGCGCCAAACCTACAAATACGAAGGGCGTGTGGTTATACTTTACATGCCCTGTAATGTATCTGAAAAAGTTAAACTCAACTGTAGCTCCCAGCTCTGAGATGTATGATTCAAAATTCAGGTTCCGCTGTCGGCGCCATAAATCCTGAGCATTTGCGTCATCGGCTGCTACATCGGTAGTAAAATAGCCGGCACGAATGCCCCAGTGCGGATTAAAATTGTACTTAAACCAAATGCCTCCACCGGGCTTTATATTCAAGAGATCAACTCTAGGCTGCAAATCGCCTACATAGCCGGCTACTCCAAAACTCGCACCAAAATCATAAATCTGGGCTTTGGCTTCCTGCACGGCCATTGCAGCGAAGAGGCAAAAGGTTAACAGCAGCTTTCTCATTTCCAGCGCGGACAAGTTTTATTGAATACGACCTTGCTTATCGAAAAGCCCACGTACAAAAAGGCATCGTTATCGCGTGCTGACCCTCGCTCTGAACCTGGTATGGCAGGACTCAAACCAGAAGACAGTTCTTGCCGTCGGTCGGCCAAGGCGGCTGCGATGGGCCCACGATTGGCAGCCAAGATTTCGCTATTGACATACAGTCCACTTACATCATCAAGATGATCGGTAAAAGTTACCCGATACCCAATCTCAAAGCTCAACCGGTAGTCGCGATTGAGCGCCCAGCGCAAGCCAGCACCAAGCGGAATACCTATTTGGGTTAGCGAATAAGGCAAACTTTCGGGATATTCTAACAAGCCTTGACCTTCGGTACTCAGGGGCTTTAGGTCGTACCAAGTATCTTGAAATTCGGCTTTTGGATTAAAGCGAAACAGATTAAGGCCTCCGAACAAGTAAGGTGTCATTTTATAATCGTTGCGACGGTGGCCAATTTCGCGAAACCGGAGTTCAAAAACGCCCGTAAATTCTACAATATCGCTGCGAAAACTGAGGTTTCTGAAATCAGTAATTACGTTTGGAAGGTTATCTGTGCCGGCAATACGGGCCCAGTTTACATCGCCCCGTAAACTCCACCAGGGATTTAAATGCCTCCGAATATGTAAACCTCCTCCATACCGAATATTATTCAGCATGGTGCTGGTGTTGTTTAATTCTCCAAAATAACTTGTCCCAAAGCCATTTATACCATATTCCATACGCTGAGCAGCTGCGTCGAAACTTAGAAAAAGTACCAGAAACAGGCCAGCAAGAAACTTTGTCATGAAGCAGATTTTGTGCGATGCGATGATTTTATAGCTATTCAAAAAACGAATATAAGCGTAAGAAATTGGATTTAAAGCAATCGGCCACGAATTGGCCATCATTTTTTTCTGAAAAAACATGCTTCAGGCAATATTAATTACGCTTATCAATACCCCATAGCAGCTTACTACGCATGGTTTTGAGGTGTGTATTATCGTTAAGCCGGACTAATAAAAAATCAAATTTATTACGCACCAATTCCAATTGAATGCTGCGGTCGATGGTGGCCATTCGGGCATCGAGCGAAGCCAAAAATTGATTTCCCATACCTTCTACCTCAAAACTCAGTGTGGCGTTATCGGGTACAACCACAGGACGTACATTAAGATTGTGGGGAGCCACGGGCGTGATCACCATTACTGGGCTATCCGGCAAAATAATTGGGCCACCGCAACTGATGGAGTAGCCGGTGGAACCCGTAGGGGTAGCTACTACCAAGCCATCGGCATAGTAACTGTTCAGGAATTCACCGTTCAAAAAGGCCCTAATTTTTATCATGGAGGCAATGTCTTTTTTATGAATGGCAAATTCATTGAGTGCATACGGGGTGTCGCCAAATAGCGGTTCAGAGGTTTTCAAACAAACCATGCTACGCTTTTCAATGGTATAATTCGCCCTAAACAGCTGATCAACCGCTTCCTTAATTTTGGAGGGAGCTACTGAGGTTAAAAAACCTAATCGCCCAAAATTGATACCAAGTACAGGAATACCCCTGTTCCGTACCCAACTTACGGCATCAAGCAAGGTGCCATCACCTCCAATGGTAACAAAAAAATCGAGGCCTGGATCGAGTGCTTCCTGACCATCAAAAACCGCTTCATTGGTTTCGAAACCTGCCGAAGCCATGCATTCACGCAAGGGTTTATACAGAAGCACTTCCGCACCCGCCCTTTGAAAGGCAGTGAGCAGCTTGTTGAGATTTTCATACTGATCGCTTACTATCGAACGACCGTAAATGGCTATACGCATGCGTTAAATGTCGAGGTAACGCATCAGGCTGTCGTAACGCTCCATATAAAAATCGCCCAAGTGCGACTGGTGCGTAAAACGCTCAATGCGATAACCAAATCGCTCAAAGGTAGCCATTACATAAGTAAGGTCCATAATGTTAAACTTTAAATGTACCAAAATATCACCCTCACTAGCTGCATTACCTATGCGTACGTTGAGTATACTGGCATTATTACTTTCAGCTATACGGGCTATTTCCGATAAAGAATAATTATTGGAGGCTACACGTAAACTCAACAAACCTCCGGGCTGTGCCATAAAACTTTGGCTCGATAGCCATTTCAATAAATCGTGACATTGCAAACAGGCAATCACCCTGTTTTGATCGTCTACTACAGCTATGGCGGTGAGCATATCCTGCTCCATCATATGCAGTGCACGTAACAACACATCTTCCTGAAGTACGGATAGCTGCTTCCACTCTTCTTTCAAGAAGTCAAGTCGATCTTCCGGGCTGCATTCTTCCAATGCTTCATAACTGATCATGCCCAGAAAGAACCCCTCCGCATCGGCTACCGGTAAATCAAACAAACGTGATTCAACCATACGGTCCATGGCAAAAGCTGCAGTATCACCCGGTTTGAGGGTGGGCACAATCGAAAGTTCTATTTCACTAATGGTCATATGCGCTAGTCAACGTCTGGACGCCAAAATATGTTCAAAGCGTCGCATTTCGAATGCCAATAAAGCGAATTTCATTGAAGAAGGCACGTAAAATTTCTAATCCATTATGGGTGAGCACCGACTCGGGATGAAACTGGAGGCCATAAATCGGCCATTCACGATGCCTAAATGCCATTAGACAATGGTCGGTTTCGGCATAAGCCAAGGCTTCCAAACATTCGGGTAAATCTTCAAGTACCAAGCTGTGGTAACGCATAACTTCCCAAGTATCACCCGTTTTGCTAATGGCAGAATCGGCCACTTGCCGAAGCAGAGAAACCTTGCCATGCATCGGCAAGGGCGCCCGGCTTAGTTTCGCTCCGAAAAAAACGCCTAAGGCTTGATGACCTAAACAAATACCCAACATAGGAATTTGTTGGTGATAACGGGCAATAAGCCAATTGAGTCGGCCTGCTTCAGCCGGTGTACAAGGACCTGGCGAATACACCAATACATCTGCCGCAATATGCTCCCAGTCGAAATGAGCATCATCGTTACGCACCAAACTGCAGTTTAAACCCAATAGCTGCAATTGGTGTAAGAGGTTGTAGGTAAACGAATCGTAATTATCGATGAGGAGTACGCGCATCTTCAATCGGTTTCTGGCAAGGTAAGTCCGTCGAATAGGGTATCAATTTCGCCCATTAAATCGCCCAACATGGGCAATAGCTTGGTTCCTGCTGTAATGATGCCGTTGGCAAACATAGTCATAGGCTGATATAAACGACTTCCATACTTATCTTCCGGACCGAACAATTGCACCTGATCGAGCAGCCAAATAAGCAAGCCCATGGCAAAAGCCATTTTTATACCTCCAAAAAGCGCACCGGCCAATCGATTGAGCATGCCGAGTGCAGCAGCTTTAAAGAGCTTATCCAGAAGTTTTCCGGCCAGCAAAATGCCCAAGAAAATCATTAAAAAAACAGTCAAAAACCCCAGAAAAGGAATCCAGGGCGTTTGCAAATCGAATGTTTCGGCCCAATAGGTACCCGCCTTGTGCATCAGTCTGAAGCCAATAAATAAAGCAATGTACAAGGCAATAAAGGAGGTAAATGCAACAGCAAAGCCTTTCATGGCACCTCGAATCAGCCCCCAAATGAGAAGCAGTACAATCAGGTAATCGAGCCAGTTCACTTAAATGCTCAGCTGTTTTTTGATACTTGCGGCAATGGCCTTGTTGTCGGATCTCCCGGCGAGGGCCTTCATGGCCAGCGGCATAACCTTGGCCAAGTCGCCCATACCCGAAGCACCGCTTTGGGCAATGATGGCAGCAATTTCAGCATCTAAGCTGGACTCATCGAGCTGCGCAGGCAAAAAAGTTTCTATAATTTCGAGCTCTTCCCGCTCTTTTTCATATAAATCGGAACGTCCTTGGTTTTGAAAAACCTCCATGCTGTCGCGGCGTTGCTTGGCCAGTTTTTGTAACACCTGCAATTCTTTTTCGGCATCTACTACTGCCCCTGCCTTTTCGGTTTGTGCCAGCAACAGCGCCGATTTGATTGCGCGCAAGGCACGCAGTTTGGCCTGATCCTTTGCCTTCATGGCCAATTTGATGGCCTCATTTACACTTGCCGTTAAATCCATGATTCAAATTTTGGGTAAAATTAGTCGAATTCAACCAAAGCTAGCCAAAACTATGTGAATGTTGTCATTCGGCTTCGGGACGGCCTAGAAATAGTCCTGAACGATAGCGCGAAGTTTCTTTGGCCAGTTCGGTACTATCGGCTTCTGAAAGCTTATTAGGGCTAAGGCTACTGAGGTCGGGTTGACCGGCTTCGGCCCAGGCGGTGTACCAAAATGCGCCCACTGCCAGTATCGATTGCCGCATGCGTCGTTCCACCATACCATTCAACAATTCATGGTATCGAGCGGCATATTCACGGCTGTACACCTTTATTTGCCGATTTCCCCTGCTTTCGAGCACATGTCGCTCCTCTTCTGGTATCTCAGCACGCACTTGCATTTCCATGGCCAATACCGTATCTACGGCGGCACCACTTTGTAGCACTACCTCCCAAATCCTATCCAATGGATTATCAAAAAGCTGAGTCCTACCCACCACAAAATCGTATTGCTCGTGAAAAAGCTCAGGAATCCGTGATTCGAGCAAACTATGAATGCCGTGTTGACCGGTAAGCTGACCATTATAATTCAGCGTAGCGTGCAGGGGCACATGAGCATCGGCAATATAATGTCCTATTTCAGCTGATAAACGTAAAATGCGATCAGCATCTTTATCGCGAAAGGCGTTCACCAGTCGGTAGTACATGCGCTGTACATGCCAGGGCACAATGCCGTACGCTTTTAAGGTATCTTCGGTATATCGTTCCACAGCATCCAGCCATCTTCGTGGTAAGCTATCATAAGGATAAGGACCATAGTAATCCAAATCAATATAATGTCGTGGTGCTTCCTCCGGATCGCTGGTGCGGCGCTTGTCGGGGTCGACTGCGTGTTTAGTAAGGTAATCGAGCTGATGACGATAAAAGGCAAAAAGCTCTTCAGGCAAGGTAAATACAGCCACGCGGTTAATTTGCTGATGTGCCCAAAAGCCCCAGCTGCCGGCCTCCTGGGCGGTGCATAAAAGCATCACCAGAACGAATGCAGTTAATAACTTGGCTTTCATCCTCCTAAAATAACAAACCGCGCTAAAAAGCACAAAGCAAAAAAAACCGGCACGAGGCCGGTTAATGATTAAGATTCTTCGAAAGTTAGTTTTCGAATGCGTTTAATTGGCCCCGGACAAAAATCTTCATGGCAATTTACACATTCGGTAAGCATGGCATTGTAACTAGCCTTGTCGGAATTTCTCAACAGATTTTCGAAAGCTACCTTAAACTCTTCGTTGTGCTTGTAAAACACTTCCACAAGCACCGTTGAGTCGGTAGGCTCAAGTTTATGAAATTCCAGAAAGCGATAATAAGCCGAATCCAGGGCATTACCAGCTTCGAGTTGCAAACGTATATCGCGACTTTGTTCGTAAATGGCGCGCATCATCATGGCCATGGGTTTGGCATCCCCGGCTGTTTTGATTTGAACGTTTTGCTCGGTAAGCTGGGTGTCGGCTTCGGCAGCTTGTTCGCTGCACGAGGTCAACATCAAACCGGCAACCAGCAAAAGGCTAAGCAGGCGCATTATTTCAGAATTACACCACGGGCTTCGAAAACCAGCTCACGACGGGCTTCGGTAATGGCCTCAATTTCTTCGGCTGATTTACCTGCATCTTCGGCATAATGACGTAAAGCCTCTACAGAAGTTTCTTCCATGCTGGCTACGCCATCCATCACTACTTGACGACCTGCTGCATCCATAGGAACAAAAAAGCCATAATCCTTAAAGGTAACCCGCATGGTTTTTCCGTCGCCAAGGTCTACCTTCATCCAGCAACCTTTTTTCTGACAGCATTCTTCGATGGTCGCCACAAGCTTCACTTCTTTCTCATTGTCTTCTCCCATAATAGCGAGCAATTCTGTTGCGCTAATGGCACCCTCTTCCGAAATTTCTTCGCCATAATACTCGATTTCAATAGTTTCACCTTCGGTTTCAGCGGTTTGGTTGGCCGATTGGCTGCAGGCCACGAAAGCAAACATGGCCATAATTAGAAATAATTTTTTCATTTTTGCGGTGATTTTAAAGACCAAAAGTAGCCAAACTTTTGATCTTTTAACCCTTTACAACCATAAACTTATTGAAAATCATAGGCAGATGGTTGTGAATTAGAAAAGAGTATCTATATTTGCACTCCCGTTTTGCGGCAAAGAGAAAATAAGAACAATGGCAAACCATAAATCCGCTCTTAAGAGAATTCGTCAAACTGCAGTTAGGCGTTTGCGTAATCGTTATCAGTTAAAAACTACCAAGACGATGATTAAGCGTCTGAAGGCTGCTGGCAGCAAAGATGAAGCTGCTAAGATGTTTCCGGATGTGATTTCACGCATTGATAAACTGGCTAAGAAAAACATCATTCACCGCAACAAGGCTGCTCATCAGAAGTCGAAGTTGGCTCGGTTGGTGAACGGATTAGCGTAAATCACGCAAGTTTTAGCAATAACCATATAGGGTTCGGCAGAAATGTCGAACCTTTTTTATTTTCAGGGCATGGAAACAAGCAAGCCCTATCCAGCCCCTCGAAGTATTAAAAATTGGGCAGTAGAAGACCGTCCACGCGAAAAATTCATGAGCAAAGGCCGTGAGTCGTTAAGTGATGCCGAGTTATTGGCCATATTGCTCTGCAATGGTTATCAAGACAACACGGCACTTGATTTGGCCCGAGAACTTTTGCAACTATGCGAGCATGACCTGGGAAAACTTGCCAGCTTACAAATTAGCGAAATAGAAAAAATCAAAGGCATTGGTAAAGCCAAAGCCCTAACCATAGCCGCTGCGCTTGAACTGGGCAGGCGCAAACGTGAACTTATTGGCCCAAAAAAAATCATTCTCAATAGCTCTAAAATCATCTTTGAACACCACCGCTATTTATTCGAGGACCTTCAACATGAAGAGTTCTACATCCTCATGCTCAACCGAGCCTGCAAAATGATAGCCATTAAACGGGTAAGTGTAGGCGGCATTACCGCTACTACCGTTGATCCAAGAAAAGTACTCCGCGAAATCATCTTGCACCAAGCCAGCTTCGTGGTCTTAATGCATAACCACCCATCAGGCAACCTCAACCCCAGCGACCCAGATCGGGCATTAACAGCAAGAATTGTTAAACTTTGTCGCCTATTAGATAGCGCAGTAATCGATCATCTTATTTTCACCAATACCAGCTATTACAGTTTTGCAGACCATGCTGAAAGCTGCCTGCAAGCAGCCTAATGCCCTAGGGACATCGAATTTGAAAGTGACTTAAAAAACCTTATCTTTGAACATTACTTTCGATATGAAAACACGTATACTATTCACTTTATCACTCTTGTTCGCGGCTTTTTCAGGTCAGGCTCAGCTCGTGCTTTTGAATAACGACACCATATTGGTAAATGGTCCGGCCACCGAATTTGAGTTAGTAGCCTACGCCCAAGTGCAAAACAGCGCTGAAAACCCGGTAAGCTTACGTTGGGTTAAGGTGGTTAAAAATCTACCCACGGGCTGGGCAAGTTCGGTATGTGATGTAAATCTTTGCTATCCTGACAATGTTGATAGTGCTGACTTTAACCTTGGCGCTCGAGGCATAGGTAATGTGGATGGCCATTTTTACCCAGGAGGCGTAGTAGGTGCAGGCGTATTGCAGGTACGCGTATTCGAAGTGGGTAATCCAAGCAATCAGGTTACCCTTACCTTTTTGGCGAGCAGCAATGCGGCCTCGGCATCGCATCTAAGTAAACCGAGCATTAAACTCTATCCAGTACCTGCAGAACACTTTTTATTTGTGGAAACCGGATTAGATCATCCTGCCGGACAAATAGAAATCTACAACGTCATAGGAAAGCAAGTAGCAAGTTTCCGGGCCACTTCGGCTAAAACCAAAATACAAGTAGGTCAGTTGCCCAAGGGGCAATACATTTTACGCTATTACAATGGTCGCGAGGTCATTACACGTAATTTCACCAAGCTCTAAAGCTCGTTTAGGAAATATTCAACAGAAAAGCCCGGGTTAACCGGGCTTTTTTTATGGCTGCTTTTCGATGCGTATCCCCATATGGTGGATACCTACAAGCGGATTCACCCGCATATGTTGTTCAAGCTCAAAAACATACTGGCCCCGTTCTCGAAATTGTATGCCTTCTTTATAAGGCACTTGCAATTCGTAAACGTCGCCAAGACCCTTACCCATCCATTTTCCTGCTGTTGTGGCCAGGGGTAAGCTCAGCAACTCACTGGCTGTTTCACCCGAGGGACTTGTAATGCGTAAACGGATGTACAGGTTCTGCCATTCGTAATTCCCCGCATGTCTGATATTTACTAAAATATTGCAAAGGCTGCTCGTATCACTCATATCAAACTCCATGCGTTTTACATCGTCGTAATACCATTGCTGAGCTTCTACCGGGAGAAACACATCGGCTACCCGATGCTGATCGCAGGCGGAGCAATACAGCAATAAAGCGGCTGCAATACTCAAGAACGGCTTCCTCATTCGGTAGACGCTGAAGGTTTAGGACCACGAGGCGGGCGCCTGCGATTATTCCGATTGCGGTTATTCCGATTTGGCCTATTTTCAACCGATGAGCCGCCTTCTGCATTCGTTACGGCTGGTGAATCGCCCCCCAGCTCTGTTTTTTGAGGAGGTCGTTGCTGTGAACGACGGTCAGCTGAGCGATTGCTGTCGTTTGGACGGCTTTCCTTTTTAGTTGGGGTTTCTTCGCGTTTAAGCTGGGGAATAGGTTGTTGGTTCCGTCCATCTGTACGATTGGCAGAGGCTGGTTTTCCCTTCTTCTTTTTGTTGCGTCGGTTAGCCGACTTATCGAAACGGTCGAGTACTCCTTCTGATTCGAGTTCAAAATCAGGCTCCGTGTGTAAATCGTCTACCAATTCCATCGGAATGGCCAAAGCTTCCAAAGATGCCGGCTTGATGCCCTCTTTATTCATCGCCCGTACTTCTACGGCTTGTTCAATAGAAAGTGGAATGGCGTTAACGTCAGAAAACTCTCCTGCTTTGCCTTGCAACTGGTACCACATCTGACGTTTAAATATATCGGTTTTCACCAATTCATAGGTAAGGTGTTCGGTTTGCAGGGTTTTGGCATCTTTTGGAAAGGCCTGCAAGGCATCGATATAGGTTTCAAGCTCGTAATTGAGGCAGCATTTTAGGCGGCCGCATTGCCCGGCTAATTTCACCGGGTTCAGGGAAAGGTTTTGGTAACGGGCAGCTGAGGTAGAAACCGATTTAAAATCGGTTAACCATGAACTGCAGCAGAGTTCACGCCCACAAACTCCCAGGCCACCTATACGGGCAGCTTCCTGCCGGGCACCTATCTGACGCATTTCCACCCGTGCTTTAAAAGCATCGGCCAACAGACGGATCAGTTCCCGAAAATCTACACGTTCTTCGGCCGTGTAGTAAAAAATTATTTTGGAACGATCGCCCTGAAATTCCACATCGGTAAGCTTCATATTGAGCTTACAACTTTTGATGATTTCGCGTGTGCGATAGGCCACTTCACCCTCCTGCTCACGTAATTCAGCCAGCTTCTGCCGATCCTGATCGGTGGCTTTGCGGTAAATTTTACGTATGGCCGGATCTTCTTCGGCTACCTTACGGCGTTTCATCTGGAGGCGAACCAATTCGCCTTTGAGGGTCACCTGACCTACATCGTGGCCTTGCTGCGCTTCAACTACAACCCAATCGTTTTGATACAAATCAAGTCCGTTGATATTGCGGAAGAAATCTTTGCGGTTTTCTTTAAACCGCACTTCTACATATTCATACGCCTTTTGCTCCCAAGGCAGTTGCAAATTCGAAAGCCAGTCATGAACATTCAAACGGTTGCAACCACCACTGGCACAATGGCCTTTATCACCACATCCGGCCGGTGAACACCCTCCACTACTACAACTTCCACATCCCATATTGGTGTCACTGGTTAATTGCTCAAATATAGGAATAAAAAGATAGTGCTGCGATTAAGCCGTTAGCTGATTTTGCTTGCGTGCCATTGCCAGTAAGCGCTCGGCTTCATTGGCCAGGTTATGGAATACTAATCGGCTGTTGGCATTCCGTTCAATAAAATAAATAGCGTCATTCAGTTGCTTGCTTAGTTCGGCTACATTTTGCTGGGTGATAAATACTGAAAACTTGGTTACAAAATCCTGCTCTGAGCCTTTTAACCGTGCCAATTTGGCCGAACCAAAACGCATTAAAAAACATTCGCGTATGATGTGCAAACCATACTGCAACAGGTTCTTTTGCCCTTCGCGCCCCAACTCGTTGGCCTTTTCAATCCACTTCAAAATTTCGGGACCCTTGCCTGTGAAGGCGTGTCGCATAAAGTCCATAAACAACTGTTCGTTAATACCAAGCTCATGCCCCATTAGTTCACGGGCACTGCGTGCATTGCCATCGGCCAAGAGGGCCACATTGCGAGCTGTAGCCTCATCGAGCTCGTATTGAACGCTCAGGTAAGCCGTAAGGTCTTCTATTTCAAGACGAGGAATTTTCACCAATTGGGTGCGTGAACTGATGGTGCTAAGCAACATTTCCTGACGCTCGGCCACCAAAATAAACAACGTATTCTGCGGCGGCTCTTCAATGATTTTCAAAAGCACATTACCGGCATCTTTCAGGTATTCCGGCAGCCACATGATCAGGACCTTAAAACCGGCTTCAAAAGGCGCCAAACCAAGCTTCGAAATGATATCGTAACATTCAAACTTACTGATGTTGCCCTGCTTGTTTTCTGCTCCATGCTGTTGCATCCAGTCGTGGTAACTCATATAGGGATCAGCCAAAAAAGCTTCCCTAAAATCCTTCATATGCGCGGCACAAATGTTTTTTTCGGCATCAGTGCCTTTGTTAACAATAGGGAAAGAAAAATGCAAGTCAGGGTGAATAAGCTTGTTGTATTTCTGACAGGAGCTACAAATACCACAACTGTCATCCTCGGTTGGGGATTTGCAGTTGAGGTATTGGGCATAAGCAATGGCAAGAGGTAGTTTTCCCGAACCTTCGGGACCTAGAAAAAGCTGGGCATGACTTACCCGACCTTCTTTTACCGTCTGGATAAGTTTAGCCTTGAGCGCACGCTGCCCGATGATGTCTGCAAATTTCACACTACAAATTTCTCTAAAAATAAGCGGAGCTGGCAAACAGATTTTAACAAGTAATGCACAGTTGGTTGAAAAACTCAGGAACCTGCTGTTCAGGAAAGCTGATAGAGGAGCCCGATTGCATAAAGCCTACATGTCCTCCCTGAAGACTAAAACAGCTATGAATAAGTCGATTAGAAGGGGTTGGATAGCAGCTCGGCGGCAAAAAAGGATCGTTGGCGGCTTGTATAAGCAATACCGGACGACGGATTTCTTCAAGTACAAATAAACTACTGGCACGTGCGTAATAATCATTGGCATCGGCAAATCCATGCAAAGGCGCGGTATAGTGCTCATCGAAGTCGCGTAGGCTTTTGAGAGTTTGCAAGGGAGCCGTATTAATGTGTCCGGGAAACATGGACGCCTTTTGCTGTATTTTCCGCTTGAGACGCTTTAAAAAATGTCGGGTGTACCACATGGCCGCTGGGCGGGCCAGGAAGTCGGAACCTGCGGCCAAATCCATAGGCACCGAAATAGCGGCAGCTGCTTTGAGCTGCTCTGGTACAGCTGTGGCCTGTTCGCCTAGCCAACGCAATACTAAATTCCCTCCTAAACTAAAGCCTACCAGGTATATGGGAAGGCTGCTCTTTGAAACAAGATGGGCAATCACCACGGCAAGGTCATCTGTGGCGCCACTATGGTAAAAACGCAATTGTTGATTCATTCGGCCGCCACAACTGCGGTAATTCCAGGAAAATACGGCATAAGATTGCTCAATAAGTGCATTGGCCATACCCAGCATGTACTGCCTGCGATTATTGCCCTCCAAACCGTGACACAAAATCACCATTGCTCGGGCATTGGGTACGTCATAATAATCATAACTCAGCTCATCGCCATCAGGGGTAGGTAATAGGGCAGATATCGGCTGCCTTAAAGGCGCTACCTTTCGGCATAAAGCAGGCCAAATGGTTTGTAGTTGCCCACCCGGTAAATAAAATGGTGATGGAAAGCTGGAACTAAAATGCGGCATGGAACTTTGTTGCTGAATCTGCTGTAAGATAAGCCATGCACAGCATCCTTAACGAAAAATTACTGGCTTCGGCTTTCAGCTACACTTCCTACCGCCAACACATAGACCAATTGTTGGCCGAAGGAAAAACAACCGGGGCCGATCAATCGGCATCCATGATTGACTATACACGCATGAATGTGCAACGGATGAAACGCATCGACAAATTGGGCACAATTCAAGACGAGCTTGCCGCTTTGCTGAAAAATTGGCATCGACCCTTCTACTGGCTGGTGATTACCGAAGCTTGGTGTGGTGACGCTGCTCAAAATATTCCCTATCTGGTCAAAATGATAGCACTGGAGCTAGGTAGTGAGCTGAAGTTAGTGCTGCGCGACGAACATCCCGAATTGATGGACGCCTTCCTCACGAATGGCAGCCGCTCGATACCCAAACTTATCCTGCTCGATAAAAATAGCCTAGAAGTACTGGGCAGCTGGGGGCCGCGTCCTGAAGAAGCCCATCGCATGTATTTAGACCTACTAAAAGCAGGTACCGAAAAGGCCACCGCAGCCCTGGAATTGCACAGCTGGTATGCAAAAAACAAAGGCGTAGCCATGCAGCAAGAAATACTTCAACTGCTAATTACGAATCGGCATTAGGTTTACAAACCAAAGCTTATCTTCGTAATCCAATCTATGAAAACCGTTTGCTTTATTCGTCATGCCAAATCGAGCTGGACTGATTTGATACGCTCCGACTTCGACCGGATGCTAAGTAAACGAGGTAAGCGAGACTTGCAGCAGATGATTGGCCGCAAGCTTTGGCAATCGTATACCGCCGATTGTTTGCTGTACAGCCCAGCCGCTCGAACAAAAGCTACGGCCCGGTATTTACGAGAAAACTCGAAAGCAGGTCTGCAATCGGCAGCCATTCCTGACTTGTACATGGGCGATGCAAATACAATTATTCAAATTCTGAGGGCTCAAGATGACCGTTGTCGGCATATCGTATTGGTTGGTCATAATCCGGGCATCGAAGATCTTATCCGCAGCTGCTTTCCTTTTCCTTACCCGAAATTCCCAACCTTGGGCATGGCAGCCTTGGCATGGGACATGGACAATTGGGCCGATATAAGTATCCAAAAAGCCCAGTTTCTTTGGTTCGATTATCCGAAAAACACAACTGTATGATCTTGCGAAGCGGCTTGGCCTTGCTGCTGCTGTTGAGCAGCCCTGCCTTGGCCCAACCCCGGATTATACAGCTGGTCGATAGCCTTTTCGAAGCAGAATTACCCTTGGTAGTTGCACCTATTATATACCATAGCCCAGAAACTTCTTGGGGACTTGGTGCTAGTGTTAGTTATGTTTTCAAAACGTCGGCTACGGAAACCAGGGTGTCTAACATCAATACCCAATTTGTACGCACACGTCTGGGGCAAAGCCTCTTTAGGCTCAGTAGCGATATCTTTAGTCCGGGCGAAAAGTGGTTCTTTCAATTTTACCTGGGCTACCGAAACTATGTAGATCGGTTTTATGGCATAGGGCCGCTCAGCCTCGAAAACCAACGCGAGAACTACAGCTATCGTTCGCTGGTTCAAGATTTAAGCAGTTTGCGAAAGTTCGGAAACGGGCTTTTTGCAGGGCTCAATATGCGTTACGTCAGGCAGTATGACTTGCAGGCGGCAAATGGCACGAGCCTGAACGAAACCTTACAAGGCTTTAACGGCATCAATAGCTGGGGCATCGGGCCCGAATTTTCATGGGATACCCGCAACAACATCATGAGCGCCCAAAAGGGCATTTACCTGCATTTGCTAAGTCGATTTCATCCGGGCATGGGTAATGAGAACCCGGCATTTCAAAGCTATCAGCTTGATATACGGCATTATCAACCGGTGGGTAAACACGTATGGGCCAATCGTTTCAAAAGTGAACATAAAAGTGGGCAACCCCCATTTCAGGAATTGGCCCTGGCCGGTGGAAGCAATTTTGGGCGTGGATATTTCGAAGGACGGTACCGCGACCGGCACTTGGTTGGCCTAGAATCGGAGCTTCGCTGGCAGCTTTGGCGTATGCTTGGGCTTACTACTTTTAGCAGTATTTTTCAGCTGGGTAATACCCCAGATCAGTGGTTCGCCAATCCCTGGCGCATGAGTTACGGGATGGGATTGCGGTGTTTTGTAAATCAAGCCGACCGACTGGTGGTTCGCCTCGATTATGCTCGAACACTCGAAGGCCATCAGGCTTTTTACCTCTCGGTTCACGAGGCGTTTTAAGTACCATATTCCGTAGCTTTGTTGCATGATCATCATCGACAACCAACTGATATCCGACGAACTGCTCGAGGAAAAATTTGTATGTGACCTGGCAGCCTGCAAGGGTGCCTGCTGCGAAGAAGGAGACATTGGTGCCCCGCTAGATGCCGAAGAAATTGATTTAATTGAAGCTAATTTAAGCCACATCAGGCCCTACATGAGTGAAGCAGGCAGGCAGTTGCTCGAATCAGAAGGCTTTTATGAAATGGCCCCGGATGGTGAGCTGGTAACCACCACTATCAATCAAAAAGCATGTGTATTTGCGGTAAAAGATGATGGCGGAAGCTGGAAATGCGCCATAGAACAGGCAAACCAAGCCGGAAAAAGCGATTTCCTAAAGCCCATCTCCTGCCACCTTTACCCCATTCGCATCGAAAAACTCAAAGCACACGAAGCACTGAACTACGATAGGTGGGACATTTGCAAACCCGCATGCAGCTGCGGCAACAGCCTGAATGTACACGTGTATAAATTCTTAAAAACACCCTTAATCCGTAAATACGGCTCCAATTGGTTCGAAGCACTCGAAGCCGTAGCAAGGGAACTTAAAAAGTAAAGCCGGAAGTTTTCACTCCCGGCTTCCTCTTTTGATATGCTCCTTTATCGGATAACCGTTACCGTGCCATTTTGGCTGTAGGGTTTGCCGTTTTTGCCAATGAAGTTGATGACGTAAGGATATACCCCGGGCTGCACCAACTGACCATTCATTTGCGTTCCATTCCAACCCAAATCCATATCCTGCGACATAAAGATCAGCTCGCCCCAGCGGTTGTACACCTCAAATCGGAAGCCCGCTTGCTCTTCGATAAATACACCCTTGGGCTGTAGAATGCGTGTTACACCCTGCGGTACAAAAGCCGTAGGCATAAATACACGTGGCTGCTGAATCACCTCCGTGCGGTTCGAATACACCGTATCCGTTAAACCCAGCGGATTGCCAGCCGCTTCTATGGCCTTAATTACGTAAGTATACAAACCATCGTTGTCGGCAAAATTGCGAATGTCGTCGTTGTATACCACCGAGTTCGCACCTACTTGATTAATCGGTATAAAACCAGGATCATAATTCGGAATGTAACGCAATATCTCATATTGATCTACGCCACCAAGCCATCTGCGGTAATTATTCCAACGTAATCGGTTCGTGAAGTCTACTTCAGGCACTCCCTGCACAAATATGCTGTTCGATACATTCGAAGTATCAAACTCCTGATCACACAAATCGTACACACG
>JBKBSO010000002.1:0-237562 GCA_046291695.1 Bacteroidia bacterium
TGGTCGACGACAAACGGTTCTATACCATGTACATCACAGATGTTTACAGTCAGGAAATCGTTGGCTACGGCGCCTATACCAGCAACCAAGCAGAAAACTATGCTGAGGTCTTGCTCAAAGCCATCAAAGCTCAAAAAACCAAGCTTAACGGCTTGATACATCATAGCGATGGTGGCAAGCAATACGAAAGCAATGTGTATAAAGCACTTTGCACGAAGCACGGGATCCAGCAGAGCATGTGCATGTACTCTTACGAAAACCCATATGCAGAAAAGACCAACGATTTAATCAATAATGGCTACCTCAATTGTTGGAAACCAAAAAAGCTACAAGACGTACGAAAAATGCAAATAGATGCTATTAAGGATCATAACTTAAATAGTAAAAAGAAGAGATTGGGGAGGCGGTCCCCCATTGATTTTAAACAACTTATGTTACAATCAGTCGACAACAGGGTTCACTGGCTTCAATTGAAGCCAGTGAACCCTGAGCAACCAAGAAATAAACGATTAACTTTAAACTAAAATTAACCGAAGGTTGAAAGAAAAGTGACAACCTACATCAGGCAAGGACAAAATCCAACATCCCAATCATAAATCACAAATCAGCAATCTCATGAGCAGCCACCACATCGTCCGCGAAAAACAAGAACCCGCCTTGGTCGTAGCCAATGGCGAGGCTTGCAGCGACGAACTTTTGGGCCAATTGCTCGAATGGAGCCCCTACGTACTGGCGCTCGACGGTGCCCTGCCCCGTCTGCATGCCCGTGGTATCAAGGTGGATGCCGTGCTGGGCGACTTTGATAGCCTGATCGACAAGCAGCAGCACATTGAAGCACAGCACCCCATAACGGTGGTGCATGCCCCCGACCAAAATAAAACTGACCTGGAAAAAGGCCTCGATTACCTGCTGGATCACGGTCACCAAGCTGCCAATATTGTTTGGGCTACCGGCCGTCGGGCCGACCATAACATGGCCAACCTGAGTAATATGGTAAAGTACCAAGGCAAGCTGCAGCTTAACATCATCGACGATTATTCACGCATTTATCAGTTGTCTGCCCACTTTAAAAAATGGTTCGCAGCCGGCACCATCCTTTCATTGGTGCCTATTGGGCGGGTTGAAGGCATAGTGAGCGCTAACTTACGATACCCTTTGCAAAACGACTGGTTGGAACTGGGCAAGCGCATTGGCACCAGCAACGAAGCCCTCGAAGACGGCTGGGTAGAAATCACCCACCAAAGTGGCCATTTACTGCTGATGGAATGCTACGACCGCAAGCAAGCCTGAGCTCCGGCCCGTAATGACCCGTTTAGCTCCAGTTACTTTTGATATCCCTTAATGGCAATGCGTTTCCCTTGCTCAAAAAACTGCTCGAGCTGTAACGAAAGGGCCAAAATCATTTCCTCCCGACTTAAATCGCGCCCATACAACTCGTCAACATTTTTTGGAGCTGCTGAAGCTTATCAAGTACCTCACGATGTGTTAAATAAGTAGCACGCATACGCTGAAATGCACGCATGATAAAAATGTGAATGTCAATGGCCACATCTGTATTTAAAACCCCTGAAAGCATGCCTATACCTAATTCAGTAAACACCAACGGTGGTTTTCGCCAGCCCATAACATCAGCATTGGAAATCACAAATTGTGATTTCCAATCGGCGAACTCTGCTGGCATTAGCTGAAACATAAAGTCATCGGGGAACCGTCGTATTTGGCGCCTCACTGCTTGATTCAACACCCGTGTTTCAACGCCATATAACTTGGCCAAATCACGGTCGAGCATCACATGGCGTCCTCTAATCAGGTAAATCTGCTTCGCAATTTCACCTTCGCTGTAAATTCCTGGTAACATGTTTTTTTCTGGCAATTTACAGTAGGCTATTGGCACTTTTGGCGCAATAATTAGCACTAAATACACGAAGCATATAGCAATTGTCGATCGTCTCTTTTATGACATAATAATTACCTTCAAATTGTTCAGCAATTTCAGTGCACTTCCAACATTTTTGCTGAAATGACCTACTCTTTTGAAAGCTTGATGAACCGTAATAAACCCGCTAAAAACCACATTCGAACACTAAAATTTGGAATTACCATCGAAATATGCTATATTATAATCTATGATAATTCAATTAATTGTTTAATTAAATCAAAAAAATTATGGCCTTAAAAATCATTAATCAAATTGTGAGCGGTGTAAAAGGCGGCATTACCGCAACATTAGAAGGAACCGCTGACGTAGGATCAACTATTGTAAAATCGGTAGCCGATGCTACTGCATCTACACTTAAAGGTGCAGGCGAACTTGTTGTTAAAGGAATCCAATTTCCTGCATCCATTGTAAAAGGAGCTATTGACGGGGTCACAAGCATTGGGGTCTCAGTCCTTAAAGCTATCAAAGGAATTGTGCAAGGTGCGGTGGAAGGTGCCGTTAAAGGCGGGGCCAGTGAAAAAGAAGCAGTTTCTGGTGCTGTACAACAAGCCATCTATAGTGCCAAGGAGTTGGGTGAAAATATCGGCATGGTCGCCGTGGAGTCGGTTAAAGGCGCTGTAAATGGCGTGAAACAACTTGGCGGCGATACTGTTGGCGCCACAAAAATTGCCATTGTAGCGGCACTTGAAGCTGCTAAAGAAGTAGGAAGCGGAACTACCGATGTGGTAAAAAACGCACTATCGGAAGGTGTTGACGGCGCCAAAACTGTGCTGAACGAGCTAAAAGAGTCGTAATGAGCTTCAATTAGTTGCTCAAATAAAAAAGCCGTCCTGTGAGACGGCTTTTTTATTTGCATTTAAGAAATCTCACTTCAATACTTCGCGTGCGATCACAATTTTTTGCACTTCCGATGTTCCTTCGTAAATCTGGGTGATTTTGGCATCGCGCATCATGCGCTCTACATGGTATTCTTTCACAAAACCGTAACCACCGTGCACTTGCACTGCTTCAGTAGTGATGCGCATGGCAGCAGTAGATGCGAACAACTTCGCTTGAGCGCTGGCCATGATGTAATCTTCGTGCTGATCTTTTAGCCAAGCCGCCTTCAAGCACAACAAACGCGCCGCTTCAATTTCGGTAGCCATATCGGCCAACTTAAACTGAATGGCCTGATGGTTCATAATTTCAGTACCAAAAGCTTTGCGCTCTTTTGAGTATTTCACTGAAAGCTCAAAAGCACCACTGGCAATACCAAGCGCTTGGGCGGCAATACCGATGCGACCGCCTGCCAATACCTTCATGGCGAACTTAAAGCCAAAACCATCTTCCCCGATGCGATTGGCTTTAGGCACCTTTACATTGGTGAACATGATGCTGTGGGTGTCGCTACCGCGGATACCCATTTTATCTTCTTTTTTACCAACCTGGAAGCCTTCCCACTCTTTTTCAACGATGAAGGCATTGATACCACGGTGACCTTTTTCCACGTCGGTTTGTGCAATCACGATGTAGGTAGAGGCACTGTTACCATTGGTAATCCAGTTTTTGGTGCCGTTTAATTCGTAATAATCGCCTTTATCGATGGCGGTGGTGCGCTGTGAAGTGGCGTCAGAACCGGCTTCTGGCTCCGACAAGCAAAAAGCACCGATCTTGCGACCAGCGGCCAAATCTGGCAAATATTTGCGCTTCAACTCTTCAGAAGCGTAGGTTTCGATGCCCCAACATACCAAAGAGTTGTTTACCGACATACACACCGAAGCCGACGCATCCACTTTCGAAATTTCTTCCATGGCGAGTACATAAGAAATGGTATCCATGCCGCCACCGCCGTATTCCGGACTTACCATCATGCCCATAAAGCCCAACTCTCCCATCTTACGGATTTGTTCGGCTGGAAACTTCTGCTCATTGTCGCGCTCAATAACGCCTGGCAACAATTCGGTTTGAGCAAAATCACGTGCTGCCTGACGAATCATCAGGTGCTCTTCTGTAAGGTTAAATTCCATTCGAAATAGTTTTACTGCATTGAACAGCTCAATGCCTACTTGGTTTTAAGCGCACAAATATACGCTTAAGTGCTTAAAAAGTAGCCTAAAAATCAGTTAAACCAAGCCTGAACGGCCGCCCAAAGTTCGCGTCTGATGGTGCCATTCACCGAAACGGCCAATATCATTGATATTAGTAACCCTAGGCTCACGTATAAAATATCTTTGCCAATTAGGCGCATGGTTTTCTTAAGCTTTACAGGGCCTGAACGAAAACCGCTTACTTTCATTCCGATTTCACGACCTGCAAGTAACCCGATAAATACCCAAGTAGTACTCATGGGAATGGTATTGATTTGCTGGAACCAAAACAGAATAAGGGCATAAACCAGGTCGATAAGGGTAGCCGAACGCACATCGGTAACATTCGATTTTTCATTAACTATGCCTTGAATTTTATCGCCCTTCAAGTAAAATAGTAAGCCTAATCCGGCAAAAATGTACGTACAGAAAAACGCTACTTCCAAGGCCGACAAACTGCGGGGCAAATACACAGCCACATTAGCGGCATCTTGCGCAATCCACAAATACCATAGGGTTCCACTGGTAATCCATTGAAATACTACCCACGCAGGGTGGGCTTTTCCTCGAACCAGGCGTTTGATAGGCCCGGACAACAAAAACCAAATGGAAATGGAGACAAAAAAGGCAATAAAATATCCCGAAGTGCTTTTTTGCAGCATACCCGTAATGGTACCTAAACTGCCTGAAAATGACGTCAGCAGCATGAAGGTTGTACTCACCGGTATGCGCATTCGGGTTAAGATGAGGAGTATTACCGGAGCCGCAACCTGCAAATAACTAAATTCGGAAGGCGATTCTGCCAAGCCTTTGCTTTGTAAACGCTGAAACGACACATCGCCGCCATACAAAAACCAACTCGTAAGTATGGCCGCCACAAAAATTAATCCGATATACAACCACAACCAATACCATTTTCGGTTGCTGTTGGAGGCAATAAACGTTCCTATGGTTTGGATACTATCGTTGGCAACGGCCGAATAACCCGCAAACATAAATCCAAGCCACATAGCCAAATGCGGATATGGAAAGGCAAAAGCGGTTAGCAACAAGGCCATGCTGATAAGCACAAAAAACTTTCGTTCACGGCGAGCGTAAACCAATAAGTACTTAAAGTTTTTTGACCCTACTAAACCGGGTGCTGGCATGGTGTATTTTTTACCCATTATGGTTCGGGTGATGCAAAATTCAAGGAAAAAGCGCTAGTTCCCGGCCTTTCACATATTATCTTTATGTTAACAAATTGGGCAGACTGCATCACGACAACAAGGGTGGAATGAGCATGGTGAATCGGGGAACCTGAATTTCAAAAAGTTCGCCACTTAATTTTCGAATGCCTTCGTATTGCCCATACATGCAACCATATGGATGTCGCAAATTGCAATACGAAACATATTCGTGGGTGTGTCCAGGTGCCAAATGCGGCTGTTGACCTACCAGCCCCTCACCCGACACTTCACGATGCAACACCGCGCCATCGGTAATGTACCAGCGACGACCTAATAATTGAATTGCTTCTGAACTGTGATTGGTAATGCGAATGTGGTAAGCAAATAAATACTCGGCACTAAACGGCACCGAGTATTGGGGTTGATACTTTACATCAACCTGCACTTCAATATCGTGGGTAGTAGCCGACACCATTAGGCTACAAAAATGCTAAATGGGTTTGAATTGTTCAAATGCTTGTAAACAATCGTAGCAATAATGCATTGACCGACAAAGCGTTGGGCCAAATGGAGTTTTTAAAGTCGTATTGGTGCTGTTGCAATAGGGGCATGCTGTGTGTGCAAGTAGCTCCATATCGGGCTCATTGGTGTATTTAGGTGGCGGAGCCAAGCCAAAATTCTTGATAATCTCACGGCCTTTTTCGCTAATGCGGTTGCTGCTCCAACTCACATCAAAGTTGGTTTCTACGCTTACTTGCGTGTAACCCAAGGCCTCAACAGCTTCCCTGACCTGTTTTTCCATAAGCTTGATAGCCGGACAGCCCGAAAAGGTAGGCGTCATAAACACCTCTACCCGGCTGTCGTCTAGCAATTTCACCTCAGTAATGATTCCTAAATCAACCACCGACAACACCGGGATTTCGGGATCCATTACCGTGGCAATGGCCTCCCAAATAGCTGCGGTATTTTTTTCTGCTATATCTATCATCCTGTCCTGATTACCATTCAGCCGCCGGATCAACACGGAAAACTTCTGTCATTTCGTCGAGCAACGGCTGTAAATACTCGGTATGAAACCCTTTCCTACCGCCTTCCTTAGGTACTGTGTTGTCGGCATCAGGCATTTTCAAACCGGCTTCGGTTAGCACAGCCTGTACCTCGCCTAACCAAGCCTGTTTAAGGGCTGATTCTCCCTTGTAAATGCCATTATCAACCAGCAAGGCTTCTCCTTCAAAGCTTTCGAACATACCCAGTGCCAAGTCAAAATGCTGATTAATAGCCGACTGCATACGTGCCTTACTTTCTTCATTACCATGTCCCAGCTGTTTCATGAAGGTATTTGCATGAAAAACGTGGTATTTGATTTCACCTTTAACTTTTCTGGCAAATTTGGCCAGAGGATCGTAGGCCGACTGGGCCAAATCTTCAAAGCGAATTAAGGACGCCAAGTCGAAAAACAAATGTCGTGTAAGGCTAAAATCATACTCACCAATGGGCAATTCTACCAACTGACAAGAGGTAAAATCCGTTTCATTCCGCATAAATGCCAGCATATCCGGATCTGCTTCACCCAATTGCTCATGTAAAATACTGTACAAGCCAAGGGCATGTCCTATTTTATCCTGCGCGATGGAAGAAAAGGCTATATCTTCTTCCAGAATGGGGCCCAGTCCGGTCCATTCTGAATTGCGGTGACCAATAATCAGGTTATCATCGGCCATAAACAACAAGAGTTTACGCAGGGCGTCGGTAGTAGGTTGATCAAACATCGATATTGGCTTTTTTGTAGGCGGCTATTTTTTCATTCACTTTATATCCGGCCGGATCGCGGTAGATTTTTTCGGGTGTAGTGCTGAATACGTCGTAATCGTCATAATCCATTGCCAGTACATCACGGGTATTTACAATCCAAAGGTTTACGGTTTCGCCACGACGGGCGTATTGTTCTTTGGCAAACATCATGGCCAATTCGGCCGACGGCGCGTGTACAATACCTACACAAACGTGCTTGTCGCCACGCTTGCGCTGATGAAATACTTGATAGGTTTCCCAGTGGTCTTCGCGGCCCAAAACAGCCTGTGGATGTTCTGCTTCCGCGTCAAGCTCCATTCGGCTTACCCGCGGGTCAAGTGATTTAATTTTCATCTTTCTACATTTTTAAGCAAGCGGCCTTACATAGTGTTGGTCGGCACGGCGTAGTGCTGTACGCACCCAGGCGCCATTTTCTTCGGCGGCTCTACGAACCGCCAAACGTTCGGCATTGCAGGGGCCATTGCCCTTAATTACTTCATAAAACTCATTCCAATCGGGCTCAGTAAACTCCCATTGGTTGGTTTCGGGATTCTTTTTCAAGTGCTGATCGGGTAGGCTCAGGCCCAGTTCCCAAATTTTGGGCACGTACATGGTGAGGAATTGCTGTCGCATATCATCGTTCGATGCCATTTTCACTTTCCAGCGCATTAGGGTTTCGGTATGCTGGCTCATTTTGTCGCTTGGGCCAAAGAAGTGCATAATAGGCGGCCACCAGCGATTGAGGGCGTCTTGCACCATTGCGCGTTGAATTTTAGTACCGGTAGCCAGGTACACAAATACGCTATGTCCTTGCTTCAGGTGAAAGCTTTCTTCGTAGCAAATCCGCTCTAAAGCCCGGCAATAAGGGCCATACGAACCCTTGCTATTGGCAACCTGATTTACAATGGCAGCGGCATCAATCAAGAAGCCAATTACCGCCACATCGGCCCATGTTTTCGCCGGATAATTAAATACGTTTGAGTATTTCGATTTACCGTTAATGAGGTCATTAATCATGTCCTCGCGGCTTTTACCCAGGGTTTCAGCCGCGCTGTAAAGCAGTTGGGCGTGCCCTACCTCGTCTTGCACCTTGGCCATCAGTGCCAATTTGCGACGGAAGCCGGGTGCCCGGGTTATCCAGGTACCTTCGGGCAAAGCGCCGATAATTTCGGAATGGGCATGCTGCTCAATCATACGAATAAGTTGTCGGCGGTATTCTGCCGGCATCCAATCGCGGGGTTCGATTTTTTCGCCACGGGCAATACGGGCTTCAAACTCTGCCAGTAATACCGGATCTTCGGCCGTTATTTCAGGCTTTTTCTTCTGATCGTCGTGGATATATCCTCCTCCGTACATAACTATATGGTTTTAAGTATTTCGATTCCTTTGAGTAACTGATCAGCCAATTGGTTGGCTATTTCATGCGGACGCAGTTTGCCGTTAGGCTTGTACCAATCGTACAACCAGTTGAGCGACGAAAGCAAGCTCAGTACCAAGAGCTTTTCGTTGGGCACATGCAGCTGACCAGCAGCACTTCCTTCACGAATAATTTGGGTGAGGTAAGCTTCGTACTCATGACGCATGCTGATGAATATGCTCAGATCAGGCTCACTCAAATGTCGCCATTCGTGCAAAAAAACTGCTGAGGCATTAACATCGCTGGTTACCACCTCCACGTGCTTTTCGATAGCCAGGCGCAATTTGATAGGAGCCGGCAACTGCAAGCTATTCACCTGATCGCGGGCATGGAAAAAAGCCTCAGCCATACCAAAACACACCCGATGTAATAGCTCCTCTTTGGAGCGTACATGGCTATACAAGGAGGCGGCCTCAATGCCAATGGCCGATGCCAAATCGCGCATAGAAGTGGCTGCATAACCCTTCTCCCGAAATAAAGCCGTGGCTTTTTCAGCAATCTGTGATTTTCGCTCTGAGATAATTTCCATCCTTAACTAACTAACAGTCGTTAGCAAAAATAGTTTTAATTAGGTTAACCACCAAATTTTTGTCTTTCATCCCTTGCGGCAACAGCAAAGGCCTCAGCATTACATAAAAAAACCCACTTAATACGATAGCTTTTGTAATTTCGTTCGCTCTTAGCCATGCGGTTGTATCCTGCCTTTCTGTTTTGCGTGTGTGTATGGGTGCTCACACTGAGTTCTTGTCGGGAAGACCGTTTCGAACCGAATGCTGATATTGAACTCCGTTTTGAAACGGACAGCCTGCTTTTTGATACCGTATTCACTACTGTTGGCAGCATAACCAAACGCTTTAAAGTCTTTAACCCCACCAATCGAAACCTGCTGATAGATGAGGTCTTTTTGGGTGGCAGGAGGTTGAGCGGCAACTCGGCTTATCGACTCAACATCAATGGCATCGCCTCCAATGATGTAAAAGGCGTGGAGCTTTTGGCCAACGACAGTTTGTATATTTTTGTAGAAGTTACCATCGACCCCAACAGTGCCAATACCCCATTTATTGTGAGCGACTCGGTGGTATTCCGCTCCGGGAGTCGTTTGGGGAAAGTATATTTAGAAGCCTTTGGCCAGAATGCCATTTTTTACAACAGCCAGGTGCTGCCCTGTAATATGGTATGGACTGCCGACAAGCCCATTGTGGTGTATAATTCGGTACTCGTAGATTCTTTATGCAAACTCACAATAGAAGCCGGCACACGTATTTTTTTTAACAAAAACTCCTCGCTTTTTGTATTGGGCACGCTTGAAGTAAACGGTACCGAAACCAATCCGGTAACTTTCAGGGGCGACCGGCTCGATCCGTTTTACCGCGATTTGGCCGGGGCTTGGAACGGCATTCACTTTTTGGTAGGCAGTGTTAACAACCTGATTAGCAATGCAGAACTTTTCAACGGCAATGTGGGTGTTCGGGCCGATTCGTTACCGGTGAGTGGCACTGCACCCAATGTAGTGCTAAATAAGGTCATCATCGACAATTTTGCGATTGTAGGCCTGCTTGGCTTTACGGCACGCATCACGGCCGACAATACCATGGTAACGAATTGTGGCTTATACAACTTTTTAGGTGATTTTGGAGGCGATTATCGCTTCAGACATTGTACGTTTGCCAATTTCAGCACGGGTTTCTCGCGTAGTTTTCCGCTGTTCGCTTTAAGTAACCGTAACCTAAACAACCAAGCCAATGGCGCCAATCTCGAACTGCGCAACAGCATTGTATGGGGCACCCGGCAAGAAGAATTTGTGCTTGACACGGCCGGCACCGGAGGTTTCGATGCCCAATTAAGCCACAGCATTTTACGCACACAACGTAACCCATCGCCCGGTGGCAGTTTGATTTTTGAAAACCCACGGTTCCGGGAGCCTGCCGATAAGGATTTTCGCATCGATACATTGAGCCCTGCCTTTGGTGCCGGGCAAAACCTGGTGCCCCAATATCCACAGCTGGCAACCGACCTATTTGGTCAGCAAAGAAGTATTACCCCAACATTGGGAGCTATCGAAAGAATTGAATAAATTTCCACCTAAAACCATACTATGATAACAAGCGAAGAAAACCTCATTTTGGTGCCTTACGATTTTACCGCACCGTCCGATTGTGCCTTATTGCACGCCATCAGCATTGCCAGAGCGGCCAAAGACCGCATCATGCTCTTGCATGTGGTGAATAGCGATAGCAAATCGTTCATGAAAAAGGAGCGTTTTAGCATCAAAGACCTCAACGACAAACTGAGCATACTCGCCAACGACATACAGACCAAAACCGGTCTATCGGCCACATATGAAATGGAAGAAGGCAGCATCTTTTCGACCATAGCCGATTACGCCAAAAAAACCAAGGCACGCCTGATTGTGATGGGCACGAGCGGCGTGGTAGGCATGCAGCACCTCACGGGAGCACATGTACTCAAAATTGCAGAAAGTAGTCCGGCCCCCGACATTATTGTACAGCAGCGACCCATTGGCGAAGATGGCTATAAAACCATTGTAATGCCGCTCGACAGTACCAAAGAAAGCAAGCAGAAAACCTCGCAGGCGGCCGCCATTGCCCGACTCTTTGGCAGTGAAATTCATTTGTTTACGGCTACCGAATCCGATGAATTTTTAGCCAAGGCGGTAGCAACTAACGTAGCTTTTGCAGAAAAAACTTTTAAAACGCACAACATCCGATATAAAATCAGCAAAGAGAATCCAAAAGGCAAGAGCTATGTAAAGCAAATTCTGGCCTATGCTGATGAGGTAAATGCCGACTTGCTCATTATCATGACCGGTGAAGATCGCGGCTTGCTCGACATCATTACGGGCTCTGACGAGGAAAACATTGTAAACAACAAATCTCAGATTCCGGTGATGTGTGTTGACCCCATGAACGCCCAATATGGCAGCGTATTCAGTTATTGATTCGCGCACTGCTTGTGCAGGCATAACCAGGGCTTTGACTTGACTAAAGCCTTTAGAAGTGCTTACACATTTTAAATGAGCAGCTCAGGATTGAACCCGGCATTGCCACAATATTCCTTATTTTTGCAGCCAAATTGATAAAGGCATGATGATTAGTGAAAAGTCGAAAGTAATAGCCATTGATTTTGATGGCACCATTGTGGAACATGCTTATCCAAAAATTGGTGAAGAGATGATGTTTGCCTTTGCTACCCTTCGTCGGTTGCAGGAAAAAGGCCATAAGTTATTGCTTTGGACCATCAGAGAAGGGGAGCTTTTGCATGAAGCTGTGGCTTATTGTAAGGCCAATGGGGTAGAATTTTATGCCGTTAACCGCAATTATCCCGAAGAAGAGTTTGAATTTGGGGTAAGCCCGCGTAAGCTCAATGCTGATATTTTTATTGATGATCGCAATGTAGGCGGCTTCAGGGGCTGGGGTGAAATTTACCAGATGCTGCATCCCGATGATGGTGACTTTAAGCACAATGTGCTGAATAAAGCGGCACATTACAACTATAAAACCGGAAAAAAGCGAAAGAAAAAGGGCTTTTTCCAAAGACTATTGGGCAAGTGATACATTATAAAAGCAGAGAAGAAATTGAGTTAATGCGCGAAGCTGCGCAGTTGGTGAGCCGTACATTGGGCATTGTAGCTGCTGAAATTCGCCCGGGGGTGAGCCCACTTCAGCTTGATAAATTGGCCGAAACCTTTATACGCGATTCAGGTGGTGAACCCGCTTTTTTGGGGCTATATGGCTTCCCTAATACGCTATGCATGTCGAAAAACGAGCAAGTTGTACACGGAATACCCGACAATACACCCCTTGAAGCGGGCGACATTATAAGTGTTGACTGCGGGGCCAAACTTCACGGCTTTTATGGCGACCATGCCTACACTTTTGGAATCGGTGAAATTGCACCCGCTACCCGGAAATTACTGGATGTTACCCTCGAATGTTTGTATCTGGGCATTGAACAGGCTGTGGTAGGTAACCGCATAGGTGATATTGGCTATGCCATTCAGCAACATGCTCAGAAAAATGGATTTGGCGTGGTAAGGGAGCTGGTAGGTCATGGACTTGGTCGTAAGCTGCACGAAAAACCTGAAGTACCCAATTACGGTAAGCGGGGTTCAGGGCCACGCATACAAGAAGGTTTGGTTATTGCCATTGAGCCCATGATTAATATGGGCGTAAAAGACATCCGTCAATTACCCGATGGCTGGACGATTATCACTGCCGACAAAAAACCTTCGGCACATTTTGAGCACGACGTGGCTATAATAGATGGAAAAGCCGAAATTTTGTCGACCTTTAAATACGTTGAAGAAGCCTTAGCTAAACAAACTGCATAATATATGGGACGCGCATTTGAATATCGTAAAGCCAGAAAATTTGCTCGTTGGGACAAGATGTCTCGCATTTTTCCCCGCATTGGTAAAGAAATCACCATGGCCGTAAAGGCAGGTGGCCCCGATCCGGAAACCAATCCGCGTTTGCGGGTAGCCATGCAGAACGCCAAAGGCGCCAATATGCCCAAAGACCGGGTTGAGGCGGCCATCAAGCGGGCTACCAGCAAAGATGAAAAAGACTATGAAGAAGTAGTTTACGAAGGTTATGGCCCACATGGGGTTGCCGTAGTAGTAGAGACGGCTACCGATAATCCTACACGAACAGTGGCCAATGTTCGTCATTTATTCAATAAATACGGTGGCTCTTTAGGTACTTCAGGCTCGCTAAGCTTTATGTTCGACCGCAAAGGGATATTCCGTCTGCAGGCCGAAGGATTGAACCTCGAAGACTTGGAACTGGAACTTATTGATGCCGGGGCCGAAGACATTCAGGAAGACGAGGGTGAAATCATTGTAACTGCTGCTTTTGCCGATTTTGGTGCCATGCAAAGAGCTCTTGAAAAACTAGGGGTTAATGTAATTAGCTCGCAACTGCAGCGCATTCCTGCCAGCTATGCCGAAATCAACGAACAACAAGAAGAAGAGGTAATGAAGCTCATTGACTTCCTCGAAGAAGATGAAGACGTGCAAAACGTATTTTATAATTTGCCGTAAACCGTCAAACTGTCTAAAAACCCATCAAACTTGAAAATAAGCTGCATATTTGGCCCGAAATGCCACATTTTTCTCGTTAAATCGAGGTTTTGAGACAAACTGCCGTATCTTATTGTTTACCGAAGGCTGCTTGAGCATCAAGCAGCTTTCCCGACTTGTACTTTTTAGTGCGGTTTAGCTACTTATTGGATGTTAAGTCTAACTTACCGCATAATAGGCAGCTTTCCTGATGCGATCCCATGCAGGGCTGGTGAAATCGCCTCTATGATTTAGCACAATTAAAACAGCGCTGAAGGTGCAAAATAGGCTAACGCTCATGATGCGCAAAGCGATTGTACCATTTCGAGCACGATTCCAATTGCGGTTTCGTGAAGGTATTGCGCCCTTTCAGGGCTTTTCACGAGTTCGTTCATACCGCCAGCGAGCGGCACCATGGATGACGTCATACTCCAATTTTGAATCTTGATTAGCGATGGGCCCTAGCCCGAGCGATGAATTTTGAATTTCAAATTCACTCAAATGGCCATTTTTTAATCTAGCTTACAAACGGGCGAACAAGTCAGGAGCAGCTTTTTTGCTGTATAGGGTATCTTCGAGCTTAAACCTACTTAGAGGAAGCTATATGAAGCGACTGCTGTTGGCCGTGTAAAAAACCAATGGCCAATTCGTTAAAGCGGGCCGCTTGTTCGATGGTTACAACATGTCCGCATTGTTCAATCACTTCGAGGCTAGCCGTGCGGGTACGAGATACCATTTCGGATACTGTTGGCAGGAACATATGGTCTTGACGTCCCATCACATACAGGGCCGGAATGTCGGGTAATTTGCTTTCGAAGCGGCGCAGCAAAGGCGTTAGCTGTCCGGTAAGTTTATACCAACGAAGAAACTCTTTGCGGGCAATTTGTTGTGCCTGCCGAATAAAAAAGTTACGAGCTTCGGCATGGTTGGCCCGAGGCATGATGACAAAGGCAAAAAGCTTATAGAGCCACATAAAGGGCACTACATTTTTAAACACCCTACCTAACCATACAAAAAACTTACCCCTGAAATCGAGGCGTGAAATGGCCCCAGCCATTACCATACTGGCCACCCGATTGGGAGCTGTTTCGGCCAATTGGCGGATGATGATGGTGCCCAACGAAACCCCCACAAAATGGGCTTTGGCTATGTTGAGGTGATCGAGTACTTCAATCACATCCCGTGCAATGGCTTCGAAACTGTATTTGCGCATTTCGGCGGCCATATTTGTCGATTTGCCGTGCCCCCTCAAATCGAGCAGCAACAGATTAAAATGCGAGCTAAAAGCCTTCACTTGCTTAAACCATATGGAAGAATTGCCGCCTGCCCCATGGATAAATACTACCCAAGGCGCGGTTTCTGATCGGTTATGCGTTTTAAAATGTAACATGCCTAGTCTCAAAACCCCCTAACAAGCCAAATGTTTATGGCTGATAAGTGGTGCGTAAAATTTGCGGGTTTTTCATATTCGACCTGCGAACTGCAATGATATGCAAGCTTTCGTTATTGAGGCTTACGGTAGCCACGCCATCGTAGGTATCTAAGGCGATGTGTTTTTCGGTGTTTAAGGGCTCATCATTGGCCATTTCGCCCCGGTAAAACTGCACATTACGTGCCCCGTTGCTCAGCCTGATTTTTACGGTTCCGCGGCCACTCACTTCTATGGTGGGCTGCTTTATTTCCTTGCCATTTTGTTGGTATTCCACCAAACCGGGCAAAGCTTCGCCTTCCTTCCAGCGGAGTACGGCCATCAATTCGCCGGTATTGTAAAATTTCTTCTCCAGGCCATGCTTCTTATTACCCACAAATTGTGCCTCCTGGTACAAAATGCCATCTTGATAATACCATTGGCTGAGACCTTCTTTTTGGTCGTTTTTATACTCAATGGCGGCTGCCAGATTGCCATTTTCATAATACTCTTTGGCCAGTCCATGGCGCTTGCCTTCTTTTACTGGAACTTCGTTGCGCAGTTTACCGTTTTCGTAAAAGTTACGAGAAACCCCTTCTACCAACTTTCCGCTTTCATCAATTACCTGATTGCTTTCTTCAGCACTTTCGGCACACGACAGCAGCATAATCATACCCAAAAAAAGCATCCAAACTTTATTCATAACCTATGGCTTTTAGCTAAAAACAGCAACCTACTTCCACCTCAAGAGGTTTTCACAAGAAGCATATTCTTCGTCAATTTTGATAAAAGTACGGGTTTTTGCCTTCATAAACCACTCTTGCATGCGCTCAAGCCGTTTCATATTGTGAGCTGCCGATTGTATACGGGCATAATCGTCGTTCAAATTGGCCTGGTGTGGTTTGGTTCGGCTCTTTAGGTAAAACACCCTAAAACCCCGGGTACCATCGGGCGCCGAATACGGCTGTGGGTCACTCAATTGCCCCACCTGCAATTTGTCAATGGCAAAATATACGTCTGGTGTAAGCTGATCGATGGTAAAGCTGTTGGTACCACTGTTGTCGTTCATCAGCATACCACCATTACTTTTGCTCTCGTCGTCTTGCGAATGCTTACGTACCGCATCAATAAATAACAGCCGACCCTCAGCCACCTCAGAACGAATAGAATCGAGCTTACGACGGGCCGATTCGAGTTCTCTATTGCCCACCGGTGGCTTGATGAGGATGTGTCGACAATGTACACGGTCGCCACGGCGCTCCACCAACTGCAAAATATGGTACCCAAACTTGGTGCGTACCACCGGCGATACCTCTCCCGGCTTCAGCTTAAACGCTACGGCTTCAAACTCGGGCACCATTTCTCCCCGTCCAAAAAAGCCCAACGAGCCGCCCTCCTTGGCCGATCCCGGATCTTCGGAATACAAAATGGCAAGGGTCGAAAAGCTTTCTCCCTTCAAAATACGACCCCGGATATCGTTTAGTTTCTCGGTTGTAAATTCCCGCTGCACAGGCCCTACTTCCGGAAACATCACAATTTGGCCAATTTCAACTTCCGCATCAAAATAGGGTATGCTGTCGGGCGGAACCTTGGCAAAATAATTTTGTACCTCACGCGGCGATATGGTCACATTCTCGGTAATCCGCTCCTGCATTTTTTGCGCCAACAGCATCTCCCTTACCTGCGGCCTGAATTCCTCACGAATTTCAACCATCGACTTGCCGTAAAACTCTTCCAGCTTCTCGCGCGTGCCCACCATCGAAATAAAATAGCGCATACGTCGCTCAATCTGTCCATCTACCTCCTCATCGCTTACTTCTACCGAATCGATTTCGGCCTGACGCAACATAAGCTTGGTTGTAAGCAGCTGATCTACAATGATACAGCGCATGTCCGGATCTTCATCGTTACCTTGCGCCAGCCAACTGGCATATTCCGCCTCTACCTCCGACTTCAAAATAATCTTGTCGCCAACCACCGCAACCAATCCATCAATCATGCTCGTTTTGGCAGGTTGGGCTTCGAGTAACAAGGGCGAAAGCCACAGTATGATTCCCGTAAAAATGTGTTTCAACTTCATAAATCAACCTGATCAGTCAGGCTCGTAAATTTCAAATTTCTTTTCAGCCCGTGCCTTGCGGTACAAGTCTTCATAATAACGACTAATGTGCTCTTGTCGTCTCTGTAACAAAATAAGGCTTACAATATTTTGTTCTTCGAAACTTAAGGGCGAAACCGCTCCTGCCGGACGGTAAGCTTTCAGATAAAGATAATAGCGAAAACTACTGTCTTCTACACTTTGCAGTTCATTAAGGCGATTAAACTGAAACGCCTGTTGTGTTTCAGCCGCCATGCCTTTAAACAATTCATCGGTAAATAACCAAACCGAGTCGGGCAATTGTGAACTAAACGCATATTGGAAGCAATACTCTTCCAGTTCTTTTAAATCTTTGGAACGCTTAGAGACCAGCCATTTTTTGAGCTGTTCCTGGCGGGGAGCCATGCGCTCTAGCTTTACAAATCGGCCTTGAATTACCGGGCGGCGCAATAAAAACTGCTCTTTATTGGCGTAGTAATAGGTTTCGACCAGATTTTGATCGATACTGGTGTCCATAGCTGAGGCCAGTACTTCATTTTCGAAACGGTAGCGCAAAAGTGAACGACGATAATCTTCCAGTTTCTGGCTAAAATCCTTTTGTGCCATACTTAAGCGTTCTTCCGCTTCCGTAATAATCAGGTGCTCCCGAATCCAGTTGTCAATATAGGCTCGAACCAATTCGGTACTGTCTTCCAAACTGCTTCCCTCAGGAACCAGGCCCGTTAAATTGGCCTGATAGAGGTAGAAATTGCCTACGCGGGCCACAGCATCTTCCTGGCTGTTTGATGCTTCAAACCAGCTACATGCTTGGAGCAACAGGCAAAATGCTATGACCGGCCTAAACTTCATTATTTGGGCAACAGGCTGTTGAACGTCTCTTGATTCACAATCACCTTGTACTTGTTTTCAAGCTCTTTGAGCCATTCGCGCTCGAGGTGTTGCTGGTAATCGGAGGTAACCAGGCCGCGAATTTCATTGAGCGGCTTTACTGAAGGAGGCAAGACCTCGCGTACCCGAACAAACACAAACTGGCCGTTGTGATTCACAATCGGGCTCAGCCCAGGCACCCATGCTATTTTATCGAGTACTTCCTGGCTGGCTTTTTCAAATTTGCCGCTCTTAATTTTAAGCGCCAGCAAGTTTTGCTTATTGGTTGCGCTCTGCAACTTTTCGTTGGTGTTTTTCTTTTTACCCGCGGCTTTTCTTACCGATTTTGCTGTTTTTTCGTCGATAGCCGTAAAAATATCGGCGTCTAAGCGCTCATTATACATATAGCTGGCGCTATTGGCCTCGAAAAACGCCTGCAAACCAGCCGAGTCAGTTACCGCCTTCGACCACACCATCTGATCGGTAAGATCGAACAACAAGATTCCTTCACGGTATTCTTTCATCAGCAATCGGAAATCATCGTGTTTTTCTTCTAGACGGCTGTCTTCATATTTCAGCAATTCTTCTTCGATCCACTTATTATAAGAACGGTTCAGGAAGATGTTAAAGTCGGCCGACATAATCATGCCTTGCTGCGACTTAAGGTAGTCAGCCAAATCACGCTGACGGTAGCTTTGTTCGGCGAAGCTGAATACGAGTTCGTTTTGCTTTTTGAATTCGGGCATTTCCCAGCTGTTATCGCGGTAGTCTTGCTCATTAATGCCGGCAAATACCTGATTGCGGGCTTTGATGTTTTCGGTGAATTTGTATTCCTGTTTCAGCTTTTCGATTAGGCGTGATTTGTTGATGTTGGCGCGCGAGTCACGGGCTATGCGTGCTTCCAAATCGCCTTTTGCTTGTTCGAAAGCGGGCACTGGGCGGTAATCGATACGCTTAATGATGTGCCAGCCATAAGGCGTGAGGATAGGCGCTGAAATGTCTCCATCATTTTGGAGGGCGAAGGCGGCCTCTTCAAATTCGGGCACCATACGACCGGTTCCAAAATAGGGCAATAAGCCTTGGTTAGAGGCTGAGGAGGGATCTTCGCTGTACTGGGCCACCAATTGCTCGAATGACTCACCGGCCTGAACTTTTTTATACAACTCGCGAGCACGACGCTCGGCATTGGTGCGCAGTGAGTCGTTGTCGGTATTCTTGATGACCAGCATCAGGTGGGCCACCCTGATTTCGCCTCGGGCCGGACGCTCGTCGGTAGCCTTCAGGATGTGGTAGCCAAATTGCGTGCGGAAAACGGGCGATATGTCGCCAATTTTTGTTTTGTAGGCCATGTCTTCGAAGGGATATATCATCCTGAAGGCACTAAAGAAGCCCAGATCACCAGCATTGTCTTTAGCCGATGGGTCTTCTGACAGCTCACGGGCCAGTGAAGCAAAATCTTCGCCTTTCATCAGACGTTCTCTGATGGCAACTGCCTTTTGGTAAGCCGCCAAGCTATCGGCTGCAGGGGCATTTTCTTCGATGCGTACCATGATATGACTGGCGCGGCGCTCCGTGGTTGTACGCGCATAGGCCTCTTGCAATAAAGCAGCATTCGACTCTTTATCGCGCAAATAAGGTTGGGCGAGCTGCGCACGGTAGTTGGCCAGTTCGCGGGTAAATTTGGTGGTGGTGTCGAGGCCGTTGGCATAAGCCTCCTGTACTTTAAGCTTAAAGCGTATATACAAATCGAGGTACTCTTGCAAATCGGCTGCCGTAGGCGCTTTTTGACTGTAGTTGTTTTTATTGTACACTGTCATAAACTCCTGTGCGGTAACCACATCGCCATTTACCGAAAACAACACCCGGTTATCGGGCTGGGTTTGAGCCAGGGCCTGCAAGCCCATCAGCATTAAACATGCTACTACTACTCTTTTCATTGGTTCTTCAATTTTTTAATGCTTGTTTTTCATTTTTGGAAAATCGACTACAAATCGCGCAACTTTTTGCGAAGCCATGCAAAAATAAAGATTAATACTTAGCTGCGCCTTAGGTTTGCAAAATGTGGGTGGCTGTGCATCATTTCGTTGATTTATTTTACCCGCGGCTGTGCATTGGCTGCTCGCGTAATCTTTTTGTACACGAAAAAGACATTTGCTGGCATTGTTTACATCGATTACCCCGCACCCAATTTCACGATATGTACGACAATCCGCTCGAGCGGCTGTTTTGGGGACGGATTGATATTGCAGCGGTAACCTCCTTTTTATACTTTACCAAAAGTGGCCTTACCCAGCGCATGCTTCATCGGCTAAAATACAAAGGAGCGCAGCAGGTGGGCCAAAAACTCGGGCATTTATTAGGCGAAGAACTCAAACAGTCGCATCGTTTCGAGGGCCTTGAGGCTGTGGTTCCGGTACCCCTACACCCCAAAAAAGAGCGATTAAGGGGCTACAACCAAAGCATGACCATTGCAAGAGGTCTGGGTGAAGCCTTGCATATCCCTGCCCTATCCGATGCCTTGGTGCGCCACGATTTTACCGAAACCCAAACCAAAAAAGGGCGTCTGGAGCGCTGGGAAAATGTTTCTGAAGCCTTTGGTTGCCCACATAGCCAAGCCATAAACGGCAAAAAAATATTGTTGGTAGATGATGTGCTCACTACCGGTGCCACACTCGAAGCCTGTGGGCGTGTTTTGCAACAAGCGGGGGCACAGGTGTTTATGGCCACCTTGGCCTGTGCGCTGCGTTAAGCTTAAGACCGGTTAAATGGCCGTATAATGAGCCTGAGGGCCCGATCGTAGCTCAGGTAATTCCAAAACCAATCCACAAATACCACCATCTTATTACGAAAACCCACGATGGACATCAGGTGTACAAACATCCACACAAACCAGGCAAAAAAGCCTTGAAAACGTAATTTACCCATATCCACTACGGCGCGGTTCCTGCCAATGGTAGCCATACTGCCTTTATCAAAATAACGGAAAGGTTTCATGGTCTTTCCCAGGGCCAATCGATTCAGATTAGCAGCCAAATTTTTGGCCTGCTGTATGGCCACTGGAGCTACCATGGGATGCCCCTGAGGCCAAGCTGGTTCGGTTTGCATTAAAGCTAAATCGCCCACCGCAAACAAATTTGAATATCCCACGACCTGATTAAACGCATCTACCTTGATACGCCCAGCCCTGCCAAATAACTCGGATGAAAGTCCGGCAGGACTTGCCCCCAGCACACCTGCCGACCAAATTACTGTAGCCGATTGGATTTGCTTGCCATTGTTCAATTGTACGGTTTGGCCGTTATAATCGGCCACTGGGTGGTTTAACCAAACCTGAACCCCCAATTCCTTCAAAAAATGCAAGGTTTTTTCTGAAGCACGTTCGCTCATGCCCGCCAGCAAACGGGGGCCAGCTTCAATCAGGTGTATTTGCATGCGACGGATATCGAGTTCAGGATAATCGTTCGGTAGCACATGCTTCTTCAATTCGGCCAGGGCACCAGCCGTTTCTACCCCAGTTGGCCCCCCGCCTACCACCACAAAAGTGGTGAGACGATCGCGCGCCTCCATACCCGTGGTGAGCAGGGCCTCTTCAAAATGTTGTAAAATTACACTGCGCAAGTCTAGTGCTTGGGGTACTGTTTTCATGCGCATAGCAAACTTTGGCAGCTGTTCATGGCCAAAAAAATTGGTTTTTGAACCGGTGGCCAAGATAAGTTTATCGTATTTCAAATTACCGATGCTGGTATGTAGCTCAGCGGCATCTGCGTCAATCCTAATCACCTCTGCCATGCGAAGGATGACCTCTTTGTGTTTTTTAATGAATTTGCGAAGCGGATGGGCAATAGAACCTGGCTCAAGTCCACCCGTAGCCACCTGATACAACAAGGGTTGGAAAGTATGGTAATTTTGACGGTCGATAAGCACCAGTTGATAGCGCGAAGTATCGATATTGCGCGCAAGGATAAGGCCTGCAAAACCTGCGCCTACCAGTACGAGGCGCTCTTTGTGGGTATCGGGAATGTTTATTTCCATAGTGGCTGCTTAAAAACTAATCAATCAAACGTGGTACACGCCAAAACAGTTGCCCATCTTTGCGTTTTCGGTAAAAATCGCGACAAGCACCATCGCCTTTTCCGGTAATGCCGCCTCCGGGCTTGCACAGGAGCTTGCCGTTTCGGTCGTACAGTTCGGTAAATTTATCGCAGCATGGTGGTAAAAAGTAATACACTTTGCTGCCTTGGTATTGGTAAATCCATACTTCTTCATAAGTACCGGGCTTTCGCTCGGCCTGCAACAATTTTTGTTGTAGCCATTCCGGCACATCCATTTTCGCAGAAGCGCAACCTAAAAGCAAAAAAAACAGCAGCAAACAAGATTTCACAAGTCAAAAATGTAGGTTTTAAATCGCATTCAAAAACAAGAACCCGGGCTACTCCCTTTCCTTTAACACCAGTTTGTATTTGTTTAACATTTTTTTCACTTTGGAAACTATCTACCGAAGAATAGTTTCCATAGTTTTGCGCCCGTTATGTTAGAACAAGTACAGCAAATGCTACACCGGATACGTGATTTATTCTTCCGCTACGGCATCAAAAGCATGACCATGGATGATATTGCCATGCAGTTGGGAATGTCGAAAAAAACAATTTATACGCATTTCCCCGACAAAAAAACCATACTTAAAGCCATGATGCAAGATTTTTTGAGTTGCCATCATCAGGAAGTGCTTGAAGTGCAAGGCAATGCCGAAAACGCCATCGATGAAATGTTTCAGATTGCGGGTAAAGGCCTGGAGCGCATGGACCGCATTACTCCGGGTTTTTTGTTTGACTTGAGGAAATACCATGGCGATATCTGGGACTTGTTCGAAAAGTTTCGTTCAACTGCCATTTACGAAGGCATCAGCTGCAATCTTAAGCGGGGCATTACCGAAGGTTTGTTCCGTGATGACATCGATATTGAAATTGCCGCGCGTATGCACATGCAGCACCTGAACCTGATTGTTGACCCGGGCTTATTTGCCGACCTCAACAAGCCCATGCGGCAGGTACTTTATGGCATCATGGTCAACTTTATGCGTGGTATTGTAACCGTAAAAGGTGAAAAAGTGCTCAGTAAATACCTGCAGCAGCTCAAAGAAGGCGAAAACACCAATCTTATCTAAACAATATGTTCAAATATTATCCAATCCGCATGTTCGTATCGGTCTTGCTCCTATTGGCAAGTCCTGTAGTGCAGGCCCAAAGCAGCTTTAGTTTGAAGGAAGCTGTAGATTATGCTCTCCGAAACAATGTAGAGGCCAAAAATGCACGACTTGATGAAGACATTGCGCGTGCCAAAGTGCGCGAGATTACCACCATTGGTTTTCCGCAAATCAGCGCACAATACGGCATCAACAACAACTTCATCATCCAAAAAGTCATCATTCCTGATGGCAGTATTTTTAACCCGATGGCTCCGGTTGGTGAGCCTCAAGCCTTGGAGTTTCAACCCCAATATGGAGGCAATGCGGTGCTGAGCATGAACCAGTTACTTTTTGATGGTTCTTACATTGTAGGCTTACAAGCGGCTAAAACCTACCGTGACTTGGCTGCCCGTTCGAATGAGATGACCCGTGTGCAAATTGCCGAAAACGTAAAAAAAGCCTATTACGGCGTATTGGTAAACCAAGAGCGCAAGGGATTACTCGATGCTGCCCTTGTAAGAATCGACAGTAGTTTGCGTGAAATGCGTGAAATGTACGCCAAAGGATTCATCGAAAAACTGGATGTAGATCGTTTGCAGGTGCAGCGCAACAACCTGAATGTTGAACGTGATAAAATCAATCGATTTAGCGAAATCAGCATACTCCTATTAAAGTTTCAAATGGGCTATCCGCTCGAAGATGAGATCCAACTCAGGAACCGATTGCAGGACGTGCGCTTTGAAGAAAACCTGCTGGAATTGCCCGTGGCCAATGCACTCGATCGTCCTGAAATGAAGCTGCTGCAAACCCAAAAAGCGGCCACCAAGCTGGAGTTGCGGAATATTCGTGCGGGATACCTGCCTTCGCTTTCTTTACAAGCCCAACGAGGTGCGTTGGCAGGTGCTAACGATTTCGACCGGGTGCTTAATCCTACCGGCTCTTGGTTTGCCTACGGTTCAGTAGGGCTCGGTGTGCGTTGGAATGTCTTCGACAGCTTCACGAAGCGCTACCAGGCCCAGCAGAAAAAAATTGAAATGGAAAAGGTCGACAATACCATCTATGACTTCACCAAAGCGGTTAATCTGCAGGTAAGCCAGGCGGGCATCTCGCTGCGCAACAGCTACGAAACCATGCGGGTACAGGAAGAAAACCTGCAATTATCTGATGAGGTTTTGCGTGTTACCCAACTTAAATACAAGGCTGGCGTAGGCTCAAACCTCGAAGTCATCAATGCTGAAGCCGCTTATCGCGAAGCCCAGGCCAACTATTATAATGCCGTTTACGAGCTGCTGGTAGCCAAAGTTGATTTGGAGAAAGCCCGCGGCCAATTATTAGTCAAATAAAAAACACCAACAAGAGATATGAAAACTTTCAAAATGCTGGCCTTATTCGCCCTACTCGGGTTGGTTGCCTGCACAAACAACGACAAGGCCGCCCAACTCGAAGCCTTAAAACAAAAACAGGCCGAACTCAGCCGCGAAATTAAAGCGCTTGAAGACGAATTAAAAAACGAAGGATTGATGCCAGAAACAGGCAAAAAAGTGGTCATTGATACCTTATCAGCAGGACCATTCAGCACCTTCGTAGAAGTTCAGGGGCGCGTTGATGCCCGCGAAAACGTAGAAGTAAGTGCCGAAAACATGGGCATGGTTAAGCAAATTTTAATGCGCGAAGGCGATAAGGTAAACAAAGGAGACGTTTTGGCTGAGCTCGACAACAGCATGTTGACCAAATCGATGGACGAACTCAAAACGCAGCTTGAATTTGCCCGTTCCATGTTCGAAAAACAGGAATACTTATGGTCGAAGCAAATAGGCACCGAAGTACAATACCTGCAAGCCAAAAACCAGAAAGAAGGTCTTGAAAAGCGTATGGCTACGCTGCAAAGCCAACTCGATATGACCCGCATCAAAGCCCCGGTTAGCGGCACTGTAGATGAGGTCAACATCAAACTCGGGCAGGCTGTAAGTCCGGGATTACCTGCTTTTAGGGTGGTAAATCTCAGCAATATGCGGGTAGTCGCCGATTTGGCCGAATCCTATATTGCCAAAATAAATGCCGGTGACGAGGTTAAACTGTACTTCAAAGATTACCAGCGCGAAGAATCATCCACAGTAACACATGTGGCCAAGTCGATAAACCAAATGAACCGCACCTTTAGGGTTGAAGCGGCGCTCGATACCCGTGCGGCCAGCTACAATCCCAATATGATCGTGGTACTCCGTATTAAAGATTACCAGGTCGACAGCACCATCAGCATTCCTGTTAACCTCATCCAGCGTTCTGAAGCGGGCAGTTTTGTGATGCTAGCCGAGAAAAATGGCGACAAATGGGTGGCCCGAAAGCGGTATATCATTCCGGCACGCACCTATGGCAGTCGTACCGAAATTACAGAAGGTGTAAAATCAGGTGAAACCATCATTACGGTAGGTTACAATGATTTGAACGACGGGCAGGAGATCCGCTTCTAAAAATCGACATGATGAACGACAACCAATCTTTCAAAGAATTCAAGCCCAGCAGTTGGGCCATCGATAACCGGGTCACCATATTTATCCTGACCGCAATCATTACCCTGGCTGGTTTTTCGGTGTACAACAGCATACCCAAGGAGCAATTTCCTGAAATAGTTATTCCAACGGTATATGTAAGCACGGTGTATCCCGGCACTTCGCCAGCCGACATGGAAAATCTGGTAACCAAGCCTATAGAAAAAGAGATAAAGGGCATTTCGGGCATCAAAAAACTCAGTTCGAACTCCCTACAGGATTTCTCCAACATCATAGTAGAGTTTGATACCGAGGTTGACGTGGCCATTGCGAAGCAAAAGGTAAAAGATGCTGTTGACAAAGCGCGTTCTGAACTGCCCAACGACCTGCCCCAGGAACCCACGGTACTCGAAATTGATCTGTCGGAAATACCCATCATGAACATCAATCTTTCGGGGCAAATTGAGTTATCGCGTCTGAAAGACTATGCTGAAGACCTGAAAGACCTCATTGAAGAGGTACGTTCGGTAAACCGGGTTGATATAGTGGGTGCCCTCGAGCGTGAGATTCAGGTAGATGTTGACATGTACAAGATGCAAATTGCTCAAATCACCATGGATGATATTGAGCGCGCCATCAAGTTCGAAAACATGACCATCTCAGGAGGCAACATCAATACCGGCGAAATGAAACGGGCCATACGTGTGGTGGGCGAATTCCAAGATGTGGAAGAGCTAAATACCATCATTGTAACCGGTATGCGTGGCGCAACCGTGTACCTCAAAGACATCGCCAACATTACCGATGGCTTTAAAGAGATGGAATCCTTCGCCCGATTGAATGGCGAAAACGTCATCACGCTAAACGTCATTAAGCGGTCTGGTGAAAACCTGATATCCACGGCCGACGATATCCGGGCCCTTATTACCGAGCGTAAAGAAAAATTGCCAGACAATTTGAAAATCACCATCACGGGCGATCAGAGCAATTTTACCCGGACAACGGTACACGACCTCACCAACACCATCATCATTGGTTTTATCTTGGTAACCCTGGTGCTCATGTTCTTTATGGGAACCACAAACGCCATGTTCGTGGGGCTTTCTGTACCCCTTTCGAGCTTCCTGGCCTTTATGTTTATGCCAAGCATTGACTTTACCATGAACATGATCGTTTTGTTTTCGTTACTCATGGCCTTGGGCGTGGTGGTAGACGATGCCATTGTAGTTGTTGAAAACATCCACCGGTTGTACGCCAACGGACGCCGAAAAATTGACCAGGCAGCCAAGATGGCAGCAGGTGAAATTTTCTTACCGGTATTGGCGGGCACCCTCACTACCATTGCTCCTTTCTTACCTCTTGCGTTTTGGAGTGGGGTCGTAGGTAAATTCATGTATTTTTTACCAGTAACCCTTATCCTAACCTTATCTGCCTCGCTTTTTGTAGCCTACATCATTAACCCGGTATTTGCCGTACAATTTATGCGGCCTGAGCATAGTAATGAAGGCGAACTGGCCCTCCGCAGGAAGAAGCGCTCGCTGCAATTTGTGTCCTTGGCCTTTGCTGCAGGAGCTACTATCGCGTATTTGTTGGGCTCGGCAGGCCTGGGTAATTTCTTGATTTTTGTCGTAGGTATCCTCTGGCTGAACCGCTATGTGCTTACCCCCACCATCATCCGCTTCCAGGAAAAACGCTGGCCTAAGGTGCAAATGGCCTATGAAAGGCTGCTGCGGAAGGCCTTGAGTGGCTACAACCCTGCACTCCTCCTCAGCGGTACTTTTGTTTTGTTTATTGGTACGCTGGTGCTCACTTATTTTGCCGCGCAAAGCGGACGACTAAAAGTCGACTTTTTCCCGCAAGGCGACCCCAACTTTGTGTATGTGTACATCAGCACTCCGGTGGGTAGCGACCAAACCTATACTGATTCCATTACCCGTATTGTGGAGGAAAGGGTGGGAAGCGTGATTGGCGATGACAATCCGCTGGTAGAATCGGTCATTGCCAATGTAACCATTGGTGCAGGCGACCTAATGGCCGGCGATCGTGCAGCTGCCCCTAATAAGGGCAAGGTAACTGTGGCCTTTGTTGAATTTGCCCGACGGTCGGGCCAAAGCACCAAGCCGGTGCTTGACGGCATCCGGGAGTCGGTGAAAGGCATTGCCGGGGTCGAAATTAGTGTCGACAAAGAACAAAACGGTCCTCCTACCGGAAAACCCATCAATATAGAAGTGAGCGGCGACGATTTTGAAGTGCTGGCTGCTACCTCTAACGCCATAAAGGGCTATCTTGACTCTTTAGACATTCCCGGTGTTGAAGAACTCAAGAGCGATTTGGAGATGAGCAAACCAGAGATTGTCATCGTGGTAGATCGGGAGCGTGCCCAACGTGAGGGCATCAGTACCGCACAAATTGGATCTGAAATCAGGGCAGCGGTATTTGGTAAGGAAGTAAGTAAATTTCGCGATGCCAATGACGAAATTCCCATCCAACTGCGCTACGATGAGGTGAACCGCAAAGATGTTGACCGTTTGATTAATGCGCGGATTACCTTCAGGGATATGAATGCAGGAGGTGCCATTCGTCAGGTTCCACTGAGTTCGGTGGCCAGTATCGACTATACCACCAGCTACGGTTCCATCAAGCGTAAAAACCAAAAGCGCGTTGTAACCATTAGCTCCAATGTGTTGAGCGGCTACACAGGCAATCAGGTGGTGGCCGAAATTCAAAAGGCACTACGCAATTTTGATGTACCAGAAGGATATAGCATTGCCATGACTGGCGAGCAAGAAGAGCAAGCCGAATCGGGCCGATTCCTTTCCAATGCTTTGCTCATCAGCATTGGGTTGATTTTTATGATTCTGGTCATTCAATTCAATTCGATCAACAAAACATTAATCATTCTGAGTGAAATTGTTTTGAGCATCATCGGCGTGTTGCTCGGCTTTATCATTACGGGCATGAATATGTCGGTAATTATGTCGGGAATTGGCATTGTAGCCCTCGCCGGAATTGTGGTTAAAAACGGCATCTTGATTGTAGAATACATCGATTCGATGCTTAAAAAGCCCGGTACCAGTTTGAAGGAAGCAATTATCCAAGGTGGTAAAATACGTATGACGCCTGTGATGTTAACCGCCTTTTCAACCATCCTGGGGCTCATTCCGTTGGCCATTGGGCTCAATATCGACTTTGGGAAATTGTTCACTGAATTAAATCCCAACATTTTTTTTGGAGGAGATAGCGTTACTTTCTTTGGTCCTTTGAGTTGGACCATTATCTTTGGGCTTGCATTTGCAACATTCCTAACGCTTGTACTTGTGCCGGTTATGTATTACGTTACCTACCGGAATCAAATCCGAAGAAAATTTTTAATTCGGAAACTAAAGCGTATGGCTTTGCGTTAAAGAACCAAGATATACCAGCGCAAGTTGGTAGTTTTTCATAGGTTTAGTTTGGTTGACCCCTGGATTGTGAAATCCGGGGGTTGTTTTTTTGAGGGCATTCTGTGTGTCCTGCTTCTAGCCGGATAGCTATAAGAGACACTGTGTTTATTTTTTTGTTTAGACCTGTAAATTTCGCGGATTACAACCTTAGGGCCTTTGAACAGCCATTTTTGGGAGTGCAAATGGCCGCGATGGCTGGCCATGAAGCAACCAAGCCTTGTGGCCTGCGCTGCAAAAGCAGCTTGTCCGGAGGGCGCTGAGCGGAAACCTTCGGCTTACTGACAAAGATTCGGATAACAGATTTAATTTTTTTCCTTTTGAATGAATCTGTCCATTGACCACATTCCTTCGTATTGCAAGGTTCCATCGGGATAATACACACTACCAAAGCCATGGCGGTAGTTGTCAAGCCATTCACCTTGATAATAAGACTTGTCCTTCCAATAATAGGTGCCTACGCCAGTTCGCATACCTTCCTTAAAAAAACCTTCGTACAATTCACCATCTTTCCAGCGGTACCATCCTTGACCATGCCGAAGGTTATGCTGCCAATACCCTTTGTAAATACCTCCGGTTGACCATAATCCTACACCAAAGCCATGAGCTAAACCGTTATGTTTTTCGCCAACGTAATAAACAACTTGGCCATTTTGCTCGATCTCGAGAATATTTAAGTTGATTTTGTGTATAGAATCCAATTCGCTGAGTTGACTATACAGGAGTAACAAATTCTTTTTGAATCCAATTACTGAATCGCTAAGCAGCTGAACCATACCTATACTTGAATCATTTTGAGCATAGATTTTGTTGTACTCAGCCTGAAGTTTATGGTGATTTTGTATTAAAGCGTTTAGCTGATTCCGTTGTGTAGTACGCCAACTAGTAACCTGAGCAGCTTGGGAAAGGCGTTCCTTTTCGAGGTCAGGAAACAAAGCACTCAAACGTGCATGCTGCAATACAATTGAATCGCCCTTATTCAGCGTCACTGTTTGAATAAGCTGCTCAATAAAGTGCTCATCGGCAGCGGATTTATGAAAATAGTACTCTAAGATCTTGGTCAAACTATCTTGCTGATGTCGCGCAAGCAATTTGTCGCTATTCATGCGTTGTAATGACTTTTTGTGAGTATCAATTTGCACCATTGATGCAAGCAATCCAATGAGCATTAACGTAAAAATAAATCCAACGATATATTGCTTGTGTAGCTTCATCAGTCGAAAAATTTAACAGGTCTTACATCTCTGCCAAATAGGTTGGAAAGCTGATCCACCCAAACCCCAAAAAAAATTGCCTGGGTGTTATCATATTCGAAACCACTCGGACGACTTCTAAATCGATTCATGTACCGCACTTCAAGTCTGACCGCCGGTAAAATGCGATAACCCACAGCCAACTGTACCCGATTTTGCGAAAACATATTGTATACTACTTTTTGACCATAATTCACCATTACTTCATTGGACGCATACGTATACCAAACCCCTTTTTGACTGTAGTAATCTTTATTTATTAAATACCGAATCCTGTATCTTATACGATATCGAGTAAAGGTAAATGCAGCATCTTCATCAAAAGGATTACGATACCTGATTTCATACCAATGCCTGAAAGTATGGGTGATTTTTTCACCCAGATTTTTGTGATGGTGGACAACCTGAAAGGTTGTTCTGAGTTCTTTATAAGGAAAACGATCAAAATCCTCCTGTTTCCCAAAATACTCCTGTGTATCGAAATACGCCAAAGGCGACACTGAGAAACGAACATTACTGTTAGGCTGATAATGAACCCAAGGCCTGTAACTAAAGCGGTGCCAGCTTTCAAAAATACTGCCTTGATTGAAGCGGTTATTGCTTCGATAAATCACATCAAGACCATATCCCCAGCGATTGTCAGTCAATTGGGCTATTTCAAACTTTGTCCAAAATGCCGTGTGAGGAAAAACTACTTTTTCCTGTGCATTTGTATACCGAAAAGCAAAGAACAGCAACAGTAAATTCAGAATGGAGAATTTCAATCTATACATATTCAAAGTTTTCTAGAAAATATACCGTGCACCGATTTGCATTTGCCAAACGTCGGTAATGGTGGCCGTACGCGCGAATGATTGCTGAGCAATGGTGTTACCTACAGGATTCAGCTGATAGGTAGGATTTTGATCTTGATCTATGCTGGTAATTGTTAGAGGTGCATCGTTTATGAATGTATAGCCAACACCCCAGTTTCGATTGATTAAATTGGTCAGATTGATGACGTCAACACGCAATTGAACTGTGTTTTTTCGTTTTTTAACGTTGAAGTTAATGTCCTGCTGTACTGAAAAATCCAACCTACCCGTCATGGGTAGTTGCGAACCATGCCGCTGAGCATAATCTCCACGTCTGCTTCTCAAATGACGGTCTTGTTGAATGTAGGCGTTGTAAAGCGCTCTTTGGTCTTCGGCCGACAAGGTAGTACCATTGAGATTCAGTGGTTCAAAATTCATTTGTGCAATTTCATCTTCAGTATGTACGTACATTAAATCATTACCTGCTACCAAATCGCCATTGGCATCACCATTAAGCACATAGGAAAAAACACCCTGATTACTCCAGTCAAAGAACATGGTAACGTTGGTTTTGTATTTGTCTTTCTTGTAAGCTTTACCATAGCTTAGGCTAGAAATAAATCGATGTCTACGGTCGTCCAAGGAGAATCCAAGTGTCGGGAAATTGCCTCCTGCCACACTGTGAATGTTCTCATAAGAAAGGAAATGTTGTGTGTTCCCATCTGCAATATTCTTCGCTACGCCATAGTTGTATGCTACCATCGCACTGAAACCTTTATTGAATTCTTTAGCCAATTGAACGGTAATGTTGTAGGCATAACCCTGGTCGGTATTGGACATAACCGTTGCATTGGTTATGTTGGGATTGATACGGTTAGCACTGTCGGAAAACCCATACAATGGACGATTGTCGGGCCCATTCAAATTTGAAGTTGGCGGCCTTAAATTAGATTCATAGAACAACAAGTCATTCACTTGACGGGTATAAATGCCCTCTATCGATCCTATTATTCCCCAAAAAAGCACCTTTTCAACTCCCAGGTTTGACCGCCAAACTTGCGGGTTTCTGAAGTTAGGATCTATGTATGATAAGTCATAACTATCGGGTTGACCAGCGTTGCTGGGGGTATGCGCGTTTACATCTGGATCAAATGGAAAATCAGATGTGTTGTCGGCCCTTACCTGACCAAGGGTTAATCCATTAGAGTTAACCATGTTTGAAATGTTAATGTAGATGGGTCGGCCTGTAAACAAACCTGTTCCTCCCCTGATTTGAAACTTTCGGTCACCAGTTACATCCCAATTAAAGCCAACCCTTGGACTCCACATGAATTGAGCGGAAGGCAATTGTCCTGTATTGATATTAAAATCGTCCCCATTTGGGCGTTGAAATACAAGTTGACCAACATCCTCGTTTTGAATGGCTGTATTGCCATAGGTAGGAACATCTAATCGAACACCTGCCGTAATCTTCAATCTATCTATAGCATAAAGCTCATCTTGCAAATACACACTATAAGTGGTAGCACGCGTTACTGCGGTTGGCACGCCCCCGCTCGCTAAGCCTGAAAAAGAACGTTGAAAGCGCCTTAATGAAACAGACTGTCCATTGGCTGCATCATAGAAGTCGTCGAGAGAATTAAAAACATATTGTCCAAAATAAGCCGGCGTAAAGGTGTAAGCGAAATTGAAGCTTTCGATGTTTACACCTGCGGTTATCGTATGTCCTTTAAAGTAGGCCTTGAAGTTATTTTGAAGCTGGAAAATATCAGAGTTCAACGCCCTGTTTGGTGATAAGATGTCGGTGCCAAAACTGATGTAATTGCGGCCGTCTCGAAGTATATCTACTGCTGGAAAATCGCCCCCTTCCCAACTTCTAAAATTACGCTGTGCCGTATAACCGAGGGTAAAATTATTTGTGTATCGGTTGCCGAATTTTGAATTTAACTCAGCAATGCCAGAATAAAAATTATCATTGAGCGTGTAATAGGAGTTTTCAAAGACCATTGAAAAAAGATTACTGTGGCGGCCTCCAAATCCAAAAGAAGTAGTAGCAGGTGGTCTTGCAAAAAGTGACTCCATTAAATTGAAGCGAACACTTAAAGTATGGTCGCTATTCATATTCCAATCAATTTTGGCGAAAAACTTCTTAGAATTGGTTGGCAAAGTAAAATCTTGATAACGCCCAGGGTCATAGCCAAATCGATCAATAAGTGTTGACCGTACTTGATCTAAATCGTTTCGCTCAACCCGAGTGACGTTTCCTCCACTCACGCCCCCTTCATTTGCTAAAAAAGAGGTAGCAGGATCAGTTCTGGTCTCCATTTCTCCTGCCAAAAAAATGAATAGTCTGTTCTTGATAATGGGGGCGCCAATTCGAAAACCAGTTTGGTTAACAGAAAAATTATCTGTTTGAACCCTAGAATCGATGGCACGGGTACCCACCATGCTTTGATTGCGCAGATTAGAAAAAACCGAACCTTTTACGGTGTTGTCTCCACTACGTGTTACAGCGTTAATACCAGCTCCTACGAAGCCCCCCTGTGTAACGTCGTATGGACTTATATTCACTTGTATCTCTTCAATGGCCTCCATGGTTATGGGGTTGGAATTTGTTGCAGCGCCTGGCAAGCTTCCGCTTATACCAAAAGCATCGGTCAATATGGCGCCGTCTACCGTAAAGTTTATGGCCTTTTGGTCCTGGCCGGCAAAGGATGTACCGCTGCTTTGCGGTGTAAGACGTGAGAAGTCCTGTATGCTCCTTGAAATGGTGGGCATTGTCTCAATGGCCTCCATCCCAATATTTGTAGCAGCACCAGATTTATCTTCACTGATTAAACTACCTGTCCGTGCACTCACTTCAACGGCTTGGAGTTCTACACCAACACTCAGGGTAACATTAAGCTCGTATTGTTGCCCTAGTCGAAGCTGGATGCCTTTAAAAATCTTTGATTCAAATCCAACAAAACTTACCATAACTTCATACGGTCCACCAATCCTCATGCCTTGAAAATCAAATCGACCATCAATACGCGTAATACTATTATACTTTGTTCCCGAAGGCATATGGGTTGCAATCACATGAGCACCCGGTAAGGCTTCGCCTGTGTCGTCCTCAACTTTTCCGGTCATGCTCGAACTTGTGGTAGATTGCGCTGAGGCAGCAAACATGGTAACCAGCAACATAAGAAGTGATGCAAAATAAGATTTCAGTAAAAAATTCAACATAATCACAGATTTGGGCTAAATGCCCCCAATTTTATGCCGATTTGATTTATACCGTGTAACAAAGCCAATGGGCGTCAAAATGCCACAGCTGTTGTTGACAAATTCAACAATTTGTAGAGAAACCCTACGGATTTCATGCTAAATCAAATCGCCCTGCATTAGGTGTGGGTTTAGACTTGATCCTAAACAAAGTGATGCTTTAATCCTGCTGAGCTAACAAAAAGAATGCTTGTAAAAGCTTACTTTTGAAACGTGAACGGCAAAGTAAGACCCAAGAAACAGCTGGGGCAACATTTTTTAACCGATGTAAAAACGGCGCAGCGTATTGCCCAAACATTGACCGGCTACGGCGAATACCGAACCGTAATTGAGGTTGGGCCCGGCACTGGCATGCTTACGCAATTCTTAAAAGAGCAGCCCTTTCAGCTGTTGCTTTCAGAAGTCGATCAGGAATCGATTGATTACCTAATTCGGGAAAAGGGTTTCGACAGCACCGATTTTATTGGCGATTTTTTAAAAATCGACCCGGCCTACCTGAGTAAAGAATCGGTGGCGGTAACCGGCAATTTCCCTTATAACATCAGCACCCAGATTGTGTTTAAGGTAATTGAGCACCGCGAACGGATTCCCGAAATGACCGGCATGTTTCAGAAGGAAGTTGCCCAGCGCATTTGCGCGTCGCACGGCAACAAGGTGTATGGCATCATCAGCGTACTTACTCAGGCCTTTTACCATGCCGAATATTTATTTACGGTAAACGAAGGGGTGTTTAACCCACCGCCAAAAGTAAAGTCAGGCGTCATTCGGTTACAACGATTACCTACAAAACTGGGCTGCGATCCTCAGGCCCTGTTCAGGGTAGTAAAAACAGCCTTCAATCAACGGCGAAAAATGTTGGGAAACGCTTTAAAACCGGTTCTCCCCGAAGGCTATACCGACCCATTAAACATACTGCAGAAGCGCGCCGAACAACTATCGGTAGCTGATTTTGTTGCCTTAACCAATTCCATTTATGGCTAACACATTCCGCCTCCTCATCGTAGATGATGTGCATGAGTTGTTGCTCAAAAAATTGGCCGTAGTTCCGGGCTTAGAGCTCGATTATAGGCCCTTTTTGGCCCCCAGCGAAGTCATTGAGGCTTTAAAAACCGCTCATGGACTGGTTATTCGATCTAAGATACAGCTAAGTGGCCAGGTCTTGGCGATGGCAGCCGGACTTCGGTTCATAGCGCGGGCGGGTGCTGGCATGGACAATATTGACGAAGGAGCGGCCCGTGAATTGGGCATCCGCTTATTTAATGCCCCTGAAGGAAATCGACAGGCCGTAGCCGAGCATGTTTTGGCTATGCTGCTGATGTTATTCAATCAGTTGCGCCAGGCCGATGCACAGGTTCGACAAGGCATTTGGGAGCGTGAAGCCAATCGTGGACTTGAGCTGTCGGGCAAAACGGTAGGCATCATCGGATATGGGCATAACGGATCGGCTACCGCAGAACTCTTAGCTGCAGTAGGCTGCAAAGTATTGGCCTACGACAAATACAAAACAGGCTTTGGAAATGCCCAAGTCCATGAATCGCGTATGGAACGCTTATTTGAGGAAGCCGATATCCTGAGTTTGCATATTCCGCTTACTTCAGAAACTCGCGGCATGATCAACAGCGCTTTTTTAGGAGCTTTTGCGAAACCTATTCGGCTGGTAAACGCTGCGCGTGGCGAAATTGTGGTCCTTAGCGATTTGGCTGCAGCGCTCGACAATGGCCAGGTGCAAGGGGTTTGTCTCGATGTACTCGAAAACGAAAAACCCGAAAACTGGAATCCGGTGATCATGAATCGCCTTTTTGCCCATCCACATGTGGTGTTTAGTCCACATGTTGCGGGTTGGACAGTAGAGTCGTACCGAAAAATTTCGGAGGTACTGGCCAACAAGCTCTTACATGAATTTTTTGTACATTCGGATTAAAAACCACCCCCTATGAAACGTCAATGGTCGTATGCCTTTTGCTTGGTGCCCACGGCACTTTGCCTTGCTGGAAACCTTACCGGCAGTTGGTTTGCAGGCATGAATACATTTTTCATTATAGTGGTATTGGGATTAGGCGAATGGCTTTTGCCTGAAAGCAATAAAAACAGCACCGAAAAGCAGGCGGTTTTGCCTAATTTTTGGCTCATGCTGGCGGTGCCTTGCAGTTTTGCCGTAGTAGGCAGCTTGTTGTATGGCGTGTATACTGGTGTATTGCATGGTGGCTTTATGGCGTTGGCTGTGGTATCCACGGCCTTTCATACGGGTGCCATGGGGATTGTTGCAGCACATGAAATGATACACCGAGCGAATCCCCGATGGGTTCAGGCCGGCAATTTTCTGCTTTTTCTGGCCTTAAATGCTTATTTTTTCGTTGACCACCTTCGGGTACATCACCGCTATGTGGGCAGTCTACGCGATCATGCCACAGCCCGTTATGGCGAGCATTTTTATGCTTTTGCTTGGAGAAGCATCATTGGCCAATGGCGTGAAGCTTTACAACTCGAAGCAGCTGCCTGTCGTAAAAAAGGGAAGCGCGCTTACGGTTGGCATAATCACCTGGTTCAGCAAAGTTTGCTGCACCTTTGCCTACTAAGCCTGCTTTGGTTGGTAGGAGGAGCCGTGCTGGCCCTGGCCATGTTGTTCCAAGCCCTCCTGGCCAATATACTCCTCGAATACACGAATTATATCGAACATTACGGCTTAATTCGCCCCGAAAATGACCGGGTAACCTACGCAAGCTCTTGGCAATCAGACAAGTGGTTCAGCAGGTTTCTATTATACGATTTGAGTCGTCATAGCGACCACCATGTGCACGGGGCAAAACCTTATCATGAATTAAGGTCGATGGCCGATGCCCCGGTTTTGCCAGGTGGTTATGCCAGTTTGATTTTGCCGGCACTCATTCCACCTTGGTGGTTCCGGCTCATGCATGCTAAAGTACCGTAGGCTTATTGCACATCGAGCAATTCGACGTCGAACACCAAGGTGCTGTAAGGCGGGATGAGCCCGCTTCCAGCCCCTTTGGGGCCATAGGCCAAATAGGATGGAATGATAAAACGGGCTTTATCGCCCACCTTCAGCAACGAAACTCCTTCGTCCCAACCCTGAATTACCTGGCCTTGACCAAGCACAAAACTAAAGGGGTCGTTGCGCTCTTTTGAGCTATCGAATACCGTACCATCGAGCAGCGTTCCTGTATAATGTAAGCTTACACGCGCACCCGGTTTGGCCGGTTTGCCATTGCCTTCTTTCGATTTAATCACATATAAACCTGATGGACGGGCCGGTTCAGTAATGGCCTGATTTACGAGGTAACGTGCCAATTCCCGGTCTTCGTTACGCACAGTAATTACCCCAATATGAAATATGAGCTCTTCGCCCTGTCGGATGCCCGAAGGCAGGGGCTGATGGAAAATACGACCGTAAACCGAGTCGGCAGAGAGAAAAAAAGTGGCCGAATCGCCGGTACCCAGCAGCACCAAGCCTTCTTCGATACTTCCCGGATAAGCCGGATTGGTTACCTGAAGGAAAATGGGCCTACCGTACTTATGCGAATCGAACAAAACCGAGTCTTTGGTGCCATATTGCATATGGATAACCAGCACATCCCCAATTTCAGCCTTCATTTCTGCTTCATTCACATGTATGATGTAAGCCAGACCATTGGGAGTAAAACTGCGTTCCAACTCTGCCTCGGTAGATGTGTTGCAAGCGGCTACGGCAAGCAGGCCGGCAACTAGCAAGAAAGATTTCACTGTAGTTTTCATCGTGAAGCTAAATTAAGGTTTCAGCGGTTTATGCCTTCAATATTTTTTCGGAAAAACTCTTGAGCGCCTCTAAAAAACGTGCTTCGGTTATATCCAGGTTGTCGCTGCTTTGGCCACCTGCTGCATTAAAATGCCCTCCACCTTCAAACCATTGCGACGCAAACTCGTTGGCCGGCACCTTTCCCTTCGAACGAAACGACATTTTCACCAATTTGGTACGGTCGATAATCAGGGCGGCAAAACGTATGCCCCGTATATTGAGCGCATAGTTGACCAATCCTTCAGTATCACCGGTTTGTAAACCGAACTGCCTTATTTCTTCAGCCGTTACCGTAATATAAGCGGTATGGATCTCAGGAAGTACCCTTAGTTTATGGATGAAACAATGTCCCAAAAAGCGGAGTACGTTTTCACTCATCTGGTCAAATACCGCCTCGTGTATTTGGGTGTGATTTGCGCCTCGCTCCATCAATTCGGCCACAATGCGGTGAACGCGCGGACTGGTAGCCGGGAACTTAAAGCTACCGGTATCGGTCATGATGCCCGTGTAGATGCAGGCTGCCACATCGGCATTAATCAACTGCTCTTGCCCCAGCATATGCAAAAAGTCGTATATAAGCTCGCAGGTCGATGAAGCTTCGGGATTATGAAAAGTATAGGTTTCGAAACCGCTGGGATGCAGGTGGTGATCGATCATTACCGAAGGCAGGTTCAAGGTACGGATAAAATCACCCATCTCGTTGATGCGCTTGAGGTCGTTAAAATCGAGGCAAAACAACAATTCGGCCTGCGTGAGCCTTTCACGTGCGCTTTGCTCCGAATTCTCGAATTCTATAACCTGTTCATTGCCCGGTAGCCAATGTAAAAACTGCCCATAATCGTTGGGGGTAATCACCTGCACCTGGTGCCTGAGTTGCTTTAGGGCATTGTAGAGGGCCAGGGATGAGCCCATGGCATCCCCATCGGGTTTGTGGTGGGTGGTAATAACAATATTGAGCGGCTTTTGCAGCAGTTGTTTTAGGTCTTCAAATCCGGTGGTATGCATCATAGCTTGCAAATATACCCATGAGCGCGATAGCATACCCATTAAAAGTAAGTCGCAAATGCCCTTTGGCTTGGCTTAAAACCACCACCCTATATTTAACAATCCTACCCAACTGTTAAAAGTGATGTTGTAATTGAGGGAAACATCAATGGGACCGAAGGGGCTGCGGTAGCCTAGTGCAGCACTACTTCCCCATACAAAAACCAACGCATCGGTAAATTCGGGTTTACTCAGCAGGTGAAGTCCGGTTGCCCCACCATTGAACTTGGCAATTAAAAACACCCGGCTGGCCAATTGCCGCTGAAAACCTGCCTGTACCATGCCGAAGCTGTTGTTTTGCAACTCATATTCTCGTAATCCGGCAAAAGGTATTTGATTCCTAAAGAGCTGAAATTGGCCTCCTACATTGAAAAAATCGAATAAGGCGTCGGTAGTGGTAAAGTTGATCCCCCCCATGCTATGCAACAACCAGCTGCTTCTATCACTGAAGGGAATATACGACTCAAAACGCCACTGCATACGGAAATAGGGATTTAAGCCCGAACCCGAATAAATTTGCTCCAATCCATCGGCCCTTTGTACCGATAAAAACGGACGTTGATTAAATACATATTCGCCCTGTAAATCGGTAAACACTCCGCGAGAGGGAAAAGATAATGTTGGCAAACTGTGGCGCCGATAGTGATAAAAGGCTTTAAAGTGGCTGTTATCCGCCGAAGTATTCGCTGAACTTATTAAACGCGGCCTCCAGCTAGCTACTTCATAACGTATACCCATCCCTGTCATGCGACTGCGCCCTAATAAACGGTCGTAGCGTAAAGTAAAGCTGGCCATTTGCTCTTTATACAACTGACGTTGGCGGAAGTCGCGGAACTCAGGCAGAAAAACCCGATCGAATTGGGCCCGTAAGCTAAGTTTGTTGTTAAGTCGTTTGCCCAAATAATGCTCCTGTTTGAGCAATAAATGGGAATTATCTCCCAAAGCCAACCTGATGCTACTCTCCGACTTATCGGTAAGCAGGTTAGTAAAACGCAGGTTAAAGATTAGGGCAATATTCGAGAAAGTGTTGTAATGAAAGCCAGCCGTAAGTCCGATGGGTGGAAATTCCTGAACATTAAAGTGTAGCGAAGCCCCGCCAGCTTCATTCGGAATGAATTCATAAGTCACCGAGCGATACAGCCTGCTGGCATGTACTTCGCGAACCGCATCTGAGATTTCTCCCGGGGTATACGCCAGGTTGGCTGCAAGGCCTAATTTTTCCATAAAAGCCGTCCGGGTAGTGTGTTCTAGGCCATTCACTGTGATTCCCCTGATTAAAATTCTATCGACATCAGGCAGGCGATTCTGGCGGAAATGGTTAGGGTAAATGGCATTGAGGGAATCGGCCAAGCGCTTGAAATGTGGATAGTATAGTGCTCCGGCTGCCCTGCCAATGGCTAAGATGCTATCGCTGCTGTTGAAGCTGGCGGCAGAATATGGCCCCGTATCAATGTCTATGAACAAGTCGAGCAAGTTTATCTCGTTTTTAAAATCTTCCGACGAGCGTAAAAATGCCGTTTGATATAAAATACTGATGGCGGAATTAAGTTGTTCGGGCGGAATATATGCTGCCGAAACATTTACCCCTATAAGCAAATCAGCACCCATATCGCGTACATCCATTACCGGAAAATTACGTACTACCCCGCCGTCGATGAGCCTGCGCCCTTCCAAATCAATCGCTGTAAATACCGAAGGGATGGCCATGCTCGAACGTACGGCATAAACCAGGTTTCCCCCTTGATGTACTACGGCATCGCCAGTGAGCAGGTCGGTGGCTATACATCGGTAAGGAATGCTAAGTTCATCAAAGTTTTTAATGTTGTAGGCCGGCGCCAGCAATTCTGAAAGCAACAGCCAGAGCTCTTGCGACTCGAGCATGCCCGAGGGGATCTCAATGCGTCTATCCTTAATGCGAATTTCCAGATTTTGCTCCTCGTTTTCTTTCTTTTTATCAGCTGCTATCCGGTTGATATCAGGCATACCGCTAAAAATCACATTCCAGTCGATGCTTCTTGCGATAGAATCGATGGCGTTACCCGAATAACCTACTGCATACAACGCGCCCACCACGCCTCCCATGCTGGTTCCGGCAATGTAATCGATTTGCAAGCCGGCACTGTCAATGGCCTGTAACACCCCAATGTGGGCCAATCCCTTAGCGCCACCCCCACTCAAACTAATGCCAATTTTGGGACGCTGTGCTGATAAGCCCGTGGCTAAAAGCAAGAAGGCACTAAAAATAAATAACTGTTTCATAGACAGGGTGTATCCAAATCTAAGCAATTATTCCTGCACCGATAGGACTGTTTAATTCATGATTAGGCTTTCGGCATAAAAATAGTAAAACGACTTCCCTTGCCTGGTGCACTCTGCACTTCAATGCGGCCATCATGCGCCTCTACAATCTTTTTGACGATACTCAAGCCTAAACCAAACGAACTTTCACCGGCAGTGCCTGGGCGCATCATGGCCGTTTTTTCATTGAATAAATGCACTAAGGCTTCCTCGTGTATGCCAATGCCAAAATCTTGTACTGCAATGAGAATTTCCTCTTCTAGTTCGGAACAATTTACGATTACCTTACTGCCCGCATGACTAAATTTGATCGCATTTACAAGCAAATTCGATAAAGCACGACGTAAAGATTCCGGATCAGCATTTATGTATAGCTCCTGCGGGCAAACCTGTTCAATGATCATTTGCTTTTCTACGGCATGATGGCTAGTTAAACGGACCGTTTCGCGTACAAAAGCATCAAGTTGGAGCTTCATTAAGCTTTTCTTAGCAGCGTTGTTATCTTGTTTGCCTTTTTCGAGCAACTCATTAATCATACCCAACCCATCGCCACTTGCAGCGGCAGCCAAGCCAAAAATTTCATAAAGCTCCTCTGACATTTCCTGACGATCGAGTACATCAGTGCTAAGGCTGTAAATGGCAGCCAAAGGATTACGTAAATCATGCGCTACTACCCGCAACAATTTATCTTTTTCATCAATTACCGACCCTAACTCTGTATTTGTTCGCTTCAGGCGCTCCCTCACCTTAATCAGCTCCAGGTTCTGCATGCTGATTCGCTCGTTTAACCCTTTTAACAATTTGTTCTGGTTATTTGCCCTGCTCAAGAAGTACATGATGATTACCAACGCGGATATGCCCGCAAAAAGAGCCACAAACATGGCATGACTGATTCTCGACTGGGCCTCTGATTTTGCTTTTTCTGCTTTTAACAAATAGTTCTGCTCTAAGACGCTGTTGATCAATTCCGTATTTGCCTCATAAAGCCTTCTATCCTGTTGCTTTATATTTTCGCTCAAATTTTTATACGTCTGAAGTGCAGGAATAAGTTGTGCGTTGTTCTGTGTTCGAGCATACAAATCCACGAGTAATCGTGCTTGTGAATACGCAACCCGGCTATTCGACATCTTGCTTGCCACTGAATCGGCTATTGCCAGGTAATGTTCCGCTTGGGCATACAGTCCTTCTTCAATGAGATTTTCGGATGTGCGATGTGCCAAAAAGCATGCATGCATAATTTCTTCCTTGGCCACAAACATATTGTGATGGATGGCACTGTCGATAAAGCGCAAACCAAGCTCCTTATCACCCTTTTCATACACCGCAATGCCCCTATTTCCTGCGATTACCATCCGTGCTACCTCTTTATGCAAAGAATCTATAGGACCTCTTACCGGTACATTATTTAAATGAAAATAAGCGCTATCGTACCACCGTATAGCCTCATCGTGCTGTCCTAAACGCCAATGGCACAGCCCTATATTGCTATATATTTCTTGGATACGGTGTAGTATGAAGCGCCCCTTCCTACAAGCATCAAACTCCTTCAATGCCGCCTTAAAATTTACAGCAGCCTCAGTAAAATCTTGCTTACGGTACTGAATCATGCCCATACGGTAGCTGAAATTACCGCCCGCACAGGCCTGAACATCGTTGACCTCGAGCTCTCGTGCTCGGTAAAAATTCCGAATAGCAAGTTCAAATTGCCCCAATGCTGTAAATACATCGCCCCTACGGTACAATGCCTGACTGAGTAAATAATTCACCCCCACTAAATCTTCGAGCATATGGAGCTCACGATTAACCAAATCTAATGCTTGTTCGTATTGCTGATTGGCATAAAAAGCTTGCTGTTGTAAACTAAATAGGGCAATACGCTCTTCTATCCGTAATTTATCGCTGCTGAGTACCGAATCAAGATATATCAACGATTCCGCCGATGAAAGATTCACCATATTGGCACGAAACTTATCAATCACCAACATGATCTCCTGTTCTATCGAAACCACTTCTTCTTGTGCTGAATTGGATTGACAAGCAGCAAAGCCCATGGCTAAGAAAAAAACAAATCGATTCAGGATTTTAGTCACGTTACAAAAAAAGCATATTTTGATTGATTTAACAATTCTTGATCTATGCCTAATGGTTTATTTCAATTGTTCTTCTTAATCTTGCTACACCCTAATAAAATTTAATGGATAGTCGTACTCCTTTTTTAGCTGTAGAAGGCCTGGTAAAACGTTACCAAAAGCATACTGCCTTAGATGGTGTAAGCTTTAGCATTCCCAAAGGGGCAATATTTGGTTTGCTAGGCCCCAATGGCGCGGGAAAAACCACCCTCATTCGTATCATCAATCAAATTATCGGGCCCGATGAAGGGCAGATTCTATTGAACGGACGCCCCATTACTGTAGATGATACCCGACGGATTGGCTACTTGCCCGAAGAAAGGGGATTGTACAAAAAGATGAAAATTGGTGAGCAAGCTGTGTACTTGGCGCGATTGCGGGGTTTAAATCAGGCACAAGCCCGCGAACAGGTAAAATACTGGTTCGAAAAATTTGAAATACAGAGCTGGTGGCACAAAAAAGTAGAGGAGCTTTCGAAGGGTATGCAGCAAAAAGTACAATTCATTTGTACGGTTTTGCACCAACCCGAACTCATTATTCTCGACGAACCCTTTTCGGGCTTCGACCCCATAAATGCCGAGCTGCTTAGGCAGGAAATTTTGTACTTGCGCGACCAAGGGGCAACCATCATTTTTTCGACACACCGCATGGAATCGGTGGAGGAACTCTGTGAGCGTATTGCCCTTATTAACCAAGCAAAAGTAGTGCTCGAAGGAAATACACGCGACATTAAAAAACAATTCAGTACCAATACGTACCGGCTACGCTTCGAAGGCCATTTGCCTACTCTCCCCGAAAATTTTGTCATCCAAAGTCTGCCCGATCAGCATGGCCTCCAAGAGGCTCTGGTAACCATCCACGAAGGCACTCCAAATGCCTTGCTGCAGCAACTGATGCCGCATATTCAGTTGCACACCCTCGAGGAACAGATTCCTTCCTTCAATGAAATTTTCATCAGAACAGTTAAAAATCAAACGGCATGAGCAAGGTTGGCATCATCGCAGAACGGGAATTTACCACCCGGGTTAAAAACAAACAATTTATCATATTTACCCTCTTGGGACCTATCCTCATTTCCCTGGTTTTTATCATCCCCTTACTGCTAGCGCTTTTCAGTGATGACAACCAAACCATTTGGGTCGATGACCAATCGGGCTTGTTCACCAACCAGTTCGAAAGCAGCAAGGGCCTCAGCTTCATCGAGCTTCCCGAAGGTGGTGTCATCTCGCAAGATTCTGTAAAAAAGGCCGAAAATACCGGTTTGTTGGTCATTCCTCCGAGCTTCGACCTCTATAACCCCAAGGGCTTTAGCTACTACTCAAGTAGTCCACTCGGCGTACGTGCCAAAGAAAGCATCAACAATACCTTGCGCAACCGCATAGAAGGCATTAAACTTCAGGAATCAGGATTGAGCAAGAGCTTTATCGACTCATTGAAGAGCAAAGTAAGTGTTGAAACCTTCAAAATTTCGGAGACTGGCGTAGAGAGTAGCAGTACCAATGCTTCCACGGGCATTGGCTTTGCAGGCGCCTTTATCATGTACATTTTCATCTTTATTTATGGCACCATGGTATTGCGGGGCGTTGTTGAAGAAAAATCGAACCGTATCATGGAGGTAATGGTAAGTTCGGTAAGGCCCTTTGAGATGATGTTGGGTAAAATCCTGGGAATTGCTGCCGTAGGATTACTGCAATTTGTGCTTTGGATTGTGCTCAGCTTTGGCATCATTACCGTTGCACAAGCCATGTTGAGTCCCGAAACCCAGCAAGAATTGGTAGAAACAAACAAACAAAACCGCGGCATGGGCATGCTCGACGCCGATACCCAGGAAGAAGTAAAAGCGGCACAAGAAGAGATGAGCATGTCGTTCATCGATGAACTCAAGACGGTAAACCTGCCTTATTTTATTGGGATGTTCTTGTTTTACTTCCTCACTGGCTACCTGATGTATGCGGCCTTATTTGCGGCAGTTGGTTCGGCAGTAGATAACGAAACCGACACCCAACAATTGCTCTTCCCCATAACCATCCCCATCATTGTTGCCATCATTGTTGCCCAAATGGTCATTCAAAACCCCACTTCGGCTGTAGCCTTTTGGTTTAGTATGATTCCCCTCACGGCCCCTATTGTGATGATTGTGCGTATTCCCTTTGGGGTACCTGTTTGGGAGCAGCTACTGTCAATGACGCTTATGGTAGGCGGATTTTTATTCACCACCTGGATTGCGTCTAGAATCTACCGCATTGGCGTGCTCATGTATGGCAAAAAAGTAAGCTTCAAAGAAATAGGTAAGTGGCTCTTTTACCGATGAAGGCTGCCATCATCGATTTAGGCACCAACACCTTTAACCTGGCCGTTGGCGAACGAATTTCGGGCAAACTGCAGCTGCTGCGTACCGATTCGATTGGGGTTGGTCTGGGCAAAGGCGGCATTCAGTTGGGGATCATTACTCGCGATGCCGAACACAGGGCCATGCAAGCCTTAGCTGAGCTACAACAAAAAGCCCAAGAAGCCGGTGCACAGCAATTAATGGCCATTGGAACCTCGGCCATGCGTATGGCCCGTAATGCCATCGAATTGCAAAATCGGTGCTTGCAGGAATTGGGCTTCCCCATTCAGATTATCGACGGCATGCGCGAAGCCGAATACATTTTTGAAGGAGTGAAAGCCTCAGGTGCCCTTAACGAACATTCTGATTATCTATTGATGGACATCGGAGGCGGCAGCGTAGAGTTCATCCACAGCCAAGCTGCAAAGGCCGTTTGGAAAATCAGCCTCGAAATAGGCATGGCCCGACTAAATGAACTTTTCCCTATGAACGACCTGCCAGAAGCGGCTTTGCTTGAAGAAGCCAAAGACTGGCTATGGCAACAGCTTGACCCCTTGAACAACTATTTGCAAAATCTAAACCACATACAACTCTGTGGTTCTGCCGGCTCATTCGACACCCTGGTAGCCCTACAGAACCAAGGACCAAGCCAACAAACCGTTAATCTATTACAAAAATCCGTGTTCGATCTTTGGCATACCCGTTTACTACAAATGCCACGTCAAGAAAGAGCTGCTCTGCCGGGCATGAAGCCCATTCGGGTAGATATGATGGTGTATGCGATGCTGCTCATCAAGCTGGTAAATGATGCCATTGGCGCTGGCAATATCTCCACTTCTGCCTGGTCGCTTCGTGAAGGCGCGCTGATACGCTTGCTCCAAAACATGCACGAACCCAATTACACAGCACCTATTTGATTTTTGAGCTAACTGGATTTTTAAGCCCGCTGTATTCCGTTAAGGTCATCTTTACCGAACCAATAAGAATATTGGCCTTGATTTGAAGGGGAATTTTATTGTCGTCGTCCGATACATAAACCATAAGATCTTCCTCATTTTTGAACACCCGGCCGGTCATTACTACCGGCATAAATACCATCACCTTAAAAGTACCAGGGCCAATTTTTAATGTTTCACGTCCCATAAAACGAAATCGAAAATTATGGGTTTCCTTGTCAAGGAACATGGGAACATCAAAAGTGTCGCCTTTTCTGGCATAGCGAAAATCGAGGGTGCGGGCAAAATAAAAACTCGATACGATATCCTGAACATAATTTGGGATTGAAAACACTTCTTTGTCAACATGTACCTGGTTACTTTCATGGGCAAAGCGATAGGTGTCCTTAAAGGTGTATCCGCCTTCATAGATGTCGCGCTTAAATAGCCAAGGCACCATAGCTTGTTTATCAATATAGGTTTCGTAGCGATCGCGTACTTTGTAAAACCAATCGAAAGAGCTAATGGAGCGTCCGGTAGCTACCACATGCAGGCACTCCTTTCCAGCTATTTTAACAGGATTATCCATGACCCGTAATTCGCCTATGCCAGCGTTAATGATACCATAGTGCAATTTAAAGGTGAGGACTTCACCCTCCTGAAACGCGTTGTTTTTGATGCTTCGGATAGCTGGCTTATTGGCTGATGATTCCGACAATGCCAGATTGGCGAGGATAAAGCAGCAGGTAAAAAGCAAGCGTTTCATGAATGTATTTTGGGCTATATGGCAAGGATTGTGCCAGCATAAAAGTAAGGGAATGGAGCTGGAGATGCAAATGCTTTAGCAAATGGCTGATAGCGAGGCAGGGCGAAATTGGATGGTGCGGGTTTGAAGCGTTGTAGGTTTGAACAGTTGTGACGCGGTACAAGACCGCAGTCCGCAGTCCGCAGCTGGACGGTGCATGCTTGACACGAAAAACGCTTGAACAGCTTTTACGCAGTTCAAATCATGTATTGCATCATAGCCATTCATATGAAAAAAGCTTCTATTCCGCACATGCCAGCCGCGGTCTGCGGTCTAATCGCCCTATTGCATTGATGCCGTTCATATGCTAACAGCCTCAAATACGCAGCACCCAACTTCACCACCTTCGCTTCAACCCAAGGCTAATACATTGAATTTTAATTTGGAATAATCGAAAACATTTGGTTATTTAGAATCTTCCTTAACCAAAACTCAAACACATGGAAAACTTAAAACACAAGACAGGGGGGGGGGTAGTCCGCTTTTTTGGTCTAATCCTTAATGTTCAACATCGTAAAACTTTAGGCGGTATGCTGTTAGGCTTGTTTTCGGCAATTGGAGCGAATGCGCAATATGTGCATCCGGTAACGCCGGATAACTATTCCGGCTGCGACGCACCAAATGTGAGAAACACAGGCACTTCGACCTTTGAGCATGTGCAGGTAATCGTTCACGATGGTGACAACCCCAGCATTTTATTCTATGACTACGCAACAAGCCCACCAGCAATACAATGTTTGTCACTTGAAGCAGATAACAGAGGTGCAAGAGTTGTAGATCCCGATGTGGTTTGGAATTACGCCAATGGTGACTATATTCTGGTAGTTTATGAATCTGACTATATGCAAAGCCAAGGAATTTGGTCAGAAGTTTGGAATTGGAATGGAGGATCTCCAGTACTTGAGAGTTCATATGGTACCTTTGCGGGCATGGAACCTATTCAAACAGGTTCAGGCCAAAGCTATCCAAATGTAGATGCTGATTACCGTGAAAACGCAGTTATTGTGTGGGAAAGAGGAAGTGCTGTACAAGCAGTTCATTTTGATTTTTCATCCTTAACCCTTTCACCGAATTTTTATACTGTAAACTCGTGTGCTTTGACAGGAATACCTGCATGGGAACCGGATGTTGCTGTTCGCGATTACAATGGACAAGTGTTTGTCAGTTTTACCTTTGTTTTGGATAATGGCACCAATAACGATGTATATGTTCACATGGAGCAGCTCTCAGTCATAGTTTCAGGTGGAATAGGAGCAAATTGTGATTTTTACCAGTGCACCCCACCAATCGGGTATACCAGCATCCACAACCCGAGGATAGCCATGCCCGATTATGCAACTTCCGGACCTTCGAGCCCGCTATTGGGCTACGACGCTAATGTAGTTTACGCGCTGCGCGATGGAGGGCAAAGCCTCATTGGTAATGCACATCGCAGGACCTTATTGCCAAGTTGTTGGGGTAGCTTTTGTCCAGTCCAAACTTATAATGATCCTGTCCCGGGTTTTGTAGGCGTTTCATCATGGGTTGAAGAAATAATAATGGATTTCGCTAATATTACACATCCGGCTATTCCGAGTTTTCCACAATTAATACCTCCTTTTCACGAATTATCAGATGATATAAATGAGTTACCTGTCACAACTTTTGCAGGTGATCTAATTGCCCATGCCGTGTGGGAATGGACGGATTTATTCACATCACCTGCACCGCGTATAGGCCTCCACGAATTGTTAACAAGACGATTTTCGTTAACGCCTGATGGAAATGTAATTACAGATCCTGTACCCCCATATGACTACATTATGCATATACCTGCACCAGGTGACCATGAATATTTTATTGTGGGAGAGGGCTTTACTAACACTACAAATCAAGGATTGGTATCAACCTGTGGTACCGAACATTTTGTGTACTTTGCATTTTATGATTACGACGTTGAGCAAATCGTTGCAAAAGAGTGTCCGGTTACTTTAACAAGTCCACTACGAAAAGCACCTGAGCATTTCGATATTATGGAGAATTCTTTAGAAAGCTTTGGAAAACTTAAGGTTTACCCTAATCCCGTTTCTGAACAATTGGTTGTGGAGAGCGATGTTTTGATTGTGAGTCTGAATATTTTTGACGCTTATGGAAGAATGGTATTCAATGAAACTACCAATTCCCAAATAGTTCAAATAAATATTAAAGCATTAAGCCTTAAACCGGGTGTTTACAATATCCAAATTCATGATCTTGACGGAGTAATCAATAACAATAAGATTCTGGTGAAATGAAGCTGCTTTCACTTTGGTTTTTTGCGTTGCTATCGGTAATAAAATTGGGTTTTTGCCAGGGAGAATTAAATAATATTCCCTGGCAAAACCTTAATTTAAGACTAGATTCTGCAAACAACTTAAGTGTGCACCCACCAAACTTAATTGGTGGCAATTGTGCGAATCCAAACATTTTTTTCAACGATTGCCAAGGTCAAACATGGCTTTATTTTGATTTTCAAAATAAATGCATTCGAAACCAGCACCATGCCATTATTTCAATGGGAGATTCTTTCCCCTCTATTTATCAAACTTCTCAAATTAAAGGCTTTTTTGTCAAAAAACCAGGATCTACGAATTATTTCTACTTAATTTATCAGACGACCTTACAAACCGGAAGTGCTAATATTTCAGGAGTGTTTTATGCAGAAATTGATATGGCTTTGAATGGTGGAAATGGTGGCTTAGTGTCAAAGAATAATTTTGTTGATCAGGGACATTGGCCTATTGATTTAGTCAAAAGCGACAATGGTGTTGATTATTATTTTACTTATCACGGCCATAATTCTGGTGATTTGAAGTCTATTGAAATTACATCTTCAGGAATAGGGTTACCGGTAAACAGCTCGTATGGGACTTATATAATGCCATCTTATGACTATACAGTTTTTTCAGGCAGTTCGGATATTGGGTTTATAAATCAACGCAATGTTTTGAAGATTTTGGAATTTCAAAATGGCATATTCAATCACAAATTTGATATAAGATTAGATTCGCTCGCTTATAGATATTTTAGCACACCAGCTGCTGAACTTAAATCGATCTTTACTTCACCAGATGGCTCTAGAATGCATTGTATTATTGAATACTTTAGATCAGGTGCTAATCATAATGGTCAAGGATTATTGAGCTTTAATACAGCCATATTAGATTCCGCTATTTTTCTTAATAGCATTGCTGTAGATACCATCCACCCTGATTATCATTTGATTTATTTTTTGTTTTCAAGAGCCTCTATCATCTGGTTTTCTTCTGACTATTTACCTCTGGGTTTTCCGAATCCCGCATATATTACAAAACTGACTCGTCCTAGATCAATTTCTGGAAGACTGAACATAGATTATACTTATATCCCGATAGCAAATGGGATATGGTCACGATGTGCTACACCTCCCATTCCTAATTATTTAATTCGACCATCGCGTTACAGCATCCGCGCACAAAACTTTTGTTTAGGCGATAGCAGCTTATTTAACTTGCGCGAATATGATAATCTTAATCGGGTGTATTGGGATTTTGGCGACCCCGCTAACCCGGGGATTACCGATAGTAGTCGTGCCCCTGCTTACCAATACTTACAAGCCGGAACCTATACTGTTACCGCCTATGTAGAATATTGCAACAGGCCCGACACCCTCCGCACCACCATCACCATCCACGCCCCGCCGGTTTCGCCACAATTGCCCGATACGGCTTATTGTGGGGGCAGCGCTTTGAGCCTGAGCCTGGTGCCCGACAGCAGCCTGCACTATGTGTGGAGCACGGGCGATAGCAGTCATGCAGCCCAAATCAGCAGTCCGGGCTGGCATTGGGTTGAGCTGAGCAATGTGTGCTTCAGCACCCGCGACAGCTTTTATGTGAGCGAGCACCAGCAACCCCAAAGCGGTTTACCTGCCGATACCACCCTTTGCATGGGCAGCAGCATTACTTATGAGCCACTGCCGGGTGAGTTCGATTGGCAATGGCAAGATGGCAGCCGTCAACCCCTCATCATTACCGAATCGGGCAGCTACCCCCTACTCCTGCGCAACGCTTGCGGCAGCTTTGTGGAAGATTTGCGTGTACAATTTGAACCCGCACCCAGCCTCGAACTGCGCGATACGGCTCGTTGCGAAGGGCAGTTGCACCGCATTGAGCTCCCACGTTTTTGGCAGGCCGATTATCTATGGCACGATGGCCTTACCGACCGCATCCGCTTGCTCGACGATAGCGGCTGGTACAGCGCGCAAATCACCAATCCCTGCGGTACGGCCAGCGACAGTATGTTCTACAGCCTCATCGATTGCGAGTGCCACCTCTACCTGCCCAATGCCTTCACCCCCAATGGCGATGGGCTAAACGACGAATTGCTTATTGCCACCCGTTGTCCCTTAAGCGAATACAGCATGGAGGTGTACGATCGTTGGGGCAAGCTCGTTTTTCGAAGCACCAATTTGCAACATGGCTGGGATGGCCGATACCAGGGCAACCCTTTACCCCCCGGAGCCTACCCATTTGTAATCCGTTACACCCCCGATGGCCGCAACCCCCGCATCGATAAGGGTTTGGTGAATTTGATCAGGTAGGGGGATGAGAGGGGATGAAAAGGGCAGTGCAGGTTTGCAGCTTCGTGCGTTTGAATGAAACCAACGCAGTAATTGACCGCAGACCGTGGACCGTAGCTGGGCAGTGCATACTAGAGACGAACTACCCTTGAAAAGCTCTAACGCAGTAATTGACCGCAGACCGCAGTCCGCAGCTGGACGGTGCATGCTTGACACGAAAAACGCTTGAACAGCTTTTACGCAGTTCAAATCATGTATTGCATCATAGCCATTCATATGAAAAAAGCTTCTATTCCGCACATGCCAGCCGCGGTCTGCGGTCTAATCGCCCTATTGCATTGATGCCGTTCATATGAAAAAAGCTTCTAATCCGCACATGCCAGCCGCGGTCCGCGGTCTAATCGCCCTATTGCATTGATGCCCTTCATATGAAAAAAGCTTCTATTCCGCACCCATGCCCGTATTGCCATCATCGCCAAGAATGGCTGCCGCTCAGTCCCGGCTTTTTTCGTAATTTAGTAGCGTGAAAACCCTCTTTTCTTCTGCATTTACGCTAGGCATTCTGGGTGGCGGCCAGTTAGGTAAAATGATGTTGTACGACACCCGCCGGCTCGACATACGTACCAAAGTACTCGATCCGTCGGCTGATTGTCCTTGTGCCATAGCCTGCAACGAGTTTGTACAAGGCGACCTGATGGATTATGACACCGTGCTGGCTTTTGGTCGCGATTGTGATGTGATTACCATCGAAATTGAGCATGTAAATACCGCAGCCTTGCAAGCGCTTAAGGCCATGGGCAAACAGGTTCATCCCGATCCTGAAGGCTTGAGCATTATTCAAGACAAAGGCATCCAAAAGCAGTTTTACCTTCAAAAAGGATTCCCTACTTGTGCTGCCGGCTTCTATCCCGGCATCAGCACGCTTGAAAATGCCGTTCGTGAAGGACGTCAGGAGTTGCCTTTCGTATGGAAATCGACCCGCTTTGGTTACGATGGTAAGGGCGTTAAGTTCATCAAAACTATCGACGACCTGGCTGAGTTGCCACAAGTGGAATGCATAGCCGAAGCTGTTGCACCCATAGCCGTCGAAATTGCCGTCATTGCGGTCCGAAATGCACATGATGAAGTTCGCTGCTTTCCAGCCTGCGAAATGGTGTTTCATCCGACTGCCAATCTGGTAGAAACGGTCGAATGCCCATCGAGCTGTGATGCCGATTTGCTCGCTAAAGCCGAAAATTTAGCTGCTGATCTCATCCGACAATTAGGCATTTGTGGCCTGCTGGCAGTAGAGTTTTTTGTAACCACGGATGGGCAGTTGTTGGTGAACGAATCGGCCCCACGTCCGCATAATAGCGGCCATTACACCATTGAAGCTTGTTATACATCGCAATACGAGCAACATTTGCGCGGCATATTGGGCATGCCCCTGGGCGATCCGGCCTTAAAATGTCCGGCTGTTATGCTCAACCTGGTAGGCGAAGCCGATGTAAGAGGTCCTGTTTTATATGCAGGAGCCGAATCGGTGATGGCCTTAGATGGGGTGTATTTGCATGTTTATGGCAAAAAAGAAACACGGCCTTACCGTAAAATGGGGCATGTTACCATTGTGCGTTCAGAGCTTATTCAAGCCCGGCAGCTGGCCCTAAAAGTGCGTGAACAACTAAAAGTAATTAGCCAATGAGCGACATCAAAGTAGGTATAATCATGGGCAGCAGCAGCGATTTGCCCATCATGAAAGAAGCAGCTGCTGTACTCGAAGAACTGGGGGTGGGTTATGAACTTACCATAGTTTCGGCGCATCGGACCCCCGACCGTATGTACGATTATGCACAAAAAGCAGCAGGAAAAGGCATTGAAGTCATTATTGCCGGTGCAGGTGGGGCAGCCCATTTGCCGGGTATGGTAGCGGCCATCACCCCCTTAGCGGTCATTGGTGTGCCCATTAAATCGAGCAACAGCATAGATGGCTGGGACTCTGTATTGTCGATTTTACAGATGCCTGCCGGGGTACCTGTGGCAACAGTTGCCCTGAATGGTGCCCGCAACGCTGGTATTTTGGCTGCACAAGTCGTTGCTGCTCACGATGCCGTTACCTTACAACGCATACGCGAATTCAAGGAAAAACTCAAAAACAAAGTGCTGGACGATGCCAGTGAAATAGAAAGCCGCGGTTGGCGCGATTTTCTGAAGCAGCATGACTAAAATCCGGCTCATAGGATTCCTAGTGGCCCTGTGCGTGGGTTGTGGCCCGGCTTCGCAGCAAGCCGATCTGAAGCATATTGGCAAAATCAAGCTTCAGCAGCTCAATGGGCAGCATTTTTCCTTAGCCGACAGCCTGAAAAGTCTGAATGTGGTTTATTTTTTTGCACCCGAATGCCCGCTGAGCGAAAACTATTGCCTGGCCGCCAATTTACTGGCTGAAAAAGCAGGTCGCGATAAGGTGATGCATCTGGCTGTGGTCCCGGGCAATTATTTTAGTGCTGGTGCGGTACTCGATTTTGCCCGTCGCTTTCAACTCGAAATCCCCATTGTGCGCGATACCAGCTGGCAACTCAGCCGTCAGATGCGGGCACGGGTGACACCCGAGGTGGTTATTTTTGACCAGAATGAGCGTTTTTTGTACCAAGGTGCTATCGACAATTGGGTGTTTGAATTGGGGAAGAAACGCCAACACATTACGCATCATTATGCCGATACCGTGCTCATGTCGGCCCTCAATGGAAGTCCCCTCCCACCTGGAAGCACCAAAGCCATAGGTTGTTTTATTGAATACCCCAATTGATATGCGCTTCCTGTTGTTGCTGGTTTTGATGCTGGGACTCTTGTCCTGTAGTTCGGGCAATGAGGAGCAAAGCAGGCAGACGTCTTTGCCCACTTTGCCAGAGGAAGTGAATTGGTCGACACACATTGCCCCTATACTGTATCGTGCCTGTGTAGTATGCCATCGTCCTAATCAAGTAGCACCCTTTAGCTTACTCGATTACGAAGGCGCTGCTGTTCGGGCTAAACTCATAAGTGCCGTTACCCAAAGTCGCTATATGCCCCCCTGGCCTGCCGACGCTAATTACAGTCATTTCCTAGAAGAGCGGGTACTCAGCGAATACGACATCGCCCTATTGGCCAAATGGGCGGAAACCGGCGCACAAGCGGGTAATTTGTCACAGGCTCCCGCCCCCCCGATCGGCGAAACCGACGGCTGGTTGGGCAAAGCCGACTGGGTAGTACAGCTCGATCAACCGGTGCGTATTCCGGGGAATAACCGCGAGCATTTCTGGATTGTGAAGGTGCCTTTCGAATTGCCTTTCGACACCTTTGTACGGGCAGTTGAGTTTGTGCCGGGCCATAAACGACTGGTGCACCATATGAACGGCCACCTCATCCGCTACCCAAACAGCAGCCCTAAGGATGTTTTTGCCGGTTTGCGCAAGGTAGATCCTTCGCTGCTGGGATACGAAACCACTTACGAACTCCTGGGACTGCTCGAAAGCAATGGCCAACATCCGCCCTTGGTGCCATCGGTGGTAAACTATTTACCCGGCATGCAGCCGGTGGTTTATCCCCAAGGGATTGGAGGCTGGAGCTTTACCCGCAAAGGGGTCTTTTTGTTTCGCGATATTCATTATGGTGCCAGCCCGGTGGATACCTTCGACCAGCCCGAATTGCATATATACTTTATGCCCGAAGCCCCCAAACGCCCCACCAAAGAAATGATGTTGGGCACCAATGGGCTAAGCCGAATAGATCCTCCGCTGGTGATCCCGCCCGGGACCATCAGCCGACATAAAACGGCTTATGTGCTTACGCAAGACATTTCGGTACTCACCATCAATCCGCATATGCACCTCTTGGGCAAGGAGTTTTGGGCCTATGCCATTTTACCGGCAGGCGATACCGTGCCCATTATCCGCATACCACAATGGGATTTCCGCTGGCAATACAACTACACCTTCCCCAAAATGCTACATTTACCCGGAGGCAGCCGCATAGAAGTATGGGGCAGTTTCGACAATATGGCTGAAAACCCCAACAATCCTCATCATCCGCCCATTGAAGTACGAGAGCCTGCGGGCAATATGCGCAGCACCGATGAAATGTTTCAGCTCATCATCACCTACCTGCCCTACAAAGCCGGCGATGAGCACATCAGTTTGGATTTGAAAAAGGATACCCGCGACAGTAAAAATTCCTTTTCAGAAAACCAGTGAGCGGAATGTGCTTAGCTCAGGCATTTTCCCGCCGTCTTACACCCGCATTACTGCTCATCAGTAAAAAAAGATGGCTCAAAGCGTGCCGGAATTCTTCATCACACACAACTACCAAAATGCCACCCTCCTGCGGTATATTTGGCCTATGAAAATTTGCACCTCTTCCCTGCTTCGGCTGGCTTTTTATTTGCCGATCATTGCTTTTTCTTGTAAAACCAATCAAAACTCCACCCAAATGCCGGAAGTTTATTTACCCGATCCGCACAGTTATGCCCGCCCTGATGTTAGTCGGGTAGAAGCCTTGCACCTCAAACTCGATGTGAATTTCGAACAGCAGCAACTGGCCGGCGAAGCACAATGGACCCTGGGTGCAGGCCATGGCGATATGCTTATCCTCGACACTTATGAGCTCCAAATTGAGCAGGTGTTGGTAGATGGTGCCGAGGTTAACTTTGTGCTGGGCGATAAAGACGATATACTTGGACAGCCTTTGAGCATTCCGCTTTTGCCCGAGAGCCAGCAGGTGCTTATCCGCTACCGCACCAGTCCAGGTGCCCGTGCTTTGCAATGGCTCGAAGCCTCGCAAACCACTGGTAAAAAGCAGCCATTTTTGTTCACCCAGAGTCAGGCCATTTTGGCCCGCACTTGGCTGCCCTGTCAGGATAGCCCGGGTTTGCGCTACCGCTATACAGCCGACATTCAAGTTCCGGCCGGCATGATGGCGCTGATGAGTGCATCTAATCCCACTGCGCTCAAGGCCGACGGGCGCTACCAGTTTGAAATGGAAATTCCGGTGCCAGCCTACCTGATGGCTTTGGCCGTAGGCGACATCAGCTTTGCGCCGGTGGGGGATCGGACGGGGGTTTATGCCGAGCCTTCCTTACTGGAAGCTGCCGTTTGGGAGTTTGCCGAAATGGAAGCCATGCTCGAAGCTGCCGAAGCCCTTTACGGTCCTTATGCCTGGGGCAGGTACGATGTGCTGGTGCTTCCGCCAAGCTTCCCTTTTGGGGGGATGGAAAACCCGCGGCTGACCTTTGCTACTCCTACTATCATTACGGGCGATCGTTCGCTGGTATCGCTAATTGCCCACGAGCTGGCCCACAGTTGGAGTGGCAATTTGGTGACCAACGCCAACTGGAACGACTTTTGGTTGAATGAAGGATTTACGGTGTATTTCGAACATCGGATCATGGAAGCGGTTTATGGTGCTGAATATGCCGAAATGCTGGCCGGCATTAGTTATGCCGATTTGGTGGAAGAAATTGAAGACCTGAAACACAAGGGAGAAATGCACAAAAGCAGCCTCAAAGCCGATATGGCTGGTACCGACCCAGATGATGGCGTTGGGCCCATTGCCTACGATAAGGGCTATTTCTTTTTAAGGCTGATTGAAGAACATATCGGGCGTGAACGTTGGGATAATTTTCTGCGGATTTATTTCAGCGAGAATGCCTTTGGCAGCATGCATACCGAGCGTTTTGAACAAATTTTACTCGATACCTTGGGCAAAGAACTGGCCGAAACCATAGGGGTACAAGCTTGGCTGTACGGCACAGGCCTACCTGAAAACTGCCCTAAACCACAAAGCAACCGCTTTGAACTGGTAGATGAAGCCCGCAAGCTGCTTATCGCAGGTGAGCCCGCTGATGATGACCTTTACCGCAACTGGAGCACGCACGAATGGGTGTATTTTATTCGCGGCTTTGGTACCGAGCACACGGCCTTGATCCCCATGCTCGATGCACACTTTAAATTTAGCGCGAGCAAAAATGCCGAGATCCTGAATGTATGGTTCAGCTTTGTGCTGCGTCATGCTCCCGAATATGTGGCTGCCCAAGCCGATTTCAGGGCTGCCTTAGAACGCTTTTTGGTAGAAGTAGGCCGTCGTAAATTCCTCATGCCCTCCTACCGCGCCATGAAAGAAAGTAATCAGATGGAGTTGGCGCGGGCCATTTACGCCAAAGCACGTCCGAATTATCACGCCGTTTCACGTCAGAGCGTTGATGCGTTACTCGGCATTAAACCATAAAACAGCGTTGAAGGCGAGAAACAGGCTGCCGCAGGCTTTGGGATGAAAGGGGATGAAAAGGGTAACAAGGAGTTGGCTGTGCGGATTTGCAACTGCCTGCACTTGAATATCTTCAACGAGCTGTTCCCATCCCGAATTCGGTTCTATCATATGGTCGTGAAGTTATTGCGCCCTTTCAGGGCTTTGAATTATGTGTGCGCTCCAATAACCGGGGCTGCACCCCGGCCTGTTAGCTGACGCCCTTTCAGGGCTTTTGAATAATGCCGTTTTCACTTTTTTAGTTTGCAATCAAACAGCGCTGAAGGCGCGTAATACAACAGGGCAGGGTGCAGCCCTGTCATAATGGATGCCTACGAAATTTGAGCGCTGAAGGTGCGAAATAGGCTACCGCTCATGATATACCATGCGGTTGTGCTTTTTCGAGCACGATTCGAATTGCGGTCAAGCTATTGAAAAATCCAATCAACGTACTCAACTCGCCATTTTATTGATGCGTTTTCAAAAGGGCGGACAAGTCAGAAAAAAAGGCAGCACCGGCTTATTTCCGATGCTGCCTTTTCCTATTTGCTTGCTACTGCCTATTGAATCAGCAAGCGTTTTGTACTCATCAAGCCGGCTTTGTTCTGCAACTGAAGCAGGTAGATACCAGCAGGCAAGGCAGGCAAGGCCAAGCGATGCTTTCCGGCATCGGCTATGTCATGGGCATACAGCAATTGCCCTTGTAAATTTCGCAAATACAGTCGGCCGGCTTCAGGCGTTTCGATGTTGACGAAGTCGTTGGCTGGATTTGGATAAGCTTTCCAAAGCAAGGCTGTGGTTTCGCTTACGTTTGTTGAGGGTTGTGCGATTACCTGAACCTGATGTTGCTCCTGGGCATTACAAGGACCGCTGATTACCGTAAGGCTTATTTGATATTGACCACTATCGGCCAGCACCAAATGCCAATCGGCTAGAATGAGGCTGTCGATGCTGCTACCGTCGGGCCGTTGAACCAGGTAGCGGGTTTGTTGGGCAGAACTCAGGGGCAGTATGAGCGTATCGTTTTGATTGGCGCTGGCAGGCAAGGCGGCCAACACCCCTGTGGGCAGGCTGATGAGTTCTATCCAAACCGAATCGCTGAAGCTGCATTGGGCCTGAATAACTTCTAGCTTGTACCAGCCGCTGCTGCTCACCCAGAGGCTGTCGCTGCCAGCCACGCCATTCCACAAATACTGATCGGCATTCACCCCACTAGACAGCAAAATCGAATCGCCATCGCAGAGTTCGAGGCTATCGCCCAAGTTGAAGCTGAGGGCGGCGGCGCCATAAAAACCGGTGAGCGTATCGTTAGCGCTGTTGGCATCGAATCCTTCTTCGAGCCATACCAACAGATTACCGGCAGCTGGTTGCACCCCATTGATGCTGAGCATGGTATCCTGATTGACGCCCAGCACACCATTGAATAACTGGTAGTTGACCGGTCCGTTGGCAATTTGCCAGGCCAGTTGTACCGGATATACCGGGAACTGACTTTGGTTGGTGAGGCGGAATTGCAAATCATCGGATGGCGGTGGGGTACAAAGGCTATCGTTGTAGCTCAGTTGCGACAGGGCGAGATCTCGTTGTCCACTGATTACTTCGATATCGTCGATGGCCCACCAGAAGCGTGTACCGCTGCCTTGCGCTGTATAAATGAAGCGCAGCCGGGCAACGGCACGATTACCCAATGCCGATATATCAATAGAACGTTTCACACTTATGGCCGAATTTGGGCCAATATTGCTGGTTACACGGCTGCTACCATCGCGCATGCCGCTGCTTTGGTACAAACGGAGCCAATTGGTTCCGTCCCAACCTTCGATGATGGTTCGGGTTTCACCGTCCTGGTTCGGCGCAAAAGACTCACGCCAGCGTAAGCTCAACTGGTTGTAACCGGTGGTGCTGAATTCGTCGGTGCCTAAGACCGCGCTATCCGGGCCGGTATTGCCATACAATTGGGCATCGTAAAGGGCATAGGGTGCGGTTAACAAAGTATCGAGACCGGGCAGCATGGGGTTATTAAAGCGCCAAAGCGAGAGCGGATTGGGCGACGAACTACTCGACCAACCGTTTACGGGCATGAGCGGGTCGGTAAAAGCACAAAAATCTTCACGAAAAACGAGGTTATAACTTACTGAGGGGTTGTAGCGAAAAAGCAAACCACTATTACCGCCAATGATTAACCCTTGGTTGTCGGCAGCCAATACCCGTAATGCGGTAGTAAAGGGAAGGCCCAGGGTGGTCCAGGTATTACCTGAATCAGCAGAAGTAATGAAGGTTGCACTATTTCCTACGGCGTAGAGGGTGTTTTGCTGGTCGGCAAACACGGCATTCAAAAATTGTGTGGTACCCGTTGGGGTGGTCGTCCAATTGAAGCCCCCATCGGTGGTTTTAAAAACATTTCCGTTCTGAGCTGCAATAAAGCCTGTTTGCTCATCAATAAAATAGATGGAGCCAAGGGTTCCTGCCAAAACCGGGCTTATCACGCGGGTCCAGCTTTGCCCGGCATCCGACGAACGAAATACGGTGCCCTGAACGCCGCACGTAATAATCACCGAATCGCTTAAAATAACGGCGTCAAAGGGCGACGAGGGCAAAGTGGTGATGAGTGTATCCCAGCTAAGTCCTTGGTTTACTGATCGCAAAATGAGGTTCCCACTCGAACCACCCCCGCCGGCGTAAAAGGTTTGGGTGCCCCATGCTTTTACAAATAACAAACCCGAACTTACACCTGAAGGTACCGTAGCCCAGCTGTTGCCTCCATCGGTGGTGCGCACAATGGTACCACTTACACCTACGGCTACTCCTGTTGAATCGCTTACAAAAGCAATTCCGCGCAAACCGCTGCTGGTACCGGCAGATATGCTTTGCCAGTTTTGACAGGCGGCTTCCCGTGCCAGCAAGGTACCGCTATTGCCTACCACAAAACTTTTTCCCGAAGGTGTTGCACCAAAGCCCCAAAGGCCCTGGGTGGTGCCCGTATTTTCGAGTTGCAATTGCGCAAATGCCCATGGCGAAACCAATATGGCCAACAGTGTAAGTAAACGAGTTTTCATGCCTTCAAAATTTATTTTTATTTAGACTTGTTACAAATAATGGCGCAAAACTAAGGCAAGTACCTCATTCGCGCAAGACAAACTGTCGAATTAAAACGAATATGATTTTCATGTCATTATAGTAAGCTGTTCAAGAGCAAAAAAAAACGGGCAGCCAGGCTGCCCGTTCAGTTCAACTAAATAGCCTGGCTTAATGCCTTACCAAAAGTTTTCGCATACCGGTATGGTTGCCTTGGGTAAGACGTACGAAATACATGCCATCGGCCATTTGCTTCAGATCGATCTCGAGTTGTACCGTACCCGACGCGTTGCGATGCAGTTCATAAAGCACACGCTGGCCAGTGGTATTCATTACTTCGAGTTCGAGGTGTCCAACACCGGGCAGGTCGAGTTCAACCCAGCTGCGACCGGTAGTTGGGTTAGGATAGAGGTTTAAGCTCAGGTTAAACATATCCCTTGTGCTCACATTGGTGATGTTCAGGGCATTTGAACTATCCGATACGCAACTGTTGGCATCGGTTACCAAAGCGCGATAGGTACCATTTTGGGTAATCACTAGGGTTTGGCCTGTTGCGCCTGCTACGGCTACGCCATTTCGGAACCACTGATTACCTGCAGCTGCCGAAGAGAATAAAGTATCGCTTGTGGCCGAAACTGTTATGGTGGGTGCATTCGGGCGTGGGTTCACCACCACCGTAACGGCTGCAGAAGTATCGAAACAGCCACTGGTATTCTCTACACGAACGCGGTAAGCGCCAGCTTGGGTTGCCGTAAGGCTGTTGGCAGTTTGACCCGCAATTACAACACCATCACGCAACCATACATAGGTTACGCCAGTGGTTGGTGCAGCATTTAGCACTACTGAACCACCTTGACAGATGGTAGTAGGACCAACTGCCGTAAGACCTGCAGTAGGATTGGCATTCACCGTAACGGTTACTACCGAAGAAGTATCGAAACAACCACTGGTATTTTGAACACGTACGCGGTAAGCACCTGCCTGGGTTGCAGTGAGGCTGCTGGCGGTTTGACCAGCAATAACAGCACCATCGCGTAACCATACATAGGTTACTCCGGTTGCTGGCGTGGCATTCAGCACTACGGAACCACCAGCACAGAAACTGGTTGGTCCTGCTGCCGTTAAGCCTGCCGTAGGTGCTGCATTTACCGTAACCGTTACCACTGATGAAGTATCGGAACAACTGCTGGTATTGGTCACAATAACCCGGTAAGCACCTGCTAAGCTGGCTGTGAGGCTGGCTCCGGTTTGCCCTGCTACCGGTGCACCATCGCGTAACCAAGCATAGGTAACCCCTGTAGCTGGCGAGGCGTTAAGCACTACCGATCCCCCGGCACAGAAAGTGGTTGGACCTGCTGCTGTTAAGCCTGCAGTAGGTGCCGCATTCACCACAACCGTTACCGCTGCTGAAGTATCGAAACAAGTAGAGGTATTGGTTACAATTACGCGGTAGGCCCCAGCCTGGGTAGCCGTGAGGCTCGAAGCTGTTTGACCTGCTACCGGTGCACCATCGCGTAACCAAGCGTAGGTTACGCCCGTGGCTGGTGTGGCATTCAACACCACTGAGCCGCCGGCACAGAAGGTAGTCGGACCTGCTGCAGTTAAACCAGCAGTAGGTGCTGCATTCACCGTTACGGTTACCGCAGCCGAAGTATCGAAACAAGCGGTTAACGAATCCGTTACGATTACGCGGTAAGCACCTGCTTGGCTAGCGGTAAGGCTGGCAGCGGTTTGACCCGCTACCGGAGCACCATCGCGCAACCAGGCATAAGTAACCCCTGAAGTTGGGGTAGCATTCAGTACCACAGATCCGCCAGTACAAAAGCTTGTTGGTCCAGCAGCGATAAGACCAGCCACCGGCAAAGGATTCACGGTAATGCTTACGGCTGCTGAGGTGTCGAAACATCCAGTAGCCGAATCTGTTACAATCACCCTATAGGCTCCCGATTGACTTGCGCTTAAACTTGCTGCGGTTTGGCCGCCAATAAGGGCACCATCGAGTAACCAACTGTAGTTCATACCCGAAGCTGGAGTTGCATTTAGCAGCACCGAGCTACCCGCACAGAAAGTGGTTGCGCCGGCGGCGGTAAGTCCGGCCGCAGGTGGTGTATTCACTACAATGGCCACAACAGCAGATGTATCGAAGCAACCCGTTGTGGTATCTGTAACCACCACCTGATAATTTCCAGCTGCATTCACGGTCAAGCTTTCGCCAGCCTGACCTGTAGCAGCACCATCCAATAACCAGCTATAGCTAAAACCTCCCAAAGGACTTGCATTTAACTGAACGAAATTTCCACTACACAAACTGGTACTTCCGGCAGGCGTAATGGCCGCACCAGGCAAAGGATTTACCGTAACCGAAACAGCGGCAGAGGTATCAAAACAACCAGTAGCCATCACGGTACCAATCACACGATATGAACCACTCATCGTTGCGGTGAGGGTTCCGCCCGTTTCACCGGCCATGACCACACCATTGAGGAGCCATACGTAGTTTAAATCACTCACCGGACTAGCCTCAAGCACTACGGAACCTCCCATACAGAAAGTAGTTGCTCCCAAAGCATTAAGTTGGGTATTCGGGCCATCGCCCACCACAATATTGCGGGTAAAGCTCCCTTCACAACCTGTAAGGCTATCGATATAGGTATAAGTAATCGGGTGGGTACCTGTACCGGCCACATTCGCATCGAACATATTGTTGCTTACACCCGGACCACTGTAGGTACCACCGGCGGGCAAGCCTCCGGTGAGCGCAAATGCCGGACTTCCCAAACAAACCGGAACCAGGCTGTCGAGGGTAACGGCAGGCGGATCGTTTACGGTAATGCTTGAAGAATCCGTGGCCGTACAACCCGTAGCGGTATCGGTAAAGGTATACACAATCACATAAGTGCCTAATCCTACCTGAGCAGGGAAAAACTGATTATTGTTCACGCCTGGACCGCTGTAAGTACCCCCTGCAGGTGTAGCCGTATTCAAGCTTACAGGCCCACTGTTGATACAAGCGGGAGCCAATACCGGGAAGTCAATGACCGGTAAGCTGTTCACTGTAATATCGGCAGAGGCGGTATCGGTACATCCAGTAATCGGATCGGTGTAGATGTAAGCAATGCTGTGGGTACCCGGGCCGGCTGCAACCGGATCGAACATGCCATTGCTCACAAAAGAACCCTCATAGGTGCCACCGGCAGGCAGTCCGCCGGTTAAGCTAAAGGCCGCTGCACCTTCGCACAAATCGCCAAAAGCTGCGAGTGTAACATTCGGAAGGCTGTTCACTTCGATGGTCGCACTGTCGATATTACTACATCCGGTAACTGAATCAGTATAGGCATAAAAGAGCGTATAAATGCCCCCGCCTACTGCTGCCGGATCAAACTGACCGTTGCTTACCCCCGGACCGCTGTAAGTACCTCCTGCCGGCGTTGCGGTGGTCAGGCTCAGCAATTGATCATTGATACAGAGGTTTCCAGGATTCACAAAGCTCACCACCGGAAGTGCATTTACGGTAACCACCAAGGTATCACTGATGGTATAGTTTTGTCCATCAGATACAGTATATACCACATCCCAGCTACCTGCACCTGCAGTTGCAGGATTGAAGGTGCCGTTTGATGCACTGCTGATGCCATTTCCACTCCAGCTTCCACCCGAAGGGCTACCGCTGAGATTGAAGGCCTGGGCATCAATACATACGGCGGTATCATTTCCGGCATCCACAACTGGCAATTGATTTACGGTTACTACCAAACTGTCGGTAGCTAAGCAACCAAAAATGTTAGAAACGGTTACCGTATAGGTGGTTGTTTCGGTAGGTGAAGCCACCGGATTGGCAATATTGGTAGCACTCAAGCCCGTTGCAGGGCTCCAGCTGTAGGATGTACCGCCAGTAGCTTGTAATTGCACGCTATTGCCTATAAATACCGAAGTATCAGCACCTGCGTTCGCGTTTGGCAAGGCATTAATCGACACTGTTGCCGAGCCGCTCATGGTATTGGTACATCCTGTCGTGTTTTCAGCAGATACAGTATAGGCACCTGCCTGGGTTTGAAGACCAAAATCAAGCGCTGCACCCGTGCCGGCAAGCACTGCACCAACAGCTTGTCCGTCGCGCAAAAGTTGGTAATTTACCCCATTTTGCGAACCGGATAAGCCAACTACAACGCCTGAATCACCGGCGCAAAACGAACCACCACCAGTAAGGTTGAAAGCAGTTGGCAAACTTACAATGGATACCGTTACATCGCCGCTTCCGCTCACGCATTCGGTAGATGAACTGATTTCGCAACTCACCTGATCTCCATCGTTCAGGTTACTGCGCTGCAAAGTGTCGTTGCTTCCGGCAACAACGCCATTGATGCGCCAAGTATAAACCGGATTATTCACGACCGGATTTGGCGTAGCAGAAAAGCTTAACAAACTTCCCGTACAAACTGCTCCCGAAGGAGCCGCAGTTACCGTAACCGATACACCTGTAATGGCATTTACCGTCAGGCGTTGGGCCGGACTCAAGGTAGTTCCACCAGCGCCACCAACCACACACTGAAAATACTCGCCTGTATTGGCTTGACTTACATTACTTACCGAAAGGCTGGCTGAAGTAGCTCCGCTTATGCCGCTGCCATCAGCCATATTCACAAAAGTGGTTCCACCATCGGTGCTGCGCTGCCATTGAAAGCTGCTGCCCGTGCTGGTTACATTAAAGTTTACCGTGCTAAGCTCACAACCGCTAACATTACCATTGGTTGCACTTACTTCGGTAGTGGTACCGGCTTCAACCAGCACCCCATTAGTAAGTGTAGCCGCAAGGTTGGTGCTATTGGCTCCGGTAAATTCGGTATACACCGGATTCCAGATCAATTGCGATTGGCCACCCCCTGCGGCATAAGTAAACACCAGCTTTACCAGAGTATCGTTGGTGGCATTTACTGGCGAACCCACATAGGACATTTCGAGCTGATTGCCATTAAGGTTGGCAAAAAACAACTGTCCATTCATCAAAGTACCGGAAACGTTGGTATTCTGATAGGTAAGCACGGATGTGTTGAAGCGGATGCCGATGTTAAAAGCTTCTACCCCGGTCATTTGTTGTACCAAAATGGGTATCTCTACCTGTTGACCTGGCGTTGCCTGTATAACCGGCATGCTACCTGTGAACTGTGCCATGGCGGGCAATGCGGCAATCATCAATGCCAGCGTGAGCAGCCCGTTGCGAAATGTATTTTTCATAGTCTAGGTTTTTTTTGTTTGGATATACAGGCGATTATTTCTGAATGATCATACGTTCATTACGAGTGGCCATGCCGTTCCCAGTATGGTGTTCGAGCCGGATGAAGTACATCCCTGCCGCTAAGGCGTTGGCATCCCAAACCAACTCATGCTGTCCACCTATCCGGAAGGCATCTACCGGCATATCTATCAAGCGCCCGGTCATGTCGTGGATGCTCAATTTAACCTCCCCATCTTCGGGCAAACTATAAATGATCGTGGTGTAGTCGCGTGCCGGATTCGGGTAGTTGCGCAAACCAATTTCGGCCATCGTCACACTCGGCGTCCAAACCGGACTGCGAAGCACGACCTGCTCATACAGATGGGCGTGTTTATCAGTAGCTTCACTAAGACCGGTAATTTCGAAAGGCAAACCGGTGCTACCAAAGCCATGGGTACGAATATTCAATTGAACGAGCATTTCGTCGGCGGCAAGAGCAAGCGCTGCTGAGCGGGTAAACCAGCCCAAGCGTACCACATTACCAAATTGGGTAAAGAGCACATCTTCGTTGGTTCCGGCCAATTTAGCACCGAGGAGCTTGTCGCCCGGCTGCAACACCAATTCCATTTGGAACGAACCAATGGCAATGGCCTCTTCCACATAGAGTGGCACTTGTACATCGCCTCTTGCAGGCATGCCGGTTTTGGGCCCTTGAGCAAGCAGCATACGTGGACTCAAACGAGCACCTGGGTTGTAACTCGCATTCACATCGCCCACACAAAGGGCACGAACATTCTGTAGCAAGTCAACTCCCGCCAGAACCAAGGTGTCTTGTGAATACACCCAATCGCCTGCAGGGAAGCTGGTGATGGCGTTGATAGATCGCTGTAGGGTGAATAAGGCATCCGTAGAGTTAATGGCACCGTCGTTGTTTACATCGGCAGCGTCAATTTTAAGTCCACTCAAGACCGTAGGATCAGCAAAATAGTTGTTAATGATTAAGGCATCGGCCGAAGTAACCCCACCCCAGGCGAGGCCAGTTGTACCACTGAGGGCATAGCTGCTGTCGCTCAAATCCTGGAAGAGGAAATTTCCTGCGCCATCTACGTTTACGCTACCCACATTGGCACCAGTGGCAAAGTTCAGTACTACCGAACCATTGCTCAATGGTGTTAAGAGCGGATTGTCGTACACCAGCTTACCAGAGATATTCTTGCCCAATAAGGTAGAGTCGACCGTTATGGTGATTGAATCGGTTTCCGAACAACCATTTGAACCGCCAACAGTGAGGTAATAGGTGGTGGTTACAAGTGGTGATGCTACCGGATTAAGCACAGTAGTTGAGCTCAGGCCTGTGGAAGGGCTCCAGCTAATGCTGTACGGCTGAAGTCCGCCCGTAGCCGAAGCATTCAGGTTAACACTGCTGCCCGGAGCAATCGAAAGGCTCAAACCGGCATCAACCACAGGGGTTGGATTCACCACCACAGCAACGGTACCTGTAAGTACACATCCGGAAGCCGTAGTGGCAGTTACCGTATAAATGGTGGTTTGCGTAGGGCTCGCCACAGGATTTGGAATATTGGTAGCGCTCAAACCTGTAGCCGGACTCCAGCTGAAGCTGGTACCGGTTGCGCCACGCAGACCCGTTACACGGGCATTCATGGTAGTGCTTCCACCCCGACAAATGGTACGGTTCGAGCCTGGATTCAATACTGGTACAAGCACCACAACCGTATCGGTATTGGTACAACCCAAGCTGTCGGTTCCGGTTACGGTATACACGGTGGTTACCGTAGGATTGGCCATTGGATTGGCAATGTTGGTAGCGCTCAAGCCTGTTGCAGGCGCCCAACTGTAGCTCTGGCCACCGCTGGCTTGCAACTGCACTGCAGCACCATTACACACCACCTGATCGGCACCGGCATCTATGGTTGGGCGTGGGTTCACATTCACCGTAATGGTATCGAGCGATACGCAACCACTACCGGTTAAACCGGCAACAATATAGGTAGTAGTTACTGCCGGAGATGCCACCGGATTGGCAATATTCGTAGCACTAAGGCCGGTTGACGGTGTCCAGAAATATTGTAATGCCCCACTGGCCTGAAGCTGAATGCTTCCACCGGCACAAATATTTACATCCGGACCAGCCGACATATTGGGGTCGTTGTAAATATTAACAACAACCGTATCAGTAATGCTACAGCCCGAACTGTTGCTAATGGTAACCCAATAGCTGGTGGTTTGTGTAGGCGTTACGGTAATGCTGGCGGTTGTTGCCCCAGTATTCCAAAGATAAGCCGAGCCTCCGCTGGCCAAAAGTGTCGCTGAAGACCCTAAACAAATGGTTTGATCAGCTCCTGCGCTGCCGTTTGGCGTTGGCAATACCGTTATCGAACGGGTTGCCGTATTGCTACAACCCAAAGAATCGGTATAGGTATAACTAATGGTGTGCGTACCCAATCCGGCTGCTGCAGGATCGAACATACCCTGACTAACACCTGTGCCGCTGAAGCTACCACCAGCAGGGCTGGCCGACAGGTTAATTGGGCTGGCCGTCAAACAAAGGCTGCCAAAGGCCGGGAAGTTGATAGACGGACTCGGATTCACATTTACCGAACCATTCGTAAAGAAGCGCGGATACTGATTACCCAGCAAATCACCTACTGTTCCACTGCCGGCACTTACGGTATCCCAAATGAGGGTGCTGTTGCCGTTTGCGGTAAAGTTGATGTTAAACATGGTAGCTGTTCCGATGTTAGCCGGATTAATGGAGAACCAACTCAGGCTTAAACGACCATTGATGGCTCCTGATGCCAAACCAACCTGGAATGGTGCAGCCACATTCGAAAGCCCGGTGTAATTGAGCTGTGTTTGGTCGTACAAAATCCGGATAGAGAAAGTGGCTACGTTATCAAAATTGGCTACGTTCACTGGAATACTCAACGTACTGCCCTGACAAACGGTAAAATCGCCAAGGTTAAATTCAATTACGTTTACATCCGGATCAACTTGCAAACCAACCGCATTGGAAGTTGCATTCGGTGCACAAAGGCCACCCACGATTACTCGATACTGTGCGCCATTCAAACTGAGTGGCGTATTGGTAATGGTTAGGGTAGAAGAATCTACACCACTGTAAGGAGCTTGGGCCGTGAGGTTCACCCACTGGCTGCCGCTGAGCGTTTGCCATTGATAATTGGTTGCACCCGTTGCCGAAACAGTGAAACTGGCCGAACTGCCTTCGAGTACCGTTTGTGAAACCGGTTGTTGTGTAATGGCAGGTGGTGCAGCATTAACATCAATGCTGCCATTAATAAAGTTAGCTAAAATGACATCACCGTTAAAGTCGGCGAATTCGTTGGCTCCTTGCGTGGCTATATCCCAGGTCAACGACGATTGGCCTGTTACCCTCGCGGTGAATTGCAGGTTTAATAATGTAGCGCTGCCGATGGTTACCGGATTAATGGCAAACCATGAAGCACGAACTTCAGTACCAATTGCATTTACGATAAGGCTATTTTGCACTGCAGTATTGGCCGAGAAACCGCTGAACATCAACACGGTGGTGTCGTAAGCCAGGGTAAGCGAAAATGCAGAAACATCATTGAAGTTAGTTACTTCTACAGGTACAGTTATCGTTTCATTAACACAAGCCGTGAAGTTACCCACGCTGGCCGTAATGGTTTGTGTGCTCGAAGCTACCGTTAGATTGGCTTGGGTCGAAAATACTTCCTGACCACCGCAACTTCCTGTAAGCTTAACACGATATACAGAGCCGCTCAACATGGGAGAGGCCACCACCTGGAGCATGGCCGATTGCGTGCCTGAATAAATATTATCGTCCTGAAGGTTGGTCCAGCTACCTCCTACCAAACGCTGCCATTGAAAAGCAGCTACCCCACTGGCCTGAATGGCAAACATGGCTGTATCGCCATTGGCCACCGTTTGCGGCTGAGGCTGAGCAGTAATATTTACACCTTGTTGCACCTGGATGGTTGTACCTTGGAAAGTAGCGCTTAAAACATCACCGTTTAAATCAGCATATTCACAATTGCCTGGAGTCAAGGTATCCCAGTTTAAGCTGGCATTGTTGTTCACCACAAATCGGTAGGTAACCAAATTGGTGCCATTGGCCAGGCTTAAGGGTTGCAAATCGAACCAGGCAAAGTTGAGATTGCTTGGATTTGCATTGATAAAGACATTGCTACCTAGTGCTGGATTGATGAAACTGGCATCCACAAACTGCATCGCCTGTGGGTTAAAGTTGAGCACCAATGAGGCAGCGGCTACATTGCTGAAATTATCAACCTTTACATCAACACTTAGGGTATCGCCAGAACAAGCCGGCCCCGCGCTTAGGTAAGTGATAATGTCAGCACCGGGTAAAGCAGTAATAAATAAGGTGATGGAATTAGAAAATACCGGCGAAGCACAGCCTACATCTACTTTCACCCGGAAAGCCGTATTGAAAGTCAAAGGCGGATTGTTGATTTGTATGGTTGGTGTACCTGTACCGCTAAAGACATTGTCGTCGAACAAATCTACATACGCCCCATTGACAAGGGCTTGCCAACGGTAGCTTACAGCATTAGAGGCTGCCGCAGTAAAGCTGGTTGAACCGCCCTGCTGAATTTGATTATTACCCGAAGGTTGCTGCGTTATTTGACCTCCTGAAAGGTTTGTATTGCCATTGTTGAAGCTTACCTGCAAAGGGTCGCCATTGATGTCGGCAATCTCACAATTGCCGGGTGTGGCCAAATCCCAGTTGAGGGAAGAAGCACCATTTACAATAAAACGAATGGCGAAAAGCTGCCCTCCGGTTAAATTAATGGGGTTTACGGAGAACCACGAGGCCAATACTTTGCCTCCCGACGCGTTTACCAGCAATGCATTGCTGATGTTGGCAGCAGCGCCCACAAAGCCGTCGTACATCAAGGCAGTGGTATCGTAATTGAGTGCCAACGAAATGGCAGCTACCCCATTGATCACCGAACTACTAATCGGTATGAGTATGGTATCGCCTATACATCCCGAAGCGGAACCGGCCGTAATTGAAGCAGCTGTAGATGCCGGGCTAACGTTCAGCGTAATGCTGTTTGAACGCACGGTATTCTGACAGTTACTCAGAATCCGTAAACGAAACATCAAGCCATCAAAATTCAATGGCGCATTGTTAATTTGAAGGGTAGTGGTTGTTGCCCCACTAAAATTAGCATCGTCAACCACATCGGCCCAAAGGCCAAAAACATTCATCTCCCACTGTACTGCCGTCGCCCCACTTACACCTACGGTAAAGTTGGTACTTCCTCCTTCGGTGATGCTGGTATTTCCACTAGGCTGGGCGGTGATTTGTCCACCCTGTACATTCAAATTACCTCCATTAAAGGTGGTTGGAATAGGGTCGCCATTGATGTCGGCAATCTCACAATTGCCGGGTGTGGCCAAATCCCAGTTGAGGGAAGAAGCACCGTTTACAATAAAACGAATGGCGAAAAGCTGCCCTCCTGTTAAATTAATGGGGTTTACAGAAAACCACGAAGCCAATACTTTGCCTCCCGTGGCATTCACCAGTAAAGAACTGCTGATGTTGGTCGCAGCACCTTCAAAACCATCGTAAATCAGGTTTTGGTCGTTGTAGTTAAGTGCCAACGAAATGGCAGCTACCCCATTGATGGCATTGCTGCTTACCGGTACCAAAATGGTATCGCCTGCACATGCAGTAACATTGGCGGGAATCGAAATCACAGCGCCCGTACTACCACCCGTTACATTGATGGTGACCGAATTAGAGGCTACCGGTTGTGGGCAATTGCCAAATACCAACACCCTGATTTCGGCACCATTTAAACTCAATGGCACATTAAATATGCCCAGGGTTGCCTGATCAACTGCGTTAAAAATGGCTCCTGAAGTCAAATTCGTCCAATTCCCTCCAATCAATTGTTGCCATTGATAAGCCAAAGCACCTGTGGCAGAAACCGTCAAATTGGCATCATCGCCTACTTGCAGATTCAATGGGCCACTGGGCTGTGTGGTAATCTCCGGTCCGGTTACGGCTATCCCACCGCTAGTAAAGCCAGCAGAAATTGGATCACCATTAATGTCGGCAATTTCACAATTTCCAGGGGTAGCCAAATCCCAATTCAAGGGAGAAGCTCCACTCACCACGAAGCGAATGCTGAACAAATCACCAGCTGCTAAATTGATAGGATTTACCGAAAACCAAGAGGCCATTACCTTACCCCCGGTGGCATTTACCAGCAAACCGTTGCTGATTTGAGCAGATGCCCCGGTAAAACCATCAAAAATGAGGTTTTGGGTGTTGTACTCAAGCGCTAATGATATTGCAGCTACGCCATTGGTACCGGTCGATTGAACAGGCACCAAAATCGTATCACCGGCACAAGCGGCCGTGTTTCCAACGCTGACTACAATGTTTGGCTGAGCATGTACGAACTGAAAGCTGCAAGCAAGAAGCAGCAGCAACCATAGTCTTTTCATGTCTTTCATAGATTAGTTTGGTTCAAGATGGTGATTTTATTAGAAATACGCGTCCTTTTTTATCGGAAATTTTCCAAAAAAGAAGATAATTACCCACTGGCACGGATGTTTCTGGACGCCAGCAAAGGCGATTGCCCTCTAAGAGCAATTCAGATTCCATAACACGTTGGCCATAAAAATTATAAAGTTCAAGCTGTACCCGCTGACCGTTCAACCCTTCGGCTGATTCCAAACAAATAAACTCGGAAAATGGGTTAGGGTACGCCTTCCATGGCAGCCAATCGCCATGATTGTTCAATGAAGTAGAAGGTTCAAAAGCAATTCTTCCTGGCGTGGTCCAAAGGGTATCGGCACCCGAAACTCCGCCTACTCGCCACCAAAGCAACGAATCGCCCTGATTGGGCTGCATATTAGGGAATACAAAACGATGGGGCCTGATGATACCACCAACCGTTTGCAATTGAACACTGAAGGCTGAATCTCTCGCCTGCTGAAAAACATAGCTGTCTAAGCAACTGCCTGCGCTATAAAAAATGCTGACTTCGGTTTCGTTGGTGTAATTCAATTGCAAAGCCGTTTGAACCACGGGCCCGCTCACAGCCATACGCTCCACGGTAGCATTGTTGAATTGCAAACTCAAGGGCTGACCCTGCAAATTGGTAACTTCAACATTGCCAGGGGTTTGTACATCAAAAGACAGGGTGCAAACCGCAGGCTGCAAAGCTATCCATTTGATTACGAGCATGGTATCGGCAGGCAAACTCACCGGATTAAGCGAAAACCAAGCTACAATAAACTGCCCTTGGTTGGCAGTGTTGAGCGCACTACCAATTGCCGGATGCATACTCCTCACCCCATCGAATTGCAACTTTGTGGTGTCGTAATTGATTTTTAACGAAATAGAAGCCGCCCCCATAAGTTGATCGGCATAAAGCGGGCTCTCGAGCACACTGCCACAGGATGAAGCAGAAATAAGCGATAAACTTTGTGCCCACAATCCATTAAAGCCGCCAAACAGTATTAATGCTGCAATAATGTACTTTCTTAAATCAGGTTTTAGGTTGGCCATCAGGGGTAAAGATAAAAAACCCCCGCATTCCAACAATGCGGGGGACATTAAGCCTTAGTAAACCATGATCCGAATGATGGCCTGCTCCTGCCAATTGGCACCAACTGCCTGCAATTCACAGAAATATACACCACTCTTCAAAGAAGCGCCTTCAAATAACTCCTGGTGTTTACCAGCCTGTAGCTCACCCAAATTGAGCAGCGCAACCAGTCGACCAGAGGCATCCGAAACGCGGACTTTCACTTGGGCAGCCTGTGGCAAATCAAAACGCAACATGGTTTCACCACGGAATGGGTTCGGATAATTGCTCAAAGCAAGCATTCCCGAACTCGTTTGGTCCTTCGGGCTAATGCGGGTGGGCACCTGCAATACCGCATCGGCAATGGGCTGGGCCTCTACGTCAGCAAGCTGACTGCCTTCACCTACCACAAGCATCAGATCGGTAACCTTACCGAATACCAAAGCTTCGAGTTCCATGATTACCTGATCGTTGGTAACCACCCAACCGGTCAAATCGAACCAAGCCAAATGAATACCCTGCTCATCTATATACACTTCTACATTTTCTGCATGAGCAGCATCCGTAAGGCGGAGGTTCAACGGCTGCATCTGAGCGGGATCGTACTGCAAGCGCAGCGAAATGGCACCCAAATGCGCTCCGGTTGGTATGCTCAAGGGTATGCGCATCAGTTCGCCAGCCAGATGAATGGCTTCACCACCTTGCTCCAACCTTATTTCGGGCTGCATACGTACATTGGCCGGGTTAAATGAAGCATCAATATCCCCTACAACCAAGCCCTGCATTTGTAACTGGGTCGACTGTGAAGGCTGTACATTCACTGTTTTTTCCTCAAAAATCCAGTTACCCGCTATAAAACCATTGGCACCACTCTGGGCGGCACTCACGCCTAACCAAGTAGCTACAGGAGGATTTAGGGTAGGATACAGGAAAATATCATTGCCATTTCCATCCTTCTGTTCAGCACATGGCGTACTGCTACCACACGGACCGCTTTCGCGGAATACCATGCCAATAGACTCGATGGTGCTGCCACTTGGTAATGGACCGTTTGGCGCTTGACTGTAATACGACAATGGATTCATGGCCAGGCTCCAGCGATTTGCACCAGCCGCAGTCATACCACCCGGGCTGTTCGGATCGCCCCAGTTGCCTACCACATATTGCCAGGTGAAATTCGGATCGATAGCGGCGCCAGAGTGCATGTGCACGCTTGACAGACCAGCCAGGTTTCCACCATTTAGCGCATCGAAATAAATACGCAAGCTGAACGGATTGTTCAAAATGCCAGTAAAGCGCTGGGCTATTTGCAAGGCATCTACGCTGTTGATAATGCTATTGGCGTTTACATCAGCCGCCTGCAAGCGCAATCCACTCAAGGGCTGCAATCCGGTAAAGTGACGAGCCGCACGCAAGGCATCGGTTGCATTGATACCGCCAGTGGTTTTGCTCGTGGCCGCGCGCAACACATAATTACCCGGATTTACCTGATTAAAGCTAAATAGACCATTGGCATCCGTCATGGTGTTATCCACCATGGTTTGGGTAGACTGGTCGTACAAAATCACATAGCTGTTGTTCATGGGCGTGCCCGAAATATTGTTGTAGCTCAGTTGACCCATAATGCTGCCCGAGGGCGTACTACCGCCAAACACATTGCTGTTCCATTTCCAAATACCTTGCTGTCCATTGAGCCCACTCAAGCCACCCGACCAGCCTACAGTAGGACTGATGAATTTTACTGCCGAATGGAACATGCCATCAATATTTTCCCAGCCATTATTTCCCCAAAATGCAGAACCATTTGGACCGGTAATTAAGAGCACATCGCCACCCAGGGCACCAGGTACCACCGTCATGCCGGTTATCGCACCCAAACCGCCATAAGGCCGTGGAACTGGGTTCCAGCTAAATCCACCATCCCCGGTTTCATACAAGCGCTGCTCTGCAATGCTGTAAATCACACCATCTTGGTCGTTGGCAAAGGCAATTCGACTTTGACCCACCGAAGGCGAGCTAGAAACCATCCAGCCCATGCCCATATTGGAGCTGCTGAACACACGCCCCATATTGGTGCCAAAGAAAATCCGGCCCGAAGGAACCACTGCATAATCAGCCGTCAATCCGGATTCATCCGGCATGGGGGTAGGTAAATTTACTGGAGTCCAGCTGTTACCGCCATTCATGGTTCTGAAAATTCTCCATAAGCCATTTACTGGATCTCCCATGCTGATGCCCGTATTGGCATCCCAGAAATGGGTCCAGTTGGGAAAATCGTTCTGATCGCCATACACATTCAAGCGCACCCAGCTTGTTCCCCCATTGGTGGTTTTGTACACCCCATGCCGGGTTGGATCTCCAAAGAGGGTTACGTAAGCCGTTTGATCATCTTGAGCAAAAATGTGCGAAGTACCCAAACCATCGGTATTCGGAATTTGAGCTGCCTGCCACGTATTTCCTCCATCGGTAGTGCGGTAGTACCACACATTAAAGTTGATACCATCGCTTCTTCCTTCGAGCGCCCAAGCCACCTGATCGCTAACCGGAGCGGTATTGATAATCGTTATGTTTTCGATGGGCTGGTTCAGGTTTTGCAATACCCACGGACTTTGCTGGAAAGCACTTTGCGAAACAGGGAAAAACCCTGATCGAAAACCACAATTGACGCCTATGGCCTCGAGGTAATAATCACCAGTTTGATTTACCATCAAATTAGGCCCATTCGCCCCTGGAATTGGCTGCTCATCCTTAAACCATTGGTAGCTGGTACCTGCCGAAGCACCCGCGCCATAATTCAATACGGCCGCTTGTCCGGAATTTAGCCAGCTGGCCAAATTGTGTCCGGTTTCATACGACACCACCAAAACCGGGATGCTTACCGAATCTACGGTGCCTCCCGGTACAGCACCCAGGGTAGGTATAATCACGTTCGGCTGGTTATTTGCTACAATAACCGCAATGGCCCCCGCCTGTTGAGCCAACAAAGCTTTATCGCTAAAGGCACAAGCACCTCTAAAAATCAAGGCAACTTTACCCTGTAACGAAGTGGGATTAACGGGTGGGCTACACAAGAACGAATCGGCAACACTGCCATCGCGCGCTACCACCAAATCGCCATTAAAATGAGCAGCGGATCCGGTAGGTACATTAATCCAACCGTTTTGAGCAAACACGAGCTGATATGGAATATCCATGGTATCAGCTGCGGCAAATAAGCGCAAACGACCAGCAGGAGCAGATTCCAATAAGGTATTAATCGTTTGCCCTGGACCATAGTTTAAAGGACCCTGAGCGGTTACAATGGCCCGATCGGGAACCTGGGTAGTAACCATGATGCTGTTGGTTTGGGCTACACATCCATTGGCGTAAAAAATTCGGGCTGTAAACTCGCCTTCGGTACGCGCTTCTATTGAATACTGCCCCATGGCCGCCGGTATTGGCAAGCCCTCTACAAACCACTCAATGCCTACTGTCTGCCCGGCCGGCAGGGCATCCAGCATTACCGTTTGGCCCAAACACAAATTTGTATTGCCAGCAGCAACCAATTGTGCTGTGCAATTGGATGTGTCGGGACTGGTGATGGCCGAAATAGCAAATACCGTTTGTGGGCCAAAAGCTTCGGGAATCCAATTGTTGCTAAACACAGCAGAAACCGGATTTCCGGTGAAATTGCGGGTTTCTGTATAATTCGTAGCCGGGTCGGTAACTGCAAATACAGCAAACTCAGCCCCCGAATAATTCACGGCTAGTAAATAACGACCGCCACCAGGCAAACTCACGCCAGGTTGACCGTTTTGATCAAATACCTGCGCAACTTGCTGCTGAGAAATCAGATTCGCTGGATATACATAACTTCCTGAACCCAACAACTGCATTTCGCCAACATCTATAATGCCATCATTATTGGCATCCTGCCAGTGCCATACTTCTGCGTTTATGGTTTCACCGGTTAAGTCAACCCCTGGATTTACCGTAAACATAAACCGAATGGCATCAATTTTAATTGCGCCTGCATTGGGAATACTTAACCAATTACCAACCGTGTAAGGCCCGGTAGCCGAAGGCCGGTTACCAGCACCAATAGGCACCATGTTATTGTTTACGTCTAGGCTTGTGCGGGCAATTACATCCTGGGTAACACGGAAAGTCCGTTGAGCAAAATTATCGAAAGGAATATCGTCGCCATTCGCAGTGGTTACCTGGTATTGCACCGTATAGGTGCCTTGTGCGCTACCTCCAAAATCGAGGGCTGGCGTGCTCAACACAATACTGCTGTCCGGTGCAATACCAGCACCACTTGCACTTTGGTTGTACACCATCACCGGATTACCACCTGCTGCAGGCTCAAACATTACCTGAATGTTGAGCTGAACATTGCTCACCTGGCCAAAACCCACATTGGTAATCCGAGCACCCATTGGTGCGGTATAATCACCGGAGTTTTGCAAGGCTGCCTGAGGCAAAGCGGTGTAATCCGGGCCAATTAAACCAGCTTGATTAATACCAATATCGTTAGCAGCCACGCCACGCTTATTGCCCATACGCATTACCAAGGTACCTGCATTCATATGCGGACGCAGGGCTGCACCTTCAACATCCGACACCATCATCACAGGAATAGTCACACCAAAACCGAGTGCGCCACCCCCCATGGTAATGGTACCCGGCTGGTTGTTGATGATGAGGACCCCTACCGCACCGGCTTGTTGTGCCTCAAAGGCCTTTGTGCCAAACTCGCAAGCACCACGGTACAAGGCCACAATTTTACCCCGCATGGCAGCCGAGTTCAATAAGGGGCCTTCGCAACCCAGTGAGTCAGTAACTGGCCCTCTTCCCAATACTACCGGAGCTGTAACCGTAAGGCTGTCGAGGCTATACCCCCAAGTTGGTGGCAAGTGTCCTATTCCGGCCGAAGTGTAATAGCCAGCCATTGACAATGGCTCTACCGCTTCTAAAATGATTGTTGACGTTTGGGCTCCTGGAAGAATGTGTGTGCGGAATTCTATTTCATTCGCATATTGCGTTTGCCCAGTATTGTCGGTAACATAAGCCCGTGCATAATAATTGGTAGCCGGCATCAGGTTACTGAGTCGTGCTACTAATTCATTGGCTCCTGGCGTGTTATCTACGGCAACGCTATTGGCCAGGGTGGGCGACGGACTGGTACCATATACCACACCCATCTGAAAACCACCCAAGCTACCGCTGATGCCATGGCTGGCCGCTATCACCGCCGTGCTAGCTCCTCGGCTTCGTACGGGCAAGGTGGCAAAGCTACCTCCACCCTGTGGTGCAGCCGTACCGTTCATCCTTATCCGGAAAGCGTTTCCGTTGTTGTACCAGTTCCCCAAGCCAGGCAAGAATATCCAACTTGCATCTACATGCTGTGGTACAGCAATGTCGTCTAACACATTAAGTACCGAGGCACCGCCATTGGTGTAGGCTTCAACCACCAACAGATAACTGCCTGCCGGCAAAATACTGCCCGCCGGGAAGCTCAGACTTACCGAACCATTCGAAATATCCGTTGCGGTAAGGATGTAGCTGGCGGTGCTTAACACCGGCTGAGCCAGGTTGAGGTCGTCGAAAATTTTGAAAGAAATTTCAGTGCCAGCAGTGCTGTTGGCTGCCATAAACAGGCTAGCACTACTTACGCGCATGCCATTGCCCTGTATGCGGTATCGGCTGCCCAAACGCATGCCATCCTGACTACCAAACTGCGGCCAACCATTGGTACCCAACGCTCCGTAAACTCCCGAAGCACGGTCAACAGCATAAACAGTATCACTCACTTGCCAACTCCTGCTGGCCTGCCCATTGGCCGGATTGGCATCGTTCGGATTGCCAAATACAGCAAACTGGGCGGTATAACTACCTACCTGCCCTCCACTAAAGGTAGGGTTCGTAATGTCGAGGTACTGCGAACTGGCCGGCGCCAATGGTCCGGGTAAAGTTGCCCCTTCAGTCCAAATGTTCGAACCATTGTATAATACATTTACACTAAATCCGGCATTATTCAGGGTATTGGCCCCACGGTTCGATAAAACTGCACTAAAAGAAAAATCCTGCTCCTGATGCAAAGGCATTATGCCATATTGTACCTGATTGGGCGCAAAACTCCGCGGCTGTAATAAAGCCAAATCTACAGCAGGCGCTTGTTCCAACACAACATCGTCAAGCATCCAGAAATAATAATTACCCCACCATAAAATCTGCATCCTTACGTTGGGCTCATTGGCCAGTTGTGGCAACAACATTTCCACCTTGTTGTCGCGGGTTGTTGCAGCGTTCTGTGCAATGTTGGTATTTAATGGTATGGTATCCTGCCAAGTGGTGCCGTTATCGCGGCTAAATACAATAAAAGTAGCTGCGGGATAACCTCCGGCTCCCTGAAAACGGCGGTAGAATTGATACAAGCTTAACTTTGGCATGGTTACGCCAGATAAGTCAAGCACCGGACTTGTTAAACGCGCCAATTGGGGCGCTACTGCTACACTTCCACCAATGTTGGCCTGGTTTCCACCATTGTCTAAAAAGTCAGAATCAAAAATCAAAAAGCCATTAGAAGCAGTAGGCGATAAAATGGTTAAAGCCGGATTCCCAAATGCACCACGGGTGCCTGTGCTGTTGTCGGGGGTGGTGGCTGGACCACGATATTCAAAAGTAGCAGCAGCATTTGGCGCCAAAGCACCGGCTACCGTACTAAATCCTTCCTGCGTCCAGTTGGCTGGAATACCATTGCTGAAATCGAGGTTAACAACAGCCTGGCTGGTGGCAGGACTGATGCCACTTACCATTACGCTAAAGTCTTGTGAACTGCTTAAGCTGCCCTTGTGCGTAACGCGGATGGTGTAATGACCAGCCGCCGGATTGGCAAGGAACACCTGCTCTACGTTGTCCCGATCGTTATCGCCTGTACCAGCTGCAGCAGCCGGGTTGGCTGGATTCAGCACCCATGGGTTAAACATCACATTATCGGCTTGGCGGATAATGCGTACGTCTAAATCGTTGATCAAGGCTTTGGTGGTGCCGTTTAATACGTAGGGGGCTACTGCTGCAGCCGGATCGGTCCAGCAGATGGTGGCACGCAATGGGCTGCTGCCATCTGTATACACCGTAGTTTGCCAAAGCTGTCCATTGCTGAGCGTTTCTTCATCAATAAAATGTGCGGTTCCGGCATTTTGCAGGGTATTTACAGCACGCTGGGTGTTCATCAAACCCCAACCAAACATATAATCGGGTCCGGGATGAGGTCCTGCCTCATCGGCCGTGTGAATCAATAATCCCTTGAGGGTAGCTGCTCTTAACGGTGTCTGTTGCAAAGTTTGCACCACATATTGCTGCAGCAGGGCAGCCGAACCGGTAACTACAGGCGAAGCCATGGAGGTACCGCTTAATGGCCCATAGCTATTGTTGCTGGCATGGGTTGCGGAATACACACTCACCCCTTTGGCTACAATATCTGGCTTAATACGGCCGTCGTCGGTTGGACCCCAACCATGGAAACTGCTTGCAATGACATCGGCCGGGTTCGTGTAACCTGAACTAATGCCTTGAACAGCGCCTACCGTGAGTACATTTTTGGCCACACCAGCGTGTGAAATACAATCGTAGCCATTGGCACCGCCACCTTTTTCGCGCGTCATGGTTGAGTTTTCCCATGCATTTGTGGTATTATTCCATGCCTTGTGGCTTGTGCCTGCATTAGGCCCTTGCCCGCGGTCATTACCAGCCGCCTTTACAATCAAATAATTGGAGGCATTGGCTGCAATCAAATCCCAATCGCGGGCCTGGTCGGAATAGCGGCCATAGTTGGCATCTTCGTTATCAGCACTATGACCAAACCAGTACCATTCATTTGTGCCTGTATTGTCGTGATCGCCCCAATGCCATCCGGTAATCAAACCGTAGGAGTGATTCGACACCAGCATACCATTAGCAGCTGCCAACGCCATTTCGGCTTCATCGTTGCTCCAATCGTATCCATGCAGGTTCGCTTGCCAGGCCATGCCTTTAGCATCAGCATCTATTCCTGCACCCATGATGGTACCGGCCACGTGTGTGGCATGATTCGAAGTTGTGGTATTGCCATCCATCACCATGGCCCGGCCACCAAATTCCTGGTGCGAAACCCGAATGGCGTTTTGATCCCACTCGCCAATGATCATACCAGTGCCATTCAGGTTGAGACCCGTGATGCCGCCTGTCCATAAAGTTTGGGTACGACTGGTTTGAGCAGCCCCAAAATTATTGGTGACATAATATACAGGGGCTCCTCGCTCCGGAATTTCGCGGAGCTCACCTGCTGAGCCTTCGGTTTCGAAGCTTAGGGGTATGGGGGTGCTGAGCCGACTATTGGCTATCTTTTGCTGACGCCTTTCGTACTCGGCCTGAAATTGTGCGGCCAAACCTTGCAGCTCGCCTTTGGTTTCAGGCGCAGGCTGACGCATTCTAAAAGCCGATTGTGGTTCGGTTTGCAGTTTTAGTTGCTGCAGGGCAGGAACTTCATGTTGAAATTCACTGGTCAGCAGCATGGGGCTTGGCTTAGCGCCAGGAAGCTCGGTTACGGTCTGCGCAGTGACTTGCTGCATGGCTGTGAAGCCGACTGCCAAAAGCAAGCAAAACAGCTTGGTAAAGCACTTTTTCATAGGATGAGAATTTATGTTTGGTTGGAGCATGGTTCTCCTACTCAACACACAAAGCACGTGTTCAGGCAGCAATAAAAAAATACCATAAATGGGGTATTTTATCGAGCCGCAACCAAAACCACCTGGTTTTCAGCCGGCATCAATACCTCCAGCGATTTGCCAGCCAAACCAGCGACAGCATCACCGGAACCTCTATCAACACCCCAACTACCGTAGCCAGCGATGCCCCAGAATCGAGTCCGAACAGCGATATGGCAACAGCTACGGCCAATTCGAAAAAGTTGCTGGCACCGATCATCGCCGCAGGTGCACAAATGGCATGGCGAAGTTTAAGGTAACGTCCGGCAAACCAGGCGATGAAAAAGATAAAATAGGTTTGAATACTTAGTGGCAGGGCTATCAACAAAATGTCGAAAGGGTTATTGACGATGGTTTTACCCTGATAGGCAAATAGCAATACCAAGGTGCTCAACAATGCCAAGATGGAAATGGGCTTCAATCGCTTTAAAAAGCTATCCCGAAACCAGAGCTCTCCCTTTTTTCGGATTAAATAGCGATTCGACAGATAACCGGCCAATAAAGGAATCACTACAAAAATACCCACAGAAGCGGTAAGGGTATCGTATGGAATTTCAATATCCGTGATGCCCAATAAAAAACCCACAATGGGAATAAAAGCCACCAGCAGCACCAAATCGTTTACCGAAACCTGTACCAATGTATAGTTCGCATCGCCTTTGGTGAGATACGACCACACAAAAACCATGGCCGTGCAGGGAGCTGCTCCTAATAAAATAGCGCCGGCAATATATTGCGAGGCCATTTCGGGAGATAACCAGGCAGCATACAATTTGGTAAAAAATAACCAGGCAAAAAACGCCATACTGAAGGGCTTAATTAACCAATTCACCACCAAGGTTAGCCACAAACCTTTCAGGTTTTTGCCTACATTTTTTATCGACGAAAAATCGATTTGCACCATCATGGGGTAAATCATGAGCCAAACCAATACCGCTACCGGAATATTTACATTTCCTACTTCAAGCCGACTCACCAGCTCAATACCATCGCCCAACGCATAGCCCAATAATATGCCTGCCGCTATGCACATTAACACCCACAAGCTTAAATATCGCTCAAAAACACCCATCACCGTCTATTCAGCAACAATTTAATGCGATGCCACCCTGCTGCTCCACAAGCAAGTCAAAGTAAGCCCTTATTTCCTGAAAAGCGTTTTCGTTGAGGCAATAGCAAACCGAAGTGCCTGCAATTTTACCCTGAATGATCTCCGCTTCTTTCAAAGCCTTCAAATGCTGCGAAATGGTGGCCTGAGCCAGGGGTACTGCATCCACAATATCGCCACAAACACAAGTTTTTACCATCAACAAATGTTCAATAATGGCAATACGCGCCGGATGTGCCAATGCCTTGAGTTTGGAAGCCATTCGGTTCTGCCTTTGTGTAAAATGTTTCGTTTTGCTGATGCCCATAAGTCGCTATATCATTGCAATATTACGATAAAATTAGCTCTGGCCAAAGTGATCCCTGTATGGCTCAACCCAATAAGCGTCTTGCATCCTGAGCCAGGCGATAACATCAAACCGGCATCAACTGCCGGCCTTGCTTTTCTATTTCAGGCAAAAAAGGCAACACATTCCGACGAATTTCTTCGCGCAGCATGTACAAAATGCGGTTTTTTACGAAATGCCGGTGTACCACCAAACCAATGCTGCGGTAAGGCACAGGTGCGGCAAAATGGCTCAGGTGACGGCGGTCGGCTTCAGGCAAATCAACCACCGAAAGCCAGGGCAAAAGCGTGCTGGCCTTGTTTACCTTCACAAAGCGCATCAAACTGTCGATGGAACCTGCTTTGTACCTAAAATTGAGCACCTGCTGCAAACGTACATCGTCGAAATTACATAACTCAAGCACCTGGTTGCGCATGCAATGCCCTTCTTCGAGCAAACAAATATTGCGCACATCGAGCTCGGCTGCGGTTACCTGTGGCCTGCCCGTCTGGTTGGCGTCGTAATAGGCAAAGGGCTCGTCGTACAAATGGTGCTCTACCAGCTCGGGCTCGTTTACCGGCAGCGACAACAAGCCCATGTCTAACTCCCGCGCCTTGATCCGGCGCAAGATGTTGGCCGTGGTTTCTTCGCGTACTTCAATCTCCAAATCGGGAAAACGCGCCGCAAAATGGTGCAAAAAAGTGGGCAGCACATAAGGGGCCACGGTGGGAATTACCGACAAACTCAAACGCCCCTTCAGCTCCCCTTTCAGCTCGGCCACCAACTCGTTGAGCTGCTGCAACTCCTTCTGCACTTTCCTGAACTGCTCCAACAATACCTCACCCTCGGCTGTAATGCCTACCGGCTTCTGCTTGCGGTCGAAAATCAATATCCCCAATTCATCTTCCAGCTTCGAAATCATGGTGCTCAAGGTCGATTGCGAGATAATCGACCGTTCGGCCGCACGCTCAAAATGTCGGGTCTCGGCCAAATTTAAAGCGTATTGTATTTGTTGAATGTTCATCTATTCCATCAATATTGGCATCTAATATATAGTTTTTATCAAACAAAAGTGCGGGTTACCTTTGCGTCAATAAAAATTCCCGCTTGGGACTTTCCACGATCAACAACAACGCAAGCGATATGAAACACTTTATTTTCTTCAGCATGATGGCCGCCGGCCTGGGTACCCATGCGCAACCTTCCGGCATGCAAGGCGGTGTTTGTCCGGTTACCGGCGCTACCCTCGGTGGGCCCAACGCTGCGGCACATGCCCAAAACCCACATGCTCCGGCGGCAACCACCGAAAACACCAAGCCCACTGGCAGCAATCAGCCAACCGACATCGGCGGCAGCGGTCCTACCAACCGCGATTGGTGGCCCAGCCAACTCGATTTGAGCGTACTCCGTCACAATTCGGAACTGTCGAACCCCATGGGGCCCAATTTTAATTATGTGGAAGCTTTCAACAGCCTCGACTACCAGGCCCTGAAAGCCGATTTACGAAAGCTCATGACCGAGTCGCAAGATTGGTGGCCGGCCGATTATGGCCACTACGGCGGCTTGTTCATCCGCATGGCCTGGCACAGTGCCGGTACCTACCGCACCGGCGATGGCAGAGGCGGTTCGCGCGATGGCCAACAGCGTTTTGCACCCCTCAACAGCTGGCCCGACAACGCCAACCTCGACAAAGCCCGTCGCCTACTGTGGCCCATCAAGCAGAAGTACGGCAATAAAATCAGCTGGGCCGACCTCATGATCCTTACGGGCAATGTGGCCCTCGAATCGATGGGCTTCCAAACCCTGGGCTTTAGCGGTGGCCGTGCCGATGTGTGGGAACCCGAAAGTAATGTGTACTGGGGCTCCGAAACCAAATGGCTCGACGACAACCGCTACAGCGAAGGCCGTAAGCTCGAAAACCCGCTGGCTGCCGTACAAATGGGCTTGATTTATGTGAATCCCGAAGGCCCCAACGGCAATCCCGACCCGGTGTTGGCCGCCATAGACATCCGCGAAACCTTTGGCCGCATGGGCATGAACGACGAAGAAACCGTAGCCCTCATTGCCGGCGGTCATACCCTGGGTAAAACCCACGGCGCCGGACCTGCCTCGCATGTGGGTGCCGAACCCGAAGCCGCCAGCATCGAAGAGCAAGGCTTTGGCTGGACCAGCGATTACAAATCGGGCAAAGGTGCCGACGCCATTACCTCGGGCCTCGAAGTAATTTGGACCACTACCCCCGACAAGTGGAGCCATGGCTTTTTCAAAAGCCTCTTTGAAAACGAATGGGAACTCACCAAAAGCCCGGCAGGTGCCCACCAATGGGTAGCCAAAGACCCGAAGGTGATGGTGCCCGATGCTTTCGATAAAAACAAGAAGCACAAGCCTACCATGCTCACCACCGACTTGTCGCTACGTTTTGACCCCGAGTACGAAAAAATCTCGCGTCGTTTCCTCGAAAATCCAAAAGAATTCGAAGCCGTTTTTGCCCGTGCATGGTACAAACTCACCCACCGCGATATGGGTCCACCTGCCTTGCACCACGGCCCCGAAGTTCCCAAAGAAGTGTTTGTGTGGCAGGATCCCATTCCGGTAGCCAATTACAAAATGATCGACGCCAAAGACATTCAGCAGCTCAAAGGGCAGCTCCTGAAGTCGGGCCTCAGCACCAGCGAACTGGTGAGCACCGCCTGGGCCTCGGCCTCCAGCTTCCGCGGCAGCGATTACCGCGGTGGTGCCAATGGTGCCCGCATCATGCTGGAGCCACAAATCAATTGGGAAGCCAACAATCCGGCACAGCTCAAAAAAGTGCTTAAGGTGTTGGGCGATATTCAAAAAGACTTCAACGGCAAAAACAAAGACAAAAAGGTATCGATGGCCGACCTCATTGTGCTGGGCGGCGTAGCAGCGGTGGAAGATGCGGCCAAAAAAGCCGGCTACAACATCACAGTACCCTTCCGTGCCGGTCGCACCGACGCCACCCAGGCCCAAACCGATGTGGCCAGCTTTGCAGTTCTCGAACCCATGGCTGATGGTTTCCGCAACTACCTCAAAACCAATTACAGCCTGGCTACTGAAGCCCTGCTGGTTGACAAAGCACAACTCCTCGGCCTCACTGCCCCCGAAATGACGGTATTGGTAGGTGGCATGCGCAGCCTGGCTGCCAATTACGACGGCTCTAAACATGGGGTGTTTACCGACAAGCCCGGCACCCTCAACAACGACTTCTTTGTGAATCTGCTCGACATGCGTTACAGTTGGAAAGCCACCGACAACAGCCAGGAAGTGTTTGAAGGCCGCGACCGCAAAACCGGCGAAGTAAAATACACCGCCACCCGTGCCGACCTCATCTTTGGTTCACACTCAGAACTGCGCGCCCTGGCCGAAGTGTACGCCAGCAGCGATGCCAAAGAAAAGTTCGTAAAAGACTTTGTAGCCGCCTGGGTAAAAGTCATGGAAAGCGACCGCTACGATTTGCGCTAAATCGACCCCATAATGCTACCAAAGCCGCCTTCGGGCGGCTTTTTTGTTTTCAGGTGCGGTCAAACCTAAATGGATAAAAATTATAATACAGGGTGGTGGGAGTTGGGGGTTTTTGCTAAATTGCGGTATGCAAAAGAACTTCGGATGTTCAGCTGATAATAGATGATGGGCAAAGGTTTTTGGCGGGTTTAAACTAGTTATAGGTCATTATCATAACATACAGATGAATAGAACAATACTTAGTCTAGCTCTATTAAAAGTAAATTGGGCAAAAGGAGTTGACTATATCGATTGCTTTTTACCATTATTGGTAAACACGATTTCAACAAAAGAAATTAAGTCTATTGACATCAACAACGTATCAAGTCTAAGGAATGAAATTCTTATTGAATATGGTCTCGATATTCCGAGATCTGCTCTTATTACAATTCTTAACAGAGCTAAGAAAAGAGGATACTTTTCGTTAGAAAACGGATTTTTTATTGTCAATGAAGACAAAATTAACCTTGAGGACAATACTAAAGTCCGAGCAGAAATCAACAGAGCGTATAATTTTGTACTTAAAGAAATACAGAAATTTATTTCCGAAAAAGCACCAGCAGGAATTTCCTTTACAGATGAACAAGTATCAGAAGGATTACTTTCATTCTTAAAAAAACATGATGCGGATATATCATTTGGTGCTTCAGAATTATCAATTCTCCCAAAAGTCGAATCACCTGAAAAATTAAGATATTTAATTTGTTGGTTTGTGGTAGAAAATTGGGAATCAAACCCAATAATAGTTAGTTATTTAAAAGATATTTCAATTGGCCATGCATTAAGCTCTTTAATTCTATATGATGAATTTAATCCTTTTAAAGGAAAATTGGAGAACTTAGACATTTACCTTGATACTCCATTTATATTGAGCCTATTAGGGATAAATGGAGAACAGAGAGTGCAACTCTCTGAAGAAATTTTAACTCAACTAAAAGCTGAAAAAGTAAATTTATACATTCTTCAAACAACAATAAATGAAGTGTTTAACAATCTAGATAGTTGTAAAAACACTTTAAAGAAAGGGAACGGAATTGCTCAATCACTTTCTGTGAGAATGTGTATTGAGAATAATATAAAAGTTGAGGACATAGAACAATTAATCGCAGATTTTACAAACAAACTTGAAAATCTTGGAATCAAGGAGAATCAAGTTCCAGGCTATGATGATTATACTTTGGTAATAGATGAGGAAAAACTTTTTGACACAATTCTCGAATCTTATGAAAAGGTAAATAGGGGTGATAAAAAAACTCGGACACTTGAAAAAATCAAAGCTCAACTTCCTGACCATATAGAGCGAACCATTAGAAGAGATGTAAAGGTTTTATCAGGAATATATAGATTCAGAAAAGGAAAGATTCCAACTAGCATTAAAGACGCAATAGCCATTTTCGTTACAACCAGCTCATCATTGGCTTTTGCCAGCAGGGTTTTTGAACACAACTTAATTCAACGAGAAAACACTATTCCTACTTGCTTTACTGACATTTTTCTATCTACACTTATTTGGATTCAAAATCCATTATTGGCGGACAAAATAAATAAGAGACGAATTCTCTCGGATTGTTATGCCGGAATAAGTCCATCAGAAGAATTAATCAAACAATATGAGACAGAACTTAGAAAATTGAAAGAAAAAGGGCGGATTAATAACGCGACTTACTTATCACTTCGTACTCATCATGTAGCAATTCAAATGCTTTCAGCAAAAACCTTAGGAGATCCAGAATTGTTTAGTGGTGAAACTACTTCGCAACTTGTAAATCAATTCTTAGATAGAATAACCGAGGAAGAGCGTATAAAAAGAATAGAAGCAGAAAAAGAAAACGAGGAATTAAAGTCCAAAAACCAGACCCTTGAACTAAAAATCATCGATGGCGATCAAAAAATCACCAGGAAAGCGGAAAGGTTAGGGTTGAACATAGCAAATTTAGTATTGGGATTATTCTATCTTCTAATTGTTGTTTCTCTAGTTGTGGGAATTATTTCACTTGTAAGTAAATCGGTTTCTTTGGTTCTACAAATCACTTCATTTTCAATTCTTACACTTTTAACCATATTTGGTTTTAGTCACAAATTTTCATCTGATTCTATAAAAGAACCTGTAAAAAATTACTTAAAAATTAAAATCCAAAATTATATAAACAAATAAACACCCTTTAACAGCAAATCTTTCCTGCGGCGCTCATCGCTAAGCATTAAAGTCTCGCTGTAGCGGAATTCAAGGAAACCGTGTCCTGCTCAACCCCTATGTCTTAAGATCTGATTTTAGGGCTTAGCAGACAGCCAATCGGGCGGCTTTTTGTTTTCAGCCGCGGCCAACCCCAACTGGATAAAAATTATAATACAGGGTGGTGGGAGTTGCGGGTTTTTGCTAAATTGCAGGGTGTTAGGGGAATTCGCTTGAAATACCGGATTGGGGGTTGAGTGAAATTTTGTAACGTATATAAGCACGTAACCACCTATTGTAAAAGACTCTATAAGCATGGAATGTAAGCATTGTAAAAGTCAAAAAGGTCAAATCATACGTTATTATAAATACCATGATATTTTTGAATGTTTTGATTGCAAATGCTGGTCAAAGAAACCAATCAATAGTTGTTGTAGAAACCCAAATGAGGTCTTTGTATTTAAATATAGAAATTACAAAGCAGAACAGATTTATATTCAATGTATGAATTGTTTTGGCTGTTTGAATATGACCAAACCTCTTCCGTTTAAAATGTATGCCGACAAAGTTCGTGGAGAAAGCATTTTTCTGCAAAAAGAATTTGACGACTGGAAGGTGGCTAAAAATCTTGAAGCGAATGAAATATATGAAGTTGAAAAACATCTCAAATTTAAAACGTCAAACGCTTACTTCTACTTAAGCCACTTACAATCTAATTATTGGAGAAGCATTAGATTACAGGTTCTTGAAAGAGATGAATGGCTTTGTCAGTCTTGTAAACAGACAAAAGCAATAGACGTCCATCATTTGACCTATAAAAATTTAGGAAATGAAGAATTAAATGATCTAATATCATATTGTAGGCCATGCCATGACGAAGTTCATAACAAGTAGACTAGATGTGTAAGAACCTGTTTAAGCTCCCCAATACTAGTAAAAGGTATAAGTAAACGAAAAAAGTTAGACATAAAAATTCAAACTATGAAAGTAAAATTACCGATTTGGTTTAAAACGATTTTCGTGGTGAGTATTTTGCTGTATGGATGTGCGAGTTATGCAACTATGAATACAAATAAGTGGTTGGAGTTTGAATTGCCTCCTTCCAAAGTAGTCAAAAACGGTTCTGTGTTTTTTGAAGGAAAACTGTCTGATGGCTCTAACTTTTCTGTATTCTATGACAACGAAATCGATGAAGATGGCACCCACTATTACACTATGTTGATGCAAGACTGGGGATGGAGAAGAGACGGTAATACATGGTCAGCGCCACAAGGTTCACGAAACATCAAAAGAGGTCATATATATGTAAATCCAAGCAGAAGAGTAGCAGTGTATTTTTACCCGGAACGACAATTCAATGCTTTCAAGGTATCAATCAAACCAAGAGATTAAATTCATGTGCTTCATCACACTTATTTGCACAAAACATTCAGCATTAGGCAAGTGTAATTCCGAAGAATTATATCAAATTCTCAAAGCAATAAAACCTCCTGTAGTTTTTGACGAAGTACCCGCTTCCTATTTCGATGCGTATTATGGCACAAAAAGCCGAAAGAGCTTAGAGTCTGAAGCAATCAATGAGTACTTAAAAGACCATAAAGCTGAAATTATTCCGGCTGATATTGACACGAGTCAAGCGCTCAATGAATTTCAAATGCAATTCCGTTCCCTTTTTTCCAAAATATTTCAAAACCAAGATTACATTAAGTTGGAAAAGGATACGGAGAACATGATAATCCAACATGGCTTTAACTACCTCAATGGTATTGAGTTTTTGGAATATTTGGATCAAAAAGAAGCTCTTATACAACAAATTATTGCATCTGAGACAGATCGAGACAGATTACAGAAAACATACCATCTATTTCAATACATAAATCATGATAGTCGCGAAAACGCCATGTTGCAAAACATTTATAATTACAGCAAAGAAGCTCAATACAGCCAGGCAGTTTTTTTACTGGGTGCGGAACACCGGAAATCACTAATGGAAAAAATCCCAACCTTCGAGGCATCATCAAACCTCGAACTGAAATGGAAGACCTACGGTGACCTTTAGAAATGAGCATCAAGAGACGTATATTTACTTATTCTCAAAACCAAGCTATTTAATGCCGCTCAAACCACGCAAAGCACTGAACAAAGCCAATTTGATAGATAAACCCAATCGCAGGGACATAGAGAACGACACGACTGAAAAAAATGGAAGAAAAATACCAACAGTTCAGCAAAAACAAAAGAGCTTTCACCACACCTCAAGACCAAGTAAAACAGTAAGCCTAATTTAACCCGAAAAACAGAGCCCCTCCCATCACCCGAACATTGTTGAAAAGTTTATTGGACTTTTTTTGTCCATAAAATTATTATTCATATTTTTGGACAATATTTGACCAATATGGCAACGATTAAGAAGACAAAATCATTTGGGGAACATCTAAGAAATCTGAGAGAAGACGCGGGATTGACTTTAAAATTTGTTTCAGCACAAATTAGTATCGATACTTCACTTCTGGCAAAGATTGAACGCAATGAAAGGCAGCCGACAAAGCAAATCATTACGCAAGTTGCCGCCTTTTTCAAAGTTGAAGAAAAAGAGTTGCAAGATCATTTTTTAAGCGATGTCATTGCTTATAAAATTCTTGATGAAGATGCAGATTTAAGTATCTTAAAAGTTGCTGAGGAAAAAGTGCAATACCTTAAAACCGTTCATAATGGAAAATAAAATTAAAGTCGTAGAATTATTTGCGGGTGTTGGAGGATTTCGTCTAGGACTTGAAGGATGGAACGGAAAATCTGCATCATCAGCCTACAAAAAAACGTTTAAATCACCTTATAACGTGGTTTGGAGCAATCAATGGGAACCTTCAACAAAAACGCAACACGCTTCTTTGGTTTATGAAAATCGCTTTGGCAAAAACGGACATTCAAATGAAGACATTGCTCAAGTTGATGTTTCAAAAATCCCTGACCACGATTTGTTAGTTGGTGGCTTTCCTTGTCAAGACTACTCTGTTGCTACAACCTTAAAAAACTCAAAAGGCTTAATCGGCAAGAAAGGAGTTCTGTGGTGGAGTATTCACAAAATAATTTCAGAAAAAGTGAATAAACCAAAGTATTTATTCTTTGAAAATGTTGACAGGCTTCTTATTTCTCCTTCAGGTCAAAGAGGAAGAGACTTTGCAATTATCTTACAAAGTTTAAATGAACTGGGCTATGCCGTAGAATGGAGAGTTATAAATGCAGCAGATTTTGGAATGCCTCAAAGACGAAGAAGAGTTTTCATTTTAGCATACTTAAAGGAGACAAATATTTATGAAAACATAAAAGACGTTTCACCAAGAGAATGGGTCATAGAGGAAGGAACTTTAGCAGAAGCGTTTCCTGTGACTTCTGAAAATTCTTTGTTTCCATCACAATTTGAGCTTAAAGGTGACATTGTTTCAATTTCTGAAAACTTCAACAAAAACGGAACAACAGGCCTTTTTGAAAATGCAGGAGTAATGATCAATGGCTTGGTTACAACTCTAAAGACACATCCAAATTATGACGGAAATTTCACGAATTTGAAAGACATTATTCAAAATGGTGAAGTAACACAAGAATTTTACATTGACAAAAATGACCTTGACAAATGGGCTTATTTAAAAGGCCCTAAAAAGGAAATGCGAAAAAACGCCCAAGGTTTTGAGTACCATTACAATGAAGGCGGAATGATTTTTCCTGACCCAATAGACAAACCCTCAAGAACAATTATAACCGGTGAAGGTGGAAAATCTCCATCACGATTTAAACACGTCATCCAAACCCCAAAAGGTTTCAGAAGACTTACACCTGTTGAACTTGAACGATTAAACATGTTTCCAGATGAACACACAAAACTTGAAGGAATATCGGATACCAAAAGAGCTTTTTTTATGGGTAATGCATTAGTTGTCGGAGTAATTGAAAAAATTGGTATTGCTTTAAATCAAAAAATCACGAATGAAATTGCCCTACAATCCGAAAGATAAAAAGTCAGTACTTGATTTTGCTAAGTTGCTTAAAGGAAAAACTTTAAGAGAGATTTGCGGCCCCGAAATATTAAAGCACAATTACACCGGTAAAGGAAACTTCGGCCAGATACTTGAGAAGTTTTATTTTGGTTATGATCCAAATTCCAAATCAGAAGCAGATTTCTTTGAAATTGGTATGGAACTCAAAACTTCTCCTTTAAAGCAGTTGAAGAACAGTGAGTATCGTTCAAAGGAACGATTAGTGCTAAACATAATCAACTACCTAGAAGTTGTAAAACAACAATTTGAGAATAGCGACTTTTGGAAAAAGAATGCAAATATTCTTATAATTTTCTACTTATATCAAGCGGGTTATGACATTTTTGATTACCTAATAAAACTTGTTGACGAGTGGAATTTCCCAAGCACGGACTTAGAAATAATAAAAAAGGATTGGGAATTAATCAAACAAAAGATTGCTGACGGAAAAGCACACGAGCTTTCAGAAGGAGATACATTTTATTTAGGTGCTTGCACAAAAGGTGCAAACGCTTCATCAGTTAGGAAACAACCTTTTAACGATATTCCTGCCAAACAAAGGGCTTACTCACTAAAACAAGGCTATGTAAATCATATCATTGCATCAATTGCAAATGACGCATCAGGAGTATATGGCAAATTAATTCCATCTGTAGCGGTTGCAAAAGAGCAGACCATTGAGGAAATCGTAATTTCAAAATTCAAACCATATTACGGAAAGACAATTGAGCAAATACTTAAATCAACAAGAGTTCAACTGAACACTAAAGCAAAGAGTTTCTACGCTAACCTGACAAAAGCAATTTTAGGAATTGAACTTGATAAAGAAATTGAAGAGTTTGAAAAAGCTGAAATTATTGTCAAAACAATAAGGCTAAAAGAAAACAATTTGCCAAAAGAGGACATTTCATTTCCAACTTTCAAATATGAAGAAATAGTAAATGAAGAATGGGACGACTCAAATTTCAAAGACATTTTAGAGCATAAATTTTTGTTTGTTTTCTTCCAATTTGAAAATGAGCAATTAGTCTTGAGAAAAGTGAAGTTTTGGAATATGCCTTATGCAGACATTTTGGAAGCAGAGAAAGTTTGGGCTAAAACGAAGGACATTGTTTCAAAAGGAAATATTGTGAAGGAAATTAAAGGAAAAAATCGTTACACAAACTTTCCAAACAAGACCTTTAATTCAGTTTCACACGTTAGACCACACGCTAAAAATGCAGCAGACACTTATCCTTTGCCTACAAAAGACAAATTAACGAAAGCAAAAGAATACACAAAGCATTGTTTTTGGCTTAACAACACTTATGTAAGAGATGAAATTTATTTAAAATAGCCAAGGCTTTTGTGGCACAATCGTAATTGCCACGGTTCCAGGCAATGCCAACCCCCAAAAACTCGCCTCCCCACCTTTCAATCCCCATTTCCAAACGCCTTTTTCCGAAGCGCTTCTATTGCATCGTGGAAACAAGATATCCTAATAATCATCAAGGAAGGTAAACAGTCGAGAATCCCCGAACCTGAAATTATAGAAAAAGCAGGCGGGGTAAGTGTGCCTAGGTTGAAGATTCTTGTGGATGGTATCAAAATTGGTAAGTACTACAGGTTCGCTACCGCTTTGCGAAATCACCGATTTCGCAAAGTGCGCATTCCGGCCTAATTGCCCCCATTCCGGGAAACTGACCCCTTGGCTACCGGCGCTTTCGAGCCTGATGAGCCAGGGCAAAAGGCATTATTTTCCGGCCTCACGCACAGTTCGTTGAAATGCGTTAGCTTAGGTGGTGAAACGGGGTTTTGACTCCTGGAGTGATCGGTCCGATAACTATCGGACAGGCTGACGTCAAGTAGGGCGAATTCCCTGAGCAAACAACAAAATTAAGCCCCTGAAAATTGGCCAACATACCAATTGTTGGTATATTTGGAGTAAAGATTCCAACTATGGCAAAAAACACATCCATATTACTTGGCGACTACTTTGAAAAGTTCATCAACGAACAAGTTCAGACCGGAAAATTTTCATCAGCAAGTGAAGTTGTCCGAGCGGCTTTGAGGCTGTTTGAACACGAGGAGACAAAAAAAACAGTGCTTATCAAAGAACTTGTGAAAGGTGAAAAATCTGGATTTGTTAAAGATTTCAGTAGAGATACCTTTTTAGCCAGTTTTCATCAGTATGCTGAATCAACAAATGGACATTGAAAGCAGGCTAGACGATTAGTCAATCCTACATACAACCACTAAGCATTCCTCCCATCGAACCAGGCATGATGTCAGGTTTTTTCAGGATAGTTCCAAGCCTTCGCCCATACCCGCTGCTCAGCCATACCCACCCATTCCCCTGCATTTTGTATCTTAGCCTATTATTTCGGCCATGAACAGCACCCAAACCACCACCTTAGAAAAACATTTTGCCCCCTTTCGCAAGAATATTGTAGGCATCGATCAGCGTTTTAATGGGCCTTATGGCGAAAAAACCATCGTGTATACCGACTGGACCGCCAGTGGCCGGCTGTACCGCCCCATCGAAGAAAAAATGCTGTTCGACTTCGGTCCCTTTGTAGCCAACACCCATACCGATACCAATGTTACCGGCAGCAGCATGACGGCCGCCTACCACCACGCCAAGCAGCTCATCAAACAGCATGTAAACGCCAACGAAAACGATGTGCTCATTTTTTCGGGCACGGGCATGACGGGCGTGGTGAACAAACTACAACGCATGCTAGGCATTAAACTGCCCGAAAACATGCGGCCTTACACCCAAATCCCCGACGAAATTCGGCCCGTGGTGTTTGTATCGCACATGGAGCACCATTCGAACCAAACCTCCTGGTACGAAACCATTGCCGATGTGGTGGTGATTCCCTGCGACGAAACCGGTTTGTTTAGCTTGAGCGAACTTGAAAAACTGCTGCAGCAATACCAAAACCGCAGCCTGAAAATATGCGCCATTACCTCGGGCTCTAACGTTACCGGCCTGATGACGCCCTACCACGAAGTAGCCAAGCTCATGCACCGCCACCAGGGCCTCTGTTTTGTAGATTTTGCCTGCTCGGGTCCCTACATCCACATCGACATGCACCCGGCCGAGCCGGAAGCCTGGCTCGATGCCATTTATTTTTCGCCCCACAAATTTTTGGGCGGTCCCGGCACCACGGGCGTGCTGGTGTTCAACAAACAATTGTACAAAAACAGCGTGCCCGATTGTCCGGGTGGCGGCACCGTGGTGTACACCAACCCCTGGGGCCTCAACGCCTACATCGACGACATTGAAGAACGCGAAGACGGCGGCACCCCTGGCTTTTTACAAGCCATCCGCACCGCTTTGTGTGTACAACTCAAAGAACAAATGGGGGTCGATAACATGCTGGCCCGCGAACACGAACTGCTCGAGCAGCTATTCGAGCGGCTGGAGCGGCTCCCCAACCTGCACATTTTAGCCGGACAACACAAAAACCGATTGGGCGTAGTGTCGTTTTACATCGACGATTTGCACTTCAACCTGGCTGTAAAGCTGCTCAACGACCGCTACGGCATACAAACCCGCGGAGGCTGTAGTTGTGCAGGCACCTACGGCCACTATTTGCTGAATGTAGACGAAAACACCAGTTTATCGCTGTTGGAGCAAATCCAAAGCGGACAGCTGGAAGTAAAGCCGGGTTGGGTACGTTTATCCATCCACCCCACCACCACCGATGCCGAGTTGGCTTATGTGTGCGAGGCACTCGAAGCACTTTGCCAGCACCATCGCGAATGGGCCAACGACTATGCTTACGATACCAAGACCAATACCTTTAAGCATTTACATGCCAAGAGCGACGAGCTCGACCTGGTGCTCCATTGGTTCGATGAAAAGCAGCATTGAGGACTACTCGTACCAAACGGCAAATTCGTCTAACGCTTTTTTCTTGAGGTCAGGAACCATACAATCCTCTGACGGATAACCCACGGGTAAGAGCAAAAACGGTTTTTCGTTTTCGGGGCGTTTAAGAATTCGTTGCAGAAAATTCATGGGGCTCGGGGTATGCGTAAGGGTAACCAAACCAACCTGATGTATGGCCTGAATTAAAAAACCACAAGCCAGGCCCACCGATTCTTGCACATAATAATTCTGATGCTTACCCCCTTCTTCAAATTCGTAAGCCTTTCGAAATACCACAATCAGCCAAGGTGCCAATTCCAAAAAAGGCTTTTTCCAGTCGGTACCAAGCGGCTGCAAATCTTGAAGCCATTGCTCGTCCATTCGCCCATTATAATTGATAAACTCCTCTTTTTCAGCAGCCTCCCTGATTTTGCGCTTGATTTTAGCGCTTGAAATCGCACAAAAAGTGTATGGTTGTCGGTTAGCACCCGAAGGCGCACATGAGGCCATCTGAAGCAACTTTTCGATGACTTCCTTAGGTACTTTTTGGGTGCTAAAATCCCGAACAGATCTTCGTTTTTTCATCAACGCCAAGCCATCATTTAACCGCAGGTTTTGCTCAGCTTCGGTTAACTTTAAGGCTTGAAGCGGGATAAAACCATGTGTGTGCTCCATGTCTCAAATGTAGCATGTAGCTACTGAAAATCAAATACCTGCCAATCAGTCGGCCAAAGGCTCGGCTAGATAGCCCACGGCTTTCAGTGCATCCACCACACTTTGGGCATCGCCGGTTTCGCTTTCTACAGTGAGGATTTTATCGGGATGTAAAATGTCAACTTCCCAGCTTTTTACGCCGGGCAGGTTGTTTAGCTCGGGCTGCACGGTGCTGATGCACCCGCCGCATTTAATGTTCGATTTGAATTTAAGGGTAGTCATTTTAAGGAAGCATATTTAAGTCGTAAACTATTCATGACCACACTCACCGAGCTCAGCGCCATGGCTGCCCCGGCCAGCATGGGGTTTAATAAAAATCCGTTGATGGGATACAGCAGTCCTGCGGCGATAGGTATGCCAATGATGTTGTAAATAAAGGCCCAAAACAAGTTTTGTCGGATGGTGGCCACAGTACCATCGGCCAGTCGGAAGAAAGCCGGCACCCGGCTCAGGTCGTTATGCAGCAGGGTTACCCGGGCCACATCAATGGCCAAATCGCTGCCTTTGCCCATGGCAATGCTCAGGTCGGCCAAGGCCAGGGCCTCGCTGTCGTTGATGCCATCGCCCAGCATGGCCACCTTTTTACCGGCAGCCTGCAGCTCCTTCAGCGCTTTGGCCTTGTCGGCCGGCAGCATGTCTCCACGCGCATCGGCTATGCCCAATTGCGCACCAATTTCCGCCGCCGTACTTTCGCGATCGCCGGTGTACAGGCTCACTTCCATGCCCATTTTTTTGAACTGGGTCACCAAAGCCTGGGCATCGGCTTTCACCGGATCGTGCAGGTAAATACAGGCCAGGGCGTCTTCGGCATCGGCAAACCAAACCTGGCTGTAGGCGGCTTCGGGGCTAAACTCCTCGGTCCAATAGGTACTCAGCTTCACCCCTTCGGCCTTCAAGAGCGCTTCATTGCCGGCCAACCAACGTCGGCCCGCTACTTCGAAGCGAATTCCTTTGCCGGCTACGTTCTCAAACCATTCTACCGGCAAGGCTTGCACCTGATGTCCTTCTAACTCACGCACAATGGCCTCGGCCAAAGGATGGTCAGATAGCCGCTCGCCAGCCAGCAACACCGCCTCCAGCGCTGCTTTTTCGCCTGCCTGCAAATGCCAATGAAAGCTGTGCACCACCGCATGGGCCTCGGTGAGTGTTCCTGTTTTATCCAGCACCACATGGTTGATTTCGCGCGCTATTTCAAGGCTTTCGGCATCGCGAATGAGCAAGCCCAGCGAGGCCCCCCGACCTACGCCCACCATGATGGCCGTGGGGGTGGCCAGGCCCAGGGCACAGGGACAAGCAATCACCAAAACCGTAACCATGGCCAACAAAGCATGTGAGAACGCATTGTCGACGCCCGAAAACAGCCAAACCAGCAGACTTATTACGGCAATCACCATCACCACAGGCACAAAAATGCCTGCAATTTTATCGACCAGCTGCTGCACGGGGGCCTGACTGCCCTGTGCTTGCTGCACACGTTGTACAATTTGCGCCAGAAGTGTGTCTTTGCCCACTTTACCGGCTTCCATTTCTAAGCGCCCTGCCTGGTTGATGGTGCCGGCAAAGAGCGTATCGCCCTCCGCTTTGGCCACGGCCACCGGCTCGCCCGTGAGCATGCTTTCGTTCACATACGAGCTCCCGCTAAGTACTTGGCCATCGACCGGGATTTTTTCGCCTGCACGTACCAACACGCGGTTGCCCGGAGCCACCATGGCCAGCGGTATTTTTTCGGTTTTACCCTCGTGAAGCAACAGTACCTCATCGGGCTGATCGCTCAACAATTTGCTGATAGCCGCAGCAGTACCAGCCTTAGCCCGGGCTTCGAGCACCCGGCCCAGCAAAATAAAGGTCACAATCACCGCGGCCGTTTCGTAATACACATGCGGATGCAAACCGCGGCTGTGCCAATAGTCGGGAAAAAAGGTATTAAACAAGCTAAACAGCCAGGCAATGGCCGTGCTCAAGGCCACCAGCGTATCCATATTGGCGCGCTTCAGCCGGGCTTGTTTGTAGGCATTGATGTAAAACTGTCGGCCAAAGACAAATAAAACCGGGCTGCTAAACAAGAGCATCCAGTAATTGGCCCCCGGGGCATCCATCCAAAACATGCCCAGCACAAAAACTGGCAAGGTGAATACGGCCGACCAAAGCAGTTGGGTACGCAGCTTCAAATAATGTTCATGCTGGCGGCGCTGGCTGTCGGCCACCGGATCCAGCTCATCGAGCAATAAATCGTAGCCAGCCTGTTGTACAGCAGCCTGTATGGCCGGCAAGCTGGCGGCTTCGTCGTATTCGAGCCAAAGGGTGTGCGTGGCATAATTGACCTGCGCTTTGCTCACCCCTTTTTGCGCCCCTGCAACCGATCCCACGCTGGCAGCACAGGCGGCACAGCTCATGCCTTCAATGGCAATGGTTTTTTGTTGAACCTTCATATTACCTTTCCATTGACAAAACTAACTCAATTAGCCCATAGGAATTAAACATTAACAACCTAATTCCAGTTGCGCTGGTTCCTAACTTTGAACTTTAAGCCAAATGGCATTGCCTTCATTTTGGTTAACATAGAGTTAAGCTGTTTTATTTACCTTTAGGGCATGAATCCAACATTTCTTACTTGCCTGCTTTTAAGCCTGTTGAGCTGGAGCCAGCTGAAAGCCCAACAACCATTTCACACCAGTGCAACCCAGCTCACTTTCGCCCCAACCACAGAAAACGGAATCGACAGCTTGAGTATTTTGCTGAGTAATTTGGCCAATGACACTAACTTTCTTTACCTCACCACCTTTGATTTGTATGGCCATAAGGCCTTTTGGACGCGCGATTCAATTGTAATTTTGCCCCCTAATACCCCCCCTCGACCCCTTTTTATTTATTTCAAGCCCAGACACAACATACTCAATCAAAGCGAACTACTGATGACCGACAGCACTGGACGTGCCGTTTTTTTGATAGAATTGATAGGGCAAGGCGTATACAGTAAAACCTACTGGGACACCACAAAAAACCTCGAAGGCGAAGCATTACGTTCGGCCCTCAACTGGCGAACGGGCGTACCTTACACCCAATTGGGCTACTCGGGCACCAACAATGCCCGGCTTCGGATGTTTGGCGAAATCGATAATTGGAAGCTAAACGGCCGAGAGCCCGGGCATGCGAACCCCTATAAAAATGAATGTGTTTACACGGGCAGAACCATATCCTATACCGCCGCATCCTTTAATACCGGAACCCTGAACAATGCTCCTTTTCAAATGAATACCGAGCATACCTGGCCCCAAAGCTTTGGCGCTTCCTCCGAACCGATGCAAAGCGACTTGCACCACCTCTACATAAGCGATGGGCCAACCAATTCGGCACGCGGGAATAAGCCTTTTGGCTGGGTACCCAACCCAACCCTGAATTACACTGGCGGATCAAAAGCCAATACCACCACCTTTGAGCCACGCGACGAGCATAAAACCGGAGTTGCTGCTGCTATGCTCTATTTCTCGGTGCGATATAAAAACCAAACCAATGTAACCCACAGCTACATGACGGGCAGTATGGAAAATGATTTGCGCGAATGGCTGCAGCTTTTTCCACCCGATAGCCTGCTGCAAAAACGTAACGACGACATTCAAAGCTTTCAACAAAACCGAAACCCCTTTATTGATTATCCCCAACTACTCGACCGCATGACCCAGGTGCGCAGTACCGCCGCCATTCCAAATTTCGATTCCGTATTCCTAAGCCAAGAATCCGTAAATTGGGGTACACTCCCTTCGGGAAGCACGCGTCCACATGCCATTGCTGTAGTAAACAATGGCAACCGTACTATCCAACTGAGCAACATACAAGCCACAGGTAACGGACTGGTATACAACGGCCCCACCAACATACAACTGGTGCGGGGTGAAGGTGTGATGCTCAACCTAACCTATACAGCAACCTCAGCAAGTTTACAGGGGAGCTTGCAGTTTAATACTACAGCCGTGAACAGGCCGCAAGTAACCATTCCAATTGTTGCAAATACCAGCGGAGCTACCATCTCACCCTTTTCGTTGCTGGCCCCATTCAGCGGCCTCACCTACAACATTCAAGGCGACAGCAATCAGCAAATCAATTTTCGCTGGCGACGCAGTGTAGCCAATCCATCGGCACCCATCCAATACAGTTTGCGTATTTATCCGGTAAACAACCCGAGTCAAATCATTTTTGAACGCAATGGCCTTACCGATAGCCTACTTAGCGTAAACTATGGCCGTATTGACGCAGCACTTACGGCATACGGACTCACACACAACGACCTGCTAGCCTGTCGCTGGTTAGTAGAAGCCGATGCAGGAAGCATCTCAACCATATCCAGCAACGAAAACAACATCAATTTCCTAAAAGGCATGGTAACTGCAGTGCCCGAAATTGAAGACACCTACCGCATATACCCAAATCCAGCTCATGAGCACCTCTTCATTGAGAGCCCATTGATAGCCTCCAACAGCCGCATCGAAATCCGCGATGCCCTGGGTCGATTACAGCAGTGTGAGTTTCAAATCGAGACCGGCATAGCCCGATTAAATGTAGCTAAATTAGCGGCAGGCCTATATTTTGCTTATCTTGTCAAAGATGGCCGCCAACAGCAGCTCTCTTTTATAGTAAGCCGATAAGTCATGATTAAATTTCTGGCCCAGCTCATCATGGGGGCTTTCGCCGTGATGATTGCTGCTTTTTTGTTACCTGGGGTTCATATTCCTAACTTCGTTACCGGCCTGTTGGTTACCGCAGTGCTCGTATTGCTCAATATGTATGTGAAGCCGCTTTTGGTTTTACTCACCATTCCGGTTACGCTCTTTAGTTTTGGCTTGTTTCTGCTGGTGATCAACGCCTTCATCATCATGCTGGCAGCCGAACTGGTACCTGCTTTTCAGGTCGATGGCTTTTGGTATGCCCTGCTGTTTAGTGTGCTGTTCAGTTTTTTACACATGCTCATCCGCAGGTTCAACGACCGACTCGAAGGCAAAGCCCCGAATCGCCCGCCTTATTGAAGCCGGGCCAATGGCATGCCGGCAAAACCAACCCGGTGCGACCAGCTTTTAGCCCTTAGCGCCATACAGCTACAAAAGGGGACCAATGGCACGAAATTTCATGGGCACTGTGCATACTAAAAAACATTAACCCATGAACCACAAAATTTTAATCGTGTTGGCCCTTGGCCTCGCACTTGCCGCCTGTAAAAAAGACGACATTAACCCGCTACCTGAGCAGCCTCAGCAACCTACCGTGTCGTTACGCAACAAACTTATGGCCAACGACTGGCAACTCATTGGTTGGAAGGCGGTAGAAGCCAGCGACAGCACGCAGCAAATTGACTTTTACGAATTTTTCGTAGAAGACTGCAGTAAAGACGACCGCTTTCGATTTCTGCCGGGCGACAGCCTGCGCATAAGCGAACACCTCATCCTATGTGAAGGAAGTTCGGAATTGTTTTATGCCGGCTGGCAATTGATCGACAGCAGCAGCAATCTCAAGTTGATGTTCGGCTGGGAGCAAATCAATGGTACTGCCCGCTTGCTTGGGGATACCGCCTTCAGCCTGAGCTTTTCTGAGCAATGGATGGGGCAAAATTACCATCAAATCATGACCTACCATAAACGCTAGTCGGCCAACTTAAAACCACAAAGCCCCGGCCATTACTGGTCGGGGCTTTGCATTTATAGCGGCTACGCTTATTTGATGTACAACAATTCGCGGTATTTAGGTAGCGTCCATAGTTCATCATCAACAATAAGCTCCAGCTTATCGGCATGGTACCTGATTTCATCGAAGAAAGGCTTCACCTCATCGCAATAACCAATGGCCCGTTCCCTCACCTCTTCAATAGCATTCAACCTTCGGCGGGTGAGCCGCATTTCCTCCACCTTTTCGATGATGGTATTGATGTGCAAGCTCATTTTTTCGATTAAGCCCAGCTGACCTTCCAAAGCCTTGGTCTTTACGCCCAACTCCTTTAGCTTACTTAGGTTGTTCGCCAAAGTCGACTGATAATTTACCGCGGCAGGTACAATTTTGGTTAGCGCCAAATCGCCAATTATCCGCGATTCAATCTGAATCTTTTTATTGTAATCCTCGAGCAAAATTTCGTGACGGGCCTCAATTTCGCGCTTGCTGAACACCCCGGTTTTGGTGTACAATTCAATCACTTTTTTCGACACCATGGCATCAAGGGCGTGTGGGGTAGTACGGATATTGGCCAAACCGCGTTTTTCGGCTTCGAGCCGCCACTCTTCGCCATAGCCGTTCCCTTCGAAACGTATTTTTTTGCTCTGCTTGATGTATTTCTGAATTACCGTAAGTAAAGCGGCATCTCTGCTGTTCCCATCGGCAATGAGCTTATCGACCTCACTTTTAAACTCGGCGAGGGTTTTAGCCATGGCACTGTTCAAGGCGGTCATGGCCATGGCGCTGTTGGCGCTTGAACCCACGGCCCGCAATTCGAACTTATTTCCGGTAAAGGCAAAGGGCGAGGTGCGGTTACGGTCGGTATTGTCGAGCAGAATCTCAGGAATGGCCTTGATGCTGTGCATAAGGCTGCGCACTTCACCTTCATTGTGCTCAATTTTACCCTTTTCGATTTCGTCGAGCACCTGACTCAATTGTGAGCCCAAGAAAGCCGACATGATGGCCGGAGGTGCTTCATTGGCACCCAAACGATGGTCGTTACTGGCCGAAGCAATGCTCGCACGAATTAAATCGGCATAATCGTGAAATGCTTTGATGGCATTCACAAAAAAGGTGAGGAACATGAGGTTGCTCTTAGGCGTTTTTCCTGGCGAGAGCAGGTTTTTACCCGTGTTGGTACCCAACGACCAGTTGTTGTGCTTACCCGAGCCGTTTACACCTGCAAATGGCTTCTCGTGCAGCAATACCCGGAAATGGTGACGCTTGGCGATCTTTTCCATCAAGTCCATGAGCAATTGGTTGTGGTCAACTGCCAGGTTAATTTCTTCAAAAACCGGTGCACATTCGAACTGGCCGGGAGCCACCTCGTTATGCCGCGTTTTTAAGGGAATACCCAGCTTGAGGGCTTCGTACTCCAGGTCCACCATAAAGGCATGCACGCGCTCCGGAATTGAGCCAAAGTAATGGTCTTCGAGCTGCTGACCACGCGCTGGAGCATGGCCGAAAAGGGTACGACCGGCCAGCATCAAGTCGGGGCGGGCGGCAAACAAGGTGCCATCAACCAAAAAATATTCCTGTTCAATGCCCAAAGTAGGTGTTACCCGGGTGATGTTTTTATCGAAATATTGACAAACCGCTACGGCAGCCGTTTCAACAGCGGTGAGCGATTTGAGTAAAGGCGACTTATAATCGAGCGATTCGCCGGTGTACGACACAAAAATGGTCGGAATACACAAAGTTTTACCAGCAGGGCCGCTGAATACAAAAGCAGGTGACGACGGATCCCAGGCCGTATAACCACGCGCCTCGAAAGTATTGCGGATACCACCGCTGGGGAAGCTCGAAGCATCCGGTTCTTGCTGCACCAGTGCGCTGGCGCTAAATGCTTCAATGGCCTCACCCTCACTGTTCAGTGAAAAGAAAGCATCGTGCTTTTCGGCAGTAGCACCGGTAAGCGGCTGAAACCAGTGGGTGTAGTGCGTCGCATTTTTGGTCATGGCCCAGTTCTTCATCCCGGTAGCCACCTGTTGTGCTATCTCTTTGTCAACCCGAGTACCTTTTTCAATACATTGCATCAGGCTTTCGTAAACATCTTCGGCCAGGAACTCACGCATCGATTTACGATCAAAAACATTCTCACCAAAAATTTGAGAAATTTTGGTAGTGGGAGCAGTAACCTGTAAGAGTTGGCGCGTACGCACCGTTTGTAAAGCTTCTTTGCGGATGGTTGACATATTTTCGAAATTTATGCAGCAAATGTAGATCATTATTTGCTCTAATTTCAGGATTTTTGATAATCTTTCTGTTGTTTTTCGATGAATAGGCTTTAAAACTAGTTCAGATCCTCAAAAATTCATATTATGATTTTGTTTATGAAACAAGATATTTTGCCTACCTTTCATATAAAGTGGTAATGCATGTAAAGGTCATCGCATTAGGCGGATTCAACTTCACGCTTGATATGACAGTGCCTGAAGAAAAAGTTAAGCCTGATTTTGGTTGTCACCTTTCCTTCACGCTTCTCACTTCACGCTTCATACTTCACTCTTCCCTTCTTTCTTCACCGATAAAAACGTAATTTTGCCCCATGTCCGTCCGACTTCTCGCCACTTGCCTGCTTTTGCTGCTGGCAGCCCCCAGCTGGGCCCAAAAAAAGGTCAAGCAGAAAAACGTTCCCATCGATTTGTTGGTAGTTTTCAGGGATACTTACCCTGCTGCCACCGAACTGCAATGGAAGAAGCACGATACGGGCTATCTCGTATTTTTCGAGCATTTGGGCAAACGAAAGCAGGTAGTTTTTGGGGCCGACATGAATTGGACCTATCGCGAAAGCGAGCTCAGTGAAGTTGAGCTCCCCTTAGCAGCCCTGGTATATTTGAAAGAGCAGCAGCCGAATTGCCGAATCCTCGACATTCGGGCCAAGGAAACCCGCGAAACTGCGGTACTCGAAACCTTGCTGCAGTGCCCCGACGATAAAAAACCGCGCTTACTGTCTTTCGACCGTAATGGCCGACTCAAAACCGATTAATCCTTCAAATTCATCCCGTGGAAGAACAGCTAACAACCGTAGAAACCGCCAAAGACTTGGGTTTATTGCCTGAGGAATTCGACAAAATTTGCGAAATCCTGGGTCGCGTACCCAATTTTAACGAACTCAGCGTGTATTCTGTGATGTGGAGCGAGCATTGCTCCTACAAAAACTCCATTGTTTGGCTCAAAACCCTTCCCAAAGAAGGGGAGCGCATGCTGGCCAAAGCCGGAGAAGAAAATGCCGGACTGGTAGATATAGGCGATGGGCTGGGATGTGCCTTCAAAATTGAATCGCACAACCACCCCTCTGCCATCGAACCCTATCAAGGAGCAGCCACCGGTGTAGGCGGTATTAACCGCGACATCTTTACCATGGGCGCGCGCCCCATAGCACAACTCAACAGCTTGCGCTTTGGAAACTTACAGCAAGAGCGCACCAAATGGATCATCCGTGGTGTAGTTAAGGGCATTGGTGATTACGGGAATGCTTTTGGTGTACCCACAGTAGGCGGCGAAGTTTATTTCGACGATTGTTTTACAGTAAATCCATTGGTAAATGCGATGTCGGTAGGCATCGTTGAAAAGGGCAAAACCGTTTCGGCCATCTCCTATGGTGTGGGCAACCCGGTATTCATTGTGGGTTCGCATACTGGTAAAGACGGCATTCACGGGGCAGCATTTGCTTCTAAAGACATCACCGAAGATTCTGCAGATGACCTGCCATCGGTTCAGGTAGGTGACCCCTTTCAGGAAAAACTCTTGCTCGAAGCTACGCTCGAAGCCATCGACACGGGCGCCATCGTTGGGATGCAAGACATGGGGGCTGCGGGCATCATTTGCTCCAGTTCCGAAATGTCGGCCAAGGGCGAACATGGTATGGTAATTTGGCTCGATCGTGTGCCTACCCGGCAGGAAAATATGAAGCCTTGGGAAATCCTCCTTTCCGAATCGCAAGAGCGCATGCTTATTGTGTGTAAAAAAGGGCAGGAAGACAAACTCTTAGCGGTTTTCGACAAATGGGATATCAATTGTGAACAAATAGGTGAAGTTACCGAAGGCGAGCGCTTGAAGTTTTACATGCACAACGAACTGGTAGCCGATGTACCTGCCGAAAGTTTGGTTTTGGGCGGAGGCGCTCCGGTATACCACCGCGAATACAAGGAACCAGCTTATTTGCAAGAAATTGCCAAGTATAAAAATGAGGCGGTCCCTCTTCCGGCTGATTTAATGCCTGTAATGGAACAACTCGCTACGCACCCCAACCTTTGTTCTAAAAAGTGGGTTTATCAGCAGTACGACAGCATGGTAGGCACCATCAACATGAGCACCAACCAACCCTCAGATGCAGCCGTTGTTGATGTTCGCGGCACCAATAAGGCCCTGGCCATGTCGGTCGATTGCAATTCACGTTACATCTATGCCGATCCGCACAAGGGTACCGCCATTGCGGTAGCCGAGGCTGCTCGAAACATCGTATGTTCGGGTGGGGAAGCCGTAGCTGTAACCAACTGCTTGAACTTCGGCAATCCGTATAATCCCGAAGTGTACTGGCAATTTGTAGGCGCCATCAAAGGCATGGGCGAAGCATGTTTAGCACTGGGCACCCCGGTCACCGGTGGCAACGTAAGTTTCTACAACCAATCGAGTTACGAAGGCCCCGTGTACCCTTCGCCGGTAATTGGCATGGTGGGCATACTCGACGATAAGCGACAACACCAAACCCTTTATTTTAAACGCCCGGGCGATTTGATTTATGTGCTGGGCGAAATGAACAACGACCTGGGAAGCTCTCAATACATCTACAGCCATCACAACATCAAGCACAGCAGCTGTCCGCATTTTGAGCTTGAGGCCGAATTATTGCTACACAAAGTGCTCCATCAGCTGCGCGACCGCAACTTGGCCGAAAGCATGCACGACATAGCAGATGGTGGTTTGTTCATCAACCTCATCGAATCGGGTTTTTACCACGGCCTTGGCTTCAACATCAATACCGATCCTGCCTTACGTACCGACGCTTTCCTCTTTGGTGAAAGTCAAAGCCGTGCCGTTATCAGCATCGATCCACACGAACAACCCGTGCTCGAAAAAGTACTCTATGAAGCCGGAATACCTTTCCGAAAACTGGGTAGCGTAACCGAAGGCGATATCCAGATCGATGGAAAAGCCTATGCAAACATTGCCCACTTCAGCGACCTGTACGATCAGGCCCTCGGTAAAATTATGGAGGCCTGATGCCAGGGGCTTCCCGGCTACATAAATTCATTTGGATATCGCTTTTTACCCTGCCCTTGCTATTCACCTGCAAGGAGCAGGGCACTGATGCCTATCGCGAAGACCCTCAGGGACCGGTATTTCTTAACGACCCGGCCGAACTGGAACAAAAAGCGGCTGCCATCGACTCGTTGGTCAATTTCAAATTCAAACGTCAGGGTTTTAACGGCGTTATTTTGGTAGGGCATCGCGGTCAAATTTTGTACGAAAAGGCCATCGGAATGGCTTCGCGCAAAAGAAACGACAGCCTCGAAACCAATGCGCTTTTTGAACTGGCCTCGGTAAGCAAGCAATTTACTGCCGTGGCTATTTTGCAATTGGTAGAAGCAGGTAAAATATCGCTCAGCGATAGCATTCAGCGCTTTTTTCCAGATTTTCCACATCGGGGCATTAGTGTACACATGCTACTCAGCCACCGCTCAGGCCTCAGCAATTATATGTACGATGCCGACCGCATCTGGCCCGACCACAGTGAGTATATTGATAACCAAAGCCTCCTGGAGCTCCTAAGCACCGAACCACAACAGGTGTTTTTTCCACCCAACAAGCGATTTGACTACAGCAATACCGGCTATGCCTTACTGGCAGCCATCGTAGAAAAAGTAAGTGGATTACGTTTTGCCGATTATGCCGATACTTATTTATTTGGTCCGGCAGGCATGAAAACTGCCTTTGTGATTAATCCCGAAAAACGTCTCCCACGTGGTGCGGTAAGCGGGCATACCGGTTATTATCGTCCGGTAACCACCCAATATTACCTCAATAGTGTTTCGGGCGACAAAGGCATTTATGCCTCAGCGCGCGATTTGTATGCCTGGGAGCAGGCCCTTTTTAATCATGTACTCTTAAAGCCCGGCAGTATGGAGCTGGCGCTTCAAGCCCACAATCCTCCAAACCGAAAAGGACATGCGTATGGTTATGGCTGGCGCCTGTTCCCTTTCCATGGCAAAACCATCTATTACCATGGAGGCTGGTGGCGCGGATTCAAAACCCTACTTATACACTTGCCCGACGATCACAGCTGCATCATTGCTTTGAGTAACAAAACCAGTGGTGGTAATATCGACAAAGAAGCCCTGCTGTCGATTTTGTATGGCACAACAGCCAAGGAGCAAAAAGCTGACTAATTGCCAACACTGCAAGAAGCTACAAACCAAAGCACTACTCAGCGAAAAGCGCTTTCTGAAATTTGCCAATCCGAATTCAATGTCGTTGGGTTAAGCATGAATGGGTGCGAAACAGGGTATGTCCACTTTCTTTACCCCCGGATGACGGAGGCTCTAAACACCGATCCTTAGATCCCGACCGAAGTGTCGGGGTTACAGGGAAATCGCAGATAGCCTGTACAGCAAACAAGGCAGAAAATCGACTACTGCTGTACCATGCACACATTTTTGGATGGCTAGCTGCTACATAGGCCGGAGCTTCGAAGTATGTTAACCTTCAGCCCTTTTGGAGGGCCAGCTCAGCCCATTGCTGTGGGTCGATAGGTCCTGGTGCATCAATCATCACATCGCGACCGGCATTATTTTTAGGGAAGGCGATAAAATCGCGTATACTTTCGCTGCCTCCGAATAGGGCACACAAACGATCGAAGCCAAAGGCAATGCCTCCATGGGGTGGTGCACCATATTCGAAAGCATTTAGCAGAAAGCCGAATTTTTCTTGCGCTTCTTCGGATGTAAAACCAAGTACTTCGAACATCTTCGCTTGCAACTGGCGGTCGTGAATCCGTATGGAGCCGCCGCCAATTTCGTTGCCATTGAGCACCATATCGTAGGCATTGGCCTTGATGCTACCCGGATCGCTGTTGAGCTTATCTAAATCCTCAGGGCGAGGCGAGGTAAATGGATGGTGCATGGCCATCCAACGGTTGTTATCGGCATCGCGTTCGAGCAACGGAAAATCGAGCACCCAAAGGGCTTTAAACTCATCGGCTTTCCGCAATCCCAGGCGATTGGCTAACTCCAGACGCAATTCGGAGGCCGCTTTGAGGGTAGCCGTCTTTTCACCAGCAAGCACCAGTAACAAATCGCCCGACTTGAGTCCTGCATGCTGTGCCCAACTGCTCAGCTCATCAGGGCCATAGAACTTGTCTACGCTCGATTTCAGGCTTCCATCAGCTTCGTACCGCATCCAAACCATGCCTTTCATGCCCAGTTGCGGACGCTTCACCCATTCAGTGAGTTCATCGAGCTGCTTGCGGGTATAATTTGCCCCACCGGCTACCGGAATACCGATTACAGCCTCGGAACTGTCGAATACCACAAAATTTTTACCTGCGGTGAGCTCCTGGTCGTAGCCTTTCAGGTGTACGAGTTCCATACCAAAGCGGGCATCAGGTTTGTCGTTACCAAAGCGTTGCATGGCCTCGTCGTAGCTCATGCGGGCAATCTCCCCGATATCGATTCCTTTTACTTCCATAAACAGACTTCGGATCATGCCTTCAAAGGTGCTGAGTATGTCTTCGCGTTCAACAAAAGCCATTTCACAGTCGATTTGGGTAAACTCAGGCTGTCGGTCGGCCCGTAAATCTTCGTCTCTGAAACACTTTACGATTTGGAAATAGCGGTCGAAGCCTCCCACCATGAGCAATTGCTTAAAGGTTTGGGGCGACTGGGGGAGTGCATAAAACTCGCCCGGATGCATACGTGAGGGCACCACAAAATCACGAGCGCCTTCAGGCGTGCTTTTGATGAGTACCGGAGTTTCTACTTCAAGAAAGCCCTGCGCATCGAGGTAGCGACGCACACTTTGAGCTACTTTATGGCGCAATGCTAGTTTAGCACGAATGGGATTACGTCGAAGATCGAGGTAACGGTATTTCATCCGTAAATCCTCACCCCCATCCGTTTCGTCTTCGATGAGGAAGGGGGGCAGCTTGGCCGGATTCAATATTTCTACGGATTCAAGCATGATTTCAATATCGCCCGTGGCCATTTTATCGTTTTTGGCGTAGCGCTCCACCACCTTACCACGCGCACAAATCACATATTCGCGGCCCAAGCTGCGAAGCGTTTCGAGCAATTTTGGATCGGCTTTGCCTTCTTCAGCCATAAGCTGGGTAATGCCATAACGATCGCGTAAATCTACCCACAGCATACCACCTTTATCACGGATTTTACTCACCCAGCCACAAAGGCTAACGGTGTTTCCGGAATCGGTCAGGCGTAATTCGCCGCAAGTGTGGGTACGAAGCATATGGATAGCAGTTTAAGACTGCAAAAATACAGGCTTGAAGCAGATTATCAGGCATAACGCATAAAAAAACGGAAGCAAACTTTCTACTTACAAGATTGTGCTACGACTTTTTTTTGTGCTGTTATTGGCTTTTACGGCTGAACTTCCGAAATTGAAGGCCTGATTACCAAACCTAATGAAAACTCTACTTCTCATTTTGGCGCTATTAAGTGGGGCCATGCTCGCAGCGCAACCTGCACCAACAGTAGTCGATAGCCTGCTTGAGCGCGCCCAAAGCGATATACACGATAGTCTGCGTTCCGAAGCTTATTTGTACCTCGTTTTTCATCATCGTACCAACAAAGAAGCAGCCTTGGCCTATGCACAGGAAGGCATTCTCTTGGCACGCAAAGCCAATGCCCCGCGCATGCTTTTTAACCTCTACAATCAAATAGGCGTGGTACACGACCTCAAAAGCGACTATGCCAAAGCCTTAGAAGCCTATGCCCATGCCTTGCAATATGCCGAGCAAATGAAACGCGAAGATATGCTGGCAATGGTACATACCAACATAGGGCTCACTTATTCGAATTTGGGCGCTTCCGACAAAGCCTTGGAACATTTATTTGAAGCATTAAATCATTATAGTGACTCCACCAAGTCAATCAGCTACCGGGCCAGTACCTATAACAATATTGGCATTGTGTATAGTTACAAACAAGAGCGAAAAATGGCCCGAGCGTATTTCGAACGAGCAATAGAATTGATAAAATCGCAAGACGACCTGTATAATCTGGCAGCATTCATTAGCAATTTGGCCAATGAAGACCGCGAAGAGGGCAATTACGAATTGGCCATCCAATATTTTAAAGAAGCTTATGACATACATCAGGAGATAAACAATACCTACGGCAAAGGCCTGGCCCTTTACAATATGGGCATCTCCTACCAAAATTTAAAAAATTTCGGTAAGGCAGAATACTATCTCCGACAAAGCGCTTTACTCAGGAAAGCATCTGGTGATCGATTTGGCCTTTCTATGACCTACAACATGTTATCGAGTGGCTACAGAGAAACCCAACAATTAGGCCGTGCACGGCTTTACAGCGACAGTGCCTTGGCCCTGGCCAACGAATTGGGTTCCGCGCTCATGATGTTTCGGGTTTACCGACAGCGCTGGTATTTGTTTCGTGAAATGGGCGATTTTAAAACCGCACTTGAAATGCATGTGCTCTACAAAGAATGGAGTGATAGTTTAAATACCGAAGCATCGGATAAGCGCCTCAAAGAAGTGGAGGTGCGTTACGATGTCGCACAAAAAGACCAGCAGCTGGCCATCAGTCAAGTTGCCTTACGTGAACAGGCCGTATTGCTCGAGCGAAGGAAAATTACGGTATTCGCACTCAGCCTATTGCTTATGCTGGTGCTGCTCATTGCCTTGTTAATCAGGCAGCGATCGCAGCACCTGCAACAAAAACAAATGGCCGATGCCCGGGCATTGATGCAGCAACAGCAGTTAGAAGCGGTAATCAGCGCACAAGAAGCCGAAAAAACACGATTTGCACGCGATTTGCACGACGGCATGGGACAACTGCTTACCGCACTTAAGCTGAGCATTGAAGTCAAAGCCACCGAAAGCGGAGATAAAAGCCTGCAATTACTCGACGAGCTTTACAAAGAAGTACGCCACCTGGCCTACAACATCATGCCACAAACCTTATTGCGAAAAGGCTTGGCACAGGCCCTCGACGAGCTAATGCGCAGGCTGGAACAAAGCAGTAAGGGCTCCTTTAAATGCTCCAGCAGCTTCTTTGGCACCGAAAACCGTTTGCCCTTGCCAAGCGAACAACTCCTGTACCGCGTAGTCCAGGAGTTGCTTACCAATGTAATGAAATATGCCGAAGCCAGTCACATTAGTCTGAACATGGTGATTGCCGATGGCCAACTTAGTTTGATGCTCGAAGACAATGGCAAAGGCTTTAATACGGCCCTGCTGCAGGGCTCAAAAGGACATGGTTGGGCAAACATCCAAACCCGACTGCAGATGTTGGGAGCCGAAATTGACGTAGACAGCATGCCCGGGCGGCCCGGAACTACCTTCAGCATCACCATGAGGCTTTAAGCCAAAAACCACCGGTTGGCATTCTATGAATATGTATATTTGCCAAAATTAGCTCAGAAGATGAACAACATTCCTTCGATTGACCTGCATGATTTTGTATTTGGCGATGCTCAAAAAAGAGCCGCATTTGTAAAAGCACTTGGTGAAGCATACGAAACTGTTGGATTTGTAGCGGTTAAAAACCACGGACTTTCCGACGAACTTAGTGCCGATTTATATGCCCAGGTAAAGGCCTTTTTTAAGCTGCCTGCCAATGTCAAGCAACAGTACGAAATAGCCGGTTTGGCCGGTCAGCGGGGTTATACCGGTTTTGGCAAAGAACACGCCAAGGGTCGGAATACAGGCGATCTGAAGGAATTTTTTCAATTTGGACAAGAAGTAACTGACGGCGACCCGGTAAAAGCCGAGTACCCCGATAATGTTCAGGTAGCCGAATTGCCCGCGTTTAATGACCGGGCCATAGCGGCCTACAAAACTTTGGAAACCGCAGGAAGACATATGCTCCGGGCCATCGCCCTATTTTTGGGCATTGGCGAAAACTATTTCGACGATAAAATTCATAACGGCAACAGCATCTTAAGGGCCATACATTACGGGCCTATTACCAACGAACCCAAGGATGCCGTACGGGCAGCCGAACATGAAGACATTAACCTGATTACCCTGCTCATGGGCGCTTCGGCCGATGGTTTGCAAATTTTAAACAAAAACAACGAATGGGTAGCCGTAACCGCCTTGCCTGAGCAAGTAGTGGTGAATGTAGGTGATATGTTGCAGCGTCTCACCAACAACCGCCTACGCTCTACTACCCACCGCGTGGTAAACCCTCCGCGCGAACAATGGGGAAGCTCACGCTATTCCATACCGTTTTTTCTACACCCGCGTTCCGACATGCGGCTCGATTGCTTACCGGCCTGTATCACTAACGAAAACCCCCTGCACTACCCGCCCATCACCGCAGGTGCATACCTCGAAGAACGACTTCGCGAAATAGGTCTCAAAAAATAAAACATGTCTACCATCAGCCATTTACGAGCCAGGGTTTTCCTCCGTGATGTGCTGCTGATTTCCCTTTCGGCATTCGGTGGGCCGCAAGCCCATATTTCCTTGCTTTTCGACATCATGGTCGATCGTCGTAAATACCTCACCGAGCAAGAGTTGATGGAGCTGAATGCCCTATGTCAGGTTTTACCCGGACCTACTTCGACACAAACCCTAACGGCCATTGGCATGAAACTGGGAGGTCCGCGTTTGGCCTGGCTAAGTTTGTTGGTATGGGTGCTGCCCGCTTGTATGCTCATGACCATGATTGCTTTATTGGTCACCTATTTTTCACAAGAAGGATTTAAACTTGAACTCTTACGTTTTGTGCGTCCTATTGCCGTGGGCTTTATTGCGGTGGCAGGCTTTAGGCTAACCAAAAGCTTAATAAAAAGTCGTACCGAATGGTTTATCCTCTTACTATCTGTAGTCTTGAGTTTGGCATTTACCAACTCGTTTACTTTTCCAGCGGTATTAATCGCAGGCGCTTTGCTATCTAACTTATTAAACCGCCAAAAAATCGAAAAAGAAGCCTACAACCTCAAGTCTATTCGTTGGGGCAATTTTTATCTTTTTGCAGGCATACTCCTAGTAGCCGTTTTTATCGGAAACTTCCTGCAAATAAAGCCCGTGCTCTTTTTTGAAAACATATACCGGTTCGGAAGCCTGGTATTTGGAGGCGGGCAAGTTCTCATCCCGATGATGTATGAGCAATTTGTAAGCGTTAAGGCCTTTATGACTGCCGATGAATTTTTATCGGGCTATGGACTCGCCCAAGCTATTCCCGGTCCGGTATTTTCTTTTGCTTCTTTTTTAGGCGCCATGTCGTTTCAGGAAAGTGGCTATTCGGCCATGATGTTGGGTGCAATTTTGGGAGGTATCGGCATATTTCTACCCGGCACATTGCTCATTTTTTTCATATACCCGGCTTGGGGCGAACTTAAAAAAATGCGAGGCGTGAAGCGCTCGCTTTCGGGCATCAATGCTGCGGCTACTGGCCTCATCATAGCTGCAGCCATCATCCTCATGGAACCGATAGGTTTTGATTTACTGAACCTGCTGGTGGTGGGGCTCACCTTTGTGTTGCTCCATTTTTTCCGAATTCCACCCCTGCTTATTGTTTGCCTAGGCATTATGGGCGGGGTGTTGTTCAATGCCTGATTTAATGGATAATCATTTGCCTGAAGTGCCAGTTTCCCCTTACTGTACTTATACGTATGCTGTAACTTCCTTGCGCCAAATGGTGCAAATCAACTTCCCAATGCTCAGCAGCTGCAGGCCACTTAAGATACATCAATTGGCGACCCCGGCTGTCGTAGAGCTGCAAGTACACAGCCTCCACAGGCAATTCGGGCCAACGCAAATAAAGCTTTCCGCTGCTAGGGTTGGGATATACGCGGGGTGCCGCTAAAGTCTCAGGTGCATTTAACCAGAGGCCAGTTACTACATAGGCCAAAGAAGTATCCGATAAACAACCCGCGCTGTCGGCCAAGGCACGGTAACTGCCATTTTGGTTGATAATAAGATAGGGCAAACTATCCCCCGCCAACCAGATGTTGTTAAGAAACCAGAAATAGTAGGGGGCGTTTCCCGCATATAGCGTATCATTTTGCCGACTAATGCTGGGCTGAGAAGCCCGTTGATCAAAGTCTACATCAATCACCCACAGTGTATCGCATTGAAAGCCCGGGATAAGGCCTTGATATTGTCCAGCCTGGCTTACCCAGTGGCCATTAGGCAGCAGCAGGCTGTCGCCCGCGCAAAGGCTAAAATTATCATACATTCTAATGAGACTATCGAGCTGCAGCCAAGTGTAAATGATACTGTCGCAACCCCATTCACTCAACAAGCTGTCGATATACAAACCTGGCATACTTACCGTATCGCCTCCAGGTAGCACATAAAAGCTGCTGTCGCAAATTTGCACACTGTCGGTAATCAAATAGCTAGGATTGAATTGCAGATTTACCTGCCAAAGCGTGTCGCATTCACTTGAGCCTCCCGCCAACCGGCCCTGGTAACTTCCGGCCGCACTTACCACTTGGCCATCGGGCAAAACATAACTGCCACCTGCACAAATGCTCGCATTCAGCTGAAGCAAGGGCAAACTATCTAGTTGCAACCAGGTGGTGTGTACCGAGTCGCAGCCCAGCGAGCTTACCAAACTATCGGTATATACTCCCGGTAAATTCACACTATCTCCTCCTGGAAGTACGTACCATTCGTTAGCGCAAATGCGTACCGTATCGCTAAAGCCATACACGGCAAAATGCTGCAACGATACACTCCAAAGGGTATCGCAAGCAAATAAAACGCCCGACAATTGGCCCTGGTAACTTCCGGCCGCACTTACCACTTGGCCATCGGGCAAAACATAACTGCCACCTGCACAAATGCTCGCATTCAGCTGAAGCAAGGGCAAACTATCTAGTTGCAACCAGGTGGTGTGTACCGAGTCGCAGCCCAGCGAGCTTACCAAACTATCGGTATATACTCCCGGTAAATTCACACTATCTCCTCCTGGAAGTACGTACCATTCGTTAGCACAAATGCGTACCGTATCGCTAAAGCCATACACGGCAAAATGCTGCAACGATACACTCCAAAGGGTATCGCAAGCAAATAAAACGCCCGACAATTGGCCCTGGTAACTTCCGGCCGCACTTACCACTTGGCCATCGGGCAAAACATAACTGCCACCTGCACAAATGCTCGCATTCAGCTGAAGCAAGGGCAAGCTATCTAGTTGCAACCAGGTGGTGTGTACCGAGTCGCAGCCCAGCGAGCTTACCAAACTGTCGGTATATACTCCCGGTAAATTCACACTATCTCCTCCTGGAAGTACGTACCATTCATTAGCGCAAATGCGTACCGTATCGATTTGAAAATAGGCAGGCTTGGTAATGAGATGCAAACGGCTGATGCTGTCGGTGCTTATTCGGAATTCGTAGTTGCCCCCAAGCCGTAAACTATCGTTTCCAAACAGGTAGAAACTGTTGCTGCAAATGCTTACCGTATCGTAGCCATATTTTGCTGGAAAAGCTGAAAGGCTGATGTTATCAAACCGTTGATTACCATCGTTGGCGCTGATCTCGGGCCCCAGCAGAACCCACCGCAATCGCGCACTATCGGCATCGTGTAAGGCAGTTAGTGCGCTTAGGTCGAGTTGCATTGCCGCATAGTCGAGACCTACTCCAATCGAATCACGTACAATTTCCCATTGATGCTGTGGGTTAAGGTATTCAACCCGATGCCAAGTTGGACCATTATTGGTGCGCTTTAGGGTATAGTCAAGCCGCAGTTGTTGCCTGCTTTTGCTACTGAAGCATAGTTCCAGGCTCCTGTTGAGGGCCGGGTTTCGAACCCTTAGCGCAAATCCAGGCCCTTGTCCTTGTAGCAAAAGCAGGCTACTGCCATCGTTTACACGATCAAGCAGGCCAGCACCACTACCCGTATATTGAATAAAAGCATGCCCTGCTTCACTGCTATCGGCCAAAATACTGTGCAGTGTCCCGCTGGCTAAATCGTTAAAGTGCCAGTAATGTAATGCCGTACGGCTCGAATCGGGCACACCCCAAATGGCCAGATTGTCAATCCTGACGTTTCCCGAACTGCCACTATTGTTGGGCGGCAATAAGAGCAATTTAAAACTAAGCAGTGGGTTATCGATAAATCCGAGTAGGCTGTCGGGTTGATATCGATAGCGCTGAAACTGCTCTGTAAGGCTAAGGGTATCTCCCAACACCTGCCAGCTTTGGTCGGGGGCAACCTGATACAGCAAGAGGGCATGCTGAGGACCATTAGATGTACGCATGGCCGAAAAGCTTAGTTCGCTTAACTTATGGCCGGTAACCGGGCTGTTAAAAATCATTTCACGACTAACGGCCGGATTACGCAAACGTAGTGCCATTCCCGGGACTTCATTCAAAAGCAAATTTTGCCCACTACCTTCATTTACCCGATCCATATAACCAGTCCCGCTACCTGGATAAGTGATGATGGCGTTTCCTGTAAAACTACTATCGGCCAATACATCGCTGACCGTACCCGAACCCAACTGGTTAAAATGCCAGTAATGAAGCAATTGATTCGGATTGGGCAATGGTTCACCTTCGATACTGATGTTGTCGAAACGCTGATTGCCTGAGCTAGCTGAAGCTGAAGGACCTTGAAAAATAAAGCGGAACTGTAAGTACGGCTGGTTATTAATGCCTTGCAACTGACTAAAATCATGCCTGATAAGCTGGTAGTTTTCAGTTACTGCCTGACCGGCTACTGCAGTCTGCCAAGGCTCATGACTGCCGGTACGATATTCAATACTGTGTAATTCTGCCCCATTATTGGTTCTGCTGGCAGCATAGCTGAGCTTTAGGGTTTGGTAACCCTCCGACGACGCATCCAATAATAAATATCGGCCTATGCTCGGGTTGCGAACGCGCAAGGCAAATCCCGCGCTATCACTAAAACGGGCATTGAGCAAACTACCATCATTTACCCGATCCATATAACCAAGGCCTGTGCCAGGATTGCTGATGTTGGCTGTACTGCTGAAACTTACATGGGCGGGAATGCTGTCGAGCGTTCCCGAAGCCAACTGGTTGAAATGCCAATAATGCATCAAGCTTCGGAAAGCAGGCGTTGTAGTATCGGGCACAAATACAGCTTTTGCCCATAAACTATCCGTAGTTAAGGATATTGATTGAATGGCAAGATTACTATCAGGAAGCCCAATCCAATGACTGAAACGATAGCCCTGTTTTGACTGTGCCTGAAACCGTAATTCGAATTGCTTCGGGTAAACTCCCTGCCAATACATGCTGTCGTAAGCAATAGCATGTTGTGGTACTGTAATGCTGTTAACCCGAATTTCTCCTGCCGAACTATCGTTTATGGCCAAATAAACCTGGGCCAAACTATCAAGGCCAAAGCGCTCCTGCATATGCCTACGGGCTGAATCTGGCCATTGAAGCATATAATTCTCTATGGCGGCTACATTATTAAGCCATCTATTGACATCATGCATCGAATTCCAACGGCTGATATGTTCTGGCATAAAAGAAACTAGGGAATCGCGCAAACTAAGGAGGGGGGGTACGGTAAGCTCAGGATGATACGTGGTATTTAATAAATCAAAAAAACGGCTGATAAAATAGGCGCGGTAATTTGGATTGTTCAATAGCGACCTTACCAATAAAGTTGCCCAATCAGGAAAGCGCGAACCCTCGGCAGTAGCGCTTGTGGTATGAAACATCACATTGCCTGGTAAGCCAAGATTTGCGCCCCAATCTACGTCATAAAGCAACCAGCGCCAACGCCCATCATACATGCCTGCACCAGGCGAATAACTTGCCCTATACCTCCAAAAGCGAATATTTTTGAATGGCCAATCGTTGTTCGAAAAGAATATTTGCGTGAGCCAATAATCCGTAAAGTTTTCAATGTCCATTTGCTGGCTTACCCAGCTGTAGGCAGCACTATCGCTCAGGTTATTTTGATGAAGAAAATTGATTAACTGGTTGTAATGCACACTATCGCCTGTTTCAGCAACACCGCTTCCTTCCAAAATATCCAAGTCGTTTTCAGCAATTCCGTACTTTCTTAAAAAATAAGCTGCATCATAACGTTCTTGCTGAGCCATAAGGCCCCAATATTCACCATTCACAAAAAGTATGGCAGGGCGGTTCGCCTGCGTTTCAAAACCTAGAGGGGCAGCAATACGCTGCAAGTACACATCGCGCAAATTGGTTGCAGCCCAATCAGCATTCCTCAGCAAAAAAGTGCTGTAGCTCGAATAGGCTAAGTCAGGAAAAATTTGATGATTAAAGTGGCTATTGCCATAACCCGAACGGGCATAAAAACGGTTATTTTTACTCGGGAGTGCCCTACCCCAATCACCATGTACTCGAAGTCCAACCTGCTGTGTCAAAATGGCTGCACTTTGTCCGTTCTCGAAATACTCAAAACCTGCCTCAACCTCCCAAGCCCTGCCACTTCGTCTGTAATTTGCAGGCATCCCAGGATCCACCGGAAAATTAGGGTTAAGACGTCTCCAGTTATCAAAATCAATCCCGGGGACCCAAATGCCTTGGTAATAATCAAAAAGACGCTCGGCAGAGGCCGATAGGGAAATTACAGGAAGCTGATAACGCGAACGGCCCAAGGAATCGATAATGTAAGTGGCCGTTACTGTTTCGCTCGCCATAGCGCCGGCTTTGTAGGCTTTGGCCCGTACTACGGTACCTTTTTTTATAGGTCCCGATGGAAAATGTTCGCCATTCCGATTGTAAGTAGTGGCAATGGTACTGATGGTGTTTGAGTCGGCCGATCGGTCATGCAAACTGATTGGCCCCTGCCACACTTGGCTATGCATCCAGCCAAACAAGCTATCCCCTTCAGGGTCTCCGGGATTTTCGGGATATAGTTGCCTGTACACAAATGCTTTACCACTCAGATTAGCTGTATCCGGTTCCGATCCGTCGAGGGTGTAAATGATCATCACACCACTATCAACACTACTCAAACTAAGTTGTTGGGTTTGTTGATAAAAGCCCCCTGCAAGACTAAAGTTTACCGGTAAAAGTTTGCCATAGTACCCCGTAGCGTTATTGTTGCTTTGCGACGGTGTTGGATTCACAAAAAACTTCCAGTCGACACCCCCATCGGGTTGTCGGCCGTAACTTTGGTCCATGCCCAAGGCCACGGGACCTATGCTGTCTATACGGTTGCCATTACTATCGGTAAGCAGCAAAGGTTCGCCAGCTGCGCTGATGCTAAAATTGGTATGTAATACACTATCAAAGCGGTTCTTTCCACTGGCCCATACAATTAAAAATTGACCAGGCTGTAAGCTTACTGCCGGAAAAACCCATTTAAAAGCTTGATTCGCATTGTCGCTGATGCCCCAGCCAAGCAGGTTAACAGCTATAGAACCCGGGTTGTAAAGCTCTATCCAGTCTGCTGAATCACCATCTTCATCAAGCAAGCTGTTTGTATTGGAGGCTACAAATTCATTAATCAACACCTGCTGTTGAGAGCGAGCAGGCAAACTAATGAAGCAAAAAAACAACAGAAAAGGCAACCACATTTTAAAGATGGCGCGATTTAGTTTGGATAACACCGCGGAAATTTACGTCAAAAAATCAAATGTCTGAAGCGCTTTTGAGGAATAATTCACTGTAAGTGCGCAGCAGACCTGCTTACGGTCGTCATTTCGGCAACCAACATAAAGCATTCACCGCCTTGTTCACCAGCTCGGGCCAAACTGGCTCCTTACATTAATTAGTAATGCGCAAAGTGTTGCTGGTAGGCGAATACAAGGTGCGGTAGTTGCGGAGGTTGATGGCTGCTGGTCCGCGTGCCGGAAAGCCATCGAGTGAAAAGCGAGAATCGCAGCATCCACATTGCAAGAGATTGGTGGACGTATCGAGGGCAATTACGTGGCATTCTTCTGAAGGCAGGTAAGTGCAAGCCCGGTCGTAAGCCCTGAACTCGTCGATCGATTGGCGATAAACGGCAATGCCCCGGTAGCCTACATCATTAATAAATACCAAACCACCCACCACATTCAATGGCTGGTAACTTGGCAAATTGATGTTAATGAATACATCTACCAATACATTGGGCACAAAATCGCCGGTTTGGCTGCGACAACCCAGCAGGAGGAGAAGACTTAGGGCAAATACTTTAATCGATGTACGCATAAAATCCCTTTCCTGTTTTGCGGCCGTGGAATCCGGCATTTACCTTTTGTTCTTGTATGCGGCTCGGCCTGAACTTCGGGTCATAATGAAAAGAAGCATACATGCTCGAAGTTACCGAAAAATTGGTATCAACCCCAATGAGGTCCATCAATCGGAAAGGGCCCATTTTGAAGCCGCGGGCTTCGAGTAATTTGTCGATGCTTTCAAAATCAGTGATTTGCTCTTCGAGGGCCAGCAAGCTTTCTACATAAAAATGCCGCGCTACCCGGTTAACAATAAAACCCGGGGCATCTTTGGCATGTACCGGCTTTTTACCCAGCTGCAGGCTCAATGCATATACTGCCGCTGCTACTTCGTGCGAGGTAGCCTCTCCGCTGATAACTTCAACCAGCTTCATGATGTGTGCAGGGTTAAAAAAGTGCATGCCCACCAGTTGCTCAGGCCTTTTTAAGCCTGCGGCAATGGAGGTAACGGGTATCGAAGAGGTGTTGGTGGCCATGATGCATGCCGGCTGATTAATCAGCTCCAGCTCGCGAAACAGCTCAATCTTCGGTTGTTTTTTTTCGATGATGGCTTCGATACACAAATCGGCAACCAAATCCTGAAAACGATCGGTGATGGTTAATCGCGATTGGGTTTCGGCTTTTTGTTCGGCGTTGATGATGCCCTTATCGACCGCCTTTTGTAGATTGCCCTCAATTTGTTGGCGGGCTTTTTCGAGCATGGTTGGCTGCATATCGTGCAAAAGCGTTTGGTAACCGGCCAGGGCACATACTTGCGCAATGCCCGAGCCCATGGTGCCCGCACCTACTACGGCGATGGTTTTAATGTTGTTAATCATAGTACAGAGCCAAATTGCTGCAGAAAACGAATGTCGTTTTCAAAGAACAAACGGATATCCTTGAGCTGATATTTCAACATGGTCATTCTTTCGATGCCCATGCCAAAAGCGTAGCCACTGTATTTTTTGCTGTCGATGCCACAGTTTTCGAGCACCTGAGGATCAACCATGCCACAGCCTAAAATTTCGACCCAGCCGGTTTGCTTGCACACGCTGCAGCCTTCCTGATTGCAGATAAAGCAACTTACGTCCATTTCGGCCGATGGCTCGGTAAAAGGAAAATAACTGGCCCTAAAGCGCACTTTAAGGGCTTGTCCGAAAAAGTCGTTGGCAAACATGTATAAGGTTTGCTTAAGCTCCGCAAAAGAAACATTTTCGGCAATGTATAAGCCTTCAACCTGATGAAACTGCATATGCGATCGCGCCGAAACGGTTTCATTGCGGTAAACCCTACCCGGCGAAATGGTACGAATAGGTAAATTACCCAATTGCATTTCTTTTACCTGCACAGTAGAGGTGTGGGTACGCAAGAGAATGTCGGGATTGGTTTGTACAAAAAAAGTGTCCTGCATATCGCGTGCAGGATGATCGTCGTCGAAATTCAGCGCCCCGAAATTGTGCCAATCGTCTACTACCTCATGCCCTTCACTGATGTTGAATCCTTGATTTTCAAAAAAGCGGATGATTTGCTGCCGTACCAGCGAAAGTGGGTGCCGGCTCCCGGGCTGGTTGGGCATGGGCGGTCGACTGGGGTCGAAGTCGTCCTGCTTTTGAACCGGACTATCGGCCAGATCGCTTTGTTTTTCTTGCCAACGGCTTTCCACCTCTTGCTTTAACGCATTGATGGATTTGCCATACCGCTTTTTTTCTTCCCCTGAAACAGCCCTAAAATCCTCAAAAAGTTCGTTAATAAGGCCTTTTTTGCTCAAAAAACGTAAGCGATACTGCTCTAGTTGTTCGGCATTGCTCAAATCAAAAGCAAGCGCTTCTGAACGAATGGCATCAATTTTTTCCTGCATTTTATCGGGTATAATTTGGTGCTTCGCGGGTAATGGTTACGCCATGTGGATGGCTTTCGCGCAGTCCTGAATTGGTGATTCGCACAAACCTGGCCTCATGCAATTGGTCGATGGTGCGCGCACCACAATAACCCATTCCCGCTCGCAAACCGCCAATATACTGATAAACTACTTCTTCGAGTCGGCCTTTGTAAGGCACGCGACCCACAATGCCTTCGGGCACTAATTTTTTAATTTCGTCTTCGGCATCCTGAAAATAACGGTCTTTAGACCCTTCCTTCATGGCTTCAATAGAGCCCATACCCCGGTAGGTTTTGAATTTCCGTCCTTCGAAAATGATGGTTTCTCCCGGCGATTCTTCCACGCCGGCAAAAATGGAACCGCCCATGATGGTATTGGCTCCTGCCGCCAAGGCCTTGACAATGTCGCCGGTATAACGGATACCACCATCGGCAATTACCGGTACTCCCGTGCCTTTAAGGGCTTCGGCAGCTTCAAAAACCGCCGTTAACTGGGGCACCCCTACCCCTGCTACCACCCGTGTGGTGCAAATCGAGCCAGGGCCTACCCCTACTTTTACCGCATCGGCTCCGGCATCGGCCAAGGCGCGGGCAGCAGCACCCGTGGCTACGTTGCCCACGATGATATCGAGCTGCGGGTAAGCTGCTTTGGCTTGCTTTAAGGCTGCTATCACCCCGGCCGAATGACCATGGGCTGTATCGATGGTTACCACATCAACGCCAGCATGCACCAAGGCCTTAATGCGATCGAGCATATCGGCAGTAACACCTACCGCAGCTCCAACCCGCAAACGACCCAAGGCATCTTTGCAGGCCATGGGGTGGTCTTTGAGTTTGAGAATGTCTTTATAGGTAATCAGCCCGATAAGCTTACCTGCTTTATCAGTTACTGGCAATTTTTCGATTTTGTGCTCCTGTAAAATACCTTCGGCCTGCTGAAGCGAGGTACCCTCACCGGCCGTGATAAGCTTCTCTTTGGTCATGACCTCTGTAATGGGGCGTGCCGGATTTTTTTCGAAGCGCAAGTCACGGTTGGTAAGGATGCCTACCAAACGCTGTTCATGATCGACAATGGGAATGCCGCCAATGCTGTTTTCTTCCATCAGGGCCAGGGCTTCGCCAATGCTGGCTTCGGCGTGTAAGGTAATGGGATCGACGATGAGGCCGCTTTCGGAGCGCTTTACTTTGCGCACTTCGGCAGCTTGCCGCTCGATGCTCATGTTTTTGTGTAACATGCCAATGCCGCCATTCTGTGCCATGGCAATGGCCAAAGCCGATTCGGTTACCGTATCCATAGCCGCCGATACAATGGGTACATTGATGCGGATATGTCGCGTAAACTGGGTTGAAATATCTACTTCGCGGGGAAGTACTTCGGAGTAAGCCGGTAAGAGGAGAACGTCGTCGTAGGTAAGTCCTTCACCTACAACCTTTTGAGTAAAATCGAGCATGGCAAATAAGTTTGCTTATTTGCGGCACAAAGTTAAGGATTTTGTTGAGCTTTTCGCTAAATACTGCTTATTTCCTCAATATTTATGCTGCTCATCCAAATCATTAGTGCCGCGGTCGGCCTTAGTTCAAAGGCATACGTGCAACCAGGTCGATGTAGTGGCCTCGCTCACCGCAGCAGTTGTAGCTTGAAATGCCGGTACTCGCTGCGGCCGTTAGCCTCGTAAAGCACGCTCAGGTGGTATTGGCCGGCGGCCCAGGTACTGCCGTCGATTTCGTGGGTGTGGATGCCTTTTTCGGCCTGCAATTCGGTGCGGGGCAGTACCAAACGCCCAAACATATCGGTGGCATGCAGGCGCAATTTGCCAGCGCTGGGCAAGCTGTACTCCAGCACAACCCAATCGCGCGCCGGATTGGGATAGGCTTTCACCTCAAAGTCGAACTGCGGCTCGGGCGGGGGAATGGTGTCGGAGCAGTCGTAGATGAGTACGTCGTCTAAGAACAAATAAGTTCGAAACCGATTGCTAGGTACACCCGCAAATTCAGGTCGTAAAGGAATACTATCAAGGTAATCCGTTCGCTTAAAATTACCAATGGTAAAAAAGCGGTAGGCGCTATCGGCCACAAAATGGGTGGTTATTTTGGTCCAGTGGAGGGTGTCGGTGATAAAGTCAGAATAAAAAGTAATGGGCTGTATGGTATCGTAATAGGCGTTCATTAAGCTGTCCATGCCCCACAACGACCAGGGCCGCACCAACAACACACTGTCGGTATGCAGCATCATTTGGATGTTTTTGGTGCCATGGGTACTGAAGGTTTCGGCAATGTTCACATGCATTTCGGCACAATAGGTTTTGCCGGGTACCAAAGGCTGAACAAAGCTGCCCGTTGGCCATTCACGGCCTCTTTGAAATAAAAACCCGATATAGCCATTACCTTTGGAGGGATATTGAAATCCATGAGTATTGAAAGGCACATGATTGTTCCATTGTGGATGCCCTCCACAGGTATCAAAATTGTAAGAATCGGGGGAACTTCCTCGCACAATGCTGCCATCTTGTAAGGTTGACCAAACACCAAATTCTCCCCACCCAACAAACTCAGTGGCTGTAACATTAGCGGTTTGAACACAATGGCCATTGGTTAATTCTTCAAAACCGCCATTGATCACCAAATTTTGCTTCTGTTGAGCCCAAAGCAATTGGTGCAACCAAACAAAGGATATGAGTAAAAGGAGCTTTTTCATGTCAAAAACCTCCTCGGCATTCAGCCGAGGAGGAAGTGTTTTTCATCTATTGCATCACAATTTTGCCATGTTGCACTTCTGCACCGTCGATGTACAAACGGTACAAATACATGCCGCTTTGTAGTTGCGGGTTGGCTACCTGCCAGGCCCCGTTGTTGTAGCGCACCGAGGGTTCGGAAACCAAGCGGCCTTGCAAATCGTACAGGCGTAACTGGCCTTGTTCCAAACCAGTGGTCAGGCTACCCGCAAAACTAAAGCTGCCAGAGGTGGGGTTGGGGTATGCTTTGCCCAAATCGTTTTCCGGCCAAATGTCTTCGTGCAAGGCACGGCGCTGATTGTTAGCACCCACATTTTCGTCTAAGTCGAACATGCCCAACATCACCCGTGCTGTGTACACCGCTTCGCCCCATTGCAAGGCACTGCTTTTAGGGCAATGGGCAACAATTGGTTGCGTTCGGCGCTGTCTAATTCAAAGCGCCCCAGCGCCCAGCTTTGGGCGTAAATGGCATTCACTTCGGCAATTTTTTGCTCAAATACATTGCTTGGTGTAAAATCGGCCAGTATTTGCCGGGCATCGGCTGTGCTGCGGTATTGCAAGGCGTCGTACAGGCGTTTTACCTCTCCGGTACCACTTTGGTAATGACTCAGGTAAAAATTGGCAAAAGCCGCATTGTTGGCCGATGCTTGTTGCATCGAAGCGGTATGCTCGTCTAACACCCGGTAGGTAATGCTTTTTTCAAAATATTGGGTAGCATCGCTGCTGAAAGCAGTACTGCTATCGACCACCGGGCCAAATACTTTGCCTAACATCTCAGGGTCTTCGTACTTATCGTCATCTACCGGAATGGTGTCGCCGGGTTGTACCACATTGGAACAACCCACTTCTCCTCCTGAGGAGAGCTGAGGGAGTGTTAAAATCAAGCCGTCTAATGCAAAAGGCGAGAATTCCGCACCACTGCGATAATACCAGGCAGTAGGTTGCATGTTTACGTCTTCCGAACCATTCATTCGCACCGCACGACGGTTCGACACCCACTGGTTATCGGTAGGGTCGCCGGGGTTGCCTTGTTGGTCGAGGAGTACATTGTCGAAATTGAAGCCCCAAATACCGGCTTGTAAAAAATTACAACGAAACTGGCTTACCCGGTTGTTGTTGGCGGCAAAAATGCCCGAACCGAAGCGCAGCACGTAATTGTCCCACACAAAGGCATCCACCACATTGTTGAGGCTGATGCCGCGTAGGTTGTTGCCGCTGAGGTCGCTGTTCGGCGGCAGGTTGTTATGCTGCAGGTTATTCATATATATCAGCAGATTCCAACTGTGAGCCGCACTAATTCCAGCTCTTGCGCTAGATTGAGAAGCTCCATTAGCACTAAATGTACGAATTTCATTGCTATTTACAGAAACTGAATTTACGTTTGTTAGAAAAATTGCTTGATTACAGGCCTCAATATGATTGTTCCATATTAATCCGCCGCTATTCGGAATACCATGTGTCGAACTTAATACAATACCATTTGAAGAGAGGGTTGGTGTAACATCAGAACCTAATTGATAGTTGATTTTATTGTAACCAATTTCTCGCTGACTGCCACCATTAATGAGCGTGATACTTGTCCCATAATTTTTGAACGTATTATCACGTATGCATACAGCATTAATATTCGTGGTTTTAATGGCTTGGTAGCCACCTTCAAAATAATTTGCATCATTTGGGTCTCCTCCATTCCAATATCTGCCAATTTGAATAGGTCGCATCCAACTTTGATGCATAGTCGCAGTTGCTACTACAGCTCCAACTACAGAAGGAGAGCCTACCACATGGTTTCGGTAAAATTCATTATTGATGATATTACCACCACTGTTGTGCATCAATATGGCTGTGGGCATATTTAATGCAGTACTTATGATGGGGTTAAATAAATTAGGAGCCTGATTCCGAACACCAATCACTACAAAACCGCTATTGTCTATTTTTACTGCTGCTAGATTGTGAGCTACGTTTTGATACGGTGGATAAACAGGGGTAGCAGGTTGGAAGTTTGCTCCGTATATTTCAACAGGAGAAAGGGTTCCATCATAGCTTGCCACATGGGTAGGGTTGTAGTCGCGTATACTTAAACTCACCCAGTTTAGGTTAAATGTACCTCCTTTCACATTTAGTTTGCCTCCTTTTTCACTCACTAAACCATTTATTGCATGTATGATATGAGTATTATCCATTTCAATTTTTTGACTGGCATTACTGGCATATACCCCATCAAACATAATGTCGCATCCAGCAGAAATAGTTAGATTTTTGGTTTTAAAAACCACATTGTCGGCCACTGTAATTTTGGCATAAGGCCCCATGAAGAGCTGTATGTTTTGGATTTCGATATTTTCATCGATATGCAGGTATCCATTAACATAGATTAGGGATATATTGGTATTACTTGGATTAGCAATGCCTAACCCAGCAAGTTGCGTTTCTGAAATGTTTTCATTTAGTATCGTTATTGCTTGTGGTTCAGCAGGATTTTCACAGCATTGATATACCGATTTAGTAGCCGCTAAATCACAAAGCTCTTCACCTATGGTCACCTGCACCGATACCGTGCCGATACCGTGCCGATAGCGCCAGGAGCGAAAGTCCAATTCACCTGAATGCTGGAGCCTGAACCTGTAAAGGTACCACCAGAAACTGTCCATTGTGGGTTTAAACCTGCGAGATAGGCAGGAATGCTGTAGATATCGGATGCACCTTCACAAAGGTGCTGGTCGCCATCAATGGTTAAGGGCGTTCCTGTGTCGATGAAATTTAAAAATATTTTATTCGAAACAGGATCTGTTGGTTGAGCTACATTTGAGGTAATTATAACGTAATTGCTGTTTTGATCGAGTTCACAAATGGCACCAATGATGGCATAAGTGCCGGGAGTACTGATTGTAAAACTATTGAAATAGCCTGTGTTGAAAGGCGGGAAGTTGTTTTGATCGTATATCGGAATGTTAGAAGCATTAAGCACAACATTCCAATCTCCTGTGGCTTGGGGTAATATTGTCCCAGGCGTTGGTAAGGCCGCATTTGGATTACTGCTTATTAAGTATAACAGATATTGTTCGGGATTACCGCTTTCTGCTGGCGGAACTAAACACCGAGTTCCATCTACCACGCTAGGGTAGCCATCAGAAATTTCGAATGTTCCTGGCTCGCAGATGTTGATGGTATTTGGATTGGTTGATAGCGGAGAGCTTTCATAAATGCTACTTTGGCTTATGCCATTTACATCCAAAATCATTATTTCGAGACAAACGGTTTCTGCTTCTTGGGCTAAGGCAGGAATAAACATACAACATAGGCTCGTCAGTATGCATACTGAGTAATTAAACGCCCGTCTCAACGTTTTTGAGTAAATTGAATCACTTAAGACAGTTAGCCCAATGTCGTTATTCCAATTGGCTATCGGAATGCTAGTACATGCGTACGGGGGGGGCAATCATTGTTTTTTTCATAGCTAATTAATTTTAGGATATTCAAACCTAAACTAAATTTTCCTTAAAAACAATAGTTTTAAAATAATCGTCACAAAAGATGCCCTTTTTAATTAGCATTAATTCCATCTTTAATTGCCCATAAATGGTTATTTATTTATCAATTTATTCAACCGATCAGGATAATCCGTAATGATGCCGTGCACTCCCAAGGCAATGGCTTTTTCCATTTCGTCGGTCTCGTTAATGGTCCAGGGAATTACCTGCATGCCGGTTTGGGCGGCATAGGTCATGAGCTTTTTGCTCAGGAATTTGTAGTAGGGGCTGTAAATGTGGGGGATAAAGCCCAATTGCTTGATGGCTTGTTGGTAACCCAAGGGCGATTCGTTTAGCAGGGCCAGCCTAACGGGATAATTTTTACGGTTAATGTATTGCAAGGGCCGCACATCAAAGCTTTGGATGATGACCCGCGAAGCTAAGCCAGCTTTGAACACCTGCTGCAGCACCAGTTCGGCAAATGTTTCCACTTCAGGATGCCAAATGCCATCGCCATCGGCTTCCGATTTGATTTCGATATTGTAGTGAACAGGCGCCAATTTGTTTTCGCGCAGGTGGCGTTCTACTACTTCAAAAAGATCGCGCAGCAAGGGCTTGTGCACCGGCATTTTTTGTTGCTCCGGGAATTTCGGATGGCCTTTTGAGCCACAATCGTAGGTGCTCAATTCGGCATAAGTCAATTCAAAAATGTTGATTTTTTTAGCTTCTGCTTTGCTTAAGCTGCGTCCTTGAGGGTCGAGGCAAATATCGGCATTGATAAAAGCTTCATGCGAAAGCACTACTTCGCCATCGGCGGTAATCACCACATCGAGCTCGAGGGTGGTGGCCCCCAGGCGGATGGCTTCGAGCATGGCGGGGATGGTATTTTCGGGCATCAGGCCACGGGCACCCCGGTGACCTTGTATGTCGAATGGAATTTGTGCATGGCCAAACAGACTTAAGAAGAGCATCAACAATGGAAGTAAACAGCGCATGCCCAAAGATAAAATAGATTGGGGATTTAGATTCACTGTCGATTCGTTGAAAAATCAATGTGTTACTTGAAAATTACTGGGTTGCAACACTTATTTCTGTGTAATCAAGCGCATGGCGAAGCAAAAGCGGTTAGGAATCCAAAAATTTGTGCATGGCAAGCAGTAGTCGATTTTCTGCCTTGTTTGTTTGCTGCACAGGCTATCGACGATTTCCGCGTAACCCCGACACTACAGTCGGGATCTTAGGATCTGTGGTGAAAACCTCGGCCAGCCGGGGGAAAAGAAAGTGGACTTACCCTGTTTCGCACCCATTCATGGGTAACTAAACGACATTGAATCAGCGATCAAAAAACCGCAATCTCAACCCTGATGCATGCTTCCGGTTTAAGCCTGACACGCTTTGCGCCCTGTTGGAAACAGCAAAGGATAACGTAAGCTGCTTATTTGAAGTGCAGAAGTACCTGCCCCTTTTCTACTGCAGCGCCCAGGCTAACCAAAATTTTATTGACCACCCCTGCGCCTGGCGATTTAAGCACATTCTCCATCTTCATCGATTCCAACACCAGCAAGGGATCCCCTTTTTTAACCTCATCGCCCGGTTGTACCACAATGCGCAACACCAAACCAGGCATCGGTGCCTTAAATTCGTTCAACTTGGCTTCAGCGCCCGCATCAATGCCCAGTTTGCTCAACATCAGGTCCATTTCGGTACGCACTTCTGTTTCAAAGCGTTGTTTGTTCACCCGAACCACCACATCGCGCCCTTCTTTTTTCATCTTTTCGATGGTAAAGCCCTTGCCATTCAGCAGCAAGTGCATACGGTGTTCATCAAGCTGAACAAGGTCGGGCTGGAGTATTTTGCCATTGATGCTGAGGGTATCACCCGACTTTTCAACCTGGTATTTGCGTCCCTGAATGCTGATTTCAAACATCGAAGAAAAATTTGCGTTGTCAAAACTACTAAAAATGCCCAAATTTGGTGATTATCATTACAGATTAATCTTAACACACATGCCAAACTACCGTTTGTTTCTCCCTGGCCTCCTCTTGTTGATGATGGCTTGTAACAGTAAGAAAGAAATTGTTGACATAGCGCCGCCACCTGCCCCCCTTGCCGAAAAACCGGCATTTCATATTGTTGAAGACTACCGTGCCAGTCGTCCGCTCGATATGAAAATGGAGCATACGCAATTGTACCTCAAGCCCAATTTCAGTACGGCGCGTATGCATGGCACGGCCTACCTTACCCTCAAGCCGCATTTTTACCCGGCCACTGAAGTGTTGCTCGATGCCAAAGGCTTCGACATCAAACGTGTGGAAGAAGTAGGCGACGATTTTTTCAGGCCCTTACATTACAGCTACGACGGGCTAGTGTTGAAGGTGTTTTTTAACCAGGTTTTGAGCGGAGGAACCCCAATTACCCTACTCATTGAATATGTAGCCAAGCCCAATGAACTTAAAAACGTTAAGGGCAGCGCCGCCATCCAGGGTGCCAAAGGCCTCTATTTCATCAACCACGACGGGCGCGATAGCCTGAAACCCGTACAACTATGGACGCAAGGCGAAACCGAAAGCAATTCGTGCTGGTATCCCACCATTGATGCGCCCAACCAAAAGACCAGCCAAGAAATATACCTGACCGTAGATACCGCCTTTGTGAGCCTGTCGAACGGCGAGCTGGTGTACAGCACCGATAATGGCGATGGTACCCGCACCGATTATTGGAAGCAGGAGCTCAAGCATGCACCTTACCTTACCATGCTGGCGGTGGGCAAATTTGCTGTAGTAAAAGACAGCTGGCGCGATAAAGAAGTAAGCTATTATGTAGAGCCGGAGTTTGAGCCTTATGCCCGCGAAATATATACCCGCACCCCCGACATGCTGGAGTTTTACAGTGAATTGCTTGGGTTTCCCTATCCCTGGGACAAATATGCCCAAGTGGCAGTACGCGATTATGTATCAGGCGCCATGGAAAATACCGGTGCTGTAATTTTTGGTGAATGGGCCCAACGTACACACCGCGAAATGCTTGACGGCTCGGCCGAAGGAACTGTTGCCCACGAGCTATTTCACCATTGGTTTGGCGATTTGGTTACCTGCGAAAGCTGGAGTAACCTGAGCATCAACGAGAGCTTTGCCACCTATGGCACCTATCTCTGGTACGAACACGCCTACGGAAAAATGGTTGCCGACCAAAGCTTGTACGGCAATTTACAGAGCTATTTGTTTGAATCGCGGCGAAAACAGGTTGATTTGGTGCGTTTTTACTACGACGATAAAGAGCAGATGTTCGACAGTCATTCCTACGCCAAAGGCAGTCGTATTCTGCATATGTTACGTCAAGAAGTAGGCGACAAGGCCTTTTTTGCAGCACTCAAGCTATTCCTCCACCGACATGCCTATCAGGCCGTTGAAATACAGCAGCTACGCCTGGCCTTCGAAGAAGTGACCGGTCGCGATTTGAACTGGTTTTTTAACCAATGGTTTTATGCCAGCGGGCACCCTATACTCGATTTCCAATATGGTTACGATGCCGAAAGTGGTGAAGTGCTGCTGAACATCCGTCAGGAAAAATCGAATCCCAATGCCCCGCTATATCGCTTGCCCATGTTGGTAGATATATATACATCCGATAGCAAAATCACCCAATCCATTGTGCTCAGCCGCGATTCGCAGGAATTTCGTTTCAAAAGCGAAAAGCCGGTGCTGGTAAATGCCGATGCCGATAAAATGCTGCTTTGTGAAAAACGCGAGAACAAAAGCGCGGAAGATTATGTACAGCAGTTCCGCAGGGCACCCAACTATGTTGATCATCTGGAAGCCTTGTTGTACCTGCGAAACCAGCCCGGCCATGCCGGTGCACGCAGTGTGTTCATGGATGCCATGCAACACGAAGTAGAAGCCATGCGCAGCATGGCCATACAGCAGTTTCAATTTGATGGCTGGAAAGCAGATGCTGCACTCGCAGCTGCCTTACTCAAACTCGTGAATGAAGATGCATCATCATCGGTAAGGGCAGGGGCGCTCACCAAACTCATGCAAATGGACTCATCCTATAACGCCTATTTGTGCATACAACGCGCTGAACGCGACAGTTCATTTCGGGTCATTGGCACAGCCATCAACCAATTGGTACAGGTAGCCCCCGACGATGCGCTCTGTTATGCGGGCGAGAATGAGGAACACCGCAATATGCGTGCTGCCATTGCTGAGCTTTATGCGAAGGCGGGTAATAAGGAACATGCCGTATTCTTTGAAACTTACCTGCCCCTGAGCAGCGGCTGGTCGCAAGCGGTACTTTTTCAGCGTTATGCCGAAATGGCCATTCGTCTTGATGATAAAATGCTGATTCAGCAGGCCTCGCGCTTTATGCGCAGCATGCAAGCAGCGAATTTATCGCCCATGGTAGCCAGAGTGGCTGCACAAGAAGCCGGGAAACTCGAAACCATCCTACTACCTTCTATCGACAAATAGGCTAAAGTAGGTTTTGCTCGGCACGTAGGCTGCTTTCCAGAAGCTCAAAATCATAAAGGAGCTCCTCTTGATTGCCAGCCGTTTTGATGATCATAATGGTTTTGCCGCCCAGGTAAAATACCGTGATGCTGCCTGCATAGCGGTTACCCAAAAGCGAACCGTTGAAGTTGTATTTTAACGCCGCCTTGTCTTGGAATTCGGTTTCGTACAAATCGTCGAAACGGGCATTCCGAAAAACATCCTGTTGAAGAAGTATTTGCTTGCTTTCTTCTATCCAGTCTTCAGCATCAATTTCACCATCCACAAAGATCACCACAAAGGCCTTGTTACTGTGCATGCCTTTGTGTACACAGCTGATTTGGTAACTCAAATCCTCCTCTATTTCTTCGTAACTCACATCCCAGTTATCGCTAATGTCGAAAGTAATGCCCTTATATGCAATCTTGTAGGCACGCTTGCTTTCCGACTCCAACACTTTATCGAAACGGTTATGTATTATTCCGGCAGCAAACAACAGGGTAGCTACCCCCAAACCACCAACCAAAAGGGTACTTACTAGCAATGGCCAGCGCTTGGGCTCGTCAGCATCCAACTTAATCACCCGGGTATTCGACCACTCATCGTGCCAACCCACTGTATCAACATTAAAAAAACTAAATGCCTCAAAAGGCACATAACGTATGAGGGTACGCTTAAAAATCTGCCCGAAGCTCGCCCTGTCTCCTTCCACATTTACCGTACGGGTTCGGGTAAAGAGTTTACCCGGACTGGCACCAAATACCGTTTCGAACAACACATAAAAGGCTGTTCCAAACACAATATTCAAGAGCAATCGCTGCCAAAAATTCGGAAACACCATCCAATTGAGCAAGTTCAACATGCCTGGAATTTGTAAGGCAACGTAGCCAATCAAAAATCCTGCTGCCGAACCAAACAGCACCAGAAATACACTATCGATGAGCAAGTTACCAATTCGATGCCCCTTACCAGCAAGGGGTAAATCATGCTCCTTACGGGGAATCTCAATTTCGCGCTGCACGCTTTCATCGGGCAAATGATCAGTACAATGCTCCGTAAACTCAGGTTTGAGACCAGTGAGCCCACAATGCATACCCTGGCGTAAATCAATCTTTCGGTGTTGGCACAGAGAACATAGTTTCAGGCGTGCTTCATGACTGTCGTACATAGTTCAATTGGTTGATATAGTCCATAATCCGCTGAGTGGCGCCTTTATTCTGACTGAACCATTGGCCAGCGGCTAGATAAATCTGTTCGCGTTCATCGGAACGAACTTCCAAAATATGCATTGTTGCGCAAAGTTCTTTCGTGTTTTCAACGGCAAAGGCCACTCCAGCTATTTTCAGAGATCTGGCCTCATTGAATTTGTGGTGATTAGGGCCAAAAAACACGGGCAGGCCATACACCGCAGCTTCGAGCAGGTTGTGGATTCCTTTTCCAAACCCTCCCCCAATAAACGCATAACGACCATACCGATAAACTTTGCTGAGCATGCCCATGGTGTCGAGAAGCATTACGCGGCAGTCGGCAAGCTGACTGCTGTTGCTGCGGCTGTAGCGAAGGGCTTCAGGAAACCGTGCTTCGCAGGCTTTCAGCGTGGCTTCGTCGGTGAGATGAGGAACCAGCAGCAGGCGAACATGGGCAAACCGCGGATCCCGGAGCCAGGCCGCAAGTACCTTTTCGTCGGCAGGCCAGCTACTTCCCGCAATGAGGGTGGGCTCACTGCAAAAACGGGCTATTTTTTCGTCCTCAAAAGCTTGCTCGCGCAAGGCAAGTACCTGATCGGTACGGGTATCGCCGCAAATACTCAGGTTGTGGTATCCTGCCTTTTGAAGCAGATTGGCAGACGCCTGATTCTGCACAAAAAAATGGGTGACTGCCTGCAGCATCTTCCCCCAAAAATTACGCGTTAATGGCCGAAAGAAAGGCTGATTAGCGCGGAATGGTGCCGATACCAACAGCAGCGGTATTTTTCGTGCGGCCAAATGCCGGTAATGAAAATACCAAAATTCATATTTAATGAAGATGGCCAGTGACGGCTGAATGGCATCAAGCCAGTTGTTAACTAATGAATTGCGGTCTTCGGGCAGGTAACAAACCAAATCAGCACCTGAATTTTGCCGGCGCAAGGCGTATCCCGAAGGTGAATAAAAACTCAAAAGGATAAAATGCTCAGGCCAGGCTTCACGATAAGCTTTGATGAGTGGACGAGCCTGTTCATATTCACCAGCAGAGGCCGTATGAAACCATATCAGGCGTTGGTGGGCCGGAATACGCTGTACATCAGCCCAAATTTGACGGCGACCCTGCACCCAGGCCTTTGCCTGTGCATGACCAAGCCAGCCGGCCAGTCGTACCAGCCAGCCATACATCCTGATCCCCAGCCTGTAAAGCAACAACATTAGTAAAAAAGCATGGCCTTTTCGGCACGTTTGTAAAGCGGTAATATCCAACCTCCGCGTATGCCGATCATGAGATCGGTGCGCTTTCGGTCGTCGCGACTTTGGGTATTGTAGTTGATCGTACGGCGATTTTCAGTAAAACCGGTATGTAAATCTATCCCGATGTAAAAATTAATGAGTTTATTATCCGACAAATGCTGATACCCCAAAAAGGTGTTGATGCTCTGCCCGTTGCTAAGCCGGTCGTAACCACGCTTATATTCCGCGCTTAACTGTGGAGAATTGTTTACCGGAGTTTCAATCCAAATTTTGTGCTGCATCAAGCCATAGCCCAACTCCAGCATCAAACCACTGTTCGGATTAGGGCCAATCACCGGAAAAATTTTCCCTACTTTACCATACAACAACCAGCCAAATTGCCTTAGCCGATAATCTTCAAATACACCCGCACGGGTAATCACATCACCCCCGGCTGTACTGATGTTCGACATGATGTCGGTTTCCCGTATATCTCCCCCAAACATATGGGCACCGCTGATGGTAAATAACCACCCTTTTTTGCTTTTATAGCCAATATCGAGCCCCACAGTAGCTCCGGGCCCAAATCGCTCAGCCATAATGCCTGTGGTTTGATATAGCCCAATATTGGTTTTAACCAGCATTAAGCCGAGTTCCTGACTGCCAGGATTCTGCAATTGTGCTTTCGACTTCATCACCACGAAGACCAATGCCAACACGATCAGCCATTTGATTTTTTGCATGCCGTAAATTTAAACATTTGGCGCTTGGCTCAGCGGTAATTGTATGCGGAATGTAGTTCCCTTGCCCGGTTCCGACCAGCGCACGAAAATTTTACCGTTGTGATACTTCTCAATAATGCGTTTAACCAAGGTAAGGCCCAATCCCCAACCCCGCTTCCGTGTGGTGATTCCCGGTTTAAAAATGGCCTGAAACTGGTTCGACGGAATGCCCTTCCCGGTATCTGTAAAATCGATGATGGCGTTTTTACCTTGCAACGATAAACTCACGGTAATGCTGCCCAAGCCACTCATAGCATCGAGGGCGTTCTTGGTGAGGTTTTCAATGACCCACTCAAAGAGCGGAATATTGACCGGTACAAGTAAAGGCTTCTCTGATTGTTGCAGCTCAAAACGCACTTTGTCGGAAGCCCGCTTGCGCATATAGCCCATGGCTTCACTGAGCACTTGGTTTAAATCAGCAGCTTCAAGTATGGGTACCGAACCAATCTTCGAAAAACGTTCGGTGATGGTTTGCAGCCGCTCAAGATCTTTGCCCACTTCTTCGAGCATTTCACTGTCGGTTTCGTTTTGAACGGTGCTGCGCAGGTATTCGTGCCAGGCCAGCAGCGAACTTATGGGGGTACCTAGTTGATGCGCTGTCTCCTTGGCCATACCCACCCATAAAAAATCCTGCTCGTAGCGCCTGCTCATGCTAAAGGCAATGTAACTCACCAATAAAAATACGCTGATGACCCCCAGCTGAAAATAGGGGTAATACCGCAATTGGTACAGCAAATCGCTGTCTTTGAAAAAAATGTATTGCCGCTCACCCTCAAATGGCTCAATGACTATGGGCTCGTGTTGCTGGCGCATCACCACCAATTGCCGCTCCAAATAGCCGGGCTCTTCAGCCAAATCGGGATCAATGTTGAGGTACGACAAAATATCGAGCTTGTCGTCGGTAAGTATCACAGGAATATTGTCGTTCTCTCGCAGAATGTCGAGCAAAAACTCCTGGTTTTGGTCGAGATCATCGGCCGAACTCAAATCACGGGTGGCACGTGCCCACAACAGCATCTTCTTTTTTTCCTGCTTCTCGATGTTGTGTACCACCCTGCTGGTGTAATACAACGAAACTGAGCCGATAACCAAGGCCACCAGCAACAATACAATTTTCCAGTTATTTTTTTTGTAGTATATCGAGAGCATAGGGTGCTTAACCGCCACGACGAGCTTTAGGTTTACGCAAATAAACGGGATCGAATTCTTTTTCCGGCACTTTTTCTAAGGTATCGGCTTCAATACTAATCGGCACAATATCGTCAAGACGTTGGTTTTCGTACTGCTTTTGGCGGGCCGTACCATCAAGCTCTTCTTTTACCAAGCGCTTGATGTCGGTGCGGGCTGCAGCAGCACTTTGCTTGAGTTGATCGCGCACCTCAATTTTATTGTAACGGATTTTAAAATCGCTGCCTTTACCCTCCAGCACCAGAAACAACTTCACCCCGCCCCCAGGCCGGTCTTCGGCCAAGGCTGCATCAAAGCTGATTTGCTTTTGGCGCTTTTTCCACAAATCACTGAGAGAAACTTGTATGTAATAGGTGTAAGCGTTATCGAGCGTATGTTTGCCCGAAATGGCCAATCGTGCTGCGTTGGAGTTAATGTCCATCTCCGGAATGTCGATAACACCATTGCTGATTTCGATGTGGTTAGTAAGCCGTTGAAAACGAAGATCCTGCAATTCCTTGGCATCTACAAATCGCGACAACCCATTCATGGGCTCAAAATTCCGCAGTCCGCCTTGTTGTACATCGAGGTCTGCAATGAGTTCCATATGCTGACTTTGCAGGTCATATTCGCTATTGAAAGGCAACAATAGACTCATTTTTACATCCAACTTGCCACTGAGGTGCTCGCCCGTGAGGAAATCCTGATCGAAGTCGTGGAAACTGTTAAACAGCTTGCTGATGTCGAGCTGCTTGCCACTCATCGAGCCTTGGAGTTGATAGCCCGAAGCCTGCGCTTTCCAGTTTAGTAAACCACTGAGGCGACCATCGGCCAGTTGCCAATTATCGAGCCGGATGCGCAAATCATTGGGCTTTCCGCTGAACCGTACATCAAGGGCATCGAATTGGTAGTTGTACCAATACAATTTGCCAAGTACCAAACGTAAATCAATACGCGACGGTAATAGTGCCGGGGAGCCTGAATTACTCCCCGAGCTTTGCCAATGCCATTTGTCGGCAAATAGCTCACCACGAAGATCAAAATCACCGGCTTTTTTATCGTACAAAGCCGGATAATTGAGCACCTGCAACTCCGCATTAAGCTGCACACTATCGAGCTGCATGGCCCCTATTTGCAGTTTAAGCAGCTTCTGCCCGTCTTCTATCTGCGCCAAGCCCCGTAAGCCGCTGATCTGATGTTGCAAGTATCGGGCCGATACCTGCTGAAGCTGTAAATGACCACTAAGCATTACCGGCTTTTCGGTGCCCGGGTAAATCCGGAAACGGTGATTTAACCCGGCCGTCCCTTTTACCGCTTCTAATTCCCATAAGGCCAGCAGTTCCTGGTAATGCTCCAATTGTATGTTGCCTACCACACTGCCTTCAAGCAGTCCGCTTTTTTCGAAGTAACGGAGATGGCCGGTTAACCGATCACCTTGTTGTTGCAAACTAAGCTGGTTGAAACTCAGCTCCAAGAGCTGCTTCCGATTGTAGCTGGCTTCGATGAGGGTATTGCCTTTATAGCGCAGCTGGTAAGGCTTATAATAGAGGCTGGCATCCTGCAAAATGGCCTGCAAGCTAAGTTCAGGGGCACCTGGTACATAGTGCCAACGCCCCTTGATGCTGAGTTCACCGTCAACGTCCAAATCGTTCAAAAAACCCGACTCTTCACGATAAAAGGCCAATACCTGAGCAGCCCTGAATTTTTCGGCGCTAAAGTTTAATTCCGTTTCAGCCGGTTCGCCCCAACGATGAAACCCTTGCAACTGCAGCCGCTCGCGATTCAAACGCAATTCACTGTCAGGAAAACGTACAGTTTCGGCATCCAGATCAACCTCCATACTGAGTTGCAAGCCCAACTGCTGATGGCGCAAAAACTGCCGGCCGTCGAGCTGTAAACTGCCACTTTCAAGTGATGCCCGGGCACGGAGGTTAAACTTACGCTGACTAAAATCACCTTTAAAATCGGCATCGGTCAAGCTGGCCGATAGCAACTGATGCTCACTAGCATTTACATAATTTAAGCGCACACGGCGTAAAACGAGCTTCTGTATCGCAAAACTGGCATTTTCGGCATTGCTGCTACTGTCAGTTTTCCAGATTTGATAGTTCGGATCACCATTTTCATCGAAACGCAAATCGATGGCGGCATCAGTTATGCTGAGCTGCTGCAGTTGGTAGCGACCCCGGAAAATATCCAGCAAACTAAACGAAAGCGATAACCGCTCGGCACTAAGTAAGGGATAATCAGCTACCTGCCCTTGGGCCATGGCTTGTACACTTACCTTGGGAAAACTCAATGAAACCGAAGGGAAATTTTCGAATAACGACAAGTAAATGGGGCCATTTACACTCACTGGTGATTGTAATTGCCTATTGAGCACGCTAACGATACTCGCTTTAATTTTGTCTTGCTGAGTATATAGGTATACACTCAATCCACCCAAAAACAGAACCAATCCAATGAGTAGGTAAACCAGCCAGCGAAACAGAAATTTTGTTGATTTCAAGGAAAGTAATGATGTAAAAGAACTCAAATATCGTGTCAAAATTGTCATTTACCTACCTTTTGCTTCTAGAATACCGCTTACTGTTCAACAGCAGCATCGAGCATCCCCTATCAAACTTCTATATCTCCTACTGCCATACGAAAGTTCATCAGCGGCTAATTCCAATTTATAACCCGTTACCGTATTGGTCACAAAATATTTTTTTTACCCGCGGTTGGACTATTTAAAATCTCCTCTATATTTGCAGTCCCAATCGGGCGCATAGCTCAGCTGGTTCAGAGCATCTGCCTTACAAGCAGAGGGTCCGCGGTTCGAATCCGTGTGCGCCCACACCCAACCCCCCGCGATAAGCGGGGGGTTTTTTATTCCCCAAATTTTCCGCCAAGCTTGCTTGAGCGGAAAATTTGGGGAATAAAAAAGCCAAAGGCGCGATCAAGCGGCTTGGGGTTGGGCGTGTTTCCCCCTTAATTAAGCCACATCGGATCGCGCCAAACAGGCGCAATCATTACCCCTTACATGCTCCCTTCAACGGAAAATTACCGAAGTAAAAAAGCCAAAGCCGCGATCAAGCGGCTTGGGGTTGGGCGTGTTTCCCCCTCATTAAAGCCACATCGGATCGCGCCAAACAGGCGCAATCATTACCCCTTACATGCTCCCTTCAACGGAAAGTTTGAAAAAAAGATGAGCGTCCCTAATTACCACAGAAATTCTTCGAACACTGGTTGCTGCTAAAATGTTGGTGCGGGGTTGCGAAAATAAACCGAGAATAGGGTTGCTAAAACAAGCCTATTCCCAAATGATGTGTGTTGTGCCGTACTAAACCAAAGTCGGTAGCGTTTTACTTCTTTAATTGTTCAGATGCAAAAACTAATCCTGTTGGTACTGCTGGTGCTGAGCAATATCGCCTGCCGTAAAGAAAATCAAGAACTCCAGCCCGAAAATCCGAATAGCCCCGCCACTCCGGTGCTCATCAGCGAAAAAGGCTCCTACTTTGTTTACCACATATTTGAGATCGACAGTAGTGGAAATGAAACACCTTATGGTCGGCCCGATACCATCTTTGTTGAAGGCGATAGCCTGATTAATGGAAATCGCTATGTACACCTCAAGGATCAGTGGTTTAACATAGGCCTTAAAAGCATCTTCTTTCGCGACAGCTCGGGCTATATTGTTGATGAGGCAGGTTTGATCCATTGGGCCAATCGCAACTTACCCGATACCGTTCGATTTGCGCCTTCCAATATTTTGATGGAATGGTATTATTTTGGGCGTGCCAACCGCAGCTTTCAATTGCCAAGTGGTAGGCTAAATGGCGATGTGGTGCCGGCAAGGACTGAATCAGCCTTTGAGCTCGAAATGCATTACTATTACACGAATGGCACCCGCATGTCGGTCTGCGACAGTGGTCATATTCAAAAACGAACTTTTGTGTCGGGAGTAGGCCTGGCAAGCAGCCAACTGGCTTGGATTAGCCTGATGTACAGCGACTGCAAATATTACGAGCGTCGCTTGGTATACTACGCCATCAACCCTTAACTTGGTGTCGGGTCAAATGTACCAGGTCAAAACAGATGAAATGGAAAAGATACCGATTTTGTGATATGCCCTTTCCTTGATCTCGAGAACACAAAAGGTTATGATTTCCGTTCTCCCCAGCTACTCTTATCCAGACTGCGGTACTGAATGGCTTCGGCCAGGTGCTCGGCTTCTACACGTTCACTTCCCCCCAAATCAGCTATAGTTCTCGAAACCTTCAGGATGCGATCGTATGCCCGTGCCGATAACCCCAAACGATCCATAGCCGTTTTGATAAGCACTTGGGCACCCTTATTTAGTTCACAATAGGCTTGCAATTGTTTACCACTCATTTGGGCGTTGTTGTAAATTCCCTGACCATCAAAACGCTGCTGCTGAATATCGCGTGCCTTCATTACCCTTTCGCGCACGGCGGTACTGCTCTCCGAAGCCCGGGCTTGTGCCAGTTCGCTGAATGCCACCGGCACCACCTCAACATGAATATCAATGCGATCGAGCAGCGGGCCGCTCACCCGGCTTAAATAGCGCTGTACACTCCCGGCCGGACAGCTGCATTCTTTCTCGGGATGATTGTAATAGCCGCAGGGGCAAGGGTTCATGCTGGCCACCAACATGAAGCTGGCCGGATAATCTACGGTAAAGCGCGCACGAGAGATGGTCACCCGTCGTTCTTCGAGCGGCTGCCGCATCACTTCGAGCACGGTACGCTTAAACTCGGGCAATTCATCGAGGAACAACACCCCATTGTGGGCCAGCGAAATTTCGCCCGGCTGCGGGTGGCCACCTCCACCAACCAGGGCTACATCGGATATGGTATGGTGCGGACTCCTAAAGGGTCGAACACTCACCAAACCAACCCGCTCCGGTAATTTGCCGGCCACCGAATGGATTTTGGTGGTTTCAAGCGCTTCGTGCAAGTTTAGTGGCGGCAATATGGTTGGTAACCGTTTCGAAAGCATGGTTTTACCTGCGCCTGGAGGACCAATGAGCAACAGGTTATGCCCTCCGGCTGCCGCTACTTCCATGGCCCTTTTGATGTTTTCCTGCCCCTTTACGTCCGAAAAATCGTGCTCATAAGCATCCTGCGAGGCATAAAACTCATCGCGGGTATTCACCACTACGCGTTCAACACCAGGCCGACCTTCGAAAAAGTCGATCATTTCGGTTAAATGTTCGAGTCCATAGACCTCCAGATCGCTAACGATGGCGGCTTCCCGTGCATTTTCTTTGGGCAACAGCATGCCCGTGTATCCTTCTTTCCGGGCCTGAATGGCCATGGGCAGGGCGCCTTTGATGGGATTTATACGGCCATCAAGCGACAATTCACCCATGATGATAAAACGCTCCAGGGCTTCGGACTTCAGCTGATCGCTTACAGCCAGCAGGCCGGCCGCTATGGTGAGGTCATAGGCCGCACCTTCTTTTCGTATATCGGCTGGCGCCATGTTGATGACGTATTTATAACGCTTTAGTTCAAGTCCAGCATTGCGAATAGCTGTTTCAATACGATGCTGCCCTTCCTTTACGGCATTATCGGGCAATCCAACCAAAAAATAGCCAAAGGAATTCTTTTGGGCATCTACTTCTACCTGAATGGTGATGGCATTGACACCCAAAACCGCACTACCAAATGTCTTAATCATAGCTCCTGTCTTCCGTGGTTGAAAATAATTCATCAGTACCAAAAAACGTCCAAAATGCGCGATTTAAGCTAAAAGTTGCGCCAAACTTACTAGTTACACCGGTCGCTTATGGCTTTTGCACAGCATTTACTACTTTTGAATTTCATTCTTTCCCATGTTCTTATACGTTAAGGCCCTGCACATCATTTTTGTTGTAACCTGGTTTGCCGGACTATTCTATTTCGTGCGTTTGCTCATTTACCATGTAGAAGCGCAGGATCGCGAAAATCCGGCCCGCGACATTCTCAGTGAACAATACCGTGGGCAATTGATGCGGCTCTGGCGAGGCATAACGGTACCTTCGGCGGTGCTCACAGCCATATTTGGGTTATGGATGCTGCATTTGTATGGGCATATCCCCGGCTGGTTATGGCTAAAACTGGGTTTTGTAGTTTTGCTGTACCTGTATCACGCGAGTTGCTGGTACCTCTATCGCCAACACAAAAAGCAGGATTTCCGCTATTCGGGTTTCAAATTGCGCATCTGGAATGAGGTTGCAACGCTATTTCTGTTCGCCATCGTTTTTCTGGTGGTGCTCAAAAACAGCCTCAACACCTTGTGGGCGGTGCTTGGTCTTCTGGGACTGATGGGGCTGCTCATGGCAGCTATTCTGGTCTATCGCAAACTACGTAGCAACAAATAGCCCGATGCGTCATCCCATAAAAGCTGTCTTAGCCTTTTTGCTTGTCTTAAGCTGTTTCGAAGCAAGTGGCCAGTGGCATATGTACAACCTATACAGCAGCGAGCGGCGCATCGACGACTTTGTGCTAACCGCTGGCAATAAATTGTTTCTGGCCAGCAATCAGCCCTATATGGTGCTCAAATCTTCCGACGGTGGATTGAGTTTCGATACCAGCCTGAACCTGGAACAGGCTGTTCCTCGACCCTATTTACGAAGCATGGTGGCTTTCAATGACGATGTGGTATTCCTGGGAACCCTCACCCCGGGCCATACCCTCTACCGCACCACCAATGGCGGCAGCAGCTGGGAAAATCTATCGGCATGGCTACCTCCGCAGGTTACCGCCATTTGCGGCATGATTCAGGTCGATGGTGTTTTATTTGCCACCGGAAGATATACAGGCAATGCTTACTTCCTAAAAAGCTTCGATCAGGGCGAAACCTGGCAGTTCCACGACCTCAGTCAGCAGGCCAGCAACCTCATCGATGTGCATTTTTTCGATGCCAATCATGGCTATTTGCTAGGCCGAGCAGCACAAGCCGATAGCGGCGCCGTGCTGCTCGAAACCCATAACGGAGGCACAAGTTGGCAAATCAAGTGGTATTCGGGCCAGCCTGGCGACCGTGCCTGGAAGTTTTTTGCCCGCAACAGCCAGCATTTTATTGTAAGCCTCGAAAACGCTTTGCCCATGGCCCCACGATACCGCAGCAGCTTCGATGGCGGAAACAGCTGGCAAACCGATACCATTTCTGGTCATGTGCTTGATATGCTCCAAAGCGTCGCCTTCATCAGTGCCGATACCGGAATTGCCGGCGGACATTTCAGCGGCTATCTGTTTACGGTTGACGGCGGTCAAAGTTGGAACCGACTAACCCAATATCGAGGCTTTAACCGTGCCCGAATGTACGATAACCAAATGCTGTTGAGCGGTCGGGAAATGGTGTACTTCGGCCCCATGCAAAGCCTTAGCGCAACCGAACAAATAGCTGCGCCACCCAAAGCGCTGCACAGCATCGAAAAAATTTATCCTGTGCCCTTCAGCGGTAGCGAATTATTTGTTGAACTCAGCATTGGCCACCCGACCAACATCAGCTTTAGTCTAACCGATTATACCGGTCGCCAATTAGCCGAATGGCCAGCCAGTTTTATTTACGAAAGCGGCAAAAGCCGCATCAGCTTACCCATGCCCGCACTTCCCGCAGGCCATTACCTCTTACAGCTGTTTACCGATAGCGAGCACCATGTTCGAAAGCTGGTCAAACACAAAGAGTGAAGGATGAAGAGCGAAGTATGAGGCTTGAAGGACGAAGTTGGATGGCAGGTGGAAAGTTTCCCGCAGATGGCGCAGATTTGTGCAGAATGGGTCTTCGTGAATCTGAGTGGTCAGCGGGTAAACTCGGCAGGTATGATCGAAGGTACGCTCATTGGGTTAAGCCGTGCCCCGAATTTTGAATCATGAATAGCAAGCCGCAGGCGCGCGATGAATCCTGAATTCCCATGATCGAAGCCGTGCTCATTGGATTAAACCGCGTGTCACCTTGAACTTTGAACCTTGAACCTTGAACTTTGAACTTTGAATCGGCACAAAGTGCCATCCAAGCCAGCTAAGGCAGTTCCACCGCATTCAACTTCAACATCATGCTGTCGCGATGCAGCATATAAGCCGGCTTTTCCTTTTCCGGCATCGGATCAGCAGGTGGAGTTTGGATGCTGAGGGGATTAACCTGCACGCCATTTTCCCAAAACCTAAAACATAAATGTGGGCCGGTAGCCAAACCGGTACTGCCTACATACCCAATAAGCTGTCCTTGACTCACCCGAACTCCAGGCCTGATACCGGTAGCAATTTTGCTCATGTGTAAGTAGCCGGTAGCATGACGTTGGTTGTGCTTAATTTTGACATAATTACCGTTTCCGCCCTTAAAGCCGGCTTCCAGTACCGTGCCATCGCCTATTGCCCTAATGGGCGTTCCGGTTGGTGCTGCATAATCGACACCCAAATGCGGGCGATTGGTTTTGAGTACCGGATGCAAACGATTTTTCGAAAACTTCGAACTGATGCGGCTGTATTCTAACGGCGCCTTGAGGTAGCGCTTCCGCATACTCTCCCCATTTTCGTTGTAATACTGCTCTGGTTTACCATTATCCCACAAGATGGCGTAATGCGGTTTGTTGCGATGCATGAATTCGGCAGCCAGAATTTTACCCATGCCGTAAGGCTGTCCTTCTACGCTTTTTTCTTCGTACACCACCCTAAAGTAATCACCCTTCTGAATGCTAAAAAAGTCAACCGTCCAGTCGAACACCCCCGCCAAACGTACCGCCAGTTCTTGACCGGCTCCTGCATCTATCACGGTTTTAAAAAGTGAACTGTTGATAACCCCACCCAAGGCGCGTAGCTTGACTTCTACCTCTTTGTCGTGTCGGCTTACGACTGGCAAACTATCGCTCAGGTCAATAATGAAGTAGGTGACCACATCTTTTTCGTAAATCCAATAGCGCATGGGTCCTTCATCACTATCGCTAATGACCGTATAAGGCCTCCCGGGACGAATACTGCGCACATCGAAGATACCCTTACAAGCTTCTACCACTTGATGAACCGTCAGGGCCGAGGCACCATAACGATTAAAAATGATGCTTAGGTTCTCGCCATTTTTCACCTCATTCTCTTCCACCCGCATGCCTTCGATTACTATGCCATAGCGCATTTCGGGCAGCACCGCCTGCAACTCGGCTTCAGGCGCATTTCGTTTTGGTTCGGTACCACAGGCAGCCAGCAGCCCTAGCCCCACAAAAAGGATGAATAGCTTACGCATAGCCCCCCGCTTTGGCGAGGTGCTCTTTCACGCGCTCATATATATGCTTAAACCAAAAGGTAAAGTCCTCCGGGCGCTCTTGCATCCATGCATCCAGCTCACGAAGCGTAATCCACCGGGTGTCGGCAACTTCCTCGGGATTAAGCTGAAAGCCTGCTTCATAGCGTCCAAAGTACACATGATCGTACTCGTGTTCGGTGAGGCCATTTTCGAAATCAGTGCGGTACACAAAACCGAAACCGTACTCCAGAGGGCAATCAAAACCCAGTTCTTCTTCCAGCCGGCGATGTGCAGCGGCTTCAGTAGTTTCGCCCGGAGCAGGATGACTGCAGCAGGTATTGGTCCACAAGCCACCGCTATGGTACTTGTTGTGGGCGCGCTGTTGCAAGAGCAATTGCTTTTGGCTGTTGAACACAAATACCGAAAATGCCCGGTGCAATACCCCATCAATATGGGCTTGCATTTTGGGGGCCAAACCCAGTTCCCGATCGTTTTCATCGACCAGAATTACAAGGGGCTCATCGAGCGAAGGAGGGGTTAACGACTGCATGGATAAAGTGGTAAAATTAGCGGAAATCTGCGAATATCCGGCCATAAATGCGCATGCTCATTGGTCTTGATCAGCTGCTTCCAATCCGGGTGCAGGCTGTAGTGCATGCAAAACCGGTTCAAACACCTGTTGCCTAATGCTCGCCAACTTGCCTTCTCGAAGCACCAATCCCCGCTTTTCGGCCAAGGCCATCACCGCATCCATTTGGTTTACGCGCCCGCAAGGAATGTGCAGCTGCTGACAACGCACCAACAACTCCGTTATCGTCCACTGGCTGATGGCTTCCGCCAGGGCTTGATTTACCGCATCGCGCGCCTTCACCCGCTCGGCATTTTGCTGCCAGCCTGGTTTTATCGAGATGCCCAAAAGTTGACATAAGGTCGCAAACTGCTTATCGGTGCCCACCGCCAAAACCAGCTTTTCGCCATCCTTGCAACTATACATACTACCATAGGGCACAATATTGGGATGCTCCGACCCCATAGGCTGGGGCATTTTTCGAGCTACCAGGTAATTGGTGGCCTGGTTAGCCAAACTACTGATGGCCGCATCGAGCAAGGCTACCTGCACCAGCTTGCCTGCACCACTGCGCTCGCGTTCATACAAGGCCAACAGCAAACCCTGCTTCAACTGATGGGCTGCCAGCAAATCGACCAAGGCCACAGGCATTTTGTGAAAGTCGTCGGTACTGTTGCCATTCAAATAGGTGAACCCAGCTTCGGCTTGCAGAATGGCGTCATAGCCAACCCTGGGGTCGTTGCTGCCATAACCGCTGATCTCGCCGATAATGAGTCGGGGAAAGCGGGTACGCAAATCTGCGGCAGCCAGGCCAAAGCGTGCGGCATCGCCGGGCTTGTAGCTCATCAGCAAAATATCGGTTTCGGCGAGCATGGCAAAAAGTGCTTGGCGCGAAGCCTCATCGCCCAAATCGAGGCAGCGGCTTTGTTTGCCCCAGTTGGCGGCGCAAAAATAAGCCGATCGCCGGGCATCGGGCTGTTCGTCGGGAAGCAGCCAAGTACGCGTAACATCGCCTTGCGGGGGCTCCAGCTTCAGCACATCGGCACCCAATTCAGCCAAAAACTGCCCACAAGAGGGCCCGGCCAACACATTGGCGAGCTCCAACACCCGAATACCGGCTAATGGCGCACTCACTGCTCGTCCTCCTCAAACCACAAAAGGGAGCTATCGCCATAACTTAAAAAGCGATACTCCTGAGCCAGTGCGTGTGCGTATAGGCTGCGCCAGTTTTCACCCACAGCAGCGGCAACCAGCAACAAAAGCGTATTTTGCGGCTGGTGGAAATTGGTAATGAGCGCATGGGCCAAACGGAAACGGTATGATGGGGCAATCATCAAGGCCGTATGGCCGATGACTTCATCTAAATTTCGGGCTTCGAGCCAATCTAAGAGCTTTTGCAAGGCATCACGGACCGATAAATGAGCAGCCATTTCGTAAGGGGTAAACATACCCGGTTCGGGCAATCGTGCATCAGAGGCCTGCAACATACAGCCCATCCAGTACAAACTTTCGAGGCTTCGCAAGGAAGTAGTACCCACCGGCACCACAGGGCCTTGGTGCTGCAATAGGGTTTGCAGCAGCTGCTTGCTCAGCACCACTTCTTCGCGGTGCATCTCATGACCAGCCATGGTTTCGGCCTTTACCGGCTTAAAAGTACCAGCACCCACATGCAGGGTGAGCTCTTCGCGTTTGATGCCCTTGTTTTGGAGCTGCTCAAACACACGCGGACTAAAATGCAAGCCGGCCGTTGGTGCAGCCACAGCCCCGTCGAATCGGGCATAAACCGTTTGATAGCGCTGCTTATCGGCTTCCTCGGCGGCACGGTGCAAATAAGGCGGCAAAGGGATTTTTCCAAGGGCTTCTAACACCTCGGCAAAGCTGTAGGCCGCAGGTTGCCAGCTGAACGCGATGGCATGGGCATCGGCCAAGGCTTCGAGGCGTTCGGCTTGCAAGCGTATTCCCCCTACACGCAGCTCCAGGGCACCGCCCTTCCAGCGTTTGTTGTTGCCCACCAAACACTTCCACACCGCACTGCCAGTGGTCTGCATGGCCAGCTGTATTTCAGTAAATGGCGCCAAGGGCTCCAGGCAAAACAGCTCGATTAAACCCCCGCTCGGCTTTTGAAAAATCAATCGGGCCTGTACCACCCGGGTGTTGTTGAACAGCAACAGGCTGTTTGTCGGCAACAAATCGGGCAAATCAATAAAACGATGATCGCTCAGCACCCCCGCTCGGTAGTGCAGCAGTCGCGATGCATCGCGCTCGGGAAGCGGATGCGCGGCAATACGCGCTTCGGGCAAATCGTAGGAAAAATCGCTGATGCGAAGTTGGGCCGGGTGCAACATGCCGCAAAGATACTGGCAAATATGTGCTTTTGCAGAAGCAGCCATGCAGCAAGCTTACGAATGCGTAATTTTACCCCATGGCCCAAAACATCTACCTCGATTATAACGCCACTACCCCCGTGCATCCCGAGGTGCTGCAGCAAATGTTGCCCTGGTTCAGCACCGATTTTGGCAATGCCGGCAGCCGTACGCATGCCTACGGCTGGAAAGCTGCCGCAGCTGTTAAGCAAGCGCGCGAAGCAGTAACTGAGTTGATAGCTGGCCAAAATGGCAAGCTCATTTTTTGCTCAGGAGCCACCGAAGCCCTCAACATGGCCATAAAAGGACTTGCCGCGAGCTGGCAACATAAAAAGCGCCACTTGTTGTGCTGGGCTACCGAACATCGGGCCGTGCTCGATGTGTTTGAGCATTTAGGCCGACAGGGTTTCGAAACCCAGATTTTGCCCGTGCTACCCAGCGGCCTGCCCGATGAACAGGCCTACCTCAAGGCACTCCGCCCCGACACCCTGCTGGTGTGCGGCATGCTGGCCAATAACGAAACAGGCTGCATCTTTCCCGTGCAACAATTGGCCGAACAAGCCCATGCTGCCGGTGCCTTTTACCTCTGCGATGCCAGTCAGGCCGTAGGTAAAATCCCCGTTTCGGTGCAACAATTGGGGGTAGATATGCTGGTGCTTTCTGCCCATAAATTTTACGGCCCCAAAGGCGTTGGCGCCCTGTGGATGGCCAAAAAAGCCGGCCTCAAGCCCCAACCACTACTCCATGGCGGGGGGCACGAAGACGGCCTGCGCTCCGGCACCCTGCCAGTGCCCCTGATTGTGGGCCTCGGTGCCGCCGCACAACTGGCGGGTGAATGGATGAAAACCGGCATACAGGCGCAATCCATTATCCGAAATGCGTTTGAGGCACAATTGCAACAAGCACTTCCCGAAGTTTATGTGCAAGCTGCACAAGCCGATCGCTTGCCCAATACCAGCAACCTGCACTTGACCCATTGCCCGGCTGCTGCCATCATCAAACATGTTCGACATTTGGCCTTGGCCACTGCTTCGGCCTGTAGCTCAGCAAAAGCTGCCCCATCGCATGTGCTGCTGGCCATGTCGCTCAGTAAGCATGAGGCCGAATGTTGCCTGCGCATCAGCCTGGGTCGCGAAACAACAACCAGGCAACTGAACGCAGCCGCCGAAGCGCTCATCAGCGCAGTACAAACCGTTCGTGCAGCATCACCCGCCTGGCTCTACCGTACGAGTTGAACTCATTTTATGTAGTTTTGTTGATGAATGCATTCGAACCCCTTCTGCCATGATCAGCATCAGTGAAAAAGCCGCCGAAAAAGTAAAACAAATGCTCCTCGAACCCGAACAATCGGGTAAAAACCTCATTAGGGTGAGCGTGGTTAGTGGTGGCTGCTCGGGCTTGAGCTATAAAATGGATTTTGATAGCCAATCGACCGAAACTGATGAAAAATTTGAGGACAAAGGCCTCACCCTCATTTGCGATAAAAAGAGCTTCTTTTACCTCATTGGCACCGAGCTCGACTATAGCGAAGGATTACAAGGCAAAGGCTTTCATTTTGTAAACCCCAACGCCAGTCGCACCTGCGCCTGCGGCGAGAGTTTTAGTTTGTGACAACCAGACTTACTAATCATTAGGGGCATGTACCTGCTGCGCGGCCACAGCGAGCACGGCATTCCCCTTGCGCCTAAAAAATTGATGGTGAGGTAGGCTATTTTAAGTGCTTAATCCAGTCGGCAATAAGCTGAATGCTGGCTTCATCAAAGGTGATGTCTATATCGGCATATTCGCTCACCGCACCGCTTTCGGCAGGTTGAAACAGGTGATTGAGTCCTTCGAGCTCCCGCACCATTATCCGCTCATTGCCGGCTTTGCTCAAACTTTGTTTGATTCCGGCTAAATTCGATTCGGCCAAAACCTGCACATCCTTGCTACCGTTCAGTGCCAATACCGGGCATTTAACCCCAGCTAAGGCCGGTTCGGGATTATATCGGATAAAATATAAAAACCAAGGATCGAAGTAAGTACGCAGCATGCTTTGGTGTGCTGCCTCAGCTGCCTGCCTGGCTTCCACATCGCCTAAGGGCAACTTATTCAAGCTTTGGTTGAGCATCCACTGCAGGCTATCGCGCGCTTCAGCTTCCGGCAAATCGCATAACCAGCCAAAAATGCTTCGATTCACCTGCTTTTGCGAATCAATTCGAGCGCGATCAATACCTTCAGCCGCTGCAACCGCTTCCAATTGTTCGAGTAAAAGTTCGCGTACCGGAATGCCCACCCCGGCCAACAGCACCAAAAAACCAATATCCGGAGCCATGCCGTAGGCCAAGGGAGCTATCATGCCCCCTTCACTATGCCCTATGAGTCCGGTTCTTTTGGGGTCTATCTTTTTTTGTTTGCGCAAAAAGCTCCAGGCAACTACCGCATCCGAAGCAAAATCTTCGCTGGTGGCACCATTAAAATCGCCGGTCGATTGGGCCACACCCCGGTCGTCGTAGCGCAATACGGCTATACCTTGGCGTGCCAGCCGGTCGGCAAGTACCCAAAAAGGCTCATGTTCAAACACCTCTGAATTGCGGTTTTGAGGCCCCGAGCCCGAAATAAGTACCACCGCCGGAAATGGCCCTTTGCCTTGGGGTATGCTTAGCGTAGCCGCCAGGCTTAAACCAGCCGCTTTGTGCTTGATTTTAACTTGTTTTTCCTGATAAGGAAATGGGGGCGATGGTGTTTGCGGTCTGATTCTTTTGGCGGCTTGCGGCACACCAACTCCCTTTTGATGCCGGTAAAACGTGAGGGGCATTTGCATACCACCCTGACTAAAATTACCCACAATACTATCGCCTTCCATCCACCGACCTCTATACGATAATCCGGCTTGTTGATGACTAAAACGCAATTCGTCGGACTCAACCGTAACGCTGGTGAATTTAACGCCAAAAGCTTGTTGTTTTGGGCTGTCGAAGCTGCCGGTGTAGCCATCGGAGGTCTTGCTCAAATGAATAATCAAAGGCAATTCCATGCCTTGAATACGGAGTTTTGCTTCCCAATCGCCCTCAAATGGAGCCTGAGCAAATGAAGCAGCCGACAACAACATGAGTAGCAACAAGCAGCACGCACTAGGGTATTTCATCATTATTTTTTTTGAGCAATATACATAATCCTCCACTATTGTACCTTTGCACACCCCAACACCCCAACCCAACACGCATCATGAAAACCAAAGTATTTATTGCCATGAGCCTCGATGGCTTCATCGCCGGCCCCAACGAATCGCTCGATTTTTTAAACCCCATGCAATTGCCCGATACCGATTATGGTTATGCCGACTTTATGGCACAAATTGATACCGTAATCATGGGCCGCAAAACCTACGACAAGCTGCTCAGTTTTGGTGGCGATTTTCCGTTTTCCAGCCAAAAATGTGTGGTTTGGAGCCGTCAGCCTCGAATGAGCGAGACACAAGTTCAATGGCATCAAGGCCCATTGAACGATTTGCTCGAGGAGCTCGAACAATCGGGCAGCCAAAACATTTATGCCGATGGCGGGCAGTTGATCACTGCCTTGTTGCAGCTCCACAAAATCGACGAACTCATCATCTCGGTTATACCGGTCCTGCTTGGCGCAGGCACGCCCCTTTTTGGAAGCTTTGATCGCCCAGTTTCCCTTCGCTTGCTCAAACAGGAAGCTTTTGCCAGCGGCTTGGTGCAATTGCGATACGAGGCAGTTGGCTCATAATCCAGCCTTGATCCTTCAGCTCCTGGATTTGTGCCGCTCTAAATACGCATTAAACATCACAATTTTGGTTGAACCAATCGTTTCTAAAGCTAGCAAGTCTTTATCGCCGGTAATTAAAAAATCTGCTTATCTGCATGGTTGCAAGTACAAAAACGGCGTTCTTTTTCTCACCGCAGAGGAGGTCGAGGCTTTTGTTACTCCCCTCGCAGACGTTATCGTTCATTTGCAACGTGTGTGCCATGAAACGGCGTTTTATGGCAGTGCTACTAGCAGCTTCGGCTGGCCGCGAGGTATCGGAGCCTTTTAGACTGCGCTGCTCACGCAGCTTGTCCTGAGGTCGCAGAGCCAAGCCTTCGGCTTACTGGTAAAGATACCGATGAACAGTTTATTTTTTAAAAAGCTTATCCAAAGATTTGTGTCGAGGATAATGCGTTCAGGCCCCTTTACCATACCGCTCGCTTCTCACCGCCTCTACTTCTTTCGAAATGTCATCAAGCGACAAAGCGTTTTTTTGGGCTCTTAATTTTTGAAGGATTGCTTCAAAACCCGAAGTAGGTAACTCCTGAATGGCAATAAGCTTCATATCTTCCAAATCTTTCAACAATTTGGTAGCCTTAGGGTCTAAAATATCGATACGAACGCTGCTCATACTACAAATTTACTTAAAGTACCGCATATCGCGACTTCACCTATTTCTTCTTCCATGCATTTCTGCCCACACCCCTCTTAACATCCCACGACATTCACGCACAGTTAACCACAGCTCCCAAAAAATAGTCCTAGCTTTGCGGCCTCATGAAAAAGTGGATCGACAATATCAAGTTGGCGCTCAGCGGACAAGAGCAAGATTACACCAGCGGCAGCATCCGATTGGCCATCTTTTTATTGGCCATTCCCATGATGCTCGAAATGGTGATGGAATCGCTCTTTGCCGTGGTCGACATCTTTTTTGTAGGCAAGCTGGGCGTAGCGGCTGTGGCTACCGTGGGGCTTACCGAATCGGTGATCACCATCATTTACGCCATTTCCATTGGCCTGAGCATGGCTGCCACAGCCCTTGTGGCGCGTAGAATCGGCGAAAAAAACCACAAAGCCGCAGCCGACACTGCTTTTCAAGCCATTGTGCTGAGCAGCCTCACGGCCATTGGCTTGGGCATTTTGGGCTATGTGTATGCCGCCGATTTGTTGCGCTTCATGGGCGCCGAAGAAGCGGTCATTTCCGAAGGGGTGGGCTACACCCGCATCATCTTTTTAGGCAACCTGCCCATCATGCTGCTGTTTTTGATCAATGGCATTTTTAGGGGTGCCGGCAAGCCTGCCATTGCCATGCGATCGCTTTGGCTGGCCAATGGCTTAAACATCCTGCTCGACCCACTCCTGATATTTGGCATCGGCATTTTCCCCGAAATGGGCATCGAAGGTGCCGCTTGGGCCACCACCATCGGCCGCTCAGTAGGCGTACTCTATCAATTGTATCACCTACTCTTGAAACCGGGCAATATGCGCTTAACTCGTCTCAACCTGGTGATCCAAAGGCAAACCGTGCTCACCATTTTGCGTGTAGGCGCCGGAGGGATGGGGCAATTCCTCATCGAATCGGCCTCGTGGATTGTGCTCACTCGCATTGTGGCCTCATCGGGCAGTATTGCTGTGGCGGGTTGGACAGTGGCCATACGCATCGTCATATTTACCCTGCTACCGGCCATGGGACTCGCCAATGCGGCTACCACCCTGGTAGGACAAAATCTAGGCGCCGGGCATCCCGATCGGGCCGAAGCCTCGGTCTGGAAAGCCGCCTGGTACAATGCTGTATTTTTAGGCATCTGCTCCATGGTATTTATCCTTTTCGGCGATCAGGTGATTGGCATCTTCAACAACGATCCGGGCGTATTACTCGTGGGCAAAAAAGCGCTTTTTGTACTCTGCCTGGGCTATGTATTTTTTGCCTATGGCATGGTCATCGCCCAGAGTTTCAATGGCGCCGGCGATACCTTTACACCCACCCTCATCAACATTGTAATGTTTTGGCTGTTCGAAATACCCCTGGCCTGGTACCTGGCCATGCACCTCAACTGGGGAGCTTCGGGCGTGTTTTGGTCGGTGGCCATTGCCCACAGCTTGCATGCGCTGGTGAGCATTTATATTTTCCGACTGGGCCGCTGGAAACTGGTGAAGGTGTAAGTGCTTCAGCCGCCAAAAAGACGATAAACGACACAACAAAGCAAAGCATGATAAAGTACAATTTACGTACTTAGCAGCATGTATCTCAAAATTTGGCTGGTTATTGCCCTTTTTATCCTGATTAGCTGGTTGGGCAAGCTTATTTACAGCCAAAAGCGGCGCAAAGGCAAATTGGTTGTCAGCTACAACATCCGTTTCGATACCTCCAAAGATGGCCCAAATGCCTGGCCGCACCGCAAAAAACGGCTGGCGAATCAACTGCTTAGTCATCAACCTGCCCTCATTGGCATGCAAGAAGTATTGCACCACCAACTTACCGATTTGCTCGAGCTTTTTCCAGCGTATTATCAATATATTGGGGTTGGGCGCGATGATGGCCGACAAAGGGGCGAATATGCGCCCATTTGGTACGATAATCGGCACTTTCGGCTATTGCAACAAGGCAATTTCTGGTTGAGCGAAAACCCCGAAAGGCCAAGCAAAGGCTGGGATGCCGCCTGCTACCGTATTTGCACTTGGGCCGCTTTCGAAACCCTGAATGAAAAACGCAACTTGTGGGTTTTTAACACCCATCTCGATCATCAAGGGGCCGAAGCCCGCCAGCAATCGGCCCAGCTGCTCCACCAAATGGCAAGCCGCATACCCGCTGGCGATCCGGTGCTGCTCATGGGCGACTTCAACAGCCAACCGCAAGATGCCCCCTACCAATACCTGAGTGAAGCAGGATGGCTCGATAGCCGGGCAACCGCCGAAAAGCGTGAAGGGCCAATAGGCACTTTTCCTGGATTTGGTGGTGAACGTCTCGAAAAACGAATAGACTACCTGTTTTACAAAAATCTTCCCCCGCCCCATGGCTACCTTGTAGACGGCCCACCCGACCGTGAACAACCTTTTGCCTCCGACCACCTGCCTGTAATGGTATGTGTGGCCTTGTAGCCGGTTTTAAACGTTTACAAATACTTACAAACGGTTACAAACGTTTAACTACCGGATAATAGCTGCTTGCCTTTGCAACTTGCAGGCATGAAACAACTTACCGATGAACAACAAGCCATACTCGCCACTACAGGCGATTTAAAAATCAATGCAGTGGCCGGATCGGGTAAAACCACCACGCTGGTTGAATACGCTCGCACCCGTCCCAAAGGCAGCAAAATATTGTACCTCGCCTTCAACCGAACAGTACGCGAAGAGGCAAGCAAACGATTTGCTGGCTTCAGCGACTGGCAAATCAAAGCCGAAACGGCACATTCCCTGGCCTATAAAGCCGTGGTTAAGGGCAAAAAACTGCAACTTAGTAATGGCTTCAAAGCTTATGAACTGGCCGATTTTCTCAAAATCAAAAGTAAAGACCCTGAAATTCGCTATTTGCTGGCCACGCATAGCCAACGTTATTTGAATCAATTTCTCAACAGTCCACTCCAAAAACATACCGAGCTTAATTACGCGGCCAGTCTTACCGAACCTGCTTCTCGCAATTTTGCCGATCGTTTCGCCGAAGACCTGGTGGGTTTTACAGGAAAATTACTCCAAGGCATCGAATCCGGTGCATTGGCTTGTCCACACGATTATTACCTGAAACAGTTTCAGCTTAAACATCCACGACTCTCCTTCGACTACATCCTTTTCGATGAAGGACAGGATGCCAGCGGCGTTATGCTCCATATCCTGCTCCGACAATCGGCTACCAAATTGGTGGTGGGCGATGTACATCAACAGATATATGGTTGGCGCCAGGCCGTAAACTCCCTTCAGCAACTGCCCTTCCCAACCTGCCACCTGAGCAACAGTTTTCGCTTTCCCCCCGAAATTGCCGACATGGCCATGCGGGTGCTATCTTGGAAGCAGCTCTTACCTCAACCCTTCGAAAGTATGCAAATCACCGGCTTGGGAAAAACCGCTAAAGTGGCCAACCGAGCAACCCTTGCACGATCCAACCTCTTTTTACTCGATCGGGCCATTCAACTTTTGCAAAACGAACAAGTCAGCGGCATTTGGTTCGAAGGCAACTTATCGGCATACACCTTTGCTTCCGATGGCACATCTATTTTCGACGTGCTCGCGCTGCAACGCGGCGCAGTGCATAAAGTTAAAGACGCCTTGCTACGCGGACTCGGAAGTTTCGAAAAACTGGAAGAATACCTCGAAAAAGCCGAAGAACCCGAACTGGCCATGATTACCGAAATGGTACGTAAATATGGAGATGCATTACCGGGCTATATCAACGCCCTCAAAAATTTACATGTAGCCCCCAACGATCGCCACAAAGCCGATATGATTTTCAGTACCGTACACCGCAGTAAAGGACTGGAATACGACGAAGTGCAGCTCACCACCGACTTTGTATCAGCCGAAAAAATTCATAAAAGCCTGCTCGAAGCCGACAAACACAAACTCCATCGACTCAATGAAGAAATAAACTTGTTGTATGTGGCCATGACACGTGCCCGATACCAACTCAAACTGCCGGTAAGTTTATGGCCGCCCAGTGCTGTGAGTCCCGTCATACCCGAAAGTACCGAAATGCCTGCATTTCGACGCCGGCGACCGAACTACATCAACAGCCACGAGCAACAGCATTGGGAGTGGGGTCGGGTGTTGCACCGACTCGAAGAGCCCGACGAGACCTATCTACACGACTGGCTACAAGACGAAATGCTTCAAATAACCAAAGAGGATGCTGATGTCCCGGATGACTAAAACAAAAATGGCTTATCCACCCGACTTCCATTAAACAGCAATAGTGCGTTGTTTTTAACGGCTACGTTTAGGTGGCTCGCTTTCCGATGAACAGCGACAATGGACATAAAAAGGTTTATCTCCAATACACAGCTTCGCATATCAGTGCATCTAGCGGCTTTTCCTTCACGCGAGCTAGAGGTGCCTTTGCTGGTGCATACTATGTACTTTCAACCGGGCTCGCTGAGATAAAGCCTACGACTTTAGTTGCAATCATGCAGATGGCTAAAAACAAAATCCGGGGAATAGCCGTATTTTTGCCCCCTTATTCCTAAAACATGTCGGCAAAACTGAGTGTAAATATCAATAAAATAGCCACGCTTCGAAACAGCCGCGGAGGCAATAACCCCGATTTACTACGGGTAGCCCGCGATTGCGAACGTTTTGGCGCCGATGGCATTACCGTGCACCCCCGCCCCGATGAGCGCCATATACGTTACCGCGATGTGTACGACTTACGCGACCAGCTCACCACCGAGTTTAACATCGAAGGTAACCCGCGCGAAAAGCGCTTTGTGGAATTGGTAATGGCTGTAAATCCAGCTCAAGTAACCCTGGTGCCCGATGCCACCAACCAACTTACCAGCGATCATGGCTGGGACACCATGGCCGAAGCGGGCTATCTGCGCGATACCATTGCTATGTTTCAGGAAGCGGGCATACGCACCTCTATTTTTGTCGACCCCATTGAAGAAATGATAGCAGGAGCCGTACAAACCGGCACAAACCGCATCGAACTCTATACCGAAACTTACGCTAGTCGGTTCGAGGCCAATGCTGAACAAGCCGTGCAACCTTATCGTATGGCAGCACTGATGGCTACACAATTGGGACTGGGCATTAATGCCGGACACGACCTTTCTCTGGAAAATTTAAACCATTTTGCTCGCGAAATCCCCAATTTACTCGAAGTTTCTATTGGTCATGCCCTCATTTGTGATGCACTTTACCTTGGACTCGAAAACACCATTCAACTCTACAAACGTTGCCTCATTTTGTAAACGAAATGAAAAATAATCAAAAAAATGCTGGGGACTTCAAGATATAGGTATATTTTTGTCCGAATCTCATCACGCTCATGTTTTCAAAATCCTGCGAATACGGACTTCAGGCGATCCTCTACATTGCGCTACACGCGCGCCCCGATCGTAAAGTTGGCTTAAAGGAAATAGCCGACAGTCAGGATATTCCTGCGCATTTTTTAAGTAAAATTCTTCAGATTCTCGTTAAATACAAACTGTTGGTATCGGTGAAAGGCCCGAATGGCGGCTTTGGTTTATATCGTCGTCCCGAAGACATCACCCTACTCGAAGTAGTTTCGGCCATCGATGGCCTTGATATTTTCGATCGTTGCGGGATTGGCCTCAAACATTGCGACGATGCACACCCTTGCCCCATACATAACAAGTTCAAGTTTTTGCGCGAAAGCATCCGCAATACGCTCATGAAGGAAACCCTGGCCGACCTCATTTTCACTGTTGAAGAAGGCAAGTCGTACGTGACCCTCAAAAACCTCATCGAAGATTAATCTTGGCACGCAGAAAATTACGTCACTTCGCCGAGATGGCGGAGCTGCCGCATGTATTCGAATATCCCGAAAACATGGCCGGACAATGGCATGCCTTTTTTAAGAACAACCACCCCATTGTGTTAGAATTGGGCTGCGGTACTGGTCGCTACACCACGGGATTGGCTGAATTATACCCCCAACAAAACTTCATTGGCACCGACATCAAAGGCGCGCGCATGTGGCATGGTGCTACCTATGTACGCGACAAAGGCATTCCCAACGCCGCCTTCTTGCGTACGCGCATCGAACAAATCGACAGCTATTTTGCCCCGGGCGAAGTGCAAGAAATTTGGATCACCTTCCCCGATCCACAACCCCGCGAGAGTCGCGAGCGCAAACGACTCAGCTCAGCACGTTTCCTCGAATTGTATAAAAAAATACTGGCGAAAAGCGGCAAATTGCATCTCAAGACCGATAATGCTGCCCTTTTCGAATATTCAGAAGCCCTCTGGCGGGAGCAAGGATTACAAATAGAAAGCCTGAGCTACGACCTCTATGCCAGCGATTTGCAAGGGCCTGCACGTCAAATCCAAACCTTGTATGAAAAACGCTATCGTGCACAAGGCCTGCCAATTCACTATATGTGCGCTAGCTTTATTGATTAAGCTTAATTTTTTTACCCGCAAAGTGGATCATGATTGGATTAAGCTTCTAAAGCATCCAATTTTTCCTGCATATCGGTAAACTCTTTGATGCCGGGGCGATCTTCACTACCACCATGCAAACACACAGCATTAGGACGTAACTCCTGAACCATCTGACGCAGTTGTTCTGCCTCAGCAGGTATGTCGATGATACAACGGCATCGCGCACAAGCATCCTTTAATAAACTTATCAATTGCCGGTTAGCACAGCTCAAGGTCCAATTTGGAAAAATCTGATCGGCATAAAGCAATAAATAATCGCCATCAAAATGCCTGAGGCCAGCCTGATCGAGGGCTGATAACTTCAGCCGCATAATGGTTTCGGCATGTATGCTGCGTGCATAGCCGGCATAAATATCAAAAGCCAGTTCTACCACTTCCAAATCGTATGCTGAAATCTCACGATTTAGCTCGTCGGGGGCTATGAGGCCAAAGTTTCCGGTAATTTTTGGACCACTCAACCAGCCACGCATTTCCATCATGGCCGATGGGCTCACATAATTTACCGAAGTTGGATCAAAACTAAAACCCACAAAAGCGGCATCGGCAGCAGCAGCAAAACGAGCATCGCTTAAATTGGTAATGTCTCTAAAATAAAACTGGGTGATGTACGACATGTGGGTAAAGTTAATGGCTGTTCGTGTGATGCACAAGCATAATTCGCAAAGCAGGCCTCCTCAAGCCTCCTGAAATAAACTTGCTCTATTGCTTCACAAACCTGAGCTGCTTTTGCCCACCACTTGCCTCGCGTAACAGCAATACGTACATGCCTGCCGGGAGCTGCGACAACTCAATACCCTGCTGAGTAGCTTCAAGTTCGAATACATGCTCAAGTACACGCCGGCCTTGGAGGTCGTGCAACACCACAGTAATCGGAAAATGGAAGTCGGCTAATCCGCCAATAAATAGCCGCTCGGTAGCCGGATTAGGATAAACATGCAGCTTATGGTTGAGCTGATTATCGGCCACTCCAACCGGGAAATACTGATTAAAAATTTCAGCTCCACGTGTCATGGAGCTGGATCGATTAGCCATCAAAGCTGTGCCATAAATTGCCCCAAACGGGTCGGTATCTAAGCCTTGTCCATGGACAATTCGTTCGCGAGGGTTAGAAATAAAATTACTATCTACAGAGGGAACCAGTGCTTCGTGGCTCACCAGCCCGTTCACCGTGTCCAAATTGGTTACGATATAGTAATCTTCATAAGCACTTAACCACATCAAATCCGAATACACGGTATCGCCCTCAGCCACGTTAAAGTCGTACAGGAAACGCTCGCCACCAGTAGGGTCAACGGGAACGCCATTCTGAAAAGGCACGTAATAAACTTTTTTGTCTTCCTCCCGCAACAGGCCAATTTGTGAAATGCTCGTTGCTTGTTTAAAAGCAAACTCGGAATGGACACCCAGAAATCCTACCTCATACAATCGGTAATAGGTTCGTCCGTAATAGCTGCTAGTGCCCATGGTCAAATAGCCATAAACCGACCATTGTGCGGGTACATGCACCTTCCACAACGTGGAATCGGCCACCATGGGCTCGTAGGTCTGAGCCTGGCTGGCCGAGCCCAACCAAATACTAATGATGAGTAGAAGCAGCTTTTTCATACGGTTTGGCTGGGTTGAAGGCATTTAATATTCAATATTAAGCAAAACAATACAATACACAAAGACTCGATAACCTTATATTTTGTGCTAGAATGCTTGCCCTTGCATTATCAAGGTTTTGCCGTTGAATCCTTGCAGCAGCACGGCAGTTTTTTTTAGCTACATCCATAAAAAGTTCACGATAGTCTAACTTCTTTAGGCTATGCCCATAAAAGCTAAAACTCCTCCTGTCGTAATTCAAGTTGCACAAAAAATAGGCTCGTTTTCCCGTATTTTTACCCCATGGCAAGTTCAGGCAACGATTTTTACGAAAATGTATATGCGGTGGTGCGGCTCATTCCATCGGGGCGGGTGAGCAGTTACGGGGCCATTGCGCGCTATTTGGGAACTGGCCGATCGAGCCGCTTGGTGGGCTGGGCCATGAATGCCTCACACAGCCTGGCCGAACCCGTGCCGGCACACCGAGTTGTAAACCGCAACGGCATGCTTACTGGCAAACACTTTTTTGGGCAGCCCAACCGCATGCAGCAACTGCTCGAAGCCGAAGGACTCCGCATTGTCGACGATCAAATTCTGGACTTTGAAAAACATTTTTGGGACCCGGCCCTTGAATTAAGTCTATGAGCGGCCCCAAACAATTGTATCGCTGGATTGAAGAAGGCGAGCATGAGCAGCAAGATTTTAAAGAAACCATCAGCAGTTCGCGCAAAATTGCAAAAACCATTGGCGCCTTTGCCAACACGCGGGGTGGGCGCATTTTAGTAGGCGTGCGCGACAACCGGGCCATTCGCGGCATCAAGGCCGATGAAGAAAAGCACATGCTCGAAGCAGCCGCTAGCTATTTCTGCAAACCCGCCGTTACGCTGCATTTCGAACTCATCGACATTGGACTCAAACAAGTACTGCTGGCCGAAGTACCCGAAGCCACCAACAAGCCAGTATATGTGCTGGGCGAGGACGAAAAGTGGTGGGCCTACATACGCGTGGCCGACAAAAGCCTGCTGGCCAGCAAAACCGTAATCGATGTGATACGGCACGAACAAAAAGGCGAAAACACCCTCATCCAGCTCAGCAGCAAAGAAGAAGGCCTGCTCAAATACCTGGCTGAACAGCAGCGCATCACACTCAAACAGTACTGCAAACTCATGAACATTTCGCCCTGGCGAGCGCGCAAAATCCTGGTCAACCTCATCAGTGCGGGCATCATCAGGGTGCATACCACCGAGAAAGCCGAGTTTTACACCTTAGCCTGAGGCATTTGTAATCAAAAATTTATTCACAACTGCCTCTTGGAAAAGCAAATTGATTGCTCTATATTTGCAGTCCTTTTTGGAATCAATTAATCAATTCAATTAAAGCAGTGAATACGTTAAGTTACAAAACTGTCTCTGCCAACCGCCAAACGGTTGACAAAAAGTGGTATCTGGTAGATGCCGAAGCAGAGATTGTGGGTCGCCTTGCAAGCAAGGTTGCCGGAGTGCTTCGTGGAAAGCACAAGCCGTCCTACACCCCACACGTAGACTGCGGCGATAATGTGATCATTATCAATGCAGACAAGGTGAAGTTCACAGGTGACAAAATGCGCGAAAAAGAGTACTTCTTCTACTCGGGACATCCCGGTGGGAAGCGCTTTGTAGCGGCTAAAGACCTGATGCAGCGTCGTCCGACCTACGTAGTGGAGAAAGCCATCAAAGGCATGCTCCCTAAGAACCGTCTTGGCCGTGAAATGTTCCGCAACCTGTATGTATATGCAGGCAACGAACATCCGCACGCAGCTCAGCAACCTGAAACCCTCAAAATCTGATTTTCACCATGTCTGTTACCAATACTATCGGTAGAAGAAAAAATGCCATTGCACGGGTTTACGTAACCGCAGGCAATGGCAACATTGAGGTGAACGGTCGTCCGTACACCGAGTATTTCCCTTTGGAGACCCTTCAGCAATTAGTGATGAAGGCTTTTGCAGCTACCAACACCCTTGGTCAGTTCGACGTAAAAGCCACACTTAATGGTGGTGGTGTAAGCGGCCAGGCCGAAGCTTTACAGCTGGCATTGGCACGTGCGCTCGATGAAATCAATCCAGAGCACCACACCGCACTGAAGGCCGAAAAGCTGTTGACCCGCGATCCACGTATGGTGGAACGCAAGAAGTTTGGTCAACGCAAGGCCCGTCGTCGTTTCCAGTTCAGCAAACGTTAAACCAAGGAGGAATCAAACAATGGCAAGAGTTACATACCAGGAATTACTGGATGCAGGTGTACATTTTGGTCACCTCAAACGTAAGTGGCATCCCAAGATGGCCCCTTACATCTTCATGGAGAAGAATGACATTCACATCATCGACCTGAATAAAACGCAAGACAAGCTGGAAGATGCTGCCAATGCGATTAAGCAGATTGTGAAGTCGGGCCGCAAGGTACTTTTCGTTGCTACCAAAAAGCAAGCGAAAGAAATCATCGAAACCGAGGCAAAGCGTTTGAACATGCCTTTCGTTACCGAGCGTTGGTTGGGCGGTATGCTCACTAACTTCGCCACCGTGCGTAAGAGCATCAAAAAGATGAGCAACATCGACAAGATGGAGCAAAACGGCACCATGCAAACCCTTTCAAAAAAGGAGCGTTTGATGATTGCCCGTGAACGCGAAAAGCTTTCCCGCGTATTGGGTGGTATCGAAGACCTTACCCGTTTACCGGCTGCATTGTTCATCGTTGATATTAAAAACGAGCACATTGCGGTAAAAGAGGCACATAAGCTCAACATTCCAACCATCGCCATGGTGGATACCAACTCAGATCCTACACTGGTTGACTTCCCCATTCCGGCCAACGACGACGCCACCAAATCGATTGCCCTCATCTCGAAGGTAATTATGAAGGCGGTTGAAGAAGGCTTGCAGGAGCGTAAGATGGACAAGGAAGCAGAAGCCGCCGAGGCCGAAGCTGCCAAAGAAGTAGAGGTTACGGCCTCAGACGCCGGGGCCGAAACAGCCGAGGCATAATATCGGATGGGTTGGCGCAAGTCAGCCCATCTTTTTTTAACGCAAAAATCAAAAACTCATAACATGAACATTACAGCAGCTGATGTAAACAAGTTGCGCCAGTTAACTGGTGCCGGCATGATGGACTGCAAAAAGGCCCTCACCGAAGCCAATGGCGATTTCGAAGAAGCCGTAGTCATTCTGCGCAAAAAAGGCCAAAAAGTATCGGCAAGCCGGGCTGATCGCGAAGCCAATGAAGGCGTAATCATCGCCCTCACTTCGGCCGACAACAGCTTTGGCCTCATTGCCGAAGTAACCTGTGAAACCGACTTTGTTGCTAAAAACGAAGATTTTGGTTCAATGGCTCAGGAAATAGCCAACATTGCCATGAACAAAAAAATCACCGATAAAGAAACCCTGCTGCAAGAACAAATGGGTGGCATTTCTATCGCTGAAAAACTGATTGAATATACCGGCAAAATCGGCGAAAAAATTTCGCTGCAAAGTTTATCGACCCTCAGCGGTGAAGGCGTGGTATCTTACGTACACAGCAACAGCAAATTGGGTGTATTGGTAGCCTTGAATCAGGGCGTAACTGGCGAAGTAGAAGCTGCAGGGAAAGACGTAGCGATGCAAATTGCCGCCATGAATCCGGTAGCTGTAGACAAAGACGACGTGGATCCTTCGGTGATTGAGCGCGAAATCGAAATCGGAAAAGACCAAGCACGTGCCGAGGGCAAGCCCGAGAACATTGTTGAGAAAATTGCCATGGGTAAGCTCAATAAGTTTTATCAGGACAACACCCTGCTCAACCAAGCTTTCGTTAAAGACAGCAGCGTGAACATCTCACAAATGCTCGACAAAGTAAGCAAAGGACTCACTGTTAAAGCTTTCCGTCGCGTTGCGATTGGCGCTTAATACCTTATTTACCCATATTCAAGCCACCTTAGGGTGGCTTTTTTTTGTCTTGGCCAGCCCGATGAAAATTTAAGAGCGGATGCGCGTCAAAATATTTAACTTCGCCTCCGGCATGAAATATAAGAGAATTCTACTCAAGCTCAGTGGAGAAGCACTGATGGGCGAAAAACAATTTGGTATCGACCAGGAAATCCTCGACCAATACGGTCGCGAAATTAAAGCCGTGGTTGAAAAAGGGATTCAGGTAGCCATTGTAGTTGGTGGCGGAAATATTTTTCGCGGTGTACAAGCCGAATCCGGCGGTATGGAACGGGCGCAGGGCGATTATATGGGCATGTTGGCCACCATGATCAACAGCATGGCTTTACAAGCTACGCTCGAAAAACTAGGTATACAAACCCGTTTGCAGAGCGCCATTAAAATGGAACAAATTGCCGAGCCATTCATCCGTCGTCGGGCTATCCGACACCTCGAAAAAGGCCGCGTAGTCATTTTCGGTGCAGGAACTGGGAACCCCTATTTCACCACCGACACCGCGGCATCATTACGCGCCATAGAAATAAATGCCGATGTAATTCTCAAAGGCACACGGGTGGATGGTATATACACCGCAGATCCCGAAAAAGACAAAACAGCAACACGCTACGAAACCATTAGCTTTTCGGAAGCCATGGGTAAAAACCTAAAAGTCATGGATATGACAGCCTTTGCACTCTGTCAGGAAAACCAATTACCCATTATTGTATTTGATATGAATAAAAAAGGCAATCTGTTAAACGTCGTTGCCGGCGAAACCGTAGGAACCTTGGTATCTTAATCTAAACGCGCAACAGCCATGAACGAAGAAATTCAGTTTTATATCGATGAAGCTCAGGAGGGCATGGAAAAAGCCCTTAATCACCTACAGCTCGAATTAAGCAAAATACGTGCGGGCAAAGCAAACGCCGCCATGCTCGATGGCGTTAAAGCCGAGTACTACGGCGCACCCACCCCGCTTAACCAATTGGCCAGTGTAAATACTACCGATGCACGCACCATAGTGGTAACACCTTGGGAAAAAAGTGCGCTCAGTGCCATTGAACGCGCCATCATCAATGCAAACCTGGGCCTTACCCCCTCCAACGACGGCACCCTCATCAGAATTAATGTGCCACCACTTACCGAAGAACGTCGCCGCGATTTGGTAAAACGCACCAAAGCCGAAGGAGAAAGCGCCAAAGTAGCTGTACGCAACATCCGTCGCGATGCTAACGAAGCCATTAAAAAACTCCAAAAAGAAGGCGTGCCCGAAGATATGGTGAAAGATGGAGAAGGAAAAGTACAACAACTCACCGATAAAATGATTACTAAAGTTGATGAACTGCTGGTAGTCAAAGAAAAAGAAATCATGACCGTTTGAGGACGATGTATTGTAGAAAGGAGCCTGAAGGCTCCTTTTTTTATACCCTGTACCCAATGGGCTTTCGCTCCTGCATTTCAGGCTGCATGAGCTGGCGAATGGCCTCAAACACCACCGCAAATTGCTCATCATACCTTTGTTCCAGCTTATCAAGCTTTTGCTGCAAATCGGCATGCTGCTCCAACATCCGGCGCATTTGTACAAATACCCGCATGATGGCAATGTTTACCTCAATGGCTTGCTCGCTGCTGATGACGCTCGAAAGCATGGCTACTCCTTGTTCGGTGAAGGCAAATGGAGGATATCGGATGCCGCCCCAACTTGAGGTGCCAGATTGGTACCTCAAGTTTTCCCATTCCTCGGGTGTGAGTTCGAACATAAAATCGGCTGGAAAGCGACTTAAATTGCGCTTTACCTGGCGTTTGAGTTGTTTGGTTTCTATGCCATAAAGACTAGCAATGTCGAAATCGAGCAAAACTTTTTGCCCGCGTAGCCAACAGATGCGGTGGCTGATTTCGAGTTCTGAAAGTAGGGTCGTTTCCATATCGCAAATTAGCACGGAAACGCTATTCAATGTTTTCGGTTTTAACGCATCTTTTATCTCGAATTGCGCATTTTGCTAGAAAAGCACCTTGAAAAAGGCCTGTGCAAAATGTAAGCGTGGCACGCTGTTCATGATAAGCAACTCCTGGCCAAAGTGGGATTGGTCGTCTAAAAAATCGAACATGCGGGCAGCATTGTTGCGCATGAATAGCCGCTCAAACAAATCAGCCCCGCGATACTCGCCCTGCACCAATACGCGCAACAGCGTATGGTCGTATTTGGCGTAGCGGCTTTCCCATAACGACTTACGAACCACGGGCGATTTGCCACTTCGCAAACGATCTACGATGGCTTCGCTGTGGCGCTGGATATTGGTAAAGGTGTAACCGGTAGACGCCTTGGTTTGTCCACCCGCCGTGCCTACAAATACGATTTTGCCGTTGTTAACCGGGAATTTGTGACTGCTCATGGGGATTCGGCCCTGCTCCACATGCAAAGTTTGGTAATCGCTAAGCTCAAAATACTGCTTGAGGTAGCTGCGGATGCCGCCCTCGTAGTGCGATTTGTCCCAAACCTCGGGCGAAAAAACGGTGTATTCTACGAGGGCTTCGAACGGACTGAAAGGCAGCACGTAAACAAAGCAGCTGCCATCGGTTTGCGGCACCCGAAAATCCATGTAAACCGGCTTGGCAGGATTAAAAACGGGCTTATCCGTTTTAACTTGCCATCCCAAAAAATGCTGCCACAAAAAATCTGATTTTTTCGCAGCATGTATTTCTTCGTTGTCGAGCAAGCTCGAAAAGGCCCAATCGGCGGTAAAACTACCTTCAGAGGTATTCACTTCAACCCCCGTTTCGGTATTGCTTAAGTCGTAAATTTCGGCCTTACGTACGGTTACATTGGCACTAACTTGCAGCTTTTGCAAGGTAAACTCATAAAAATCGAGGCCCCGCAGCATTTTGTAAGTGTAAGGCGCCATTTGCAAGCTCATGGGCTGTTGCGGACCGTAAAAAGCTACTTCCGACCACTGCTTAAAGATGGCTGATTCGAAGGGACCTGCCTGCTTTTCCCAGAAGCACCAAGTACGGTCGTTTTCACGCTTGCTGCTCCTGTCGAGCAAAAGCACCTGCTTGTCGCTAAATTCGTCTTGAGCAAAGCGGAGCGCTAAACTCAACCCGGCTGCACCTGCACCCGCAATGATGTAATCAAAATGATGATCGCTCACTTAAGTCCCAAATAACGTGCAAAAACCAAACGCGTTACCCATACTTGGGTACTTTGCGCCACCAACACAAAACTGATGGTACTCAACACCATGGTAATGCCTACCAATACCGTCCCACTAAAGCCACTAATCCGACTAAGCATGTCGAGCGTTGCCGCCTCCGGTCGGTTCATTATAAGCATAAAAAGCAACGCCAGCAACTCCAATCCGGCATACTTCCACCAACGCATATCGCGAATGGGGAACAAACCAATGATTACTGCCGCCCCTATAAAATAGGCAAATTGGTGCAAGTTCATTTGTACGTGCACCAAAAGCAACAAGCTTATGGCATACCAAAAAATACTAGGTTTTATCGACATATTAGCGTACAAATTGAATGGTTGAACGGAATTGTTGTGGATCAAACTGCTTATTGAGCACGGCTTCATGGTAATTGCCCGCCAGCCAGTCGTACACCTGATCTTGATAATTTTTGCTGTTAAAACGGCCACTTTGTCCGCCAGTAAGCATGAGCAATGCCCGTGGACCCTCAGGGCGCATCTCGATAATGGTTCGCATACTGGCGGCATGGGTGACCGGTAACCTGCTGGCTACATTCACCGTACGGTTACTGCCGTTCGATGCAAATAATGGAATTGACAAAGGATCGAGCCTAAGTATATGTCGAATATTGGTTTGATGGAATTTGCCATAATGCCAAGTATCCATATCAGCACCAAAACGCTGCTGCAAGTCGGCCAAACTCCTTTCCCAGGCATCCAAACAAAGTTCATGGCTGCTGATAACAGCTCCGTTAACCGGAATACTGTCGTCGAGGGCAATGGTGTTAAAAATATGCTGTTCCGAAGGTGGCAAACGCAAATCGTCGCCAAGCCGGGCGGCCAAAGCACGTACCAATTGATTTTTGAAACTGTAAAAAAGGGTAGGTGCTACCCATGCGGTGTCCATACTGCCGTTCCAATTTTCGAAATATCTGGCTGCCGGACCACAAACCGCCATGATCCGATGGTGCAATAAGCCATATTCCACATCCAAAATATCCATGTGCAAGGCACGCAACTGTTCATCACCGAGCTTTTCAAATCCTTCCATAAGTTCGGTAATTCGCTTTCCACGCGCCGTTGGTTCGTAACGGGTACTGATGTGGGCCGAAATAGGATGATCAACATGCTCCTGATTGGCGCTGTATACATAAGCACGCCCTGGATTAAAAACATGCAAATAATTGTTCATGGAAACATATCCTATCAACTGCGCTGCCTGAGTACCCCAACGAACCCCCTTCTCGGGTAGCGGATGCAAACAAGCCAATCCTGCAGTTACCAAGCCAATCTGCCCTTTACTATCGGCCAAAATCAAATTTTGTGGCGGTTGCTTAAAATGCTGCAAAGCCGCAAACGCCTCTTGCAGATTGTTGGCCTTTTCGAGCCCGTCGAAGGCCGCAGCTTCATTGGTTGGCAGCATCCCTATCCAATTTACTGCCAAATAACGACCCGAAAGCGTGTCTACCGGTCCAAAATGCGACCTGTAATAGGTTTTCAACACATCGGCTTTGCCTTTAACAGCAATGCGAACTTCAAAAGGTTCCAGTGTTTCCCAGACCCCGTCGAGTCGGTAAGCGGTTGCTGTTTCGTTAGTTTCTAATTGATAAAAATCTACCAGATCCCAGGTAGCATTGGTCATACCCCAAGCCACACTATCGCTAAAACCGGTAATCACAAATGGCGAACCGGCAATGCTAAATCCACGACTGATACGTCCGTTTACAACCCGCTGCACTTCATACCATGTAGATGGAAGGGCGATGTTTAAATGGGTGTCGTTACACAAAAAAGGATTACCGGTAGCCGATTTTGACGCCTGAACCGCCCAGTTATTTGAACCCAGACTTAACTCATCGTTATTCTTCACCATGGCCTGCGGATAATGATGCGATCCATCTTCGGCCAACTGTTCGGTAACCCGGGGAATTAACGACGCAAAGACCGAATCCGACATCTCAAAATCGGGATAAATGGGGTGCGGCAAACGGTTGTAAAACGGATACCAAAAATCATACAATGACTTTCCGATTTTCGATTTGGTTTCACTGGCCTTTAAATCATCTTCCGAATAGGTGAGCACATGGCTCATATACCGGAGAAGATAAAACAAATTTTCGGCCTTCCAAGGTGTCGGATTTACACCCAATAAATGATACTCGAGCGGCATAGCCCCAAAAGGCATGGTGCGTTGGTAATAATTTACCCCTTCAGCATAGGCCTCCATGCGGGCACTCAGCTCCGGCAAACTATCGGCCAAAGCGGCATACCAGGTTGGAACCAAGCGTTCAAACTCAAACTTCCTCCAAAATAAATCTGAACCCAACGCGGCCTCACCAGCCAATTCGCTTACCCTTCCCTTCACCACACGAATTAACATTTCCATCTGAAACAACCTGTCGCGGGCATGTACATAACCAGTGGCAAAATCTACGGCTAGCTCATCTTTTCCAAAAATATGCGGAACCCCCAACTCGTCAATGCCGATTTCAACCGCACCAAAAGGCGTGGTTCGTAAACTTGAACTGTTCTCAAAGCGGCTATCAAGCTGTAATGGCGAAGTGCTGTAATGGAAAAAGCGAGATAACAAGGGCAAATCACCCCAGCGCTGCTGAACGGCCCAAATCCAGCCAAGACTGAAGAGCAACAAGAATATCTTTTTTAACATGGCATTAGCTTGTTTTACGAATTAACGGAATTAATGCGATATTGACCAGCTGCGCGTCCAAAAGTTTGAAGATTCACATTATTTTCAGACCGAATGCCCTCAACTTTGCGCTTAATGCTTAATATTGGAGCGCTAAACACGAACGAAAGCCCCTGTTTGTATGAAATTATTGCTGAGCCTATGCCTGTTGCTTACCAGCGCGTTTGCCACCCTGGCCCAAAACACCATTAACGGCCAAATTCGCGACCAACTAACCAATGAACCACTCATTGGCGCATCGGTAGTTATTAAAGGCACCACCATCGGCACTACCACCGACATTAACGGCAAATTTAGCCTCCAACATAACCGCGAATATCCCCTTAACCTTATCGTATCATACATCGGTTACCAACAAGCCGAAATTGAAGTAAAAACCGACGAAAAACCCCTTACCATAAAAATAGCGCAAGACAACGTTTTACTGCAAAGCGTGGAAGTAGTCGACAGCCGCATCACCCAAAAGCAAAAAGAATCGGCCCTCACGGTAGAAGCCATGGATGCCATTTCTATCAAAGAAACGCCCGCGCCAAGCTTTTATCAGGGACTTGGAAACCTCAAAGGCGTAGATATGACTACGGCCAGCTTGGGTTTTGTGGTTATTAACACCCGCGGTTTTAACAGCACCTCGCCGGTACGCTCCCTGCAATTGATTGACGGGGTCGACAACCAATCGCCCGGCCTGAATTTTTCGCTGGGTAATTTCCTGGGAGCATCAGAACTTGATGTTCTTAAGGTCGATTTGATTGTGGGGGCAAGCTCGGCCTTCTACGGACCTAACGCCTTTAACGGGGTGATTAATATGACCACCAAAAGTCCCTTCACCCATCAAGGCCTAACCGCCAGCATGAAAGCCGGTGAACGCGCCCTGTTTGAAACCGCCATGCGCTATGCCCAAGCCTACAAAGACAAGCAGGGCAACGACAAATATGCCTGGAAGTTCAATATGTTTTATTTACGGGCCAACGACTGGGTTGCCGACAATATGGATCCAGCCTCCGATTCAAGGGTTGGGGCTGATAATCCAGGAGGGTATGATGCTGTAAACCGCTATGGCGATGAGGATGTAAGTGGAGGAAACGACTTCAGCAACCCATTCAGTTTCCGTAATTACCCCGGACTTGGGATTTTCCACCGAACAGGCTACGACGAACGCGACCTGGTAGATTACGATACCCGTAACTTAAAACTCAGTGCCGCTTTCCACTACATGCTCAAAAAAGACATTGAGTTTATTGCTGCCTCCAACTTTGGAACAGGCACTACGGTGTATCAGGGCGAAAATCGCTTTAGTTTGCGCGACATCCTCTTCTTTCAAAATCGCCTCGAAATTCGCAAAAAAGACGATTGGTTTGTACGGGCCTATGCCACCCATGAGGATGCAGGCCGTTCGTACGACGCCGTTTTTACGGCCTTCCGCTTACAGGAAGCAGCCAAAAGCAATAACGATTGGAACAGACAGTATTCAACCTATTGGAACCAAATTATCCGACCCCGTGTGTATGGTCTGCCAGGAATGCCCCCACAATTTTCACCGAATTATGATTTTAACATGGCCGATTCCGTGATTCGTGCCAATGCCGATTTGATTCGCATGTGGCATCAGGAAACCCGTAATTCTGTTGACCAAAATGTTTCGGGCAATCAACAACCATTTTTCGAACCAGGAACAGCGCGCTTCGATTCCGCTTTTAACGCCATAACTTCCCGTTTGCCATCCGAAGGCGGCACCATGTTCTTCGATAAATCTGCGCTTTATCATGCACAAGCCGAAAAGCAATTCAAATTCGAAGAGCAAAAAATGGTTTGGATTCTAGGTGCCAACTTCCGGCAGTTCCGCCCCAACAGCGCAGGTAGTATTTTCAGCGATACGCTTCAGCAAGACGGTACTTTTCGTGTCATAACCAACAGTGAATTTGGCGTTTATTCGGGGATCGAGAAAAAATTCGGGGATTTTAAGGCAAACGCTACCATGCGAATGGATAAAAATGAAAACTTCCCTTTTGTGTTTTCTCCTGCCGCATCGGTGGTGTACACCCCTTCGCAAAAGCATGTGTTCAGGGCTGGTTTGTCGTCTGCCCTTCGTAATCCAACCTTGGCCGACCAGTACCTCTACTACAATGTGGGAAGGGCCATTTTGCTGGGGAATTTGAGCGGTTTTGATTCACTGGTTACAGTAAACTCATTCATTGATTATCTCGACTCGCTCAATACCAACCGGCTTCAGTATTTCAACGTAGCACCCATCAGACCCGAACAAGTGCGCACGGTAGAATTGGGCTACCGCGTAATGCTTAAAAAGCTGTATCTCGACATGGGCTATTACTACAGTTGGTACACAAATTTTATTGGCTTCAATCTGGGTTTAGATGTGAACATATCTTCCTTTGGTTTGCCAAGTTCAGTTCAAGCCTACCGCGTAGCGGCTAATGCCACCAGCATAGTCACCACCCAAGGCTTTGCCATAGGCGGCAATTACTACATCAACAACAAATATGCATTCAATTTCAACTACTCCTGGAACCGCTTAAATGTTCAGGCAGAAGACGATCCCATTATCCCGGCTTTCAATACTCCGGAACATAAGTTTAATTTAGGTGTTGGGGCACGTGAATTAATCACCGAAATTGGCAATTACACCATTGCCGACTGGGGCTTTAACATCAACTATAAATGGATTCAAGGTTTCCTGTTCGAAGGCTCACCACAGTTTACGGGTAACATCCCAACGTACGATTTAGTGGATGCCCAAATCAACAAAAATATCCCCCAATGGAAGATGAATATCAAAATTGGAGCCTCCAATTTGTTGAATAAAAAAGTTTTTCAGGTATACGGAGGACCAAGAGTTGGTAGATTGGCATACATTTCACTAAATTTGGAAATATAATTTCCCTAAAACAAGAAGTATGAAAACAAAATTACTCCTTTTAAGCCTGACCTCAGGCCTGCTGTTCAGTCAGTTGGCTAATGCTCAGCGTTATCTGACAGAAGTATTTACCGATGCCCAGATAAGCATTACCGACAATGTGGTGTATGCTCGAAACCATCAGTTTTTTCCACCTACCACTACCTTTCCTGTCGACAGCCTGCGCATGCGGGTGTATCAGCCTTCACAAACCGTTGATACTGAGAATGCACGTCCGGTAATGGTATACATCCATACTGGTAACTTCTTACCTCCCATCATCAATGGGGGTGTAGGTGGATCTATCAATGACTCTGCAGCGGTAAATCTGTGTAAGCAATGGGCAAAGCGCGGCTATGTGGTTATTGCACCATCTTACCGTTTGGGCTGGAATCCATTGGCAACCTCAGAGCTTGAGCGCCGTGTGCAATTGCTCAATGCGGTGTACCGCGCCATCAACGATATCAAAGCTTCTGTACGTTTTATGCGTAAAACCGAAGATGTTGACGGCAATCCTTACAAAATCGACCCTGACAAATTTGTGCTTTATGGCCAAGGTTCAGGAGGTTATGTTGCATTGGCTTATGTTACCCTCGACAAATTTGCTGAAATGGCCATTCCTGGCAAGTTTACCTTGCCCAACGGTAACTCAATGATTGATACCAATGCGGTTGGTAATATCGATGGCTTTGGTGGTCAGCTCAATGTGAGCAACTGGCCTGGCTACAGCTCATCTGTAAGCATGAGCATCAATGCCGGTGGCGCTTTGGCTGATACAAGCTGGTTGGAAGCTGGTGACGTGCCAATGGTATCTTTCCATGCTGTTCGTGATCCATTTGCTCCTTATGGCAACGGTACCGTTATTGTGCCAACCACCAATGAAAACGTGGTTGACGTTAGTGGTGCTGGTATTTTCATCAACAAAGCTTATATGATGGGCAACCAGGTTGGCCTTGAAGCTGCTTTGTTTACCGACCCAGTGAGTGTTGCTGCTCGTGCGAGGTACAATCAAACCATCGACTACATTTATCCAGCACCATTCAACACCATCAATGTGGGTGGTGGCGAAGGATTGTTCCCAATAATTCGTCCAATTCGCAACCAAATCAGTGTATTTGCCAACGAAGGCGATCCATGGACTTGGTGGGATTCTACCACCCTCACTTTAGTTGTAGCTGCCGTTAACGCACAAACCGGAGGTAACTACAACGCTCAGCAAATCCATATGTCGGCACTGGCAGGTAACCCTGGTATGAGTGCTCAAAAAGGACTTACTTTCATCGATACCATTCAGCGCTACATCCATCCACGCATCGTGAATGTGCTAGGATTACCTGGCAATAACGTGAGCGTAAAAGAAGTAACCCGCGCTCAGGCCAAAGTGAATGTTTATCCTAACCCGGCCACCGACTTTATTACCGTTCGTGCTTTGGGCGAAAACGACCGCATCTGCGAGGTAGAGCTCATCGACATTATCGGTAAGCGTGTTCGCATAGAGCGTAATATCATGGACGAGTACTATCGCGTTCAGCGCAACGACTTGCCTGCAGGCATGTACTTTGTTCGTGTAATCACCGAAAAAGGCGAAGCCACCCACAAGGTGACATTCCGCTAATCGAAGCTTAAAAAATTACCAAGCCCGGGGCAATTGCTCCGGGCTTTTTTGTGCTTCAATTTTATACAGCTGTTTAAATTACTGAAGCTCAACTGGTCATCGATTCACAAAAAAAAGTTGCCACAGAAAAAAGTACAAAATACAGCAGCAAATGATTTAAACGCAACTTTTGTTTCAAAACCCATAGTATTAGTTAGCGAAGTCACTGGGATTTCCCATAATTTTTTACTAAAATATTTGGTGCATTCGTTTTTTTTTTTTTTGATTTGAGAACTCGAGTAAACTTCTATAACTTTAAATTTAACAAAATGAAAAAATTAATGATGCTGAGCGTCACCCTGTTTGCGCTCAATTTGACAGTTTTTGCGGGTACGACACCTGAGTCAAAAACGAATGAATCTAGGCTTGAAAGTACTTGCTGGACTTATGCTGGTCCGGGTGAAACTTGCTGGAAGTATGGGACAAGCAAGATTTCTGCCGAACCCACTGGTGATGGTTGTGTGACTGTAGAATGCCCTCCTCCATTCCCTCCCTGTTGCATATGGCTGAATAGTGCTGGTCAGGCAATCATTGTTGTGAATGAAGAAACCATTACTTTTTCAGAGTTTACGGTAATTAATCCCGGTAATGACGCAGGTCAAGGCGGAAGTATTATTGGCTGCCTATATTAAAATAATACCCTGCTCTCGAGCAGGGTATTTAAATCTCAATTCATGCGTGTTAAAACAATTTTGCTATTTTACTCATTGTTCATTTCCTATGGAAATGCCCAAACCATTGAGTCTACTCATCCACTTTCACTCAGTAGTGGTGAGCCCATGACCCCCATAACAGCAGCAGCACAATTTAATGACACTTACGTGTTTAAGAGTACAAACAAACGCGATCTCTATTTTGGCAAAAACCTGAACAACCTTTACAAATTGGACTTTAGAGACGAGTTCTTTAAGGTCTTTGATTCAAGTGCTGTAAAAAGTGAGGCCGAATCTATTCATAAGGTGAAAGATTGGCGAGAAAATTTATTTTTTTCTAATCTGCACTTTATAAGAATTGGGCCAGATATTGGTATAGCCGCTGATTTTGTAATTGAAAGTTATCAATACGAATACATGCTACCTTATCATAAAGTATTCATTCTGCTTTTCGACTCTACAACCTTCCGAAGTAAAAAGATACTTTTTATAGACCTTCCAAAAACCGAACCCCAGCCAATAATCAGAAACGTTTTGAATACACCAAATACTGCTTTGAATCCATACATATATGTTGATGTTGAATATGAAGAAGAAACTAGCCTACCTGTATTTATCGGTTTGAGTGCTCCTAATACACCAGTGATTAGTTTTCCTGTTGATTTTCAACTACCGCCAAATTCATTGCGCTCAGGATATATTGGTAGAAAATTAAACTATTCAGTGCTCATAAATAATGAGGTTCGTCATTTGTATTCCAATGGCTTCGAAATTATCGACATGGATAAAAAAGAAATCCTTTTTATAGGCCCGGAATCGAGCGAAATTCTTTCACCAATACTATTCGTACAAAATCATACCTGCGTTTTAGTGGCAGATATTGATTTTAAACAAATGAGAGCCGTTAATTACAGATTCCTATCTGTAATGGATGGTAGCTTAATAAAAATTGCAGATTACAAACAATTACCTAGCCATTATATACAGAACTTAACCGGTCTATCTGACTATTCTTCAGAGATTCAATGTGGTTTCCGAAACATTGATGGTAAACCACATTTGATTCACTTCATCCCTTGAAGTTCACCTGCAATGGCGAAGCCACCCACAAGCTGACATTCCGCTAATCGAAGCTTAAAAAATTACCAAGCCCGGGGCAATTGCTCCGGGCTTTTTTGTTCTTCAATTCTATATAGCTGTTTAAATTATTGAAGCTCAACTAGTCATCGATCTACAAAATAAAGTTGCTACAGAAAAAAGTACAAAATACAGCAGCAAATGATTTAAACGCAACTTTTGTTCCAAAACCAATAGTATTAGTTAGCGGAGTCACTGGGATGTCCTATAATTTTTTACTAAAATATTTGGTGCATTCGTTTTTTTTTTTTGATTTGAGAACTCGAGTGAATTTTTATAACTTTAAACTTAACAAAAATGAAAAAATTAATGATCCTGAGCGCAGCTTTGCTTGCGTTCAATTTAACTGCATTTGCCAGCACCGGCCCTTAAGCAAAGAGTGATCAATCAAAACTAGAAAGCACTTGCTGGTCATATGCCGGTCCAGGCGAAAGCTGCTTCAAAAAAGGCACTAACCACACTTCTGTTGACCCTGATAATTCCGATTGTTACATTGTTAAATGCCCTGCTCCTTACGACCCATGTTGCATCTGGATGAATAGTGCTGGTCAGGCTGTCATCGTAGTGAATGAAGAAATTATCACATTTACTAGTTTCGAAGTCACTGATCCAGGGAACGGCCTTGGTCAAGGCGGAAGCATAATTGGATACCTTAACTAATAAAAATGCCCTGCTTTCGAGCAGGGCATAAACACCTTATGCGCATTCAACTTACACTAATTCTTTGCTCTTTACTCAGCTTGTCGGGGTTCTCTCAAAAAATCGAATCCGTTCATCCTTTGGCACTAAGTAATGGAGATACAATGACTGCTGTCACTAGGGTTGCCCAATTCAACAATACATTCCTGTTTTTAAGCAAGAAAAAACGGCATATTTATTATGGAGAAGACCTTTCTGCCTTGCAGATAATAGACCTCAGGGACGAATTTTTTAAGGTTTTTGATACTAGTTATGTAAAAACGGAAGGTGAGCAAGTTCATAAGATCAAAGCATGGCAAGAAGATTTATTTTTTTCAAATTTCTATTTCTTGAGAGTAGGTCCAGACATCGGGCTTTTTGCTGATTTCGTAATTGAGAGTCATCAATATGAATACATGCTAGCATTTCACAGGGTCATTGTGCTTCTTTTCGACTCAACTACATTCAGAAGTAAAAAAATTCTTTTCGTTAACCTACCTGAGACTGAGCCAAAGCCGATTATTAGGAAGGGATTCTCAACGCCCAATACCGCTCAAAGCCCAAACATATTTGTAGATGTTGAATATGCAGATGAAACAACTTTACCTGTATTAATTGGCCTAAGCAGCCCCGATGCCCCAGCCATCTCTTTTCCTTCCAGCTTCCGATTACCTCCAAATAATTATCGATCCATGATAATGGGGATGAAATTTAATTATTCAGTCCCTATTGGAGATAGAACTTATCATCTCTTTTCAAATGGCTTTGAAATTGTCGATATGGACCAAAAAGAACTGTTCTTTACTAGCCCTGACTCAACCATGATTTTATCCCCTATTCTATTCGTAGAAAACCAACCCTGCGTGGTTGTGGCGACCATCAATATGGAACAAATGAGAAATTCAAATTTTAGGTATGTGTCTGTTTTAGATGGTAGCTATGTGAAAGATGTGGACCACCGAAAGCTTCCTTCTTTTTACATTCATAACCTCACAGGCTTATCGTATTCGGAGCAGGGACCATATTTGGGGTTTAGAAATATTGAAGGAAAACCACACTTGATTCACTTCACCCCTTGAAGTACCCCTGCAATGGCAAAGCCACCACAAGGTGACTTTCCGCTAAGCGCGATCGCATTTATCACAAGCCCGGGGTTTACTCCGGGCTTTTTTTGTGCCTGGCCCCATGCAAATGGCAGAAACCAAAGCCACTCATCCAAAAAAGCCAGCTGCAAGCCTCCATCTATCCAAAGTCCATCGCTTTCTTGTGGCTATGGCAGATATTTACAGCACAAACGCATGATGAAATACCTCTTACTTATCGCGCTGAGCTGCTGTCAGCTGCTCGCCGGCGGTCAGGCCTTCACGGCTGGACAAACGTATTGGTCGCCCGACGGCTTTATCGAGTACCGCTGTGGCAACCTTCCCCTAATCATCACCGCCCCGCATGGCGGCTATCACACGCCCGATTCGTTGCCCGATCGGAGTTGTCCGGGCGCAACCACCGTGCAAGATGCCAACACCCTGGAGCTGGCACAGGCCATCGACTCCATTTACAACCTGCATCACCCCTGCCGACCTCATGTGGTGATTTCGCACCTGCACCGCCGCAAACTCGACCCAAATCGCGATTCGAGTGAAGCCAGTTGCGATCATCCCCAAGGTATGGCCATATGGCGCGCTTTCCACCATTTTGTACAAGCCGCACGCGACAGCGTACAACTGCACTTTGGCAAAGGTCTGTTGCTCGATTTGCATGGCCACGCCCACACCATTCAGCGTATTGAACTGGGTTATCAACTTACGGCTGATCATTTACGTGCAGGCGATTCGGCCATTAACAGCAGTTTCAGGGTACAGCGCAGCGGGATACGGAGCTTGGTGGCCATAAACCAAGGCCAGCTCACCCATGCCGAGCTGTTACAAGGCGAAGATGCCCTGGGCACTTGGCTTCAAGATGCAGGCTATCCGGCTGTTCCTTCGCAACAAGATACGGCTCCACATCTTGGCGAACCCTTTTTCAGTGGCGGTTACATTACCGACAGACACGGCAGTAAACATGGCGGAACGGTAGATGCTATTCAGCTCGAACATTACCGAATAGGCATACGCGATAATGCCGCCAACCGTGCGCGATATGCCGATACCTTGCGACTGCTAACCAACCGCTTTTTGGCCACACACTATTTTGGCAATACAGCCTTTCTAACAGCTTGTGGAGCCAGCCCGAATTCGATAACCAAAAAAGCGTCGCAAAGCAGCTGGTTCCGACTGTACCCCAATCCCGGTAGCGCTTTTTATGTAGATACCGACGCAAGTGGTGAACTGCAAATATTCGATTTACAAGGAAAATGCCATTATAAACAAGCTTTGGTGGCCGGAAAACAGCTGATTGCTCCCTCATTAGCTCCAGGCATCTACCTCCTGCTACTCCAATCGCCCGGCCAAACTTCTGGCTGGTTGCGATGGATGAATTTGCAATAAATTCCCCTAGAACAACGACATAATATTATAATTTATCCTTTTCTAAAGGATGATTTAAACATACTAATCCTTTTTAAGAATACAATAAACAAATTATTGAGCCTATAAAAAGGATATTTTTGCTATATTTGTCAGGTGATACGCAAAGAAGTCATACAGCAACTCATCAAAAACTTCCAGGATCGCCATCAACCAGTCTTGGTAACACGGGAAGATGCTTTGCCCTTGCATAGTCGTAAGGTGGTGGTAGCCAAAGGAGTTCGGCGATCTGGCAAATCGAGCGCCATGCTTTTGGCCGTAGATGCCTTACTAGCCGAAGGTACATCCATAGAAAAGGTGTTGTACTTGAACTTCGACGATGAACGCTTGCCCTTCACCGCCGAAAGTTTCGACCTCATATTGCAAGCCTATCGCGAGCTTTATCCGCACATACCCATGAACGAGGTATATGTGTTTTTAGACGAAGTGCAACAATGCACGGGCTGGGAGCAATTTGTACGCAGACTGTACGATCAGGAAACCCAAAATGTATTTATAACCGGCTCCAACGCACGGCTGCTCTCTTCGGAAATAGCAACTTCGCTACGCGGCAGAACGCTGCAGTTCGAGTATTTCCCCCTATCGTTTAGCGAATATTGCAACTTCAAAAAGCTCGACAGTAGCTACGGCAGCTCGCGCCAAAACGCAATGCTACAAGCAGCCTTCAATAGCTACTACCAGCAAGGCGGTTTCCCCGAACTGGTGCTCGACGATACACCTTTCCGCGACAAAATACTGCAAGAGTATTACCACCTCATGCTGTATCGCGATATGGTAGAGCGTTACGACATCCGCAATTTACCGGCACTGCGCTACTTTATACGCCGCTTAATCGTAAACATCAGCAAACCGATTTCTATACAGAAACTATTCAACGAGCTCAAATCGGCCGGACTGGCAGTGAGCAAAAATTCCTTGTACGAATGGATAGCGCAGCTTGACGCCATCTACCTTTTTTTGCCATTGCCCAAGTTCGAGCCCTCCATGGTGAAAGAACAAAGCAGCGAAAAGAAGTACTACCTCATCGACAATGGTTTGCTAAGGGCACTGAGTCCGCAATTGAGTGAAGGCAAGGGCGTGATGCTCGAAAACCTGGTTTACCTGCAACTGCGGCGAATGGCCGATTTGTCGAGCCAGTTCTTTTTTTACAAAGGCAAAAAAGAATGCGATTTTGTAGTGGCCCGCCATCAGCAAGTAGAGCAACTGGTTCAGGTATGCTGGGAAGTGTATGAAGCCGACACACTTAAACGCGAAATAGCCGGACTACTGGAAGCAGCCAAGGCCATTAACTGCAACAATCTTTGGCTGGTAACCGACCATCAGGAAGACGAGATACAACAAGAAGGCTACACCATCCGCATGCTTCCAGCCTGGAAATTCTGCTTGCTACATGAGCGCAAAAATCAAAGCACCTAAAAATGCAAACTGTTCATCTGCCTTTTAGCAAGTATGCCGAAGGCTTGGCTCTGCGACCTTCTTCAGATGCCGACAGCATCGTCGGTACCGGACTAGCTGCGTAAGCAGCGCTGTCCAAAAGGCTCCGATTCCTTCTTTAGTTGCCGACATGCAATGGCATCGTCGGTACGCGGCCAGCCGTAGCCTCTAGTACCACTGATAAAAAAGGCCACTCAAAGACCCACGGGCAGCAACAGCCATTAACAATGCTTAAAATAAGAATAGCCTCTGCGCTTCAGCGGTGAGAAAAAGACCGCTGCTTCTGTTCTGACAATCACACGGATATGAAGTAAATGTAAAAAAGCCGCCCCAATTACTCAGGACGGCTTTTTACTACATAAAATTTCGGCTTACAACCCAAAGGCCTGCTTCACCGGCTCCACCATATCGAGCTTCTCCCAAGTGAAGAGCTCAACATTCAAGGTCTTGCTGTCGGTAGCACGGCTACCCCAGCTGATGGTTTTGCTTACTTTTTGTGCTTCGCGACCCATATGGCCATAAGCAGCCGTTTCGCTATAAATTGGATTCAACAAGCCCAAACGCTTGATGAGCATACCCGGACGCATATCGAACAAACCAGCGATTTTTTCGGCAATCACGCTATCGCTCAGCTTGCGGCCATCAGCATCCTTCACCTTGGCAGTACCATAGGTGTTCACGTACAAGCCCACCGGCTCAGCCACGCCAATGGCATAGGCCACCTGCACCAACACCTGTTCGGCAACTCCTGCGGCTACCAAGTTTTTGGCAATGTGACGGGTAGCGTATGCAGCCGAACGGTCAACTTTTGAAGGGTCTTTGCCTGAAAAAGCACCTCCACCGTGTGCCCCTTTGCCGCCATAGGTATCTACGATGATTTTACGGCCTGTAAGACCGGTATCGCCATGCGGACCACCAATTACAAACACACCAGTAGGGTTAATATGAAACTTTATGTCGTCAGTAAACAAGCGCTTAACACGTACAGGAACCAATTTTTTAATGCGAGGCATCAGGTACTTATGAATATCGGCGCTGATCCGGTCTTGCATGGCCTTTTGGTCTTCCTTGGCATTGCCAGTATTCACAAAATCATCGTGTTGGGTAGAAATTACCACAGCGTCGATGGCTTCAGGCTTGTGCTTTTCGCTGTAACGGATGGTTACCTGGCTTTTGGCATCGGGACGGAGGTACTTCATTACCTTGCCTTCTTTGCGGATGGCTGCCAATTCGCGAAGCAACAAATGGCTCAACTCAAGGGCCAAAGGCATATAAGTGTCGGTTTCGTTGGTCGCGTAACCGAACATCATGCCCTGATCGCCAGCACCTTGCTCTTCAGGACGGGCTTTTTCGACGCCTTGGTTAATGTCGGGCGATTGCTCATGAATGGCTGAGATAACACCACAACTATCGGCATCGAACATATATTCCGATTTGGTGTAACCGATGCGGCGGATGGTTTCGCGAGCCACCTTTTGTACATCTACATACCCTTCAGTTTTTACTTCACCGCTAAGTACCGTAAGCCCGGTGGTAACCAATGTTTCGCAAGCCACCTTCGAATTTGGGTCCTGCGCTAAAAATGCATCAAGAAGAGCGTCTGAAATCTGGTCGGCTACCTTGTCGGGATGCCCTTCCGAAACCGATTCTGAGGTAAAAAAATAAGACATTCGTGTCAGTTGATTAAAATGGTTAAAAACTAAACTGACTGAACCGAAAGTGCACGCAAGGCAAGAAGAGTCTTTAGCACTTTTTTTTACGTGGTTGCAATCGATACAAATCAGTCCACAGCGGCACAAAGAAAATGAATCCTCACAACTTCCCCAAGCATTTTATAAGCAGTTCTGCATCAATACACCAGAAGTTTTTCGGTAAGGGCCTCATGTCCATTATCTACTACCACCAAATACGTGTTTTTTGGCAGCTTGATGTCGGGTTTGATGCGGTGCTCCAAGGCAGGACTAAGTCGCTGATGATAATGCTCACGTCCGTCGAGCGAAAAAATGCGCAGGTCGGCAGGACCAAATGGCCGTTCACACCCATCAATAATAATTTCAAATACCCCGTCATTAGGGTTCGGCACCAAACGCATCCGGCAGTGGGCATGATGTGCATGTGCATCGTCTAAAGACAGCGCAAAAGGATAGCTAATATCCGCCTTTCCTGCGCTCATCGGACGGGCAGCCATCGCCGCAGCAGCCAAGGTTGCCTTCACCACATTGGTCATAAATTCAAAATTGAGGATGGCCATGCTGTCACCGGGCAAATGGTATTGCTGGTTTCTGAAATTTGCCCCATCGGTAAGCATAAGCGCCTGATAACCCCTATCCCAAAACATGGCATGATCACTGCGACGCAAATCTGGCGCTATTTGTCCATTTCCGGGTACAGCCAACGACAATACCCTAAGCGCTGGAACATAGCGCGCTGCAGCTGTATCGAACAAAGCAATTAAAGGGAGCGAATTTACATTACCCACATTGGTCAAAAAATTTCCACGCGAGCTGTCGGCTAGCACCGCAGCCGAAACCGAAGGAAACAACTGATCAAAACCTGCAGGCAACTGCTGACTGTTAGGCGCATCGGAATAATAACCGATCATCTCAAAATTAAAAACCCCTTTGATGGAATCACCCGGTGAAATAGCCTGTGTTGTATAGCGGTTGCTGCCAATTAATCCGGCTTCTTCCACATCAAATCCTATATAATGTAGGCTTTCTTCAAACTCGTATTCAGTTAATATCCGGGCTATTTCAAGCATTCCCGCTACCCCCGAAGCATTATCATCGGCTCCAGGAGTATTCGCCACCCCATCAAAATGCGCATCTACAATCCAAACCGACGAATCACGTCGATGACCCGATTGCCTCGCTAACACATTGGCCACATTTACCGCATTAAACACGAACGGCTGTCGGTAAACCGACAAACCCGTTGCTTGCAAACGGGCCTCAACACTATCACGTATGGCATTTAAGCTCGATTGTTGACTTATATAATGTCGCGGAATGGCATACTGCTGTACCATAGCTTTCATGCGGTTGCTATCAACCTGTGCCACCAAATCTGCTATATCCACCAGCTTGCGATCGCTAGCCACCAGCCGAATTATGACAGCTACTGCACCTACATTTTGCAGCGTTTGTGTCGAAAACTGAACTTGCTTGCCACTTCCAGGGCTTATTGGATAACCCAAATCTCCGGTGGCACCATGAAGGTTGCGAAAACTTCGTCCCCCATCCGTTGAGTAACGAAGCCATACTTCACAATCGTCATTATCGCCATCGGTAAGATTATATTGCAAACTTACCGCATTGGTATCGGAACTATTTCGATTGATCTGGGTAATTTCTAATTGTGGCGCTTGGCCAAATGCCCATTGCGCCGTCGCCAAAAAAAGCCCCAAAAGGGTTAAAACTACTTTCATAACTCAGGTTTAGTTTTTCTAAGCTATGAAAAATATGTCATTAATAATCATTTGCTAGCCCTGCAACAAAGCTTCGAGCCGCAGTTTCACTTTGTCAGGGGTAGGCAGCATTACCTGCTCCAACCGATCGTTAAGGGGGATGGCCGGCAAATTTTCAGCCCCCATGGTGTCAACTGGCGCATCGAGAAAGCGAAAACAGGCCTTGCCTAAACGATGTGCCAATGCTTCGGCAAAACTATTCTGCAGTTGCTCTTCTGTAAGCACCAGGGCTTTGCCATGGCGCCGAATCGCTTCACGGCAAAGCTCTTCGTCAACCGGGTTTAAAGTCCGTAAATCGATAATTTCTATAGCTCCCGGAAAATGCTTGGCGGCATTTAATGCCCAATACACCCCCATGCCATAAGTAATCACCACACAGCTTTCACCCATCTCTATTTTATGCGGCATGGCTTCTTGTACCACCCGACCTTTACCTAAAGGAATTATATAGTCCTCATCGGGCTCTACGGTTTTGGCACCTTCGGTGCCGGGCACCTTGCTCCAATACAACCCTTTATGTTCAAACATCACCACCGGGTTGGGATCGTAAAAAGCTGCCTTCATCAAGCCTTTCATATCAGCTGCGTTGCTCGGATAGACCACTTTAATACCACGTACACTTAAAATAGCCGACTCAATACAACCACTATGATAGGGGCCTCCGCCCCCATAAGCACCACAAGGAACCCTAATTAGACTTTGCACCGGAAACTGGCCATTACTCAAATAGCAACTCTTGCTGAGCTCAACCACCAGCTGATTAACGCCCGACCAGATATAATCGGCAAACTGAATTTCCACGATCGGCTTCGTGCCTACAGCCGACATGCCTGCCGTAGAACCCACCAGATAGGCCTCTTGAATTGGAGTATTGAATACCCTTTCATCGCCAAACTTATCAGCCAGTGTTGCGGCTTCCCGGAAAACACCTCCCAGTGTACGTCCTACATCCTGCCCATAAAACAAGGCTTCAGGATGTTTGCGCAATATTTCCTCTACCGCATGCAAGGCAGCATCTACCATCACCACTTTTTCCCGGCCAGTCGGCTGGCGGTTTCCCTTTTCCTCGATAATCGGTGTAGGGGCAAATTCATGTAAGAACAGCGTATCATCAGCAGGTATTGGTGCCGCTACCGCCGCATCAAAATCAACAGCCACCAACATCCTGGCCCCTTCAGCCATTTTATTGAGCTCCTCTTCCCAAAAACCCGCCTCCAGCATCTGTTTACGCAACTTATCAAATGGATCCTTCTTGCCGTGCTTAGCCAAGTCGGCCTCAGTTCGATACCACTCCCTACGCACACCGGAGGTATGGTGCCCAAGCAAAGGCACTGCTGCATGTACCAAAATAGGTGCCCTTTTTTCACGTACATAGTCAAAGGCTTCCTGCATGCCCTTGTAAGATTTCACAAAGTCAGTGCCATCAATTTGCTTTCGCTTTAAGCCTTTAAAACCGGCTGCATACTCATAAGCATCCATGGCGCGCATTTCTTTGCCAGTGGCACTTATACCCCAATCATTATCCTGTACCAAATAAATAATGGGCATCTGATGCAAAACTGCCATCTGAAAAGCTTCAGCCACTTCACCTTCGGTTACCGAACCATCACCCAGCGAACAAAGCACCACCGGACTTAAACCAGAAACTAGCAATCCCTGATGCTCCAAATACAACACCCCTTGTGCCATACCTGTGGCGGGAATTGCCTGCATGCCTGTGGCACTACTTTGATGCGGAATGGTTGCCATACCTTCGCGCTTCACCGATGGATGCGCATAGTAAGTCCGCCCACCCGAAAATGGATCCTCCGCCTTGGCCAGCAACTGGAGCATCAATTCATACGGCCTAAATCCCATGGCCAATAAAACAGACTCATCACGATAATACAAACTCGCATAGTCGTGCGCCTGCAACAATAACCCAGTCGCCAATTGAATGGCCTCATGACCTTTGGAGGTTGAATGTACATATTTGGCAATTGGGCGATTTTCATCGTAGATGTCAGCCATGGCCCGGGCGGTACACATCAATTCCCAGGCGCGCTGCATAATAGCTTTCTGCATGATCCTCTTTTTCGAATGCAAAAATACACATTCGAAAGGAGGATTTCGGTCCCCTGCCTACGAATACAAGGTTCAGCAACCTCCTGTATCCAAAATAAATCTGCATTTTTGATAAAAAATGACCCATGTCGATGCTTAACCCTTTTGATGACGCTTACTGGATGCGCGAAGCACTAAAAGAAGCCCAAAAGGCTTACCAACTTGGCGAAGTGCCTGTAGGTGCCGTAATAGTGGCAGGAAACCGCATCATCGGTAAAGGCCACAACCTCACCGAACATCTGAACGATGTTACCGCTCATGCCGAAATGCAAGCCATCACCGCTGCCGCTAACCAATTGGGCGGCAAATACCTGCAAAATTGCCGTCTATATGTTACCCTCGAACCCTGCGTGATGTGTGCCGGAGCACTCTTCTGGTCACAAATAGGAGCTATCTATGCCGGAGCCCCCGACCCAAAAAGAGGATGTAACCGCTTTGGCCAACTGCTTCACCCAAAAACACATTACCACCAAGGTTTATTGGAAACAGATTGCAGCCAACTACTCAAACAATTTTTCACCGAAAAGCGATTGGAGAAAAAATAAATCAACCTTTTCATATTGAATAGAATTACGCTAATTTGTAACCACCACCACAAACCAAAACCAAACCTGCCCTATGGATGCACTCAAAAAATGTCGAATACTTCTGGTCGACGACCACCGTATCCTACTCGAAGGCATCAAAACCCTACTAAGTGCTGAACCCGATTTTGATGTTGTCGGCGAAGCCGAAAACGCAAGAATGGCCTTACGGCTTTTGGGCTTTGTGGAAGCCGACTTGCTCATTACCGACTTGAGCTTGCCCGATACCAAAGGCACCCAATTTCTGCAAGAAGTTATCGAGCAATTCCCAAAACTTAAAATCGTAGTGTTGAGCATGCACGACGAAGCCGAAGTAATTAAAGATGTACTTCAACTCGCTGTACACGCCTATGTGCTCAAAAGCAATTCAAAAGATGAACTCCTAAAAGCCATCTGGGCCGTGATGCAAAACGAAAAATACATCAGCCCCGACGCCAATATCAAGCTGCTCGAAACTCAACAACGTAACCAAGCCTCTCAACTCACCGAACGAGAAATTGAAATCGTGAAACTCATTAGTCAAGAGTATTCAAACAAACAAATCGCCGACAAACTGTTTATCAGCGAACGCACCGTAGAGTCGCACCGAAAAAACATTTTTCGCAAAGCCGGAGCACATTCGGTGGTCGGTGTGATGAAATATGCACTCGAACATAAAATCATTTAAAATACCCTGAATGTGGTATTGACTTTGCAGGCCACCAAGCCTAGATTGCATGCTCAAACTAAAACCTATGCTCACATTAACCAAGAAACAACGTGAAATCCTCACGCTGATTTACGAGGAAAAAAGCAATCGTCAAATAGCAGATGCGCTCGAAATAAGTATCCGTACCGTAGAAACCCACCGAAAAAACATCTACAAAAAAACAGGCACCAATGGCATCGTTGGACTAATAAAATTCGGTCTTGCAAACAAGCTCATTGAATAAATACCCCGATCAGGGTATTTTTTTTAAGCCAAGTGAGCCCGACCTTTGGCTTATCATTCGAACTAAACCTATGAACAAAGAGTCCACACCAGCAATGCGTGTGGATTTTTTGCTTCATGCCCTCAAACTTCAACCCTTCTGCTTGCCAAGTAAATAATAGCAACTACTCGTTAAAAAGTCGCGAAACCACGGAGTTCTCCTGATTATCGGCCATTGCTCACGGGTTTTAAGACCAAATTTGTGCTCGTAAATAGGGTTCACCAAATAATGTCGCTCTGCACGAATTTCAAATCCACATAGTTTGTAAAGCTTATTCATCAGGGAAATGCTTACGCGATAATCGTGAATCTCAGCCAATTCTTCCACCACTTCCTTCGGTTCATTAAACATCCGCAAAACTCCTACATATAGGCTTTTTGGTAATAAATGAAACCAGGGTAGCTTTTTCAACAAGCCTGATGCCGCAATCTGCTGATGCCCGCCAAACGGCATTCGCCAAGGTGGCCAGCCTATAAAAAGTAACCCATCTTCCTTTAAAAACTTATGCATTTGCAGTAAAGCCTTGTCCTTATTGGGAATATGCTCAATTACATCCTTCAAAATAATTAAATCGTACCGACCGGTAAATTGCCGCTCTATATCAGCATTAAAAATATCCTCTGCAAAAAGCTCCATCCTGCCTGTCTTCACCAAATCAGCCATTAATTCCCGGCCAGCTTCAATTTTTACCGCATTCAAATCAATGCCCGTGCAATGGGCACCTGCCTCCCCAAATGGCCGCAAATTACCCCCCTCTCCACAGCCCAATTCCAAAACCCGGGCATCTGAAAGCGGAACAGCCAAATGAGGCACAATAAATGGTATAATGCTCTTTCGCGTGTTTTCGGCCAAAAACGCCAGATAATAGGCATGGTCTTTATGAAAATCGTATGGCATAGGCGCGAAAATAGTTGGTTTTACGCTGAGAATGACTAATTTGGAATGAAAAATCCGGGCTTATGAAAAATCTATTCCTCCTAACCCTAATGCTCAGCTTATTTAGCTGCGGTTCAAACACACAAAAACAAAGCAATCAATTAGAAGTAACTGAATTTGCCGATAAACTTAAATCGGCCCATGTTGTACTCCTCGATGTACGCACGGTAGAAGAATTCGAAAGCGGGTTTATTGCCGGAGCCAAACAATACGATTATTACGAAACAGCCTCCTTCGAAGCAGCCATCGCCCAACTCGATAAATCAAAAACCTACCTGATCTATTGCCGCTCGGGCGGTCGAAGCAATAATGCCCTGAGCATGATGCAGCGAATGGGCTTTGAACAATTATACGAACTCAAAGGAGGTATGCTTGCCTGGCGCAAAGCCGATATGCCCGTGGCTATACCCTAACCACGAGCCAAAAGCATACTAATTTTATTCTTGATATTGCTCACGAGTTGCTGATTGACACATTTTCGCTCGCATTTCTGCCGAATGACCTCTTTGAAGGTTTTTTCAATTTCATACTTCTCAAGGCATTTATGACAATGCTCCACGTGTTCTAAAAAAATAGGGACTTCAAATTCCGACATTTCCCCGTCGAGGTAAAGCGGAATCTTTTCCACTACCTTAAAGCACATATTGTCTTTCCGATTCATGCTTCATCAACTTTATAACCCTGGGATCGGGCATAGGCTTTTATCTTATCTTTAATCATATTGCGGGCTCGGTGCAAGCGTGAACGAACCGTACCTATGGGTATGCCTATAATCTTCGACATTTCCTCATACGTAAATCCTTCTATATCGCTCAGCAGCATAATCAATCGAAAATCTACCGGTAGCGCGTTCAAAGCAGCCGTAATTTCGTCGCCTAACCGACCTCCAAATACTTCGTGACGCAAATCAACGGTTGCTGCATAATGCGCATCCTCCGAATTATACACTTGCTCCACCTCATCGTAATCCGTTTTGTCGGGTTCCTTCGTCTTTTTCCGAAAATCATTGATAAAACTGTTCTTCATAATCCGAAACAGCCAGGCTTTGGCATTGGTGCCCTGCTGATACGTATCAATAAATCGAAAAGCCTTCAAATAGGTCTCCTGCACCAAATCATTGGCATCATCGTCGTTAAGCGTAAGTCGGTATCCGAAGTTGTACAAAGCATCCATATGCGGATAAAACTCCTCTTCGAACACCTTATTTTTCATTTCAGGCGTCAGGCTCAAGTTGTTCCTTGTTTTGGTGTGTACCTCTTCGACTTCCAACATATCCGACGAACAGGTGCTGCTAATATACGTAAGCTTTGCCGTTGGTATATGGCACCCGTGCCAATTAAAAAGCTTTAATGGCTTAAATGGTTCCCTTCTGCAAAAAATTGTTAAGCAGTTTCAACAATCATGGTAGCTTCCTGCAACGAAAAACTAGGACAATTACATCCCCGCTTCGATGCACAGGCCGATCCAAGTAAGCCAAGCATTAGTAATAATAGTAATTTACGCATATTGCAAATAAACGTATTCACCCGAAAATATCGCATTTCATTTGCCCAATAAACTAAAAAATATACATAACCAGCCGTATACAGCCGTGCCTTAAAGGCTAAGAACTATATTCGTGCCATGCAAGCGCCCGTTCTGCATATATATACCGACAAAATCGGCCCCCGTCTGCGCTATACCATGGATTTGGTGTTCCGCACCTTGTTGGGTTTTCATTACCGACTCATTACCGACAGCAAACAAGTAAACCTCATCCAAGGACCATTGCTGGTGTACTGTGCCGATCCAATGCAGTTCGAAACCGGTTTGCGCATCCGGGCCGTTGACCTTCTCTTCGAAAAAGGACTGTACGAACAAAATCTGCGGCCTGCTTATCTCGACGAGCTTCCGGTCATCTTCAGAACACACCAACGCTACGACATCCCCTTCGATCCATTTGCTGCCATTTTTTACCTGGTTTCCAGATACGAAGAATACCTGCCCCACATTACCGATAACCACGACAGGTTTAAGCCCGATGGCAATCTCTTCGTAGAACAGCAGTGGTTGCAAAAACCACTGGCCGACCACTATGCAATCCTTCTGGCCGTACACCTGCGCAAACGCTGGCCCGAGCTCCCCATGCCCGACCGACGATACAGCTTTTTACCAACCATTGACGTTGACCAGCTCTTCGCCTACAAACATAAAGGGGTGTTCCGTACCGCTTATGGCATGATGCAAGATGTAAAAAATAGAAACTGGGAACAGCTCTCCGAACGAATCGATGTCCTCAAAGAACGAAGAACCGATCCTTTCGATAATTTTGACTTCTTGCACCATCAGCATAAAAAATCAGGCGGAAATCCCGTTTTTTTCTTTCTTATGGGCGATTATGGAGGTTACGATAACGCCCACTCGCCTTATCGTGAAGCCTATCGCGAACGGATTAAAAGTACAGCCGATCATTATCGGGTAGGTTTACACCCTTCTTATCGATCCAACATTCAGCCCCAACTCATCGACCGCGAAAGACGCCTACTCGAAGACATCCTAAACCGGCCAGTAACATTAAGTCGCCAGCATTTTTTAAAACTACGACTACCCGGCACCTACCGCGAACTTATCAAACGTGATTTTGAAGCCGACTTCAGTATGGCCTATGCCAAACACCCAGGCTTCAGGTCGGGGACAGCTACTCCACATTTTTATTACGATCTCGACCAGGAAGCACCAACAGCATTAATGATATACCCCACTTGCGTTATGGATACCGGTCTACAACAATACATGCAACTTAAGCCCGAGCAAGCTAAAGTGCTCATCAGCCAACTCATCGAAGAAGTAAAAGCGGTAGAAGGTTGCTTTATAAGCCTTTGGCACAACAGCTCTGTTGGTGAGCATGGCCCATGGATTGGCTGGCGCGAAGTGTATGAACACCTGATCGCCGAAGCATCACAATCATGACTACATGGACTTACATCTCCCACAAGTCGCTCGATCCTGTTGAGTGGGATAGCCAACTGCATGGCCAACCGGGCAGCTCCATCTATATGCTAAGCACTTACCTCGATGAAATTGCCCCTTCCTGGGGATACTTGCAGTCAGACCAAGGGGTGCGCTTCCCCATTTGTATACAAAAAAAATGGGGCATAAGGCAAATTCGTCAACCTTTATTCAGTCAACATTTTAGCCCCATTTACCCTCCAAACAATTCAGAATTTGAACTAAGCAGCCTGCTTAAGGCTATTTCAGACTTGGCGCCCTTGGCTGATATTCAAATTGACCTGCCAGCCCCTATAAGTCTTCCCAAAGGCTGGAAAAATCATGAACGCATTACTTATCGCTTGCCATTACCCGAAAAAGCCGATCAGCTGCAAAAGGCTTACAGTAGCCACCATAGGCGCATTCTCAAAAAAAACGAAGACATCCAACTCGGACCTTCTAAAAATCAGGAAGACTTCATCCAACTTCTAAAAACCGAAATGCCCACACTCACGGGCTTAAGAGCCGAACAATTTGAGGTGGTAAACCGCCTTGTTACTTGGCTCAGCATCAAAAGGCGAGGGCAACTATTTACTGCTACCGATGGCGACCAACTGTTGGCTGCTTGCTACATCCTCCACAGTGGCAATCGTTTGCTGTACCAGTGGGCTGTAAGCTCGGCTTCTGGCAAGCAGCGACAAGCCATGCACCGTCTTATTGATCATGTGCTATGCGAATATGCAGGCTCAGGCCTCGAGTTCGATTTTGAAGGCTCGATGCTCCCAGGTTTACAGCGTTTTTACGCAGGATTTGGTGCAAAACCGTATCTTTATATGCGATTAACGCACAGTAAATTTCCTGCCTTCCTAAACCGTTTGCTCCATGTTGGTTAACCTATCTAAAAAAAATTCGCTGATTGCCCGTTTTGTAGCTGAACTACGCGACGTAAACGTCCAAACTGATCGCATGCGTTTTCGGCGAAATATGGAACGTATTGGCGAAATTGCCGCTTATGAACTTAGCAAAGAACTCAACTACCAGGAGCAAGAAATTACCACCCCACTGGGCATCGCGTATATGCAATTGCCAAGCGAAGAACCGGTAGTTGCTACCATACTACGCGCGGGTTTACCGCTCCATCAGGGAATATTAAACTATTTCGACCGTGCCGACAATGCCTTCATCTCGGCCTATCGTTACCACCACCGCGACCATTCATTTGAAGTAAAGGTTGAATATGCCTCCTGCCCGCCTCTCGAAGGCCGCAGCCTCATCATTGCCGACCCTATGGTGGCCACCGGCACCAGTTTGGTATTGAGCTATAAATCTTTATTGCAGTATGGTCAGCCAGCTAAAGTATTTGTAGTAACGGCCATTGGCAGCGAAGCCGGTATCAATTATGTAAAAAGGAGCATTCCAGGGGTAAAGATTTATGCCGCTGCCGTAGACGCTGAACTTACCGCCAAGGCCTACATTGTTCCCGGCCTCGGCGATGCCGGCGATTTGGCCTTTGGCGAAAAGAAGTGATTTTGCACATGACCAGGTGCGTTTTGGGCTGAAACAGCATAACAAGGTGCAATTTAGCCCAGGTTGAGGTTGGGTAATAAAAAAGCCCCATTCCAGGGGCTTCGTTTCTTTAAGAGAAAGACGTGTAATTAAGCGTCTTTCTTTTTGCTGCAACAGGGCTTGGCTTCACCTTCAGCCGGACTACAAGACTTTTTCTCATCTGTTTGCTCGGTTTTGGTAGCCTCCTTTTTCTTCTTCTTCTTTTTATCACCCTCTCCGGCATAGCTGATTACAGAAACGGCTGCAACAAGCATCAAGGTCATCAATATTTTCTTCATACGTGTGTGATTTTGCGAATTAACGAAACGAATATACGTAAAAATCAGAACTTTGTTGTTTCTACGAGGTTTTTTTCAGATGCAAGAACAATTCGATTTTATTGTGGTAGGCTCGGGCATTGCCGGTTTGAGTTTCGGTTTGAAGGCCGCCCGGCTGGGCAAGGTGTGCATCATCACCAAAAGTGACGAAGACGAGTCGAACACCAAATATGCCCAGGGAGGGGTGGCCGTAGTCACAGATTTACTTCAAGACAGTTTTGAAAAACACGTAGCAGATACCATCGATGCTGGCGACGGTGCCTGTAAACTGCCTATCGTGGAAATGGTGGTGCAGGAAGGGCCAGCACGCATCCAGGAAATCATCGACATGGGTGCACAATTCGACCGCGACGAACACGGCAGCTATGACCTGGCACGTGAAGGTGGCCATAGCGTTGGGCGGGTGCTGCACCACAAAGACATGACTGGCTTCGAAATTGAACGCACCCTGCTCAGTCAGGTGTACGAACATCCCAACATCACCTTGTATAGCCACAAATTTGCCATCGACCTCATCACCCAGCATCATCTAGGAGAAGAAGTTACTAAAAAACGTTCCGACATTTGCTGCTATGGTATTTACGCTCTCAATACATCATCACAAGAAATTGAAACCATACTGGGCCGGGTAGTAGTATTGGCTACGGGTGGGGCAGGACAGGTATACAGCACCACCACCAATCCGCTCATTGCTACCGGCGATGGTATTGCCATGGCTTACCGCGCTAAAGCAAGGCTCGAAAACATGGAGTTCATCCAATTTCACCCTACGGCACTATACAACCCCGGCGAACACCCGGCCTTCCTGATTTCGGAAGCAGTGCGCGGATATGGCGGCGTACTCAAAGACATGCATGGTCATGCTTTTATGGACAAGTATGACAAACGCAAATCGTTGGCTCCACGCGATATAGTGGCCCGTGCCATCGATAGTGAGCTCAAAAAATCAGGGGCCGACTATGTGCTGCTCGATGCCACCCACATTCCACATGCCACTATGCTTTCTCATTTCCCAAATATCTATCAAAAATGCCTCAGCATTGGCATCGACATGGCCAAGGAGCCTGTGCCCGTGGTTCCAGCCATGCACTATTTGGTGGGAGGAATTAAGGTAGATGCGCATGGCCGCACCAGCATACATAACTTGTATGCTTGCGGCGAATGTGCCAGCACCGGACTGCATGGGGCCAATCGATTGGCTTCAAACTCCCTGCTAGAGGCCGTTGTTTTCGCTGACCGGATATTCTGCGATGCAGAAACCCGTTGGGAACAAATTTCGTTTCGTGCCGACATACCTGCTTGGAACGACGAGGGAACCTCGGTGCCCGACGAACAAATCCTCATCAGCCAAAACCTGCGCGAAACACAGGCCATTATGAGTGCCTACGTGGGCATTGTACGCAACGATTTACGCCTCGAACGTGCCTGGAACCGTCTGCACATCCTACACCAGGAAACCGAATGGCTGTATGCCAAAAGCAAGTTATCAGTACCCCTGCTCGAACAACGGAATATCCTCAAAGTTGCCTACTGCATTATCAAATCGGCCCGACAGCGTGCTGAAAGTCGTGGTCTCCACTATACCACCGATCACCCAACAAAGCAAAAGCAGTTCGAAGAAACAGTAATCTGATTACCAGCCCCTCAGCCTATTTTAAGGCTTCGTACGCGCGCTCTATTGTTGATGTATTCTTGTACTGCGGCTTTACTGGAATACCAAATTTTGCCCTCTTTAAAGGCTGCCAACTTCCCTCTTCGGGCCATCAAACCTAAGTAATCTGCCGCATAGGGCACCCCGGGTTCTTCTACGAGCTGCTGTAAGGGCAAAAAATCATCGGTACGATCTTCAAGTACTGCAAGGTACAAATCGAGAGATCGTTCTACAGCTAGTAACATCATCTTAACAAACAGCTGGTAGTTTCCCTGATTTGCTGCATTGAGCGCTGCGTAATACCGCTTTCGATCCTGCACCAAGATAAAAGCTGGCGGATAACCCGCTTGCATAAGCAGCAAAGCAGTGGCCAAACGAGCGGTACGCCCATTTCCATCAAAGTAAGGGTGTATCCAAACAAAACGATGGTGAAAGAGGGCAGCTTTTACAACGAGATGTACCGATTCGGGTAACCCATAACTCCATTGCAAAAGCTCTTCTACCAAATCTGGAACTTTAAGCGCATTGGGCGGTGTAAAATTGGCGCCTGTTATGCGTACACCCATATTACGATACCTTCCAGAAAAATCTTTCTCGAGCTTTTGAAGTAGCAAAGCATGAATATCATGTAAATGTTGCGCGTTTAACTGCAATGCAGATTCAGAAAGCTTTTCAACATAAGCCAAGGCCTCGTGATGATTATGAACCTCAAAATGCTCAAAAAGACTCTTTCCTTTAACAGTAAAGCCGTCTTCGAGCACAACCCGGGTTTCGGCCAAACTTAAACTATTTCCCTCGATGGCTGTACTGTGGTGCGAAAACTCTGTGCGTAAACTATTACGCAAACTTTTAAGAGCGTAATCTGGTAATGGCCTGAATGCATCAAGCTGGAGTTTTTTGGCATCTAATCGATTGACGATGGGCAAAAGCGCTTCTATCGATTGATAAGCTAATTTCCAATCCATATCCCCTCCATTTCTTAATATCGAATACAAATATAATCAATTCTTCCGATATTAACCACTTGCCCTAAAGAACCACCAAAACAACACCAGCTCCCCAATCTCGAGGCCTTCATAACGGCCAAGCAACCGCCCCGAAGCATCGTACATCCGTTGGTTCCGTATGCTTCCCTCTAGTCTGCCTGATGCATCAAAAAGTCGGTTGTCTCGGGTACTGCCAAGTAAGCGACCATGATTATCATACAAACGATTATCGCGTAGGCTGCCTTTCAATCGGCCCGAAGCATCATAAACTCGCTGCCCATCGGTGCGCCCTAACAAACGCCCACTGGCATCAAAAAAACGATCATTACTTACCTTCCCAATTAAACGCCCCGAAGCATCATATATTCGTTGAGCCCAACTGCTGCTTGTAACTCCCAAACATAAAGCAATCAATAAAAACCAAACTTTCATGGCAAATAGTCGATTCCAGCCAACCTACCCCTAAAATATTCAAAAGCCCCTTCATCGGGTAGTTGCCACAAGGCACGAATGGTACGTGGTAATTGACGCCCATCTTTCTCCTGCCAACCATCTGCGTAAACATAAAAAGGCATCTTTGCATACTTACCTTTACCTAAGTCATAATAGCGATCCTGACTTTCAAACCGCTTAAACAATCCATTATCATCAAAATAAAAATCGCCAACCACTGTAAAACGATCGTGTTTAAGCGTGCCACGAACCTGTCCCAACGTAATTTCTTCCCATTGCACATACGGTTGTAATAAGTAGGCCGGAACAAGTACAAATTCAGCAAAAGCCGTGATGAGGGCCGATTGCGATACTGCCCCGCCCGTACCCGAAACCACCGGAATACGACCGAATAGCTTCCCCTTCATCTCTCCTACACCATCATAATATTTATCCCGCCCACTCATCGGCATGTCTTTAAATTCCATATATGCCAACCGGCCTAATGGTCGCACACTATTGAACTGCTGCATGTCCATTTCACCCCATTCACGGCCTAAGCCTATCTTGAGCCAACATTGTTCCCAATTGACTTCCGCCTGCATTTGTACAGGCGCGTTAAAATAACCCGCCGCTACTATATACCGCTGCAAAGTGGGTGGCAAGCTGGCCAGGGTCACCGAGTCAAAACGGCTTTCCGTGGCAAGCTCTACCTGCTTTTTTAAGTGTAATTTTTCACTTTCATACATTTTCTCGGGCGACTGACAACCTACGGCCAAGAGCAACACCCAACACCACTTTTGCATGCTATAAAAATAATCAATAATCCTCATCGAAACATGATTCTAGAAAGCTTTCACACCGCCCCTTAGCAAAACCATACTCGCCACACTACAGAACAACCTTACGAACTACCTGTGTAGATCCATCTTGCAGCTGCACCAAATACATACCAGCACGCAACCAGCCCGCTAAAGGTATTTCCTGATACAGTTTACCGGGTTCAGGCTGCATTTCGTATACTTGTCTGCCTTGAAGATCGAACAACCGTAACACCGCACCGGGCCCTAAATCAAAGGGCAATTGCAATTGCAACATGCCCTCCGATACCATCGCATAAAAATTGCCAGTTTGGAGTCCGCTTAAGCGCTGAATCAAAGCAGGTTCACTCAGTATAAACACCTCGGGATCAAACACCATACTGTCGATCTGAAAGGCTATATCCCAGCTATCAGTTCGTTGTAAACCTTTAAAATCAATTTCTATATCTAAACTATCACCACCGCCATATAAACGCAAAGGCAGTCTTAACATAAATGGAAATAAGCCGGCATCGGGCTCAAGCTGCCGGGTATGGATCTGCAATTTATTCCCTTCTTGCTGCCAGTTAAGCTGGTAACGTGGATAACCCTCACCATAGATGTAACGATCGAAGTAATTCCGTAAATCTCTACCACGCGCTTGTTCCAAATGATAACGGATATGCTCCGTAGTAGCAAATGACCAAACCAAGGCCGGGTCGTTAATAAAATTACGTAATCCAGCAAAAAGGGCACTATCACCCAACTGATACCGCAACGCATGAATCACAAAACTAGCCTTGTGGTAAGTAAGGCGTTGAAAAAAAATGGTGCTGGTTAAGGCAGTATCTCGCACAAAAATACTGCCTGTAGGTTGGCGAAGCGCAGAAGCAAGGGTCGTTTGCTTCCACCTTGGCCACCAAAAACCATCTTCGAGCAAGTGTTCCAAAGTAAGCCCTGTCATCCAAGTGGCAAACCCTTCATTTACCCATATATCCTGCCAACTCGCGCAGGTCACTTTATTTCCAAACCACTGATGCGCTACTTCATGCGCCATTAAACTATAATCCCAGCTACCCATACTGCTCATTGTGCTGTGTTCCATACCTCCCGAAAAAATGCTGATTTGCATGTGCCCGTATTTTTCGCCTTTATACGGATAGGGACCAAACAAATCGGTGAACAGCTGCATCATGGGCGGGAACAGCTCGCGTAATCGTGGATATGCGTAAGCCGTATCCTCACGGTACACATAATCGAGCATATAAATGGTATCATTACTCCCTGCCATGGGCAGTCTTTGCTCCAGCACTTCATATTCGCTCACCGCCAAGCCCAGCAGGTATGGCGGCATCGAATAATTGTGCTGCCAATGATAAATCACCCGATTGCCTGTAGTATCAATTTGACGCAATAACCCAGGCCCACCCACCCGATAACCTAAAGGAATGTCGACCGTAAGCGCTGTAGTGTCAGCCCGTATACCCAGCGATTGAAAGGCTGGCCACCAATCCCTGCAACCATAGGGTTGCGATAATGTCCAAAGCACAGCTACACTATCCGGCCCATGCCGTGCCGTCATAAATGAACCAAATCCATTTGGATTTACAGGAGGCTCTCCGGCATATCGTATACTAAACTCAATTAAACTATCTGCAGGCCAAATAGCACCAGGGGCATCAATCAACAACTGCAAACTAGCCTGACGAAAATCCAGCAAACCACCCGCCCACCAAACAGAATCTACCTGCAACGCCGCATCCAAATCAAGCGCCAACAAAAGCCTAGGCGCACTCAATTGGAGCCGATAATGTACCGTACCCCTGATAAATCGTTGTTGGGGGTTCAACACTATCTCCAAATGCTGCTTTTGAATACGAACTGGACTAAAAATTTCACTGACTTGTTGCCTTGGAAGAACCGACCCATGGTGCAGCACTTTACAGCCATCCCATGCAACCAAGCCTTGCGCCTGTAAACCAAAATAACTACAGACAAGGAACACAACTAAACATCCTGTACGCATCACGACTAAATTAACAGCTTTCTCACAAATATGTTACCTGATTATGGGCTTGTTATCAAATGACTAACTTTGTGCCATGCTTGAATGGTTTGAAAACTGGCTAGAAACACAATTACGGTTATGGGGAATTGCCGACCTGTATGTGCTCGAATTACGTGTGCTTATCCTCCTTTCCATGATGGGCCTCGTGGCCTGGTTAAGTCATTGGTTTGCCCGTAAAATTGCCATCGGCTGGTTGTATCGTTTCTTTTTACGTACCAGTTTTAGCTGGGATGACATTTTTGTAGAAAAGCGCGCCTTTGATAAATTTGCACACCTTGTACCCGCCATAGTAGTAAAAGTTACCGCTACGGCCATTTTCAGAGGCTTTGAAAGCTGGCTTCCTCTTGTCATGAAGCTTACCGATGCCTACCTCGTTTTAGCAGGCACCTTGGCCGTTGTGGCTTTACTTAAAGCCATCGAAACCGTGATTTCACAGTCAAAAGCCTTCGTTGACAAACCCGTTGCCAGTTATTTTCAATTACTTCGCATACTTATTTACATCACAAGTGCCATTTTGGTGCTTTCTGTACTCATGGGCAAATCACCCGGGTATTTTCTAGGAGCTTTTGGTGCACTTACCGCCATTATTTTGCTCATATTTAAAGATACCATTCTCGGATTAGTGGCAAGCGTTCAAATAGCTTCAAATGATATGGTGCGCGTTGGTGATTGGGTAGAAATGCCAAAATTTAATGCCGATGGAGACGTCATTGCCATCAACTTGAATACCGTAAAAATCATGAACTGGGATAAAACCATTACCACAGTTCCCACCTTTTATTTTATAACGGATAGCTTCAAAAACTGGCGTGGAATGCAGGAACAAGGGGGCAGACGCATCAAACGCTCCCTATACATTGATGTACATTCAATTCGCTTTGTAGATCCCGAAACCCGTGAACGCTTTAAACGCTTCTACCTCATCAGCGATTTTGTAGGCCTACGTCAAAAGGAAATTGAAGCCTATAATGCCGAACGTCAACTCGACACCTCAGAACTCATCAACGGCCGACGTATGACCAATGTGGGCGTTTTCCGTCGGTATGCCGAAACCTACATCAAATGTCATCCGCGCATCAGGCAAGACATGACCATTCTTGTACGTCAAATGGCCATGGAAGACCGAGGACTGCCCATTGAAATATATTGCTTTACAGCCACCACCGCTTGGCTGGAATACGAGGAAATACAAGCAGATATCTTCGATCACCTCATGGCTGCAGTTCCTCAATTCGGACTCGAAATTTTCCAACAACCGGGGCACAACAGCATTCGCGATGCGGTGAAATTGCTTCGGGATAAGTATTGAACTGGTTTACTGCGTTCATCCTCCTACACTTTGAAAAAAACGATAATAACAAACACCTTTAGAAACATAACCGCGACACCTTTTTTATAGATGTCGCGGTATGGTCAATCGCTTACTTCTTTTTGGAACGTTGGGCTGCATAAAAAGGCAGTACCAACAAAGCAAGCATGATAACAGTAACGATAATTGTTCCAGAATCCATGGTTGATTGATTTAAGTTAAACAAAGAAAGTCTGCCCAATAGGGTCTGAATTACTTTGTGTCAATCAACCAAATTCATGAAAAGGGTAAAGAAGCACGCGATGGAGCTGTTGAATGCTCCCAAACAAACAGCATTGCTCCCTGCTCGTGGGATTGCGCTGCGGCTGAACAACCTGACCGGCATGTTGCTGTGTGCAATGACTCCCAAACCCCCTCGCCGTGGAAGAAGCGCGACTCGAAATTTGTACAACTGGTATTTGCTCAAGCGTAGCCTCAAAACATGGCGACAGCACAATAACGGCAGTTTTTAATTTGCTACTTTCCTTTTCAGAAAAAGTCCGCGAAGGCGCTTCCGGCAGCCACATCAGGCCTAGAAGTACCACTAATACATATCCAAAATCACGCAATGCTTTCACGCTACAAAACTACGGTCTTAACAGGTTTACACTCCATGTATTTCGACCGGTTCATTAAAATAATCGAAGAAATTACCGATATGTACCATTTGTAGACTTGCCTGCGGGTAAGCCGTGCGAAATGCTGCCAGAAAACGCGCAGGTTTGTCCCACTTCCACTTGATTTCGTAAGCCTTTAATTCTCCCTTTTCGTGCACTTGCACCAAATCAACTTCTTGTTGGTTGTAGCTCCGCCAGAAATAAAATTGCGTTTCTTGATCACCCGCAGTTTCCTGAAGCTTTTTAAATTCGCTCACCACAAAGTTTTCCCACAAAGCCCCCAAATCAGGACGCAAACCTGGTTGACGGAAATCGCCAATGAGTGCATTCCGCACCCCGGTATCGTAGAAGTACCACTTGGCGCCTTTCGAAATTTCTTTCCGCGGATTGGTACTGTAAGCCGGTAGCTTAAATAGAATAAACACCTTGCTCAGCAAATCGAGATAACTTTCTACCGTTACACGCGACAAGCCCAGCTGGGTGCCCAACTCTTGGTACGACACCTCTGCACCCACCTGAAACGCTACCAAGCGCAACAGGCTTGCTAATTTATTGGCGTTTTTAACGCCTTCATAAGCCAAAATGTCTTTCAGCAAGTAGTCCTGCACCAGGTTTTTGAGGTACATTTCCTTTTCGGCATAATCGATTGCCGTAACCACTTCAGGATAACACCCGTACAATAGCCGGTCGCGCAAGGAGGCGTACTCTGCTGCAAAACCGTAGTGATTCCGCAATTCGTTGTTGGTGAAAGGGTGCAGCTGAAAACGCAAACTCCTTCCGATCAGCGGCTCGCCTGTTTGGTTACTCAAATCAAAAGCCGAAGAGCCCGAAGCTATGATGGTGATGCCGGGCAAGCTGTCGATCATGAGCTTGAGGACGTTGCCAATTTCAGGTACGGCTTGGGCTTCGTCTATCACCACCAAGTTGCGGTTCCCTACAATCTGACGATAATTGGCCGCCGACCTGCGGGCCAATAACTCCTGTATGTCCATGTCTTCGCCATTGAGCACCAAAGCGTCCTCCCCTCTTTGCGTAGCGAGCTCGTGAATCAATACTGTTTTGCCCACCCGGCGGGTTCCAAAAATGACCAATACCTTGTTGCGGTGCAACCAACGCTGCAGTGGCTTTTCAAGAAGTCGGTGAACTGCCATTTTTCATTGCTTTCCAACAAAGCCACATCTTCATTTTCATTTTTAATAGGAATTTTGAAATCCCGTTTTCATTTTTCATAAAAATCTGCTGATTGCCCGTTCAACTACAGCGTTATTTCAACATTAAATTCCTGTGTTTCCAATCTGAACAATGGCCCATTCAAACCATTGTGCTCAAAATTGGTTATCTTTGCACATTATTTTGAATTCCAACCGATTGAAACACATCAAATCATGATTGAAACAACACAAAAGTACAAAGTAAAAGACATCTCGCTGGCCGAGTGGGGACGCAAGGAAATCAAACTAGCAGAAGCTGAAATGCCAGGTTTGATGGCCCTTCGTGAGGAGTTTGGTGCAAGCAAGCCGCTGAAAGGTGCTCGCATTGCCGGCTGTTTACATATGACCATTCAAACTGCAGTGCTCATCGAAACCCTGGTAGAACTGGGCGCCGAAGTGAGCTGGTCGAGCTGTAACATCTTTTCAACGCAAGACCATGCTGCTGCCGCCATCGCTGCTGCCGGCATTCCCGTTTTTGCCTGGAAAGGCATGACCGAAGAAGAATACGAGTGGTGCATTGAGCAAACCCTCTACGCTTTCGAAGGCGGTCAGCCCCTCAACATGATCCTCGACGATGGTGGCGACCTCACCAACGTGGTACTCGATCACAATCCCAAATTGGCCAAAAACATCCGTGGCATTTCTGAAGAAACCACTACTGGTGTAGCTCGTTTGTACAAGCGCGTACGCGAAGGCAGCTTGCCCATGCCTGCCATCAACGTAAACGACTCGGTTACCAAATCGAAATTCGACAACAAATATGGTTGCCGTGAATCAGCTGTTGATGCCATCCGCCGCGCTACCGACGTTATGTTGGCTGGTAAAGTGGTGGTGGTTTGCGGCTATGGCGACGTAGGAAAAGGAACCGCCGAATCGTTCCGTGGTGCCGGTGCCCGCGTAATCGTTACCGAAATTGACCCCATTTGCGCCCTGCAGGCTGCCATGGACGGCTACGAAGTGAAGCGCCTCGACAGCGTGGTTGACAAAGTTGACATTGTAATTACTGCAACCGGTAACTACAACATTGTGAACCAAAAGCATTTCACACGTATGAAAGATAAAACCATCGTGTGTAATATCGGTCACTTCGACAACGAAATTGACATGGCTTGGTTAAACAAAAGTTACAAGCACACCAAATACACTGTAAAGCCACAGGTAGATGTGTACGAGATCAATGGCAACGAAATCATCGTGTTGGCAGAGGGTCGCTTGGTAAACTTGGGTTGTGCCATGGGGCACCCTAGCTTTGTAATGTCAAACTCGTTTACCAACCAAACTTTGGCACAAATTGAATTGTGGACAAACAGCGGCAATTACAAAAACGACGTGTATGTGCTTCCTAAGCACCTCGACGAAAAAGTAGCCATGCTGCACCTCGCAAAAATTGGCGTTGAACTTGAAACCCTCACCGATGTACAAGCCGACTATATTGGTGTTGCGGTGAATGGCCCGTTCAAAACCGATATGTACCGATACTAAGCACAAAGGCCCCTACCAAGGGGCCTTTTTTTAACCTTAAAAAAAATAAAATGAAAGCACTTCATCTATTTGTTGCGGCCATCATGGTCTTATTTACAGCTTGCAGCCAAAGCGAAAACAGCAGCTCAAACGAAAGCCATCCAGGACATGATCACGATCATATGGCCCATAGTGGCGATGTGGTGGATACTACAGGATTGGGTGTATCCTTCCCTGAAGGTGCTGCTGTATTTTTCAAAAACCTAGAAGATGGTCAGCAAATCAGCCTGCCCTTCACACTTGAAATGGGGGTAGAAGGCATGGAAGTAGAAGCTGCTGGTCCAATTAATTATGGCAAAGGTCATCATCACCTTATTATTGGTGGAGACTTTATGGCACTGGGTACAAGCGTTCCCTTCGATGGTCAACACTTGCATTTTGGGAAAGGGCAAACGGAAATGGTACTCGATAGCTTACCTGCCGGAAAGCACAAACTTACTTTGCAGTTTGCCAATGGCGCTCACCTGAGTTATGGCGAAGCCTTAAGTACCAGCATCTTTATAGAGGTTACAGAATAAGACGGCTGTTTTTTTTAGAAGATATTGTAGATAAACGACACATCTTCTATATTTGCAGTCCGAATTGGCCGATGGTGTAATTGGCAACACGTCTGATTTTGGTTCAGAAGAGTCCAGGTTCGAGACCTGGTCGGCCAACAAGCCCCGCTCCAAAGAGCGGGGCTATTTTTTTTAAGCATTCTCAAGAAGGGTGTATATCAACATAAGAAAACGGATTGCATGAATAAACCGCTAACTCTTATCGGTTTTTGTATTTTTGCGCGAGTTTATTTTAAATCATGGAAGAGTTACTTAAACGCTTTGAACACAAAGCCCCCGAAATAGTATTTGAATGGAAAGATGCCGAAACTGAGGCAGAAGGTTGGGTAGTTATTAATTCGCTGCGTGGTGGGGCGGCTGGTGGCGGAACACGTATGCGCAAGGGACTCGATCGAAATGAAGTTGAATCACTTGCCAAAACCATGGAAATAAAATTTTCGGTAAGTGGTCCTGCCATTGGTGGTGCCAAATCGGGCATTAATTTCGACCCTGCCGATCCTCGCAAAAAAGGGGTCCTCGATCGCTGGTACAAGGCAGTAATGCCACTTCTGAAAAATTATTATGGTACAGGCGGCGATCTAAACGTAGACGAAATACATGAGGTGATTCCAATTACGGAAGCATATGGCCTATGGCATCCTCAAGAAGGTGTGGTAAACGGGCACTTTAATGCACCCGAGGGAGATAAAATCCGAAGGGTAGGTCAACTTAGGTTGGGTGTAAGCAAAGTAGTAGAAGACCCTCACTTTTCACCCGACCCTGCGCGTAAGTATGTAGTGGCAGATATGATTACCGGATATGGTGTTGCTGAATCCGTAATTCATTACTACAAAATGCGCGGCGAGTCAGTTCTGGGCAAAAAGGTCGTGGTGCAAGGCTGGGGCAATGTTGCAGCTGCTGCAGCTTACTATCTGGCCCAACAAGGTGTGCTGCTTACCGGGGTTATCGACCGCGAAGGTGGTTTAATAAATCCGGCAGGCTATACCTATGAGGAGGTAAAATCACTCTTCTTATCAAAACAAGGCAATAAACTTAATGCTTTCAATAGCCTGAACTTCGAAGACGTAAATGCCAAAATCTGGGACCAACCAGCAGATATCTTTATACCTGCAGCCGCTTCTCGCCTCGTTACTCGTGAACAAATGGAACGCCTGATTGACGCCGGTCTAGAAGTAGTGAGCAGCGGAGCCAATGTTCCGTTCGCAGATAAGGAGATTTTCTTTGGCCCAATAGCTCAATTTGTAGATGAACGCATAGCGGTAATCCCCGACTTTATTGCTAATTGCGGTATGGCCCGTGTTTTCGCCTACCTCATGGAAAAGGATGTGGAAATTAGCGATGATGCAATTTTTGGAGATGTTTCTAAAATTATAGGTAACGCTATGGCTCGCGTGCATCATCTTAACCCGGGCAAAACCAATATTACCCGAACAGCTTTTGAGATCGCACTGAAAGAACTACTATGAGCACACAGGAGTTTATGGACCTCATCATTTTGGGGCAGACCGTTCATCAGTTACTCATTGTAACGGTGTTAATGATGGCTGTTTATACACTCAAAGTATGGGGTGCGAAACTTGCCAATCGCTTGCTCTATCAGGTTTTCAGTAAAAAGGGTCGTGTAGATCGTCGTGATCGATTCAATGAATTAGTTAGTAAACCCATGCAGTTCTTTGGGCTGATGGTAGCACTCTACATCAGCTTTACAATACTTACCATTCCGCGAGAGCTAGAATTATTTGATGAAAAAATAAGAATCCATTTTTATCTAAATATTGTACTCAAGCTACTCCTCACCATAGCTTTCACCCGCATATTACTACGCATAACCGACTACGTAGGCGAACGTTGGCTCGAAAAAGCCTCGGAAACCGAGTCGAAACTCGATGATCAACTCGTTCCTTTTGCCATAGATGGCATCAAAGTGCTGCTTAGCATTTTTGCAGTAATGTTTGTCTTAGGTGCAGTGTTTAAAGCTAACGTAACCGCCTTGGTGGGTGGATTAGGCATTGGTGGCTTGGCAGTTGCACTTGCCGCCCAGGAAAGCCTTGCCAATTTACTGGGCTCCTTTACCATCTTCCTCGATAAACCATTTACTGTAGGCGATACGGTCGATTTTAACGGGATTGTAGGGACCATTGAAAAAGTAGGATTTCGCTCAACACGGATTCGGACACTCGACAAAAGCTATGTAACCGTACCCAATAAAGCCTTGGTAGGTTCACCCTTGAACAATATCACCCAAAGCACGCACCGTAGGGCCCGCTTTTTCATAGGACTTACTTACAATACCCGTCCCGAAACCATGCGAAATATCATCGCTGAAATTCACGATGTGCTCTTGCGCCATGAAGCAACCAATGACGACCCTACCGTGCGCTTTTTCGAATACGCCGATTTCTCGCTGAACATCCTGATTTCTTACCTGGTCAACACCAACGAATACAGCAAATTCGTTGAGGTTCGAGAAGAAATCAACTTTAAAATTTATGAAATCGTAGAGCGTAACGGCTCGGCATTTGCCTTCCCCACCCGTACCATCCATATTGAGGGTGGCCAAAAAAGCAATTAAATACTACCCGGGGACGAAAAATCTTTTTTATACACCTTATTGGCCTTTTGCCATCGTTTGATGCCATAAGGAACCTGACTGAGTACCAAGGCAGAAAGTAAACTTACCACCAAGTACTGCCTAGGATACATATGGTCTAGCAACCCAGCAAGCAAAATGAATAGCACATTTACCGTGTACAACACCAAAGAGGCGGCCCTATGTGATAAACCTATATCGATGAGCGTATGATGAATGTGATTTCTATCTGCGGTAAAGGGTGAGCGTTTTTTCAATATACGCACTGCAAACACCCGCATGGTATCGAACAACGGTATAATCAAAAGATTAAAGGCGTACACTGCCGCTGCAATAGAAAAAAATATATTTGGCTCATGAATCCTACTTTCCTGAATAAAACGAATGCTAATAATCGAAATCAGATAGCCCAAAACCAACGAACCCGAATCGCCCATAAAAATGCTTGCCGTTGAAAAATTATACCGCAAAAAAGCCAGCAAAGCCCCAACCAGGGTGAGACATAAAATCACAAATACCGTATCATCCATTCGATAAAACCAATAGGAGTACGTACTAAGCACAATTACCCCTATTCCGGCAGCCAAACCATTAATACCATCAATCAGGTTAAACCCATTCATAATGGCCAAAATAACGATTGTGGAAAACACTACAGTTACCCAATACGGCAAATCATGCAGGTCGAGTAAACCATATAAATTGGTAATTCGAATATCGCCCTGTACAACTACAATAAGAGCTGCCAATATTTGCGCCACTAACTTCTTCCAGGCAGGCATCGGATACAAATCGTCTTTTATGCCTACCACAAAGAGAATAATAAGCGCCGCAAGAATTGAATTGAAACCCGTCATTCTCAATCCTGCACTCCAAAACACGAAAGAAAAGAAAAACCCTACAAAAAGCGCCAAACCACCCAAAGTAGGTATCCGATTTACATGCTCCTTACGGTGGTTAGGCTCATCATAAAGGTTTTTAAGTTGCGCCAATCGAATAATGCTGGGCACACTAAAGTACGTAATGACAAACGCCATCAACATGCTGAGCAAAAAATCAAGCCTAATGTCAATAAAGTCCAAACGGTGTGTTTTAGTGCCTCAAAAATACAACTTAAGCCATTAAGCTAGCCATGTTTTATCTGGATCAAATACCGCTAAAAACGGTAAATAATGTATCCCTCGTAATTCTGCGACCAAAGGTTATATCCGGGTAGTCGAAAAGCTGATGCAGGCCCTGAATTCGGATTGGGTAACCATTTATAATTATAGGTCCTTACCAATTGGGTTCTACCCCCTAAAAATATCCCCCTCCAAGCCAACTGAAAATTCATCATCACACTCCAATCAATCCACCGCTTAGTATAATCAACAGTAAGCAAATTATCCCGATCGCGACGAATGTAAGGGATAGAAGTCACAAATAAATCTTCCGAATGGGATAAACGTTCAAAACCTAAGCCAAGTAAAAAATATTCACGATTCCAATTAACACTAAAGTGATGCAAATTACTGCCCGGCGCAATGCCTGCCCCCATTACTTGTCCCCGATTAGTCCAACCCACCCCATTAAAATGCGAATAAAAGGAATATCCGGTCGACCGAATGAGTGTGGCAACCGGGGCTTGCAAACGGGTAACTTCAAAATTGGTCTCGAGCCAATGCGATTTTCCAGGCAATTTTCTAATCCGCCGCATACCTGCCAGCCAAACTGTGCTATGCATAGGGTCAGTCATTAAATCCTCAAAATCCCACCACCGATCTTCACGACCTACCTCTACATACACTTCAAAACCAACCTTTGGGATGGCATATTTCGCAAAAACCGAAATCAATTGATTTCTAAAAAAACTTCCATCAGCTTCAAATTCCTCCTGCATCAATGGATTAAAGGCACCAAAATAAAACCATGGTAAGTTGGGCCGATCAATATCCTGCACCGCCCGGGTAACCCCTAAAAATAAACCTGGTATCCATTTGGGTTGATAACTCATCACCCCTGCACTAATCCAACTATGCGGCTTTTCTCCCAGTTGGGTGTTGGGCACGATCGTGCTCGTATTCAATGTATCGGTGATGGAATCAGGCTGGGTTGCATAGCCCGAAAAACCAGAATATCGCGCCCGACCTCCAATCAGCTGAAACTCAAAGCTCCCGATAGGGGTGGCAATTGGTTTGTTTGAATGTATAGATAAGTGTAAAAAACCAGGTGCATTATTGCTCATCAAAATGGCGTTAGTTTGACCCGGTCCCCACCAAACATTTTCATTGGATACCCCCACAGCCACCGGCCCTAAATGCAACTTTAAAAATGATTGCCCCAAAAAAATCCGCTGGTAAGGATCCTCCCCAAAACGATCAGGGTTATCAATATTAAAAACCCGAGCAGGAGGGTTGTGAAGGATTTGATTTTCAGCCCATACCAGCTCAGGGACAAGCTGCATTTCGAACCACTTTGCCCTACCATAAACACCCAATGAATGGTAAATTTGACTACCCTTTGCTGTAATCATGGGGCCGTCGTTCCTGCTGTAAGGATGGTGTATATTCAGCCGGTATTTTGCCACCAAAGGAAGCAATGCCCAATACACCTCATCATCCTTTTTATGTTTCTGTTTCGCCCAACTTGCATAGCGATTGGTGTCGGCGGGAAAAAGCAGGCTATCTCCCCGATAAATGTCCTGTATGCCCGCTGCCCGAACCGCATCTACAGGTCTTACTGTAAAAGAAATACTCGAGTCCAGCTGACCAAGCAATTGCGCACGCTGAAGTGCTTGATCAAAATAGGGTATCCCTACGTAAGGAGTCTGAGCTTGGGCATGAAAGGCTAAAAGCACAAAGCACAAAAAGACACTACGCCTCATATGCCTAAAACTATGAAAAAAAAGAATGTCGTATTCGGATTGATAAAAAACATTCGTATTTGCCCGTTAGGCAATACGCTCCGAATCGCTTTGACTATCCGGGTTAAAACGCACCTTATCAAGCGCTTCAAATTGAGAATTATTGCTCACGAATTCAGGTACAAGCTCCTTGAGTTTACCAACAATTCGCTTCTCATCACCTTGATTTAACACTTGCCTCAAATTCACCAACTGCTGACTAATATGATCATAATCATAAGAACGAACCTTAGCAATCATAATCTTCTCATGATGGGTAGGTAATGTATTCTCTGTAGTGGCTAACAGTTCTTCATAGAGCTTCTCTCCTGGACGAAGTCCGCTAAATGTAATCTGTATGTCCTTCCCTAAAGTAAGACCCGATAATTTCACCATTTTTTTGGCTACATCCAGGATGCGTACCGATTCACCCATGTCGAAGATAAAAATCTCCCCACCTTCACCCATCACACCTGCCTCCAGCACCAATTGACAGGCCTCAGGTATGGTCATAAAATAGCGGGTTATGTCAGGATGAGTAACAGTAATGGGGCCACCGGCCTCAATTTGACGTTTGAAAAGCGGAATCACAGAACCATTGGAGCCGAGAACATTTCCAAATCGAGTCGTTACAAATTTTGTAGTAGACGAAAGGGTATTGTTAAGGCTTTGCGTGTAAATCTCGGCAATACGCTTTGTTGCACCCATTACATTGGTCGGATTCACCGCTTTATCCGTACTTACCATTACAAACTTCTCAACAGCAAACTCCATCGACAAATCTGCTATATTCTGAGTACCAAAAATATTCACCTGAACGGCCTCATAGCAATTTTCTTCCATCAAAGGAACATGCTTATAGGCAGCAGCATGGAAGACAAAATTGGGCCTGAATTTTTTGAAAATTTGGCGCATTCGACGCTCATTCCGGATGTCGCCAATCACAAATCGAACCGGTGCTAATAAGGTTGGATGCAGTTTGCGTAACTCCATCTCCAGCTCATACATGGGCGTTTCAGCCTGATCTACCACAATCAGTTGTGCCGGACGATAATGCAACAGCTGGCGAGCGATTTCCGACCCAATACTCCCTGCCGCACCCGTAACCATAACAACCTTTTCGTAAACTTCTGAACGCACATTTTCATTATCAAGCAGAATTTCATCGCGCTGCAACAAATCTTCAATTTTTACTGCTTTAATCTGATGTGAAGTAAGTTCCCCATTAATCCACTTTTCAATGGGAGGAATGGTCTTTACCTTGATATTATGTAACAAACAGAGATCTACGATCTCCCGTTTACGGACATTGGAAATATTGTGAATCGAAAGAATTACTTCCTGAACACCCTTTTTCTCCACAAAATCACTTTCAAGCAAGGAAGCACCAAAAACCTTCACGCCCTGAATTACCTTGCCTTGTTTTGATGGATTATCATCAATAAAAGCAACAATATTGTAGAAAGTATGCTTGTCTTGCGAAAAAGTATTCTTGGTGAGCATTCCCGAAGCGCCTGCTCCATAAATAATGACATTTACCCGCTGTCGCCCCTTATCGAATAAGGTATGGTAAACCGCCTTAAAAATAAAGCGGCTGGTAACAAGCAGAAAAGTAGCGAATACATACTGGATTATCAGTACAGAAACGGGAATTACGAACGGGCTTCCCAAAGTACCTACATATTTGTAAACCCCAAGATGAATAAACAAGAGCGCCGTGGTAGCTAAGGTAGTCGCCTTTAAAATTCGAACAGCATCAGAAACACTGGTATGACGTACTACACCACTAAAAGAGTGAAAAACTATGAAGCCTAAACCAAATACCATAAACACCACTAAAGACTGCTCAAACATGAGCTGTGGGTTCAAATCCGTTAAATCGAAATTATGACGGATAATCATGGAAAGCTGGAAGCTAAACAGCACCATTACCATGTCGATGGCGAAAACAAGCCAACGCGACACAAATCGATTTGAATACAGCCTCAGGAATCTGGTTATCATAGGTTTAACAAAGGTACTTCAATTTGGTTAACTCTGTGCTTTATTTCAAGAGCTCTAGCTATACATACGGACTCTATTCTTTTCAAGATTTACAAAGCAAAATAAATCAGAAATCGCGATATCATCACTATGGCCACCCAAAACTTTCAATATTTAACCGAAAATTTACACGAAACAACCAAATTACTTTGCAAAGTACCCATTTTGTTCAATGATTTTCACCACGAGACGCATTTGCGACAACCTATCCTTCTCAACCTATATTAGGGGTCAAAGCATCCCCCTGTTCATCACCATTAACAGCAAAATAACCGCATCTACCATTTACTTCGACGTCCCAAAACACGTCTTCGTCGTATAATGTGAAGCATTCGTCCAAAAAAATGTTTTTAAATTGGAACTAGTTTCTATTTTTGAACCGTTATAGAGTGGGTTTAGGGTTTACCCCCTATAACATGCTTTTCCTGAACGTTGCCGTGTGCATTAGGGTTTAGCCACGGCAAACATACGTTTCATGGTTTAGTTAAGTTGGGTTGAGAGCCGTCGTAATGACGGCTCTTTTTTTATCTGGAAAAAAGTAACCATCGAATTTTCAAGCAAACAAGACTGATGCCCGCAGCTACAAAAAAGCTATGTTAAATACCTTCGGCAGATAACAACGCAAAAACAATAGCGGAACAAACACCTTTCTCCTAACCCCGATATGCTTGCCTTTACCCTTGAGTCCAAAGCCTACGGAATACCGTCCAGCAAAAAAGGCGCACCTTTCTGCCTGTGAGCACATAGATTAATTCGCAATAGTAAAACGAATAATTAATCCGCCACTCGTCTGACGGTTTGGAAAAGTAGTGGATATAAATGGCGTATTGAGCACATAATCATAAAAGAACCTCAAATTCACCCGATCGTTAAGCACATAATCAGCACTTGGCTTAATGGATACATTTCGCCCACCTCCCGATGGCTGTGCTTCAGAGCCATCCAAATCTCTTAAAATATTGGTATTGTCCCTGATGTTTAGATCAAATCGCACATTTAAATCATTTTGTGTGCCTTTTGTATTTGCCCCTCGAATAAACGAAAAGTTGGGGTTTGCAATACGGTAACCCAGTCCTATGGTAACCTCATTGGTGCGCATTTCGTTTAACCTGTTATTGAGCAACGTTAGGGTTAGGGTTCGCATCTGTTTATATTCTACCCGGGCAGTTATGTTGTTTTTCAAAGTGGCATCTACACCGATTAAAGGAGCTAATTGTTCCGAAATGGTAATCTGTGTAATCTGATACTTAGGATGAAAGTCTTGCGTAATCACCGTATCTCGGCTAGAAACAAAGCCATTCGTTTCCCTAAAAATAAGGTTGGTTGTATAATTTCCTACCGAATACATGGAGCGGTAACTATGGTTAAGTGTAAGCGACTGGAAAATTCTTTTGGCCCAGGCCATTCTCGTTAATCCATTGTAGGTAATTCGCCAGTTTGGCATAGGAATCTTAGGAAAAATACCCAAATCCATCAAAGCCGGATCGGTACCCGTATAGGCCGAAAGAAACGACGGTATGAGCACATCAAGCGACTGCCGGCTGTAACCATCTGGGAAGATAGAATCAACAGGGCCACGCCCAACAGAATTGGGGTTTAAATCGGCCAAGCGCTCAGCAATAATCAGTCGGTTTTCTTCTAATTGACGAAAGGCCCCTGATTCGAGATAGTTGCCCTTATTTGGATCGGTTTCTATACGCTCGAAAGCTGTACGCCAGGTAATTACTGAAATACTATAATCGCCCGATTCCAGGCTATTAAATTGTTGAATATCACCAAATGCATCAGCCCTAAAATTTTGCTGGAATCGGAAATTCTCTGTTTTAGTCACATTTAAAATAACCCTGAAATCCTTAATGGGCTCTATGGTAGCCTGTCCTTGTAAATTGATGTTCCGGGTATTCATGTACATGGCATTCAAGTTGGTATCCGTTACCAGCCAGCCACGTTGCAGCACAGTGGGTCGTAAATCCCTTTGATCGCCGAATACAAATGGCAAACCCGGTGCATCTAAATCAAAATCATTTCCAAAAAACTGCGGCGATTGGTTAAAACCAGGCAATATGGTTCCCTGAGTTACACTGTAATTCGCAGATGCATTTTTCACCATCATCAGCATTTTCACCAAATGACGAGGAATATTCCAGGTATAATCAGGCTTATCATCGTCTTTCAGCTTCTTTTTCACCTGCTCGGTCTGATTGGTATCATCACCGAATTGGTCTTTTTTCTTCTCCGTTTTTACTTCCTCCAATTTTTTTGGTTTGGGCTGATCGCGCAATGGCTGGTCATTAGCAATCTTCTTGAGAATCTTTGACTTGTTGTAAAGATTCGTAAAATTCAAATTGGCATTTGCCCTATGGGTTTGAGAGTTCTGAATGGTATTTCCCAAACTATCTGCAGCTAGGGGTGCTGCCTGCCATTCGAATGTGGTTTGGTATTGATAGGAACTATTGATCCAATCAAGGGTTCTGAATTTATTAAATGGCAACTGATAGTTTAGGTTTGCACTTTGGTTGTAACGTGTCGGACGACCCAAATTTCTGAGGTTTTCAATAATCGTATCCCGCTTCTCCTCCGTATCAATGGCGCCAAATGGCTCATCGATCCGGGTGGCCATGGTAGCATCAAACTCCAACTTTAACGACCGCGTCAAATCATACCGCATATTGTAAAAGCGGTTAAATGTAAAGTTTTTATTGAAAGTCGGAGGAATACCCATGCCCCCGTCAGCATTATTCCTCAATTGTGTGGTTTGATATAAACGGTCAAGATCTGTTCGAACACTTACGCTTTGAGGCATGTAGAAAAAATTAAAATCCCTGATCCAGGTCATGCTCTTGGCTTTAAACATGCCAACATTAGCAAAAGGTCTCACATTTTTTGGCTGATGGCTGAAGTTATAGCCTAAACTACCTCGATAGGTTTTTACGGAATTATAGGCAACGAAAGGATTACGATTGTAATTTTCAGAATAGGAAAGCGTAACATTTAGGTTTTCAATATCCCAGGGCTTCGGCTTTTTACGGCTGGTACGCATTTTCTGCACATTGGTAAAGTTAATGGCACGCCGTAACGTATAAGTCTCTGCTGCACGAACAATTGAATCCCGTTGTTGCTCATCTTCCAAACTAGCCAAAACAGTGGTTAGAAGAATGTCGCCGTCTATCGGATTAAATTCAGGCCTACTGAAACCTTCTCCAAACCCAAAATACATGGGAATTCGCAACCCAAAACGCTCAGGAAAAAACTTGCCTAACTCAAAAGTAGATGCAATATCATATTGCATCAGGTCTTCGCGCGATCGATCACTCACCTTGCTTTCGATGCCCCCAAAGCCTATGGTTTGTCGTAATCCAGTTACATTGATGCTCCCAAAATCGGCCAGGCGCATATTCACCATACCCGTTGCAGCCCAACCATCCCGATTATCAAAATCGGTCAAACGTAGTTCGTTGAACCATACTTCGCCACATTTGTCAAGCCCATCTCCGGGTCGGGCACCATCTGATTTCGGATTGCGCACGCCAAGCATAATCGTTTGAATATTGCTTAAATTGGGATTGCCCAATACGGTAATGCGATGCCCTCTATCGGTAACAACCACAAATGGCAAATTCAAAGGCCAGCCTGATTCGTTTCGCATCTGCTTGGCCTTATTCAACTCTTCAAAGGTTACATTAAAATTATTCACCTCCGGCCAAATTAGCAAGGGATCCGAAACCCCAGGCGGGGTTACCACCAGTGGTTGTTCGTATTCATAATAGTTCTGCACATAATCGTTACCAAATCGTACAAATGCCCAAACATCATTGTCGCGCAACTCAGGTCCCTCGGCATGGATAAACATTTCCACGCGTTTGTAAGCCCGAATGTCGAAACGGGTATTTTTAAAGGCAGCCCGAGCATCCCCCTCTCGTAAATTACAAAAGCGCAATTGTAACGCCTGCTCGTTTAACTGCTGAAAATTAGTTGTAAATACATTCCGTACCCGCTCAATACCCGGTGGAACCACATAAGGAATTGGCTCACGATTGCCATTCTCTTCAATGTTAACCGTTGATAATAAAAATAACGTGCTCTGATCGCGATCTATTGGTACATATTCGCCCGGCATCTGCAAATCTGCCAAGTAGCGCCTCCAGTCAGTGCGTACCAATTGTAACGTGGCAAATCGGCATACAATGCTGTCGTCGAATCCGGTCATAAACATGCGCATAAAGCGTATCGACTTGTAGTCAAGTATGTTGCCGACTCTCCTGTCAGGGCTCTGTATCGGTACCCTAAACTGATACCACTTAACCGTGGCACTAGTACGGTTGCGAAGCTGAACCGTTGCTTCAAAAACGTCGGCAATATAATTCCGGCCAATGACCATTTCTTCGGGGCGTAAACTAATGCGGTACTCAAAATAATCCTCAGCTTGGGTGAGCGTATTATCAAAGTTAATATCCTCCGTATTAGGCAGGTTGGTAGCTGAGGTTGGGTAGGGCTCCGGTGATTGCTGATCGGTGGGCGAGTTGCCTTCTACTCCATTAAATAGCTTGTAACGTTCCAATACACTCAAGCGTGCCTGATCATAATCACTACCCCTGTAGTGGTGATAATTATCACCCGAAGGATCACTTAAGGCACGTTGGTAAGCTTCAGATGCCGTTCCAAATTGTTGGGCAAGGGCATCAAGATACGAAGCAAAAAATATGCGTTCCGACTCATCACCCAATCCATCGAGCCCTACATCCTGTGTGTTACGCGAGTTCGGATCATTATCAAAAGCATTGACCAATGGAATTAATCTTGGCACTACACCCCAAGCTGTTGTATCTACAAGTCCCGTACCATCGGCCCGCGGTAAACCATTTTCAAACGACCTTCGGCCGTCTTTCAAAACATCTTCAGATATGCTTCCCAAATTGATGAACAAATCGCCCCCCGAGTGATTTGGCCGGTAAATGAAAGGATCGAGCATCCAAAACTCAATGAACTCAATATTGGCTGCTTCAAAATCATTGGTTTCTATTTTTCGCTGAATACCGCCCCAACGCGAGCGTGGATCGTTTAGCAATCCCTGTGCATTTACACCGGCTGAGTATGCACTGGGCACTACATCAAAATTGTAAGGCCCTTTTTGATTCGGATAATATGCCAAGTCGAAAGTCGGAATAGTAAGTGGCTGGTTGTTCGCCAACTGCTTATTCGGAAACACCTCCTGCTCCAAAATTTCACGGGTATAATGGTTCGACTTGGCCTCTAAATCGTCGCGCAAATGCTCGGGGGTAATGGGTGCATTCCTGAAAAAGAGTGGATCGATGTTGTACCAATTTAACTTCGCGCGGTTATAACCATAAGCCAGATTGTTGCGTAGCGAAGCCTCTGGAAAATAACTTGGTGTGCTCGCCAGGTGCCATTGCGAAAAGCTCTTCAAATCGAAATTACTTTCTGAAGCCTCAAAATCATCGATATACGAAATACCACCACCTTCACCAATGGCACGGGCATTTCCAGGTAATAAGCGCGCGTACTCAGCATTAAACTGCACTTGAGAAATTTCCTTGGTGCTTATGAAAGGAATCTTATCTACCAATCGCGTAATGAACTTGCTTTCGGTTTGTGTGCTCACATCAAACCCAATCATGGTATTTCGAATGGGCTCTTCCCCCTGTAATACTTTGGGGGTAATGGGTCGCTCGTTTAAATGCAATAATGTGGCCCCCAGGTTAATGTCGCGGTTTACCCGGTAATCGAAACGGGTGGCTGATAAGGTGCGTGCTGTGGCCTGAAAAATTGGATTATTCTCAAAATCAACTTTGATCTGCTCACCTGAACTTAATAAACTTGGGTTTATGATTTTTACACGACCCAGCGTGTAATCCACCGTAAAGTCTTGCCCTTCGGTTAATTGACGGGTACCTGCCATCACCCGCACCGAACCCGGCGGAATGTTCATGGCTCCCAAGCTGATTTCAGAACCCGAAGCCGATTGGTACTGCCCTATGAGCCGGAAGCGATTAAGCTCTGGAAACTGCTGCGCCCAAGCCCGGGTGCTGTCGTACAAGGGCTGAAACACATATTTTCGCTTGATACCCTCGGGAGTAGGCCCCGCTGCATCAAAAGCTGCCTCCAAATCTCGCCCAAAAGGCTCAATGCGCGGAAAAATAATCCGGCCTCGCTGCATATCTACCGTCACCCCGGGTACAAAGTCAAATATACCATCGGGCTGCGGCTCTAACTGGGTGTTCAATCGGTCAAGCCCCAATACCTGAATAAGCTGTTGCCCGGCTAAACTGCCTTCGGGAATAAAATTCTTATTTCCGGTGAGCACATCGTTGTATACGATATTTAAAATAAAATCCTGCTGGCTGAGCTGAAAAGCATTAAGCGAATAAATGTTCTTCATCATCAGATCCCAAATGGGTAAGTCGGTCCTGATGGTGGTTCCTTTCAACAACTTCAAAAAGAGCACGGTTGGGCTTTCCTGTTGCGAAGGCACTTCCTGCGAAAACTCACCCACCCGATACAATTCGCCATTTACGGTGTATTCATAGGCAACCGCCAATACCTCATCATTATTGAGCGCGGCATTTAATGAAACGAAACCCAATAGGGGGTTAAAGCTATACTGCGACGGCTCGAGCTTACGGGCAAATGTGATTTCGTAATCGGCTGCATTGCGCAGGTTGGCAAAGGGATTTATGGTTTCCAGAATATCCAGTACCGTGCTCGTTTGCCGGGCAGCTGCATTGGCCGGATTTACCAGATTACTGTAGAGATTGTTGGCGTCATTTCTTGGGAAAATAGCACCCCCATTAGGAAAAATATTCGGATTGTGTGGATTAGGCTCACCCAAATCCATAAAGCCTACCACATCGCGTACGTCGGCACTTACCTGATTCCGGTTGGTTACCCATACCTCAACCCGGGTAACCACCACATTCGACCGAATAACCGGCAGGGTCGACATGGCATTGTTGTACGTATCCCTGAAATGTTGGGCTAAAAAGAAGTGTCGGTTAGCATCATACTGATCAACAGGAATATCAAAACGTGTGGTCTGAGCGCCGCCTTCTACGGCAACCGATTGGGTTTGCCCCCTTTGCTGCGAAAGCACGGTAGTGATACGCAAACGACCAAATTGCATTTCGGCCTTGATTCCAAATAAACTCTGGCTGCCCTGAATGAGGGTTGATCGTAACGGCAGGTTCACATTCCCTACCTCAATTTTTTTGATAATTTCATCTTCAAAGCCGGTATATTCCAGCTTCATCTGGTTTTCGAAATTGAACACAGCCTGGGTATTCTGACTGGCCGTAAACTTGAGCTTTTCGCCAATAGCACCAACCACCGTCATCTGGATGTTCATGTCAAAATCGAAGTTCCCTATTCTCCGCTGCTGTACCGTAAGGTTTGGGTTATCGATATAATTCATATTTCCCGCAAAACGCAATTCTGCTGATCCCTGCGGGCGGATATCTACATAACTACCACCGAAAATTTTGTCAAAAACTTTTGGGCCGACATAAATTTTAGGAATGATCCCCTCGCGTTCAATATTGCCCGAAGCCTGACCACCCGTACGCTCCCGCCAATAGGCCCGTTTGTTGCGTTCACGATCCCAAGCCAGGTACTCTTCATAAGTCATGGGGGTGCCTTCACCTATGTACACATCCCCAATTTTTTCTCGAAGTACATACCTGCCACTAATGGGATCATACTCAATGACCTGGGTAACCGGACGATTTAAGTTGATGGGATGCCGGTTTCTGTTAAGGGGATCGCGACTATCGTTAAGCGGATAGGGCAAGCCGCTACTGTCGCCTGCCGGAGGCGTTTCCTGCCCCAGCACATGGCCCATTTGTAAAACGCAACAAGCTGCCATCCATATCGACAGCAGCCTGATTTTCGTCAGACGTTTTGGCCTGCGAAACATGCCATATCCCCACAATAATCTCACCTATACGCTTCTTAGGGCCTTCTTGATGAGCTCTTCCACTGAAAGGGGCTGAGCGGCATCCTGCATCAACTGGTTTAGTATTTTTTCCATCTGTGGTTTGGGAAATCCCAAAGTTACCAATGCCATTAACGCCTCTTCCCTGATATTATTATTGCTCACCATACTTGTTCCGGCTAGAAGCTGGCCGGCTATTTTGATGACCTTATCGCGAAGTTCTATAATGATACGCTGAGCCGTCTTTGGGCCCAAGCCTTTAATACGACGAATAGCCGGCTCATCGCCCTGACTTATAGCGCGTTGTAACTCCTCTGGAGTAGCAGAACTCAGTATGGTACGTGCCGTATTTGGACCAATACCCTGCACCCCGATGAGTAACATAAACATCTCCTTTTCCTGTAAATCGGCAAAACCATATAAAACTTGCGCATCTTCCCGTATACTCAGGTAAGTGTGGAGGCGCACAGCTTCTGAATCACCCAATTGCCCATAGGTGTGTAAACTGATGTTCACCTCATAGCCTAAGCCGTTTACATCTATGGTGAGCTGGGTTGGACTTTTGAATAAAATTCGTCCGCTTATGTAGGCTATCATTTCTTTAGAATGGCTCTGGTTTGTGCATCCACCACGGCTATGGTTACCATATTTACAATTTCCCGAACACTGCTGCCTAATTGCAGGATGTGAACCGGCTTATTCATGCCTATCAATACCGGCCCAATGGCCTCAGCAGCTCCGAAGCTTTGCAGCATTTTGTAGGAAATATTGGCCGAAGCTAAATCCGGGAATATAAAGGTATTTACTTCATGTCCCACCAGCTCGCTAAACGAGAAGTTCTCTTTCAACAAATCGTTATTCAGTGCAAAATTGGCTTGTAATTCGCCGTCAACCAATAAACCAGGGAAACGCTCCTTGAGGATGGCCGTGGCAGTTGCCATTTTATCGGGAACTTCACCTTCTACGGAGCCAAAATTTGAATAACTCAGCAGGGCCACTACTGGCTTTATGCCTAAACGTTTCACGGCATTAGCGGTACATACAGTAATATCCACGATATCTTCTACAGTTGGATTTGGAGTTACCGAAGTATCGCTGAAGAAAAATTGTCCATGTTTGGTAAGCATAATGTACATACCAGAAATGCGACGAGTACCTTCCTCAGGGCCAATGAGCTGCAAAGCCGGTGTCATGGCATGCGTGTATTTACGGGTAATTCCCGAAACAAAAGCATCGGCCTCCCCCGAAGCCACCATCATACAACCATAATAACTGCGGTTCATCAACAGCTTTTTGGCGTCATACAAAGTAACCCCTTTACGCTGGCGCTTTTCAAAAAGTGCTTCAGCATATTCATCAAAGCGCGGGGTCGATTTGAAAGGATCTATAACCGGCATCTGACTAATATCGAGGCCATTTTCTTCGGCTATACGATTGATAATCTCTTCATCACCTAGTAAAATGGGCTTTGCTATGCCATCGTCTTGTACAATTTGAGCTGCCTTGAGCACCTTGAAGCTGTCGGCATTGGCAAATACCACTTTTTTAGGATCCCGCTTAGCGCGTTGGGTAAGCATATTCATGAAGCGCTCATCGAGTCCAAGCCGCTTTTTAAGCTCAGCATTATACGCTTCCCAATTCGTAATGGGATGTTTGGCTACGCCCGACTCCATGGCTGCACGGGCAACCGCCGGCGACACCGTATAAATGAGCCTAGGATCGAATGGTTTGGGAATGATGTAGTTTCTGCCAAACTGAATATTCTTTTCACCATAAACCAGATTCACCACCTCGGGTACAGGTTTTTTGGTAAGATCAGCCAAGGCCCTAACTGCAGCCAGTTTCATATCTTCATTAATTCTACTGGCACGTACATCGAGGGCTCCACGAAAAATATAGGGGAAGCCCAATACATTATTTACCTGGTTTGGATGGTCCGATCGGCCGGTAGCCATAATTAGGTCCTCGCGTGCTGCCACAGCCAAATCGTAAGGAATTTCCGGATCAGGATTGGCCAATGCAAACACAATGGGGTTTGCTGCCATGCTGCGAATCATATCCTGATTTACCACATTACCTTTCGACAAACCTACAAACACATCCGCTCCCTTCATTGCCTCTTCGAGGGTTTCAAGCGTTGTATCAACAGCAAAAAACTGTTTGTTAGCGTCCAAATCATTGCGATTTGTGCGGAGTGTGCCTTTGCTATCGAGCATAATCACGTTCTCTTTACGCACACCCAAGGCTACGAACAATTTTCCGCAACTGATGGCCGACGCACCGGCACCGTTAATTACCATGCGGATGTCGGCTAACTTTTTATCTGCTAATTCACAAGCATTAAGCAAGGCGGCTCCGGAAATGATGGCCGTGCCATGCTGGTCGTCGTGCATCACCGGAATATTCAACTCTTCTTTGAGACGTTGTTCAATTTCGAAACACTCGGGAGCTTTAATGTCCTCAAGATTTACGCCACCAAAAGTGGGCTCCATGGCCTTCACAGTGCGCACAAACTCATCTACATCGGTTACATTCAATTCAATATCAAACACATCAATATCGGCGAATATCTTAAACAACAAGCCCTTACCTTCCATCACAGGCTTGCTGGCTTCAGGGCCTATATTCCCTAATCCCAGCACGGCGGTCCCATTAGATATCACAGCAACTAGATTTCCCTTTGCTGTGTATTGATAAACTTTGTCAACGTTTTTTTCAATTTCGAGGCATGGCTCCGCTACTCCGGGCGAATAGGCAATGGCCAAATCGCGTTGCGTATTGGTTGGCTTGCTGGGAATGACTTCAATCTTCCCCGGGCGACCCTGACTGTGGTAGTCCAGAATCTCCTTCTTCCGCGCTTTGTCTTTCATCGCCACAAATGTAAAAAAAGCAAGCTAAAGTGCTGTGCTTTCGAACGAATCGGCCATAAATTCATGCTCAAAGAGCAAATCGCAACCCAAGCTGGGCAAATACCTGACCGCCTTCTACCCAACCCTGCTCGGGTACATACAACCAGGTGAACGTTGGCGATACCTGTAAAAACAGCTGCGCACGGTCGAGGTTTGTTCCAGCAGCCCCCAATCGCAGGTTGATGCCAAGGGGCGCATATACACTCGATACAAATTGAAGTCCGTTCTCAAATATCTCTGTAGATGACTCCAAATTATTTCGGTTGCTCCAAAACGATCTTCCTAAAGTATCGCTCTCTGATCGGTACCGTTGGTACGCCATATGATGATACGACACCCTGCTTCGCGATAAAACCGAAAAGCCAAACTGCGCACCAACACCTGCAAACAAACTAAACTGTCCCCTACTTTTGCTGTGCCAAATCATCGCACCATCGGCACGTAACTGTTGCGAAAATTGCTCTACACCTAACCATTGCTCATATAAACTATCGGCAAATACCATGTGCGACCCATTTGCTGAGCGCAAGGTATCATACACAAATTCATTACTCAGAGCATACCAACTCAAATCGTTTTGCATGGTTGAGTAGCTGAGTCCCAACCGCAGTAATGGCTCACGCTTTCGGTTGAGTTTAAACCCTGCCCATACCTGCAAAAGGGCATCTTGCGACCCCAATACAAAATTCCGTTTTTCTAATTCATTTGCCTTAAGCATCAAAATTGAGCCTGGCACAAAGGCATTAACGTCGCCAATACCCGAGTTTCGTATAATACCTGGTGCCAATCCAAGTGAAACCCCAATTTCAAAGGGCTGAAAGCCTGTTTTTATGGCTGCTTGTTCGTTTTGCGCCATAGCGGGTGTATATACTCCCCAAATACACAGGCATATCAGTATAAAATTCCTCATAACCAACACCTTAATTTGCCGTTAACTTCAAAGCAAAAACCTTTCTTATTTCTATAGCACAAAATACTATCCGATCTCCAAATGATAACTTCAATAGATCCTAGCGGTAATTTTTTTTACGAAAAGGGTAACGGAAAACAATCAAAACATGATTAAGCAGATTTACAAACCAACCATAATGTTTATTTAGCACCCGATAACGCTCCTTCCATGCGCTTCTTCGGTGCTGGCTCGACAGCCCATCAGCTAAAAATCTACAGATTACCTGCCCTGAATACACGTTATATGTACAGTCTTTTAAACTCCTGATCATCCAGTCGATATCGGCACAAATGCGGTATTGCAAATCATATTCCACGGCTAATTCCCTACGAATAATAAACGCCTGGTGGCACACACTCATCCCCCATTGTAAACTTTTCCAATGGAGCTTTTCAGGCGGATATGGCAGCCGAAGCCCCATGGGTCTACCATCCAAATCAACCACCAAAGCATGCCCATACATCACATCGGCACCCGAATACGCTTCAAACAGCTCAGTGACCAGATGGTCGTCGGCAAATTCATCGCCCGCATTCAAAAAAAGCACATAATCGCCCTGCGCCATGGTTAACCCCTTATTCATAGCATCGTACAATCCTTTGTCGGGCTCACTAATAAATCGAAGTTGCGGATGGGTTCCTGCGCCCTCACGAATCATCTCCAGGGTACCGTCGGTAGAGGCTCCATCTACCAAAATATGCTCTATATACGGGTAATCCTGATCGGCAACACTCTGCAGTGTACGCTGCAATACAGCAGCAGCCTGATAAGTAACAGTAATTACGGATAATAGGGCAGGCTTCATTTTTTAGTTAAGGCTCAATTTCGTTACCGTCAATATCCACCACAATGGCCCGGCCTTTGAGTATTGCCCGAGCTTCACCCCTTCTAAAAGGTCCAAGTTCTTCAAATCGTGGCTGAATCTGCATCCTCCCGGTTTGATGCCACAAACCCCATCTTCCTTTGAGTTGTACAGCCACTAAACCCTCGTCTATAACTCCAACATGATCGTACTTCACCTCAAGAATGGTTTTTCCATTTTCATCTACAATACCGTACAACGCATTTTGTTGCACACGATAATAGCCAAGGCCCATATCACCCATACCTTGAAATTTAGCAGGTATTACCCACTTTAAATCCTGTGACAATAAACCCCACTTGTTTTTATATTGAACCATGGCCAAACCATTTTGGAAACTACCAATATGCTGCGCCTCTAACTTCTTCTTCCAGCGGCCACTTTCATCTACAAAACCTATGGTAGTGCCCTGAATGGCCAACGCCCGCCCACCGTCAAAACGATCTAGAAAATCGAATTTAACTGGAATCACCTCAAGACCAGCTAAATTGAGAAGGCCCGTTTTTTCTTCACGATAAGCCCTTGCACGGCCGTTTTCAAAGGGTTCTATTTCGTCGTAAATGGGCGGTATAAGCACTTTACCTTGGGCGTTTTTTGCGCCTTTCAATCCATTCTGATAAAACCATTGCACCTCTTGCGCCTCCGCACAGAGCAAAAAACACAGGCTAAAAAAAATAATTAAGCTTTTTTTCATAAAAAAAGGCCGACAGCATTGTCGACCTTCAAAGTTAAAGAATTCGCATCCATTAACGCATGGCCCATATCAATTCCTGTTGCACATGACCTTTGATGCCCAACTGAACCTCCTGGCTGCTGAGCACAAGCTCCTGCTCCCCAAAAAAGAATTTTACCTTGCCTTGATGCTCGCTAAATACAGGCACTTCAGCACCCTCACGCTCCATAAACCAAGTTTTACTAATCATGTCGTAGGTAAGGTGTATTTCGTTAACCAACACTCCCGACTCCAGAAATTGCACATCCATGGAATTGAAACCACGCTCAATACGTACCCGCTCATGCTGCATTGCCCAACGATCATCACCCGCAGGCAGATCGGCCATGGCCAGCGGATTACTGTCGGTCCAGAACTCAATTAAATTCAACAAAAACACATCTACCGCAGTGGTAAAACTGTAAACGGGAGCTGCAATAATCCAAAAAATGAAGTTGTTCACAAATTTATTGTCCGTGATGGTGTTGTTAATCTCATATACCTTCAGGGTAAGGGCAAATGAACCCATACAGGCGGTTTGAACAAGCAGTGTCCCCGATAAGGTCAGGGCCAGCAATGCGTTTCTGATTTTTTTCATGGCTTTTGATTTTGTAACGCTCAAGCTAACAAAATCCATCGACCCGGCAAAAAATCAATGCAGGTACACCTTCACTTCGGCACCCGATATCTCAATTTTCACATTGTCTTGCAAAGTTGTGGCCAACGAAAGTCCAACAAAATCCGCATGAACCGGGTAAGTTTTATGGGCACGATCCACCAAAACTGCTATTTGTAACCGCTTATACAAATGCGCCATAAAGGGCTTTATGGCATACAGCAAGGTGCGCCCAGTGTGCGCCACATCATCTACCACCACCACAGCCTTGCCCTGCCAATCAGCCGGATTCACCCCTATGGTAATTTCATCGTGTACCGGGTTGTCCTTGTTCATGCGAATAAAAGTGACCGTTACCTTTAAGTCCGAAATACGGCGAAGCTCCGCCGCCAATAACTCCGCCAGCTCCAACCCCCGGTTTTTAACACCGGCAACCAATAGCTCCTTTTCCTCAAAATTCGACTCCCATATTTGGTAAGCAATTCGCCGAATTTTCTGTTTACTTTCTTCGGAGGGCAGTATAATGGTTTTGGGCATGGCTATTGGTTTTAAGCTCGTCCGCTAAGATCGCGATATTTATTTTTACGAATGGCGGCATCGCCCTTCCGCTTTTTCAAATTTTCTTCATACTCGCTGTAGTTGCCTTCAAAGTAGTAAAATTCCCCATTTCCTTCATAGGCCAACATATGCGTACATACCCGGTCGAGGAACCAACGGTCGTGCGAAATAATTACTGCACAACCAGCAAAATTTTCAATGGCCTCTTCCAAAGCACGCAAGGTATTTACATCAATGTCGTTGGTAGGCTCGTCCAATAAAAGCACGTTGGCGCCTTGCTTCAAGGTCATGGCCAAATGTACCCGATTACGCTCTCCTCCCGAAAGCTCCTTGAGCTTTTTGCTCTGATCCTGCCCTGTAAAGTTAAACTTACCAATATACGCCCGCGAATTCACTTGTCGCCCCGCCAGCATCATGTTTTCAGTACCACCCGAAATGACCTCAAACACGCTTTTTTCGGGGTCTAAGCCGTCGTGCGACTGATCTACATAAGCGATTTGCACCGTTTCACCCACTTTAAAATCACCTGCATCGGGCTTTTCAAGTCCCATCACCATTTTAAAAAGGGTGGTTTTACCTACGCCATTGGGACCAATAATTCCCACCACACCCGCTGGTGGCAGTGAAAAGTTTAAGTCCTTGATCAACTCCCGATCGCCAAAACCTTTGTTTACGCCAGTAGCTTCAATTACCACATTACCGAGGCGCGGACCAGCCGGAATAAACAACTCCAACTTCATTTCCTGCTCCTTGGCATCTTCATTCAAGAGGTTGTTGTAGGCGCTAATACGGGCTTTTGATTTAGCGTGACGGGCCTTCGGTGCCATGCGTACCCATTCCAATTCGCGCTGGAGGGTCTTTTGGCGCTTGCTTTCGCTCTTTTCTTCCTGCGCCAAACGCTTACTTTTTTGATCCAACCAGCTCGAATAATTGCCTTCAAAAGGAATACCTTCACCCCGGTCGAGTTCTAAAATCCAGCCAGCTACATTGTCTAGGAAGTAACGGTCGTGCGTTACGGCAATCACGGTGCCTTTGTAACGCTGTAAATGCTGCTCCAACCAGTCGATGCTCTCGGCATCCAAGTGGTTGGTTGGTTCGTCGAGCAACAACACATCGGGCTCTTGCAACAACAAGCGGCAAAGGGCCACCCGGCGGCGCTCACCACCCGATAAAACGCCAATTTTAGACTCGGCAGGTGGACACATCAGTGCCTCCATGGCCATTTCTAAGCGGTGATCGATGGTCCAGGCATTGGCTGCATCCAGTTTTTCCTGCACCTCAGCCTGGCGGGCGAGCAACTTATCAAAATCGGCATCGGCATCGCCAAAAGCCTCGTTAATCTGGTCAAATTCTTTCAGCAAATCCATCACCTCCTGCACCCCTTCCTGCACAATTTCTTTCACGGTTTTGTCGGGATCGAGCTGCGGCTCCTGCGACAAATAACCCACCGAATAGCCCGGTGAAAACACCACCTCGCCTTGGTACGATTTATCGAGACCGGCGATGATTTTGAGCAAAGTAGACTTACCCGCACCATTTAAACCCAAAACGCCAATTTTGGCACCGTAAAAAAACGACAAATAAATGTTCTTGAGGATGGTTTTACCTGATGGGATGGTCTTGCTGAGACCGGCCATCGAAAAGATGATCTTGTGATCTGACATATTCAAAAATTACTGGGCAAAGATAGGCTTTCTGTTCTTTTCCATACCAACAAGCGCTGCTACAGCAAAAATAAGCTCCCTTTTATATTTGAAAAAACATGTTTTTTTTCGCGAGCATACAATTCTTTTGTAAATAATTAAATATCACAGCATTAAACATTAAAACCAATAATCATACCATCGAAAAGTGCTTATTATCGGTAATTTAACATGGACTTCTCGTTACTTTTGATAAACTTGACGCCTTAAAAGTTTGATCACACATGGCATTAACAAATTGCAAATATATCATTATAGGCGCCGTCCTATTGCTTTTTACAACCATTTCAATTGTCTTTGGCCAAGCTCAAACCCAAACCATTTCAACAACTTTACAGCCTGGTCCTAATGCGAATGGCCCAGAAGTAAGAATCACACTCACCTATAAATTCATCAATGTATTTGGGGAAGTGGTAATACCGATGAGTGCAAGTACCCAGGCTACATCACAGGCCTACTGGTACAAAGGCAAACGATACACTTCCGACCAAATTGGCACCGAAGTGTTTTCAAAAATGCGTTTTCTTTGCCCAGATATTTCTGCAGATATTTTCAAAGGCTCCGCGCGTGTTACCAGTTTCAATAAGAATTGTGTAATTGAAGGCATGGCTTCGGCTTTAGACGAAACCTACAATCCCGGCTGGAAAACAAGCGACATAGGCGGAGAGCCAGCTTTGGCCCAATACAGTTTGCGCAACTTAAAAGCCAAAGAAAAAAACATGGCCGATAATTGGTATGCTTTTGAGTCGGTCATTAACAAATATGAGCGTGAGCAAACCGAAAAAGCCAATTTAGAAAAATACAATCAGTTAATCAAACGCGCCGACCAAGCCTTTCAACAACAGCAATGGGAACAAGCAATTGAGCTTTACAAAGAAGCGCAACCATTAAACCGCAGTAGTGACTATCCCAAACAACAGCTTTCAAAAATTGCCGAGCAGCAAAAAGCCCAGGAGCGGGATGCGCAATACCAAGCCAAAATAGCTGCAGGCAACGATGCTTTGGCCCAAAACGACCTTGGTACGGCTAAAAAAAGTTTCCAAGATGCTTCGCGTTTGAGCGATGCACCGAGCGAAGCCCAAGCCGGATTAAAACGGGTAGAAGCGGCAGAAGCTGCTCAAAAAGCAGAAGCTAGCAAGAAGGAGGAAGCCAGCTCAACTGAATCAACGGCCTCAGAAAGCACTGAAAACAGGGATAAAGAAAGCACCACCGCAGCCAGTGGCGCCAGTGAACGAAGTGCCGAAACCCGTCGTGAAGACCCGCAAATAGCCGCGCAAAGGGCTGAAGCGGAGCGAAAACGCCAAGAATTTGAACGCCAGCAGCGGGTAAAAGAGTACGAGGAGCGCAAAGACAAGGAACGCAGTCAAAACATGGCGACCGCCGGAACTGCTGGCGCCAGCGCCATGATGCTCCACTACTTTGTGGCAGAAAAAATATTTGAAAACGTAGGCATTTATCATCCTGAAAACACCTTTTACGGCAATTCCATCAAAATACGTGGACAACTTGGCTATCAAATCAGCTCGGCACCAATTTTCAAAAATGTAACGCAAGAAGTTTATGATGGTAATACCTACAGCTACATCGACAACACCCAGAATTACCAAACAGGTACGCTTGATTTGGTAGCCCAAGGAGAATTTTGGCCGTTGTACGGTGATCATTTTGGCTTTGGAATCAATGGTGGTGGGTACGCAGGTCATGGCATCTTATTCCAGAATTTCTCCTGGGGTATGAATTACGGCTTTCGCAGCTACCTGGGCAGCAAAGGCCTACAACTCCAGCTCGATTACCAAGGCGGAATCAGGAATTTTTCCCATTTCAACTGGATTGAACCCACCCAAATTGCCAATGGTAAAAGCAGGTACAACTTCGTAAGGTACGGCATAGGACCTCGTTTTGTTTGGAACAATGGCGACCGTAAAAATGACCAGAGCATCAGCATCCAGGCGCTTTTTGAAAATCCAGATTTTAGGTTGCTTGCCATGGGTAATAGTCCCCTATTATGGCGCTGGCTACGTGGTATTCGTGCAGAATTTGATATGCTACACGGCGTGAATGGCTTCGTCGAAATCATTACCGCCTACCAAAGAAGTGGCGAAGTTGAATACAGCTTCGACAGCGACGCTACTTTTGGTGGCACCTATTTTCGAGTAGGCATGGTCCGTAATTTCGACCTTTTTGGAGGTTCTGTATATGATTTGAAATACAGTGCAGCCACCGCAGCTTTGGCCTCCCAACACCGTACAACGGTGGTACTCCCTTCGGTTGGATTTTCTTGGCTCCAATCCGACAGCCTGGGCACCGCCTTCAACAATTTCCTAAAGCCCACCCTCACCTTGATTGGGTTTGAAAAAGAGTACAATGTACTGCCTTGGTTTAGCCTAGGGGCTGGTATAAATGCTGCTTTGCTCCAAGGTGCAGAATACAAACTTCAGGGCAACGGCAATGTGCGCTACCGGTACCAAGACTATGGACTCGACATCCCTTTAAACGCACGTGTGTACAAGCAACATGGTGCGTTGGCAAACACTTGGCTTTTGGCAGGATTAAAGGCCAATGTGCCTTTTTATCGTGAATGGCAAAGCAAACAATTACCTGATGGCATACTTTTCAATGACCTAGACCTAGACAATATAACGTTTAACATCGCACGTATCTCCAATGTGTTTGGCGCGGGCATCGACTTCCCTACTGGAGATGCTACCGTACTACGTATAGGAGTGCTCTACGAAAAAACCAGAAGTGTATTGCAGCCTCAAATCTTGCCTTATCACTTGCAAGGTGTTCAATTTGTAATTGGTTTAATTTATTAAGATGAAGCAATTTATATTGGTTGGAATATGTCTGCTCAGCGTTTTAAATGTTGATGCGCAAGATAAATGGATTGAATTCCTCGACTTTCAACTTCGTGCCGAAGGCGGCTTGCATGCTTTGTTCTTGCCAAGTCGACAAAACATCAGCAATTCCTCGAACAGCACTTTTGCTGATACAAGTCTATTCAACCCTGGTATCCATCTTAAACTGGTGGCTGCACCATTGGCACACAAAAATTTTGGCATCAGTGGCTTTTGGGAAAGGATGTATGGCTATGCCCTCTCCTCGGGTCATGCCGTAAAGAGTCGTGGGTTTGAAGCATACGTAGGCAGTGCTAGGTTTCAAGCAGTATACGGCCGACAAACCATTGAACGACAGGTGTATTTGAATAGTGTTAGTTATAATTCATCCACCAGCGTTGATCAATTGCTAGGAGGTAGCGTTTACGATGGCATCACCCGCAATCAGTTTGGTTTACGCATTAATCCCAACAGCTTGCAACGACTCGACCTCAGCTTTTTTAGTGAGTATTGGCCGGCTAGGGATTTGAATTATATTGGCTATGGGCTTTCCTTCTTAGGTGCCAATGGTTGGCAGTTCTCAGGAGAAGTTATTCCGGCTCATCCAGTAATTGGCTTCAATTTCACAGGCGTTGTGCCTCCCGACTGACAGTGCCTGAAAAAAGTTGACACTTCAATTGACTTTCTAAAAGAAGCAAGATGAAGAAAACAGCATTAAGAGTT
>JBKBSO010000028.1:0-23518 GCA_046291695.1 Bacteroidia bacterium
ACCCGCAACATCTGCTTCGACAACTCACAAAAGTACATCTTTGCCATAGGCAGTGATTGTGAACCTTCACAAGGCTTTAACAATCAGGACCGCACTTGTGCCACCGTGGTTATGAAATACGATACCGCACTAAACTTGATTTGGCGGCAAGAATTTGAGGTTCCTAAAACCTACCTGCATGCCGAGGTTGTTACCCCAACCCTCGACGGGGGCGTACTCGTTGGAGGCATCAGAATTGATTCGACCCCAAACCCGAATCATCAAAAACTATTTGTCATGACAATTGACAGTATGGGAAATCATAGTGCTTCCATTAAAAGTCATACGCAAAAGGTAACACATAAAGCATTTCCAAATCCGGCTACCGACCATTTTGTGGTTCAATGGGATCAAGGAAACTACCATGAACTTCATCTATACAATCAGCAGGGTCAACTGCTTTTCGTGCAAAAACAAGGCGTAGAAAATAACTTAATGCAAGTAGATATAGCCAGCCTTCCTCCAGGCCTGTACTTTTATCGTTTACTTTCGACCCAGTCAACAAACCAGCATTTACAAGGCAAAATCCTGAAAAAATAAAAGCTTGAGTAAATAGCACCTATCGTCGGGCAAGCATTCACAAAACAGAAGTCATACAATATTTATTCCATTCCCCAAACGCCTGCTTTTGTTAGAAGCCCGGAAATCGCTGCAATATCAGTCCCATACGCATTACTCATGGCTTAACCTTCCTACAAACCGGCATTACTTAAAATTCACTAGCTTCAAGCTGATGATGACCAAATGCCTTCAATATGGCCTGAAAGTTTGTAAGATGCTTAGCTTCTCGATATTCATAGGCAGTTTAACGACCAATGCCCAACCAGCAAATAGCAACCCTCCAGAGATTTCTATTCGTTGGGGGGAGTTGCAAACGAATAGTGCGACGGTGCCCCAATACCTGCTGAAGCCCGAAGTTCAGCTCGTTAACGCGCCTAAAGACTCCTATATCTATGCATTTGACATTTGGTTGGTTCACAAAGGCGATACCATCAAACGTTACTGGGAAGAAGCCAGTATTGATACGGTATTGGTATCCAATCCCATCACCTTAGCAACAGAAACACGCATAATAGCAACAACCGCAGGATTCCGTAGCGCGACCATCGAAGGGCCGGAGCTATATGACTATGTACTCGAAGCGGTGGAAAAACTCGTAGCCGGCGACAGCATCCTCATACAAAACCTGCGTTTCCGTAATCCATCCGGATCTAATCGGCTTTTCCCAGGCCCATACATATTCTATATCACATCACCCGAGCATTTTAGACGATAAAAAAGACGATAAACACAAAAACCCGCTGCCAACATCGACAGCGGGTTTTCGTATCCTCAGCACCAGCTTATTCTGCTTTCGGCGCTTCTTCAGTAGCCGTTTCGGCTGCAGGACTTTCCACCGCAGTTGCCTCAGCAATAACTGGAGCGGCAGAAGCTTTCTTGGCACCAGCGCGGCCACGACGGGTAGTCTTGGCTTTCTTAGCCTTGCTTTCACTCAGCAGCACCTCGTTAAAGTCAACCAGCTCGATCATGCACATTTCGGCGGCATCACCCAAACGGAAACCCGTTTTGATAATACGGGTGTAACCACCCGGACGCTCGCCAATTTTTTCGCTAATCAGACCAAAAAGCTCTTTAATTGCTTCTTTATCCTGAAGATAGCTAAATGCCATACGGCGGTTGTGCATATTGTCTTCCTTCGCGCGGGTAAGGATAGGCTCTACGAATTTACGTAGCGCTTTTGCCTTAGCCACCGTGGTGTTAATACGTTTGTTAATAATTAGGGAAACCGCCATATTCTGCAACATCGCGTTGCGGTGTGAATTGGTGCGGCCCAAATGATTGATGGTCTTACCGTGACGCATATTTCTTACTCCTCGTCAAGTTTATACTTTGAAATTTCCATACCGAAGGTGAGACCTTTTTCCCTCACCAGCTCTTCGAGTTCTGTGAGCGACTTTTTACCAAAGTTGCGGAACTTCAACAGATCGGCTATATCATATTTTACCAGGTCGCCCAGGCTCTTGATTTCAGCGGCCTTCAAACAATTGTAGGCACGCACTGACAAATCGAGATCACTCAGCGGGGTTTTTAGGATTTTACGCATGTGAAGGATGTTTTCATCCACTTCACTGGCAATATCCTTTGGTTTCGACTCCAGGGTGATCGATTCATCAGAAAAGAGCATGAAGTGCTGGATTAAAATCTTAGCTGCTTCTTTAAGTGCATCTTCAGGATGAATAGACCCATCTGTCTTGAGTTCGATAATCAACTTTTCGTAGTCGGTTTTTTGCTCAACCCGGGTATTTTCAACAGCGTACTTTACATTTTTGATAGGTGTAAAAATGCTGTCGATTGGAATTACACCAATCACCGCATCCGACTGTTTATTTTCTTCGGCGGGCACATAGCCACGACCTTTTTCCACGGTGAGTTCGATTTCGAAATTCACACCACTTTCCATGGTGCAGATGATCTGTTCGGGATTCAATACAGCGAAATTCGAAGAGAACTTTTCGATATCACCTGCTAAAAAAGACTCTTTACCTTTAACGGTTACATAAATCTTTTCGGCATCGGCATTCTCAAATTTGGCTTTGAAACGCACTTGCTTCAGATTGAGCACTATTTCAATCACATCTTCTACCACGCCCTTGATGGTAGTGAACTCATGGTCCACACCGGGTACGCGGATAGAAGTGATCGCATATCCTTCCAAAGAGGAAAGCAGGATCCTGCGCAGCGCATTTCCGATGGTTACCCCGAAACCGGGCTCCAAAGGCTTGAACTCGAAGCTGCCTTCGAAATCGGTAGCCTTCTGCATTAATACTTTATCGGGCTTCTGAAAAGCTAGGATCGACATTGATTATCAGATTAGTTAAATGATTACTTAGAATACAATTCTACGATCAGTTGTTCCTTGATGTTCTCAGGGATTTGATCGCGCTCTGGGAAGTCGAGGAAACGACCTTCCATTTTATCTTTATCCCATTCCAACCATGAGAACTTCGACATCTGCTTACCACCCAAAGAATTGGTAATGGCTTCGAGGCTTTTAGACTTCTCACGTACTCCAATCACATCTCCAGGACGCAATTCGTAGGAAGGAATGTTTACAATTTCACCATTAACCGTGATGTGACGGTGGGAAACCAACTGACGTGCTCCATCACGGGTAGGCGCAATGCCTAAACGGTATACGGTATTGTCGAGACGGGCTTCGAGGAACTTCAATAGGTTTTCACCGGTTGTTCCCTTTTTACGATTGGCTTTGTCGAAAGTCTTGCGGAATTGACGCTCCAATACACCATAGGTGTACTTCGCCTTTTGCTTTTCCATCAACTGCACTGCATATTCCGATTTCTTCGGGCTACGCTTACCGGGTCCATGCTGACCTGGACCATAGTTTTTGCGCTGAAGCGCTTTATCGGGACCGAAAATAGCCTCACGGAATTTACGGGCGATTTTGCTTTTGGGGCCTGTATATCTTGCCATTACTTGCTCTTTAAATTAATTAAACCCTTCTTCTCTTCGGAGGACGACAACCGTTGTGCGGGATAGGCGTTACATCCGTAATGGTTGTAATTTCGATACCTACACCTGCGAGTGCACGGATAGCCGACTCACGACCGGCACCAGGTCCTTTCACAAAAACCTCAGCACGACGCACACCCAAATCAAAAGCCACCTTACCGCAATCTTGGGCTGCAACCTGGGCTGCATAAGGGGTGTTCTTTTTAGAACCACGGAAGCCTGCCTTACCGGCAGAAGCCCATGAAATCACCTGACCCTCGGTATTGGTAATAGAGATGATGATGTTGTTGAAGGTAGAGCTTATGTGTACCTGACCAACAGGTTCCACTTTCACTACCCTTTTCTTAACTACTTTAGTATTCTTAGCCATTGCTACTATTTATTACTTGGTGGCCTTTTTCTTGTTGGCCACGGTTTTACGCTTACCCTTACGTGTACGTGAGTTATTCTTCGTGCGCTGACCTCTCACAGGCAAGCCCTTACGATGACGTAATCCACGATAGCAGCCGATATCCATCAATCGCTTGATGTTCAGCTGTACTTCGGAGCGAAGTTCACCTTCGGTCTTAAACTCCTCAGTAATGATTGTACGAATCTGGTTAGTCTGTTCATCAGACCATTCGCCAACTTTGACATTCACGTCAATGTCGCAACGTTCCAGAATTGAACGGGCAGCCGAGCGACCTATGCCATAAATGTAGGTCAGGCCAATTTCGCCCCTTTTGTTTCTAGGTAGATCAATACCTGCTATCCTTGCCATAACGATGGTTTATCCTTGTCTTTGTTTGAACTTAGGGTTCTTCTTGTTGATCACGTAGAGCTTTCCGTTTCTACGAACGATCTTGCAATCAGCACTACGCTTCTTGATGGATGTTCTAACTTTCATTGTCTTAATATCTGTATGAAATTCTTCCTTTGGTTAGGTCGTAGGGCGACATCTCCACCTGAACCCGATCGCCGGGCAGGATTTTGATGTAGTTCATCCGCATTTTGCCACTGATATGGGCAATAATCTGATGACCGTTCTCCAGCTCCACCCGAAACATGGCATTCGACAATGCTTCGAGTATGGTGCCGTCCTGCTTAATTGAGGTTTGCTTCGCCATATTGGTTTAAATAGCAGCACCTACAGCAGCTCGACCTTTGATTCTTCCGGTTTTCATCAAACCGTCGTAGTGACGCATGAGCAGATGACTTTCAATTTGCTGCAGGGTATCTAAAATCACACCCACCATAATCAGCAACGAAGTACCACCATAGAACTGCGCAAATTGAGCATTCACACCGGCAATCGTAGCGATTGCAGGCAGTATGGCCACAATGGCCAGGAATATCGAACCAGGCAGCGTAATACGCGCCAAGATATCGTCGAGGAACTCTGCCGTTTTACGACCAGGTTTTACCCCGGGTATAAAGGCGCCATTCCGTTTAAGGTCTTCTGACATTTGATTTGAATTTACCGACAACGATGTGTAGAAGTAAGTAAATACAATAATCAGGATGGCCAGTGTAAGGTTATAGGTTACACTCGTAAAGTCGACAAAGGCAGCTACAACACCCTGACTGAAGTCGCTGTTCGGGAAGAACTGCGCCACTGTTGCGGGAAGGAACATAATCGCCTGGGCAAAAATGATAGGCATCACACCAGCAGCATTTACCTTGAGGGGAATGTATTGACGGGTTCCACCATACATCCGATTGCCTACCACACGCTTGGCAACCTGAATAGGTATTTTGCGCGTACCCTGTACAAGCAGGATGGTGAGTGCCACCACTACGGCCAACATCACTATTTCGATCAAGAAAGGCACCAAACCTCCTCCACCAGAACCTACGCGGAACTGAAATTCAGCGAAGAGTGAATCAGGGAGGCGTGCGATAATACCCACCATGATGATCAGCGAAATACCATTACCTAAACCCCTATCGGTGATTTTTTCACCCAGCCACATCACGAACATCGTGCCAGCGGTAAGTACCACAACGGTAGAGAGTACAAAGCTAAAGTCGAGTGAATCCCCTGTACGTAAAATGATTGCGGGTAAAAACTGTGACTTAAGGTTAATCAAGAAGCCAATGGCCTGGGCACCAGTTATGGCAATGGTGAGGTAACGGGTAATTTGGTTAATCTTATTGCGGCCACTTTCCCCTTCCTTCATCATTTTCTGAAAACTAGGCACCACCATCCCCATCAGCTGAACCACAATGGAAGCTGAAATGTAGGGCATAATACCAAGGGCAAAAACAGAAGCACGAGAAAATGCTCCCCCGGCAAACAAGTCAATCAAACCTGTTAATCCGGCTCCACCTCCCTGAGGGGTAAGATCTTCCAAAATCACCGGATCAATACCTGGCAACACCACGTACGAACCCAGACGATAGATGAGCAGCAAACCAAGGGTCGTCATGATCCTTGACTTTAGCTCTTCGATTTTGAAGATGTTCCTTATCGTATTGATAAAATTCTTCATCTGGCTTAAATAACTTCGGCTACGCCTCCGGCGGCTTCAATGTTTTTCTTGGCACTTGCGCTAAAGGCATGTGCTTTTACAGTCAATTTGGCTTTCACTTCACCGCGACCCAAGATTTTCACCTTTTTGCTTGCATTGCCAATGATACCATGGGCAGCAAGAAAGGCTGGATCAATGATCTCGGTATTGTAAGCAGTTGCCATACCCTCAAGCACGTCGAGGTTTACAGCATTGTACTCTACACGGTTCAAGTTTTTAAAGCCAAACTTAGGTACACGAAGTTTCAATGGCATCTGACCGCCTTCGAAACCAGGCTTGGTGCTGTAACCAGCACGGCTCTGTGCACCTTTATGACCTTTGGTAGAGGTACCGCCACGACCAGAACCCTGACCACGGCCTATGCGCTTGCGGGGCTTAATGCTGCCGGCAGCCGGTTTTAAATTGCTAAGTTCCATCTTCTTAAATTTCTTCTACTTTAACCAAGTGTTCTACCTTCTTAATCATGCCAAGTACTTGTGGTGTACCTTCATGCTCAACACTGGCATGAGGTTTACGCAAACCCAGCGCTAAGAGTGTACGCTTCTGACGCTCCGGGCGTCCAATCGCACTTTTCTGTTGTGTAACTCTGTATCTGGCCATCACTTATCCGTTAAATACGTTCGACATTTTTATATTCCGGTGCTGAGCAACGGTGTAAGGATCACGCAGCTTAGCCAATGCATCAATGGTAGCCTTCACCACGTTGTGTGGGTTCGACGAACCTTTTGATTTGGCCAAAACGTCGGTAATACCTGCACTTTCAAGCACCGCACGCATCGCACCACCGGCAATAACACCGGTACCGTGTGAAGCTGGCTTAATATATACACGACCACCTCCGAATTTACCATCTGCGTCATGCGGAATGGTTCCCTTCATGATAGGTACTTTAATCAGCGACTTCTTGGCGTCGTCGATTCCCTTAGCAATGGCCTCGGATACTTCCTTGGCTTTACCTAAGCCGTATCCAACAATACCATTTTCGTCACCTACCACTACGATAGCCGAAAAACTGAAGGTACGACCTCCTTTGGTAACCTTGGCCACACGCTGAACACTTACAAGACGGTCTTTCAACTCAATCTCGCTCGCCTTTACTCTTCTTATGTTCGATGTTGACATATTCCCTAATGCTTAAAAATTCAAACCACCTTCACGAGCGCCATCTGCCAAAGCCTTCACACGGCCATGGTAGAGGTATCCGTTTCGATCGAATACTACTGAGTTGATACCAGCTGCCAATGCTTTCTCAGCAAGGCTTTTGCCTACACGACCGGAAGTGTCAACCCTGGTACCGGCTTCGGTACTAATGGTCTTCTCGGTTGATGAAGCGGCAACAAGGGTACGTCCGGCTACATCATCGATAAGCTGTGCGTAAATCTCTTTGTTGCTTCTGAATACAGAAAGGCGTGGGCGCTCTGCCGTGCCGGTAATCCGCTTGCGAATACCTCTCTTAATTCTTGAACGACGTGCAATTTTAGTATTTGCCATTTTCTGATCTTATTTTTTAGAGGCCGACTTACCAGCTTTTCTGCGAAGCTGCTCACCCACAAAACGAATACCTTTTCCTTTGTATGGCTCAGGCTTACGCAACGAACGAATCTTTGCGGCTACCTGCCCGATTAATTCCTTGTCGATGCTCTCGAGGGTGATTACCGGATTTTTACCTTTCAATGTTTCGGTAACAAGCTTTACCTCGGCCGGAACTTGTAATACAATATCATGCGAGTAACCTAAGGCAAGCTCAAGCAATTGTCCATTGGCGTTGGCACGATAACCTACACCTACAAGCTCTTGCTTTATGATAAAGCCTTCACTCACACCTTTTACCATGTTATTGATCAAAGAGCGATACAAACCGTGCAAGGCCTTATGGCGCTTGCTGTCGGTTGGACGCTGTACAATCACCTGATTGTCTTCAACGCTTACCTTGATATCCGCATCAACTGCGCGATCAAGTTGTCCTTTTGGTCCCTTTACCGATACCAGGTTTTTGTCACTAATTGTAACAGTAACACCAGCAGGCAATGTAACGGGAAGTTTTCCTATACGTGACATGTCTTATCTTCTCTTAATAAACGTAGCACAATACTTCGCCACCAACATGCTGCTGGCGCGCTTCTTTATCGGTCATTACACCCTTTGAGGTTGAAACGATGGCAATACCCAAACCGTTGATTACACGAGGCAATTCATTGGCACTCGAGTATTTCCGCAAACCTGGACGGCTCACACGACGTAAGCTTCTTATTGCAGGCTCGTTACTACCGGGTAGGTACTTCAAAGCGATCTTAATCACTCCTTGAGGACCTTCGTCTTCAAACTTATAATTGGTGATGAAACCTTTTTCAAACAATACTTTTGTCATTTCCTTCTTCAAATTTGAAGCAGGAATTTCTACCACACGGTGGTTCGCCTTCATGGCATTACGCAACCTGGTGAGGTAATCTGCTATAGGATCAGTCATTTTTCTAACTCCTTATTTTAAATATTACCAACTACCCTTGGTTACACCAGGGATTTTACCCTCAGATGCCATTTCACGGAAAAGCACCCTTGAAATACCAAACTGACGCATGTACCCGCGAGGACGACCCGTGATTTTACAACGGTTGTGCAACCTTACAGGAGAAGCATTTCTTGGCAACTTCTGGAGACCCAAATAATCACCTGCTTCTTTCAACGCAGCACGCTTCGCAGCATACTTAGCAACAGTTGCTTCGCGCTTACGTCCTCTAGCCTTTATTCCTTCCTTAGCCATGGATTAGTTTTTATTCGTTTTGAACGGAAGACCTAACTCGGTGAGCAATGCCAGCGCTTCTTCATCAGTTTTGGCAGTAGTCACAAAGGTTATATCCATACCGGTGATTTTATTCACCTTGTCGATGTTGATCTCAGGGAAAATGATGTGCTCGCTGACGCCCAGTGTGTAATTACCGCGACCATCGAAACCCTTAGGATTAATTCCTTTGAAGTCGCGAACCCGTGGCAGGGCAATGGATACCAAACGGTCGAGAAACTCATACATATTGTTGTCGCGCAATGTCACACGAGCACCAATAGGCATTTCTTCACGAAGTTTGAAGTTTGAAATGGCCTTTTTCGACTTGGTAGGCACAGCGCGCTGACCAGCGATTAAAGTCATTTCATTAACAGCTGAATCAACCAGCTTCTTATCCGAAACAGCCGCACCAACACCCTGGTTGATTGCGATTTTCGTTAAGCGAGGGATTTGCATTACATTCTTGTAACCAAATTTCGCCTGGAGCGCAGGTACTACCTCCTCCTTATACTTAGTCTTGAGTCGTACGGTGTATGACATCATTTGATTGTTTCTCCGGTTTTCTTTGCAAACCGAACTAGTTTACCATTTTCATCTGCTTTCCTGCCTACACGTGTGGGTGTGCCACCCGCAACGAGCATCAGGTTTGATACGTGGATGGATGCCTCTTTTTTGACAATTCCACCATTAGGAGAAGCAGCACTTGGCTTCGAATGTTTGGTAATCATGTTGATTCCTTCAACGATAGCCCGCATTTCTGCGCGCTTCACTTCCAACACACGGCCTTCTTTGCCCTTATCGTCACCCGAGATCACCCGAACAACGTCTCCTTTTTTGATTTTCAGCTTTACATTTCCCATGATCTGTATTTCTTAAAGCACTTCAGGAGCCAATGAAACAATTTTCATGAACGACTTCTCACGAAGTTCACGAGCCACTGGCCCGAAAATACGTGTACCACGTGGTTCATCCTGATTGTTCAACAATACCACGGCATTATCATCAAAACGAATGTAAGAGCCATCCCTACGGCGAACTTCTTTCTTCGTGCGTACAACTACCGCTTTCGAAACTGTACCTTTTTTGGCATTGCCTGAAGGTATGGCCGACTTGATGGTTACTACCACCTTGTCTCCAATCGAAGCATAACGCTTACCGGTACCTCCTAGCACACGAATCACAAGCACTTCTTTCGCTCCGCTGTTGTCTGCAACAGCTAATCTACTTTCCTGCTGTACCATTACTTAGCCCTTTCGATAATTTCTACCAATCTCCAACGCTTGTTTTTGCTGAGCGGACGAGTTTCCATGATGCGAACTACATCACCCACATTACAATCGTTGTTTTCGTCATGAGCCGTAAACTTCTTCGTGCTCTTTACGAATTTTCCATAAATCGGATGCTTCACTTTACGTTCCACTGCCACTGTGATGGTTTTTTGCATTTTATTGCTCACCACGTTGCCGACTCTTTCTTTTCTTGCGTTCCTTTCCATCTCAGCAATTAGTTGTTATTTGCTACACTTGCTTCTCCACGACGCTGATTGAGTTCGGTCATCAAACGCGCGATTACCTTGCGGCTTTCACGAATCTTGGCCGGGCTGTCAATAGCAGCTACCGCGTGGCTGAACTTCAGTTTCGTCAACTGAAGTTTTTCCTCCTTGATCCGATCAGCAATCTCTGCTGTGGAAAGTTCTTTTATTTCGGAGTACTTCATATTCTTATTGTTCTACGTAATCTCTTCTAACCACAAACGAGGTGCTCACCGGTAATTTTTGAGCAGCCAGGCGCATGGCCTCTTTAGCGACCGGCAAAGGTACACCTTCTGCTTCAAATATCAAAGTACCTGGCTTTACAACTGCCACCCAATATTCGGGTGAACCTTTACCTTTACCCATACGAACCTCTGCAGGCTTTTTGGTAATAGGCTTATCAGGAAAAATTCGGATCCAAACCTGACCTTCACGCTTCATAAAACGTGTCACCGCAATACGGGCCGCTTCTATTTGACGCGATGTGATCCACTTGGCTTCCAGAGATTTCAGTCCGAAGCTGCCAAAGGCCAGCTCACTGCCGCGTGTCGCCAGGCCTTTAACCCGGCCCTTGTGCATCTTTCTGAATTTTGTTCTTTTAGGCTGTAACATCTTCTGATTTCTTTAGCTGATTAAGACTTCCTTGATCTGCCCTCGCTACGGCCCTGTCCGCCACCTCCGCGACGCTCACCACGACCTTTACGATCACGGTCACGACCCGGACGATCGGCACCAGCTCCACCACCGGCACCTGGACGGCCACCTTGTGCATTGCTAACACCTACATTGGGCGAAAGGTCACGCTTACCGAAAACCTCTCCTTTGCAGATCCATACTTTCACACCAATCTTACCATATACCGTTTGCGCTTCTTTCAAAGCATAATCGATATCAGCACGCATCGTATGAAGTGGAATACGTCCTTCCTTATATTGTTCTGAACGGGCAATTTCCGCACCACCCAAACGTCCCGATACCATTACTTTAATTCCTTCTGCACCCATACGCATGGTTGAGGCAATCGAAGTCTTCATGGCACGACGGAATGAAACCCTAGCTTCCAACTGGCGAGCAATGCCCTCAGCTACCAACGCTGCATCCAATTCTGGACGCTTTATCTCAAAAATGTTGATCTGAACGTCAGTGTTGGTGAGTTTCTTGATTTCTTCTTTGATACGATCAACCTCCTGACCGCCTTTCCCGATGATGATTCCCGGACGGCTCGTGTGGATGGTGATGATAATCCGCTTAATGGTACGCTCAATAACCACCTTGGCGATACCGCCATTGTTGATACGCGCAGCAAGATATTTCCGGATTTTATCGTCCTCAACTAACTTGTCGGCATAATTGTTACCACCATACCAGTTGGAATCCCAACCACGGATGTAGCCTAATCGTAGGCTTATTGGATTAATTTTCTGTCCCATCTGATTATTCGGTTTCGGTTGGCAGGCTATCAACTACAATGGTTACATGGTTCGACCGCTTGCGGATTCGATGACCACGACCCTGCGGTGCAGGACGCAGACGCTTCAACATGCGACCGCCATCAACTTGAATACTTTTAACATAAAGATTGGCCTCTTCAAGACTCAATTCTTCATTCTTCCGCTCCCAGTTAGACACTGCAGAGAGTAAGAGCTTTTCCAAACGCAATGAAGCTTCTTGCTTAGAGAACTTCAAAATGTTGGCAGCATGCTCAACCTTCTGACCGCGGATCAAATCCACCACCAAGCGCATCTTGCGCGGTGAGGTAGGACAATTACGTAATACGGCTACTGCTTCCATTACTTTTTACCTTTATCTTTTTTTGCTGCGTGACCGCGGAAGTTACGGGTTGGTGCAAACTCTCCCAGTTTGTGACCAACCATATTTTCCGTTACATATACAGGGATAAACTTATTGCCATTATGCACAGCAAAAGTGTGTCCTACAAAATCAGGGGTGATCATTGATCTTCTCGACCAAGTTTTAATCACCGATTTCTTACCCCCATCGTTCATAGTCAGCACCTTCTTTTCCAGTGTATATTCTACGAAAGGGCCTTTTTTTAGTGAACGCGCCATTGCTTATCCTTTTCTACGTTTAACAATTACCTTATCTGAAGCTTTCTTAGGAGCACGGGTTTTAAAGCCCTTAGCCAGCTTGCCTGTGCGTGAACGAGGATGTCCTCCCGAAGCACGTCCTTCACCACCACCCATGGGGTGATCTACCGGGTTCATGGCTACACCACGTACACGCGGACGGCGACCTAACCAACGGCTGCGACCAGCTTTACCACTCACTTCTAACAAATGGTCTTCGTTCGACAATTCGCCCATGGTGGCCAAACAGCTCTGCAAAATCATACGCGTTTCACCAGAAGGCAACTTAACGATGGCATATTTGCCATCACGCGCTGCCAAAGTAGCACTCGCACCAGCAGTGCGCACCAACTGACCTCCTTTACCAGGCTGTACTTCCACGTTGTGGATAGAAGAACCCAGCGGAATGCTGCTCAAAAAGAGCGCATTACCCGTATCAGGTGTTGCTTTAGCACCACTCATCAGCGTTTGCCCAACTTCAATGCCCTTAGGCGCCAGGATATAACGCTTCTCCCCATCGGCATAATGCAACAATGCAATAAATGCCGAACGGTTCGGATCGTATTCAACCGACTTCACAGTCGCAGGGATATCAAACTTGTTACGCTTGAAATCAATGATCCGGTACATTTTCTTGTGACCACCACCAATATAGCGCATGGTCATCTTACCTCTATTATTACGACCACCTGTACGTTTCACAGGCACCATCAGGCTCTTCTCAGGCGTGCTTGAGGTAAGTTCCTCAAACGTATTCGCCACTTTGAAGCGTAAGCCCGGGGTAAGCGGTCTGAATCTTTTAACTGCCATTTTTCTTAAATGTTACTGTAGAAATCGATTACTTCTCCGTCTTTCAGTGTCACAACAGCCTTCTTGAAACTGTCGGTACGTCCTTGTACAAAACCACCCTTAGTAGAACGGCTTTTGGTCTTACCGGCATAACGCATGGTGTTCACTGCTTCCACGGATACTCCATACATTTGCTCGATGGCCTTACGAATCTGAATTTTGTTGGCACGCTTATCTACACGGAAAGCATACTGGTTACGCTTCTCGCCCAACATGGTCATCTTTTCTGTGATGACAGGTCTTTTCAGGATTTCCATGTTCTTACTTATTTAATGTTTCTTCAATCTTGGCGATTGCGCTGTTCAACACCAACACCTGAGCGGCATTCATTACATCATAGGTGTTCAGGTCCGAAGCCACAACAATTTTTGTCTTTTGGAGGTTGCGGCCAGAAAGAACCAGATTGTCGTTTTTCTCCGAAGTTACCAACAATACACGCTTACCGTTCACATTCAATTTGCTAAGCATATCAGCAAATGATTTGGTTTTTGGTGTATCGAATGTAAAGTCCTCCAAGATGGTAATTTTATTACCCTGAGCCTTGTAAGCCAACGCTGACTTACGTGCAAGGGCTTTTACCTTTTTATTCAACTTAAAGCTGTAGTCACGAGGCTGAGGGCCAAAAACACGTGCACCACCTTTGAACAAGGGGCTATTGATGTCACCTTTACGTGAGCCACCAGTGCCTTTTTGCTTGTGCAACTTCTTGGTTGAACCGCTGATCTCCCAGCGCTCCTTGGTTTTGTGCGTACCCTGACGCTGATTGGCCAGGTACTGCTTAACATCTAAATAGATGGCGTGGTCGTTAGGCTCAATACCGAAAACTGCTTCGGGCAACTCAGCCTTGGCCTTGGTCTCTTGACCCTGGATATTAAAAACTGGTAGTTGCATCTTATCTCTCCACAATTACAAATGAACCCTTAGCTCCGGGAACGGAACCTTTAACAACCAGGAGGTTTTGCTCAGGAAATACCTTCATTACCTGCAGGTTAATCGCTTTCACACGACTATTTCCTGTTTGACCGGCCATGCGCATGCCCTTAAAAACCCGTGATGGGAAAGACGATGCACCCAAAGAACCTGGCGCACGTAAACGGTTATGTTGACCGTGGGTTTGACCCCCAACACCACTAAAACCGTGACGTTTTACTACACCTTGGAAACCTTTACCCTTGCTGATGCCTACTACGTCAACAAATTCACCTTCCTGAAAAATCTCAACCGTAATGGTATCGCCCAAATTCATCTGATCTTTAAAATCTTTGAATTCTGTAAGCTTACGCTTAGGCGCCGATCCGGCTTTCTTGAAGTGTCCGAGCATGGCCTTGGTGGTCGACTTTTCTTTCTTGTCGCCATAAGCCAGCTGGTAAGCGTCATAACCGTCTGTTTCAACGGTCTTAACTTGCGTGATTACGCAAGGACCAGCTTCCAAAACTGTGCATGGAACATTTTTTCCATCGGCACTGAAAATGCTGGTCATTCCTACTTTTCTACCAATTATTCCTGACATGATTGTCGGTTATCAAACTTTAATTTCTACATCTACACCACTGGGTAATTCCAGCTTCATCAGGGCATCTACTGTCTTCGAAGAAGAGCTGTAGATATCCAGAATTCGCTTGTAAGAGCACAACTGGAATTGCTCACGGGCTTTTTTGTTAACGTGTGGCGACTTCAACACTGTGAAGATGCGCTTCTCGGTGGGCAATGGAATGGGACCACTCACTACTGCACCGGTGGTTTTCACTGTCTTTACGATCTTCTCGGCTGATTTATCAACCAGATTATGATCATACGACTTCAACTTTATGCGGATACGATGACTCATGTTCGTATTTAATTAATCTTTTTCAGCTTTCATGGCCTTGTACTTAGCAAGTACGTCGTCCGAGATATTCTTAGGTGTTTCAGTAAAGTGCGAGAACTCCATCGTAGAAGTGGCACGGCCCGAAGTGAGTGTACGGAGGATGGTTACATAACCGAACATTTCGGCTAGCGGAACCAGGGCTTTGATTACCTGGGCACCGTTACGTGAATCCATTCCCTGCATTTGGCCACGGCGTTTGTTGAGGTCACCAATTACATCACCCATGTATTCTTCGGGGGTAATTACTTCAACCTTCATAATGGGCTCGAGGAGGATCGGTGATGCTTTCCTACAAGCTTCACGGAAAGCTGTACGGGCAGCTACTTCAAACGAAAGCGAGTCGGAGTCAACGGCGTGGAAGGAGCCATCAAACAGGCGGACCTTAAGGCTATCCATTACGAATCCTGCAAGCACACCATTCGACATGGCAGCCGCAAAGCCTTTTTCAACAGATGGAATAAATTCACGAGGAATTGCACCACCCACTACTTCGTTCACAAACTCCAAGCCTGGTTTCTCAGGATCTCCAGGCATGATTTCCACCTGAATATCGGCAAATTTACCACGACCACCGGTCTGCTTCTTATAGGTTTCTCTGTGCGTAACTGCCTTGGTAATTGCCTCTTTATAGGTTACCTGAGGAGCACCCTGGTTACATTCCACTTTGAACTCGCGACGCAAACGGTCAACTATGATTTCAAGGTGCAATTCACCCATTCCTTGGATAATCGTTTGACCTGAATCTTCATCGGTATGTACGCGGAAGGTAGGATCTTCTTCGGCCAGCTTAGCCAAGGCATTACCCAACTTATCTGAGTCGGCTTGCGTTTTAGGCTCGATAGCTAAACCAATTACGGGTTCCGGGAATTGCATCGCTTCGAGGATGATGAGGTTCTTCTCATCGCACAAAGTATCACCTGTTTTGATGTCTTTGAAACCTACAGCAGCACAAATATCACCTGCTTCTACAAAGTCAATCGACTTCCGATCGTTGGCATGCATTTGGAACAAACGTGAGATACGCTCTTTGTCGATGGTGATGCCTTTATCGGGATCGCTTCTTACCTTGGAAATATACGAGCCGGCGTCGAGACGGCCAGAATAAACGCGGAAGAATACCAGGCGACCTACGAATGGGTCGGTAGCTACTTTAAATGCCAGGGCACAGAAAGGCTCATCAACCGATGGCTTACGTGAAGTAGGTTCATCGGTTTTAGGATTGGTACCTGTAACGGCTTCTGTATCCATTGGTGAAGGCAAGAAGGCACATACGGCATCGAGTACAGCTTGCACACCTTTGTTTTTGAAAGAAGAACCGCACATCATGGGCACGAACTTGCCGTCGATAACGGCTTGGCGAATGGCCACGCGCATTTCTTCTTCGGTGATGCTATCGGGATCGTCGAAAAACTTCTCCATCAATACATCATCATATTCGGCAGTGATCTCAATCAATTGCTGACGATACTCCTGCACTTGCTCCATCAAGTCGGCCGGAATTTCGATTTCGGTATAGGTCATACCCTTCGATTCCTCATCCCATATGATGGCTTTATTGGCAATCAAATCAACTACTCCCTTGAAAGTTTCTTCGTTACCGATGGGCACCTGAAGGGGAATAGCTGTAGAGCCCAACATTTCTTTCACTTGCTTGCACACGTTAAAGAAATCGGCACCCTGACGGTCCATTTTATTCACGAATCCGATACGGGGTACATTGTAATTGTCGGCCAAACGCCAGTTGGTTTCTGACTGCGGTTCTACACCATCAACGGCAGAAAACAAAAACACCAGACCGTCGAGTACGCGGAGTGAGCGGTTCACCTCTACGGTAAAGTCAACGTGACCTGGGGTATCGATAATGTTTACAGCATATTCATTGTCATGCCATTTCCATGCGGTTTTGGTTGCAGCAGAAGTGATGGTAATACCACGCTCCTGTTCTTGGGCCATCCAGTCCATGGTAGCAGCACCGTCATGTACCTCACCAATTTTGTGGGTCATACCGGTGTAATAAAGAATACGCTCAGTAGTAGTGGTTTTACCGGCATCGATGTGAGCAGCGATACCGATATTGCGTGTAAACTTTAAATCTTTCTGTGCCATAATTAGAATCTGAAATGCGAGAACGCTTTGTTGGCTTCTGCCATCTTGTAAGTATCTTCTCTCTTTTTCACTGCCGCACCTTCACCTTTTGAAGCAGCAATCACTTCACCGGCTAATTTATCGACCATGGTTTTTTCGTTACGCTTGCGAGCATAACCTATTAACCAACGCATTCCCAAAGCTTGCTTGCGGTTGGGATTCACTTCGATGGGTACCTGAAATGTAGCTCCACCAACGCGGCGGCTTTTCACTTCTACATTAGGCATTACATTATTGAGGGCGCGACGCCAAACTTCGATACCTGGCTCGCTTAAACGCTTTTCAATAACTTCCATGGCTTCGTAAAAAATCTCTGAAGCAGTGCTCTTCTTACCGTCGAGCATCATGTTGTTGATGAATTTGGTTACCTGGGTATCCTGAAACTTAGGATCCGGCTCAATAATCCGTTTTTTTGCACGCGTCTTTCTCATCGCTTATATCTGATTATTTTTTACCGCCTTTTGCCGGTGCTGCAGCCTGCTTGGCCTTCGCGCCGTATTTCGAACGAGCTTGCTTACGACCATTTACACCGGCTGTATCGAGCGCACCACGTATAATGTGGTAACGAACACCTGGAAGATCTTTCACACGACCGCCACGGATAAGCACAATGGAGTGCTCCTGTAGGTTGTGACCTTCGCCTGGGATGTAAGCATTTACCTCCTTTTGGTTGGTCAAACGAACACGGGCCACTTTACGCATGGCTGAGTTCGGCTTTTTAGGTGTGGTGGTGTACACACGGGTACAAACGCCACGGCGCTGCGGGCATGAATCTAATGCCGGCGACTTGCTCTTATCGGCCTTATGCTCACGGCCTTTTCTTACGAGTTGCTGTATGGTTGGCATACTTCTATTTAATACGCTATTTCAATAAACACACTACTCCCTTTGTACAAGGGACTGCAAAGGTATTTAATTCCTCAATAATTGCAAAACCACTTGTCCAAATTTTTGGATTCTAGTGGGTTAAGTGTGGATAAATGAAGATGCTAAAATGCAAAAACTGCATCCTGAGCGTTAAAAAGGCATATCAGCTCAAAAAAAAAACTAGGGCGTCTTGGTTAGAATTAAACAAAACAGCCCGATTCAGCCCACTAACCTTTCATTTTTTCGGTTGGGCATAACAACTACAAGCAGGATAGGTTCCGCCCAAGCGCTACTCGACCCGTTCATTAAGGCATTCCATTCGGGGGTTCACGCATTGTAGATTGGGCCAGGAGTTCAATACCGCTAACATATTCAAACAAAGTTGAGTGCAGCTCATTTCCATTCTTTACACTAAATGGTATCTTTGAAGGCAGTAAGCAGGACGCTTCACGGCGAAATCTGCTTCTATATTCATTGACCCTGCTTCAAAAACATTTCAGCAAGCATTAAATCTTTCACATGCGTTACAACCCCATTGATCCAGCCTTGTTTATTCATAATCGCAAACGTTTTATGGCCGATATGGCACCAAACAGTTTGGCTCTTTTTGTTTCTAATGATCAGTATCCCAAGAACGGGGATGCTAATTTTTACTTCCGCCAAAACTCAGAGTTATTTTGGTTAACGGGAATTGATCAGGAAGATACCTTTTTGATGCTCTATCCCGATTGTCCGAATCCAGATCTGAGGGAAGTGCTTTTTATTCGTGAAACCAACGACGAAATTGCCACATGGGAAGGACACAAATACGCTCAAGCCGAAGCTACGGCCATGTCGGGCATTAAGAAAGTAGTATGGAATACCGGATTTAACGGCATGGTGAATACCCAAATGAAGTATGCCGATGTCTGCTATCTGAATACAAATGAAAATGACCGTGCGTCAAATCCCACACCCGATGCCAATTTGCGCTTTGCCCGAGAACTTATGGCGCAGTTCCCATTGCATCGTTACGAAAGGGCAGCGAAGATTCTCGAACGGCATCGCTCCCGGAAGCATGCCATAGAAATTGAGCTCTTGAAACGCGCGGTTCAAATTACTGCTGGTGCTTTCCACGAGCTACTCAAATCTGTTAAACCCGGCATGTGGGAGTTTGAGCTCGAAGGAATCATCATGAAACACTTCCTCTCGAACCGAGCAAATGGATTTTCGTTCGACCCGATTATCGCCAGCGGAGCCAGTGCTTGCGTATTGCATTACATTAAAAACAACAAGCAATGCCAGGATGGTGATTTGCTTTTGCTCGACTTTGGTGCCGATTACGCCAACTATGCGGGCGATATGACCCGTTGTTTCCCTGTAAACGGCCGCTTTAGCAAACGTCAGAAGGAAATTTACGATGCTGTACTTCGCGTAAACTATGCGGCTACCAAGCTGTTGGTTCCCGGGCGCACCCTCGATGAATACAACCGCGAATCGGCCCTTTTGATGCAAGACGAGTTGTTGAGTCTCGGCTTAATCAGCAAGGAGGATATTGCCAACGAAAACCCGAATTGGCCAGCCTATAAAAAATACTTCCCCCATGGTACCGGTCATTTTCTGGGCATCGACGTGCATGACATTGGTGCGCGCTACGGCAAACTCGATGAGGGCATGGTGATTACCTGCGAACCTGGTATCTATATAAAGGAGGAGGGCATCGGCATTCGGATTGAAAACGACATTCTGATTACAAAAAACGGCCCGGTAAATCTCATGGCTGGTATTCCCATTGAAACAGAGGAGATAGAAGAAGTGATGTTGGCTGGGAAATAAGGAGGCAATCAATTAAATCTACATGAATGCATTACGCAAAATGCGTTATGCATATTGCATAATCAATTGAATTGACTTACCCTTATGCCTGTATATGGCTAAAAAGGAATATAATCCGTTTTTGTTGAAAGGCTACCTTGGTCCAGAATACTTCTGTGATCGGGAAAAAGAAACATCTCGCCTTATCAGCAATGCTTTGAATGGTGTAAACACCACGCTCATATCAGCACGACGTATGGGCAAAACTGGCCTTTTACGCCATGTGGCTGCTGAATTAAAAAAGCAAAAAATTCATTGCCTTTATATCGATGCGTATAGCTGCGTAGATCTGAAACAGTTTAGCGATTTACTTATCAGCAGTATATTGCAGGTGTTCCCACCAAAAAGCACTTTGGCCGCAAAGGTGTTAGACTTTTTAAAAGCGTTACGACCTACCATTAGCTACGATAGTATCAGCGGACAACCACAGGTCAACATCGACTTTAAATCGAACCAAGAATATGAGCAATCGCTCAGCCAGCTCTTCTTGCAGCTCGAACAAAGCGAGCAACCCATCGTCATTATGATTGATGAGTTTCAACAAATCGCCAATTTTCCAGAGCAAAACGTTGAAGCCATGTTGCGCAGCATTATTCAGGGCCTCAACCAAAGTCGCTTCATTTTCAGCGGAAGTCACCGCCACATGCTTGCCGATATGTTCGGAGCACGCGAACGCCCGTTTTATATGAGCACGCAGTTCTTACAGCTGGGGTCTATCCCGGAGGAAGCCTATTCCAGCTTCATCCGCAGGCAGCTTTCGAAAGCAGGAAAGCAAATCAGTAACGAAGCACTTCAGTACGTGCTCGACTACAGCAGGCGGCACACCTATTATACACAAGCCTTATGCAACCGGCTCTATGCCACCAGTGAGCAAGAACTCGACCTCCCTTTTGTGAAGCTTGAAGCCAATATGCTGGTACAAGAACAGGAAGCCGTATTCTATCAATACCGTCGACTTCTGTCGGACGCGCAATGGCAACTTTTAATTGCTATGGCCAAGGAAGATAAAGTATTCAAACCAACGGCCAACAGTTTTCTTACTGCCCACAAACTGGGCAGCAGTTCAACCGTACAGCGCAGCATACAGGCCCTTGAGACCAAAGAAATGATTCAATGGGTATCGGACGAAACCGAAGCTTACTGGCAGGTTTACGATTGTTTCTTAAGCCGTTGGCTGGCATGGAAATACCAAAACATGCGACCATAAGCCTAAAGCACCGCCGAACGCGAACAAGCATTAAACAGGTTAAAAACAGTTAGTTTTGTAGCATGCTTTCGCCTCCTGATACCTCCTGGGATTTTGGCAGTTTTGTGCTGTACGAGCCTGTCACGGTACTCACCGATTTGCTGGTGACTGCGGTTTGCTGGTATGCGGCTCATCAATTGTACAAACCAGGCAAAGATGTGCTCAGGAATTTGTTTGTATGGTACTTCCTGATGATGGGCATGGCTACTGCCTGGGGAGGCATTTTGGGGCATGGTTTTGTGGTTCAATTAGGATTTCAATGGAAAATGCCAGGATGGTTCATCAGCATGTTTGCAGTAGCGCTCTTGGAGCGAGCAGCCATTTTTCATGCCAAACCATACCTACCCAAACGCTGGGGGTCGAGGCTGGCTGTACTCAACCTTGTGGAGCTCACCCTACTCTGCATCATTGTTTTACTCAGTCAAAACTTCTTTTTTGTAGAAGCACATGCCTTTTATGGGTTGATGATCATTGTTGCCGGACTAGAATATTACATCTATCGCAACTCAAAATCGCGAGCAGCCTTGCACATGCTTTTCGCTGTAGGTATTGCGGCACTTGCCGCTTTGGTACATCTGGCTGAATTCAGCCTGCACACCTGGTTCAATTACCTTGATCTCAGCCATATTTTGATGGCCGTAGCATCCTATCGCTTTTTTATTGGCGCGCAAAAAGTGCTCCTTGAAGCATAAAAAAAGCCCCAACCGGGGCTTTTTCAATATTGCAAAGCTTATCGCTTTGTAATGGGCACATAATTTCGCTCGGGATGTCCGATATACACTTGTCGAGGACGGCCAATGGGTTCATTTCCTTCACGCATTTCTTTCCATTGCGAAATCCAGCCGGGTAAGCGACCCAGCGCGAACATCACAGTGAACATATCGGTAGGAATACCAATGGCGCGGTAGATAATTCCACTATAAAAATCGACATTTGGATACAAACGACGCTCTATGAAATAAGGATCGCTCAATGCCGCTTCTTCGAGCTGTTTGGCAATATCCAAAATGGGGTCGTTCACGCCAAGTTTGTTCAACACCTGATCACAAGCCTGCTTGATGATTTTAGCACGTGGATCGAAGTTTTTATATACCCGATGGCCAAAGCCCATCAGTCGGAATGGATCATTTTTGTCTTTAGCCTTATTGATATACTTCATGGCGTCTCCACCATCGGCCTTGATTTGCTCGAGCATTTCAATCACCGCTTGGTTAGCGCCACCGTGCAGTGGCCCCCAAAGTGCACCTATACCGGCAGCTACCGCTGCATAAATATTGGCATGCGATGAACCTACGATACGTACGGTAGAGGTTGAACAGTTTTGTTCGTGATCGGCATGCAAAATCAACAGCTTATTCAATGCGTCAACAATTACCGGATCTGGAACATACTCCTCAGTACGGTGGCCAAACATCATCTGCAGGAAGTTCGACACATAATCGTATTTGTTATTGGGGTACATGTACGGATGCCCCATAGATTTCTTGTATGTCCATGCCGCAATGGTTGCCATTTTTGCAATGATGCGATGTATGGTGCGGTCAACCTCTTCTGCGCTACGATTCGGATTTAAAGAATTGGGGTAGAAACTCGAAAGCGAAGCGATGGTACTCATGAGCACACCCATGGGATGGGTTCCACCGGGATATGCATCCAAGAACTTCTTGATGTTTTCGTGCACCAAGGTACGGCGTGTAATGCTGTTGTTAAAAGCGTCAAGCTGCTCCGCGGTAGGCAATTCGCCATAAATTAGCAGATAACTTACTTCCATAAAGGTTGAATGCTCGGCCAACTGCTCAATGGGATAGCCGCGGTATCTTAAAATACCCTCGTCGCCATCAATAAAGGTAATTGCACTTTTGGTTGCCCCAGTGTTTTTGTACCCAATATCCAATGTAATTAAACCCGAAGCATCCCGTAGCTTAGCAATGTCCATAGCCACTTCGTTTTCGGTCCCTATAATTACGGGTACCTTATAAGATTTATCGCCGTAAATTATTTCAGCAGAATTTGACATATATATGTTAGTTTTATTTAAAATCGACCAGCGGAGCCTCGTTTTTGATTCGCAGCGTAAAAATCCGTAAAAAAACGGGATTTTTAGACTGTCATTAGCTTTTTTTTAATTCTTTGTTCTGCTCATCCGCAAGATTGCAAGTTAGAGCTTGAAAGTGCTATTGCAAGCCTCTGGAAGAGATTTTCGCCAAAAT
>JBKBSO010000029.1:0-22389 GCA_046291695.1 Bacteroidia bacterium
TCTCTGCTTGACATTCTTACGACCATCTGTCGTGCGAAGCGGCTGCAAAGGTACAACTTTAAGTTTTGAATATGCAAACTATTTTTTGAAAAACTTTTTGCTTTCGATTTTTAAGAACGCCCTTTCGTTAAGGGACTACAAAGGTAAGGCAAGAATCCTTAATCCCAAGCTTTCATCAATAAAAAAAGCCATCTTTTTCCTAACTAGAATGCAGCGAACTGAGGATGAGTAACCTTATGACCAACTTAAGCACGATAATTTTTTGGCCTAGCCGAGGTCCTGAGGTTCTAATCAATAATCTCCAACGGCAAGCATCACCAGCGTACATGCAGATATAGCCTCAATTCCTGCCTCCTGCAATCGCTTCATGAACAAAAAATGTTCAGTACCGGGATTAAAAATCACCCGACGAGGCTGTAACTTGAGTATGGTTTCATGGAATTGTTCCTGCTGCTGTGGATTCAGGTAAAGCGTTACTGTATCAATTTTTGGATGCAAATAAGGTAATTCCTTATGTATAGGCCTTCCCAGTAGACTGCCCTGTTGCTTTCCAACCATCAGGACATCGAAGCCAGCTGCTACCAACCGATGCGCCGCCTTATAACTGTATCGCTGGGCATTTTCAGAAGCCCCAAGAATTAAGGTTGTCATTGATTCAAATAATTTGATGCTGCATGAGCCGATAAGTCTCCATCTATGGCCGCACTCACAATGCCTCCGGCGAAACCGGCACCTTCCCCTACCGGAAAAAGATTCTCGATTTTAATATGGGCACGAGTATCCGACAGTCGCGGGATCCGAACTGGTGAAGAAGTACGGCTTTCGGGCCCTACCAGCATCGCTTCATTCGTATAGTAAGCAGGCATCTTTTTAGCTATCTGTTTAAAAGCGGCTGCCAGTCGCTCCGCTATAAAACCAGGTAGCATCTTATTCAGTTCAACCGATTTTATGCCCGGCCGATAAGAACAGCTTCCTAAATCACTCGATAGTCGGCCTTTTACAAAATCCAGCATCCGTTGTGCCGGAGCAATTTGTCCGCCCCCCCCTGCTTTAAAGGCGGTTTGTTCGATTTGCTGCTGCAAGCGAAGCAGGCTAAACATATCAGGCCCACCTTTCAGTCCATCTTGTAAACCCAATTCTACCACAAAGCCTGAATTCGCGAAGGGGTTATTCCTTTTACTGGGCGACCAACCATTGGTTACAATTTCTTGATCCGCTGTAGCGCAGGGCGCAATGATACCCCCAGGGCACATACAAAACGAGTAAACCCCTCTTCCACCAACCTGTTCTACCAGGCTGTAACTGGCAGCTGGTAAATACGCTCCACGATCTTCACAATGGTATTGAATGCGATCGATAAGCTGCTGAGGATGCTCAATGCGCAAACCTATGGCAAGTGGCTTGGCCTCAAGCTCAATATTAGCCTCGTGCAACAATTCAAACACATCACGGGCCGAATGACCAGTCGCCAACAAGAGGGCCTTCACAGGGATATGTTGCTGATGATTGAGCTCGATACCGGTAATTATCGATCCGCTTTTTTTTATGGCCGTAAGTTTCGACTCGAAATGAATCTCTCCGCCGCTCGACTCAATAAATGCACGAATGCGCTCAATAATCCCAGGGAGCTTGTTTGTCCCAATGTGCGGGTGAGCATCGAGCAAAATATCTTGAGACGCCCCAAAAAAAACCAATTGCCGAAGTACTTTGCGTACATCGCCTCTTTTTGAAGCCCGGGTGTATAATTTCCCATCTGAATAGGTACCCGCGCCGCCTTCCCCAAAGCAATAATTTGAATCGGGATCTACCATGCCATCCCGGGTAATGCGTACCAAGTCACGCCGGCGGTCACGAACCCGCTTACCGCGTTCAAGGATGATGGGGCGAATTCCGGCTTCAAGGCAAGCAAGCGCCGCAAAATAGCCAGCCGGTCCCGCTCCTATAATGTGTAGTTCTTTCCCAAGGGCTACATTTTTTACAGGCGCTTCATAAGCCGGTTCCACCGGATCGCCCGATTGCTCTACCAGCACCCGAACCTTCACCTGGCGGCCTCTTGCATCTACACTCCGCCGCACAAGCCGATAAGCTTTACCCGGTCCAAAAGGAGGGTGCGCTGCCAACCATGCCGACAATGCCTCTTCCTGATAAGCCAGCTCAGGCGCCAGCACCAATTCTTTTTTTTCGTTCATGTTGATAAAGCTCAGTTTGCCAACAGCTTATCCACCAAAAAGGAGGGGATGTTGACAATTTCGCCAATAGGCACTCCATTGGGTATTTTACCTCTCAGCCAAAGTGTAAAGATATATAGTTGCATTCACTTGGCAGAAGGCCCGCTTAAGCTGTAATATTGCAAGATGGAATCTTTCAATCAGCCAATGGCCGTTACCAGTTCGGTTGGCAACCGTAAAAGTCGCATCCCCGAGCAAAGTGCCGTTACCGGAGGCAAGTTACCCCCACAGGCAACCGAGCTTGAAGAAGCCGTACTGGGTGCATTGATGCTCGAAAAAGAAGCCCTATCTCAAGTTATCGACATCCTCAAGCCCGAAGCTTTTTATGTAGAAAAAAATCAACATGTTTTTAGGGCCGTCCAACGTTTATTTGAACAATCGAAGCCGGTAGATTTGCTCACCGTAACCCAGGAACTTCGGCAACTCGGGCTTCTTGAAAAAGTAGGCGGCGCTTTTTATATAGCCGAACTTACCAATCGGGTAGCATCGGCAGCCAATATAGAATTTCATGCGCGCATCCTGCTCGAGAAATATATACTTCGGGAATTGGTCCGCATTTCAAGCGACATTACCAAGCAGGCTTTTGAAGAAACTACAGATGTTTTTGAGTTACTCGACAAAGCAGAAACCGATCTTTTTGCCGTTGCTGAGCAAAATATTCGCAAAAACAGCGAAGGCATGAGTACACTGGTAACGAAAGCGATTAAAGAAATTGAAGCCATCGGTCAACAAGAAGAGGGCCTTTCGGGCGTCCCTTCCGGCTTTACTGAACTCGACCGCATGACCAACGGCTGGCAACGCGGCACCCTCAACATCATTGCCGCGCGTCCTGCTATGGGTAAAACAGCCTTTGTATTAAGCCTAGCACGTAACGCCGCAGTTGACTTTAAAAAAGGCATCGCCTTCTTCTCCCTCGAAATGGGAAGTATAGAATTGGTGAACCGCTTAATTTCAGGCGAAGCCGAAATTGAAGGCGAAAAAATCAAGAAAGGGAAACTGGAGCCTCACGAATGGACACAGCTGAACACCCGCGTTGGCAGGCTCTCTCAGGCTCCCTTTTTCATCGACGATACCCCACAGCTCACCTTGTTTGAACTACGCGCCAAGTGCCGCCGACTAAAAGCCCAGCACGATATTCAAATGATCATTATCGACTATCTGCAACTTATGAGTGGCGGAAACGAAAATCACGGAGGCAACCGAGAACAGGTTATTGCCAGTATTTCAAGAGGACTAAAAGCACTCGCCAAAGAACTCAGCGTTCCTGTAATCGCACTTTCGCAGCTTAGTCGTGCGGTGGAAACCCGTGGTGGCGACAAAAAACCGCAACTTTCCGACCTGCGTGAATCAGGATCTATTGAACAGGATGCCGACATGGTCATGTTCATCTACCGGGCAGACTATTACGGTCTCGAAAATGAACATGGCCCCGGAATATCGAACATCATCATTGCTAAGCACAGAAACGGACAAACAGGAGAAGTCAACCTGCGATTCGTGAATAAGTATGCGAAATTTATAAATGTTGAAACTGATTATGCGTCCATCACCTCAAATATTCCATATGGTGGCTTCGGCTCGGGAAATGCAGATGATCAGCTCAACGAACGCGTCATGCCCAGTAAAATGAACAATATGGGCAACGAAGAAGCACCGTTTTAGAAATGCTACTCCTTTCCTCTTCGATGCTCGAAACAAGCTGGCGTAACGAACTGGCTCCTGAGTTTGAAAACGCTTACTTCCGGTCATTGAACGAGCATTTAACATGTGAATACCGAGAACACATCCTTTACCCTAAACCTGAGGCTATTTTCAGAGCCTTTGAACTCACACCGTTTGATCAGGTAAAAGTGGTTATCCTTGGCCAAGACCCCTATCATGGTCCGGGACAAGCAAATGGGCTGAGTTTTTCGGTACCTCATGGCGTAAAAATGCCCCCAAGCTTGGTAAATATCTTCAAAGAGATAAAAAACGACTTGGGTACCCACTTACCCGATGATGGCAACCTGGAAAATTGGGCCAAACAAGGCGTTTTATTATTAAACAGTATACTTACAGTAACAGCCGGTAAGGCCGGTGCACACAGGAAGTTAGGTTGGGAAAGTTTTACGGATGCAGCGATTAAAGCCTTGAATAGCAAAAGGCAAGGTTTAGTTTTCTTACTCTGGGGCAACTATGCCATCAACAAAAGTGAATTAATAGATCCTTCAAAACACCTCGTACTCAAAGCACCTCACCCCTCCCCACTATCGGCCTACCACGGATGGTTTGGATGTAAACACTTCTCCCAAACAAACGAATGGCTGATTAACCAAGGTCAATCAGCCATTCAATGGTAATGGATGATACTTAATCCAGATCGATATCCTGGTTCTTCTTTCCGCGAGGCTTACGCATACCAAATACCAGATTTGCTCCTAAACGAACATTAAACGACGACACATTCCCTTGATCTGCTAAGGCCATTAAATTATCCGCAACAGTAAAAATTTGAAGTGGTCCAAGATTAATAGCCAAAGCACCTCCTAAATTATCAAAGGTGCCTGAAGACACCGTGTAATTGGCACGCAGAAACAGTAAATTCCAGAACTTGGTTTGTGCAAAGGCCGTAAAAGCAGGATAGGTAATGCCACTAAATACATTGTGAGAATATATACCCCCAACAAAGGTATTTGGCAATAATTCGTACGAAGCACTAAAAATATAACGGCTATTCAATTGTGTTGTAAATGCCTTTCCCTCTATTTGCTGAATGTTGAAGGCGGCCTGAATAGAGTCGGCTATTCCTGCAAACGGATCGCCATCATCAGCGCCTCCAAGCTCCCCACCTCTGTACACATATTCTCCCTCTTCACTCACAAAACTCAAAAGCGAATTTTGCCAATTAATGCTACCTATGTCTGTAGCACTGGCAGATATGATCAACTTACTGATGGGCTTGTAGGTTACACCAAGGTCAAACGCCATTCCAGTATTCCCAGTAGAAGGAAACCATTCTGAAACATTAAAACCACCCGCAATACCGTCGCCACCCAAAAAGCCAAAAGCATTATCTAATCTTTGCACACCAGCTGTATTGTAGCGGAAGTCTGAAGCGATACGAATACTGTCCATATTCATGGTAAGCGAACCGCGTGAATATTCAGTACCGGCGCCTACCAAGCCATTCAGGAATTTTACACGTAAACCTCCTGACCACTTTTCGTTGAACTGACGGCCAAAACCTATATGATAAGCCACATAGCTTTGAATATTGATATCAATACCATCCAAAGAAACCGGATTGTTCTGAAAATAACTACTGGTTGAGCCTTCCTGAACAAAACGCAATAAATCAACAGGTAGCCTTACTCCGGTTTGGAGACTTTGATAAGCTCCAAAACTGATGAAGTTCTTCTTTTTTATTCTGAAACCCACATGAAAGAGCTCGGCCTGCTGCTCAATGTTAAACCCGAAAGTCCCACCGGGATTCTCGTTATACAACTTACTAAAGTCTAACATAGAGGCCGTATCACCTACTTCACGGATGATATCATCGGCCACAAAGGTCGGATTGTAATAATTTACATAAACCGAAGGAAGTGCAATAAAAAACCTAGCCTGCGGCAATATGCCAGGATTAGTGTAAGTTGATTGCGGCACACCTGTAAATTGGTGCATCCCCAAATTAAACTGCGCCTGAGCGCTATAAGCTGTAGTCAGACAAATAACTGCAAGTATATATTTTCTCATGGTTTGGTTTGCTTTTAGTTGCCGATTAAATCACCTACGCGTACGGTAGCCTCGAGTCCAAGTTTCATTTGCAAATCGTAATCGGTATAAATTTTTACAACCTGTCTGTCACCGGATGGCAATAAAGAAGTACTCATACGCAATCTGAATACCAATTGTTCGGCTTTCAGGATTTCGGGCATTGCCGCTCTGGCAAGTAATACCTCTGTTAAACTGGTTGTAGGATTAGTAACCCTTCCCGTGGCATCCACCTGTCCGGAAAGCACCAAAGGCGCCGAAATACGATGCACTTCGGCAGCCATATTGTCTAAAAATATCAACTCCAGGTCCATATCAAACGGAAACCCATTGGTATTCCTGAATCGCATTTTTGCCTCAACTATGCCATTTAGTTCTTCAGCTGCATTAAATTCAATGGTATCTCCAAAAGCGATGTCAGATGCACTTAACTCAAATGGCAAATCGGCCTCTAGGCTAATGAAAATGCTACTGTTATTGGTTACAAAATTTAGACCCTGATTTCCTTGCGGATTCAGCACTATCCGGCCGGCACTGATGAGGGTATCGGGAGGCATACTCAATAGCGCTGGCAATTGTGAATTGTTTCTGTCGTATTGCAAAGGCCCTGTTGCAGGTGGTGAATTGGGCGATGCCGGGAATGGCAATACTTGTGCAGGAGCATTCAAGCCTACCGACTGCCCATCGATGGTTCGCCCTTCCATATTTAACGTAAGCTCGATGGGAGCACCTATCGAATTGGTGACGTCGAGCTTAATCGTAGGATTGGCCAAAAAAATCGACCCACCAATATCTTTCAGGAACGACAAATTAAGATCGATAATACTTTCGTCTATGTCGATATTCTTTTGTCCGAAATATCCAAGTACTGTATTAAAGTCAATATTTCCGAATGAAGTTGTGATGTCCAATCGGTTAGAAGAATCAATCAGCGCTAAACCCACCGAAGAGTCTAAACGCGCCGAAATTATCACCGGAAAAATATTGAAAGGCTGATTGGGATCATTCGTCAAATCGATGGTGGCACCAGCCAAACTGATGGTTTCAGAGGTAGTGGCATTGGGCAAAATCACAATGGAATCATTTATCGGGTTGCCCCCACGGGTTACAGTTGGCATGCTGATATTGAGTACAATTTGGGTAGCAATGCTCGACACGATGTTAAAGTCGATATCACCGTTGGCCAACTCTATGGTATAAATTTCCTCATTATCTGTGGTAGCAAAATCGATATTGGTGGTGTCGGCATCAAATTCTTGCGACGGGATTTTAACCGAACCACCAATAACTTCCAAGGAATCTCCCGAAATAGTTAACACCAAAGCATCCGTATCTGACATAGGCGCAGGAACCAAGCCTGTTCCCGCCGATGAGATTTTCGTGATTCCAAAGTCAAGGGTGTTCTGCATGGTCAAACCTGCTAAAGGTATAATTTGAGAAGCACTATCATTAGCTGTAATATTCCCAAACCTGGCCACTCCTAAAAGTGATGGCGGATTTGAATTGCTTAACTCAATAACTACTGAATCTAAGGTAGTTTGGTAGCCATTTTGGATGGTTATGCGTAATCCTCCTTTAGAAAACAATACCTGACCAAACTCTGTAATCGCAGGTAATGTATATACACCCCCAGACTGCTCAGGAATTGGTGGAAAAGGTATGGGAAAACCCGAATTGATACCAGAATCAATCGCTGCACCCGTGGCAGGATCAAGGTTTCCTGTTAAATCACTCAGCTCAACGCTTTCTGATGTGCCAAAATCGTTGATTTCAATGGCTCCAAGCGTCAAACTCGTGGTAGTTGGTGCCTGCGCAGGCACTTCGAATACATCCGATAAATCTTGACTTGCAATGGTGTCGACCTTGAATACGATTCCTACCGATTGGTCAAGGCTATCAATATTGAGGGTGCTGTCGTTCTCAAGCAGGTTAGCCAGTTTAATATTCACAGTGGCCAGAGGGAGGCCAAAGCCCGGTTCCCAATCAGGACGGATGAAATTCCCCGGCTTATATTTATCTTTCAGACAGCCGCTTAGCAAGGTTGCTGCGGCCAATGAAACCCACAACAAATTGAATGTGCGGACTTTAAATCGCTTCATAAGTTCGGTTTAATATATTTTAGCACTCAAACATACGCTTTTGCTCCCATTGTACCATAAATTTGAGCGTTAAAATCAAATAATCCCCGGAATACGGTATGCAATCAAAAACAAATTCACTCCAGATCTGTGCGGCTTTATTGGTAGCGCTCTCCATTGGCTTAGGGGCCTTTGGTGCACATGGCCTTCGCAGCTTACTTGATACCCGGTCGTTCGAAGTATATGAAACTGCTGGCTTTTATCTGCTGATTCAATCGGTTGCACTGCTTTGGCTCAGCCGATATCCCAAACCTGCTGCATTGCTAATTGCTGGTATGTTGCTTTTTAGTGGTTCACTCTACCTGCTGAGCACATACAGCCTGCATCAATTGCCTGTAGCCTGGTTAGGCCCGGTAACACCTATTGGTGGCTTATTGATGATCGCGGCCTGGGTGTGGGCATCATGGCTCCATTTCGTTACGAAAAAAGAAGAAAGACAAGCTTAAAATCGGAATATTAGCTAATTTCGGCACTTATCCGAATCAATTCGCATGGATTTGTTATCTAAACGTATCACGCAACTCACTGAATCTCAAACCCTGGCCATGGCAGCACGCAGTCGTGAACTTGCAGCGCAGGGTATTGACGTTATCAACCTGAGTTTAGGTGAACCCGACTTTACAACACCTGCACATGTTAAAGCAGCTGCAAAAGCGGCCATTGATGCCGATTATTCTTTTTACACACCGGTAGCTGGTTATGCCGATACCCGGCAGGCGGTCGTAGAAAAGTTAAAGCGCGATAATGGCTTAACCTATACAGCCGATCAGATTGTGTGTAGCACAGGAGCCAAGCAGTCAATCATCAATGTTTTGCTCTGTTTGTTGAATCCTGATGATGAAATAATTGTCCCAACTCCCTATTGGGTAAGCTATTTGAGCATGGTAGAATTGGCCGAAGCCAAAGCCATACTTATAAAAGCAGGTGTTGAGCAGGATTTCAAAATTACTCCTGAACAATTGCGCGCAGCGATTAGCCCGAAAACCAAAGCCTTCTTGTTTTCGTCGCCCTGCAACCCCACCGGAAGCGTTTACACGGCCGATGAACTGGAGGCTTTGGCAGCGGTTTTTCGGAAGCATCCGCAAATCACGGTTATCTCCGACGAGATTTACGAATACATCAATTTCGAAAACGCGCACAGCAGCATCGCAGCACTACCTGGCATGCAAGAACGTACAGTAATCGTAAATGGCTTATCTAAAGGCTTTGCCATGACCGGTTGGCGATTTGGCTATATTGCTGCGCCGCTCGAAATCGCAAAAGCCTGCGTAAAACTACAGGGGCAGTTCACCAGCGCCACCAGCAGCATTACACAACGGGCTGCCATTGCCGCCTTAACTGGCGATCTCAAACCCAGTCAAGAAATGAAATCGGCCTTTTTAAGGAGGCGAAACCTTGTGCTGGAAGGATTGGCAAAAATCGACCGGATGAAGTGCAATGTACCCGAAGGTGCCTTTTACGTTTTTCCGGACATCAGCGCTTTTTTTGGCACAAAAAACGGGGAATACCACATCAACAATGCCGATGACCTGGCGAGCTATTTGCTCGTGGAAGCCCATGTAGCGGTGGTCACTGGTGATGCCTTTGGTGCGCCTAACTGCATACGTATCTCTTACGCCACCAGCGATACCAAGTTGCAAACAGCCGTGGAGCGGATGCAAGCCGCACTGGCCAAGCTGAGCTGAAATGCAAAAAACGACCATCAACCATTTTTTTAACAAACTCCCAGAGCTAAACATCATGGTGATTGGTGATGTGATGCTGGATGCCTACGCCTGGGGATTTACCGAACGCATGTCGCCGGAAGCACCTGTACCCGTTGTCCAAATTCGTGAACATGAGTACCGGCCGGGTGGTGCTGCTAACGTAGCACTCAACTTGCATTCCTTAGGCGTGCAAACCAAATTGCTGAGTATAGTTGGCAAAGACGAAACCGCCGAACGATTGTCACAAGCACTTCAATCGGCAGGCATCAAAGATTTTTTGATGCTGCCCATGAACGACAGGCCAACCACGCTTAAAACGCGCATCATGATTGGGAATCAGCAGCTTTTGCGCATCGATGAAGAAGAAATTTCTGATATAAAGCAGGATATTGCTGAAGCCTTCATGGAGATTGTAGCACGTGAACTCCCGCAAACAAATGCCATCATTCTTCAGGATTACGATAAAGGCTTATTTAGCCCTGAACTTACAGCAGCTATCATTTCGCTGGCTAGCAAACATCAAATCCCGGTAGCTGTTGACCCAAAAAAACGTCACTTTTTCGATTTTAAAAACGTGTCACTTTTTAAACCCAACCTCAAAGAACTTTGCGACGGCTTAGGCAAGCCGCTATACAAATCTCAATTGAACGTAATTGCAGAAGCCGTAGAGGAACTTCGCGAAACTTTGTCGGCAAAAGCCATGCTCCTTACCCTTTCGGAAGCAGGCGTCATGTACAGCAGCGCCGATGAACAGGGACGTTTTCCGGCACATTTGCGTAGCATCGCCGATGTTTCAGGTGCAGGAGATACGGTGATAGCGGTTGCAGGTTGTTGTTTAGCTGCTGGCTTGTCTCTCCCTGATTTGGCAGCGCTATCAAACCTTGCAGGCGGGCTTGTTTGTGAATCCTTAGGTGTGGTTCCAATAAAAAAAGATAAATTGCTGGCCGAAGCCATCTTAAACGCCAATTAAGCTGTGGGATTAAAAGCCACCAGAGAAAAACTGCTACTCTTTGTGTACAACCACAAAGAAGCCGTGCTTTCTAAACTTCGCTGGATGCGCACAGTAGCCAGTCTGGCAGCATTGGGGGTTTTTATTTACTATTACGGATTCTCACACACCAACGAAAAAGCATCTCTTTTACTGCTAGTTACCAAAAGTATTTTCGGCTTTTTTGTCCTGAGCTACTTCATACGTGTGTTTTTCTCTATCAATTCCTGGAACTACATTAAATCAACTTCTTTCGAGGCGATTTTAATTATTCTTTTGGTGCTTGACTTCTGCACCATGACATTCTTTGGCATCAATGCCGTTGAAAATATGTTTCTCAAACTCAATATTGAGAACTTTACGCCTTTCTATGTGCTTTTTATACAGCTTTATCTTTTGCTATTGGTTGGTCTTGAAATAACCAAAGTAAGCACTGCCGTCACCAGCATTAAACTAAAACCGGCAACCACCTTTATTTATTCGTTCATACTGCTCATTCTAAGTGGAACCGGGCTACTGATGCTCCCCGAGATGACCAATGCACAAGGGAGTATGGGATTTATAGATGCCCTTTTTACAAGCGTAAGTGCATCTTGCGTTACAGGACTTGTGGTAGTTGAAACAGCAACCTATTTCAGTTTTAAGGGGCAGTTAGTCATCCTTTTGCTCATTCAATTTGGGGGAATTGGCATCCTCACCTTCGCGACTTTCTTCGCGCTTTTTCTAAAAAAAGGCGTAGGTATCAGCCATCAAGCAATGATTAGAGACTTTATGTCGGAAGAAAGCCTATTTAACGCTAAGGGCATGCTTGCACAAATTATCGTATATACGCTCCTCATTGAAAGCTTTGGTGCGCTGATTATTTTTTCGCTTTGGGATGTGAACGCTCCTTTTTACGATGACGCAGGAGAACTGCTCTTTCAATCGATTTTCCACTCCATTAGCGCGTTTTGTAATGCAGGCTTTTCTACCTTAAATGACGGTTTGTTTTCTGATTATATGCAAGATGCCTACATCATGCATCTCGCTATTGCTGTCATTATCATCTTTGGAAGCTTGGGCTTTCCTGCCATGCGCGATATCTTCGGGCTTAGGAATATTAAAAACCGCCTTAATTCCCCATGGAAAAAGTGGAAATTATCAACCCGCATTTCCGTTTGGGCAAGTTTTGGACTGATTACTGTGGGAACCATAGTATTCTTACTTACTGAATACCAATCGGCCTACATGGCAGATAAAAACAGCTTTCAGCACCTTGTAACCGCTTTTTTTCAATCTGTTACTACCCGTACGGCAGGATTTAATACCGTTGACATTGGAGCGTTGTCAACACCAACCATCATCCTGTTCATCTTTCTTATGTTTATAGGAGCTTCCTCCGGATCAACGGGTGGCGGAATAAAGACATCTACCTTTGTATTGATTTTTTTGGCGGTTATCAGCACCATAAGGGGCAAAAAACATTTAGAACTCGGCGGAAGATCTATTTCATTTGACCTGCTAAATAAAGCCTTTACCATCTTTATCTTTTCTGCCAGTTACATCCTATTAGGCACCTTTTTCCTCGCGCTTTTCGAGAAAGATAAGCAAATATTAGACCTCGTATTTGAAGAGGTTTCTGCCTTTTGTACTGTTGGTCTTTCGAGGGGGATAACTGCCGACCTCAGTGTAAATGGGAAAATCGTGCTCATCACCTCCATGTTTATAGGGCGGGTTGGCACCTTAACCCTCGCTTTTGCCTTGGCTTCACGCGTCGAAACTACCAGTTACCGCTATCCACAAGCCCATATGCTGGTGGGCTAATTAAATCGAATGGCCTCAACCGGATCCATGCGCGATGCTCTCAAGGCCGGTAAGGTGCCTGCTAACAAGCCAATAACCACCGATACAGCACAGGCAAGAAACATATTGTAATAGGTTAAGCTGAGCTCCAAATCAAGGGCCTGATTGGCCACGAGCGTCATCACCCATACCAATGCCAAGCCTAAAAGCCCTCCCAATAAGCTTAACACCACTGATTCTATCAAAAACTGCAACAGTATAAAAAATCGCTTTGCCCCTAATGCTTTTTGGATGCCAATTTGGCCGGTGCGTTCATAAACCGACACAAACATGATGTTGGCAATTCCAAATCCACCCACCAAAATCGAAAAACCACCTATCAACCAACCAATAATTTTAAGTACGCTGAAAAGCTGATCGAGCTGATTGGCAATAAATGAAATTTGATTCAGGGCAAAATTATCCTCAGCCGTGGGAGCAATGCGCCTTATTGCACGAAGATGGCCCCTTACCTCCTCGCGCAATTCATAAATTGGGATTCCCTTCAATGGCTTTATTAAAATCAGTGGATACAATTTGCTGAAATCATTTCCCCGAACCTTGCGCACAAAATTTATTGGTACAATAAATTCAGCATCGGAACTCATACCAATGGCGCTATTACCTTCGGCTTTCAACAAACCAACCACACGAAGCTTCTGACCCAATAATAACAAGTCACGTCCAATAGGGTCGATATCTGGAAAAAGCACATCCGCAACGCTGGCTCCTAAAATCACCACCCGGGCACCGAACTGCGATTCTGAATTACTGAAATACCGGCCATTGGCAAAATCAAGCTCACGAAGCATACTATAATCATGCGTTACCGCCCTTACCGAAGCATTGTTGAGCGATAAGGAACCAGCTTTAACCGTGCCTGCGCTTAGATTTGTGGTCATGCTAACCGCACTGGCCAATTGGGTTCGGTCTTTCAGCAATTCATATTCCCGATAACTGGCCACCGGACGATTTACATACTTCCACCAGGCATAATCAGCATTAAACTGCCAAGGCCATTTTTCAATGTACACTACATCATCGCCCAAGGCCGAAAGGCTTTTTCGAATACGCATCTCCCAAGAATCAACAAAGGTAAAGACCGAAATCACCGCAAAAATTCCGATGGTGATGCCCAACAACGACAGCACAGTGCGTAAGCGGTTCGACCACAAGGCTGTAACCGCAAATTGAAATCCCTCATTAAAAAGCCGAAGTATCATTATAAAGTCCGAATTACGCTGCTTTCAGCCAAACCACAAAGTGCAAACAAAAGCATTAGCGTTAAATTTTATAAAACCGTATCTTTGCCCGCTTGTAAAGGAACAAAAGGACCGCATGAAATTATCAGAATTCAAATTCGAACTCCCCTCCAGTTTAATCGCTGCCAATCCACTGCCTAATCGTGATGACTCACGCTTGATGGTGCTCAACCGCAAGGATGGCAGCATCGAACACCGTCAGTTCCGCGACATTCTCAATTATTTCACTGAAGGAGATGTGATGGTATTTAATAATACCCGCGTATTTCCTGCAAGGATGTATGGCAACAAAGAAAAAACCGGCGCCAAAATCGAGGTATTCCTGCTCCGCGAACTCAACAAACAAATGCGCCTGTGGGACGTATTGGTGGACCCTGCACGTAAAATCAGGGTTGGCAATAAATTGTACTTTGGCGAAAATGATGCCCTAGTGGCGGAAGTCATCGACAATACCACCTCGCGTGGTCGTACCATTCGGTTTTTGTTTGATGGTACCGATGAAGAAATGCGCGAAGTACTCGACTCTTTGGGCGAAACCCCCATCCCAAAACTTTTGGGGCGTGATGTGCTGCCGGAAGACCGCGACCGTTTCCAAACCATTTATGCCCAACATGTAGGTGCTGTGGCCGCTCCTTCGGCAGGTTTGCACTTTAGCCGTGAACTCATGAAACGCCTAGAAATTGTGGGCGTAAATTTTGCAGAAGTTACCCTACACATCGGATTGGGGGCCTTTAGGTCGGTAGAAGTAGAAGACCTGACCAAGCACAAATCGGAAAGCGAAAATTTCGAAGTTAATGATGTGGCTTGCAAGGTAGTAAATGCGGGCATCGATGAACGTAAGCGGATTTGTGCCGTTGGCACCACCTCCATGCGCGCCATCGAATCGGCAGTATCGGCTACCGGGCATATGAAGCCGGTAAGTGGATGGACCGACAAATTCATCTTTCCACCCTACGAGTTCCAAATAGCCAATAGCATGATTACCAATTTTCACCTCCCGGAATCAACCCTGGTGATGATGGCAGCAGCTTTTGCCGGGTACGACTTCCTTATGCATGCCTATCGCGAAGCCATGAAAGAAAAATATCGATTCTTCACCTATGGGGATGCCATGCTGATTCTATAATAAAGACAATATTAACGAAGCATCTAAAGCCGGTTTGGCCAGAGCATCTCTCGATGCCGGTTAAACCGGCTTTTTCTTTTCTCACCTTCCAGCATCCTGTGCCTGGCTTTGCTTTTGTTGCAACAAGCAGGCAATAGAACCATAGGTGTTGGTATATACCAACGCTTCCCAAAGATCAGGTTCTATCCAGCGTACTTCTGTTATACCTTCTTCTAGTTGAGGCACCAACTCGCCCCGAAAACTACAAGACATGTCGTACCAAAAACTTCGTTTGACTACCAATTCACCTTTATAGCGATACGTATGATAAGTATGTGCAAAAAAACCTGTGAGGTGCAATCCGCTAACCCCACACTCCTCTTCCACTTCCCTCATGGCAGCCATGTCCACCGATTCACCAGGCTCCAACTTACCTTTCGGCAAGTCCCAACGGTTGTGCCTGTAAATAAATAACAGCTTATTGTCTTGCCAAACCAGTCCCCCTGCCGCATCAATCATCGGCATAAGGGAAAGCAGCTCTTGGAGCAATTGAGCCGGACGGTAGCAATAGGCGCGTACTTCGAGGAGATGATCGTCTTCTTCCAATTTTACCAGCCAGGGCATAAGCTCTGGGGCCGACTTATTGTACAATACAACACGCCCTTTTTTACGTGGCGTTTTTTGCGGTTCCATAATCCGCAATGGCTTTTCATTAATGAAGATTTGATAACTTTGCACCGTGATGAAATCAGACGAAACCTCCCTGCAAGTTGCAAAACTTTTACTAGAAATTAAAGCCGTAAAATTATCACCCGACAAACCATTTCGTTGGGCAAGCGGTTGGAATTCGCCTATCTATTGCGATAACCGAATCACACTCAGCTATCCCAAGGCACGTACCTTTATCCGCCAAGAATTGGCAAAAGCCATTAGCAGTAGATATGGAGAAGTAGATATCATTGCCGGGGTAGCTACAGCAGGCATACCACAAGGCGCTTTGGTAGCCGAAGCCCTTGGCCTTCCCTTCATTTACGTACGCTCATCTGCCAAAGAACATGGTATGGGTAACCAAATTGAGGGGGTTGTGCAGGCAGGTGCCCGTGTCATTCTCATCGAAGACCTGATTTCTACCGGAGGTAGCAGTCTTAAAGCCGCTCAAGCCGTTCGCAAGGCAGGCATGCAAGTGATGGCCATCGTAAGCGTATTCACCTATGGTTTTCCTCAGGCCGACGAAAACTTTAAAGCGGCCAAGGTTGAAAGCCTTAGCCTTACCAATTACGCAACCCTGCTAGAAGTGGCACGCGACAACAATTATGTAGCCGAAGGCGATTTGAATAAACTTAATGCCTGGCGCGAACAACCTGAGCAGTGGCAGGCTTAATTCAGCGGCTGAATTGAGCTCTAAACACAAAACAAATCTACTACCTTTGCGTATGTTCCGTTTGGCAGCGCCCTTGTTTTGGTTTAGTTTTTTTGCTTTGCTCTTGAGTCCAAAGCGATCAGATACCCATCCTTTTTATGTTAGCGTTACGGAATTGCACTTTTATGCCGAGCACGCCGAACTTACAATACGCATTTTTACAGATGACTTCGAAAGTGCTTTGCGTATGCAGCCCGGTGGTCGTGCGGTTGACCTGATCAAGAGGAGCCCGGCACAAGTCGACAGCTTGGTAGCGCAATACCTTCGTGAACACATTCAGATTCAGCTAAATCATCAAGCTTTTTCATTCAACTACATCGGCTATGAAATCAAAGAAGATGCCTGCTGGGCTTATTTTGAAGCCCCATTAAAGCATAAAGCCGGGCGCGTGCGAATCGAAAATACGCTTTTGCTCGAAGTATTGCCCACGCAGCAAAACATTGTACATGTGGTGCAGGGTACTTACCGAAGAACGCGCAAGCTAAACGGTGGCAATGTATATATGGAGCTTAACGAATTACGCTAACTATTTACCGCGTCCTTCAATGAGGGTGAGCACGGTATAAATAATAATTTTAAAATCCACCAGTAGCGACATGTTTTCGATGTACAGGATATCGAATTTTAGTCGATCGATCATCTGATCTATATTTTCGGCATAACCATACTTCACTTGTCCCCAGCTGGTAATCCCCGGCTTTACCTTAAGCAAGTGCTTATAATGTGGGGCCTTTTTCATAATCAGGTCGATGAAATAACGCCTTTCGGGACGTGGGCCCACCAAAGACATATCACCACGCAATACATTATAAAATTGCGGCAACTCATCGAGCCGCCATTTACGCATAATTGCCCCCCAGCGCGTAATGCGCGGATCATGGTCGCTGGATAAAGCCGGTCCTCCAGCCTCAGCATCTACCACCATCGAACGGAATTTAAAAATAGTAAATGGCCTTCCCTTATGTCCAATTCGTTCCTGACTATATACAATAGGGCCCGAAGAACTCATCCGTACACGAATGGCACAATAAGCCATAACCGGAGCTAGCAAAATGAGTGCTATAAAACTCAAAACGAAGTCGAGCAAACGTTTAATGGTTTGCTGCCAGGCGGGCATAATCTCCGGATAAATTTCGATGAGGATGGCTCCGAAAATTTCTTCCATCTTCACGTGCCCTAACATAATGTCGTACATATCAGGAATGATTTTGATAATCACCCCTTCATCTTTCACTGTATTGACCACTTCATTAAATTTCCGGTGTTCTGATTCTTCCAACGCAATGATCACCTCTTCCACTTTATGCTCGCGAATCAAGCCGGGTACATCTTCCAGCATCCCCAATTCGGGCATATGCTTGAGCAGGTGCTGGCCATTGCCCGGTTTAAGCCTTACAAAACCCACGAAGCGATTACCAAGTGGTTTACGTCTACCTTTCATCTCGGCCAGCAAGGCAACCGCCCGCTGATTATCGCCAATCATCAAGGTATTAAAGGTGATTTTGCCTGCTTGAAAGCGATTGGAAATTTGGGTAAGCTGTACAAAGCGCACCAAAAAGGTAAGCCCAAAATGCAGCAAAAAAACAGTGCTTAAACTTCCATAATAATTCCGGTAACTGATTACACTGTCGTCAATAATGACAGCAAAAAACAAAATCACCACGCCAATACAACTGGCTAAAAAGGTGCGGCCAAACTCGTTCAAACGCGATTTTCGATACACATCGCCATAAGTCCCCATCAAGGCATACAGCACCACCCAGCATATTGGAAGTATGAGTACCCCTTTGATCAGATTGGTATCTAAATCGGTAAAGAGTCCTTCTCCGAAAAAAGCCTTTTCAATGTATAGCTTACGATAATAAAAGAATAAAAACCAAGCTAAGGTAGCCGCTAGCCAGTCGAAACCAACATAAAGCAGGGTATCGAGGCGTTTACGCATTACCAAATCAACTTAAGGTTGTCGATAAATACGCGACCCGGCTCAGCCCCTCCGGCATGAAGCGCTCTAAAAATAATTCGGTAGGTAACCCCCGACCTTCCCTGAACAAAGGGCGTAAAATTGATATACTGCTTACGCCACTCATTACCTGACGCCGCCAAGGTTACTATAGGTGCATTCACAAACTGCCCATCGCTTTCAATTATTTGCAGGCCAACATCAAAGGTTTGATTATTGCGATAATTAAGTTCGAGGAAAACTGGTCGACCCCCTCCTCCCGGAAAATTAAAAGCCTGATTGGTTTCTGCTGCAAAGAAGGGAGCACGCGCGTCGATGGCAAAAGCCATGGCACTGGTTCCCTCAAAAACTTCCTCAGGATTGGTAGTGCGCGACACAGAAGTATCGCTGGTGGGGCTGGTGCGTATCGAAAAGCCCTGCGACTCAAAATCTTCGAGCCAACCAAATGTAATCAGGCTATTGTATACTACCTGAGGGCGTATGGTATCGGTTCTCCCGCGTTGCAAATTAACCGTGGTATCAAATTGTGCATAAAAGGGATAGATGGCACGGGTGGCCGCAATACCATTCACAAGAATTCCGGCACTCATCTGAAATCGGATGTTGCCTTCCTGCAATATGGGGAATGTAGCCGGTAAAGGGTATACTCCTTGAACATCACTGTCGATAAATACCCACACATCACGTATGTTATGACTGGCAGTTCCTTGTTCTGCGTATATGGTCGACAAATCGATGGCCGGTATATGAATAAAGGCAGGAATACCCTCATCTTGAGTGTAAAAAAGGGAGCAGCCCGAAAACACGGCTACTAAAGCCAACGATAATAAGCACCTTAGCATAAGATTAAGCCTGGTTACGTTCAATTTTTTCTAGAATCTTATAGGCCGTTTCCAAGGCCTTATAACCATCCTCAATGGTTACTAACGGCAAACTGCCCTGTTGAATTGCACAGGCAAAACTTAATAGTTCTTCACGAATGGCATTCTGTTCAGGAATCTTCGGCCGTTCATAACCAATTACCTTTTGGCCACGCTCAGGGCCTAAATCAATTTCCATGGCCTGCGGCAAGTCTAAACTACCCGGCTCGCCCAATCGCAAAATCTCCGCTTCCTTATCGAGGAAGTCAACGGCTACATAAGCATCCTTCTGAAAAAAGCGCATTTTACGCATGTTCTTCATGCTCATGCGCGATGCGGTAATGTTCGCTACACAACCATTGTCAAACTCAATCCGTGCATTGGCTATATCCGGACTCTTCGATACCACACTTACCCCACTTGCGCTAATGCTTTTGATATTGGAAGCTACACTGCTCAAAACAATGTCTATATCATGAATCATCAAATCCAGTACAATAGACACGTCGGTACCTCTTGGATTAAAAATACTTAACCGATGCGCCTCAATAAACATGGGCTGATGCAAATAGCCACGCGCACTTAAAAAAGCCGGATTAAACCTTTCAACATGGCCAACCTGAACCTTTACGCGGGCTTCATTGGCTATTTTCATCAGTTCACGCGCCTCATCGAGCGTATTGGTCAAAGGTTTTTCAATAAATACATGCTTCAACTTTCGCAAGGCCAAAGAAGCACAATCAAAATGCGATAAAGTTGGGGTAACTACATCTACAACATCTACCTGGTCAATAAGCTGCTCCAGTTGCACAAATCGCTTCACACCAAATACATCCATAGCCTTGGCAGCACTCTCGTCATCAGGATCATAAAAGCCCACCAGTTCGTACACCTCCGGACATTGGAGAATACACTTGATATGAATTTTGCCCAAATGGCCTGCTCCTAAAACACCGATCTTTAACTTCATGCCTGTTTTTTGCTATGCGAAAATACGATTTCATGCGCAAGGGAAGTGTGTATGGGGGAAAAATGTGTCAAACTTGACGGATCGGGTCAGGGATGTTGCAAAACCCGGCGCGAATTTATACCCATATTGACGCAAAACACTGTATTTTTGGCCGGCATTCGAAGGAGATATGATTGGATCAGAAAAATTTCAAGACACTTACCGACACAAGGGTTTACGCAAAAAACTGGTCGACTTCCTCCGCTCAAAAGGCATCATCGATGAAGCTGTCTTGGAAGCCATTAATCAGGTACCCCGGCATATCTTTCTCGACAAAGCCTTTTTGGAACTGGCCTACGAAGACCGCGCCATGCCCATTGGTGAAGGACAAACCATATCCCAACCCTACACCGTTGCCTTCCAATCCCAGTTACTTGAAATCAAAAAGCGTGACAAAGTGCTTGAAATTGGTACCGGATCGGGCTATCAAGCTTGTGTACTCGAAAAGCTGGGAGCCAAGGTATATAGCATCGAAAGACAACGTAAACTCTACGAAAAAACACGCAAGCTGCTCGGGGAAATGCAAAGCAAAGTCAGCACCCATTTTGGTGACGGCACCTTGGGCCTACCGGCCTTTGCGCCATTCGATAAAATTATTGTGACTGCAGGCGCACCGGTGGTTCCGCAATCGTTAAGCGAACAATTAAAACCCGGTGGCTTGTTGGTTATTCCGGTTGGTGATGAACTGCACCAACGGATGCTGCGTATCCGCAAAACTGCAACTGGCGAACTGGAGACCGAAAGCTTCGAAAATTTCAAATTTGTTCCCCTTTTGGGTAAAGAAGGCTGGTGATCAAGCAACTTTCTGTAGCTTTCGTTCGTCCTAACATCCTAAACCCGCGAAGATGAAAGCAATCCTTTACCAGCGATACGGCGGCCCCGAAGTGCTCGAAACCGCCGAAATGCCACAACCCCAACCCAAAGCCAATGAATTGCAGGTGCGCGTGCATGCCGCCAGCGTGAGCATAGGCAGTGTAATCATGCGCAGTGGCCGGCACCCCGACTCCGCCTTTTTCAGCTTCATGATCAAGCTCATTGGCGGCTGGCCTAAACCCCGAAAAAAGATATTGGGCTATGAATTTTCGGGCGTGGTAACAGCTGTAGGTGGTCGGGTAAAAGGCTATCAGGTAGGCGACGAGGTTTACGGCACCACCACCGGGCTGGCCCAAGGCGCTTATGCCGATTATGTGTGTGTTCCCGAAAAATGGAAACAGGGCGTAGTGGCACACAAACCAGCAGCACTTTCGTTTGAAGAAGCCGCCGCTTTGCCCGTAGGTGCCATGACCGCCCTCGATTTGTACCGGCATGCAGGACTGAGCTCAGGTCAAAAAGTACTGGTATATGGTGCGGCAGGCAGTGTGGGCAGCGCCGCGGTACAATTGGCCAAGGCTGCAGGTGCAACGGTAACCGCCGTATGCAGCAGCAGCAAGCTGGGCCTGGCCAAATCATGCGGAGCCAGCCAAGTCATCGATTATACCCAAACCCCCTTGGCGCAATTCCCCACTGATTTCGACCTGATATTTGATGCCGTTGGTAAAATCCCTGCCAAGGAGCTAAAAAAACTACTCAAACCTGGCGGCAAATTCACCTCCATTCGTCGCATCACCGCCGAAAAGCCCGAATACCTGCAACAGCTGCAAATGCTGGTGGCAGCCGGACAGTTTTGTCCGCAGCTCGACCGGGTATATGAACGCAGCGAAATACGCGACGCACATGCCTATGTAGATGCCGGAAAGAAGGCGGGGAATGTGGTGGTGAGGATGGTGTGATTTTGAGGCTTTATGTTGCACGAGCTATTAAAATATTGAAAACGATTTAAACAAGAAATGAAAATCACTCTTTACAAAATCCAAACCGTAATTCAGTAGCATCATGCTCATTCTTTGCGTAACCAGCAGCCCGCTACGAATTTTTAACATTCGTCAATTTCGCTATTTGGTAATAAAATCATCGAGATTTACCAGCGCTCCTTTTTCAGCCATTCAATTCCTTCCTTGACCTCCGCTTACTGTTCAAGTGTGAGCTCGTCTCAGAAATCAGCTTTGCCTGCCTTTTGAAAAAGCGGCTTGATCTCATCCAATACCTAGCCATTATTTGTTTCCAGAGCCAAATGTACCAATTGCAGTTTATCGGCTTGTAAAC
>JBKBSO010000030.1:0-12024 GCA_046291695.1 Bacteroidia bacterium
AAAAGCCGCACATCCCAATTCCCTTTCACCCTTATCATCCCCTTTCATTCCAAAGCCTGCGGTAGCCTATTTCGCGCCTTCAGCGCTGTATTGAGGTGTGCTGAATCATAGTGGCGCTTTCACCAGCCCTGCAGGGGGCCGCATCAGGAAAGCTGCCTATTCTGCGGTCCGTTGAATTTAACATCCAACTAAGTAGCTAAAGCGCACTAAAATGTGCAAGTCGATAAAAGTGTGGTAAGTTTTTTAATATTTGAACTTCATGGTATTTGGCTATTTTCGGCCATCAAAACAGTTATATGAAAAAACACCTACTCTTGATGGCACTTTTGTGCCTACTCAGCTTTACCAAGTTTAGTCAGGCCCAATTCACTGATTTTAGCTGGCACCGAGGTTTTATGTTAGGCATAACCACCTTGCCTGCAGTAAACTATTTTCCCGATAGTGCAGCGCTTTTTAACTACCCCTGGGCCGATAGCATAAGTGCGACAAATCGCCTGGCTTATCAGATAGGCTTAAATTGGGGAGCGAGAATAAACCTTTATACCATCAATGATGATCAGTCATTGAGTTTGCAAGCCGATGTGATAGCGTCTATTTACCTAAATCAAGCCTATTTAATGGATGACTTGCTGGGCGAAACCTCTTATGGCTTTCAGATTCCGATTTATGTAAATTACAACATAGGTCATATGGCCACTAAAAATGCGGTAGGTGACCGTGGCTTTGGCATCGGTTTGGGGGTTGAGCTCAATAGCTTTAGATATGCGGCTAATGATCCTACAAACTCATCCTTCCGAAATTACGATCGCCGATTGATTGAATCCAATACCGGATTCTGGATGCAACCCATGCTAAATTTAGGTTATCGCTACTGGCGCAATGATAACCTGGCCCGCGAACTGAATTTGCAATTTGGCTTTGGCTACATCGACCGCCTCAGCACCGGAAACAGTTTCAGGCCAAATGTCCGCCTGAGCGTACACAAATTCATTAACTACTAATGAGTCGACTGTGGTTGTTGCACACCACCATCGATTAGCAGAAAATTAAGCCCCCGATTCGGGTTTTTTTTTATGGTGGGTAAGCTCACCAAAACTCGCACAAGTTGTGAGTAGCGTATCCCCCCGACCAACTCCATCATGTTCTTTCCCAAAATTGATGGGTAGGGGTTTTTCGAGTGTATGGGCTTGGTAGTTTAAAGATTGGGGAGTACTACCCACCCCCATTTAAAAATCCCAAGCCCGCTGCTTATCTTGTCGTATGCAAAGGTGTTTTGCTCATAGCTTAAAGTTTATCAACCAGCCGGGTGTTTGTGTAGGAGGCAGGCGAGCTGTTTACGCCCTAAGCTGCCCACCCCTCCCCTAGAAGCCAAACTTACGGGCTTAAACCCTTCACCACCTTGAACTTTGAACTTTGAACCAGCCAACAGCCCCTGCTCAACCCTTTTTCCGTAAAGGAATTACAATGGCCGATAAACACAACAGCAAGAGCATGATGTTTGCAGCCAAACTTACCTTTTCGGCCATGACATAGGTATCGGGCTCAAAACGGAAGCTGATTTGATGCTCACCAGCCGGAACCACCATGGCCCTGAACAGGTAGTTGGCCCTGAAATGAGGCACTTCGGTATCGTTGAGGTAGGCTTTCCAACCCTTATCGTAATAAATCTCCGAGAAAACCACCAATTGCTCGCTGTTGGCACTGAAGCTGTAGTCGAGGCGCTCGGGATGATAAGCCGTTAGCTGAATAGCAGCAGCGCTGTCGGTAACAAAGTTTTTTTCGCTAACGGCTTTGGCAAACCGCTGATCGATAATGGCTGTACGACGCAGGTTGGTATTGCCGATGGTGTCGATTTCTGCTTTTGCGTCGGGAACAATGATATAGTGCTCTACCATCCAGGCATTGCCATTGGCGTCGGGGTTAAATTGTGGGACGGGTCCTTGTCCTTCTTGGGATACAATAATCCAGCGGGTATTGAAGGCATTCAATACGTTCATATTGAATTTTTCAAGCCAGGTAACCTTTACATCCTCATATCTGCTGAGTTTGGCAGCATGATATCCTCCAACTGATTTATGGAAGAAGGAAGCACGGTTTTCATTGAAGGGGTTGCGATTGCCTAAATCGAATACACGGTAATAGAGGGAGGTATCCTGCAATATGCGCATATCGGCAGCATTGGGCTCAAAAGGCTGCTCAACCAATCGCTTGTTTACAAAATCGTCTTCATTGAGGTAGCGCTTATTTGTAACCCAGAGGTCGATGGTATTGGCGGCGAGCAAAATGAGCACCATATTGGTGATGCTGAGCTTTTTTTGCATCGCAAACCAAAGGCTTCCTGCGGCAAGGAGTACCAAAATCAATGATTTGATCGCGTCTTTCCGAAGGATGGCAGCCCTGTCGTCCATTAAGGCATCTACTAAGCCTGGGAAATTGTTGAAACTGCCATCGGCCGGACTGCTAAAATCGAAGAAGGAGGTTGGGGCCAACACAAATAGCAGGCAAAAGCCACCCACTCCAGCCGTGGCATAAACAAGGCCTTTTTTTAATTTATCTGGCGCAATGGCACCTTCGCTAAATTTTCTCAAAAATATTACCGCCATCAAAGGGAAGGCAAAGCTTGCGATCACCAAACTCATGGCTACAGCCCTGAATTTGTTGTAATAGGGTATGTAGTTAAAAAAGATGTCGGTAACCAGTTCGAAGTTTTTACCCCAGCTTAGTACAATCGATAGCAGTGCGGCAGCGCCTAGCCACCAGCGTGCCGATCCCTGGACTACTATCATGCCTAGTATAAATAGGAAGACAATGATGGCACCAAAATAGGTTGGTCCTGCCACACCGGGCTGATCGCCAAAATAGGTAGGCGCTTGTTTTACAAATTGAGCGGCCTGGTTGCGGGGTACCCCGCCTTTGATCAGGGTTTCATAGGTATTAGATGAGGTCCCCAAATCGCCCCCCGAAGCACCTCCATGGAAATTTGGAATAAGCAGGGTAAAGGTTTCGGCAACCCCATAGCTCCAACGAAGTGCATAGTCCTTATCAAGGCCACGTGCGCCCGGATCGTTGGCATCGCGGAGTTCAGAACCCCCTCTCATGGTTTCTTTACTGTATTCGTTGGTAAGACTAAAGGTGGTAAAACTTGCACCAATGGCCAAAACTAAGGCTGCAACCGATAGCCCTAAAGGCTTTAGGAAGGGCAGGAGCGCACCCGCTTTTGCTGCTTCAATGGCTTTTACCAAAATGTAAATACCGATGAGCATCCCCAGGTAATAAGTTATTTGGTAGTGGTTGGCATAAATTTGCAAGGCCATAAAGAACGACAGCAATGCAAAGCCGGTTAACAACTTTCCCCGGAACAGCAAAATAAGCCCGGCAATTACGGGTGGAATAAAGCCTATGGCGATGGCTTTGGTAATGTGTCCGGCATCGATAATGATGATGTTGTAGGTAGATAAGCCAAAGGCAAATGCACCTAATAGGGAGAGCCATAGATTGAATCCCAGCAGTACCATGAGCAGATAAAAGCCAGCAAAATACAAGACCATCAGGTTTACCGGTCGTGGCAGCACTTTATGGATAAGGCCACCTAACTTGGCAATCCACATATTTTCTACCTCCATGGCAATTTGGTAAGTTGGCATTCCACCAAACAAGCCATTGGTCCATTTGGGGTAACGGCCTTCGCTTGCTTTATAGTCATTGGCCTCTTTGCTCATACCTGCCACCTGCACCATATCGTCCATGCGCAGGGCTTTGCCGGTTAAAATAGGACTGTTGTAAATGAAAGCTGCGGCTACGAAGGCGAGGATTACGCCTAGATGAGGCAGCCATTGTTTGAAGTTAAACGACATGGGTGTGGTGTTTAGGTTAGCGGATTTCTTCGTAATCTACGTATTCTCCCTCATTATCGATGCTTTTGTCGCTACCCTTAGGGCGGCCACTTACATGCACCGAGCCTTCGGGCCGGCGATTTTTTTCAGCTGGAGGGGCCTGTCGCGCCTGCATTTGTTGCATCATGCTACGTATAATGGTAGGTAAAAATAGCCGAAGCAGCATGCGAACGAGCATTACCACCAGGATAAAAATGATAAGGAACTTGAGCATGGCCAAAATTAGCGAATTCGCCGCGTAGCTTCCGCTAATTTAATCGGATTTGTGTGCTCCCTACAAAGGCCGAACGGGTATACACGTCTAGGTTGTAGATACCCGAACTTAATTCAAGCTTGTCGATAGCTAGCGAGATCCTATTGATTTTATCCGAATTTTCGGCGGCTTTTAATATAAAGGAAGGCATTAAGTCAACAGGATTACCTCCTAAATGTACAGTTACGCGCTCGCCTCGGAGTAAATTGTACACCCCGCCAGTTTCATCGCTCAGTACAATGTAATAGGTTTCGTCTTTGAGTTTCATGAATTCATTCCGGTCGATGGGTTCGAAACTGACTTCGAACTTACGCGTCCGTTTGGCCTTGGTTGTAAGTTTATTGCCACGAATGGCATCTACACGAAATCCCCGACCAATCCCTTTATGAACAATTTTTTTCTCATATTCCAACCGAATACGGTCTTGCTCCTCAGCCAGGTCAGCCAGCTTTTGTACCATTTGGTTGTTACGGGCAATTAAGTCGGTAATGCTTTGGCTCAGTAGCTTAAGCTGGGCATCAAGTTCTTTGTTGTTTACTTTCATGCCGTTGAGTTCCTTTTGGATGCCCTTCAGCTCGCTGATATCGCCACTTAAACTTTGGATGGTAAGGTTTTTATCACGAATGTCTGTTTCACGATTATCTAAGAGTTCGTTTAATCGTTGGTTTACAACATCGAGCTTGTTAAAATCTTGCTGTAAGTACACCAAGTCCTTGTCGGCCAATAATTTTTCGGATACGGTACGCTCATGCGCCAGTTTTTCTTTGTTGAGGCTCTGCCGGATGTGCTCGCGATTGATAAATAGCGTAAAGAAACCAACGAGTGCGGCCAACGAAAAAAGTACGCCGCCTGCCATGATGGTTGTAAATACCCGGGCTCTTCTGTTAAAGTTCATTCCTACAAATATTTAAAGAAAACGCTGAGTTCAAGGTTTTCCTGCATTAAAATAAGATTAAAATCAGTTTATTCCGTTGCTGCTTTGCTTTACGTTCAAGTATACACAGTTTTTTGAATCATGGCTCAACTTATTTTAGAGGCCGCCTAAGCCGACACGCTGCGCCACCGAATAAAGGCATTAAGTTGCTGAATAACAACCTATTGTGTATTAACCGCGGAGGCGCAGAGGAGCTCTTTTTCCGCTGATTAGCAGCCACCTATCCGACTACTGAACTACATACACCGCCATGGTATCAGTGCAGCTCCCGGCGACAGCTTGGCGCGAGGCAACGGAGCCTTTTGACTCATAAGCTTCGCTTATTCGCCGGAGGCCGCCGAGTTTAGCGCTCTGCGCCCTCCGACCAAGCTGCGATAGCAGCGTAGGGCGAAAGGCTCCGTTGTCTCGCGGCCAGCCATAGCTGCTGGTAGCACTGAAAGAAAGCCGTTCAAAAAGCGTCCTGCTGCAGGCTTCGTAAACAGCTGATTATCAGCGTAAAACTCTCTGCGCCTCTGCGGTAAAATTCCGCTGTTCCTGCATTGGAAATCAAGCTAATGAGCAGCAAAATTAACTTTGCTCAGGCAATGTGGTGATTTTGTCTATATCGAAGCTGAGTGTAAAGCTGGTGCCTTTGCCAAGTTGCGATTGTACCCCTATTTCACCCTGATGGAGGCGAACAATACGTTCAACCAACGAAAGCCCAATGCCGTGGCCCTGTATGCTTTGGGCATTGCTGCTCCTGAAAAATGGTTGAAAGACCTGTTCGAGCTCATCGGCAGGTATGCCTATGCCTTCGTCTTTTACCTTCACCCATAACTTGCCCGGCGTTTTTTTGACGTCAACGTACACTTCACGTTGATTGCTGAATTTGATGCCATTTTGAATGAGGTTGATGAATACCGTATGCAACAGCTGTTGATTGCCTTTGAGTTGCAGGTCTTCCATATCGGCGATGGCTTCATCCAGCGAAATGTGTACACGTGCTTGGGGATAATGCTTCTGCAATTCAGCTTGGCATTCCCACAAAATATCGGCTAAGCTTACTTCCGAAAATAATCGGGGCGTGTAGGCCGAATCGGCCTGCGCCAACATAAGCAAGCGATTCGAAATATCGGTGAGCTTCTTAATGTCATCGAGTACGCTTTGTATGCTTTCTTGGTATTCGGCTGCCGAACGTTTTTTAAGCAAAAGGACCTCTAATTGGCCCTGCATGGCCGTAAGGGGTGTGCGTAATTCGTGCGAGGCGTTGGCCACAAAATTCCGCTGCATGTGCATGCTGCCTTCAATCCGGTTGAGCATGTTGTTGAAGGTCGTACTCAGTCGGCTGAGTTCATCTTCCGTATCGCCAGGATCGAGTCGCTCATGCAAATTCACAAAGGTGATCCGATCAACTTTTGATACAATCCGACTGATGGGGCGTAAGGCCTGACCGGCATATAACCAGGCCAGCCAGCTCAGAAATAACAAGCTGAACAGATAAACCACCACCAAAACCCGACGCAGGTTAACCAGCTGCTGTAGCCCGATTTCGTCCCTTCCAGCACAAATTACCACGAGACGATTGTAACGGTCGGCGAACAACAAACCAGCCAACTCATGACCACCGGCTTCAAACCGTGCTTCTTTATTTAGCCTGATTTCATCGAGCCAGGAATCAGGAATTATTAAACTACTATCACTCCCGCTGTTGTACAGCAGCTCATTTTTAAAATTGTAAATGAAAAAGTGCTCATCAATGAGCGAACTGGCACCCAACTCCCTCAGCTCATCAAGCCGTTCGGGTTCCAAACCTTCAAGCTCCATAAGCAAAACCGTGCGGTTCATAGCACTGGCTTTTAACTGCTCATAATACGACCGCTCGCGGTAATCGGAGGTGTTGAGATAAACCGCTACCGATGCCAGCATCTGGATGAAGGCCACAATGGCAACAAACTGGTAGGTGAGTCGGCTTCTTATTTGCATCAGACGTCGAGCATATAGCCCATGCCAATCATGGTTTGTATGAGCTTGTGGTCAAAATCCTTGTCGATTTTTTTACGCAAAAAATTGACGTAAACATCCACAACATTGGTTCCGGTATCAAAATGAATGTCCCACACTTCAGCAGCGATCTGCTGGCGCGAAACCACTTTGCCCTTGTGTAGCATCAGGTACTCCAGTAAGGCATACTCCTTGGCGGTGAGGGAAATCACCTGCTCACCACGATGCGCCACTTTTTTGTCAAGATCTAACACCAAATCGCCAGCTACCAAACGGTTTTCTTCGGTTCCTCCAATTTGTGCTCGTCGGGTAAGCGCTTTAATTCGTGCTACCAACTCGCTGAATTCAAAAGGCTTAACCAGGTAATCGTCGGCTCCAGAATCAAAACCGGCAAGCTTGTCTTCGCTTGTGCCTAATGCAGTTAGCATCAGTATGGGCAAGCGCGCTTGCTTCTGACGGAGCTTTTTGCATACTTCAATGCCACTCATGCCCGGCAAAAGCAAATCAAGCACGATTAAATCGTAGCGCTTATCTTCTGCTTTTTTGCGACCAAGAAGCCCGTCATGGGCTAAATCAACTTCGTAACCCAACTCCTCAAGCCCCTGCTTGATGAACTGCGCTACCTTTTTTTCGTCTTCAACTACAAGGATTTTCATGACTTATCGACTAAGGTACATCGATTTCCGCTTATATAAATCACGGAAATACGGATCCTTCAAGTCTTTAATGAAACGAATGGCCTCGCCAGTCGACTTCATTTCAGGGCCCAATTCCTTGTTTACATTCGGAAACTTCTCGAAAGAAAACACAGGTTCTTTGATTGCCCAACCTTCTAATCGTTTTTTAATGTCGAAATCTTTGAGTTTGTGCGTGCCTAACATCACTTTGGTGGCAATATTAACAAAGGGTACGTCGTAAGCTTTGGCCAAAAAAGGCACCGTACGCGATGCACGGGGGTTCGCTTCAATTACATACACCAGCTCGTTCTTGATGGCAAACTGCACATTCATGAGACCAGAAATATTTAAGGCATGAGCCAGCTTTTTGGTGTACTCTTCCATTTGGGATACAACCAGCGGCGACAAGCCGAATGGCGGTAGCACCGAGTTGGAGTCGCCCGAGTGGATGCCCGCCGGCTCAATGTGCTCCATAACGCCACAAATTACCACATCTTCACCATCGCATATACAATCGGTTTCGGCTTCCATGGCCCGGTCGAGGAAGTGGTCAATCAAAATGCGGTTGCCCGGTATTTTGCGTAGTAAATCTACCACAGCATGCTCGAGCTCTTCTTCGTTGATCACGATGCTCATGCCCTGGCCACCGAGTACGTAGCTTGGACGAACCAAGACGGGGTATCCTACTTCGCGCGCAATTTCGAGGGCTTCTTCGGCGGTTTCGGCCACACCATATTTGGGATAAGGAATGTCGAGCTCCTTGAGTAAATCGCTAAATCGCCCTCGGTCCTCGGCCAAATCCATATTGGTGAAATTGGTGCCAATGATTTTGATACCGGCATTTTCGAGATGTTCGGCCAGCTTAAGTGCTGTTTGACCGCCTAATTGTACAATTACGCCTTCTGGCTTTTCATGCTCTACAATGTCGAGCAAATGCTCCCAAAATACCGGCTCAAAGTAAAGCTTATCAGCCATATTAAAATCGGTACTCACCGTTTCGGGATTGCAGTTAATCATGATGGCTTCATAACCCACTTCGCGGGCGGCCAGTAGCCCATGCACGCAGCTATAGTCGAATTCAATGCCTTGGCCAATGCGGTTAGGACCTGAGCCCAAGACGATTATTTTTTTCTTATCACTGCTTACCGATTCGTTTTCGGTGTCATAGGTGCTGTAGTAGTAAGGCGTTTCGGCTTCAAATTCGGCAGCACAGGTGTCAACAAGCTTCCAAACGCGTTTGAGTCCCATTTCTTTACGCTTGGCCCGTACATCAGCTTCCGAAGTGCTGTCGCCCAATACATGTGCAATTTGGGCATCGCTGAAGCCGTTTTTCTTGAGCTCATCCATCAAGCTTTTGGATAGGCTGTTGATGGTGAACCGACGCAATTCCTGCTGTAAATCAACGATATGCTGTATTTGTCTTAAAAACCACCGATCGATACGCGTGGCTTTCTCTACTGATTTTACAGGTACGCCAAGGGCGAGCGCATCGTGTACATGGAATAATCGGTCCCAGCTCGCATTTTCTAAGCTGTGCATCAATTTGTCGAGGTTACGTTCCTCTTTTCCATCGGCTCCCAGCCCAAGGCGGTTGATCTCCAAGCTCTGACAAGCCTTTTGCAAGGCTTCGTTGAAGCTGCGCCCGATGCCCATGACTTCACCCACCGATTTCATTTGAAAACCAAGGGTTTTGTCGGAGCCGGGGAATTTATCAAAGTTCCACTTCGGAATTTTTACGATTACATAATCGAGTGTGGGCTCAAAATAAGCCGAAGTGCTCATGGTAATTTGGTTCGGCAGCTCGTCGAGGTTATAGCCGATGGCCAGTTTGGCGGCGATTTTGGCAATTGGATAGCCTGTTGCTTTTGAGGCTAAGGCCGATGAGCGCGACACCCTCGGGTTAATTTCGATGGCAATGAGCTCCTCAGTTTCAGGATTCATGGCAAACTGCACATTGCATCCCCCGGCAAAGTTGCCAATGGCCCGCATCATCTTGATGGCCTGGTTGCGCATGTCCTGATAAGCAGTATCGCTAAGGGTCATGGCCGGCGCTACGGTAATGCTATCCCCCGTATGGATGCCCATAGGGTCGAAGTTTTCAATGGTACAGATGATACATACATTGTCGTTGTTGTCGCGCAACAACTCCAGTTCGTATTCTTTCCAGCCCAAAACGGCTTTATCGATGAGGACCTCATGCGTAGGCGACGCAGCCAATCCCCGGCTTAAGGCCTTTTCAAAGTCTTCCTTGTGACGAATGACAGCACCTCCAGTGCCCCCTAAAGTGTAGGAAGGCCGAATCACCAGCGGGAAACCAATTTCTTCGGCGGCTTCTTTGCCTTCAAGAAAGGAGTTTGCAATTTTTGATGGGGCAACGGCCACGCCAATTTGCCCCATCAATTTACGAAACTCTTCGCGGTTTTCAGTGGTTTCGATGGCCGCAATATCCACGCCAATCATCCGAACCCCGTATTTCTCCCAGATGCCCAGCTCGTCGGCTTCCTTACACAAATTGAGTGCCGTTTGGCCTCCCATGGTGGCAAGCACGGCATCAATCTGACGTTCCTGTAAAATCTGCTCTATCGAATTAACCGTGAGGGGGAGCAAATAAACATGATCGGCCGTGACTTTGTCGGTCATGATGGTAGCCGGATTGGAGTTAATCAGCGACACCTCAATGCCTTCCTGCTTGAGTGAACGCGCCGCTTGCGAACCCGAATAATCGAATTCACATGCCTGACCAATGACGATGGGGCCTGAACCTACAATGAGTACCGATTTGATAGAATTGTCCCTGGGCATGGATTTGTGGTTATATTATGGTTTGGGGGGATTTCAAAATTGGGCAAAGATATGAAAATGCACGATGGGAACGAAGATTTTTAAGGCTTTTGGGGATGCGCTTCTAGTCGTTCTAACCAGTCGTGTGCCGCCTCCAGCTTGACTGTGCCTTGATCGTAGCTCAGCCGGTCGTTTTGGTTGAAGGTAACGATGGTGCCCGTTTTGAGGCCAAAATAAGCCATGGCCTCAAGCAAGCCATTCACTTCCCGATCGAGGTTTTCGGGCGTTACTTCATAGCAAACCTGTACCAATTGCTGGCATTGGCCCTGCTGCATCAGCACAAAGTCGCATTCGTGCTTTTCGGAGAAGTAAAAGAGGTCTTGACTCAACCTGCGCAAGGCCAAATACACCAGGTTTTCGAGTTTTCTACCAAGGTCCTCCTGCATGGAGCCACTGTTGGTCTGCACGATGCCAGGGTCAACAACATATATTTTACGGGGATTCACCAATTGCTTGCGGGTAGAAGGGCTGTATTTGGGTAGGTAGAAGCATAAGTAGGCATCTTCGAGATAGCTCAGGTATTCGAGGAGGGTAGATTTTGATTTGAGGTCGATGAGGCTCAACAAGCGGCTGGCGGTGAATAGTTTGCCAACATTGGAGAGCAAGTACCAGGCGAGGCGTTGCAGACTCTTAACGTCGCGCAGGGCGTAGCGCACGGCGATATCGCGCAGCAGTATGTCCTCGAGCACGTGTTGCAATATTTCGTCGCGCTGGTATTTTACATACTCTGGAAAGCCCCCTTGATGGAGGTATTTGAGCAGGGTTTTTTCGCTGGCGACTTTCTTTTCAAAGGCTAAATACTCCCCAAACGAAAAGGGAAACAGTTCGAAAGAGATGTGGCGACCAGTGAGTTTGGTGCCGAGCTCTTTGCTCAACAAGGAGGCATTGGAGCCCGTGATTACCACACGATAGCCCGTATCGAGCAAATGCCGTATGTAGCGCTCCCAGTCTTCTACCACCTGTATTTCATCTAAAAACAGCGTTTTACAACCCATCTCTGCCAGTACTTCATCAAGCCGGCTATAGTCGAATTTGTCGAAAGGATACAGCTTAGGATCTTCGAAATTGAGGTAATAGCTGCCCTCGCCGGTGGTGCTCAAAAGCTGGTGCAGCAGGGTGCTTTTGCCGCTTCGGCGCACGCCGCTTATGATGAGCGCGTGGCTTTCAGGCAAAAAAAGCTGTTGATGCACGCGTCGCTCTAGCCCACGCGACTTGGTTTTAAGCTGTGAAAGCTGCGTTTTAAGCACGTTTTTGAGGGTAGATTTGAGCATTTTCAATCTTGTTTGTTGCAAATGTACAAAAGTGTTTGTTATTAACGGACGGTTTTGTTTTTTAGAAACAAACAAATGTGTTTTTTAATATCGAACAATCTTGTTCTTTACAAAAAAACAAAAATGCAGCGTACCAAAAAACGACACCCGACTAGTACTTATTAGTGCGGTTTTG
>JBKBSO010000031.1:0-5614 GCA_046291695.1 Bacteroidia bacterium
GCCTAAACAGGCTGGCATAAAGCCGCCTTAAAAAAACAAAATTGCAGAAAAAAGCTTGCAAGTCAACACAGAATCTCAGCGGTTAAGTCACAACGCATTGTAATACAGCGGCATAATGCCTTGCGTTGGTGGCGTAAGCAACGGTCTCGACGGCCTACTTTCGCTTCCGAAAGCATCGTTGGTACGAGCTAACCCTCTTCTGTAACGTATGCTCAGCCCAAGCGCATTTATCGCGTCACCGGCCCGCGCCAAGCCATCATGCCGCCTTGCAAATTCACCACCTCGGTGAATCCTAAGCCAAGGAGCTGCTGTCCGGCATTGGTGGAACGTGCGCCCGAACGGCAGTACACCAGGTACTTCTTGCTTTTGTCGAGCTTGGCAATTTTGGCTTTAAACTCAGGGTCGTACACATCTATATTAACGGCCCCGGGAATGTAGCCCGAACGGAACTCGCCGGGGGTGCGCACATCGAGGATCACCACATTTTTTTCTTGCAGCATTTTTTCGAAGGTCATGCCATTAACATGCTGCAGCTTAGCCGGTGCCTGGGCATGGGCAAAATTGCCGGCCAAACTCAGGCCCAACAAAGCGCCCATGATCATGCTGCTGTATTTGTTGGCCGTAATGGCACAGGCGCCGCTTTGGCAACCTACGTACTTCCAATATAAAAATCCGAGGCCGGCTCCGGCCAATAATCCGAGAATCATCATGCTGTTTGTGGAATGTGTTGTTGAACAATTTGCTTGAGCTGGTGGGCAGGTACCACACCCGACTGCCGCCAAAGCTGCTTGCCCTGGTGGAATAAAATGAGCGTAGGTACGCCCGTGATGCGGAAGGCCTGCGCCGGTTGTGGGTTGCGGTCGACATCAATTTTGATGATGCGCAACTTTTCGCCCATTTGCTGGTGCAATTCGCTGAGAATGGGCGCCATCATCTTGCAAGGACCACACCATTCGGCCGCAAAATCGACCAAAACCGGGGTGTCGCTGTTGATGATGTCCTGAAAACTTGGTTTTTGTGACATATTTCAATGTATTTTAATCTTTTGTGATTATCCGCTTCTTTGCCAGTAAGCCGAAGGCTTGACTCTGCGTCCTCCGGACGAGCTGCGTAGCAGCGCAGTCCAAAAGGCTCCGTTGGCTCGGCGATAACTGCAGTCATTTTTCGCACTGATTGGAAAAGTCATTACGATCGGATGCAGTTGTGGTCCTTGCACTAAAGCCATTTAGCCCCTAAATACGCTGCGCCTCTGCGGTTAAGAAACCGTTTAGTGCGTTTTCCGAGGCTTTTCGCCTTAGTATGGCCAACGCATGATGCCCCCCGACAAGTTCACCACCTTCAAGCCGGCCGCTGCCATGCTGCTGCATGCCATGCCGATGCGGGCACCCGAACGGCAGTACACATAATAGTTCTTGTCTTTATCGAGCTTGGCAATTTTTTGCTGAAAATCGCCGGAGCTGACGTTGATATTTTTAGCGCCTTTGATTTTGCCGCCTGCATATTCGCCCGGACTGCGCACGTCTATCAGCACCGCACTTTTATCGGCATCCATCTGGCTTTTGAATTCAGCGGCCGCTAGGCTTTCGTAATTTTTTTGAAACAGTTTTTTAAAGAAGTGGAGCATGTTGTAGTCTTTGAACTTCACAAAGCTAATGCATGGGCGGGTTAGCTACGGTGACCTGGGTTACATTTAAGCCAGGGGTACTCCTAATGGCCATTCGAATCTTTATCTTTGGAGCATGAAGCAACTCATCGAATGCGTGCCCAATTTTTCGGAGGGCCGCGATATGCACATCATCAAACAAATTACCGATCAAATCGAAACTGTTGAAGGCGTTCGACTGCTCGATGTTGACCCGGGCAAGGCCACCAACCGCACTGTGGTAACCTTTGTAGGGGAGCCCGAAGCCGTAATTGAAGCGGCCTACCGCGGCATCGCCATGGCCGGCAAACTTATCGATATGCGCAAACACAGTGGCGAACATGCCCGTATGGGGGCCACCGACGTTTGTCCGCTAATCCCCGTAGCCAACATCAGCATGGAAGAAACTGTGCAATGGGCCGAGCGTTTGGGCAAGCGGGTAGGCGAGGAGCTAAACATACCGATTTACCTTTACGAAGCCGCAGCAAAGAAGCCCGAACGGCGCAACTTGGCCACCATCCGCGCCGGCGAATACGAAGGTCTGGCCAGCAAACTGCAAGACCCCAACTGGCAACCCGATTATGGCGCTGCTCAGTTTAATGCCCAGTCGGGAGCAACGGTCATTGGCGCGCGCGATTTCTTGGTAGCTTACAACATCAACCTGAATACCAAATCGACCCGCCTGGCCAACGCCATCGCCTTCGATGTACGCGAGGCAGGCCGCATCAAACGCAGCGGACACCCGGTTTTGGGAGAAATAGTTACCGACGAAAAGGGTGAGCCCGTACGCATTCCCGGAACCCTCAAAGCGGTAAAAGCAGTGGGCTGGTACATTGAGGAATATGGGTTTTCGCAAATTTCGATGAACCTCACCAACATCAACCAAACTCCCGTACACAAGGCTTTCGACGAAGTAGTGCGTGCTGCCGATGCCCGTGGGGTGCGGGTAACCGGTTCGGAGCTTGTAGGCCTCATCCCGCTGCGGTGCATGCTCGAAGCCGGCCGCCATTACCTGGCCAAGATGGGCCGCTCGGTGGGGGTATCGGAAGAAGAAATCGTAGAAACAGCCATCCGCAGCATGGGCCTGAACGAACTCAGTGCTTTCGATCCGAAGAAAAAAATCATCGAATACCTCATAGCCGAGCCGGGCAACGACCGGCTGATCAGCATGAACCTGCGGGCCTTTGCCAACGAAACCGCCAGCGAATCGCCTGCACCCGGTGGGGGCTCGATAGCGGCTTATGTAGGGGCACTGGGTGCTAGTCTCGGGGCCATGGTGGCCAACCTATCGGCCGGAAAGCGGGGCTGGGAAGACCAATCTGAATACTTCAGCGAAATTGCCGAAAGCTGCCAACGCCTGAAAGATGCCTTGCTGTACAAAGTCGATGAAGATACCCGTGCTTTCGACGCCATCATGCAGGCCTTTGCTTTGCCAAAAGGAAATGAGGCAGAGAAAAAAGCCCGCACGGCAGCCATACAGGCGGCTACTAAAATCGCCATCGAAGTGCCCTTGCAAACCTTGCAGTTGGCGGTAGAGGCCATGGTACCCATCCGGGCGATGGTGGAAAAGGGAAACCCCAATTCGGTAACCGATGCGGCTGTTGGTGCACTTTGTGCCCGCACCGCGGCTTATGCGGCTTGGTTGAATGTGAAGGTAAACCTCAATGGCTTTAAAGATGCCGAGTATGCGCATAGCGCCATGCAACAAGCCGACCGCCTCTTGGCCGATGCCCAAGCCGCCGAAAGTCAAATTTTAGCACTCACCCAATCGAAACTGGGTTAAGCTGGATTTTTTGTTTGTGATTTGGAGCTGGCTTGTGCGGATTTGAGGCTTAAGGCATATGAATGGCTGCGATGCCATACGGCGATCAGACCGCAGACCGCGGACCGCAGCTGGCTTGTGCGGATTTGAGGCTTAAGGCATATGAATGGCTGCAATACCATACGACGATCAGACCACGGACCGCAGTCCGCAGCTGGCTTGTGCGGATTTGAGGCTATAAGCATATGAACAGCTGCGATGCAATACATTTTTTGAACTGCGTTACTGATGTTCAAGTGCATTCAGTGTCAAGCATGCACCGCCCAGCTGCGGTCTGCGGACTGCGGTCCTGTACTGCGTTACAGATGTTCAAGCGCATTCAGTGTCAAGCAAGCACCGCCCAGCTGCGGTCTGCGGACTGCGGTCTTGTACTGCGTTGGTGTTGTTCAAGCGTACTACTTGTCAAGCATGCACCGCCCAGCTGCGGTCTGCGGTCTGAGGTCTTGTACTGCGTTAGAGCCGTTCAAGTGTATTCCGCGTCAAGCATGCACGGCCCAGCTGCGGTCTGCGGTCTGCGGTCTTGTACTGCGTTGGTGTTGTTCAAGCGTACTACTTGTCAAGCAAGCACCGCCCCGGTTGTGCCAGCTCTGCGCTTACGCTCGCTCAATAGCAAACTCAACTCGCGCGACATCTGCCCCGAAATACTGGTGTTTTCATGCGCACGACGGATGAGGTAGGGCAACATGGCCCGAACCGGCGCATAAGGCAAATATTTGCACACATTGTAACCGGCATGCGCCAAATTGTAACTGATGTGGTCGCTCATGCCCTTAAGCTGTGCAAACCAAATGCGTGGATGCTTTTGGTCGAGCCCAGCCGCTTCCATCAAGCCGGCCAAGTGCAAATTGCTGGCCTCATTATGACTGCCCGAACAAACGGCCATATGCGCAATATTTTGCACGCAAAAATCGAGCGCCAGGTTGTAATCGCGGTCGCTTGCCCCCTTGTTCGGCTGAATGGGAGAGGGATAGCCCATCTCCTTTGCCCGATCACGCTCTTTTTCCATATAGGCCCCGCGCACCAGCTTTACCGCATACCAGTGGTTTTGCTCCCGGGCAGTTTCAAAGCTTTTTTGCATATAGGCCAGCCGGTCGTGGCGGTACAACTGAATGGTATTGTAGATAATCGGGGCCTCGCGGTTAAATTCCTGCATCAGCTTGCTCACCATTTGGTCGATGGCATCCTGTATCCAGCTTTCTTCGGCATCGATAAACAACGGCTGCTGCGCCTCATAAGCCGCCTGCGCAATTTGGTGCACGCGCTGCCATACCCGCCCGGCTTCTGCTTCCTCAGCAGCGCTGAGCTTTTGCCCTACATTCATTTTTTCGAGCAGGGCAAAACGGGCAACCCCGGTGACTTTAAATACCGAAAAAGGAATGCGAACATCGCCCCGGGCTTTTTCAATGGTCCGGATGATTTCGTCGCGGCAAGCATCAAACTCCTGCTCGTTTTCTTTTCCTTCCACTGAATAATCGAGAATGGTGCCTATGCCGTAGGCTGCCAGTTCGTCGATGGCTTTTTCGCAGCCAGCTATGGTTTCACCCCCGCAAAACTGATCGTAAACCGTGGCTTTTACCGCCCAATCGATGGGCAATCGCAGCTTAATGGCCAGCGGTGCCAGGGCCGACAGGCTTTCTACCAGCCATTTGGCATTCATCAGCCGAAACATCCAGTACGATTTACGCAGTTCACGGTCGGTTTTGCCCGCAAAAGCAATGGCAGTATTCGAAAAATCGATTTGGGTAGAGGTCGACGTCATCTTTTCGGTCAAAATTTTAGACAGCATCAGCAAATTTAGCGGCTTGAAAGGGCTTTTTTACGGCCTGCAGCCAAGTCGCTGCACTACAGCTTCCGATACGCGCACAAAGGTAAGAGCTAGCAAGCATCCGAGGATTGATGTACATCATAATCCTGCAAAAAAAATGAAGACCCGGCTGCCACTGCCGCATCATACTGTCGCCCTGCTGCGTCCTCCGCTGGAAATGCGAAGCATGCCCCAGCAAAAGGCTCCGCTGTCTTGCGGCCACAGCCAAAGCTACTAGTAGCACTGAAGAAAAAGCCGTTCAAATGCGCTAGGCTGCAAGCTAGGGAACTGGCTGTTCTACGTTACAAATCCCTCTGCGCCTTTGCGGTAAAAACCCGCCGCCGTA
>JBKBSO010000031.1:5710-11333 GCA_046291695.1 Bacteroidia bacterium
GTAGGCCGCCGCGTATAGCGCTCCGCTAATCAAGCGCAGCTTATCTTCCGTGTAATCCGCGTAATCTGCGGTAAAAACCCGCCGCCGTAGGCCGCCGCGTATAGCGCTCCGCTAATCAAGCGCAGCTTATCTTCCGTGTAATCCGCGTAATCTGCGGTAAAAAACCGCCCCCCGGCACCATTTCGCACTTAATAAGCAGATAATGTTTGTGAAACCGACTGAAAAGCTATCTTTGCGAAATCTTAAAAATAACGATAAGTCTAATGAGTTCAATTCTTTACATTATCCCCGTAATCGGACTGGTGGGCCTGCTGTTCACCTTCATCCGCTCGAGTTGGGTAGCGAAGCAAGATGCCGGTACTGACAAGATGAAAAAAATCGCCGGTCACATCGCCGAAGGCGCCATGGCTTTTTTGAAAGCCGAGTACCGCGTTTTGGCTGTTTTTGTGGTTGCCGTTGCCATTTTGTTGGCCTTTGCAAACAATAACGAAGCCTCTTCGCCCCTGGTAGGCCTTTCTTTCATCATCGGAGCCCTTTGCTCTGGATTGGCCGGCTTCATCGGCATGAAAGTAGCCACCAAAGCCAACGTACGTACCGCCAATGCAGCGCGTACCAGCTTAGGCAAAGCCCTCGAAATTGCCTTCACCGGCGGTTCAGTAATGGGTTTGGGTGTGGTTGGATTGGGTGTACTGGGTTTGAGCACCTTGTTCATCATCTACAGCAATATGTTTACGGCCGATCCTGATCCTGCCGTGAACCTGGTACGGGTAATTACTGTACTTACCGGTTTCTCTTTTGGTGCCTCTTCTATCGCCCTGTTCGCCCGTGTGGGTGGGGGTATTTATACCAAGGCTGCCGACGTGGGCGCCGACCTCGTGGGTAAGGTGGAAGCCGGTATCCCCGAAGACCACCCGCTGAACCCCGCTACCATCGCCGACAACGTGGGCGATAATGTGGGCGACGTGGCCGGTATGGGTGCCGACCTTTTTGAGTCGTATGTAGGCTCTATCATTGGTACCATGGTACTGGGTGCTGCCTTCATGGCCCCTGGCTTTGCCGATCAGTTCAATGGCCTTTCGGGCGTATTGTTGCCCCTGGTATTGGCGGCTGCCGGTATCATCATGAGCATCATCGGTACCTTCTTTGTTAAAGTTAAAGAAGGTGGCGATCCACAACGTGCCCTCAACACCGGTGAATTCCTTTCAGCCGGCTTGATGATCGTAGCATCTTACTTCATCATCAAGTGGATGTTGCCCGAAACCTGGGTGTTTAACGATATGCTCTACGGTGTAGAGCGTGTAATGACTTCTACAGGCGTATTTATCGCCACCATCATCGGTCTGGTGGCCGGTTTGTTAGTTGGCCTGATTACCGAATATTATACCGGTACGGGCAAAAAGCCGGTGATGTCGATCGTCGACCAATCGTCGACCGGTGCCGCTACCAACATCATCGCCGGTTTGGGTGTGGGGATGATGAGTACCGCTATTCCTATCCTCATTATTGCAGCCAGCATCATTGGTGCTTTCCACTTCGGAGGCTTGTACGGCATTGCCATTGCCGCGGTAGGCATGCTCGCCAATACAGGTATCCAATTGGCGGTTGACGCTTACGGTCCTATCTCCGATAATGCCGGTGGTATTGCCGAAATGAGCGAATTGCCCAAGGAAGTACGTAAGCGTACCGACAAACTCGATGCCGTGGGTAACACCACTGCCGCCATTGGTAAAGGATTTGCCATTGCTTCGGCTGCCCTTACCGCCTTGGCCTTGTTTGGTGCCTTTATGACTTCGGCCCACATTACCAGCATCGACTTGTCGAAAGCTACGGTAATGGCCTGCTTGTTCATCGGTGCCATGTTGCCTTTCGTATTCTCGGCCATGGCCATGGGTGCGGTAGGTCGTGCGGCCATGTCGATGATCACCGAAGTACGTCGCCAGTTTGCCGACATCCCTGCTTTGAAAGCAGCTTTGGACGTGATGCGTAAAAACGGCGATGCCGAAATGAAAGACTGGAGTGCCGAAGACCAAAAAACCTTCCAGGCCGCCGATGGCGTAGCTGAATATGGCAAGTGCGTTGAAATATCAACCGCTGCTGCCATCCGCGAAATGGTATTGCCCGGTTTGTTGGCGGTAGTTTCGCCGGTAATCATTGGCTTTGCCTTTGGTGCCGAAGCTTTGGGTGGTTTGTTGGCCGGTGTAACCGCTTCGGGCGTGTTGATGGCCATTTTCCAGTCGAACGCCGGTGGCGCCTGGGACAACGCCAAAAAGATGTTTGAAGAAGGCGTGAACATCAAAGGACAGATGTACTACAAGAAGTCGGAGCCACACAAGGCCGCTGTAGTAGGCGATACCGTTGGTGATCCGTTCAAAGACACCTCAGGACCTTCGCTCAACATTTTGTTGAAGCTTATTTCGGTGGTAGCCCTGGTAATTGCCCCCATCATCATGGATGTGGAAGGTAAAGACACCCTGCCTGCCGCAGAAAGCCAAATTGAAATGATGATGGAGCAGCCTGCCGAGCTCAAGGCCGCCGAAGGCGATGATGAAGCTGCTGCCCAGCTCAACGATATGGAAAGCGCCGAAACTGCCGAAGGCAACAACAGCAGCCCCGCCGCTGCCGCCGCCCCCGGCCAATAAGCCCCGCGCACCAGCGTGCCACAAAAAGCCCGATCAGTACTGGTCGGGCTTTTTGTTTTGGGGGCTGGCCAAGTAGGGCAGGGGAGGCCAACCCGCTTTGCCAACGGTCAGAAAATATTACAAAGAAGCATTGCAAATCAGCCATTGTTTCTTAGCTTGCTAAATGAAGTAGAACTTCGCCTTACTTCCAATTTTGGTTGTATAAGCGATAAAACCCTTCGCGTATAAACAAGTTATGCCTCACCCTAAAAGACAACACCGACCGACATAAACCAACTGAAAAGCGAAAGACAAAAGCCAACGCTTCGCAAAATTAAAAGAGCTGTTTCCCTTCCCACCAGCCGACACTAAACAGCACATTTAATTTTGCCTAAACGCACCCAAGCATACCCACCACCCAAGACAAATAGTTGACTGCATCGAATCGTTTTCTAAATTATTGTTCGTACATTTGCGAACACTAAAACGACAAAAGATGCCAAGCGTTACTAAAAACGATTATTTCACGAAAGAACAAGAACAGACTGCAAGGTTTGCGAAAGCCATAGGACATCCAGTCCGAATTGCTATTTTGGAATTACTTAATTCTCAGGCGTGTTGCTATCACGGAGATATGGCAGAAGAACTTCCAATTGCCAAATCAACCCTTTCTCAACATTTGAATGAATTGAAAGACGCAGGTTTAATTCAAGGCGATATTACACCACCTTCAACAAAGTACTGTATCAACCGAGAAAATTTTGCACTTGCCAAGTCATTGCTAAACAAAGTATTTGAATAATTTTTTTAACATTATGTTCGTAATACTACGAACTACGAATAATTGTTCGTACATTTGCGAACTGAAACAATAAATCATCAGAAATATGACAGAGATAAAAGTATTAGGACCAGGTTGCCCAAAGTGCAAAACCACCTACAGTAATGTGCTTGAAGCACTCAAACAATCCAACATTGAAGCCAATGTTGTAAAAGTGGAAGACATTGAAGAAATGATGAAGTATAATGTGCTCACCACGCCTGTATTGATGATTGATGAACAAATCAAAATCAAAGGCAGAGTTGCTCAGGTAAATGAAATTATTGAACTCTTAAAAATATAACACAATGGAAAGTCAAACTTTAGTAAAAGAAATTTGCCCAACTACTACTCAAGAATGGGTAAAAAATGGTGCATTATTGGTTGATGTCCGTGAAAGAGATGAAGTAATTGAATTGGCTTATGATGTGTCAAACATCATTAATATTCCCCTAAGTGAATTTGAAGAACGCTTCAACGAAATTCCAAAGGACAAGGATGTTGTAATGGTTTGCAAAGGTGGTGGAAGAAGTTTGAGAGCCTCAGGATTTTTAGTAAATCACGGTTATACCAATGTGGTAAATATGCAACACGGTATTGCTCGTTGGGTGCAAAAAGGCTTCCCAACCAAAGGGAATACATCTGTAGTTTCAGGAAGCGATTCTTGTTGTTCAACTTCGGGTTGTTGCTAAAAGTTAATTATGTTTGATTGGATACAACATTTTGCAGATTGGCTCATCTATTCCGTGTTCGGAATAGGTGCAGAAACCCATTTAGGCACAGCCTTGAATTTCTTTGTGTATGACACATTGAAAATTCTCATTTTATTATTCCTAATTGTGTTTTTAATGGGTATTGTAAACGCTTATTTGCCCATTGAAAAACTCAAGAATTTTCTAAATAGAAAAAAACTTTACGGCTTAGAATATTTGTTTGCCTCCGTTTTTGGTGCAATCACACCTTTTTGCTCGTGTTCCTCTGTTCCTCTATTTATTGGGTTTGTGCAAGGCGGAATTCCATTGGGAGTAACATTTGCTTTTCTCATTACTTCGCCATTGGTCAACGAAGTAGCGATAGCAATGTTTATCGGAATGTTTGGAATAAAAGCCACCATTATTTACGCAACATCAGGTGTTTTATTAGGGACGATTGGCGGTTGGCTTTTAGGAAAGTTCAATCTCGAACCTATGCTTTCAGATTGGGTTAAGAAAATACTTGCAAACAAAATGCAACAAGGCGAATATGAAGAAGAAAAATTGACTTTTCGCCAACGATTACCTGAAATTACTCGTGGTGCTTGGGATATCGTAAAAGGTGTTGTTTTGTATGTGATAATCGGTATTGGTATTGGAGCAGCAATGCACGGTTATGTTCCCGAAAACTTTTTTGGGCAATATTTAGGTGGTGGGCAATGGTGGACAGTTCCGCTTGCCGTAATAGTTGCCGTACCTATGTATGCCAATGCAGCAGGAATTGTTCCTGTGATTCAAGTTTTTGTTGCCAAAGGTGTTCCACTTGGAACAGCCATTGCTTTTATGATGGCAACCGTTGGATTGTCAATACCAGAAGCCACTCTTCTCAAAAAAGTAATGACAATGAAATTGATAACAATCTACTTTGGAGTGGTTACATTATTCATCATCCTTTCAGGATTCTTATTCAATATATTATTATGAAATGAGCCACAATAGCTATATAAATAATTACTCAAATGTAGAATGGCGAATTCCATCTGACCATAAAAAAATAAACATCAACAGATGAAAAACAAAACGGAAATATTGCTTGAACTTTGGATAGAATCCCGAACACGATTTGTCAATCAGTTAGATAATTTATCCGAAACAGATTTACAAAAGAAACTTGGCACTTCGCCCAATTCGGTTGGTTTTTTAATTCGCCACATTGGTGATGTGGAGTTGCTTTTTGCCAAAAATGTATTTGGAGACGGTTCAATAAAAGTAACGGCAAAAACAGTCATCGAAAAACGAGATACAGGCGAATGGACAGATTTGGAAGGCTTAAAAAACTATGTAGCTGAATCTTTTGAGAAACTGAAATCAATAGTGGAGAAGCAATCAGACGAAGATTGGGAAAGCACCATCACTACAAAAGAATTTGGAACAAAAACCAAAGCAGAAGCCTTTGGAAGAATTGTATCACATACGGCTTACCACGCAGGTCA
>JBKBSO010000032.1:0-8327 GCA_046291695.1 Bacteroidia bacterium
TGCCTGTGCTCAAGGTCTGGTGGACATTTACCTTCCCGTTTTAACCGTGATAAAGCACGTCCATATGTGGGTGCTTTATCCGTGTTGATCACTTGTGGAATTTGCCACTTCTTCACATTATTTAAAATTTTTCCAAGAAAACAATATGCTGATTTGGTATTACGTCTAGAAGAAAGATAAAAATCAATGGTATCGCCACGTTGATCGACTGCACGATACAGATAAGACCATCGTCCATTCACTTTTACATAGGTTTCATCAATATGCCACGAGCTCAGATCTGTAGGATTACGCCAATACCAGCGTAAACGTTTTTCTATTTCAGGAGCATAACGTTGAACCCAACGGTAAATAGTCGTGTGATCAACATTCACACCCCGTTCGGCCAGCATTTCCTGCAGTTCACGATAGCTAATGCCATATTTACAATACCAGCGCACAGCCCAAAGAATGATTTCGCCCTGAAAATGCCGACCATGGAAAGGATTCATATGCTGCACCTTTAGCTAAAACAGTCTTCAGCTTACCATTCGTGGTTATTTGCAACAGTGCCCCCTTAAGTCAGGCGACGTTGCAGAATATTGAAGGGAGACTTGCTGTTGCAAATCTCGAAGGAACTAAAATTATTGTGCATCAAACCAATGATGATAAGGTTGATGTGACTGCCTTAAAATCTGGGGTATTGAGTGATTTGTATCTGAATGGACAAGAAGCCCTGCGCCAAAAGGATGAACAGGTAAAACAATTACAGCAAGAATTAAGGGTGAAAAATGCTTTATTTGCCAATGCAAATGATGTTTTTGCAGAGCTACGTGCACAGCATCCCACTGTAAGCTCTATTTTTCTAGGACAAGGCATTGATTTACCGACTGATCCCAATCAAAAGCAAATACTGCAACTTAGTGTGAGAACATCTGAACCACTATCGAGTGAAGATCAAATTCGCATTGAAAATTGGTTCAAGGTTAGAATGAAGACGGATGCTGTACTATTAGATTTTTTGGTAAATCAAGATATTGTTAATCAAAAAGATAGCAGTTCAAACTAATACTTGTTAATTTGAACTGCTATGTAGATTGTTTAATTACGGACTACATTTAAAAAATACAAGTGGCGTTCGTATTGATCAATAATGTCCTGGAGTAAATCTTCTTGTGTCCATTCCATGACATTGTAGTTTTTCCCCCCTTCTTTTAGAAAAACTTCCGCTTTGTAATATTTCAGAGAGAGGCTACTTTCGTCATCGAGCATAAAACTCGGAGCTCGTGTTTCAGTAGCCACGACTTGATAGATGAAGTTGATTTCATTTTGATGATCTACTTTCAGTAATAGCCCCCATCAACCTCACGGATTGAAACATCCAGATTCCGGCGCTGAAATTCATGTTTTATGTTCTGAAAAGCCTGATGAACATTCTGATGAATATAGGCTGTTACTTCGGCTTTAGAATGTGGGTAATGCATAATTAAACCTAGACGCTGTTGCCAGCTTCTTGGGTTTTGTATAGCTCGTGGTGTGATCCTAGCACTTTGTAGGGCCTGTACTTTTAAGACATCTAAACGTAGTGCCTTGATTAACCCCCAGCACAATAACAGCATAATGAAAGTAAAAGGCAAGGCACTCATGATCACTGCAGATTGCAAGCCACTTAAACCACCAACGATCAGCAAGATAATAGAAAGAACAGCAATCACAGCTGTCCAGAACAAACGTTGCCAAACAGGGGAGTGCTCCGTTTTAGCCGTAAGGTAATCTGTGATCAAGGCTCCTGAATCAGCCGAAGTAACAAAAAACAGGAAGATCAGGAGGGTAGCAACCAGACTGGATACACTAGAGAGAGGTAAAGTCTTTAAAAATTCGAATAAGGCAACAGAAGAATCTTTTTCTACAGCCAATACTAGACTGGAATGATTTTGAACCGTACCGGGTTTGTCGGAGACTTTTTTATTTAAGTTAGGCCACCTGACCTAACGGGTTAATCTTATCATTGAACCGTACTGGGTTTATCGGAGAGAAGTTTTTAATATCTAAATTTATGTAACTATAGAGTATACCCTAAAGTTACAATCTGAAAGTTCATGAAATTATGTATCATTTAAATGATTTTTAATCATAAGTAACATGTAACTTTGATATTAAAGATTTATAATTTACAAAATTGTTCATTTTTATCCAATTGGGGCGAGAAAGAGTGAAAGGCCAAAAAGTAGGTTATGTGCGAGTGAGTTCGGTCGAGCAAAATACTGGGCGTCAACTTGAGGGGATTGAAGTCGACCGGATTTTTGTTGACCGTGCTTCAGGTAAAAATACTGACCGACCTAAATTTCAGGAAATGTTGAACTATGTCCGGGAAGGGGACAGGGTGATTGTACATTCCATGGATCGTTTTGCGCGAAGCCTGAAAGATTTGGTCACTGAAGTAGATAAACTGGTCAAACGAGGGATTGCCATCCAGTTTGTAAAAGAAAATATTACTTTTACGGCCGAATCCACCCCGATGGATAATTTGATGCTGCAATTGATGGGTGCTTTTGCACAGTTCGAACGTGAGATCATTTTAGAGCGGCAAAAGGAAGGAATAAAACTCGCCTCTGCTCAGGGGAAGTACAAAGGTCGGGTGCATAAACTAAAGCCTGACCAAGCTGAAGCTTTACGACAAGCATGGAGGGAAGGGAAGTATCCATCAAAAATGGTATTAGGAAAAGCTTTTGGGATTAGTCGTCAGGCGGTATACCGATATTTACAAGTTAGTGAATAGTGAACCGTACCGGGTTTGTCGGAGACTTTTTTATTTAAGTTAGGCCACCTGACCTAACGGGTTAATCTTATCATAGTATATTGCTTCAAACTCAAAAGGCGATACATAACCCAGTGCACTGTGTACACGCTTTTTATTGAACCAATCTACCCAATTTAGTGTCGCAAGTTGTACATCCGCTAAACCTTGCCAACCTGCTTTTAGATATTCAATCACCTCTGTTTTGTATAAGCCATTCACCGTTTCAGCCAAAGCATTATCGTATGAATCACCAGTCGTACCGACTGATGCTCGTAAATTTGCAGCTTCTAAACGATTGGTATGGCGAATGGAAAGATATTGAACACCTCTATCTGAATGATGAATCACATTCTTTGGCATGCCTCGATCATGCAATGCTTGCTCCAATGCATCGAGCACCATATCTGTATTCATTCGTGTAGATACTTTCCAGCCAACAATTGCTCGTGAGAACACATCAATAATAAAGGCGGTATAGACTCAGCCTGAATTTGTTTGAATATACGTAAAGTCACTCACCCACAGTTGGTCAGGATGATCAGCAGTAAAATTACGTTTCACTAAATCATCTGCTCGTTTTTGGTCATCTCGGCTACGGGTGGTTTGTTTGTTCTTACCTCACCAAACACCTTGTATACCTAGCTTTTTCATTAATCGAGCAACAGTACAGCGTGCGATAACATAACCTTCACGTTTCAGTTTTTGCCAGACTTTACGTACACCATACCGACCTGAACTTTCCTTCCAAATTCGTTTAATTTGTTCAGCATGATGCAAGTCATGTAAATCTCGCTTTGCTCGATGTTCTGGATTTTCGCAGAGATCTAGAGTGCGGTAATAGGTTGAAGGTGCGATTGGTAAAATTCTACAAATCGCCTCGACTCCGTACAGCTCTTTATTATTATGGATAAAATCCACCATTATTTGTGTGGGCAGTCGAGCTCCGCCTGGGCGAAAAAAGCGGCTGCTTTACGTAGAATCTCATTGGCGCGTTGCAGTTCTTTATTTTCGCGTTCGAGTTGTTTGATACGTTCTTGGTCTGAAAGCTGCTGTACTTTAACTGGATTTTGCTGATCTAAATGCTTTTGATGCCAGGCACGTAGTGTTTCAGGAGTACAACCCTTGCGCAGTATACTGCTCAGGGAGCAATAGCGGTGATCGCAGCCCAATTCGATGGATAATCTTTTTCAGATTCAATCAATAATTGAACCGCTCTTTCTCTAATTTCAGGGGTATATTTTAATTTTGTCATCGGGATAGTCTCTCAGAATATTAACTCTCCGACAAACCCGGTACGGTTCAGTCTAGGATCAATTTAAAAAATGGGTGGTGTTTCAAAAAGTATGCTGAAAAAAAGGGGTATACGGATTTAATGGTTGATGGGGCACCTTTACCCCACCAACCTGATACCATTATCAGATGGTTGATAGATCGACTCCGTAGTTGAGTTCCTCTGCGAAGTCCGGCAGTCCGTAACCGATGGTTTTCTTGTAGAAAGGAGAGACCTTCGCAGTCGGTGCCTTCTTCTTGTGCTTCGTGGTGTAGAGCATTCGTGCCCGCATCACCTCGAAGGAGTAACCGCGCCCTTCACGGTTCTTGTCCTTGGCCAGTCGGTTGATGGACTCCGTGTAAGCGTTGGTGACGGGCATGTCCGTCTCGAAGTAGGTCATGGTCTCTTCGCGCCAGTTTCCCACTGCCCTGACCAGATCGCTCCAGACTTCCTTTTGGCCCTTCGGGATGGTGGCTATCCACTCGTCCAGGGCGGCTTCTGCCTGGAGCCGTGTGGTGGCGTCCCAGATGCCGTAGAAGCGCTCCTTGTGCTCGTAGGCGGCCAGCAGTTGCGGGAACGCGCCTGTCCAGGTCTCCATGATGAGGCGCTCCCGGTCTGAGACTTCGTGAGCGCGTTTCAGCAGGATTTTCCGGTCTCCCTTGAGAGTCCGGCTCTGGGACGGTTTCAGCTCCTTTCTGAGGCCCTTGCGCACTCTCTCTAGGGCATCGTTGGCCATGCGCACCACATGGAACTTATCGACCACGATACGGGCCTGGGGCAGCACAGCCTTGACCGCTGCCCGGTAGGGGTTCCACATGTCCATGCTGACGATCTCGACCTTCTGCCGGTCTTTCAGCTTCATCAGGTAGTTGGTCACCACGTCCTGGCGGCGGGTGGCCAGCAGGTCGAGCAGGGTTCGCTCCTCAATGTTGGTCAGAATGCAGCGGTAGCGCTTGTTCAGGTATAGCTCGTCAATGCCCAGGATGCGGGGCGTCTCGAAGCGGTGCCAGCGCCCCAGGAACTCGGCGCGGGCGTTGAAGATGTCGCGCACCGTCTTCTCGTCCAGGCCGGTCTGTGCCGCCACAAAGGTGTAGGGGTGGTTGAAGGATTCCTTCTCCACGTACTCATGCAGCCGCAGTGTCATACGGAATCCGTCCACCATCTCCGGTAGCTGGGGCCTGAATGTTGTCTTGCAGGCCCGGCAGGTGTATCGGCGGCGGACCACCCAGAGAGTGACCCGCTTGCCGTGGATGGGCAGATCACGATAGGGAACGTCACGCTTGCCGAACCGCACGAACTCACCCTGCACGCCGCACCCCTCGCAGGCTACTGGTGTAGGTGCTTCAAGCCGAAAATGTATGTCTTCATTCTGCTCATCAGAATCCACCAACTGGTACCCAGGAAGGCTTAACGAATTAATCATCTCCCGCCTTGATCAGAAAAACAGGTAGGTGGCGTAACCGGCAATCATCGCCATAGCAAAAATGACTGCTAAAAACGCCGCTAAAAGCTTCAGCGTGAACAAAGAGCGCAACAGAATGAGCTCAGTCAGGCTGGCTCCGGCACTGCCGATGATCAACGCTAGCACCGTCCCGGCACCCACGCCTTTGGCCATCAGAGCCGCTGCCAGAGGTATGACGGCTTCAGCGCGAATATACAACGGCACGCCGATGACAGCGGCAACTGGAATGGCAAAGGGATTATCTGGGCCTGCATACTGCTCCAATAAGTCAGTGGGCATGAAACCATAGATCACGCTGCCAATCGCAATACCGATGAGCAGGTAAGGCAACACATCGATAAAGTCCGACCAAGCTTCCCGCCACACACCACTGTACTTCCCTTCTTTCTTAACCGTGACAGTGGGTTGACTGTCACAGCATTCGCTAGACGTAGAGACTGTTGTCTTCCTATCAGCCCCGCAAGAAGCCGTCTTCGGAGTGGTGTCGCAGCTGTTGGTGCCGCAACTCGATGCGGTCGATGTAGCACTGCACGGGCTTGCTGATGAACTACATCCACTGCTCTCTTGTGTCGCCGTCCGGCGCACATAACGCTCGAAGCCAAGCGTGTGAAGCAGCCATCCGGCACCTACCGCGACCACCAAAGCGGTGAGCACATAGATAGCAGTAAGTGTCCATCCAAACGTGGCAACCAGCAGGCCGACGACGATAGGATTCAGCAACGGAGATGAGAAAAGAAACACCATCATCGGCCCAAAACCGGCCCGTGCCCGAATCAACCCTTTCAACATGGGGATAGTCGAGCAACTACAGAAGGGCGTTATAGCTCCTAAACCAGCAGCAAGAAAATAGCCTCGCTTCCCACTGGAAGGCAGTAACGCTTCCACCTTGGATGGTGGGATGTGACGTTGAAGAACTCCGACCAGCAAGCTAATGCCAATGAATAAAACCGATAGCTCGATAGCGAGAAAGGCGAACATGCCTAGAGCGTCTTGGAGTTGAGATGACATTCAATATTACTCCTATATTTCTAGTATTGTCGAAATGATGTACGCAGCCTACTTGCGTTTATCCGACCTGTCAACTATAATTCTAGAAACATCGAATTATTGGGGCGTGCTATGGATCACGAAAAGGTTGCAGCCAGCTTAGCTGAGCTAGGGAATAGTCACCGACTGTCCGTGTTCCGCTTTCTGGTCAAAGCTGGCCATGATGGGGCTTCGGTCGGAGATATCCAGAAGGGGCTGGGTATTCCTGCTTCGACGCTATCACATCACCTTGCGCGCATGGCCAAGGTAGGGCTGATCCGGCAGGAGAAACATAGCCGCACGATTGTCTGTATAGCCGAGTATGGGCACCTAGAGAATTTGATCGGTTTCTTACAAGAGGAATGTTGTGCAGGTGTCCGGATTGCGCATGAACCAGAACCGCTTTGACGCTTGCCCAGCTCTCGCTGTCCTCCCTAGTCAGCATCGCTATGAAGACTCAGGCGAAGGTGGAAACAGAAAATTGGCAGTAGAGTAGGCTGAAGAGGATCAATCAGATAATCCGCTGAGAAAGATTTTCTTCTTTACATCTTTGGCATTTTATCAACCAGAAATTCCGGATACCCAAAAAAAGCAGGTTGGATTTTGATAAAATAGAGAAATGCGAATAACTCTAGAAATCAAGTGTCCAGCCTGCCTAAGTGACAGTATAAAGAAAAATGGCACAAAAGTAGATGGTAAGCAAAATTACCAATGTAAAATATGCAGACGTCAATTTATTGGTGATCATGCTCTCAGTTATCAAGGCTGTCACTCAGGTATCAAAACCAAAATATTACACCTCATGGTGCGAGGCAGTGGTGTCAGGGATATAGCAGAAATTGAAAGAGTAAGTATCGGTAAAGTTCTACGGACACTTAGCCAATCAAAATATCAACTTCGAGCACAGCAAAGTCATTATGAAACCCTTGAAGTAGATGAGTTTTGGACTTTTGTTGGTCATAAGCAAAATAAACAATGGCTAATTTATGCCTATCATCGAGAAACAGGTGAAATTGTTGCTTATGTATGGGGTAACCGAGATTTAGCCACTGCAAAACGACTTAAATTAAAATTGAAGCAGTTAGGTGTAAGCTATACATGTATATCAAGTGACCATTGGGATAGCTTTGTTACGACCTTTAAAGAATGCAAACAGTTGATTGGTAAATTTTTCACTGTGGGTATAGAAGGCAATAATTGTCGATTACGGCATCGAATCAGGCGAGGCTTTAGGAGAAGCTGCAACTTCTCCAAAAAGCTTGAAAATCATTTCAAAGCCTTTGATTTAGTGTTCTTTTATATCAATAATGGATTCGTTTAATGCCAGCATACTTTTTGAAACACTACCCATTTTTCACCTATTAACCAATTAGAATTAAGTTTTAAGCAGCTAAGTAATTTTACAAATACTATATCCTCATTCTTTAAAGATCAAAAAAATTGCTTTTTTATCTAACTAAAAGGTGTCTACAAAATTGGTGGCTATTCACTATAAGTTATAGAAATTACTAGATGTTTCTTTAATTCTGTTCTTTTCTATTCATTCGACACATAAGCTCACGAATTACGTAAACCCTATATAAATTTATTTTTTAAACACTCGGATATCTTATTTCATACATTAATTTACAGCGATTTCTTGGCGCATAAGGCTCTAATAAAAGTGTTTTTTATTTTTGGCAGCCTTGATACGAGTCTGTTTAATGTTGAACTAGAAAGAGGAAATCCGCATGCGTGCTCTTACCTATCATGGTGCTCGGGATGTACGAGTTGAATCCGTTCCCGATCCA
>JBKBSO010000033.1:0-4345 GCA_046291695.1 Bacteroidia bacterium
TTGAAGGAAGCAGCCGACCGGCACACCCGCATTGTATTTACCGATCAGTTGGGCAAAACCGTACTGGTGCATCAAGCGCAGGAAGGCGAAATGAACCAGCGCGTTGAAGTACAAAATCTGGCAGCTGGCATGTATCAATACCGCATCGAACGTAAAGATTCGGTTGGTCATGGCAAGCTGATGATTAAGCGATAAGTTTTCGTTTAATTGCCTTTGAAGCCGCCTGTGAAGTTTTCACAGGCGGTTTTTTTATGCCTTCAGCTTATCTGTCTTGGGTAAGCTTGCTTGATAATTCAATTGTATGATAAAAATTTTAATATGAAGAAAGCATTTTAATTGCTACATTTCGGATGGCTTAGCGTGCTTGGTAAAGGAATTATCGCCTAAGGTTTATTTGCTTGTGTTTGTTGCCCTCATCTTTACCACACATTATAGCTGCAAAAAAAAAACATCCTTAACAAGCAAATATCTACAATCAACATTTCATGAAAAAGTTTGTATCGAGCCTGATGCTGGTATTGGCATTGGGCATGCCTTGGGCTTTGGCTCAACCTATGCCAGAATTGATTTATTATCAATTCGATAGTGGCGCATCTATCATCAATTCAGCCAGCAGTCCGGTAGGGGCCAATCCTGCGAGCATAACCGGCTCGGGATTAAGCGTGGGCAATGTGGGCTTATCGGCCACTGCCCTTGTAGGTACGGGTACAAGTAGTACCTCTGACTTTGTGAATACTGGCTGGGCAACCAACCTCAGTGGTTCCTGGACAATCGGCTTTTGGACCAAGGATATTTTGCCTTCATCCACCCTTTGGTATATTTTCGGCGATAATACCGCCAACTCTTTGCGCTGCTTCACCAATGGTGCGGCAGGGGCTAATAACTGGCGATTGATTGGCACTGGCTTGCCAGCAGTACAAGCCACAAATGCCGCAACAACGGCTCCAACCTACACCCATTTTGTGTACGATGCCATTGCTGGTCAGGTTCGTTCTTATGTTAATGGCGTGCTCGATCAAACGGTAGCTGTGACTGCCGCACCTGTATTTAATGGTACCCAGTTCAAAGTTGGTGCATACGCATCTAACTCGAACCTTAACGGGCTTATGGATGAATTCAGGATTTACAATAGGGCACTGGATGTAGCCGAAATTTTGGCAACCATTAATGGCCCTATAGTGAGCGGCCCTTGTACCACAGCTATTGCAGGCGTGGTCAGCGCAAGCCCGGCACTGAGTTGTCCTGGCGAACCAATAAGTCTTTCGGCCAGTGGCACTACATTTGGTAGCGGCGCATTTTATCAGTGGCAATCATCAGCAGATGGGGTTGTGTTTGCTGATATATCGGGTGCAACTCAGCCGGCCTACCAAGCCTTTCCATTTGCAACTACTTATTACCGTTTGATAGTAGGTTGTGGAGGCCTGCTTGATACTTCAAATGTAGCTATGGTTACCGTCGACGGTACGCCATTACCAGCCGGAACTTACACGGCAGGTTCGGCAACTGCCGATTTCCCTACACTTGATTCCTTGACAACCAAGTTGAATTGTGGTGGTATAGCAGGGGCAGTGAACATCTTGCTCACCGGTACTAACGGTATACTCAATGGTCAGCTCAGGCTGGGCAATGTGGCAGGAGCCGGAGCGGCATCGCCGCTCACCATTTGGGGTATTGGTGATACCCTGGTAGCTACCGGCAGTAACCAAGCCGCCATTTTGCTCGACGGAAGCTCCTATGTAAATATCAGAAACCTCGTAATTAGGGGCACTGGCGTAAAATCAGGCATTATGATGCAAAATGTGGAGCATATTAACATTCAGGAAAACCTGATTATCCTCGATCAAACCATTACCACCTCCACTTTTGGTGGCATCATTGCTACAGGTAATTTCGCAAATCTCACCACCGGCACATCGGCTAATTTTGTGAATGTCGATTCCAATACCATCATCGGAGGATATACAGGTATTCGCTTTAACGGCTTGGCAGGTGCGCGTAACCAATTTGTAAACGTGAGAAATAATCAGTTGCGCGATTGGTACATCCACGGCATTTTTATGCTGCAAACCGAATATGCAAATGTGTCGAATAACGAGGTGTCGCGCCCAACACGTACCGGTATTACAACCTTCAACGGTATTTATATGTCGACCGGAACCCATGGTGCATTGGTGAATGCCAACCGGATTCACACCTCTAATGCCCCAGGTGCCAGCTTAACAGCGGCAGCCAATGGTATTTACTTTTTGGGAGCATCGGCTTCCACGGCTGAGCCCAATATTATATCTAATAATCTGATTTATAACCTGAATTCAGGTTCTGGTACCGTATATGGCATCTATAATTCTGGTGGGTCGAGTAATTATTTCTACCACAACACCGTGGTGCTCAATCATGCAGCTTCAACAGCTGGCATCACTTATGGCGTGTACATTTTGGGTACAGGTACCGACAACCAGGTGCTTAACAATATTGTGTACATCAGCAGGGGAGGAACGGGCACCAAGTATTGCTTGTATTATTTGGCTACCAATACCCCGGTTTCAAATTACAATGTGCTGAATATGCTTTCAACTGGAGGAACAGCCAATCACATTGGTTTCTTTGGTAGTGCCCAGAGCACCATGGCCGATTGGCAAGTCGTAAATGGAGGCATATTCGATTTGAACAGCACCACCAATGACCCGGATTTTGCTAGTGCAGCAGCGAATGACTATGCACCCACCAATTTCTTCGTCAACAATACAGGGGTCAACCTCCTTGCGTTTGTAGGAACGGACTTTTTTGGTACGCCTCGTTCTGTAAGTCCCGATCCGGGAGCGATAGAGTTTAACCCGGCACCCGTTGATGCTGGATTAGGCAATATGTTCATTGTGACAGGCGGGATTGCCGTTCCGCTCCGTGATGGCTGTGTGCCAGGATTAGTGAATCCATTTGAATTGGAAGTGTACAACAGTGGCGCTGATACCATTGCTTCTATGCAGGTGAATTACCGCCTGAATAGCCAGGCCGTGGTAAGTGAAACCATACCTGGCCCCATTGTGCCGGGTACCTTAATTCAGCATCGCTTTGCTGGTATGTTGAGCCTCCAAAATGGAAATGACACCATAATTGCTTGGGTAGTGGTGGCAGGCGATGGTAATAGTGCTAACGATACCGTAATGCGAATCGTGAATAACTACCAAACCACAGTTTATGCAGTACCATTTAGCGAAAACTTTAACAGTGGCAATCTACCTGCTAATCCTTGTACCGAATTAGGTTCAAATGCCAAAGTTGAGGTGCTTGGAATTGCGGGAGGCAACAACTTGGCCATCGAAGGTAGTCACAGCCTCGTAATGTCAGGATTGCCTGCTGGAACCCCTTGGATAGAACCGACCAATGCCAACTGGATATTTACAAATCCTGAATTTAATTCGAGCCTGACCTATTACATTAAGGCCGATACCTTAAGCCGATTGGCAGTAAGTTTCAAACTCCGTCAGTTGTTCCGCAGTACATCCAACAGCTCAGGCTTCCAGCTTTTGGTAAACGACCAGCCGATTTCACCATTGGGTTATGCATCGCCTATTTTACGTCCAGCCAATGCGGCAGCCAGCAACGATACGCTGAACTTGCTGTACGACCTCGATGCCTTTGTTGGCGATACGGTTAAAATCACCCTCTTCTCGAATGTGCGTTGGGATTATACGGGCTCACCTATTCATGGCAACATTATCGACGAGCTGAACATTTTCCAGCCGCTTTCGGTGGCTTTCGATTCGGTAACCGTTTACGAAAACAGCTGTGCAGCCGCTCCTAAGCCTGTGGCTGCCATGGTAACCTCTGCATTCCCGGTTACGGGCATGCAAATCAATTACAGTTTTGCGAATGGGCCTGTTCAAAACGTCCCAATGACCTTTAACGCTGGTGCCGGAAGCTGGAACGGAACATTACCTGCAGCCAACGATGGCGATACGGTAATGTATTGGTTATCGGCCACCAACACCAATGGCAACTTTGGTTCCGATACCTTAAGTTTTGTAGAAGCTTATTTGCATTTTGATATTGGTCCAAACCCAACTATCACTGCTGGCGATTCCATCACCCTGTTCTCTGGCATCAGCGGCGGATCAGCGGTCGATAGCCTGTTCAGCGGTCATGCCAACAATGGTTCTGGTGCCGTAATGTTCGAGCTCATGTCGAACAAAGGCATCAAAATAGAGGCCTTTGATGTGTACTACACAGGCACCAATAGCATATCGGTTTATTACAAGACCGGCACCTTCCAGGGCTTTGAGTCAAATGCTTCGGCCTGGACCCTGCACGGCACCATTTCACAAACCGGAAATGGCACGACTGTTCC
>JBKBSO010000034.1:0-2303 GCA_046291695.1 Bacteroidia bacterium
AAAGTCTGGGCTGTTCACAACAACAATACCGGTGGCTGGGGTGCCTGGGGCATCAACCTCACAGGAGGCAATAACCATATTGTTGCCAACAACGTGGTCTATGATGTACGGGCAATGAACTACTCTGCCACTTCCAATACCTTCAATCCTTTTGGTATACGCATTACCAGCGGCAACAACATAGGAGTGTATTACAATAGCATTTATATGTATGGAACCATGACCAATACCAACTGGTCAACCGCATCTGCAGCAGGTTTTGGAGTAACCGCTACCTCGGTGACCGGTGAGTTCCGCAACAACGTCATTGGCGTCGACTACAACTCAAATGCCACCGGCGCACGCCACTTTGCGGCAGTATGGTTCCCCGCCAGCTACAGCTTTAGCAACTTCACCATTAACAATAATGCGTATCATGTAGCCAACAATGCTAACCATTTTGTAGGTAGAATTGGAACTACTGCTAATACCGGCTTGTATGATGATGTAGATGTATGGAAAGCCATTTCTAGCGTAGGCAATGCGTCGAACGATCAACAGTCGGTTCCCCCCTCCGGTAAGAGCCTGCCACCTTATACTTCGTTAACGGATCTGACCATTCCAGCCATGACCCCTACCCCAATAGAATCAGGTGGTGTCGTAATTTTGCGTCTGGATACACCAAACATTGATTACACCGGCTTGGCGCGTCCTGCAGGCACAGGCACGGCTCCTGATATGGGTGCTTACGAATTTGAAGGCATTAGCGGTAATGATATATTCCCTCCTACTATCGACTCTTTTACCGTTACTCCTGCTTTGAACCAATGTGTACCAACAACCAGAACTGTAACCGTATTCGCACGTGATAATATAGGTGGTTCAGGAGTTGATTCTGTAATGCTTCAGTACACCATCAATGGAGTAGCCGGCACTCCTATTCTGCTGTCACTTAGTTCAGGTACAGCTGCTGCAGGGGCTTGGACAGGCACATTGCCCGCTGCTACTGCCGCTGGCCAGGTTCTTTCTGCAACGGTTATTGCGAGTGATTCTGCGAATAACCCCATGAGCAACCCTGTTGCAATTGGCGCATGGATTGACGATTATTTGGTGCCTAACGCAGGTCCAGATACCACCATCATTGCCGGAGATACAGCAACCCTCCGAGGATCGGGAGGCTCGAACCTGGTTACCTTAGGAACTGGCACCTTGGTAAATACCACTACCAGTTATCCTGCACCTTATGGTAATTATTGGTGGGGTGCCCGTCATCAGTTCTTGATTTTGGCTTCTGAATTACAGGCCATTGGTGCTGCTGCCGGCCCTATGACTTCATTGGCATTTGATGTTGCCAGTGCTCAGGGTGTACCGCTCGTAGGTTTTGAAATCAAAATGAAAGGCACTACCGCCACCAGCATGACGAGCTGGGAAACTGGCCTAACCACAGTGTATACTGTGCCTAGTTTTACAGAAGTTGCTGGTTGGAACACGCATTTGTTCACCACACCTTTCAACTGGAATGGTGCCGACAACATTGTGATAGAAATATGCTTTAACAATACCAGCTGGACCAATAACGCGATTGTTAATCAGTCTTCAACACCATTTGTGTCTTCTATATGGTATAATGCTGATGCATCAGGCGTTTGTGGAAATCCGGCCACAAACAGTACGGCTTCACAGCGTCCGAACATGCAGATCGGCTCGAGCTTCCAATCCAATTGGACCAACTTAAGTACCGGCGCGGTTGTGCTTACAAATACTCCAGTTGCGCAGGTTACCCCTACGGTGACTACCCAATATGAGTATGAGCTATTTGACAACAATTGTTCGAAGCGCGACACAATGACTGTATTTGTTACACCTAACAACATTGATGACATTGGCGTTTCAGCCATCATCAGCCCTGTCACGGTAACCGAATTGAACCAGCCAAATACCGTAAAAATTGTGATCGAAAACTTTGGTACCGTTGCGGCCGCCGGTTTCGATGTAGCCTATACAGTAAATGGCACTGAAATCAACTCGAACTCCATTGCGCGCAGCATTGCACCAGGCGATACCATCCACCACATCTTTAGTCAGGCCTGGACACCCACCACCGGTGGAGATCTGCGTTTGTGTGCCTTCACCCGTAGTTTTGCGGGCGATGCCAATGCCGCCAACGACACCACTTGCGCAACCTTTAACGCAGTAAATGTAAAAGACGTAAACGACCTCATAGGCCGTGTGTATCCTAACCCAGCTAACCAGTTTGTGAAGTTCGACTTTGCTGCTCAAGAAGGCGTGGGCACCCTCGAGATACGCGATAATCTGGGGCGCTT
>JBKBSO010000035.1:0-247 GCA_046291695.1 Bacteroidia bacterium
AAATCAGCTTCCTCGTCAAGAATTTTGTAAGCGATAACATCACTTAAAAAGTCATTCTGCAATTCTTTTTCATCAACTTTAAAAAAGTCAGCAACTTGCTTAATAATTTGCTTTGTTGGCTGTCTCTCGTTGCGTTCAATCTTAGCTAGAAGTGAAGTGTCAATACTAATTTGCTCTGAAACAAATTTCAAAGTCAAGCCCGCTTCCTCTCTTAGGTGTCTAAGATGTTCTCCAAATGATTTTGTCT
>JBKBSO010000035.1:257-2104 GCA_046291695.1 Bacteroidia bacterium
GTCCAAAAATAAGTAGAATAATTTTATGGACAAAAAAAGTCCAAAGAAGTTTTCAACAATGTTTGGGTGGTGGGTGGGCTTGGGTGTGTCGGGCAAAATTAAATGTGCTGTTTTGGGTCGGCTTGAGCATTGGAAAACAGCTCTTTTAATTTTGCGAAGCGTTGGCATTTTGTCTATCTTTTTCTGTTCGTTTATTTTCGGTCATGTCGTCTTTTAGGGTGAGTGCTAACGTTTCGCAGCTACACGCAGGCGGGAATTTTCTGCACTAAACTTCATTAGAAGTCCAAAAATGCTCTACCAAGTTCATTTACAGGACTTAATTCCGGAGCATAATTTTTACCGATTGCTGGATAAAGCCATTGACTTTCGGTTTTTGTATAAAGCTACTCAAGACTATTATGGACAAGAAGGACAAGAGAGCATCGACCCTGTGGTGTTCTTCAAAATCTGTTTGGTGGGTTATCTCAACAACATCAATTCTGATCGAAAACTGATTGAATACTGCTCCAATTGTTTGGATATTCGTTTGTTTATCAGATATGATATTGATGAGGTTTTGCCCTGGCACAGCACCATCAGCCGAACCCGTCAGTTATATGGTGAAGAAGTCTTTATGGAACTTTTCAAAAAAGTACTTTCGCTTTGTGTTGAAAAAGGGATGGTGCGTGGCAAACGTCAAGCTATTGACAGTGCCTTTATCAAAGCCAACGCCTCTATGGACAGCTTGTTGGAAAAAGAAGTGTTAGACGATGCCGATTGTTTTGCCGAAGAACTCAATGAAAATAGCGAATTCAAAGCTCATAGTGAGCCAACTCGAAATGCCAGCACTGAGCCAAGTCGAAGTGTAAGCCAAACCCGCAAGAAGCTCGTAGAGAAACACCACATCTGGAAAACTGAGGCCTATAAAGGACAACCCAAAGGCAGTAGTAAGGGGGATAACCTAGATGAAAATGGCAATCTAATCCGTCCTAAATTTGTATCGAATCACACCCATTACAGTCCAACTGATCCCGATGCCAAAGTAAGTGTAAAACCGGGCAAGGCTCGCCAACTCAATTACTTTGGACAACTCGCCGTAGATGATGCCAACCATGTCATTACCGGGGCTTGTGCCGACTTTGCCGATAAACGCGATAGTCAGTGTCTGGAACAACTCGTAGAACTCACCAAAGAAAATTTAGAAGAAAACAACCTTGAACTGGGCGAGGTTTTGGCCGATGCAGGGTATAGCAGTGGCGAATCCTTATCCTATTTAGACAAGAACAATATCCAAGCATGGATGCCTAATTTCGGACAATACGTACCCGAACGGGAAGGCTTTGTTTTTCACAAAGAAGAGCATTATTATCAATGTACCAAAGAAGGTGGAAATCAAGCCAAACTGCTATTCAAAGGCGAGAAAACAGACCCCAGAGGCTACACCAAACGCACCTACCGCAGCAGTGAGACCGATTGCAGAAAATGTCCGCTTCGGGAAGCCTGCTGTGGAAAGAAAACCAACTTTAAAAAGATTGACGACAGCATCCATAAGGAGCTCTACGACAAGATGCACGTAAAACTCACCCAAAACCCCGAGTATGCCAAACGCATGTCTAAAATAAGAAGCAAGACCGTAGAACCGGTTCTGGGCACGCTGATTAATTTTCTGAACATGAAACGGGTCAACACAAGAGGAATACAACAAGCTAATAAGCATGTACTCATGGCAGCCATGACCTATAATTTGAAAAAATACCTCAAGTTTATAATCCAAAAACCCAAAAGCATAGCCCAAGTTGTATCCATCAACAAAGGTAAAGCAACTCTTTCTTTAAAAAACTTGCTTTTTGACTTGAAAAAAGCCTTTT
>JBKBSO010000036.1:0-2065 GCA_046291695.1 Bacteroidia bacterium
TATCCTTACGTCATCAACTTCATTGGCAAAAACGGCAAACCCTACAGCCAAAATGGCACGGTAACGGTTATCCGATAGGTTTAGTAGTTCAAAATTCTTTCCCCAATCAAAGTAAGAACTGCTTTGGTTGGGGATTTTTTTTCTGGTATTAAATAGTAATTAAATCAAGCGGGTTAGTTTTGTGCTTTCAATTTATTGGTCGAATTTCATATTTTATTATTATGAAGGCGATTGAAAACTTTTTTAGCGGTATGATTAAACATTTTATATTCATCAGCCTGATGCTTTTAGGGGTGCTTATGCAAGAAGCACGTGCTGCACACGTATTGGGGGGTGAAATTTCATATAAGTGCCTTGGCAATGGGATTTACGAGTTTACCGTGGTTATCTTCCGCGACTGTGCCGGTCCGGCATTAAATATTGGCAGTGCCAGCTTGCAAGGTCCGGTGTCTGCTAATTTGCCGCTGGTATCTTCAGCCGACGTTTCGCCACGTTGTCCTACCAGTACAGCCGTAAGTTGTTTGCCGCCACAAAGTGGTTCAGGCCCACAGGGTGCGGTTGCCAGGTTTATTTACAGAGGTAACGTCAACCTCAGTGGCTTAGGGCCTGCACCGGCCATGGGATACACCTGGTCAGTTGGTTCTCCTACCATACCGTGTTGCCGGCCAACCAACAACAACTCGGCATCTACTTTTGGCACCCAAGCGCTTCAGGTAAAAATGTATCCCTACACCAATCCAGCTACTGGCACGGTGATGACGCCTGCTCAGATTTGTGATAATTCGCCAGAGTTCATCGACAATCCTACGGCGACCATGATTTTAAATCCGAACGACACGGTTTATTACCAAAACTTTGCGCTTGATCCTGATTTGGAAGATTCCACGGTATTCGGTATCGATTTTCCACTTAGCAGCGGCATGGCACCCTATGCATATAACGCACCGTATTCCCAAACGAACCCCTTGCCTGGCATTGTGGGGCCTCCATTTGTAGCGGCGGTGAATACCCCTATCAACCCGGTTTCGGGAGAGATGGTTTTACGTCCAATTACAACGGGAACATTTGTAACCGTAATCAAAGTGAGTTCATTTAGATGCGGCCAGCTGATATCGGAGGTATTTAGGGATTTTAGTTTAAAAGTGATTAACAACCCGGCTGGCTCGCCTCCGCCCTACAACCCGAATGCTCCCAGTCCGAATATATTGTTTATGCAGCGTGCCCCGGTGATTACGCCTCCTTTTTTAGACGCGAGTAACCGACCGCTGTATGAGCTTACGTATTACGCCAGGGATACGATTGATATCCCTTTTAACGTCATTGATATTTACCCGGCTTTGACGGGTAACCCTGCCGACCCGAATACCTGGCAACCGGCCCCAACAGGTTTTACGGTAGTGTTTAACGGGAATAACCTGAGTCCTACCAACGATCCGGCCAATTGCCCGAACGGCTTTGCACCCTGTGCTACCATTCGCGGGGCGACGGACCCGAGTCCGCCCGCACCTGTGGCCACCCCTCCCAGCACCATTTTAAATGGTAATGGTACGGTAGCGGGTATTGGATACACGACAACAGCTACCCAGGGGGGTGCCCGTTTTGTGTGGATACCCGATTGCAGTAACCTGCCTATTAATGCAGTGACGGCTTGTGGTAATTCGGTAACCGGCTACCAGTTTTCAGTAACCGCTACTGATTTTAACTGCCCGGTAGTGGGTCGCGATGTACGGGTATTTACGTTTAACGTATTAAACCTGCCGAGGCTCGAAACGCCTAAGTTTTTCGGGGTATCGGCCGATGGGCCAAGTAACAACCAGGCTACCTTACATTTCCGCTTAGATATAGATACTGTTACGATTGATTCATTGGATAACTTCAATTTTGCGAACGAGCCTGCTTCATTCCGTTTGTTACGTTCGGTAAACCGCCGCAAGCTGTCGTTTGAGAAGTATTATGTATACCGTTCTACCACGGCCAATGGGCCATACACCCGAATCGACAGCATACCGGTACTGGAGACTTTTTCATATACCGATGCAACGGTAAACCTGAATACGAACCAGTA
>JBKBSO010000003.1:0-228819 GCA_046291695.1 Bacteroidia bacterium
TTGGCGAAAATCTCTTCCAGAGGCTTGCAATAGCACTTTCAAGCTCTAACTTGCAATCTTGCGGATGAGCAGAAAAAAATACAATCTAATGAGCCTGTGTTAGGCAGTGCATGGATGGCACACACCAGCCGGAGCAGCAAAGCAGTGCTAGATCGTTTAGAACTGCTATTTCCGGAAAGGACTGTGCCTTCGGTGGTGATGGAAGATGCCTTGGTGGCACTGCATCCGCAAGGCCTAGAAAATATTCTCTTCGAATTGTTCGACAATGCCGTTAAATTTTCAACCCCAAACACAGTACCAAGAATCAATGGGGCAAAAAACATAAAATCAGGCACTTATGCTATCAGCGTTTTTAATCATGGGGAAGGCTTGCATCAGAAAGAAATTAAGCATATCGGGCCAATGGTACAATTTAACCGGGCAAAACAAGAACAGCAAGGCTGGGGGTTAGGTTTATTCATCGCCAAGCACCTCATCGAAAAATCGGGCGGCCAAATTCAGTTCAAAAGTAAAATAGGCAGCCACTTTCAGGTATTCCTAGAGTTACCCTTATCAGAGCGAATAAATGAAGATAAGCATGCAAGCTTAAAAAAAACAGACGCATGATGTTTTCTTAACCTTCAGTTCGCCAGCTTTTATTTAAATTGCAGCCCGTTTGTAAGATGAAGCTACGATTCCTACTGCTGCTTTGTTCGGGCATGCTGTTTCACACGGCCAAAGCCCAGATTTTACCTGCCTTTGGCGGGAGTCGCGCCGGTACCACCGGTATGCAATTCCTCAAGATTGGCGTAGATGCCCGTTCTGCCGGTTTGTCGGGCAACTTCATTGCCTTGGTAAATGATGTGTCGGCCCTGTATTGGAACCCTGCCGGCATTACCGGCATCGATACCCAACGCTACCACTTTCAATTTGGTCATACCCTCTACTGGGCCGATATTGGCATCAGTTATGGCGGCATGGCCTATCGCTTAAAAGATGGCGGGGTACTCGGCTTGAGCATCATGTCGCTCAATAGCGGCGATATGAACGTAACCACCGAGTTCCAACCATTTGGCACCGGAGAAACTTTCTCTGTTAATAATAGCCTCATCGGGCTTACCTATGCCAAAGCCCTCACCGATCAGTTTTCTTTCGGCCTAACCGGCAAATGGGCGCGCGAAAGTATGGCCGGAATTGTAACCAATAATGCCATTTTCGACTTTGGCATTACGTACGACATTGGGCTGATGAATTCACGATTTGCTGTATCGGTAGCCAATTTTGGGGTGAATGTGCAGCCCAATGGCGAAATCCGCCGACTCAACATAGGGGGGCAAGAAAATATTACAGAGTTTGAAGATGTTTCGGTTCCGGCCATCTTCCGCATTGGCTTTGCTTTCGACCCCTTGGTTACCGAGTTCCATAAAATCACGGCCATTGCCCAGCTCAACCACCCTACCGATAACAAAGAAAGCTTTGGCCTGGGCGCAGAATACAATTACAAAAACATCTTCTTTGGCCGTATGGGTTACGAACTGGGTGTTGACGAAATGCTGCTGCCCGCTTTTGGCATTGGCTTCCAAACACCCCGTAATTTCGGCTATATGCGTTTCGATTACGGCTTTAACAACAAAACCCGCCTGGGAAGCGTGCATCGCTTCACACTAAGCATAGGATTAACATGAGCACTACCTCCCTCTTCCGTTTGTGGCCTGCCCTCCTGCTTGTGCTGAGCGGATGTAACTTTTTGTTTGGAAGCAAACAGGATGATTCCGTTGACGATGTGCTCCGTCAAGGCGCCATCGACCCCAATATGGTGCGCGAAATCGTGGGGTATGTCCCCATACTACCTACCTGGGAAGGCTTTATCGATCCTTCCGACGTATATGTAGGATACGACGAAATGGTATATGTGGTAGAAAGTAGCCCTACCAATTCCGGCCTGTGGGTGCTCGACCTCAAAGGCGACCGTCAAAACTTCATCCCCATTACCGGCGCCACCAAAGTTACCCAAGACCGCCGTATGCATACCTATGTGCTAGGTCGGATAAACCTGAACAGGGATGGCGAAATATTTAACCTGGCTGCGGTTTATGTGCTCACCGGTACGGGAACGCGCGAACCCGTATTTATCGACACACTCATTCACCCATTCAACGATTTGTCGCGCAACAATACCAACTTTAGGGGGGTGTTTGACGAACAAGTGGAGTTTACCGGACTGGCCACCACCCATGATAATGGCTTTTACCTCGCCCGGCGCGGCCCCACCAACAGCCTTACCTCAACAGCAGTGCCCGACAATGCAGTGCTGGTATACCGTCCCAACCGAACCAACAACGGTTCGGTAAGAAGCCTAAATCCCAACACTTCCAGCCTACGCTCATCCATGAGCCTGTCGGGGCTCACCTCCTTTCTTGCCCCTCCCCAACTGGTGTTTGGCATGAGCAACAGCATGGACTTTTTTATGTTACAGTCGCATCCTTCGGCAGAATACAAAGCCTTGTGGATTCGGCAAATCGACAATCCTGAAACCGGCATTTCATTTATCGAAAACTCGAGCATGCTCAACTTCGACACGAGTAGGGCCGATCGTTTTTTATACGAAGGCTTCCGTTTCACCAAGCCCGCCGATATTTGCATTGCCCCCGACGAAACCGGCTACATTTTTATTGTAGACAGCGAGCGTGATTCTTTGTATCAGTTCACCCGCCTCGGGTTTGAGGGCGTAAATCCTCCTCCCGCCAGTGGCTTAAGCAAGCAGGTGATTGCCTCTTTTGGAGGCCGAGGAGCTGGGCCATTTCAATTTAACCAACCCAAGGGGGTAGCTTACTTTCGCAGGGTAGTTTACGTGGCAGATAGCGGCAATGGCCGGATTATGCGGTACATCCTAAGCATCGATTTGGAGCGTTAAGGCCGCTAAGCTTTCGTTTTTTAGCCCTTTGCCGTATTTTCGGCCAGTTATGTACAAATACTTGCTGCTCTTTTTTTGGTTATTGTGTGCCATGGCAACCCAAGCCAAGTCCGAATTTAGCATTCAAAACCAAGTTACCGATAGCAAAAGTGGTGGGGGTATTCCCTGGGTAAATATTGGGATAGCCGGTAAAAACCTGGGAACAGTAAGCAATGAGCAGGGATGGTTCTTATTGGAGCTCAACGAAAGCCATGCTCGGGACACCATCATCTTCAGCTGCATTGGATATGAGCGCGTACTCATTCCGGTAGAAGTATTGCGTAGTCTTAACATTTCAGTGCAATTGAGTGCACAAAGCGTGCAACTCAACATGGTGAACATCACCCAAAGCCGGCTCAAGCAAAAATTCTTTGGTCAATTTTCGAAAAGCATGTTTTTTCAAGCTGGTTTTAGCGACAATACCCTAGGCAAAGAATGTGGCGTTTTGATGCGGAGTAAAAAACCAGCTTTGCTCGACCAGGTGCAAATAAACTTCGGTAAGTGCACCTACGATTCGGTCTTTTTTCGATTGAATGTGTACCGCAGAGAGGCCGATGGCAGCTTTACCAACATACTTCCTCAGGCCATTTATTGTGCCTTTAATCGGATTGAGCTGCTGGAAACCCTGGCCATCGACCTAAAGCCCTACGAACTGGTGGTTCAGGGCGATTTTATGATCAGTGTTGAATACATTCAGGACAAGGGTCCCGGACATTTGTATTTTAAAGCCAATGGGAGCAGGACCACCTACATTCGGGCCACATCGCAAGCCGATTGGCATCGGGCGCCAGCCGGGGTATCGATAGGTGTATTTGCGCTGGTTCCGCGCTAATTAAACCGGATGCACCAGGTACAGGCGTTCGCTGGCCCTGGTAATGGCGGTGTACAACCAGCGTAAATGCTGTGCTTCGGTGCCATAGCGCTTTTCGAGCAACACAAAAACATGTGGCCACTCCCCCCCTTGGGCCTTATGCCCGGTTACCGCATAGGCATATTTCAAGTGCAAGGCGTTCAGGTAAGGGTCTAAAGGGCCAAAAGTCTCTGCCGGTTTACGTGCCCGCCACAGCAGTTGCCATTGTGCCGCTCCCAGGGAGGCCTCTTTGCTGTTGAGCAAATCGAAAAGCATGCGGCTGCGAACAAATTGCTGATGACCTTTGAGATCGGTATAAGCCGCTTCTATTTTCAACCATTGTAAGCCGGCATAATCTTCTATCTCATCGTCCATAGCATCGATGCGGATGGTTTCACTATTAGCCAAAAAATCGCGGTTTTTCAGGAAGTGATTTCGCACCACCATCAATTGTTCCCCAGGCAGGGGTAGTCTACCGGCCTCGGGATGTAACGCCCTTCGAATACGAACATTTAATTTATGCGCCCAAAAATTACTATAGGTAATAAACAAAACGCTCTCGGGATCACGTCGGTACAAATCGAGGTAGTGCTCGAGGGCGGCATCGGTATTCCTGATTTCGATGATATCGTCGGCCTCCAACTCCCATTCGGGCGCAAGCTTGTTATGGATAGCATCGCGGAAGCTGGTAGCCAATTGCAAAATGCCCGATTGACTGCGCTGACGCTTTACCTTATTGAGCTCGATTTCGGACACTTGGTAACCCATAGCCGCCAAATACGCTTGATTGAGTGCGGCCGATTGGTGTTCAAAAACCGGAGGCAATTGAAAAGGATCACCAACCAATACCAGGCGATTCCAGCCACTGGAAGCAAAAATATGCTGTAGCAAATCCGGAAGCAGGCCATTCATGTGGTACTGTCCTTCTTTTAAGGGGAGACTGCTGAGCATCGAAGCCTCATCTACAACAAACACCACAGGCTCTTCGCTTTCGAAATACTTCAGCAAAAAAGAAAAGCCATGCATTTGGCCACCTTTGTCGAGGCGTTCTTCGAGCATATAAATTTGTCGGTGTACGGTACTGGCTTGGCTCGATGTTCGTGCGGCAATTACTTTGGCTGCTCGGCCCGTAGGGGCCAATAAGATCACCGGACGATTGATGCTTTTCAGGTAGTGCACCAGGCCACGCATGAGGCTGGTTTTGCCTGTACCTGCCGAACCGCGCAGGATCAACAGTTCGTTTTCGCCTCCTTCGTGCAGGTAAGCGGCTAAACGGTCAATCGCCCGACCTTGTTCATCGTCGGGCTCCGCTTCAAAGCCGGCTCGTATGCCACTCACAGCATCCGAGGCGCCTTCGCCTTCGGGCTCCATGCCAAACCAATCGGTGGTAAACCGCCGTAAATGCGCTTCTACTGCCTCTTGCAAAGCCTGCTGATTATTCGGATCGAAAGAATACCACTGCACGGCACAAAGAAAACACATCCCCTGCAAACTGGTAAGATTTTTGAAGAATAAGCAGCAATACAATAACTTCGCCCTATGCTTCGACATTTATTAGGATTCAGCTTTTTCCTATGCATGAGCCTATCCGCCGCTGCCCAATACCCTATCCGGGGCGTGGTAGTAGATGCCGAAAGCAACAAGCCCTTACCCTTTGTAAATATCCTGATCAACGACAGCCAGCAGGGCCTCATCAGCGATATCGACGGGCGTTTTAGCATCAACCAGCCCGAACCCATCCGAAAGCTCCGACTGAGTTACGTTGGGTACCACAACCTGAACTATGTGCTGGAAGCAGGCGTCGAACGCGTAAGCATCAGGCTGGAACGAAAAAGTTTGGCCTTAGAGGAAGTGCAGGTGGTAGCCGGCGAAAACCCTGCCCACCGTATTATTCGCGAAACCCTGAAGCAGCGCAACAACAACCATCCCGAAAAACTAAATAGCTTTCAATACACCGCCTATAACCGTTTTGTCTTAAGCATCGACACCAACACCTTTGATATGGTAGATTCGGTAGAAGCCGAAATCAAAATATCAAAAACCGGTGATACCAGCCTGGTATATGACTCAAGCTATTATGAGTTTTCGCAGTTTTTCAGAGCACGCGATATGTTCATCACCGAATCGGTTTCGGAGCGGAGTTTTATAGCGCCCGATTTGAGCTACGACAAGGTGATCGCCAGCCGCACTTCTGGCATACGCAATCCCTTATTTCTGCTATTGTCAAATCAACTGCAAAGTTTCAGCTTTTACGACGACCACATCAGCATCCTCAGCATACGCTACCTCAACCCCATCTCGCCCAACAGCACTTCTCGCTATTTTTATCATATAGAAGATACCCTTTACGACGCATCCGACACCATATTTGTAATTTCCTTTAAGCCACGCGAAGGCAAAAACATAGATGGCATGAAAGGATTGTTGTACATCAATACCGGGGGCTATGCCATTCAGCATGTGCTTGCCGAACCTGCCGATTCGCTACCCGGATTTAGCATTCGCATCCGACAGCGGTATGAGCGCATTCAAGGAGAACGCTGGTTTCCGGTGCAGCTCAATACCGACATTCGTTTCACCAACGAAGATCTGGAAGGGGCCGTATTAACCGCCGAAAGTCGCTCGTACCTGCAAGATATCGTAATCAATCCTCCCATCAAAAAGCGTGACATTAAACTACAGGGCGCCGAGATACTTCGCGATGCCACCGAAAAACCCATAGGCTATTGGGAACCCTTCAGGCGTGAAGTGCTCACCGAACGCGACGAAGAAACCTACCGCTTCATTGACTCCATTAGCGCCCAATATAAACTCGAAAGGCGTTTACGCTGGGCGTTGGCCTTACAAACCGGCCGCTTTCCTGTGGGCCCTATTGACATCCGCCTGCGTGATGTACTTCGGGTAAACCGCTATGAAGGCATACGGTTAGGAATGGGATTACAAACCAATGATGTGCTTAGCCGATGGGTATCAGTAGGTGGTTACGCGGCCTGGGGCTTCCGCGATAAATCGGGCAAGTATGGGGCGAACTTCGACATTAACCTCGACCCACTTAAAAAATACAGTCTACAATTTTATGGGCATAACGAGCTCGCGGTTAGCGGAGGCTATCAGCTTTACCAGAGCGAAACTGCCTTTTTTAGCCAGAATCCCGACCGGCTCATTTATTGGTTCAATCGCTTTTTTGATCGGGAGCAAGCCATGGGTGCCCGCTTTAACTTCAAAAACTGGAGGTATTTCAGCGGGTATGTCGATTTTAAAGGCAGTTACCGCAGGCAATCTTCCGTTTTTAATTATCGTTTTTTACCCTTGGTACCCGGCTATGAAATTGGCGCTCCCCTTCCCGAAGCGGCAGCAGCTCCCGGCTTCAACTACCGCGAATTGGGCATCAACCTTCGTTATGCCTTTCGCGAAAAAACGATCCGAACCACCGATCGGGAATTCACCATCGAAAACCGCTATCCGGTTGTGCAGTTAAGCTATCAAAAAGGTTTTGCCCAATGGGGTGGCGAATGGGACTACCACCGACTGGTTGCCAGGGTCGAAAAAAGTTTTGCCATCCGGAATTTTGGCTACCTCACCACATTTGTTACCGGTGCCGCAGTATTCAGCGATAGTTCCCTGCCCATTCAACAGCTCTTTTTCGTTCGCGGTACAGGCATAAACAACGGCTTGTATGTGCCCTTGAGTTTTCAGACTTTCGATATGCACGAACGCGGCGGCAACCACTTTGTACACCTGGGCCTCAGGCATAATTTCGGCAGTAAATTCCTGAAAACCCCCAAGCAACAACCCATCCTCGCCTTCCATCACAACAGCGGGTACAGCCGCTTTCTGCAGGCCAATGATCACCTTTTTCTGGCTGCCGACAACTTTCCTGCCCGCATCGCCGATATGCCCTTGGGCTATCATGAGTCGGGCTTCACCATCAGCAATATCCGCATCCTCAATGGCAGCTGGGGTTTCGGCTTTTTCTATCGCTTTGGCGCCTACCACCTACCTGGCTTTATGAACAATGCCGCTTTCAAACTGGCCATAGCACCTTAGTAGCCAAAAAATTCGACTTCAACACTTTAAAGCCGAAAAGGTTCCCTTCCCAAGCTCGGATTCCTTACCTTTGCCCCGATTTTAAATGCTCCTTTTTTCAAGCCTATGGTAATTGCAATTATTTTGGTGTTTGTATTGGGTTATTCGGCCATTGCCCTCGAACACCCGCTCAAAGTGAATAAAACGGCTTCGGCCCTTTTAACCGCTGTCATTTGCTGGTCGATTCTGGTGCTCTTTCCCATGCCGGCCGATTTTTTTGACTCAGAAATCTGGAAGCACTTTATTGAAAAATTCAGCCTAACGAATGGCATAGAGGGCATGAACACCCATGAACTGTTTCAGGCTTTCACCAAATATGAGCTGCGTCACCATTTGGGCTCAATAGCCGAAATCCTTTTCTTCCTGCTAGGCGCGATGACCATCGTAGAAATCATAGATGCGCACCAGGGCTTTAAGGTCATCACCAACCGCATTCGGACCAAAGACAGCCAAAAGCTGCTCATCATTATTTCCATACTGGCTTTTTTCATGTCGGCCGTCCTCGACAACCTCACTGCCTCTATCGTGATGGTAAGCTTGCTGCGTAAACTGGTTCATAATCCCTTACAGCGGAAAATATATGCAGGCATGGTGATTATTGCCGCCAATGCCGGAGGAGCCTGGTCGCCCATAGGCGACGTAACCACCACCATGTTGTGGATTGGCGGACAAATTACGGCCATAAACATCATCAAAACCCTCATTTTGCCTTCCATCGTTTGTTTAACGATTCCCCTGCTCATTGTAGCTCGGCAGATGAAAGGCCGTATTATTCGTGCACCTTACGATTACAAAGTAGCCAGCCAGCTGGAGGTAGTTAAGGGCAGCCGATTGATGTTTATTTTGGGCATATCGGTGCTCATCTTCGTCCCCATTTTTAAAAGCATCACGCATTTACCACCTTACTTGGGCATGTTGTTTGGGCTGGGTTTGGTGTGGGTGACTTCTGAGCTTATTCACATCGACAAATCGGAAGAAGAAAAAAAGCCATACACGGCCATTCATGCCCTAAGTAAAATTGACACCTCAAGTGTGTTGTTCTTTTTAGGCATCCTGCTGGCCATTTCATCGCTCGAAACCCTCAACATTCTGCGAGAACTTGCAGGATGGCTTACGGCCACCTTTGGCGATATGCGCATCATCGTATTCATCATTGGTTTGTTGTCGGCAATCGTAGACAATGTACCCCTTGTAGCCGCCAGCATGGGAATGTACGATATGGCAACTTACCCTACTGATCACTGGATGTGGGAGTTTATGGCCTATTGTGCAGGTACAGGCGGCAGTGCCCTCATCATCGGATCGGCAGCCGGTGTGGCAGTAATGGGCATGGAGCGTATCGACTTTATGTGGTATGTAAAAAAGATCACCGGATTGGCCGTAATCGGCTATGCAGCGGGCGCTGTTGTATATTTGCTCACCTACTCGTATTTTGCGGTACATTAATGAAAATTATCGACACCCCTTTAGCCGGACTCAAAGTTATTGAACCCACTGTTTGGGGCGATGCTCGAGGCTATTTTTTCGAAAGCTACAGCACTTCCGCCTTCGAACAAGCGGGCTTACCTACCAATTTTGTGCAAGACAACCAGTCTTTATCAGCCAAAGGCATACTGCGCGGTTTGCATTTTCAGGCCCCTCCCTTTGCGCAGGGAAAGTTGGTAAGGGTAATTAAAGGGGCAGTACGCGATGTAGTGGTGGATATTCGTTTATCTTCCCCTACTTACGGGCAGCATTTTAGCATAGAGCTTAATGAACACAATAAAACCATGCTGTGGATACCTCCGGGCTTTGCACATGGCTTTTTAACCCTGGCCGACGATACCATTTTTGTGTACAAGTGTACTGAGCTCTATCACAAAGAAAGTGAAGGCGGCTTGCTTTGGAACGACCCGGCGCTAAATATCAATTGGGGCATTGAATCGCCATTGCTCTCTGAAAAAGACAAGGCTCAACCCCGTTTAGCCGAACTCAACAGCCCTTTTAGCTGAAAAAGGCGAGGCAAATTCCGAGCCCTCGGGCTACCATTCACATCTTAAAAATATTTACCTTTAAGGCATGGAGCTACAAGCCGATATCGTTGCTAAGATTAAACGCCTCGAAGAGAAATACGCTGCCATGGGGCAGGATATGTCGTCGTACCTCGAGGGCCTTATTTATACCGACTACTTACAATACTGGGATTATGTGCACCTGGATGTGCTGCTCAACCTGCAGCACCCACGTACCGATTTGCCGGATGAAAAGATTTTCATTGTTTACCACCAAATTACAGAACTGTATTTTAACTTGGTATTGCATGAATTGGAGCAAATAGGTGAAGCCAAAAATGCGGAAGCAAACTGGGTACTGGCGCGTGTAAAACGGATAAACCGGTATTTTCAGGCACTTAAAACATCCTTCGGCATCATGGTAGATGGCATGGAAAAGGAACAATTCCTGAAATTCCGGATGGCATTGTTGCCCGCCTCGGGCTTTCAGTCGGTGCAATACCGAAAAATTGAAATTTGTGCTACGGATTTTAGCAACCTGATTGATAAAGACCACCGGAATCCTGAGGTTTTGAATGCCCCCATCGCCAAGCAGTTTGAACACATTTATTGGAACAAAGGGGCTACCGAATTAAGTACGGGCAGAAAAACCCTCACCCTGCTTCAGTTCGAAAAAAAATACGCCGAAGAACTCATCCGTTTGGCTGAAAAGCAACAGCAGCATAATTTGTACTTGGTATATCGGAATTTGCCCGATAGCCCCGAAAAAACCGCACTCAGCGAGGCCTTACGCGAATTTGACGTTCATGTAAATATAAACTGGCCGCTGGTGCATTATAAATCAGCGGTTCGCTATTTGCAGCGTAGCCCCGAAGATATTGCAGCCACCGGAGGCACGAACTGGCAAAAATATTTACCTCCAAGATTCCAGAAACGCATATTTTATCCAGAACTCTGGTCGGCAGAAGAAATGGCCAATTGGGGTAAAGGCTGGGTAGAAGAAAGCCTTCGCGGAGAATGAAAGATCCCGGAAAGCTGCTGAGGTTGTTCCGTGAGATGAACCTGCTTTCGTCGAATAAAAGGGGCTATACCGTACAGGAACTGGCCGACAAGCTCGAAGTTAGCTATCGCACCGTTTATCGCGATTTACGCATTTTTGAAGCTACCGGATTTGAAATCCTGCAAAACCCACTCAGCAAAAGGGTACGTCTGGCCCATGCCCAAGAAATAAGCGATAAAATGAGTTTCAATAAAACCGAAGCAGAAGTATTGCAACAAGCCCTTGTATCGCTCCCCGACGGACCTGTTAAACAATTGCTGTTCGATAAAGTGCATGCCCTGAGCAGCCAACAAATGCATCTGCAACATTTACAACGCCAACAAACCGTCCATAATTTTCAATTACTTGCCCAGGCCATGCGCGAAAAAAAGCAGGCCGTATTGCTCGATTATAACTCGCCCAGCTCCCAAAGTATTGGCAATCGGCTGGTTGAACCATTTGCATTTAACGACAATATGGACACGGTGTATTGCTTTGAACCCGCCAGCAAAAAGAATAAACTTTTTAAACTCGAGCGCATCGGGCAAGTACGTCTCGAACAAATCAGCTGGGGATATGAACACCTGCACGAACAAAACAATACCGATATCTTCGGCTTGCCTATCGACCAACAAGCCCATGAAGTAAAACTGATCTTAGGCCGCTTAAGCAGTAACCTCCTCAAAGAAGAACGTCCGGCAGCATTGCCCTTTATGTCGCCCCTACCCGACGGAAACCAATTGCTCCAAATCCGGGTGGCCGACTATAGGGGTATAGGCCGCTTTGTACTTGGCTTAATCGACGATATTGAAATTGTTGGCCCGGCCGATTTTATCAGCTACCTACAAAAACAAATTCAAAAACTGAAGTAATTCCAGCCAAAGCTGCTTAAATAAGCAACTTACGAAATCTTGACAAGAGATGTCCAAACCTTGCTGCACCTTAGTAGTATAAAAGGACATCATTATGAAAAAGCAAACCAACAAAAAGCCTGTAGTACTCGTTATCGACGATATATTAGACTGCATTCCAGCCGAAATAGCTGATGTTGAGGCTTACCTGAACGAACTTGAACTGGAAGTAAGTCCTAAAGCCGCCTGATCATGTACACGGCATTAGCACTCCCATTCAACTGGTCGAGCTCGGCAAACCGGATCAAAAACCAGCGCTTGCTACTCGATACCAGCTTGTTTATCCCAACAGCCATGCAAGGCAGGTACAAAGTGGGAAAAAGCATTCGTTTGCATTATCAGTGGGACAATGAACTGCAGCTAGCCAGCATCAAGCTGGTACAGGCTTATACCACCATTGGCTTTTTGCCCTTACCCGAAGCCCAGCAAGTATATGCCTGGAAAAAAGCAGGCAAACGCTTTTCGTTCCGCATACCCCAGGCTTTTGGCGAAAGCAATCAGCTCCGCATCCGCTTTACACAGCCATAAAAAAACCTCCGATCCTTTCAGATCGGAGGCTCATGCATCGTCTATTCGTGTTTAACGCCGGATGAGCAACTGCCCTTGCTGCACTTTGGCGTTCATGATAAAGCGGTAGTTGTACACCCCTGCAGCATAGCTCTGGGTTTGTACTTCATGCAGCGGACCTGCACTCAAATCAACCACCTGCTGGTACACCAATCGGCCAAGGGCATCGCGAATTTCGAGCCTTCCGGCGCCTTCCTGACCCGCGAATTCGAAGTTCACATACTGATTAGCCGGATTCGGATAAACCCGACCAATGAGGTCGTTTACTTCGCCTACACTTACATTAAGGTACTGACGGCAGGTGGTATCATTCCCGGCATTTGGATCACCTACAAAGCGGGTGAATGCACAGAAACCATGCGTGCCGCCATTTACCGGGGTATAGGCATTCGAGAAGATGTGGTGAATGGTATCTCCGGGCGCTATAGCGCGTGCTACCGCATTGGTGTTTTGCTCAACCCCATTCACGGTAAAGGCGGCATCAAAACCAGCTGCACTTACCGAGCCATGGTTACGAATAACCACTTTCACCATGGCTGGTTGATTCAAAATCAAATCTATAGGTTCGAGGATTTCAATCACCCCAATGTCGGGCATTTGCGCATTCACAAATACCGTAACCGTATCGGAACTGCTGCAAATCGAATCCGTAACGGTAGCTACATAAGTAGTGGTTACCATGGGGGCAACCCGGAATACGTCGTTAGTTGAAAGCACCGTGGTGCTGCCCAGCTCTGTCCAGAACACGTCACCATTCCCACGATAACCAACGGCGCCATTAAATTGACGCGGATGGAAAGTTGGATTAGGTACACTACCACCATATCCTACGTTTGGACCGGTGTAAATCACAATATTTCCATCAGTGAACGTATCTACCGCACCAGTTATGTGGGTAGTGTATGCTACACTCGCCGATTGACCTCCCACATAAAAACCATAGGTGCTACCTGCCGGAATGGTAACCGGTGTAGTCAAAGGAATTGCCGTAAAGGTAGCAGGCCCTATTGTACTTTGATTCAAGGTGGTAGCCGAATAGGCTGTAGTTACCTGGCTCCAGGTGGGAGCCGTAATGCTGGGAGGTCCATTGATGGCTGAAGTGCTCGACCACACATCGATGCTTTGGATACCACCAACCGTACCATACAACCATACATGTATGGTATCAATTTCCACTGTACTTAAAGCACGAACGTTAAAGCTTACACCATTAGAGCCGTTACCACCGGTAGTTACGGCAGTTAGGGCATTGCCCGCTAATGGCACAGGCATGGTAGCGCGTAAAGTTGCGGTATCTCCGGCTATGATGGTTGTATCATTGCCTGCCCAAACACGCAAATAATCGTCAATGTAACGCAAAATCGATGAGGTATCGGTAAGACCCGCAGAATCTAATACACTTACATAATAGCGAACGAATACTGCACCTCGGCTAGCAGGGATAGTTCCAGACCAAAGCGAATCGGTAGGGTTGAACACCATGGGCGTATTCAGGTAAGTTCCGGTTCCGGACGTATCGTAATGCAGGTTCACTTGGGTAAGTGGCGCAAAGTTCCGCACGGCTGCACTTATTGCGCGCGGAGCCGGCGTACAAGAATCAGACACTGAACTTACCGACATAATCACCGGATCCATAGGTACGCGTACCGTGAAGTTATCAAAGGCAATACCTTCGTACTGTACCGAACCATCTGAACCAAAGAACACACGGAGTAAAACACTCGGCTCGCCGTCAAGAGCTGACAATGAATGTTGAGCACGTACCCAACCCTGCCCAGAAAGCAGACCTGTCCATACTGGCTGGCCAGATAACGGACCTGAACCATTCACATTGTTGTACCAGTTGGCAATACCAGAACTCATAGAACCAAGCACTGTCCAGCTCGTACCGCCATCAAGACTGTATTGTAATTGGGCGCCATCCCAGTTATTCTCTGCATCGCGCAGGATATCCAATTCTACCACACCTCCAAAAACGTTCGACAAATCGAAACATGGGCCTTGTACCCAGCTGGCTTCGTTCGGATTGTACTGGCCAGTTAAGTTAGTAACCCAAGCATTAGGTGCCGAGGCAGCAGTTGATAAGTTGGTACCTGCAGGCGCTCCAAGTGCCCAGGTGCCATTGCTACCACCACTGGTCCAGCCAAGCACTACACTGCTGTCAAAGTTTTCATGGTAAGGAAAAGTATTAATTACCGGCAAACTTTGCACCAAACGACTGAGGGTATCGTTGCTGGGGGTTGCATCATTGGGCATAGCCGTCCAGGCACGTACAACATAATTGCCTGGTGTTGCCAGGTTAGCAGGTACGGTAAAATTGAAATTAACCGTGTCGTTTGGCAATACCGTAGCAAATATGGTGTCGATAATCGGCGTTCCTCCATTCACTTGATATGCCACTGGGATGTCGTTAGACGAAGTTGTACCAAAATTCACCACCCTGATGCTTACCGTATCGCTGCCTGTCAATCCGCAACCGCTCTTCGGTGCTGTGATGGCATAAACGCCCATATCCGTTGGCATTGGCGTAAAGAGGTTCAAATTGTCTATGTCAAACCAAACATCAATTCCAGAAAACTGACGGAAGCTAATCCGAACTATGACTTGCTGGTTGGGGAAAGCACCCAACAACACCCGCTTGGTAGCGTAGTTGCTAGATGGGGTGTGCGTATTGCCCGTAATCATATCGTGCAAGAAGAACGACTGACCACAGTCGGTTGACAACTCAATCTTAATGGTATCTGAAACACCCATAGTAGTTGGCGTGCCTGGCCAGCCCGAAGGCCAGTCGGTAACTTTGTAATCAAAATCAAATACGGCACCAGTATCTACTGGCCCTATAATTGGCAAGCGCAAATTGGCAACTTGCGACGACCAAACGTTCTGCCGAAGACCACCCGACTGACCAACACCAATAGTAGCGTTATGTGCCATACTGGTTTGAATGCCGGCAGGAATTCCTGGAGTATTAAAACCTTGCTGGTAGGGCGCGGCCACCGGCTGAACCACATTGATGCTAGAACTGGTTTGGTTATTCAAACCGTTACCATCTGAATTACTCGCCAAATCGGCAGTAATGCTGTAGTTACCGCCAGTTGTTAAATCCAATGCAGTAGTCACCAATACCGTTATGCTGCTATCCGGCTGCAAAACTCCTGAAGAAATGCTGGTACTAAAGGCTTGCGGTATAGGCCCGCTCACCGATGCACTTACAATCACGGAATCAAGCCCGAAATCATAAGCAAGCGTACCTACATTGCGCATCACCACGCTCATGCTTTGGTTTGGACCAGAGCATGCAGCGGGTATCTGAATGGCGACCATGGCCAAATCAGTGGGCGATGGCGTAAACTCATAAGCCCCAATATCAGGCGTTGTAGTGCTTCTGGCCGTACCCAAAATGTCGGTGCTTACTGCAGCCAGTGGTGTACCCAGGTTGTCTGCCGCCGCACTCGAAGGTACCGGCAGGTTCATTGAGGTAAGGTTCGGATTCAACGATACGGAGTTCGCATCTTGCCCACGGGCTGTAGTCCAGTCGGCAATGGTGGCATAAATTAGTGCCCCTTGATTATTTCTTACCACACTGTTGGTAGAAAGTGTGCCGGAAGCATTTAATAAGGAGATAATGTTGTGGTTACTACTGAGTACCCCAACCAAGGTGTCGTTGGTAAACAACATGCCTACCATATTGACCGGCAAATTGGTGCCTGGTGCGGCCATCGCATGGATCATGTTGTTTTTGATATCTACCGCATTCCAGGCTGGTGCAGTGGCCGAACCTCCCAAAATATGGATTAACCCAAAATTAGAAGTGGTTGAAGGTGCATTCATCCTGAGGTTAATGGTATTGTGATAAATATGAATGGCATCGGCTTGATTTACCGGATTGGTAGCTGTAGCCGAAAAGGAGCCAAATACATATATTCCATAACCTGAACTGAACGAATTGGTAGTGGTGTAGGTGCCAGAAATCACATTATTAGCCAAGGTAGTTACCCCAATGATGCTATCATTCGGGTTCCAAACGTAAATACCTCCATCACCCAAACTACCCAAGATGGCGTTTTCAAATACGTTATTCGCCACCACCCTGTCGAGATAAATCCCATAACCAAATGCAGAAGCATTATTGTTGATCTGGTTGGCTGCTATTTGGGTAAGCGACTGATTTAACAGGTAGACACCATAACGGTAGTTGTTTATGGTATTGGCCGTAACCACGTTGAACTCTTGGTAAGCACTGTTGGCAGTTGGCCCGGTGAAGTAAACACTAAAGTAAAATCCATTAAAAATACAACCACTCACCACGTTATTACTGCCCTGATTCACACGAAGTCCATTGCTGTTAAAGGGAACCGTAGCGATAGGTGTAGCATCATCGAACACACAATTCGAAAAGGTTAGGTTATTGGAATTCTGAACCAATACATTCGCAAATGGCCCGGTTGTAGGATTAATTGTCCGGCGAAGGGTTAAGCCATTGAAGGTGAGACCGGGCGAATTATTGATGGTAAAAATATTCCGGTTGGCAGCAGCGGCTGCTGTATCATGAATCAGAATCACATCTGCCGGATCTCCTGTTAAACTGGTAAAGGTTACCGGATTGGTAAGGGATGCCCCTACAATATTGTTTAGGGTGTAACTACCATAATAAGTTCCTGGCTCTATCGAAAAGGTTACCGGCCCGCCTACGCCACCACAAACCATCGATTGTACTGCACTGGCTATGTCGGGGAAATCGGCTGTGGGACTGCTTCCTACCGAGTACAAGCCGCCTGCCAAGGCCACACAAAATGTACGCGTGAGCGTGTCATTCGCTGTATTTTGGTCGGCGCCAAGGCCATTGGCATCGGTAAACCAAGTTTTTACCGTAAATGAACCTGATGCCGGAGCAGAAAAGGTTGTCGCAAAGGTATGGTTCGCATTCTGCAAGGTTAACAAGGTCCCCGACCAAGCTTCAATGACTGGCGGATTATTGTCAATTTGATAGCCTACTGAGCCCGTAACGATAGGATCGGCAGCCAAGTTTGATATTTCCATGGTTACCGAACTCACACTGCTGGCAGCAATAGGAGCCGTTGGATTCACCAAAGCCGTTACTGCAGCATCCAAACCGGTTGCGGCTGTTACGTTCAGGGTGTAATCCTCTGTCTCTCCCCAAGTAAAAGTACCACATGAGGTGAAACTAGAAGCCAATGAAGTTTCACGCATTACCACCCTTAAACGCTTCGGGCCAGGAGCAATACCTGTTGGAACCGTAAAGGTGTGCGTGAAGGCTTCTTGCATCGCACCTGCAGCAGTTGGCCCAAGGGTCGCAATAGAATCTATGGCTTGGGTGAAGGTGCTGTCACCATTCCAATCCACAAAAATTTTGAATATACGAGGGTATGAACCTCCACATGTACCGGCAACCACCCGAATATCGTAAGTTAATCCCTGTAACACATTGCCCACAAGGCTGGAATTGTCCGTGTAAGTTTCGCAGTTCGAAGCCGAACTGCCGCTCACAATGCCTGCCACTATCACACTATCTATCTTAGAATCGCCGGTACTCGTTGCGCCCGACTGGCAGTATTGGGCACTTGATTGCAATCCAAATAAAAACATGAAGCTTGCCGATAGCGCAAGCGATCGTAATAATTTGTTCATAAAAACAGCTTTTAGTCGAAACGTAATATTACGACTTTGCTGTTCTACATTCCAAACATTTTGGTCTAAAAATCAAAAATTTACATTGAAAGTAAGTCTATCTCCCCTGAATTGGGTATCTAATTGCCCCTCGTGCCATACAGGATGCCCATTCACCAGGGTGGTGGCAATGCGGTGCTGGAAATGCTGCCCCTCGAATGGCGACCAACCACATTTATACAATAAATTTTGTTTTGTTACCAGATACAATTGTTTTTCTACCACAACCATATCGGCTTGATAACCCTCGCGAATGAAACCCCTGTTTTGAATCCGGAAAAGTCTGGCCACATCGTGACTCATCTTTTGCACCACATGTTCGAAGCTGATTTTTCCTTGGGCAGCAAGCTCAAACATGGCCTGTACACTGTGCTGCACCAATGGCCCGCCACTGGGTGCCTGCAAATAGGCTTGCTGCTTTTCTTCCAGCGTATGCGGTGCATGGTCTGTAGCAATCACGTCGATGCGATTATCGTTTACCGCTTGCAAAATGGCATCGCGGTCGCTGGCTGACTTCACCGCCGGGTTCCATTTGATGAAATTCCCCTTTTCGGCATAATCTTCATCGCTGAACCACAGGTGATGAATGCAAGCTTCCGCCGTGATGCGCTTCTGCTCCAAAGGAAGCTCGTTGCTAAAGAGCGCCAATTCCTCGGCCGTACTGATATGTAACACATGAATGCGCGTTCCATATTTTTTGGCCATTTCTACTGCCTTGCTGCTGCTGGCATAACAAGCCTCCCGACTCCTGATTAACGGATGCATCTGTGCATTCAACCCATCAGCCCCATAGCTGTCAAGATAAGCTTGCTGGTTGGCCTTTATCATAGGGTCAACCTCGCAGTGCAACGCCATGAGGGCCGGAACCTGACTAAAAATGGCTTGTAAAGCCGCTTCATCGTCAACCAACATATTGCCAGTAGAACTCCCCATGAAAATCTTTACCCCGCACACTTGACTGTAGTCGGTCTGCAACAACTCCTCCAAATTGTGGTTGGTAGTGCCCATAAAAAAGGAGTAATTCGCCGCTGATACTTCCGCAGCGCGACTGTACTTCTGCTCGAGCAATGCGCGGCTAGTAGCTCCGGGTACGGTATTAGGCATTTCCATGAAACTGGTAACCCCACCCGCTACAGCTGCACGCGACTCGGTCATGAGTTCGCCCTTGTGGGTAAGCCCCGGCTCTCTGAAATGCACCTGATCATCAATGGCGCCCGGAATAAGATAGGCCCCTTTCAAATCGAGCTGCCAATCGGCTATACGGTCTTTACCTATGGGATCCACATTCCATATCTTACCATCCTTCACATAAACATTGCCTTCGAAAATGCGCCCTTCATTAATTATGGTGGCATTGCGCAGAGATATGCTTTTCATGTCGTATATTGCTGTTTAAACATTATTCCTAAAACCGTAATAAGTATCGAATAAGGCAAATTTACATCCTAAATGAAGAAGTTGTTGGTTATGCTGCCCATATTATTGGGTAGCCTGTTGGGGCATGCACAAATGCAGGCCATAGAATCGGATTTGCTACAAATCCTCACAAATGCCGAAAACGCCCAGAATTATTATCGGGTAAGAATATTACTTGCCGACCGGGTGAATATCGACTCGCTCAGTGCTCATTTCGACCGGGAGCGCCCCCATGTTCATGAACGTAACCGCAGGGTGGTAAAACTCCTCATGGCCAAAGCCGAGGCTACCCAACCTCTTTGGTTCCAACGCATAGAAATGCTTGAAAAATCCATGCCAGGAAGCCTTAAATACATTGAGCCTTATTGGATTACCAACCTACTCATTGTAGAGGCCCAGCCTGCGCTCCTGCTGGCATTGGCCAATCAAAACGCCGGCATTGAAGCCATGGAAGAAGATATGGACCCATTCATGGCACCCGACCCGGTGGTGGTCGAATCAACCAATAGTCCACAAATCCCCAATGGCTCCGAAATCGGGCTCCGCATTTCGAGAGCCCCGTTTATGTGGGCCCGCGACTATACCGGCCGCGGACGTTTAGCCATGGTAAGCGATAATGGCGTATGGCGCGAACACCCGTCCTTTGCCTCGCGTTGGCGGGGACTGTTTGTACCCCCCGCCCACACCTGGTTTGGCCCAGGCACCATGCCTACTGCCTGTAGCAACAACAACAACCACGGAACCCACGTACTTGGAACCATGATTGGACTCGACCTGAACACCCGCGACACCATCGGCTTTGCGGTAAATGCCCAATGGATTGCAGCAGGATCGCTCTGTGCAGGCTCAGGGGGTGGCACTACAGGCGCTTTTCAATGGGCGCTTAACCCCGATGGAGACCCAAACACCTCCGACGATGTGCCAGACGTGATCAACAACAGCTGGGGCGGCTCGCAAGGTACCACCCAATGTAACAGCACCGTAGTACCCGTGCTGAATGCCCTCGAAGCAGCTGGGGTAGCCGTTGTATTTTCGGCAGGCAACAGCGGCCCGGGAGCTAGCACCATTACTGCTCCAAAAAATGTAATCACCAATGAAGTCAACACCTTTTGCGTTGGCAATATCCAAGGTGCCGTAAGCGGCTTCCCCATCAACAACAGCAGCAGCCGAGGGCCTTCAATCTGCCCCACCAACAATCAAGAATTGCTAATCAAGCCCGAAGTGTCGGCCCCGGGCACCAACATCCGTTCTGCCAGTACCGGAGCCAGCGGTTACGCGAACCTCACCGGTACCTCCATGGCCGCACCCCATGTTTCTGGCGCTGTGCTCTTACTGAAAGAAGCCTTTCCTTACCTCTCCGGAAGCGACATCTTAAGAGGAATCCTCTATTCAGCTACCGACCTGGGGCCTCCAGGCGAAGACAATACCTTCGGCATGGGCATGATGAACCTCGAAGCAGCCTTTAACTACCTTGTAAACCAGGGAAATGTACCGGCACGACCGAATTATGGCGATTATAACGTACGGGCCGCAGAACTCATCAGTCCCGAAACCATCATCTGCGGCGACAGCATCCAACCCGTCATCAGCTTCGTGAACCTCGGCGACTCCAGCATCAGCGAAGCCAAAATCCTCTACCGCATAGGTACTGCAGCCTACGATACCCTGTTGTGGTTGGGTAGCTTGCAAACCGACCAACGCGATACCATCAGCCTGCCTACCCTGCCGGTTCCTGCCGGACAAACCAATTTCAACTTCAGCTTCAAAATCATACTCGATACCGCTATAGCCGAAGTAGATACTTTCGACAACCAAAAAACCAGCCTCATTTCCATTCGCACGCAAGACAACCCACCACTGATTGAACGCTTTACCAGCAGCAACCTCTTTGCCAGTAAGCTCATTCCACGCAACCCTGACAACAGTATAGGTTGGACCACCATAAGCACCATCGGACGACCTACCGGTAACCGTTCGGCCTACATCAACCTCTTTGGCTACAGTGATATTGGCCAAAAAGACTACCTGGAGACCGGCCGACTCAGCGCACCCGACAGCGGCTTATTTGTGCTGCGATTTGCACATGCCTACGCCCAGCGCGACAGCAGCAGCAACGACAGCCTTCGTGTTTCTATCAGTACCGACTGTGGCGACAGCTGGACAAGTTTATGGGCCGAAGGGGGCAGTAACCTGGCCACCAGTCAGCCCATCGGCACCATCTTTATCCCTTCAAGTAACGGGCAATGGCAAAATAACCAAATCGACTTAAGCGCCTACCTCGGATTGGGCGAAGTGGTTTTACGCTTCGAAAGCACCAATGCTAACGGCAACAACCTTTTCCTCGACGATATAGAAGTGCTCATTTCTAACATGAAGCCCTTGGTTAACTTTAACTTCATTACACTGGGGGGATGCGACAGTGTACAAGTGCAATTGCTGTCGACTGTATTTAATGCCGACAGTTTACATTGGCAGTCAGCCGCGTTCACCGATACGGCACAAAACCCGGTCATTCGTTTGGCGCCAGGCATTTACCCAGTCACATTATATGGCTACAACAGCTTAGGCGTAGATTCGTTTGAATTAAGCGTCATCATTCCCGATGCCCCCATTGCCAACTTCCGTGTACGTGATTCGGTGTACAATGCCGGGCGTTTTATTGGTCTCATCAACCAAAGTTTGTTTGCCAGCGATTATTTCTGGGATTTTGGCGATGGTACCACGGCCACTGGATTTGCCCCGCAAAAAATCTACCAGCAGCAGGGCACTTACACCATTAGGCTATTGAGCAGCAACGCCAACTGCACCGATAGCCTCATCCTTACCGATGTGGTTACCATCATACAGGGCGTAAGCGTGCAGGAATTGGCTGCCGAGCAGATTAAGTTGTATCCCAACCCGACCACGGCTGTGCTTAACCTCAATTGGGGCGAATTGCAGGCACAGGAATTAGAAATCCGAAACCCCCTCGGACAGTTGGTATATCGGCAGCAAATCGAAGTGGATGCTTCAGCCGAACAATTGCAAGTGGGCAGCTTGCCCAAGGGAATGTATCTCCTGCGTATATCTGGAAAAGACTTTAGTGTAGTTAAGCGCTTTATACGAGAATAAAAGCATAGTGCAACCCCTGTACAAGCTTCATTAACTGCAAATCAAAGGCCGGGCGAAACAAGCACCGGCCTTTTTTGTTGCTCAGGCATGAAAAAGCGCATTGCTGTAATCGGTACGGGCATGGCCGGCTTAACTGCGGCTAGTTTGCTTGCACAAGCAGGCGCCGAGTTAACCGTATTCGAACAAAACTGGATGGCCGGGGGTTGCAGCAGCACCTATTGGCGCAAAGGCTATTGGTTTGAAACCGGGGCCACCACCCTGGTAGGGTTAGACGAAGGCATGCCCTTGGAGCGCTTGATGAAACAATTGGACATGGATTTACCTGCCCTACCCCTTGCGCTGCCCATGGAGGTTCGATTGGGGAAAAGGCGGATTCAGCGCCACCAATCGCTCGAGGCCTGGATAAGCGAAGCTGAAAACCATTTTGGACCGGCTGGTCAGCGTAGCTTTTGGACCGAATGCTACACCATCAGCAGGCAGGTATGGCAGGTATCGGGATTGCATACTGCCTTTCCTCCCCAAAATTTCGGCGATTTGATTTCGCTGGCAGGGGGATTCCGCCCCCATCAGCTGCAGCTCATCCCCGAAGCCTTCCGAAGCATGGAAAGCTTGCTACAAAAACATGGTTTGCAGCAAAACCATGACTTTATTCGATTTGTAGATGAGCAGCTTATGATAACCGCGCAAAACACCCATACTCAAGTAAATGTACTTTTTGGAGCAACGGCACTCTGCTATACAAACTTTGGCAATTACTACTTGCCGGGAGGAATGCGCAATCTGGTCGACCGGCTCACCACCTTTATCGAATCTAAAAACGGGCAAATACATTTCCGCGAAGGTGTAGTGCGCTTACTTATCAAAAAAAATGGCATCAGCCTTCGAACAAGCAAAGCCCAATACCCATTCGATGCCGTGGTATCGGCCGTCCCCCTCAATAACCTCAGCGACTTATTGGAAGAAGGGCCGCTTAAAAACGGTTTAACAGCCAGGAGCATGGGTTCCGAAATGCTGAGTAGTGCACTGCAATTGGGCATAGGCTTTCGCCCACATCGTAGTTATGATTGCTTACATTACCAATTACATTTGGCAGAAGCACTACCTGGGATTGGCAGCAAGAGCATATTTCTGTCGTTACACCCGGCCAACGATACCAACCGCGCCCCTGAAGGACATATGGCTGCATCGGTGAGCACACACTGGCCCAACCCGCAGGGTCGGCAGCTGGCCGATCGAACGGCTTCTGAGCAGCTCATCTTGCAAACCCTCGAAAAACATGACCTCATCTTGCAAGATCACATCCACTACCTGCACAGTTCGGGCCCCAAAAGTTGGGAAAAATGGACAGGAAGAAAATGGGGATTTGTGGGCGGCTATCCACAATATAAGCACATCAAACCCTGGCAAATGCAAGGGGCACGTTTGTTGAAACACCGACTGTATGCCTGTGGCGATAGCACTTACCCTGGCCAGGGCATTCCCGGTGCGGTATTAAGCGCTCAATGTGCCTATAAAAAAATGCAGATCGACGGTTTGTTTTAGTCGAGGCCATTGAACAATTTGTGATAATTTGCCGTTAGCAATAAATCAAAGTTTAAACAATGAAATCAAACGACGACAGAAGAGGTTTTTTGGGTAAGCTGGGCATAGGGCTTTCAGCCGCGCTCGCTTGGCCTTTTGCGGGTTTGGCCAAAACAACAAGTATGGAAACAACCACCACTAACAATCCAAAATTAATCGGGGCCATCAAGCCCCTGGGCTTCCAATGGGAAACCGCCGATCCCTTTTTGTTCTGCGTGCACCACGAAGACAAGTTTCCCAAGGGCAATGAGCAAATGGGACCAGCCACTTCGCTGGCCGGCCGGCACATGGGCAATGACTTTATTATCAAAGACGGATTTAGGATGTATCATGGCAAGAAGGTACCGGGCTTTCCCGGGCACCCGCACCGTGGCTTTGAAACCATTACGGTGGTACGCGAAGGCTTGGTAGATCATGCCGATTCGGTAGGTGCAGCCGGTCGCTACGGCGATGGCGATGTGCAATGGATGACCGCCGGTAAAGGCGTACAGCATTCCGAGATGTTTCCTTGTTTACACCAAGACAAGGAAAATCCGCTCGAGCTTTTCCAAATTTGGTTGAATTTGCCTCGTAAGAGCAAAATGGTAGAGCCGCATTTTAAAATGTTCTGGCACGAAAACCTGGGCAAATACAGCCATCAGGATGCTGCAGGAAGAAAAATAGAAGCTGAAGTCATTGCTGGCAAGTTGGGTAATGTACAGGCTCCTGCCCCACCGCCCAACAGTTGGGCAGCCGATCCGCAGAATGAGGTTGCTGTGTGGAATATTTCCTTAGCACCCAATGCCGAGTGGGATTTACCACTGGCTTCTGCCGGCATTAACCGTACGCTTTATTTTTATCAGGGTGAAGGCATTCAGCTTAACGGACAGGCAATAGCGCGCTACCACAGCGCCGAACTTATGGCCAATGGTAAAGTGCGCATCAAAAATGGCAACCACCCATCTAAGGTGCTTGTGCTTCAGGGTCGTCCTATAGGCGAGCCGGTTATTCAGTATGGTCCCTTTGTGATGAACAGCAAGCAGGAAATCCAACAGGCCTTCGACGATTTTCACCGCACCCAATTTGGTGGCTGGCCTTGGCCGCGCTACGATCAGGTACATGCCCGCAACGAAGGCAGGTTTGCTTTACATGCCAATGGCCAAAAGGAGTTACCCAAAGGCTAATTGCCAAGCAGCTTCACGTAAAAAGCAGCCCAATTGGGCTGCTTTTTGTATGTAAGATACATTGGGCTGCTAAAATTATTTAAAAATCATCCGTGCGTAATACGCCCAATCCCAGTCGCCATCGCCAAAAAAGTAGCGTCCAAAAGAATAATTGAGCTTGAGCCCCCAAAAAACCAACACCACAAATACCCCAATTGCCCACCCCATGCGTTTACTACTTCCCCGCTCGAGCAAATACTCAAAACCGTAGGCCATTGGCACGGCAGCAAACACCAAATATTCGATCATTACCCGGGCACCAAACCCCCCACCGTACCTCCAGTTGTGCCAGCACGAAAACACGTACAACAAAACAAAGGTAAATAAGAGCCATACCATAGCTTGTTGCTGCATTTCATTGCGCCAGCGGAACCAAGCTGGAACTACCAGCCAATATACAGGTGCATACCAAAATAGACCTCCCGCCGGCGAAAACAAGAATTTGATTAGCTGGGGTTTAGCCCAGTTGAAACCTTCGTCCTGGTAACTGTAATACACCCAACTGCCATGTGCGTATTTCCAATACAACAGTTGCGGAAAAAGCGCCAAACCGAAAGCCAAGATAAGGAGGATAAGGCCTGTAGGTTGCAGCATCGACCTCAACCGGGGCCATATTTCCTGCACCTGCCCCTGCCAAAGCAATACGGCAAACAGCAAAAACAGGGCATTGGTGGGCCTGATGACCACAATTAAACCACTCACAAAACCAAACAGCAACCAATGCTTAAGCAACCACCCGAGCTCCCATTTTCGCTGAAGCAAGCGGAGAACGGCAGCAAATAGCGCAAAGGAATACACATGCGACATCCCGCCCGAATCGATGCTGTAGTACCACAAATGCGACCCCATCAGCATCGCCATCAAACTAAAGCCAATAACGGTTGAACTAAAGCGTACCGACAACCAGCCGCCTAGCCAATACAACCCCAAGATCAACCAAAAAATAGCGGCCACCATGATGGCCCGTTGGTGCGTAAGGCTAAAGCCCCGGGGTTGGGCTGAAGCTTCTTTCCAGCGTACCCAGACATCTGCTACCAAATAAAAGGGCAATTGCATTAAGGCCACACCATACGTATATTTGGTGCGAATAATGCCGTTTTCTTCGAGCGAAAAACCCATACCCAAGCGCTCCACGGCCGCTTCCGGTACGCGATTGCCATCCCATTCGTAATACAAACTTGCTGGCATGTACACAAAATAACCGGCTACATCGGCCCAAACAGGACCTTCCCAGCTAAAATATTTGTGACGCTTCATGTGTTTGAAGCTCAGGAATACCAAAAAAATGGCCAAGAGCAGCCAGCCAAATTTTGCTGAGGGTTTTAGCGTAGATACAATCTTCATGGGTGCGACAAAATACACAAATCAAGCCGCTCTAACGCCCTTCATTTGTGGAACTGAGCCGAAATACATCTAAAAGTTCAAATTACGCCACAAAATTCTAAAAAATAGAAGACTGGTACATCAGTGCTGGAATCAAATAGCTTTATTTAATCCTCATCCCCCGCATCGCTGGGATTGGGATCAACATAAAGGCACTTACTTTCGCACATTAACGGCCTGTAGCCCTTTAGGGCCCTTCACCGTTTCGAAGCTTACACGGTCTTGCTCGGCTATATCGATTTGCAAGCCATTGGCGTGCACAAATACGCTTTCCTGCGATTCGTGATCGCGAATAAAACCATATCCTTTTGAGGCATTGTAAAAAGTAACGGTACCGCGACGCACCAAATCAGCAGGATCAATTTCTTGCTGCTTGGGAACACCGAGTTCAATATCCTCGGCCTTGATTTTTTTTCTGTCTTTGGGATCGGGCGGACTCTCTACCAGGTTACCATCCTGGTCAACGTACATCAGCATATCTTCGAATGATTTGCCCTTATCGCTGTTGGATTTGCGCTCTTCGCGCTTTTCTGCTTTTTCCTTTTTGCGCTGAGCGCGTTTTTTTTCGTTTTCTCTTTTACTAAAAGTGACTTGTGATCTTGCCATAAATGTGTTTAAATGAAAATGCCTGTAAGGATCAGGCATCAATGGGGTTCATTTCTAGAACCGGAAAACGCAATCTCCTGTAGCTGTGCCGCAAAGGTACGAATAAAAACACGATTACACGAATGCATCCGCAGACACGAAACTCAACACAGGTGAAGTTGCATTTGGCACCATCTGGAGAGCCTAGCGATCGTAAGTTGTGCGCTGTCTTTCAGCCTCATAAACCACGGTTATTAATGGCCGTGAGGATACTCAATTCCCATATCATTTGCTTTTCGAAAGGAGCGAAAGGCTCCGGGCCAGCAAGCTGCTATCAGCAATTGCAGATGCCGGGCTCACACCGAACAACATCAAAAAAAAAGCATACGAACTTTCAATAAAAAGCATTGGTGCCAGGGCCGATTCCATTTATAAAAAGCTGCAGCTTCAGATAGCGCGGTATGGCTTCAAAGGTCGGCCTAAACGCAGGCGAATGCTGCCTTCTATGAAACCGATCGCGAAGCTGTTCCTACTCAAACCTTCACACACACATTGGTAGGCTCGGTAAAAAACCGCAGCGCTTCCCAACCACCTTCGCGCCCTACGCCCGAGGCTTTGTGGCCGCCAAAAGGCGTACGCAAATCGCGCAGCAACCAACAATTCACCCATACAATGCCGAATTTGAGGCGGGCAGCCAGGCGGTGCGTACGACTGAGGTTGCTGGTCCATACCCCCGCCGCCAAGCCGTACTCCGTATCGTTGGCCATCGCAAGCACTTCTTCTTCGGTATCGAAGGGCTGTAACGTAACTACCGGACCAAAAATTTCTTCCTGATTGGTGCGACAGCTATTGGCCAGACCTTCAATTACCGTAGGACGAATAAACCACCCACCAGCGCAACGACCTTCGCCTTGCACAACTGTGCCCCCGGTGAGGATGCGCCCGCCTTCTTCTTGTGCCAACTGAATATAGCCCATCACCTTGTTGAAGTGCTGTTCAGAGGCAATGGCACCCAAATCAGCTTGCTCATCGTTCGGATCGCCTACCTTCAAGGCGGCCACACGGGCCACAAAATCGTCGCGGAAACGCTCGTAGATACTTTGCTCCACCATAATGCGCGAACCGCACAGGCATATTTCTCCCTGGTTGGTAAAGGCCGAACGTACAGCCGTACTCAAAGCCAGTTCGTAATCGGCATCGGCAAAAATGAGCGTGGGGTTTTTACCGCCCAACTCAAGCGATAACTTTTTGAACAAAGGCGCCGCCTGCCGGGCAATGGTAGCCCCGGTTAGCGTTCCGCCGGTAAAACTGATGGCCTTCACCGCTGGGTGTACGTTGAGCGTATTGCCAATGCTGGCACCCAAGCCGTGTACAATGTTGAGTACCCCGGGGGGCATGCCGGCCTCGCGACACAATTCGCTAAACAAAAAGGCCGTCATGGGGGTAATTTCCGAAGGTTTGGCCACCACCGTATTACCGGCTGCCAGGGCCGGAGCAATTTTCCAGGTGAACAAATAAAGCGGCAAATTCCAAGGCGAAATACAGCCCACCACCCCCAGCGGCTGGCGCAAGGTGTAGTTAATGGCCGTTTGGTCGGTTACATGTGCTTCGCTGCTCCAATGCTGGATGGCCGATGCAAAAAAGCGAAAATTATCTACGGCACGAGGTATGTCCATACGCCTTGCCAGCGAAACAGGCTTGCCCTGATCGCAACTCTCGGCACGAGCAAATTCCTCCAACCTGCTTTCAAGCAAATCAGCCACCCGCTCCATGATTTTCGCACGTTCAGCCGTAGTCATCCCCGACCAAAGGGGAAAAGCGGTTTCAGCCGCCACAATGGCTGCTTCTACATCGGCAGCCTGCGAATCGGGCAGGCGGCTGTACACCGCCCCCGTAGCCGGTTCGTAATTTGGCAACCAAGCACCGCCCAAAGCCGGTTGGAACTGTCCGTTGATGTAATTGAGCATATCGATCATGGCCAGCAATTAAAGGTTACCTGTGCGTCCGCCATCTACCGGCAAGTTAATACCATTGATGTATGCTGCAGCCGGGCTAGCCAAAAAGGCAATGGCGGCCGCAATTTCTTCCGGCTCAGCAAAACGTCCGGCTGGGATTTCAGCCAACATATCCGAGGCCACATCCGCGGCTTCTAATCCGCTTTTTGTTGCTTTGTTGTGGATGATTTGTTCGAGCCTGCCGGTGCGTGTGGCCCCAGGCAACACATTATTTACGGTAATGCCGTGAGACGCCACCTCGTTCGACAAAGTTTTGGCCCAATTGGCCACAGCCGCCCGAATGGTATTGCTCACGCCCAAGCCTTTCAGCGGCAATTTCACCGAAGTGCTGATTACGTTGATGATGCGGCCGTAGCCAGCCTCCTTCATCCCGGGTAACACAGCCTGGGCCAGTAAGTGGTTGGCCAGCAGGTGCTGACGGAAAGCCGTTTCAAACTCCACCAGCTTGGCAGAGTGAATGGGGCCAGCAGGCGGGCCGCCGGTATTATTCACTAAAATGTGGGCTTTCATGCCACCTCCCGTCCAGGCGGCCAGCACATTTTGCAACATAGCTGTATCGCTAAAATCACAAGCCAAAAAGCCGTGTTCCTGCTCGCCCGTATTGGGTAATGCTTGTAAGGTTTCAAGTAGGCTGTCGGCATTGCGGGCCATCACCACCACATTGGCGCCTTGGGCAGCCAGCAACATGGCAGTGGCGCGGCCAATGCCTTGCGTTGCACCCCCTACCAGGGCAGTTTTTCCGGTCAAATCAGTTTGTAACATGGGTTGATGTTTTGAGCGCCAGTTTGCGCTGTTGTTTTTGATAATATTGACAAGCCTCCTGAAGCGCACATTCGCCGCACTTGGGTTTGCGGGCCACACAAACGTAACGGCCGTGCAAGATGAGCCAATGATGCGCGCGGCTCACCAAATGCTCAGGCAGGTATTTCACCAATTGCCTTTCGGCTTCGAGCGGAGTTCGTGCTTTTTGGGTGAGCCCCATGCGCGCCGATACCCGAAACACATGCGTATCTACCGCCATGGCGGGTTTATCGAATATCACCGAGGCGATAACATTGGCCGTTTTTCGGCCGACACCCGGCAGCTTTACCAGATCATTAATTTCGGAGGGCACTACGTCTTTAAACGTATGGTGCAGCATCTGCCCCAACCCTACCAAGTGCTTGGCCTTGTTGTTGGGGTACGAAATGCTGCGAATGAGCTCAAAAACTTCCTCTACCGTAGCGCGCGATAAGCTTTCAGCAGTCGGAAAGCGCTCGAAAAAACGGGGGGTGGTCAGATTCACGCGCTTGTCGGTGCACTGAGCGCTGAGCACCACCGCCACCAACAATTCGTATGGATTGCTGTAAAACAATTCCGTTTCGGCATCGGGGGCCGTGCGTAAAAAATGCTCAATTACCCATTGGTATCGTTCCTTGCGCGTCATGAATGCGCTAAATTAGGAAAAAGGGTCGGCCTATGGCCGAAAAGTGGCTGTAAAATTCAGCAAAGCCCTAGCCCTGGTTTCTTCTAAATACTGCGGCCGATGAACTTGCTGTGCATTTAGGGCCGCCGCCAGGGTTTGCGCAGCAGCTTGTACAGGCACATCACCATCAGCAAGCCGGTAGTCGGGATGCTGACCTACATCGTCTAAAAAATCGCTGCACTTGCGGTGATACTCCATCAAAAAGAAAGGTACACCGGCGTAGCAGGCAAATATACTGGCGTGCAAGCGGGTACTGAGCATGGCCTGACACTGCGCAATGGCTGAAAAGGTCCGCGCTACATGGGCTTCATAGGGCACGATTTCGTAATCGAGTTGTGCGTTGGTGCGCAGCAATGCACCAATCATTTCGCGGGTAAGGGCTTCGTCGCCCATTTCAGCATGCCCGTTGAACACAAAAAAACGGTACCGGTAGTCGCCCATTGATGCCAACTCCAACAATAACGATTGAATGAATCGATTGCGCTGCTGTTCTTGCGCTAAATCGCCATGGGTATAACTTTCGTAATTGCATACGCTGATGCCTAAGGTGGGTTTGCCGTCAAATTTTAAAGAACACGATACACGAACTCCAGGCACATCAGGTAAAAGCGCGGCCAAATCAAAAGCCTGAACTGGCCTATAAGGCAAGTTGTAACCCAAGGCCATTTCGTACGATTGTGTATCGCGCAAGGCTAAAAAATCGAGTCGCTGAAGGTAGTTGATCGTGTCTCGTTCGTCGGCCACACTGCTGTAGGGACCCAACGAAATGCCAATTGCCCCCAATTGCCCACCAAAACCGAAACGCTTCTTCAGTAAGCCATAAGTCCGCAAATCGGTTTTGTGCAAAGCCGAATGAAAGGTTGACCCCCCGGCCGAAACAAATACATCGGCACTAAAAAGCTCGCGCAGTGCCCCTATAAAACGGCCATAAGTTGCGAAAGCATTTAGCTGCCGGGCAGGGTGCTGTAGTTCGGGCAAAATGGGGCTGTAAAACAATACATCATCAACCGACCAAAAAGCCTGAGCACCCCAAGCCACCACCTCCAAAAAGGCATCGTCTCCGGCATTCTGCATGCCATAATATCCGGTAAATGCTGCTTTCATCTTGTTGCCAACTGCCTATTCAACCGCCCAAGCTTCGTTCAACCGGCAATAAAGGCAAAATTTTGATTTATTCGGCCATCATTTTGCCATCGCAAAATTTGAACAGCCGCAAAAATAACCGATGCAGCAAGCATATCCAACCGTACTTTTCCATTGCCTTGCTGCCTGTGCTAATTCACTCGGCGCTTCCGATGCGCAAGCCGTTCGCAGCACCCAATGGCTAAAAACAAAAAAGCAGCCCCACTGGCTGCCTTTAAAATCTCGAGAATCACATAATAAAACCCATAGGGGAAGCTAGAAACCGGTTTCCTTCAACACTAGCTTCATGCTTGGCTCTTCGAGCCGCACTGCCTGCCCCGCAAGTGCGGGGAAAGCTTAGCTTTTGTACCCAGTTATTTTCCATGACAATTTTTATATTTGTATCCACTGCCACAAGGGCATATTTCGTTTCGTCCAATCTTTTTGGATTTAAGAACTTCTGATGCTCTACTTCCAGGTACTGTTTCAGGTCCTGCTAACCAAAGGTCAACCTTTGCTGATTGCATTTTTGAGTAATCAGGATTGAAAGTTTTAAGAATTTCATGTCCTATTTGGCGAATTGCAGCTTTATCAGCCTGTGGGATTTGATTTTGGATACCATCAACGACGATACTTATGTCAAGCGAATTGTTCCGAGATAGATTATAGTAGATTTGGTCAATCTTCTCATCAACATGTGCGCCCCCATCCTGGTCTGTTGTTGTCCTAATTAGAGATCTTCTTGTTATTGTATTAAAGTCTTTGTCTCTAAATATCACCTCATTCCACCAATCTTCAAATGTCAGCCATTGTGAACTGAATAACATTTCATCTAATTTTGGATAATACTTAGAGTCCTTTCCCTTCATTCCTATCATGCATAATCCAAAAAAACTAGAAATTGATTCTTTTGCAAGTGGCAGGTTTGAGCTATAAAACAGGTTGGATTTTTTTTGTAGTTGGCCTAAAAGTGATTTTGAATATTTAGTGTCATGAAATAGTGTTCTGATGCATACTGCAATTCTTTTGGCTTCATTTATTTTGCCATTATCATAAAGTTCACAGGAAGTCTTTAGGAATTCAATTTGTTCTATCAAATGCCTTTCAAGTTCATCATTGCTTAATTCAACTAACCCCATGTTTATAATAATTGGGCACAACGTCGGTCTGTCTCAAAAACGCCGTTTCACCATCTAATTTAACGCGTTTTAGTGAGCTGTAAACGTCGCGCAAAAAATAATGACCAGGCACCATTTACTGGCCTGGAACAATAATGAAGGCTAAGGCCGTATTTGCAGCCAACAACGCTAGCTAGCAGCTATATCATCACAACTTAAATCTCAGGGTCTGGCTTTGGCGATTGGCCAAGGCAGCTGTAGTACAAGCCATACATCCCGCGGGCCAGGAGCAACAGTAGCCCGAAATGACCAGTCAGGCGAATCGGCCAAACTGCTACATCCTGGTAAGTCAGCGCCATCATTCCCAGTATGGCAAGCCAAATCAGCCAAACCCAGCGGTTATAAAACACATAGGCTGGCGCGAGGCCTTTGCGGATAAAAAACGGGATGAACAACAGGTAATTCACCACATAACCCAAAGCCATCGCTGCCGCTAGCGACAAAGCCCCTTCACCCCTGAGCAAAAAATAGCATACAATGCTGGTCAATGCCCATTGCCCCATGCTGTACACGCTCAGCCACATGCGATTTTGCACAATGAGCTCGCGGGCCAAGCCGCTTTTGCTCGATACAATCAAACTGCTGAGCAGCACCCACAAGAGCACCGGCAAAACCTTAGGCATTGGGTATTTGTGCCCCAGTACCCATCCCACCAGTTCGGGAGCCAGCACCAAAGGCAAACTGAGGGCAATGGCTACGAACCAGGGCCCGAAATAGTTAAAAAAGTCTTTGGCAGTAGTTGACCCTCCCTTATCGGCCAACAACATCGGTAGCAAGGCATTACCAATGGCACCGTTAAACAGTTGAATAGCCAGACTAAATATCATCACCGCACTGTACAAGCCCAAGGCGGCATAACCCAGAGGTTCGTTCACCAACAAACTGTTCAGCACCCACAAAGTCGGCGCTACAATAAGCGTACTCAGCGAAGCCGGAATGGCGAATTTGTAGATTGTTCGGCTATGCTGCCCGAAACCCTGCAAACTCGGTTGCACCCCATGTCGTCGGCCGTGCTTCAGCAACAAGCCATGCAGCATTACCGCCATCAACACTATGGCCAGTAATTGTCCGGTTAAAGCCCCGTTTACTCCGCCCCAGTAAGCACCCAGACCAAGCCCTACAAACAGCAGCAGTCCCTGGGTTAAATTGGCCAAACCATAGGCCCGATAAGCCTGTAAACCCAGCAAAGCACCCAGTTGGGTGCCGTTTATGGCCACAAACAACAAAATGAATCCGCCTAGCCTGAGCGAAGTTTGCAAGTCGGGATTGTTAAGTAAAACATCGGCCAAAAAGCCCGCAAAAACCACAATGAGCAGGCTAATAATCAAACCCAATACGCTCACCAGCAAGAGCGCCGTACCCAAAATGCCCGATGCAGCAGCTTTCTGCCTGTCGCGCAGTTCGGCCATGTATTTGGTGGTAGTAAGCCCCACCCCCATCGAGGCAAAAATCAAAAAATTATCGATGGTGGCTTTTACCATGCCATATTCGCCAAAAGCATCTGCTGGTAACAAGCGTGCCATTACCACCGAGGCCAGCGACATCAACACACCCGACAACATGGCCCCCAATGTTAGCCAGAAACTCCCCTTGATGAGCTTCTTCAAAAAAACCGAGGCCAACAGGCGCTCCCTGAGCTTATGCAAATCAATAACCGGCATACCGAAGGTCGCCAAGTTAGCTAAAATTGGCACTGCATTGGTTTCCGTAACTGAAAACATTTCCAGGAACCCAAGGGGAAGTTAGAAGAGTGAAGTGTGAGGTTGAAGGAGAAGTGGGAGTTAAAAGTGGAAGTAGAAAGCTGAAACGCCATGCAATCCAAGCCCCCCCATTGGGTTATCCCGTGCCCCGAATCCTGAATTCAAATGCCGTTTGGTCGAAGGCGCGCTCATTGGGTTTAACCGTCCACCGAATTTTGAATCTTGAATAACGAGTGCGATAGCACGAGTGATGAATTTTGAATTTCAAAAATCGAAGGCGCACCCATTGGCTTATCCCCTGTTCTAAATGTAGAATAACCCCTCCGTGAACCCGGTGTTTGATTTTAAATTAATCAGCTAGCCGCGTAATCCAGCAAAAGCTTCACCGTTGCCGTTTTGGGCTCAAGCAAAGGCATTTTCAATTGGGCTAAAGTTTGCTGAAAAACCAGCATATCCTGCTGAAGATCAGCACTACTGATCAAATAATGCTCTAAACAATTACGCTCCGAAGGCCGGAGTTCGTTAAAAAGGTAAGCAATCAATAAATCGTGGGTAGAGTTTTCTGTCATAGCGTAGATTTGTTTCTTTAACGCGATGACATTAGCCCTATTATGTATGTGTCAAAAAAATGTCAACTTTCTGAAAATTATAAATTCAGCTGGTACTGATCAATCAACTTCCGGATGTTCCCCAAGGCATAACGCATCCTGCCCAGGGAAGTATTGATGCTCACTTGGGTGGCCTCTGCAATTTCCTTAAAACTCAGTCCGCCATAAATACGCATCACCAACACTTCGCGCTGCTCCTCGGGCAACTCCTGAATCAAGCGGCGCAGTTTTTCATGCGACTGGCTTTTCATGATACGATCCTCAATGGTACCCTCGCGCATATCGAGATGTGCAAAGGGATCATAATCATCATCCGGGCTCACCGTCGGCATCTTGGCTTGTTTCCTAAAATGATCGATACACAGGTTATGAGCAATGCGTAATACCCAGGGCAAAAACTTACCTTCCTCGTTGTAGCGACCACCCTTTAAGGTATCGATCACCTTTACAAAGGTATCCTGAAAGATGTCTTCGGCCAGATTACGGTTTTTGACCATGAGGTAAATGGCAGTGTACACCCTACTTTTATGACGTTGGATAAGGACACCCAGAGCGTGCTCTTTACCGGCTAAATAGCGCTTGATCAACTCTTGATCACTAACGCTCACAACTTGCGTTTTCATAGTTGTTGAGAAATTGGTTAGTGTAGAGCTGCGGCTATATAGGGTCCTCCTTTTGGTTTGATTTAAGGTGCAATATAAAGACTTTGAAGTAGAGTGTATGCATTTTAAGAGAATTTTAACCTGAATGACCTTAAAATGACAAAAGCCCCACAAAGGGGGCTTTTGTCTGTAATCTCATGTAGTCATGCTCTTATTGCTTGATGATGCGGGCCTGGTGGAGGGTTTGTCCGCTTAAAACGCGCAACATATACATCCCAGTAGCTTCTGCTTCGAGCTTGAGCTGATGCTGTTCGGTACCACTCCCAAAAGGAACGGATTCGGCAAACACGCGTTTGCCCTTCATATCGTAAACTTCTATCAGCACATCGATAGGCTCATCGTGTTGTAGTTGAATGGTAAACAATCCAGTAGATGGATTTGGGTAAACCACCATATCGTCGCCCGGATCGAATCCACTGGCTCCCGCCATACGACCGCCGGCATTGCCTTGGTTACAAGGCCCTACATACGAACCAGTTGCCAAGTGCGATGCTACAGCAGCAGGCGCTACACAAATTTCATGAGCATTGCCAGGATTTCCGGGGGGCACTTTACAAACGAGTACTTTGGGATTTCTTGGGTTATTGCCACAGCGGGCATCCACCACATAGACTGTAGCAGTGGCAATAGCTGTGCATCCATTCTGGTCGGTTACCACAAGCGTATAGGTGGTGGTGGTGGTAGGTGCGGCATTGGTATTGGCCGAATTGGGAGCACTCAAGCCGGTGCTTGGCGACCAGCTGTAACTGTAACCAGGTGTTGCACCTGTGGCAGAACCATGGAGACTAACCGACTGTGAACCATACCCGAGGTAAATGGTATGCATGCTGCCACCGGGGTTAACGTTATAGTCGGGAGAAATACTCGCTGATGCGCTAAGTGCACTAGGTTCTGAAAGGCTGATGCTGGCAGTAACACTGCAACCGTTGGCATCGGTTACGGTAGCGGTATAATTCCCTGCAGCTACTCCTGACAAATCTGCTGTAGCGGCGCCATTGCTCCAGCTATAGCTGTACGGTGCCGTTCCGCCCTGTACATCCAAAGTAATGTTGCCATCACTGGCACCATTGCAGCTCACATGCCATCCGCCATTAAAGCTGGCCGCACTGGCTGATGCGCTAAGTACTGCAGGTTCGTCAAGGGTGATGCTCGCCGAAGCGGTACAGCCATTGGCATCCAACACATCGAGGGTGTAAGTGCCTGCACCTACGCCTGTTAAATCGGAGGTTGTTGCCCCATTACTCCAGCTATATTGCACAGGTGCTGCAGCATTTTGCAAACTAATGCTCACACTGCCATCAATACTGCCGTTACAAAGCGGATCCGTACCACTTAACACCAATTGAATGTTACAAGGAATGACTTCAATACTGAACATCTGATGGGCCTGTCCACAATGTGTACCATCAATATGGTTCAATTGGTCTTCAATGTGAATTTCAACCATGTGCATGCCAGCATCGGCTATGGTTGGCGTACCACTCAGGATAGCCGTGCCATCACCATTATCGGTAAAGCTCAACCAAGCCGGACGATGGGCATGGTGGAACGTAATAAAATCACCCTGCGGTGTATTTACATCGGCAGTAGTAATGGTGTAACTGTACAAACTACCTGCAACTACGGAAGTTACCGGGGTTGAAGTAAAGGTTGGCGGATCGTTCACAATATATTTCCAGCTACGCGTAGTGCTTTCATTGAAGCCATCCACAGCTGTAACGCTTAAGGTATACTGCCCCCAATCTGTGGCAGTAGGATTAAAATCATAGGTCAATGTAGTCGGATTCCCCGCTGTCGTAGGTAAACTTCCCCCTAAAACAAAGCTGGCAGGCATGCCCGACAGGCTGGTAATTTGCACCACATCGGTTGGGTCAGGATCCCCGGCTACTATGCTACCACTCTGACTTTGTCCCTGAGCCGGCTCCAAGCAAAAGATAGAGCCTGCACCTGGGGTAGGTGCCATAAACTGTGGTCGCAAACTTACATTGATGGTTACTGTGGTGGTGGTTTGAACACCCACCAGGTCTTGCGCAATAAAGCTGATGATGTAAGAACCTAATTGGCCGGATGTTGGGGTCCAGCTAAAATCCGATTCAACCGGATTGCCATTGGCCGGTAGGCCCGGACTCATACTTGAACCCGAAGGTAATCCGATGGCTTGTAAGCTCACCACGTCGCCCGGATCGTTATCGGAAGCGCGTACGCCAAATTGCACTGCTGTTCCAGGCTGGGTAGTGAATACCGCTGCATTAGCTGGTGTAACGGTATAATCAAAAACGGGCGGCGTTGATTGCTGCGTAATACGCACCAGGAAATCGAGCATGATTTCAGCCCCTTGGTCGTCTTGCACCATGACTACTGCATTCCAAAGCTGACCAACAGCGCGACCCACAGTAGACCAACTAACTACACCAGTGTTTGCGTCAACACCCATACCCGCCGGCTGTGTGAACGAACCGTTATTGTTGTAATCCTGAATTGTAGCCATTCTGAAAGTTATGGGGTCGCCATCTTCGTCAAAAGCCGGCACCGTAAATTGTGCATTAGCCATACCCGTAGGCAAATTTACAATAGGCGGTAATGTTGACACCGGCGATTTATTACCACCACCGAGCACATAGGTAGCCCGGTTGTAGGCTAGCAAATTGGCGTTATTCTGTTGTGTGCTAATTTTACAACACACATTAAATGCCGCTCGATAAGTGCCTGCACTGGGAACATTCACTACGAAAGTTCGCTCCCCATAAAACCAGTCTTCAGCAACATTTACCGAGGTAACCTGAATGACAACGCTTAAATTTTGACTAAAACCTCCTTCTAAGCGGCTCACATTCATACTGCCGACACTGATTTGAGAGCCAACATTTACATTACTCCAAAAAGACCTTCTCCATGCCTGACTGATTTTAATTTCAAGCTGGTTTGGATTGGAAGTGGGCTGGATGATGATGTTACTTGCCCGGCCATGCGTAGCCGAAGCATCAGGAGCGGCAAAAACTAAGCAAGCTCCCGTAAGGAAAAAGCCGAAAATAAAATTCCGGACCGTTCGAGCGAACGGGTTTAATTGGTTGTTCATAGGTGTTTTGGTTTGGTGAAAAAAATAAAGAACATCGAGAGGATATCATAGCAAGACCTCACACTTCAAAACTAAACAATAGATATTTAACAAATTTGCACTATCAGGTCATTCTTTTGAACATTTAAAAAGCCTGATTCAGCAACCATCATTCCGTCTGATGAAACTTCAACCGCTCAATAACTTGCTCAAAACCGTCCGAAAGACTTTAGCAATATACTTATCGTGCATTCCGACGGCAGAACATTCATTTTCAACTTTTATCCTCCAAAATTGTTGCTGACCTTTACATGCTTATGTCCACCCTACCTAGCCATACTGCCCTGGAGCAGCTCGATCCGAGATATCACATCCTCATTAAAAACGCCAGGTTACATAATTTAAAGGGCATTGACCTGGCCATTCCAAGGAACAAGCTGGTGGTGGTAACCGGCCTTTCAGGTTCCGGCAAATCGTCTCTGGTGTTCGACACCCTCTTTGCCGAAGGGCAACGTCGGTATGTAGAAAGCCTGTCGAGTTATGCCCGGCAGTTCATGGGACGAATGAAAAAACCGGAAGTAGATTATATCAAGGGGATTTCACCGGCCATGGCCATCGAGCAAAAAGTGAGCGTTCGGAATCCACGATCAACCGTGGGCACTTCTACCGAAATATATGATTATATGAAGTTGCTCTTTGCAAGGGCAGGACGCACCATTTCACCCCTTTCGGGTATGGAAGTAAAAAAGCACGGGGTTGAAGATGTAGTTCAGGCGGCGCTACAATTACCCAACAACAGCAGTGTACAGCTCCTTTGCCCTTTGGTAAGACACGATAAAAGGAGCCTGCTACAAGAGCTTAAGGTGCTGTTGCAAAAAGGCTATATCCGCGTACACTGTAACGAAACCACCTATCGTGTAGAAGACTTGATTGAAGATAAAACCACACAAGCCCAACTTGAAACAGCTGATTTTTTCATCATCCTCGACCGTTTGCGCATAGATGCTACGGACGATAGCCTACCGAACCGACTGGCAGATGCTGCTCAAACCGCATTTTACGAAGGACATGGCGACTGCTACCTGCTGAGTGACTCGGCTATGCAACACTTTAGCGACCGTTTTGAGGCCGATGGCCAAAGCTTTGAAGCCCCCTCCGTTAACCTCTTCAGCTTTAGTAACCCCTATGGTGCCTGCAAAACCTGCGAAGGCTTTGGCAGCATCATAGGCATCGACCAAGATCTGGTAATCCCCGACAAAAGTATGAGCATTTACGAAGGTGCCATAGCCCCATGGCGTGGAGAAAAAATGGGGGAATGGGCCAACGCATTAATCAAAAACGGAATCCGCTTCGACTTCCCCATTCACCGTCCTTGGTACGAGCTCAGCCAGGAGCAGCAATCGTTGGTATGGCAAGGAAATCAATATTTCGACGGGCTACATGCCTTTTTCAAATACCTTGAAGAACAATCTTACAAGATTCAATACCGGGTTATGCTGTCGCGTTACCGTGGACGAACGGTTTGTCCCGATTGCAAAGGCACGCGCTTGCGCAAAGATGCCGGCTATGTAAAGCTCGTTGATGGTGCCACTGGCCAGCACTTTAGCATCATCGAACTCGTACTCATGCCTGTTGATCGGTTGCTCGAGACTTTCGAAAAGTTGCAATTAGCTGATATCGAAATGCAATTGGCCAAGCGACTGCTCACCGAAATCAAAAACCGACTGGGCTTTTTGAGCGATGTTGGGCTGGGCTACCTAAGCCTCAACCGGCTAAGCAACAGCTTGTCGGGCGGCGAATCGCAGCGCATCAAACTGGCCACCTCCTTAGGCAGCAACCTGGTTGGCAGCATGTACATCCTCGATGAACCCAGCATTGGCCTGCACCCACGCGATAGCCAGCGACTCATTAAAGTCCTCGAACGACTACGAAACAACGGCAATACCGTTATTGTGGTAGAGCATGAAGAAGCCGTTATGCAAGCCGCTGATCAACTGGTCGACATCGGTCCATTGGCCGGTGCACATGGAGGCGAACTCGTATTCCAGGGCAGTTACCAACAATTGCTCGAAGCCCAAAACAGCCTTACCGGTGCGTACTTAAGTGGACGCGAAAGTATTTCTTTGCCAGAAAACCGTCGGAAATGGCGCAAGAGCATCTTCATCAAAGGCGCACGTGAAAATAATTTAAAAAACATTGATGTTGAAATTCCGCTGGGATGCCTCACTGTGGTGAGTGGGGTTAGCGGTTCGGGTAAAACTTCGTTGATCAAAACCATTTTATACCCTGCCCTCAAAAAACTCACCAGCGGATTTAGCGAAAAAACCGGCAATTTCGACCGGCTCGAAGGGGATTTTACCAGTTTGAAACACATCGAAATGGTCGATCAGAACCCCATTGGCAAATCGAGTCGCTCCAACCCGGTTACCTACACCAAAGCCTACGACCACATCAGAGCACTTTTTGCCGATCAGCAAGCCAGCAAAATCAACGGCTTTAAACCCGCTCACTTTTCATTTAACGTAGAAGGCGGCCGCTGCGAGCAATGCCAAGGCGAAGGCACGGTAACCATAAGCATGCAGTTTCTGGCCGACATCACCCTCGGCTGCGATGCCTGTAACGGCCACCGTTTTAAAGACGAACTGCTCGAGGTACGCTATCAAGGCAAAAACATCTACGAAGTACTTGAAATGACCGTAACCGAAGCCATCAGCTTTTTTGAGGGACAGAAGCAAATTCAGCTGCGACTGCAACCCCTCGAAGACGTAGGGCTCGGATATGTAAAACTGGGCCAAGCCAGCAGCACGCTTTCGGGTGGCGAAGCACAGCGTATTAAACTGGCCAGCTACCTCACCAAAGGCAATCAAATCACCAATGGGCTCTTCATTTTCGACGAACCTACCACCGGCTTGCATTTCCACGACATCAAAAAACTGCTTTACGCCCTTAATGCACTTATCGAACAAGGCAATTCGGTGCTGGTAATCGAACACAATACCGAAATCATCAAAAGTGCCGACTGGGTCATCGACCTCGGTCCGGAAGGGGGTGAAGCAGGTGGGTATTTGGTGTTTGCCGGCACGCCCGAGGGTTTGGCAGGTTGCGTCGAAAGTTACACCGGTCAGTTTCTTGCCGAAAAACTTTAGCAATCACATGCTGTTAAAGGCCTTGATGGTTTCGTTGAGCATTTTGTAATCGAGCTGGCCCTGACTTTCGTTCAGGTGTTGCGCAATGGCCAGCGATTTGCGGATGCGACTATCGGTATTTTTCACCTTGGCTACCAAATAAATGAGGCTGCGTTGCTTGCCTGGCGTTAGTTTCTCGAAAATATCGAAGGCCGAGGGGTCTTGCCCGAAAACTTCGAGCAGTTCGTCCGGCACGGGCATGCCGTATTCCGATTCATCCTTTTGCAAGCTCAGCTCGATCTGCTCGCCTAACCTAAGGCCCAGTTTGTGCCGCACTTCTTTGTTCAATAGGATAAAAAAATCGCCATGTTGGGGCATTAAGGCGCAATGAATGCTGAGTTTGCCATTGATGGTGCATTGCATGCGGCGGTTGCCATCAGCAATCAGTTCCTCTACCGCTACCCTGGGCACCGGCGCGTAATACGACCATAAATCCGAATCGAAGCAGGCCACCTCTGTAAGTACCACCACCATGAAGCTAAAGTAAGAAGTCTTTGAATCAATCTCCTCTTCCGGGTTAAAAATTCCGTGTAGCACCTTACTCATTAGCCACCCTATTGTAATCGCACCACACAAACCCAAATGTTTTGGGATCACGGCCTTGAACTCCACCGAAGCCAAAAAAAGCCGACCCTATTCGAGTCGGCTAAAAGTGTGGCAGATCATTGGGTTAATAGGTGATCTTTAACCCCATATTGTGAAACATAAAGGCCCATTTATCGGCTTGTTCGGCAATGATCATGCTGGTAGGTTTGCCTGCACCATGACCGGCCTTGGTATCGATGCGGATGATTACCGGAGCTTTGCCAGCATGGCCTTCTTGCAAGGCTGCTGCAAATTTAAAGCTGTGGGCAGGTACCACGCGGTCGTCGTGATCGGCGGTAGTGACCATAGTAGCCGGGTAGCTAGTACCTGCTTTTACATTATGCACAGGCGAATAGGCGAGCAAGTAGGCAAACATCTCCGGGCTATCGTCGGCGGTGCCGTAATCGTAAGCCCAGCCCGCACCAGCCGTAAACTTGTGGTAGCGCAACATGTCTAATACCCCCACGGCAGGGAAACAGACTTTAAAAAGTTCCGGGCGCTGGGTCATGCACGCCGCTACAAGCAAACCTCCATTCGAACCTCCGGCTATGGCGAGATAATCGCTGCTCGTATAATTTTCGGCAATCAGGTATTCTGCTGCAGCGATGAAGTCGTCGAATACATTCTGCTTTTGCATTTGTGTACCCGCCTCGTGCCAGGCATCGCCATATTCGCCGCCTCCCCGTAAATTAGCCACGGCGTATACCCCACCATTTTCCATCAATACAATATTCGATGTGCTAAAGCTGGGCGTAAGGTTTACATTAAAGCCGCCATATCCGTACAACAAAGTAGGGTTTTTACCATTGAACTCCAGCCCTTTTTTATGGGTGATAATCATCGGAACACGCGTACCATCCTTGGAGGTGTAAAACACTTGCCGACTCTCGTACTGGCTGGGATCGAACTGCACACCCGACTGTTTGTATAACTCGCTTTCACCACTTCCCAAATCGAGTTTGAAAGTGGTGGGCGGGTATACGTAGCTCGTAAAGTTGTAATAAATTTCCGTATCACTGCGCTTACCTCCAAATCCACTCGCCGAACCCAATCCGGGCAAGGTAATTTCACGCACCAGCTGTCCATTCAAATCGTATTGTTGTACCATACTCACCGCATCTTTTAAATAATTGCAGAAAATATACGCACCTGCTGTTGCTGCCGAAAGCGGATTTTCAGTTTCTGCAATCAAGGTCTTCCAATGCTCAGGTGTAGCTTTATTAGCGGGTGCCGTTACAATTTTGCGGTTAGGAGCATCCAAATTGGTAAGAATGTATAACAGCCCGTTTTCGTGATGAATAATGCTGTGTTCATTTTCAAAGCCGCTCACCAGCGTTTCAATTTTGTTATTGGGCTTGCTCAAATCCTGCAAATATAATTCACGGCCATAGGTTGCATTGGCTGCGGTTATAACTATAAATCGCTCATCTTCGGTGAGGTAGCCAGCAATGTAACGACGAGGCTGTTGGTCGCCACCAAATACCAACACATCCTCAGCTTGCTGACTTCCCAGTTTGTGAAAATAAAGCTTATGATACTGGGTTTTACCAGAAAGTTGTGAGCCTTCTTTAGGCTTATCGTAGCTGCTGTAGTAAAAGCCTTCATTGCCCCTCCAGCTGATGCCGCTAAACTTAACATCCATGAGGGTGTCTTCTACGATCTGCTTGCTTTCAGTGTCCATAACAATCACCTTACGCCAATCGCTGCCCCCTTCGCTAATTTGGTAAGCACACAGGCTCCCGTCTTTGGTGAAGCTGATGCCTGCCAGCGAGGTGGTTCCGCCTTCACTAAAGGCATTTGGATCAAGAAAAACTTCGGCTTCGGCACTTCCTAGCTGACGATAAAGTACGGCCTGGTTTTGCAAGCCATCGTTTTTGTAAAAATAAGTGTAGCGTCCTTCTTTGAAGGGTGCCGAGAATTTCTCATAATTCCAGAGCAATTCAAGACGATCTTTGATGCTATTTCGAAACGGTATCTTATCAAGATATCCAAAGCTCACCTCATTCTGGGCAGCTACCCAAGCCTTGGTTTCGTCCGACATATCGTCTTCGAGCCACCGGTAAGGATCATTAACCAAGGTACCAAAGTACTCATCAATCTGGTCGACTTTACGTGTTTCGGGATACACCAAGGGGCTTTCTTCTTCGGTTTTTTGCTGATTACAAGCGGCAAATATAGTGCTGCCTGCAAATAAAAAGGGTAGTGCTTTTTTCATCTTTTATGAATTGATCAGAACTCAAAGCTATGAAAGAAGTTAACTCGCAGGTATTAAGAAAGGTTAATTCGAGAGATAACATCAAAAGCAAAGCAAACGGATGGTATCCGCCTTTTTGGTTCACCCAACGGAATGCCTCAACACTTTAAACAGCTGCCATGGGTAGTTGTATATGTTTACAGCCTAACAGAAAGCTTACACGCTTAAGCTTCAGGAACAAAGGCAATCAGTAACCTATCCAGTATCTATTCATGAATAAGCTGCCTGAGCCGCATACTTGCCTTTCCCGAGTAGATATGCCAAAAATAGGTGCCTGCGGCCAAAGCGGGTAATGTAAGCAGTTGCTGCCCGGCATGCGAACGACTAACAAAAACCAATCGCCCTTGCAAATCGAAAAGCTGCAGCTCTAGCGGCTCATCAAATTCAATGAAAACGTTTTGCCCTGCAGGATTGGGATACAGACGTAAGCCTTGAAAAGCCGCATTCGGCAGGCCAGCGCCTATATTGCTAAAGCAAGCCGATGTGTCGGTACAACTGCCCGAACCAATGGCAACTGCCCACTGCCCAGGGTTGTTCACCATGAACCTAAATTGCGTGGCTCCCACAACCGCTTGCAGACCCTGCTGACAATCGAGCCATTGGTAGGCATCGGCATTATTGAAATGGGCTTCAAGACTTACTGCAGACACAATTACCCGGGTATCGATGGTATCCACCAGCACCTGTTGCAGTTGTAAGCGGCTATTGCCCGCAGCATCTGTATAAGTCCAGTTAATCTGATAATTACCAGGCTCATTAAAACGAAGTGAATCCTGACTGCTGGCTGTAACCAAACCATCACAATTGTCTATAGCGAGTGGAGGCATGGCCGACTCGCCACACTTGAGCACCAATAAAGGTAAGTGTGCCTGAGTGGGTACGGGGGGCAAGGTATCGAGGACTTGTACCACGATGCTATCACAAGGACCTGCAGCGGTGCAGCTATCCTGCGCTTGTACATAATAAGTGGTGGTTTGCGTTGGATTAACCACCAATTGGGTACCGGATCCTGCATACAGTTGGCCACATCCTCCCGAGTACCAATGCCATTGGGCTCCACCATGAAGCAGGCCGCTAGCCTGCAGCACAACGGTATCGCCCGGACACGTTGCTTGTGAAAGCGCACTCAGTTGAGGAGTGCCCCCGGCAACGGGACCGGTAGCATTGAGGATTCGTGCTAGTCGTTGTCGATTTACCGCTCCGAGCATCGAAAAATTACCGCCTACCCATACCGTTCCATCCGATAATTCAGCTGCGCCATTTACACCTCCATTCGAACTGGCACAATCTCCCGGCAAGTTGAGCATATTTCCATAAGCGTCAAATAAAGCAATATGTCGCGGATATTGCCCGGCGATAAGTGGGGTGTACTGCCCAAAAGCCAGGATGTGACCATTAGGACGCAATACCAATACCAGGGGACTACCTGAATAAGCCAAGCTGAGCAAAAAGTCGTGATCCAGGTTTCCATCGGGCAATAATCGTACGATTTTTGGAACACTCACGCCCCTATAACTGCTAAAGCCACCGGCAACCAAAATTTTTCCATCTGGCTGCAGCTGAATATCACGCACATGACCACCCGCAAAACCGGCACCTACCTGAAAAGAGGTATCAATGCTACCATCAGCCAATATCCGAACCAAACGAGCCGTAGGCTGACCATTATAGGTTGAAAAGGATCCACCCAACAGTAACTTACCGTCGGGTTGCCGGCGGATAACATCTATCACCGAAAAGGCCCCGGCCCCTCCTGCGTTAAAATTGGTATCGAGCTCCCCATTGGCCAAAATCCTGATGGGTCGTGTAACATTTCTGAAATTATAACTATTAAAAAAGCCACTGCAAATTACACTGCCATCGGGTAAAACCTCCATCGCAAGTACCTCATTGTTCAGGCCAATACCCGTTTGAAAACTGCTATCGAACCGCCCATCGGCATGCAAACGAACGATGTTCTTAGATGCATGGTTGCTATACACATCAAACAATCCGCCCACATATATTTTACCATCGGCAGCACGCACCATTTTATTCACCCTTCCGTCAAAACCACTGCCGGTGACAAAACTGCTGTCTGCTTGGCCGTTAGGCCGTAGCCGAATGATGCGGGAAGCAGATTGCCCATTGTAAGAAACAAAACTTCCTCCCATAAGGATTTTGTCATCGGGCTGGGCGATCACCGCAAATACCGTATTGTTGAATCCAATAGCCCCTGGGATGCTTGCATCAACCTGCAACTGCTGGGCCAACAAGCCCGCTCTAGGTAAACCCAACAGCACGATAAGAAGCGCAAAGCGAAATAAAATAATCGGAGGATGAATAAATGAGGACATGGCCATATTCAGAAGTTTAGGGTGGTTCATGCATTTCGACATTGCTGATTAGCTGAAATTCAGATACATAAACTTAACACTATTTTAAATCCAAAGCAATTTTTTTAATTATTTCGGATCAGGCCTCGATGGGTTCGCAGCCTATTTTCTTTTACCCGAAAGCCCTAGGAGCCGGGTTATTTTTGCGATATTAGCAGCTTAAATCCCAGAAATCGAGCATGGCCTACAATGATTCCAGAAATGCAGCCATCCGGTTGTATCGAAAGCTGCATCTTGGCTGGCTTTTTAACACCTCTACCTTTACAGGTAATTTTGTACTTGCCTTTGGCTTAAGCTATCTGTTCAGTCGACTCGGCTACGAAGCCGATGTGAACTACGTCTTTTTCATCAGCGTGCTATCCATTGGCTTATGGATCACTGAGTCAATTCCGCCCTTTGCTGTGGGTATTTTTATCATTGCCAGCTTGCTTTTTGGTTTTGGCACCGATTTCGTTTTGCCAGGGTATCAAACCCCTACGCAGGTGTACCTGAGTACGTGGACCTCAAATGTCATCTGGTTATTGTTGGGCGGTTTTTTTCTTGCCGAGGGCATGTCTATGGTGAAATTAGACCGATCACTCTTTCGATTCACGGTGCAACGTTTTGGTACCAAACCCGAGCGCTTACTACTCGGGCTCATGCTCACCACAGCCATTGGCAGTATGATCATGTCGAATACGGCAACTACAGCCATGATGATTGGTTCTGTGCTCCCCTTAGCGCATGCCATGGGGAAAAGCTCTGCCTATACGCGAGCCCTTTTGGTAGGCATACCTGCAGCAGCCACACTGGGAGGCATGGGCACCATCATTGGCAGCACCCCCAATGCCATAGCTGTAGGTGCATTACAGGATAAAGGTTTACAGATAGGCTTTGTTGAATGGATGATGTTTGGAATGCCAACCGGTTTGTTAGCCGTATGGCTATTTTGGCGGTTTATGGTTAAAAAAATGAATCTTGGTCACATTCAGCTCGACCTGAGCAGCGTGCTCGACAAGGGAGGCAGCGCCATCAACCCCACCAAACGCCGGGCAGTGCTCTTTACCCTTATTGTCACCGTGGGTATGTGGCTAACGGAACCTTTACATGGCTTGCCCATAGCGGCCACTTCGGCCATTCCAATTGTACTACTTACCCTCTTCCAGATCATCAAAGCCAATGATGTCCGTCGCTTGCCCTGGGATACCCTTATGCTGGTAGCAGGCGGTTTGGCCCTTGGTTTGGCCATGGTACAAGTTGGTCTTACCACCATCATCATGGACAAAATCAACCAGCTGCCCTTCCCCACTATGGGCATTACCATTGTATTTAGCCTGGTTGCCGTGTTGTTATCAAACATAATGAGTAACACGGCTGCAGCCTCAATTTTAGTGCCCTTAGGCCTCTCCTTACCTGGAATTTATGGCATTGCTACCCCACTGATTGTAGCTTTGGCGTGCTCCTGTGCCCTCCTACTTCCGGTCTCAACCCCAGCCAATGCCGTTGCCTTTAGCACCGGCATGGTTGAACAAAAAAGCTTCCGCCAAGGCGGGTTGTTTATGATTCTACTGGGGCCCATCCTTGCCTTCATCACCGTAATGCTCTGGTCGTTGTTCTTTATTGGCAACTAAAAAACAGCTTTCGTTAAAGATCGGTCCAAATGAGGCCGCGATCCCATCCAAATAAGCTCAGGTATAGCCCCCTATTGCCTGCAGATGTGAGAAAAAAGAAACGATGCACCTTGCCTTAGGAATTCATTCCTTTGGCTTCACGCTTAAATCCGTCGCTATCGGTTCCTACAGCCACCAATTTGGCAATCACAATTGCGGGATACAAAATACCTATCGCCCCCAAGCCCACACTTAACATGCGTGCAGCCTGATTAACAGGATATAACTCGCCAAACCCAACGGTTGTAAGGCTCACCATGCTAAAATAAATATAGTGTATAAAATCATCGCCGGCCTTGCCGAAACTAACATTACCTCCTATGGCCTCACCAAAAATCAACGCAATTAACTGAAAACAATACGCGCCAAACAAGGCTACAAATAAATAAACATTTATTGCACCTAAAATCCGCTCGAGGTTGTATTTGCCATCTCTGAAGAGCAAACTAAAATTAATGTACATATTGAGTAGAATACTCACACAGCTCATGACGGTTTCGAACAGACTATTGGATACGGGGTAAACGAACTTGGCGTAAACAAACACCACAAAAATTAAAGCCCCAGTAATTTGAAGTTTGCGGTGCTGAGCCGACCAAATTCCAATAAATAGCAAAACCGACAACATGATGTCGATCCAGAATACCGGCAACCAGCCAGCGTCTACCAGCACAGGTAGCACAAACACCACATTCAAAAGAATGATCAGAAGTGCAAAAAAACTGACGTCTTTTAACCAATAGGCTCTGAAATATCTTAACGATTGCTTAATCATTCGTTGTACATGATAAGTGCTGGCTTAATTACAGTCAAGGCCAAGCGGCATGCGTTTAAGGGGGCGTTCCAATACATCAATTACCAGCGATGGCCACCACCCTAAAATCGACATTAAACACTGGTTGAGCGGCTGTGTACACCACTACACGCCCGGCACTCACTTGCACATCAAATTCAGCAGCCGGCCAGGTGGTTAAATCGGGCGAAAAGCGCCCCGGCAATGCCGTCCACGAACTTCCACCGTCGTTGGCTGGGGCAATAAACACCTGCACACTGCCATTGGCTACGATATCGGGACTAAGCCCATCCCAATCTAAAAACACCTCATAGATGTTTGCCAGCGGATTCAAAAAAAACGGACGGTTTATAAAACGCTGGCTTTTTACATTGGCATTTCCATCTACACCCGGAGGGCCCTGAGGACCGGGAATGTCTTCTTTGGTACAGGCAACAAGGGTCACAAATAACAGCATTATGGCAGTAAAGCATCTGTTTTTCATGTGTATAGATTTGATACTATAAAAGTAAAAATAAATCACTACTAATTCCTTCTCCTTTTGCGCTCCTTTTGCCTGTCTTGCTGCCGTCTTTTGAGCTCACGTGCTTTGTGGGTATCAATTTTCGATAGGGTTTCAAGCATGCCTTCGAGCAAGCCATCTACCCACAGCCCGGTAAAATCCTTGTACCTATCACGTTCAACAGCAAAGTCGCCACGCTTGTAAACCGTTCGTTCGGGATTGTGACGCCGGTACACCCAGCCACCCAACTGATCGGCCAAACGGCCAATCCAACGCTCTCTACGGGTATTGCGTTGCAGCATTTCAAGATGCAAGTTCCGGTAATAAAAATCTACAAACCCACGACCTCCTTGGGCATCACCTCGCATTTCATACTTCAGCTCCTGCATTTCACCTTGGCTAATTTTCATACCTACTGCGGAGCTAATGATGGGGTTCAATTGGGCCAACTCAAAACTGCCCGCACTTGCCGCAATCTCCCAGGGATGCTCCGGGCCATAGCTATATCTTGCATTAAGCCGTAAAGCACTTTGCCCCTGCAACCGCCCTTGGGCCGTTAAACGAAATGCAGGTAATTGTTTATCGATATTCTGAAGCCCCAAAATATCTGCCCGCAACGCAGTAAAAAACAACTTGCCCGCATCAGCTTCATCCCTGCTCTTCAAACTAAAATCCATCCTACCGGTACGTAGGCTAATGGCTTCAATGTGTAAGGGCAGCTTCAGGGCTGTAAGCATTTCCTGTGGCATGGGTTTGGTTTCGCTTGGTTTAGGCAGCCGATTATCGCGCCACAAGGCTACCCACAATCCGTAGGCATCCAGCCTTTTAAGTCGCAGCGTATCCATCTGCATAATGTCGATGCCCTGAAAAGAAGCGCTATCAAGTCTAAGATGCATCCGTGTTTTACGGTGAGGAAAGCGTCGTGCAAAGGCTTTTTCACCTAAATTCGGTAGCCATTCCAAGTGGCGCAACACAACCACCGGCTCAGCTTTTTCAACCCGCAAATCAGCCAATTGCAAGCGGTATACCGAATCGGCAGGTTGATATAAAACATCCCTGAAATGCAGGGCGGAACTATCCCAATTGGGTTTGCCTAAAGCTGGATTGTGTATAAAATTACGCAGGCCAGCTTCAAAATTACATTGTAAGCGCTCCGGGCCGGGCGGATCAAAATCGAGCTGTCCTCCCAGCATATAAACCCGCCCAATGCTAAGACTTCTTCTTTGGGTATCGGGACTTTCAGCCAAAGTATCGCTGGTAAAAAGCCTGAAATTCGGTCGTGCGCTATGTAAAACCAATTTGGCGCTGTCTATGTCAATTTCTTCGAGTGCTACCGCAACATCCTTCCACAAAAATTCGAGATTAAAGCCTTGAAGACGGATGCGCTGCACAAAAGCCGACCATTCCAGGCTATCGCCTTGCGTGCGATGTACTTGCAAATGATACAGCTCTAGGTTACGATTAAGCAGGTCGAACTTTAGCTGCCCAAAGCTTACTTCAACTTCCGGAAGAAGTCTATGTTTGAGGGCATCGCGAACCCAATCTTCGGCCTTCTCGTGTGCATAATACCATAGCCCGAAAAAACCTGCGCCAAGCAACAGGAGAATCAAACTGAGTATAACGACAAACTTTTTCACAGGCACCAATAGCCCAAGTTAGCAAAGAAGCCCTGCTTCTCCAAAATCAAGGCTGGCGATAAAAAATTTCAGGATCTGCCTGTTTTCTGAAATCAAAATTCCAGGTAAGCCACATGATCAGGGTATGGTTTCGCTGAAACTGATGGCCCTGCTGCTGTTGTACATAACGATTCATATAGCCTGTTTGCGCCGTAATACTTCCAAATTGCCAGCCCAGAGTAAACCACAAACGATTCTGATCGAGGTGATTATAAACCACTTGTTCGCCAAAATTCACCAAGACTTCATTACTCAGATTCACAAATGGCGTACCCCCTTTAATTTCGTATCCCTTGAGAGGCCAACGCATGCTTACCAAAAAACGGAGTCGGTGATTAAAATCAAAGCCTTGATCAGCGGGTAAGCCATCAACGATACTTTGCCGAAACCTTCCATCGTAACGTACCCGATTGGCCATAAACAAACGCGGGCTAACCTTATGATTCACTACCAATTGGCCCCAAGGCCGTCTTTCAGCACGTGGTAAACCTGATGTAGCCGGAGCACTTAGCCACAATTGCGCATAGCCCGCTGTAAGCGTCATCTCGGGCAGTATGTGGTAACTCAGGCCCGAACGAATGATAAAAAAAGTTTCGGGGACAAAGTGTGCATCGTTCCAAACCGACCATTTTTCGCTTATTCGGCCATGTGTCATAAATCCATACCAAAGCTGTTGGCGATCGGTAATTTGTTTTGCTGGTTGCGCATACAGACCTACATCAAAACAAAAGGCAATGGCTATTAAAATCAAGAAACGCATATGCGAAGTTAAGGGTGTTTGGTGAAAAGGTTGTTTAAAGCAATGGCTATTGCGTTTCGGATTTTTACAGCAATGGCTCCTTATTTGCATTCTGCCTAACCCTATCTCTTATAGAAATGTTCAGTAAAAGCTCCTGTTTTAGTGCGTTTAGCTGCTTCTTTCCGCCCACTCTCGCCGCAATATTGCGAATTGCATTTCACTTCCCCATTTCCCTTTAAAGTATATGTTTTCTACAAAATGGCCTTCTTGCCTAAAGCCAACACTTTTTAATAAATGGATGGAAGCGATATTGTCAGCATCTACTATCTCTACCACCCGATGTATTTTTTTCGTATCAAAAAGCAGATGTAAAATCCCAAGGAACACTTCCTTTCCAAATCCTTTTTGTTGTTCCAAATGTGAAATGGTTATTCCAATTTCGGCAATCCTTATATCATTTTGGTTAAGCTTAATTGCACAATCGCCAATAAGTTGTCCTGTCTCAATATTTTCGATTCCATATTGAATCCACTCACCTGCTTTACCAAATTGCTTTTTTGAGTTTTCTTCTATGAAGTTTTTGGCTTCTTGAACGCTCATAACATCAAAGCCTTGATATTTTGTCACTTCCGGTTTTGAACGATAAAGATGAAAGTCTGCTAAGTCTGAAAAATCGAGTGGCCGAATAATAAGTCGTGACGTATGTATATTTAATTCTTCCATTTCTAGACTTCTACCCATTTGTTTCTTTCAACATACAAAATCCCTTAAACCCAGCAGCTAGCTACATTCGCTTCTTTCTCTCAAACCTCCTGATACACAAAGGCGTTAATGTTCATACCTGCACCTACTGAAGCAAAGAGCACAATATCTCCGGTTTTCAACTCTTGGTTTTCGATCTTCCCTCGCCGAAGCAAATCATAGAGCGTAGGAACGGTCGCCACACTTGAATTACCCAGTTTATGAATACTCATCGGCATGACACCAGCAGGCGGCACTTGTCCGTAACGTTTAAAAAAACGATGAATAATGGCCTCATCCATTTTTTCATTGGCCTGATGGATAAGCACCTTTTTGACTTGCGCTATAGAAATATTGCTCTGCTCAAGACATTGCTGCATGGCTTCGGGCACCCGGCTCACAGCAAATTCATAAATTTTTCGGCCATGCATTTTGATAAACCGGACCCCTTGGTCGAGCTTTTTATTAAAAGATGGGCCAAAAAAGAGAAAATAGGCTTCATCAGCCGTATAACTCAAACTAGCATGACCTAAAATCCCCCCTGTTCCTTCTGCTGCTTCTACAATGGCAGCACCTGCACCATCGCTGTAAATCATACTGTCACGATCATGTGGATCGAGAACACGCGAAAGCGTTTCCGCCCCAATCACCAGACAGCGCTTGGCCATGCCGGCTTTGATAAATGCTTGAGCCTGTATTACGCCTTCTACCCAACCAGGACAACCAAACAATATATCGTAGGCTACACACCTTGGATTCTTGATGCCAAGGGCATGTTTAACCCGACTAGCCAAACTTGGAAGAATATCTGTTTGAATGGCGTCGGCCCTTACGTTGCCAAAATTATGTGCCAGGATCAGGTAATCTAAACCTTCAGGGTCAATGGCTGCATCTTCGATGGCGGCCTTAGCGGCTAATGTAGCTATATCAGATGTAAGTAAATGGCTATCGGCATAACGCCTTTCCTCAATGCCAGTAATCTGTTGGAATTTTTGAGCAATTTCAGGGTTCGAAGCAGGGAAAGCATGGCCGTCTTCGGTTAAAAAATCGTGCCTGCCAAAATCCACATTACTTACAACCACTTCGGGGATGTAACATCCTGTTCCGGAAATAAAAATACGCATCGATAAGAAATTTACCCGAATATCGACACTATCAGCAAACTACAAAAAAAAGTGCTTTTAAACGCAAAAATGGCTATCCGCGCAATTGGTAACGCATCCCCACGCTTAGCACATTGTTAAACTGCCCGGCTTGAAGCAAAGCAAAAAAGGGCACATAAGGACCACGCGGGTCAATAGATAGGATGCTGTACGAAAAGCGAGCGTATGCCCATAAATCGCTGCGAAGTTGGTAGGTTGTTCCCAAAATCAAGGCCGGTTCCCATACCTTAAACGCTTTATTGATTTCGAACAAACGGGGATCTCGAAAACTGTAATTTACTAAAAAATTCAATCCTACTCCCCCATGAAAACCCCAAGAGTCTTTGTATCTGTAGTGCACCGTAAACGGTATGTCGATATAGTGTAAATTTAAACGTAACCAGGGGCCTTCATCCAAGGTTTCGGCTGTAACCACACGCTGACTTCCCTTACCGCTGTAAGCCAGCTCCAGCTGCCAATACACCTTATCGGTTATATCACGCGACACATATAAACCTGTATACAGGCCGGCTTTATGATAGCCTCCCAAACCATCACCATCCAATTGCGATCCGTTGATCCCACCCATTAGGCCTGCACGGAATTCTTGGGCAAATAAACTGCCACCGAATAATAAAAAAGGGATGACCCAAAGTTTCCGAATCATCCCTAAAAATACTCATAAATTCGACTATAGCAAGTCGATTAAACGCTTCACTGCCAATTGCAAATGTCCGGCATCAATCATTCTGGCCAAATGCCCGTTTTCCAACGCTTCATTTTTACTATGGGTGGTAAACAGTTTTCTCAAAGTTTCATAATCGGCCTTAGTCATTCCTTCGGGATTGGCCACCAATTCCTCTGCCTGCTTACCGTAAGCCAACCAGTCGAAATCATAAATAAAACCTGTCGCGCGCATCAGCTCGAGCATTTCATAGAGTAAATCATCGTAACGATACACTTCAATTTCTTCAAATTGCAGCTGTTCGTACCAGCTTGTTTTACTTCCTAACTGCACAGCCATGGCACGAAGTTTACCCGACTCTGTAGATTTTAGCGCGAAACTCATGCCTGTGCTGTAGGTCCCCCGAAATTCATAGGAATACCAGGGCGGTCGTTAATATCGATTTCGCCATGCACCTGTTCAAACTTGGCTACATTATCGGCCAATGCAGCCAGCAAACGCTTAGCATGATGTGGCGTAAGAATAATACGCGATTTTACGCGCGCTTTTGGAATACCAGGCATCATACGCACAAAGTCAACCACAAATTCTGCATTTGAATGGGTAATGATGGCCAGGTTGCTGTAAACACCGTCGGCGACTTCCTCGCCAAGCTCAATGTTGATCTGATTGGGATCTTGATTTTCGTTATTCATACCGTAAAAATAGCAGAAAAGGGAGTACGGCGTACCGACTCCCTTTCCACAATCAAACACTATCTGATTATATCTCGTCTTCCTCAGCAGCCGATTTCGAAGCCATCAGCTTCTCATACTCTTCGCGTGAGCCTACGATCATTTTTTCATAGTGACGCAGACCTGTACCCGCAGGGATCAGGTGCCCTACAATCACATTCTCTTTCAGACCAGCCAAATCATCGATTTTACCTGCAATCGCAGCTTCATTCAACACCTTGGTGGTTTCCTGGAAGGAGGCAGCCGAAATAAAGCTGCGGGTTCCAAGCGACGCTTTGGTAATACCTTGTAACATGCTCTGAGAAGTGGCCGGCATGGCCTTTTCAAATTGCACTGGCTTCAGGTCCTTCCGTTTGAGCATCGAATTCTCATCGCGCAACTTACGCAACGAAACCAATTGCCCCAAGCGCATATTGCTCGAATCTCCGGAATCGGTTACAATCATCTTGTCGTAAATCCAGTCGTTCATTTCCATGAACTCCAGCTTATCTACAACCTCCTGCTCCAGGAATGTGGTATTACCCGGATCTATGATCACAACCTTCTGCATCATCTGACGAACAATCACCTCAAAGTGCTTGTCGTTGATTTTCACACCTTGCAAGCGGTACACTTCCTGGATATTGTTTACCAGGTATTCTTGTACTGCACCCGGACCTTTGATCGACAAAATAGCTGCCGGGGTGATGGCTCCATCCGAAAGTGGGTCTCCTGCCTTCACAAAGTCACCATCCTGAACCAGGATGTGCTTGCTCAATGGCACCAGGTACTTCTTAATCTGACCATCGCGCGACTCTACCTGAATTTCGCGGTTACCACGCTTAACACCTCCAAAGCTAGTAACACCATCAATCTCCGATACTACCGCTGGATTGGATGGGTTACGCGCTTCAAAAAGCTCCGTTACACGAGGTAGACCCCCCGTAATGTCACGGGTTTTGGTAGTAGAACGCGGGATTTTCGCAATAACCTGGCCTGGAATAATCGCCTCTTTCTGGTCAACCGAAATGTGTGCACCTACGGGTAAGTTGTAAGTACGCAGGTTGTCGCCTTTTGCAGTTACAATACGAATGGCGGGGTTACGGGTCTTATCCTTAGTTTCGATAATTACCTTTTCTTTGTGACCAGTTTGTTCGTCCGATTCTTCGCGATAGGTCATGCCTTCAACAATGTGCTCAAAGTCGGCCTTACCTTCAAACTCGGAAATAATTACCGCGTTGTAAGGGTCCCATACGCAAATCTTATCGCCTTTAGCAATTTTATCGCCCGGCTTCACGCTCAACACCGCCCCATAAGGCAATACGTTGGTCATAAGTGCCTGTTGCGTTTCCGGATGTACAATTTTGATTTCACCCGAGCGTGATACAACCACTTCAACGGTTTTTTCACCACCCTTGTACTTCACGGTACGCACCTCGTCAAACTCCACTATACCGTCGAACTTGGCTTGTAATTGTGACTCAGTAGCCACGTTCCCGGCAACACCACCCACGTGGAAGGTACGCAGGGTAAGCTGTGTACCCGGCTCTCCAATCGACTGTGCAGCAATAACACCCACCGATTCACCCATTTGTACCATTTTATTGGTAGCCAGGTTACGGCCATAGCATTTGGCACAAACACCAATCTTCGATTCGCAGGTAAGTACAGAGCGAATTTCAACCGAATCAACCGGTGAAGCATCAATGGCCTCGGCCACATCTTCGGTAATTTCTTCACCTGCACCAATAATCAACTCCTTGGTAAGTGGATTGTATAAATCGTTCAGAATTACACGACCAACAATACGCTCATATAAGGATTCTACAATGTCCTCATTGTCTTTCAACGCACTGGTTTCAATACCGCGAAGGGTACCGCAATCGGGCTCCGAAATCACCACATCCTGGGCCACGTCGTGCAAACGACGAGTCAGGTAACCAGCATCAGCCGTTTTCAAGGCCGTATCCGCCAAACCCTTACGGGCACCGTGCGTGGAGATAAAGTATTCAAGTACCGACAATCCTTCTTTAAAGTTCGAAAGAATTGGGTTTTCAATAATTTCGCCTGCACCACCGCTCTTTTGCGGCTTGGCCATCAAACCACGCATACCTCCGAGCTGTCGAATCTGCTCTTTGGAACCACGCGCACCTGAATCGAGCATCATGTATACCGAATTAAAACCCTGCTTGTCGGCAGCAATTTCACGCATCAACGTATCGGTAATACGACTGTTAATACGCGTCCAAATGTCAATCACCTGATTATAACGTTCGTTATTGGTGATGAAACCCATATTGTAGTTGTTGGTTACTTCCAACACCTCTTTTTGAGCCTCTTCCAACAAAGTGATTTTGTTGGCAGGTATCATAACGTCGTTCAGGTTAAACGAAAGACCGCCTTGGAAGGCCATGCCAAAACCGAGATTTTTGATCTCGTCCAGGAATTTCGCCGTAATGGGCAAGTTCGTATGACGCACAATTGTACCAATCAACTCACGCAGGCTCTTCTTCGTAAGTAGTTCATTAATGAATCCTACTTCCTCAGGAACTACCTGGTTAAAGATGATCCGACCCACTGTAGTGTCGATCAATTTATGCGCTAACTCGCCATCTTTGCTGCGCACCTTCGTGCGTACCTTCACCCAGGCATGCAAAGCAACGCGTCCCTCATTAAAGGCAATAATCGCTTCTTCAGCTGAATAAAAGCTAAGGCCCTCGCCTTTTACTTTTACTTCTTCGGTGCTCTTACGTCCTTTGGTAATGTAATACAAACCGAGTACCATGTCCTGTGAAGGAACGGTAATGGGCGAACCGTTGGCCGGGTTGAGGATGTTGTGCGACGACAACATCAACATCTGTGCCTCCAGTACTGCAGCATGACCCAGCGGTACGTGTACCGCCATCTGGTCACCGTCGAAGTCGGCGTTGAAGGCCGTACATACCAACGGGTGCAACTGAATGGCCTTGCCCTCAATCATTTTGGGCTGGAACGCCTGAATACCTAAGCGGTGGAGTGTTGGGGCACGGTTCAGAAGCACCGGATGGCCCTTCATCACGTTTTCCAAGATATCCCAAACCACCGGGTCTTTACGGTCAACAATCTTTTTCGCAGATTTCACCGTTTTTACAATACCACGTTCAATCATCTTTCGGATGATGAATGGCTTGTAAAGCTCGGCAGCCATGTCCTTCGGCAAACCACACTCGTGCAGTTTAAGCTCAGGGCCCACTACAATTACCGAACGACCTGAATAGTCAACACGTTTACCTAATAAATTCTGACGGAAACGGCCTTGCTTACCCTTGAGCATATCGCTCAACGACTTCAGGGCACGGTTACCATCGGCCTTCACCGCATTCACCTTACGGCTATTGTCAAATAATGAGTCGACCGACTCCTGCAACATGCGCTTTTCGTTACGCAAAATCACATCTGGCGCCTTGATTTCAATCAATCGCTTCAATCGATTATTCCGAATGATTACACGACGATACAAATCGTTCAGGTCAGAAGTTGCGAAACGACCGCCCTCCAATGGAACTAACGGACGCAACTCAGGTGGAATAACCGGCACCATCTTCACAATCATCCACTCCGGACGGTTCACCATGTGCATGTTAGCCGAACGGAAAGCCTCCACAATCTTCAAGCGCTTGAGCGCTTCGCTCTTACGCTGCTGTGAAGTTTCGGTGGCTGCCTGGTGACGGAGCTGATAGGAAAGCTCATCCAGATCAATACGCGCCAACAATTCATGCAAAGCATCGGCACCCATTTTCGCAATAAACTTCGATGGATCCGTATCTTCGAGGTACTGGTTTTCGCGAGGCAAAGAATCTAGGATATCCAAATACTCTTCCTCAGTTAGGAAGTCCATTTTACGGATACCATCTGCTTCTTTCAAACCTGGCTGAATCACCACATAACGCTCGTAGTAAATAATGGCATCAAGCTTTTTGGTAGGCAAACCGAGCAAATAACCAATCTTGTTGGGTAATGAACGGAAATACCAAATGTGCGCTACAGGCACCACCAACTTGATGTGGCCCATACGCTCGCGGCGTACCTTCTTCTCGGTTACCTCTACTCCACAACGGTCGCACACAATACCTTTGTAACGGATACGCTTGTATTTGCCGCAGTGACATTCATAGTCCTTAACCGGACCAAAAATGCGCTCACAAAACAAACCACCCATCTCCGGCTTATAGGTCCGGTAGTTGATGGTTTCCGGCTTGGTTACTTCACCATATGAACGATCGAGGATGGTTTCCGGCGAAGCCAAACCAATCCTGATTTTGGTGAAGTTGCTTTTGATTTTGAACTCTTTCTTAAATGACATGAGCGTTCTCCACTTAGTCTAATGAAACTTCTAAACACAATCCACGCAATTCGTGCAGCAATACGTTGAACGATTCAGGGATACCCGGCATAGGCAGGTTATCGCCTTTCACAATCGCCTCATAAGTCTTGGCACGCCCTACAATATCGTCGGACTTCACCGTCAGAATTTCCTGCAAGATATTGGCAGCACCAAAGGCCTCAAGTGCCCATACTTCCATCTCACCAAAACGCTGACCGCCAAACTGAGCCTTACCACCCAACGGCTGCTGGGTAATGAGCGAGTATGGCCCGATGGAACGCGCGTGCATTTTATCGTCAACCATATGACCCAACTTCAGCATGTAAATCACGCCTACCGTGGTCTTCTGGTCGAACGGACGACCGGTTTGGCCATCATATAACTGCGCACCACCCAGCTCCGGAATACCGGCCTCAATGGTGTAATCACGCACTTCATCATAGCTGGCACCGTCGAATATAGGAGTGGCAAACTTAACCCCCAATTCCATACCAGCCCAAGCCAATACCGATTCATAAATCTGACCCAGGTTCATCCGCGAAGGTACACCCAAAGGATTGAGCACAATGTCAACCGGAGTTCCATCGGCCAGGAATGGCATATCCTCGTCGCGTACAATACGAGCTACAATACCCTTGTTACCGTGACGTCCAGCCATCTTATCGCCCACTCTGAGCTTACGCTTCTGTCCAACGTATACCTTGGCCAGCTGAAGAATGCCCGAAGGCAGTTCGTCGCCCACCTGAATCGCAAATTTCTTGCGCTTGGCATCACCCATCAACTCCGAAAGTTTGATTTGATAATTCTTGAGCATGGTTTTAATCAGCTCATTCTTATCCTTATCAACGATCCAGCCATCAGGATTAACAACATTATAATCAAGATCAGAAAGCACCTTACGCGTAAATTTCACGCCTTTGGCAATGATTTCCTCTTTATAGGTATTGTTTACACCTTGGGAAACTTTGCCTTCTACCAAACTCAACAGCTTATCGATGAGTAGGTTTTTAAGGGCTTCAGCCTCGCGGTTAAATTCAGCATCGATTTTTTCAACCAATACTTTTTCTTCCTGCTTGGCCAGTTTGTCTTTCTTAACCCGTGAAAAAAGCTTTTTATCGATAACCACACCCGTCATCGATGGCGGTACACGCAAGGATGCATCCTTAACATCTCCAGCCTTATCACCAAAAATAGCACGCAGTAATTTCTCTTCTGGTGAAGGATCACTTTCGCCCTTTGGGGTGATTTTACCAATGAGGATATCTCCTTCGCGAACATGTGCACCCACACGGATTACACCATGCTCGTCGAGATCCTTAGTGGCTTCTTCACTCACATTCGGTATATCCGAAGTTAGCTCTTCTTCACCACGCTTGGTGTCGCGCACCTGCAATTCAAATTCTTCAATATGAATCGAAGTGTACCAATCCTCGCGTACCACACGCTCCGAAATCACGATGGCATCTTCAAAGTTGTAACCCTGCCATGGCATAAACGCCACTTTCAAGTTCCTTCCAAGTGCCAATTCACCTTTTTGAGTAGCGTAACCCTCTACCAAAATATCACCCTTTTTCACCTGCTGGCCTTTCACCACCATCGGCTTGTGGTTGATACATGTATACTGGTTCGTTTTTCTGAACTTGGTGAGATTATACGTCTTGGTGTCGCCCTCGAAGCTAATCAAACGATCATCTTCATTACGGTTGTAACGAACAGTAATCTGACGAGCATCAACAAACTCAACCACACCATCTCCTTCGGCAGTAAGTAAAGCACGCGAATCGCGGGCAATACGTCCTTCCAAACCTGTACCTACAATCGGCGCCTGTGGGCGCAACAGTGGCACAGCCTGACGTTGCATGTTCGAACCCATCAAGGCACGGTTAGCATCGTCGTGCTCCAAAAACGGAATTAATGATGCCGCAATACCTACAATCTGGTTCGGCGCAACGTCCATGAACTGAACCTGTTCAGGAGCTACAATTGGGAAATCACCCTGCAAACGACACTTAACCAAGTCGCGCACAAAATTACCCTGCTTGTCGAGCGGTGCATTCGCCTGGGCAATCACACGCTCATCCTCATCTTCGGCACTTAGGAATATGACGTTCTTTTCAACTTCAACACGACCAGCATCTACGGTACGATATGGGGTTTCGATGAAACCCATACTGTTGATTTTGGCGTGTACGCAAAGTGATGAAATCAAACCAATATTCGGACCTTCCGGCGTTTCGATAGTACACAACCGACCATAGTGGGTGTAGTGAACGTCACGAACCTCAAAGCCGGCACGCTCACGCGAAAGACCTCCGGGTCCGAGTGCCGACAAGCGACGCTTGTGCGTAATCTCAGCCAACGGATTGGTTTGGTCCATAAACTGACTCAACTGATTGGTTCCGAAGAAACTATTTATAACCGAACTCAGGGTACGGGCATTAATCAAATCAGTTGGCGTAAATACTTCATTGTCGCGAATGTTCATCCGTTCACGAATGGTACGCGCCATACGGGCTAAACCTACACCAAATTGGGCATACAACTGCTCACCAACGGTACGTACACGACGGTTAGAGAGGTGGTCGATATCGTCCACATCCGCTTTCGAATTCGACAACTGGATGAGGTACTTAACAATGGCAATGATGTCTTCTTTAGTCAAAACGCGTACATCAGAGCTGGTGGTCATGCCCAGCTTACGATTAATACGGTAACGACCTACTTCGCCCAAATCGTAACGCTTATCCGAGAAGAACAGCTTTTCGATGATCTGACGTGCCGACTCTTCGTCTGGTGGTTCTGCATTACGCAGTTGGCGATAGATATGCTCCAGGGCTTCCTTTTCTGAGTTGGAAGTGTCTTTCTGAAGCGTATTGTAAATGATTGAGTAATCGCCATGGAGGTTTTCATCCTTGTGCAGGATAATAGACTTCACACCGGCATCCACAATCATATCGATCATTTCATCTTCGAGAATGACATCGCGTTCCACGATTATTTCGTTACGGTTGATGGAAACCACCTCTCCCGTATCTTCATCCACGAAGTCTTCCACCCAAGTCTTTAAGATTCGGGCGGCTAAACGACGGCCAACAACTTTTTTCAAACCGGTTTTGCTTACCTTGATTTCATCTGCCAGGTCAAATATGTTCAGAATGTCCTTATCTGAATCAAATCCGATGGCGCGAAGCAGGGTGGTAACCGGAAATTTCTTTTTGCGGTCGATATACGCATACATCACGTTATTCACGTCTGTTGCAAATTCGATCCATGATCCTTTGAATGGAATGATTCGGGCCGAATATAACTTTGAGCCATTGCTGTGCACAGTTTGTCCAAAGAACACGCCCGGTGAACGGTGGAGCTGTGATACAATCACACGCTCAGCGCCGTTAATTACGAAGGTGCCTTTAGGCGTCATGTAAGGAATAGTACCGAGGTACACATCCTGCACGATGGTTTCAAAATCTTCGTGTTCCTCATCGTTACACGAAAGGCGCAACTTGGCCTTTAGGGGTACCGAATAAGTTAAACCACGCTCAATACACTCTTCAATGGTGTAACGAGGCGGGTCCACGAAATAATCGAGGAACTCCAATACAAAGTTATTGCGGGCATCGGTAATGGGGAAGTTTTCCGCAAATACCTTATACAAGCCCTCATTGGTGCGGTTTTCCGCAAGTGTTTCCAACTGGAAAAAATCCTGGAAAGATTTGATTTGCACCTCCAGGAAATCGGGGTAATCTATGGTCGATGTAATCGACGCAAAGGTTATTCTACCCTCAGGTGTGATGTTGGCTGCCAAAGATTAGTTATTTAGATTAAACACCGTGATCACAAATACAAATAGCCGTAGGCCTGACACTCCTCAGGAGTGCAGGCCTACAGCAAGTTTTGCTGGATTTCAAGTTATTACTTGATCTCAACCTCAGCACCAGCTTCTTCAAGCTTGGCTTTGAGTGCCTCTGCTTCGTCTTTCGGGCACTTCTCTTTGAGGGTCTTAGGAGCTGCGTCAACAAGTTCCTTAGCTTCTTTCAGACCGAGACCAGTAAGGTCCTTCACCAATTTCACGATGTTCAGTTTTTGAGCACCAGCGCTCTTCAGAACTACGTCGAACTCAGTTTGAGCAGCTTCTACAGGGGCATCGCCACCTGCAGCAGGACCAGCGGCAACAGCTACTGCAGCAGCAGCAGGCTCAATGCCGTACTCATCCTTCAAAATTTGAGCTAACTCGTTTACTTCTTTCACTGTCAGGTTTACTAACTGCTCAGCGAATGCTTTCAAATCTGCCATTGTTTGTGATTTAAAATTGTTTTTCTCTTTTGAATTAATTGTTTCTTTCCTGGAGGGTTTTTACTAAACCTGCCAAAGTGCCGCCCCCAGACTGCAATGCAGACACGACATTCTTCGCAGGAGATTGCAGCAAGGCGATAACGTCGCCAATGAGTTCGAATTTCGACTTCACGGCCACCAATGCGTCAATCTGATCGTCGCCGGTATAAATAGCTGAATCAATGAATGCAGCTTTTAATACAGGCTTATCAAAGCTTTTACGGAACTCCTTCAGCAACTTCGCAGGTACATTGCCCTGTTCAGCAAACATGATGGAGGTCGAACCTTTCAACGAGCCATACAAACCTTCGTAAACAGTGGCGTCTACGCGCTCCATGGCTTTCTGAAGCAATGTGTTTTTAACCACACGGAACTCAACTCCCTTCTGGAAGCAAAGACGACGGAACTTATTAATGTTCTCAACCGTCAGATTGGAGCTGTCAGTAAGGTAAAAATAAGGACTCTGAGAGAGCTTCTCAGCGAGATCCTCAATGATCTGTGCTTTTTCTTCTCTTGTCATCGCTTATATCCCCGCAATTGATTTAGGTTCAACATGAATACCAGGGCTCATCGTACTCGACATGTAAATGCTCTTAATGTACGTACCCTTTGCAGCAGAAGGCTTTAGCTTCACAATTGTCTGAATCAGCTCTAAAGCATTTTCTTCTAATTGCTTGGGCGCAAATGAAGCCTTCCCAATAGCAGCGTGAACAATACCGAACTTGTCTACTTTGAAGTCGATCTTGCCACCCTTTACGTCGGTAACCGCCTGTCCCACGTTATCGGTTACGGTGCCCGTCTTGGGATTAGGCATCAAGCCACGGGGGCCTAATACTCGTCCCAAACGACCTACCTTGGCCATAACGCTTGGTTGGGTAATGATTACATCAACGTCTGTCCATCCACCCTCAATTTTCTGGATGAACTCGTCTAATCCTACAAAGTCAGCGCCGGCCGCTTTGGCCTCCGCTTCTTTGTCTGGGGTGCAGAGCACGAGTACACGTGCCACTTTACCGGTGCCATGAGGAAGGGTCACCGTACCCCGAACCATCTGGTTAGCTTTACGCGGATCTACGCCCAAACGTACGTTCAAGTCAACCGAAGCATCAAACTTAGTAAAGGTAATTTCCTTCACCAGCTCGGTTGCCTCTGTCAGCTTGTACGCCCTCGTCCGATCGAGTTTCGCGCTTACTAACTTTTGATTTTTGGTTAATTTAGCCACTTTAACTATTTAAATTAGTTATCCCAGGGGGCTGTCCCTGTGATGTTTATACCAAGACTACGCGCAGTACCAGCAACCATTTTCATGGCCGACTCTACCTTAAACGCATTCATGTCTTGCATTTTGTCTTCTGCAATTGCCTGAACCTGCTCCCAGCTCACATTTCCAGCCTTCACCCGGTTAGGCTGAGCCGAACCTTTCTGAATTTTGGCTGCTTCAATAAGCTGAACTGCTACCGGTGGGGTTTTCACGACAAAGTCGAACGACTTATCGCTGTAAACCGTAATCACTACGGGTAACACTTTGCCTGCTTTCTCCTGGGTTCTCGCGTTAAACTGCTTACAGAACTCCATGATGTTCACACCCTTCGAACCAAGGGCCGGACCTACGGGCGGTGCCGGGTTGGCAGCTCCACCTTTAATCTGGAGCTTAATAAAACCGCTGATTTCCTTTGCCATTTTAATCTATGTATTAGGATAATTTTTCTACTTGCATGTAATTGAGCTCGATAGGCGTACGGCGTCCAAAAATTTTCACCATCACCTTCAGCTTCTTCTTTTCTTCGTTAATCTCTTCAATCACTCCGGTGAAATCGTTAAAAGGACCATCCATTACTTTCACCGATTCGCCGATGGTAAATGGATTCGACAGGATTTCACCCTGTTCTGTCATCTCATCGACCTTGCCGAGGATTTTATTCACCTCCGATTCACGCAGAGGTGTAGGGTTATCGCCACCCAAGAACCCAATTACATTGGGCACCTGTGTGATGGCCGTGATCAAATCGCCATTCAGCGCTGCTTCAATGAGAATATAGCCAGGAAAGAAATTCCGCTCCTTCACCACTTTTTTGCCATTGCGCAACTGAAGTACCTTTTCCATCGGAATCAAAATCTGTGGAATCAATTCCTTAATCCCCAGATGCGCAATTTCCGACTCCAGATACTCCTTCGCCTTACGCTCTTTACCACTGATGGCACGTACTACATACCACTTCAATTCCATAAGCTTGCCCGTCTTTTATTTAAAGAGGTGATAAAAAGCACTCAAAATGTTCGAGAACGCCAAATCCATGGCGTAAATCACCAGCGAAAAAATGAGCGAGGCTACCAATACCACCACCAGGCTGCTCTGAAGCTCTTCCCACGTAGGCCAGCTTACCTTATGCAAAAGTTCGTTGCTCGACTCTTTGATGTATAACTTTATCTTATTCATGAGCTCATTATTGTTTGGCTAAATGACCAATACCGGCTTCGCCATTTAAACCGCTTCCTTATGCTACGCACGGGTGGAGAGACTCGAACTCCCAGCCTATGGTTTTGGAGACCATCGCTCTGCCAATTGAGCTACACCCGTATATAGACACTGAAATCTCTCTGGTTAATCCAGAGAGACTTCAGGTCGATACTTAACAGCCTTTATTAAGCGATGATGTCAGTTACCTGACCCGCACCTACGGTACGGCCACCTTCACGAATCGCGAAACGGAGACCTTTTTCCATCGCGATCGGAGAGATCAACTTAACAGTGATAGAGATATTATCACCAGGCATTACCATTTCTACACCGTCTGGAAGAACAATCTCTCCAGTTACGTCTGTTGTACGGAAGTAGAACTGTGGACGATATTTGTTAAAGAATGGTGTATGACGACCACCTTCTTCTTTCGACAATACGTAAACCTCAGCCTTAAACTCATGGTGAGGAGTTACCGATCCTGGCTTACAAATTACCATACCACGACGGATATCAGTCTTTTCAATACCACGGAGCAACAAACCTGTGTTGTCACCAGCTTCACCACGGTCGAGAATCTTACGGAACATCTCAACACCAGTTACGGTTGACTTGAGGTTCTCGGCACCCATACCAATGATATCAACAGGATCACCTGAGTTGATTACACCACGCTCAATACGACCTGTAGCAACTGTACCACGACCAGTGATTGAGAACACGTCTTCTACCGGCATCAGGAACGGAAGATCAACCTGACGTGGAGGAAGTGGAATGTAGCTATCAACGCTTGCCATCAATTCAACAACCGTGTCAACCCACTGTGCTTCGCCATTCAATGCACCAAGTGCTGAACCACGGATTACAGGGATATCGTCGCCAGGGAATTCATAGAAAGAAAGGAGCTCACGAATTTCCATTTCAACGAGGTCGAGCAACTCGGCATCGTCAACCATGTCAACTTTGTTCATGAATACTACCAACGCAGGTACACCTACCTGGCGAGCGAGCAGAATGTGCTCTCGCGTTTGTGGCATTGGTCCGTCAGTTGAGGCAACTACAAGGATGGCACCGTCCATCTGAGCCGCACCCGTTACCATGTTCTTTACATAGTCGGCGTGACCAGGACAGTCAACGTGTGCATAGTGACGGTTCTCAGTTTGATATTCAACGTGAGCCGTGTTGATAGTGATACCACGCTCTTTTTCTTCAGGAGCTGAGTCGATTGAATCGAATGAACGGGCTTCTGACCAACCCTTTTCAGCCAACACCTTCGTGATTGCTGCTGTGAGGGTAGTTTTACCGTGGTCAACGTGACCGATTGTACCGATGTTTACGTGCGGTTTGGAGCGGTCGAATTTTTCCTTTGCCATTGTTTGTTTTATTTAATTTATCCTGTTTGGTTCTGTACAACATCTGCTTCGACTTTGGCGAGCTGAAACAGACATACCAATCCATATATTCTATATGCATTGGTTTTTGAGCCGTTGAACAGAATTGAACTGTCGACCTCTTCCTTACCAAGGAAGTGCTCTACCACTGAGCTACAACGGCCTGATTTGTCAAACGAACGTCTTTCGTTTGTATATGTTCTGAGCGGGAGACGAGGCTCGAACCCGCGACCTACAGCTTGGAAGGCTGTCGCTCTACCAACTGAGCTACTCCCGCTTATTGCCCTTTCGGGTCAATCATGGTGGGGAGAGGAGGATTCGAACCTCCGAAGCTTTCGCAACCGAGTTACAGTCGGTCCCATTTGGCCACTCTGGTATCTCCCCATGAATGATGAGCCTCCTGCCGGAATCGAACCAGCGACCTACTGATTACAAATCAGTTGCTCTACCAGCTGAGCTAAGGAGGCTTGTATGTAAAAGAACATTCCTTTTTAACTACCGACCCAAGGGGTGGTGCTAAAAAGGAATGCAAATGTACTAATAAATTGGATTAAGCAAAAGCTGTTCTCAATTTTTGCTCGAAATATTTTAATTCTTCAGTTTGCGTAATTGACGGCGGAGTGACTCAACCGACAAATCAGTGGCTTCTTCGAAGGTTTTGCATTGCTCTTTGGCAAAAAGCACATGCCCGGGCAGGTGCATTTTTATTTCAGCTATTTTATTGGCGCTGTCAGCAGCATTCTCGAGCTTCAGAAATACATCGGTGTTGATCACCTTATTATTAAAGGTTTCGAGTTTGCCTAATTTCTTCTTGATGAAATCAATGAGTTTGATGTCGGCATCAAAGTGAATTGATTGAATGTTGATGTCCATGGGTTCCTCCTTTTTGTTTAAGCTTTTGGATGTGTTTTACGATAAACTTCTTTTAACTTTTCAATTGAGTTGTGGGTATACACCTGGGTTGCGGCCAGGCTGCTATGTCCCAAGAGCTCTTTGACAGCATTGAGATCTGCTCCATTGTCGAGCAGGTGCGTTGCGAATGTATGCCTGAGTATATGCGGGCTCTTCTGCGCTATGGTGGTTACTGCCGACAACTGCGATTTTACGATATCATATACAAGTCGTGGATACATGGGCTTACCTTTTGCAGTGAGGAAAAATGCAGTTTCGGATACATTTTTGAAGAGCTCCCTGCGCTGAGATAAATATACGTCGATTTGGCGGCAAAGCAATGGACTCATGGGTATAATTCTCTCTTTATTCCGCTTACCCAAAACACGAATAGTCGACTGCCTAAGGTCAACATCATTGATTTTTAAGCCAATAAGCTCTGCACGACGGATGCCACAACCGTACAATAATTCGATGATGGTTTTGTCGCGTAGCCCTTCAAAGGAATCTTCAAACAAATCTCCTTCAAGGAGATTCGTCATTTGATCCTGCCCAACCACCATGGGCAAGCGTTTGGGTAATTTCGGACGCACCAAACGCTGGGAAGGATCTTGGCTGATTTTGCCAGTTCGACGTAAGAATTTAAAATAAGCCTTAACGGTTGAAATTTTCCTGTTAATGCTTTTTGGCGACAATCCTCCTTGTAATAAAAAAACCATCCACGACCGCAGTTCTTGGTGTCCTGCTTCATGGATGGCTTTTATGTCGTAAGTGCTAGCTAAGTATAGCCCTAATTGGCTCAGGTCGTTGCCATAAGCTGCAAGGGTGTGTACCGACGCACGTTTTTCGTACCTGAGATAATTAATATATGCTTCGTATACTTCTGCCACACCAACTCCTATTGCTGGTGCTAAAGTTACGAAACGATTAAATACCTTCAGCCTGGCTCATCTGCTGACGGTAGATGGCCTTCAATTTTGCCTGACGGTCAGTGATAGATGGCTTCTCGAAAGCCTGACGACCACGGAGCTCTTTCAACACACCGGTCTTTTCAAACTTCTTCTTGAAACGCTTGAGCGCCTTATCAATGGACTCGTTCTCTTTTACCTCGATTTTAATCATGTCTTTACTTTAGAGAGGTGCAAAGGTAATAAATGCTTTTAAAAAAACAATCACTTAAGCACTTGTCTCGAAATTACCAATTTTTGAATCTCGCTGGTGCCCTCGCCAATGGTACAAAGCTTGGAGTCGCGATAGAACTTCTCCACCGGAAAATCCTTGGTGTAACCATAACCCCCAAAAATCTGCACCGCTTCTACTGAGGCCCGTACGGCAACTTCTGAGGCGTAATACTTCGCCATCGCAGATTCTTTTGTAACCGGCATACCCTGGTTTTTAAGATACGCTGCCTGAAAGGTGAGTAGTTCTGCAGCTTCTATTTCAGTGGCAATGTCGGCAAGCTTAAAACTAATTCCCTGAAATTCACTGATGGGCTTACCAAATTGCTGCCGTTCCTTTGAATACTTCACAGAAGCCTCGAAGGCTCCTTTGGCAATACCTAATGAAAGTGCTGCTATGCTAATTCGACCACCATCCAGAATTTTCATGGCTTGGATAAAACCTTCGCCTACCTTGCCCAATATATTGTCCTTGTGCACACGGCAATTTTCGAACAACAACTCTGTGGTTTCAGAGGCACGCATTCCCAATTTATTTTCTTTTCGTCCGTGTGTAAAGCCTGGAGTTCCTTTCTCTATCACAAAGGCAGTCATGCCATGCGAATCGAGTAATTCGCCAGTGCGTACCATTACTACTGCTACATTGCTCGACTTACCATGGGTAATCCAGCATTTCGCGCCATTGATCACCCAATAATCACCGTCCTGTACACCAACGGTCATCATCCGCATGGCATCTGAACCAGTATTGGGCTCGGTTAATCCCCAAGCACCAATCCATTCGGCGGAAGCCAACTTAGGCAACCAGCGTTGCTTCTGCTCCTCACTGCCAAACTGCAAAATATGTCCGGTACATAACGAATTATGAGCCGCCATACTTAAACCGATAGAGCCATCAATTTTCGAGAGCTCTTCAATGGCAGTTACATATTCATAATAACCGAAACCCGACCCACCATATTCCTCAGGCACAAATACGCCCATGAGGCCAAGCTTACCCATTTCCTTGAATAACTCCACCGGGAATTCCTGACTTTCGTCCCAATCCATCATGTAGGGCTTGATATGTTTTTCACCAAAATTGCGAACCATTTCGGCAATCATCTGCTGATTTTCGGTTTTCTGAAAATTCATTCTTAACTATTTAGCATTAAAAGGCACAAGCCCCCATTTTTGTTTGAAAGTCACAAAAATAGCTGTTATTCCGCCTGTTGCAACTCTTCCACTGCGATATATGGCCGAAGTTGGTTGAATACCTTTTCATTGAGGCCATGAATTCTGCCTAATGCATCCGGGCTTTTGAAGGTCCCGTGCTGTTCGCGATAACTCACTATTCGACGTGCCAGCGTTTTGGAAATGTAAGGATGGCTGGAAAGCACTTCCTCCGAAGCCTCATTCAAATTTAACTTGCGGTATATGCCTTCTTCAACGATGATGAATGGTGCCCACTGTTCAAGTCGAGCAGAATCTACGCCATACACCTCGAGCAGCTGTGTTGACGACAAGAACCCCCCGAGCCGATCGCGATACCGAACAATGCGGGAGGCAAATGTCGGCCCTATTCCGGGTACCTTGGTCAAAGATGCTGAATCGGCCAAATTGACATTTATCCGTGCAAACACCGCTGATGAACTTTCTTCAGACCTCATTGGGTTTCCGCTTTCCGTATTGGGAATGGCGTTTTTTTGGCTTTCAAACTGAAGCCAAGGGCCCAGCCGTGCCTTGTCAGCTTCAGTCAAGCTGAACAGCTTATTGAAATCCTCTATGCTTTTTACCTTTCCACCCTTGTTTCGATAGCGCATCAACCCGGCTATCGATTTGGGCCCCACCCCAAGACGAAGCAAATCCAAGGAATCGATGCTGTTGATGTCAAAATAAAAATAGTCAATGACGGTCACGTTCACCGAATCTTTCGGTGTTTCTTGTACCACCTGCTGTTGCTCCAAAAAAGCTTCAAGCTCTTCATCCAGTCGAATAGGCACTTCAGGCTTTTCATCAAGCCAAACGGAAGAACCAAGCCACGCCAACAGCAGCAGCACAAGCAAACTAATGCCTATGCGCTCAGATTTACTCAACTGCCAAAAGCTGTCCCACAATTTACGCATACAGCTCCTCCCTCCTTCCGCTTATCGCGGATCGTTATCATTATCGGCGTAAGAATCCGGCTCAGCCCTTGGAGGCGTTTTAAGTACCTTCCAGAAAAAGTAAGCCGTAACGCAAGCTACCGTGAGCTGAACGGTTACCATCAATACAAATGCGGATGTAGTCATTAGTCAATCCTCCCTGTTTTACGACGCATATTCGTAGCACGTTTTACCTGCCACGCAATAAACAAAAACAACATGGTTAGCCACACCCGCGATAAATCAGCGTACAACACCTTGTTGTAAAAACGCCCTTCTGCCAACTTATCTTTAATTTGAATGTCATCGCCAACCTGAACTAGCAGTTTATGCTTGTGCTCAAACTCGTATTTTTTTATTACCGTTCCGGTTTCAGGATTGGCAATATGTAAAATTTGCTTGTTTCGCGCCATTACCAAATCAGCCACTACCCCATCGGTTTCCGACTCAAAATGATTGGCGATATAGTCGCGATTGGCCACCATGCCTTGGTGTGTGATATTGCCAATGATGCTCGACTTATCGAGTTCCCAGCCTTCTTTAAAAGCGCGCCCCCAATCATTGTCTTTTGGGGTAAAGAGTGCGCCAAGAAATACCACGGTAAGTAAAGCCGGCGTCACGTATTTAATAATGGGTCTGTAAATTCTAGGCACCCGCATATCAGCGCCTCTGTTGATTTCATCCCAACCTTTATCCAATCCGAAAACCCAAGAAAACAAGATGGTTTCGGCCAAGGCAAAAACCACCAAGGATACGGTGCCTGCCCAATAATCATATTCGTCGAATACACCTTCCTGAAAAAAGAATACGGTAGGCAAGCCCATCACCAACACCAGGGCCCCAAACGACCAGGCCGCTTTTTTGGTATCCCAGTCAAACTCATCGCGCATAAAGCCCATCCAAGGGGTGCCCATCGCCAAAGACGAAGTAATTCCCGCAAAAAAGAGTAATCCAAACCACATTACACCGGCCAGCATCCCTAAGCTTACACCCCATTTACCGAAAAGGTAGGGCATGGTTTGAAAGGCCATCGAAAAACCAGCATTGTTCTTCACCCAGTCGAGTCCCAAATAGCCTACGGCAATTGGAATTACGATGCTGGCACCTAACACAATTTCCACAAACCCATTCATCCAGCCTGCCGACATGGCATTTAGGGCAATGTCATCTTTACTACGCACATAGGCTGCATAACATTGAATGGTACCCATACCTACCGAAAGCGTAAAAAAGATTTGACCGGCTGCTGCCATCCACACTTTCATATCAAGCAGGCTGCTGTAGTTCGGCTCCCAAAGGAAATTCAAGCCCAAAAAGCTGTTGCAATCTACACAACCCTCGGGCGCCCCACTATCCCCAAGCGTCCAACCCCTGAGCGCCAACAAGAACCCAAAGCCAAGTAGCATGGGGATGCCTACTTTTGCCACTTTCTCTACTCCTCCCTTAAGCCCTTTCGACAAGATCCAGGTATTCAACAGCAAGCATATAACGTAGAAAATAACTGCCTCGTAGGGTATTCCAGTTGTTGAGTGTTCTACATCGGTGTACGACTCAAAAAAGCCGGCCACCTGAGCCTGATCCATACCCGTAAAGGTTTGCTTGAGGCTATGGTAAACATAAGAAAGTGTCCAAGATTCAATGTAGCAATAATAGGCAGCTACAGCAATATTGGTGAAAATCCCAAATACCCCAAAATACTTCCATATGCTTTTTCGGGTCATATTATCAAGGATAAATGGCGTGGAGTGATTGCCAAATCGCCCTCCATAACGGCCCACCGACCACTCTATCCAAAGCAATGGGATACCCATCAGTAAAAAACAAACCAGATAGGGAATAATAAATGTACCTCCACCGTTTTGAACGGCCTGTACAGGAAACCGAAGAAAGTTACCCAGGCCTACTGCGTTACCGGCCATAGCCAAAATGAGCCCCACACGGGTACCCCAGGAATCAGGTTTATGCGACATGAAAAATGTTCAGTTAGCCATTAGAAGCTCGCAAAATACCGCAAAGCAACCAAGCATACAAATATATAATGCGACAAAAAGCCCGCTATTGGGGATTATTGCCCCACTTGCGACATCACCAACGCAATACCTTCCTCAAAGCTACGTGCTTCATAGCCCAATTCACGTTGCGCCTTTTCGAGCTTAAAGCCGGTAACCAAGGGGCGACGCGCACGTTGGTTGAGCTCAGCCGAACTTACCTCACTGATTTGATCGGTTGGCAAATTAAAATAAGCGGCAACCCGCTTTACCAACTCCAGCACCGACATTTGGTCCCTTCCACTGATGTTGTAAATCCCCTGTGCACGATGTTTGGCAGCCAAAATGCAGCCTTCTGCTAAATCTTCGGCCAGGGTTGGACTGCGAAACTGATCGGAAACAATACGCAATGCTTGTCCCTTTTCAAGCGCTGATTTCGCCCAAAGCACGATATTGGAACGGCTCATGTCTTCCGCTACCCCATACACCAATACAGTACGTAAAATACTCCAGCTAATGGTGCTGTCGAGCAACAACTTTTCGGCAGCGAGCTTCGATTTTCCATAAAAACTCAAAGGGTTAGGTTCCGCCGTTTCGTCATAAGGGCCGTCGGCCCCATCAAAAATAAAGTCGGTTGACAAATGCACCAGGTGCGTATTGGTTGCTTCGCAGGCACGAATCAGATGATCAACTGCGGTAACATTCAACTGCCAGCATTCGGCTTGTTTGTCTTCGCATTCATCTACCTGAGTCATAGCCGCGGTATGTATGATTACCTCTGGTTTTAGGGCAAGGCAAAGATCAATTACGTCCTGCTCACGGGTAATATCAAGGGGATAATACTTGTAGCCTTCCTTCAACCTAAGTCGATTTTCACCCCTCGAGGTCGCAATCAATTCCAGATCTTCAGACCCGCACAGCGCGTGCACGAGCTTTTGACCCAACAGGCCATTACTTCCGGTGAGCATGATTTTCATGCTACAATGTTAATCAAAAACAGAGATTTCTTAATCCCAGATTACGCTTTTGCGACGAAAATAAGAACGTACGTTCAACCAAAAAGCTGCTAACAAATAAAAGACTACCGGAGACCCCAGTGAGAAAAACGACAAGTAAATAAATACATTCCGTACCCGTGCGGTAGGCAAGTCGAACTTGATACTCAGGTATTCACAAACGCCAAACGCTTGCGTTTCGAAAAAATCTTTAATACGGTTAACCAGTTTTTGCATGTTTAGTTGGTTTTAGCATGAGCAGCCTGGAGCCGATCATACAGTCCAAACAACGTTGTTCTTTGCAATAATGTTTGTGCAACTCTATCATCCCTTGCGATTGTAACGCATTTTGAGGCTGAATGTGATGTGCACTGTACAAATGTATTATTTTGTTTTGTTCAGGCGGCAAGCTTTCGAGCCAATAAATTGCTTTTTCTTCATAATGCGACTGATGCATAAGCCTTCCATACAAAAACATGGCAGGAATGAGTGCGTTAATCAGCCAAACCTGAACCATAGCTTCACCCGGTCGCCCACCCTTGCCCTTGCCTGCGTCGCCGGGCCGATAATGTTGTTGCCAGTAGGTTGAAGGCTGACTACTCAAAATCTGGATGGCCAAATTCAATTCTTTACATGCAATTAGTTGTTGAAATAACGGCATAGACTGGTGCAAAACCATAGCGAGTTGAGCTAGCCGTAAGCTAGGAAAAGCCCCCGGCCGCATGCGCATAAATTTCCAGCTAAAATACCTACGGGTAGGAAGTCGAAGTTTTTTACTCAAATATTGAAATTCTGACTGCAACTGAAGTAAATATGCATCTTCACACTTGATTTGCAAAAAACCGGCTTGCCCCAACAACAATGCCTCAAGTTGGATGAGCTCGTCTTTGAACCTGTGTAAGATGTGTATGTTTAATTGTGAGGCCAGTTGCTCCATGGGCTCTTTGTTTACAGTAAGACCAAATGCCGAAGCCAACCAACACCAAAATGCTTGTTCCCAATCGCCTTTGCATCGGTCGAGATGCGCCGCCATTTCTTGAGTTCGTAATTCAAGGCGCTCAATGCCACAACGATCTAACATCGTTGGGAAGTAGGCTTTAATTTGCTCGTTAAGCAGCTTTTCGCAGGGTATGGCCTGAGCTTGCTGCCAAAGCAGGTAATAGCGCGCCAACATCTCTTCCCGAACCCACGGCTTTAATTCAAATACGGGCAGTATGGTCCCATCGGCCCGCTGAATAAGGTCTGCACCCTCCCAAACCACATGCAAAATCACATTGTTGTAAGCAGCATCGTGCTGATGCCCATGCAACAACCATTCTCTGGCTTGGCAATGAATTTCAATGCTGCCCATCCATCTTTCCTTGCCTATGGCCAGCAAAGCCTCCGTGAAATCAGGACCGGCATCCTGATTGTGTAAACCAGGCCGAAAAACACGTACGCTTTCCCCCTCTGTAGTTCGCCAATCGCCCGCTTCAAGCAGTTGATGCTTCCAAATAAAATGTAGCAAAGCCTCTTGCATGCCTGAATTTAGGCCATTTCCGGATGCAATAAAAGCAAACAACTAAAAGTTAACAAAAGTTGCGCTAAACATTACAATTAGCAGTTTATGCCGCAGCTTTTTTTTCCTTTTGGGGTTTGGCTATATGATGCTTTGTCTATATTTGCACTCCCAAGTCCGAAGCGATTCCCCTCATGCTTCGGCAACGTTTGGGATTTTTTTAGCTCCAATCATCATTCGCGGGAAGAAGTCCCAAATGATGATTCGATTGGGATGAGCTATTCAACAAATCTCAGCTTCACAAGTATCGGGGTGTAGCGCAGTCCGGTTAGCGTACACGTCTGGGGGGCGTGTGGTCGCTGGTTCGAATCCAGTCACCCCGACAAACAAAGCCTCTCCGCGAAAGCGGAGGGGCTTTTTGCTTTTCTGACCGAACCAAGCCACCGGCTTGAGTGAGGGCAGAAAAGCAAAAAGCCCAAGGGACGCGCAGCGGACCAGGCTTTGCTTGTAACGGCCTCCACAATAGGATCAGCGAAGCTAATCCAGTCACCCCCAAACCCACCGACTCGACCAATGACAAAAACGCAAAAAGCCCAAGGGACGCGCAGCGGACCAGGCTTTGCTTGTAACGGCCTCCACAATAGGATCAGCGAAGCTAATCCAGTCACCCCCAAACCCACCGACTCGACCAATGACAAAAACGCAAAAAGCCCAAGGGACGCGCAGCGGACCAGGCTTTGCTTGTAACGGCCTCCACAATAGGATCAGCGAAGCTAATCCAGTCACCCCCAAACCCACCGACTCGACCAATGACAAAAACGCAAAAAGCCCAAGGGACGCGCAGCGGACCAGGCTTTGCTTGTAACGGCCTCCACAATAGGATCAGCGAAGCTAATCCAGTCACCCCCAAACCCACCGACTCGACCAATGACAAAAACGCAAAAAGCCCAAGGGACGCGCAGCGGACCAGGCTTTGCTTGTAACGGCCTCCACAAAAGGATCAGCGAAGCTAATCCAGTCACCCCCAAACCCACCAACTCGACCAATGACAAAAACGCAAAAAGCCAAGCGACGCGCAGCGGACCAGGCTTTGCTTGTAACGGCCTCCACAATAGGATCAGCGAAGCTAATCCACCATTCAGCTTCAAGCCGTCATTAAAGTTAAAAACAAGAACTTGCCATTTATATAAAAAACTCATAGCTTTAAATTCCTAAAAACTAGCAATATGGCAAGAAAGTTACTCTCCATTATTTTATTGGCTAGCACTTCGATGCTCAACGCGCAAGTTTCGGATTTTGATGGTAATATGTACCCGACCGTCATTATCGGCAATCAAGAATGGATGGCACAAAACCTACGTACCACCCACCTCAACGATGGCACACCCATTCCACGCATCAACCTGAATACCGCCTGGCAACAAGCCAGCAGCGAGGCCCTGAGTTGGTACGATAACGACTCCATCACCCACCATGTGATTTTTGGCCCACTATATAATGGCTTCGTTGCCCAAAACCCGCTGATTTGTCCTGCCGGCTGGAGCGTGCCCTACGCCGAAGACTGGGATACCATGGTTACCGTTTTAGGCGGACCGAATATTGCTGGGGGCGCACTCAAGGATGCCAGCACTGAGTTTTGGGAAGCCCCGAATGAGGGCGCCACCAATTCGAGCGGCTTCACTGGCTTACCTGGAGGCTGGAGGAGTCAAACCGACGGAAGTTTTGCATTTAAAGGACAACGCGGCGGTTGGTTTGTGCAGCAGCGAGGAACCGGATTGGCCTTTCGTTGGCTAAGTTGGTCGGTAGCCAGTGCCGGTAACGGCCCTATCCAACCCAATGCCGGCATGAGCATCCGCTGTTTTCGAACTACGCCTTCCACCAATGTTCTGGAATTAGGCGGTAATCACCTCAAACTGTATCCGAATCCCGGGGGCGATCGGGTGCACCTGCAGTTGGCAAATCGACCCGAAGCCGGCATGCAGCTCCGCATTTACGATATGCAAGGCAAGCAAGTATTTGTGCAAGACATCTTTGATACGCATAGCTTGCTTCAACTCGAGCAGCTACCCTATGGTTTATACCTTGTTGGGCTCTGGAAGCACAACCAGCTTTTGAATGTGCAGCGGCTGATGATGCAGCGCTGATCAACTTTCGATGACCCGCTTTTCGACGTAGTAAGAGTTCATCAGGCTGAGGGCGCCCATGTATTTAAGTTGGAAAGCCACTTGATCGCCTACCTTTAGCTGTTCAGGATTATTTCCCAAATCCAATACAATCATATCGCTACTCGACCCTATCACCTTTACGGTTTGGTGGGGCATGATTAAGTATTTAGGGTCGATGTCCAATACGCCAATATCAATAATGGCCCTAAAACTGGTAAGGCCGTACAAGCTTTCATCTATTTCCAGCAGTTCACCTTGCGGATTAGCCCCCATTTCACCTGTAGGCAACACCGGCTTGTCGTACAATTCGATAATTTCGGCCTTTAATTCAAATACATCATCTTGCATTCCGGCTATGGTAGTTTCGGTAAATAAATCAGCACCAAAAAACAAGGTTTCCCCAATCCTGAAGTGATTTACTCCTGGCGGAATGCGATGCTGCAACAACAAGGGTACACTTACCGAAGTACCACCGCTAATCCAAGGGATTTTTCGTTTGAACTTGAGCTCAATGATTTGGCGGTATAAGCTGAGTTGAATGAGTTTGTCTTGTGAGGGCATTACCCCGTGCAGACAATTGAGGTTGGTACCTAAGCCGATAATCTCGATATGGCTGAGCTCGAATACCTGCTCATAAAAATCGACCAAATGTTCGCCCATCACGCCTTCGCGCAAGTCTCCCATTTCTACCATAATAATGACCTTATGCGTCTTGTTTTGCCGGGCTGCCTCTAGCGATAGCATGCGCATGGTTTCCAAGTCGGTCTGTAAGCTCACATCAGCATATTGTACGATGGCTGGAATACTACGTTTTGGTGCCGGTTTTATGTAAACCGTTTGTACATCGGGTGCCAGCTTCTTAATCATTTTAAGATTGCTCACCCGTGAATCGTGTACTTCTTTTACGCCAAGCGCCAGCACCTCCCGTATAAATCCGGCATGCCCGCAAAGTAATTTAGTGACCACGCCCCAGTCGGCCTCTGAGCCTCCAAAAAGCGTCTGAAGAAATTCGAAATTTGCCCGAAGTTTAGTTCGGTCGAGGGTAAGAACGGCCATTTTATCGGGCTAAACGCATTTCGAGGTACTTATTGGTAAAGCCAAGGGCCTTATAGAGATGGTAAGCCGGATTATCGGGCTCTACATGCAAGGCGATGCCGCCCGGTAGGAAGTCGATGGCGGCCTGCATCAGCTTTTTGCCGATGCCTTGTCCTCTGGCTTCGGAAGAAACGGCGATGTACACCAATATATGCTCAGGAATATAGCCTTGCATATTGGTATGGTTCACCACCACAGCTCCAATGATGGCACCGTGCTCATTTTTGGCGGTAAACACGGCGCCTCCCCTGCCGGGTGCATCGCTCAGGGCGTAGGCCAGGCAGGCTTCAATTTGTTCAAGCGGATCGCCGTATTGTTCTAAAGCGGTGTGCAAAAAAGCGGCAATTGCGGCTCCTTGCGCAGGATCGGGTAATTGTGAGGGATGAAAAGTATCAATTTGTATCATAAAAGTTATTTTAAGGTTGAGGCCGCCATTTGGCAAAGCCTAAAAAACAGAGTAGGGATACGAGCAAACCTGCCCAGTTGGCATCGAGACCAAAAGGTAAAGCTAGCTGAAAATGCTGCAGGGATAAGGTGGTAATGCCGCCGCCCAGCATGGCAGCAACGGCGGCCTTCGACGAGCGCCAGGAGCTGAACAAGCCGAACAACATGGGCACCAGCAGGCCCGACACCAGGAAGGCATAAGCACTCAACATCAATTCGAGCACTTTGGTGCTTTGCCATGCCAACAAAAGCGCTAGCGTACCAATGATCAAGGTGACCCACTGTGAGGTCCGTACACCGGATTTAAGTTTTGGAAAAAGTTTGTCCCACAAGTCCGTAACCACATTGCCCGATGCCGCCATCAGGCAACTGTCGGCTGTACTTAAAATCGCACTCAAATAAGCCGCCAGCAAAATGCCCAACAAGCCCGCAGGCAGCATATTCACCAAAAGCAAGGGCAAGCCTTGTTCGGGATCGATGGCCGTATGCAAGGGCTCGAACAAAGCCTGTTCGGCTGCCACCCGGGCCAGCAAACCAAGCCCCACGCCCAAAAATGCCATTACCGGCCATTCGAAAAGTCCGGCCATGAACCAGGCGCGGCGAGCTGTTCGTTCATCTTTACATGCCAATATGCGCTGAAACAAGGTCATGCCCACAAACCAAATGGGAATGATGGTTACGGCCCAATTGGCCAGGGTAATGAAGTCGATTGTGCTTAATGACAGCATATCGGCCGATAAACTGCTGCTGATGGCCGACCAGCCGCCGACGGTGTACCAGGCGATGGGCAAACCCAGAGCGCCCAATCCGATTAATAAAATCAGCCATTGTATGGTATCGGTATATATCACGGCTTTGAGCCCGCCGAGCACGGTGTAGATAACGGCTATGCTTCCCATCAACAGCAGGGCATGTGAAATTTCGAGTTGGGGTACAGCTGCCGCTGCCAATTTTGCTCCAGCCAAAAGTTGCGAACTGGTAAAGCCGGTATAGCCAATGGCCGAAATTAATCCCGCCGCCAAGGCTGCTCCGGGTCCGAACCTGTCGCCAAACCATTGCGGCAAGGTAAGCCAGTGCCGAAATTGCGGATGCCGGCATATTCGCGGAATGAGCAATACGGCACTTAGCCAGGCGCCCAGCAATCCGGTGAACAGCATCCAACTGCCCGACAATCCCATCGCAAAGCCAAGCCCACCCAAGCCGATTGAAAAGCCTCCACCTACATCGGTAGCCACTACCGACAGGCCAATATGCAGGCTATTCATATTGCGTCCGCCTACATAATAGTCGTCATTGCCTTGATGCCTGCGGTGAAAATACATGCCTACGGCCAGCATCAACAGCACGTACACAACTAATATTACAAAATCAATAAAATGCATGAAAATCGGATGCAAAAATATAAATAAAATACCCGAAATTCAGGATTAAATAGCAATCTGCTGATTGTCATTTCATTATATCATAAATTCAGGGTGTATTTTGAGGTTGTTTTGTATGCTTCGCGATGCGGCTTAGCGCGGAAATTTTCACCACAGATTACGCCAATTACACAGAGGCTGAATTCCAATCGAAAAGCTGATGTACAACTCATGGCGGCTGTGCAAGGGACAAGATTTTTTATTGCAGCCCGCTTTTGCTACGCATTGCGCTAGCAAACACTAAAAGATGGCGCTATACATACATACAATGAATACATCATGGATTCACTAACTGATCGACATTGCCTCAGCATCAAAAAACACGGTCCCAACTTTTGAAAAAGCCTGATTTATCAAAACCAATTTCCTTTATCTTTGGGCATGCGCGATCAACTAGTATTCGACCTTATTGGTCAGGAAAAGGCCCGTCAGGAGCATGGGCTTGAACTAATAGCTTCCGAAAATTTTGTGAGCAGTCAGGTGATGGAAGCTGCCGGCTCGGTACTCACCAACAAATACGCCGAAGGATTACCCGGAAAGCGCTATTATGGCGGTTGTGAGGTAGTTGACCAAGTAGAACAGCTTGCCATTGATCGGGTGAAGCAATTATTTGGAGTGGAATGGGCCAATGTTCAGCCGCATTCGGGCGCACAAGCCAATGCCGCAGTGATGCTGGCGGTGCTGAATCCGGGTGACCGTATTCTGGGCTTCGACCTGAGCCATGGCGGGCACCTTACACACGGTTCTCCGGTGAACTTCAGCGGAAAATTATACGAACCCCATTTTTACGGTGTAGAGCAGGAAACCGGTCTCATCGACTTCGAAAAAGTAGCTACCACTGCCATGGAAGTTAAACCTAAACTGATCATTTGTGGCGCCTCGGCCTACAGTCGTGATTGGGATTACGCCCGCCTGCGCGCCGTAGCCGATGAAGTTGGTGCCTTGCTGTTAGCCGATATCTCGCACCCATCGGGCCTCATTGCTACAGGCTACCTGAACAATCCGGTTCCGCATTGCCACATCATTACCACTACTACGCACAAAACCTTGCGCGGCCCACGCGGCGGACTGGTAATGATGGGTAAAGATTTCCCCAATCCCTTCGGCCAAAAAACACCTAAAGGCGAACTGAAAATGATGTCGAATCTGCTCGATATGGCGGTATTCCCAGGCACGCAGGGAGGTCCGTTGGAGCATATTATTGCCGCCAAAGCCATTGCTTTTGGGGAAGCTTTAATGCCTGCCTATAAGGATTACTGTGGTCGTGTGATCAAAAATGCACAGGCCATGGCCAAAGCCTTTACCGATCGTGGGTACCACCTGATTTCGGGTGGCACCAGCAACCACCTTATGCTGATCGATTTGCGCAATAAGGGCATTACCGGCAAACAAGCCGAAAATGCGCTGGTGAAAGCCGACATTACGGTGAACAAAAATATGGTGCCTTTCGACGATAAATCGCCATTCACCACCAGCGGTTTCCGGGTAGGCACGGCAGCCATTACTACCAGAGGCATGAATGAAGCCGATATGGAAAAGGTAGTGTCCCTGATTGACCGGGTGCTGATGAACATCGATAATGAAGCTGAATTGCAGGCAGTACGTGCTGAAGTGAACAGCTTGATGTCGGCCTATCCGCTGTACAAAGACTAATACGAAAATGCCGGCACGGCTGGGGCTGTGTCGGCATAACATGCTTCTAACATAACATGGCATGCCTACTTAGGTGCAGGGCATGCCAAAAGGGCGGCTTGGATATTTCTTGGCACGGCATTCGCCTAAGAGCGGCTGTAACCAAAAAAACAACCCAACCCCATGATCAAAAACTTCATTTTGGCCCTGAGTATCAGCCTGACTGCTGGATTGGCCAACGCACAAACCCAAACTGCTATTTTCAGCAAAGCGCCCAAACACCCGGCTTTAGCCCGCATTAAGCCTGTACTGCAGCTACAGCAGCCAAATGCAGCCATGCGTGTGGCAGCACCCGACGCACGTCCCGATTCGATGCACTATTCGAGCTGGGACAGCAGCAGCAACAATTGGAGCCTCGAGGAGGTTAGCGCCTTGGAATTCGACAACAATGCCCGGCTTGTACGTCAGGTTTTTTACAACAGAGCAGGTGCCGGCAGTATAGCGGTAAGTGATCTTCGGATGAGCTATACCTCTGCGGGTAAGTTAGCCAGCTACAGCATGAACCTGATTTTAGGCGGCTTAAATGTGGAGCAACTCCGCTTCGACTTCCATTACGATGTTCACGGACAGAAAGCCTCGAGCATGTTGCAAGTCCCCAACCCGCTTACCAACACCATGCTGCCCGTTTTTGGCGATTCGGTGCATTACATCCGCAACAACCGGAATGAAATTACCGAGGCCATTCATTTCTTTTACGACGATATGTTCACCGGCTTAGGCTGGATTCCGATTCAAAGGGTAAGTGAAATTCAAACAGACAACCAAAGCAAACCTACAGCCTTCACCCATTGGAGCTGGAACGACCAATTGCAAAACTGGGACCAGCCTACAAAAGTGGTGGATGTTGCCTGGAACTTCGGTTGGCATGGCTGGGAAACCGTTTTCGGCATGATCAGTCTAGATGAGCAGTTCAGCGTATATATCCCGTCCGACTTTAGCTATACAGAGCCTACCAATTACATCAGCTACCAGATGAACAATCAGCAATGGGTACCCCTGTATAAGGCCAAGGCTGAGCTCGATGGTAATGGACGTCCGATCAGGATCCGGGAGCTTAACTACAACGATCGCACACAAAGCTGGGAAGACAGCAGGATGATCCGCTTCAGCTACTTTGGCCAAATGCTTGAGGAAATGATGTCGTCTTACTTCGATCAGGCCAGCATGACGTACGAACCTGAAAACAGGTTGCGTTTTCAGTTCGATGCAGGCATGGGCTTCATGTCTGAGCGCCAGGAGAGCTGGCACAATGGGCTAAGCTGGCAGCATTTTATGCACAACCGTTATCAATACCAGCACAACGCCAGCGGCAAACCCACACAAGGCATTGTAACCGAAGTGGATGGCAACAATCATTTGCCGGTATCGAAAAATGATTATTTCTACCGTCCTCCGGTGGCAGCCTCGGCAAGCGATCTCAGTGCAAATGCCGTTGTTGTACGGGCCTTTCCAAACCCTACGCAAAACGAGCTGCGCGTAAAAGCCGAAAATACCACGATTAACTTACTCCAACTAAGAAATATGAATGGGCAATTGGTGATGAGTAAAAAAGCCGATACTTTAGAAACAAACGAGCTTGTACTTCAAATGGAAGCACTGCCTGCGGGTATGTATTTGCTCGAAATTTTTGATGCGCACAGCAAATATTTTGAGCGCATCATTAAAAACTAGCAGCTACATCTGGTGTTAAGTTTAAAATGATGTTAAGATGACAATCGAAAGGCACCAGTAAGCTAGCTTTACCGTTAGAAAAACAAACAATTCGGGAGACGCCCGATTTCATACAACAGGTTTTAGTTCGAACCCTCCTTAGTGGAGGGTTTTTTATTGCCTGAAAATTCGGCGGATTTGCATGCAGTATGCGCGCGCGAAAGCTTAGTGGACCCGACCAAATCGTAGGGGGCGCTGGGGATACAATGAAATTTTGAATGGCTTGTTAAATCACAAAAAAGCTTCTGCCGCCTGGTTGTCCGTTGCCACGGCCAGGATGCTTTCGAGCTGCGAAATTTCGATGAGTTTGGCGATGCTGCTGTTCACATGACTGAGTACAAAACGGCCTTCTGATGCGTTGCACAAACGATTGCCCACCAAAATGGCGCTTAGGCCCGATGAATCGACATATTTTACCGATGACATATCGAAAATGATATTTTTGACCCCTTCTGAATTCAGGAAGACCAATTCCGATTTAAACTGCGGGGCAATGAGGGAATCGAGCTTCTCTTCTTCGAGTTTTACGAGGGTATATTGGTCTTTTTTATCGAGCAGTAGTTTCATATGATGCTGTTTAGCTTCGCAAAGCACTCAAAAATACGCATTAAGGCACTGCAAGCAACCCAAGCTGCTAAAATTGCCCGGGTAAAGGCCGAAAACTCGCTAAAACGGGCTCAATGCAAGCTTGCAAATGTACAGATTTTAAAATGCATGGTATAATGCCAAATTTCGGTAGCATCAGCATTCAATAAGCACATTCCGAAACATCGATGCATTCTGGGTATTACTCTTTCAGTTTTTTGGTGATTCTGAATGAGATAATTTGATCAAAAAGCAACTTCATGAGGCATGCTGCAACTTAGCCTCCCGATCAGCAGCATATGCCAAACATGCCCGAATGTCGTTGGCGTTTAGCTCCGGAAAATCGTAAAGAATTTCTGTATAAGTCATTCCTGCGGCCAACCAGCCCAGCACGTCAAAAACCGTGATTCTTGTATCCCTCACACAAGGCTTACCGAATCTTTTATTGGGATTCCTCTGGATAATAGCCTTATAGTCAACCATTTTTTACCGTTTTCACAATTTTACTCAAAAACAAAATAACGTAAGACTTTTTTATGTTAGTCTACAAACGCACAATCTCCAATGGTACAAAATTGCATCCTCCACTGTAGTGCACCCCATTCTTTAAACTTTTACTTCTAAAAGCATTGAACACAGCTTCGCCCCGTGAGTCACACGGTTTGAGTATAGCGTATAAAAAGTTTAAGCCGGGCCTAAAGTGAGGATTTTACTTGAAAATGACGAGAAAAGTGCATCATTGCAGGAATTTGAACCGCAAATGACAGGTAGGCTTTGCTCGAAGAGCGCAAGGATTGCTAAGGCGGAACCATCGATCTGGTTAGATCAGGCGTTGCTTTAGGCGGTAAGGGAGGATTGCAAAAGCAGCATAAAGGGCTATGCAAACATGCACCCAGGCTGATAAACAGCTAGAGTGGTAAGCACATAAGATTTAGTAGAATTAAAATGGTCGAAACCTTCTAAATACGATATGCGATTTAGTTCCTGAAAGATCGACGAACATCTTAAACTCCATTTCCCCCTGTTTGAGTTGGCTGACCTCTATTTCTTGATCGAACAAAGTGATGAATAGTTTTTTGTTTTTTCGATAAAGCGTATAATTCAAAATTTCGGCTGGTGAATTATCGGGATTACATTGCGAATCATTAATGGCAATGATTAATTGCTCATCAAGTGTGAATGTATGCTGGCTAACCGACTCACAAGGTAAATTTAAACTATAGAGCATTACTCCTGTTTGAGGATCGTAATATGGTGGATCAATTATCGATTCCAAAACGCGCCAACTATGCCGGGTCAGGATTGCTTTGTCGTCTTCTATTTTATCCTTGTTGCAAGCCGATAAAAAAAGCAGGAGGAATATTGGCAAAACAGCTTTCATAACCTTCAGGTTTGAAAAGGCAATTTCAACTTTTTTTAACAACACAGCAAATTGTTGGTGCAAAACTTTGACTAAATTGCCCCCTTAAACTTAACGCCATGATACTAAGTACCACTGAAAAAATTCCAAACCGCGAAATCACAGCCATCCTAGGCATCTCAAGAGGTAGTACCGTACGGGCACGCAGCATTGGTCGTGATATTTTTGCCGGACTTAAAAACCTGGTGGGTGGCGAAATAAGTGAATACACCCGCTTGCAAGCCGAAGCACGCGAGCAAGCCATGCAGCGTATGATTCAAGATGCCCAAAAAATGGGAGCCGATGCCATTGTGAATGTGCGACTCAGCACCTCCATGGTGATGCAAGGCGCTGCAGAAATTCTGGCTTATGGCACTGCCGTTAAATTGAGCTGATGGACTTAATCGTCGGATTTATGTTTAGCCTCTACGGTTTGTTTGCGCTTTTCTGTTTGATTGCCCTCATTTACTTCATTGTAAAAAGGCACGATGACAAAAAGCGTGAAGACTTCGAAAAACGCGACAATTGATCATTTGATCAGTTTCACCGAACCACTTTGCATACGTCGCCCGCCATGGGTGAAGTCGGTATAATAAATGATGTAGGCGTAAACCCCATTGGGGAGCGGTGTGCCATTTGAAGTGCCATCCCACTCAAAATCGATGCCTCGACTTTCGAATACGGCTTTGCCCCAGCGGTCGTAAATCACGATTTCAAGATCGGTAATGCCTACGGCCACAATCCGAAAACGGTCGTTGGTGAGGTCGCGGTTGGGGGTAAAGGCATTGGGCACCAAAATACGGGGCATCACTTGCACACAAATTACCCGTTCGGTGCGGTCGCTGCAACCAGCCGCATTTTCGATGACCAATTGCACCACAAAACGTCCGGTATCGGTGTACAACATGCGTGGGTATTGCCCCATCACATAGGGTTCGGTCAGGCCGTTTCCGAAATCCCAATAGCCGCTTAATCCGCCGGTGCTCAGGTCGATGAAGGTGATGTCGGCTTCGGCCAAATCGTGGCAGCCCCGCCTATTGGGGTTCGGCTGAAAATTGGCAGAAACCGGCGGAAAGGCAGTGAGCTGCACCGTATCGATGCGTGAACATTGGGTGATGGTATCGGTAATTTGAACACGGTAAGTCCCTTGCGGCGCTTGCAATTGACTGGAAGCCTGAGGCGGATTGATCAGCCAAAGCACTTCGTAGGGCATTCCGGCTGCAAATTGCACATTAAAAGTGCCCAAACTATCGAAGCAATTGATTTCAGTTTGAACAAGCTGGTACACCAAGTCGGGATGAACAAATACGTAAACCGAATCGACGATTGGCTCGCTGCAACCATCAGTGGCCTCAACCAGGTACCAGGCCGATTGCTGCGGGCTGATGCGCAAGCTGTCGGAGCTGCTGCCGTCGTAAAGCCACACCAAATTCCGGCCCGGACCGCCACCACGGAGCTGTGCCCACAGCACCAGCTCATCACCAAAACAAAGCGTATCGGCACTGCTCATCAACTGCAGGCTGAGGCTGTCGCCAACTTCTACCAAAAGGCTGTCGGTGCGTTCGCAATCGCCATTCCCGGCGGTATAATACAGCCAATGCCGCCCCACACCCGCCAGTACAGGATTAAAGGTATTGCCTTGCACCCCCGCACCCCATAAATTACCTGCAGCGGGTTGGAGGTTAAGCGTGTAAAGCGTATCGCGGTAGCACACCAGCGAATCGATGCCGCCCATGCTGATATTGGGCACGGCTTCTACGGTAATGAGTACCGAATCGGCGCATAACCCGCTAAAAGTCTGGTACACCCAATGCTGCCCGACACCAGCCAAAGCCGGATCAAAAGTACCATTACTGCTGTTGCTGATGCCTGTGCCCTGCCACAAGCCGCCGGTCAGGTTGCTTTGCACCACAAAAGGCGGGGTTAGCACACAAACCGTAGTGTCGGCTTGCAGCTGGGGAACTTGCTGCACCTCAATCACCAGGCTATCGGTACAAGCATTGGCGGTGTAATACAGCTTATGAAATCCCGGGCCCGCGGTATTGGGGTTAAAACTGCCATTTCCGGCAGGGTTCACACCTGGGCCCGACCATACACCACCGGCAGGCGTACGTCCGGTATTGCCCGGACCAAGACCCAAAGTGCCATTGGCCAGGCAGCGGCGGAGGGTATCGGGATTGATGTTGGTGCGCACCAGGCTAATTTGCATGGAATCGACACAACCATCGAGCTGATAAAACAGCCACAGCTGGCTATTTCCGCTACCATTCACCCCCGGATCGAAGGTACCTGCCAGGCTGTCGGTGATACCCGGGCCTGACCAAATTCCTCCGGGCGGATTGGCTGGAGGCAGGTTAAAAGGCGCATTCAGCGGGCAAGTGATAAAGCCGGGACCGGCATCAATGGCTTTGATGTGCAATTGCAGACTATCGAGGCAACCGTTTAAATCGTAATACAGCACATGATCGCCGGGTTGTGTGAGTTGCGGATCGATGATGCCAAGCAAAGCATCGACCAGGGCTACGCCCGACCATTGTCCACCCAGGGGCTGGAACTGCAGCTGGTAGGGCGGACTACTTTGGCAGATGGTGTCGAATTTGTTCATCACAATGCTATCGACAAAAATCAGCTTTGAAGCCACGCAGCCGGCAAAATGGTAGTAAACGGTATCGGTAAGTACTGCCGGCGGGGGGCTGTAAATGCCACTAGAATCGATGTTGTTACCCGTCCAAAAGCCGCCAACTGGATTAAAGCCATACATGGCCATGGGCAAGCCTCCGGGGCAAGAACCCTGGGTAGGGCCGGCATCAACATCCACCAGTTCGATGAGCAACGAATCGGCACAACCATTTACCGAATAGTAGATATAGCTTTGGGCTTGACCAGCCAATGCCGGATCGAAAGTGCCTGCGGCAGCGGCCGTAATGCCCGGTCCGAAAAACACCCCACCAGGCGGATTAGCCCTTGGGGCCAGATCGAAAGGAGGCGATTGCAGGCAGACGAGGGTATCGGGGCCGGCATCGGGCGGACTGGTAACCAGCACGGAAACCGACAAGGTATCGGGACCATTGCCGCTTAAATCGTTCACGATAACGGTATAGGTAGTGGTTCCGGGAGGCGGGCATATGAGGTGAGGCCCGGGTGTGGCGGGCAGACCTTGGTTCCACTGGTAGGTGTAATTACAATCGCCCCCAATGCCTGTTGCTTCGAGCAGTATGCAATCGCCAATACAAATCGAATCGTCGCTGGCGGTTAGGCTGGCCGAAAGCGGACAATCGGTGATGCTAAAATTGGCATTGAGCAAAAATTCGTAGAGGCTATCGCAGCGGTCGAGCAGGTTGAGGTTCCAGCTGAGGCCATAGCTTGCGCAATCGTTAAAAGCCTGATCGACGGTGAGGCGGATGCTGCGGGTGCTGTCGTTCAGGCAATTGATGGCCTGAGCAGCCACCACATTCCGAAGCGGGTTACCCGTGAGTACAAAAGCCGAGGCATACACCGAATCGCAGTGCACGCTGGTATCGAGCTGCACATCGATGAAGGTGCTGAGGCAATTCGCGCTCACTTGGCTCAGGTTTGGGGGGATGGGCGGCGGCACGATGCTGTACCAATAGGCATTCCAGCCGGTGCAGGTAACATTGGCATCGGAGCGGAAATGGATGGTCATAGCGCCGCTGGTGGCGGTAAGACCGGGAGGAAGCGTGGTGCCGCTAAAGGCCCCCAGCAGCACACTGTTGGTATCAGGACCGTCGAATACCCGAAGTACATCCATCACCATTTCGGTGCAAAACGACTGAAAGCTCAGGATGATTTGGGTGGCTTGGGGATTTAGGATGACGAAGGTATAATTTTCGTTATTGGCATAATTCCCGGGAGCAATAGTATTGTTTCCTGAATCTTCGAAAAAAGCGCGGCACTCGGTTACGGTTTGGTTGCCCATGGTAAAAGTGGGCTGGGCATTGGCCAGCAAGCCTGCAAACAAGCAAAAAACAAGCACCAAGCCGCTGCGCATCAGTTACGGTTAATGAGTATGGTAGGCGTATTAACGGTATTGCTCCAATTTCCCGATTGGTCGCGCAGGCGAATGCTGAACAGGGTTTCTTCGAAGCTGCCATTGCCGAAAATGAAGGTGCCGTTCAATCGGAATTTGATGATGCCCCTGATGGGCACATTACTGCCCGGCGGACTCAGGGGTGGTACAAAGTAGTAATCGGGTTCGGTGAGCCTGTCGTCGAGCACCTCAAGCAGCAGGCTATCTGGATGTAAGCTGCCCATATCGCCATCGCCATCCTCGTAAAACAGCTCAACCTCTACCCTGCCGGTAAATTCGGTAATGGCAGTGGGCTGCACTGCTTGAATCCTGATGAGGGGCGCTTCATCGAGTTTCCTGATTTCGCGCTTTTTACAGGCCACAAAGCACAGAGCCAGCAGCAAAAGGTATTTAATCGGGTTTTTCAATGCTTAATGCTTCGGTGATTTGTTCGAATAATGGTTCGGGCTGATCGGGTGCCAACAAGAGCCAGCTACCCGCAGGAAATTCCGACAAGCTGATGGCGTGGGTAAAAGGCACTTCCTCGCCAAATACATTGTTTGCCCTTACCGGTCTCCTGATGGGCCTTACCGGCCGGCGGATGGGACGGCGTGTCCGGCGATTGAGCAACCGGATTTCTTCAGGTGCCCTGCCGTAAAAGGCTAAGAGCAGTTCGTTGCCATCGCGATACAAGCCTTGCAGCCGCGGATTCGCCGGCCCGTTAGTTGGTGGATTGCCAAACATATCGCGGGCGCCGGCATTGATCCAGGCGGCGATGGCCTGGATGTAGGTGGTCTTTTTTTCAGGCCAATCGCTCTGCGGATCTACTGAAAGGGGCATAATGCCCGAAATACCATCGATATCGATCACCATGCGCTCGTGCAAAATAGAATTGGCCGCATTACCGGGCTGAACCCGCAATTGAAAACTGCCGGCAGGATTGTTCTTGATGATGGGCTGGTTAACCAAGGTATTGTACGACGACTCAATGGTTCGGAAATCGGGCTCGAAGGTGCCGTCATGACAACCTGAATTGGAGCAAGTTGGCTTAAAAATATCGCGATGGATGCCAGCGAAATTCTCCAAACTGAGCGGATCGGTAGGGTTGTTATTGGTTGGCGGCTTATTCGAAGGGTCATCGAAGGGGTTGGGCGGGCTGTTGTCTTTTTTACAAGCAAAGGCTAGCATCAACAGCAGCGACATCAGCAATACGGGCTTTTTCATATGCGGTCGAATAGGCTACGTGCATTGCCGGCCAGCAGGCCACTACTTTGCACATCTTGTTTAAAACCAAGTATTTCGGCTATGGTAAGCACATTATCCATGAGCGTACCCACCTGGTTGTTTTCGCTGCCCACCACCAGGTTGGAAGGCACATTAGGCCCCGCCATCAGGCTAAACACCCGCAGCGAATTCTGGTCGCTATGGTCGTAGGCATACCAGTCGTTTTCGTCTTGAATGGGGTTGGGGTTCAGGTTCCGGCCATGTTCGGGTGAGGCGAGTATAATCGTATTGTTGGCCATCTCGGGAATGTTGTTTTGAATATAGTTCCAAAGGAATCCTACGGCATGATCGGCCCGGTGCAGGGAACGCAGATAGCCGGTAAAATTGCTGTGGCAGCCATCAACCGCATCCATATTGATGACGGTGAGGGTAGGTTTAAAGCGCTGCATCACTTCGCATGCATAGCCCACATTGCGCAGATCGCCATTATCGGCCACCGGGGGCATCACCACCTGACCGGCTTGCTGCTTGATGTACATCTGCCGGATAAACTCCCTGATTTGTTGCTTTTCCTGCTCGGAATTGCCAATTTCGGGTAGCTCAATGCCCCCGTTCGACGAATAGGAGTTGTTCAGGAAATACTTCATTTGGAGCATTGGGGCCAGCTCTTCTTCGGGATGGTACACCTTGGCATTACTCAGGTGCGTTCGGCCCGATTGGGAGAAGGTTACATTTGGTGCCAGAAAATTAGCGCCATACTGAATCCCATAGTTTGGGTGTTCACTGTAATTGAGCAGCGGAATGCTGTTGCCAATGCGATTTCCCACAAACCAAACTTTGCTGGCCGGGGTATTGGTATGTCGCCGGAGGTATTCGAAAATGGTGGGGAAAACCGGCTTTTGACGTAATCCTTGGGTTACCCCGGTATTGCCGGTGAGCAAGGTGTTTAGGCCTGAAAAATGGCCGGCCGTGGTAGCGCGTACTTCCGGAAAAAAGGTGCCCTGAGATTGCAAGCTATTGCTCAGGATTTGCGGTATGCTGGCGCTGCCTCGGGGTTCGCCGGGAGGATCGGTACCATACACCCGTTTGATAATGGGCTCGGCTCCGTTGAGCATGTTCAGCATGATGTTGCCTTCTACCGGAAAGTTTTGTGCATCGCTCACATAGCGCTGGAGCACTGACTCTTGCTGCCGCACCCCGCCTGCAAACATCACATACACCACATGCTGGGCCAGTTGCATGCCCGTTGCCGCAAACAAACGGCCGCTTGGCAGTATGTAAGGCATCACCACGGTTCCGGCAGTGGCTATGCCTAATTTCTTAATAAAGGACCTGCGACGCATTTTAATTTTTTAATATTTCTAAGCCATGTTCAAAAAATCAGCCATTTGGTATTTGAAGCCTCAGCATTCATAAACACCGCTTGAAAAGGAGGCCTTGAATCGAAACCAGCGCTATTCCCTGCATCAAATAATGCACATGGTAGGGATGCAAGGCGTTAAGCTTTAGGGTTACGTTCAAGACCTCCTATTAAAGCATATGGTTAATAATATTGATATTCATCACACAGTGCAAAACTCAAATACACAATTTCTGGCGTAACGAAGGTGTTGGTTTCGATGAAGTTTCGGAACCAGGCCTTCTCGGCTTCCGTAGGCAGGCGGATTAAAAACCTGCGGTAAGTGTTCACAATGAAAGCATCTACATCGCTGCGCATATCTTGCATGGAGGGGATGATAACATCGGGGCGATTCATAAAATTACTCACCACCATTTCGAAGGCCACCTGCTTATCGCCAATGGACTCGATGAGGTTACTGATTTCGACCTGCTGGTTGGCCGAAAGTGCACGCTGAAATAAATTGGCGTGCAAAATGGCGATGTATTGTTCGGTGGTTTTTTGTTTGTTTTTGCCGTAGTTCACTCCTTCTACCGGCACCGGATTTACTTCATACAGGTGGTATTCATCGCGCCGGCAGGCACTCAGGAGCAGCACAATGGCTCCCGCAACTAAAAAGTATTTAGCGGAAGTTGGCATATTCATCGGTCATTAATATGAGGCGCAGCGTTTCGTGAAAATTGCGGTTCACGTACAGCTGCTTCATGGCTTCGTACAATTCAGTGGTATTGGGGTCGCGCGCCAACATGGTTTTATAAGCCCATACAATGAGGCCTTGCCAAAACTCGCGTTGCGCCACAATAATGTTAATGTAATCGTCTTTATGGGTGCCACTCATGCCAAACAGGCTGGCTGGTTGTGAGCCATCTACCATTTGATAAGCACGTTCAAACTCGCTTTGGCTAGGAAAACGAAAGTACAAATTATCGAAAGTGGCGTTGATGAAATTGAAGGAGTTCATGTTGATGAAATCGTAAACCGGGTTGTTCACCATATAGGCGCACATGCTGTCGAGGTTAAAGTTACCTGCCCTGTAATGCCATTGGCTGTCGATTACCCGTTGAAATTTGGCGATTTCGGCCATTTTGCGATTGTAAGCGGCGGTATCGCCATTCAGCGAATCGACGGTTGCGCCAAAACGGATGATGCCGATTTCGCCTTGCATATAGCCATCACTTGCACCTTCGATGAGGCGCACTTTCATTTGCTCGTATAAGCGCTTGAAGTAAACCGAGTTGTAAGACGAATCGCCTGCAGCAGGCTGGGTATCGGTTTGTAGCCTTTGGATGAGCTCGCTGCGGCTGTTCATGCTTAGGCCGCCATCGCGAAGAAACTGCACTTGAATCACCATTTCTGAGTCGATGGGCTCGCGACCTAGCAGGTCGATGTAAATACGATTTACATAGTTTTCGATGAGCACGGTGGGAATGCCATCGTAATAGGGCGCTTGGTTGTTGGGCACAATGCGTTCAGTAGTTTTGCTGCAGGCGCAAAACAATACTAAACAAAGCAAACCAACCAAACCCAAACTATTCTTCATACAATGGAATCGAAGTTTAAAAATGCCAAAAACTTCTGACTCAAGCAATTTTATGCCTCGATATTATTCATAACAAGGAAGCATGCACCAAGCTGTCCGGGAAATTTTGTCAATATCCATTTGCCCCAAACCAAAGCATCCGTTCCCCCTATGCTCCGAAACCATGACCTCATGGCATTGAGCCTATAAAAACATAGTTACTGTGCCTGAATTTCACCCTCACTCGGTGTGCCCGGCTTTACCCTTATGCCCACCCTCGCATGTCGGACGGAGATGTAGGTGTGAATAGCAGGGCAGAATTGCTATTTTTACAAGGTAAAATGAAAAGGATGAAAAAGCTCAGCACCCACTTGCACAAATTTCCGATGTTGACTTTGTTAATCCTCCTAATCCTCGGCAGCGGCTGCAAAAAAGAAGGCGAACAGGTACCTGGCCACGAGCTCTCCACAGGCGCCAGTGCGCGTGAACTGGTATCGGGCAAATTCTTTAAAAAACTCGAACTCGAAATATTACATCATCCGAACAGCGAACCATCGGCCAGCACCATCAGTCGGGTTCAGGAGTTTTTGCAAAATCATATCGACAAACCCGAAGGCATCAACATCAGTCTGCGTGCGCTTCCTACAGCACAACAATCGGATTACAGCATCAATTCCTTGCTCGCACTGGAGGCTGCACATCGCACCAAATTCAATGAAAAAGGGGTAATGAGTTTGTGCTTACTGCTGGTGGATGGTGACTTTTCGGAAACCAACCAGGTATTGGGCGTGGCCTACCGCAATACTACCATGGCCCTCTTCCACCGTACCATTCGACGTCATTCGGGCGGTTTAGGTCAACCCCAGCGCAGCATTCTGGAAACTACGGTCATTCTGCATGAGCTGGGCCATGTATTTGGCTTGGTAAATAACGGGGCGGCCATGCAACAGGCCCATCAGGACGTGGCGCATGGCAAACATTGCAACGATAACGATTGTCTGATGTTTTACGCTGTTGAAACCACCGACTTTTTAGGCAACTTATTAGGAGGACAAATCCCTGCCTTAGACGCCCAATGCCTCGATGATTTAAACGCGTTAAAATAAGTGTCACTAAACAGACGAAGCTCTGGTTCTCTATCGTTTTACGGTTTTGCCTCAGTATCTTTGAAAAAATCATTCATATGAAAACCCGTTTGTTCCTCGTTTTGCTTCTGGTAGCCTCTGAATTATTACATGCTCAGCAAACCCAGCGCGACTGGGCCAATTGGTATTATTCGGCAGCCGAACGCGAAGAAACAGACTTACAGGCCGTAATTTTAGAAGATTGGTACAAGGCCGACAGCACAGATGCGGAATACTATGTAGCACACTTCAATTTTTTTGTTCAACAAGCCCGTCAGGAATTGTTGATGTTAAACGAAACTGCTCCTGAAGGAGAGGCCTTGGAGCTGCAGCAAAACGACAGTGTTAAAGGCTACCTGAGCAGCCAGCTCTATTACGACGAGGCCTTGGTGCGCCAAGGCATCGATGTACTAAGCAAAGGCATCAGCCTACATCCCAAGCGGCTCGATATGCACTTTGGCCGGATTTATATGCTGGGCCAGATCAGCGATTGGACACCCTTTACCGAATACATACTGAATACCCTCAAATTGGGAAGCGAAATCGGGTATCAATGGACTTGGAGTAATCACCAGCCATTGGAAGACGGGGCCGGCTTTATGCGCGACGCCATACAGGATTACATTGTACAATTATACAATACTGAAGCAGACAGCCTGTTAAGCAACATCCGACGCATCGCGGAATCGGTTTTGGCTTCGAATCCTGAACATGTAGAAAGCCTGGTGAACCTGGCGCTGGTAGATATCATGGAAAGTCGCTATCGCGATGCCCTCAAAAAGCTGCAGCTTGCCGAAGCACTTTCGCCCCAAGACCCCATTGTGCTGGTGAATACCGCTCAGACTTACGAGCGGCAAGGCGATTCGAGACGTGCCATACTTTATTACAAAAAGCTCAAAGCAGTTGACCCGGAGGAGTACGGAGCCTATGCCGACAGCAAAACATCGGCCCTGAAAAAGAAGAAATAGTGCCATTCGGGCATCACATGCTTTGGTAAAAAAGGGTGACCACAATTGATGCATATACTGTTTTTCTATATTTTTCGTTTAAGCCCTGTAAATCACAAGCCCATAACAATGAAAAGTCATTTGTTGATACTCCTGGCTGTTACCCTCTTGGGATGCCAAAAAAAATGTGACAACCTGCCTGAAGCCTGTGCCGACCGGCCACCCACCGATGAAGCGTGTCAAGCTTATTTTGAACGTTGGTTTTACAATGAAAGCCAGAACCGTTGCGAGCTTCAAGCTTACAGCGGTTGCGCCGCATATGGGTTTGATACCAAAATCGATTGTGAAGACTGCAAATGCCGGTAGGTATCCGTCAGCTGCGGTGGTGTAACCGCAGCGGACGCAGCCAGGCTCTTTTTCCGCTGAAAAGCAGCAGTCTATCCGACTACCTAACTTCATAGCCCAACTTGTAATCAGTGCATAGCCTGGCGGAAGCAAGGCGCGAGGCAACGGAGTCTTTTAACTCATAAGCTTCGCTTATTCGTCGGAGGGCGCCGCGTTTAGCGCTCCATGCCCTCCGGGAAAGCGGAAAAATAAAGCACCGTAGTTTCGTAATTGGGCTTAAATTCGCGTTCAAGCCACCATGATGAAAGCAGCACCTCAAATTTTAAAAGCCAGCGGCGAAACCGAAAGTTTTGAGCCGTCGAAAGTTCGACGTTCTTTAGAGCGCAGCGGTGCCGATGAAGGGCTTATCGAAAAAGTAGTAGAAAGTCTGAGCAACATGGTAGTAGATGGCACCACCACACGCCAACTTTATGGGAAGGCCTTTGCCATGCTCAGGCGCGAAAAAACGCGGGCTGCCTACAAATACAAGCTCAAACAAGCTGTTTTACAATTGGGAGATTCGGGCTATCCCTTTGAACATCTGGTAGCTGAGGTATTCGAACGTCAGGGCTATGAGGTAGCCGTTGGACGCATTGTTCAGGGACATTGTATCAGCCACGAAATTGACGTTCGCGCTGAAAAAGCTGGTGAACTGCATTTTATGGAATGTAAGTTTAGTCCCAACCGAAAAAAAATGCTGAGTATTCAAACCGCCCTGTACGTAAAAGCACGAATGGATGATGTGCTGCAAGCGTTACCTATTCAAACACAGGTTTGCGCAGGTTGGTTGGTGAGTAATATGCGATTTTCGGCCGACAGCATTGCTTATGCCAGCTGTACAGGCTTAAAACTACTCAGTTGGGAGTATCCCGAAAACCGGGGATTGCGCGAATTGCTTGATCAGCACGAAATCTTTCCCATCACGTTATTGAATTATTTGAATCGTCGCGAGAAGGAATTCCTGATAGGCAAAGGCTATGTAAGTTGCCGAAGTATATTGCGGCATCCTGAAATCTTGGAAGCCTTAGATTTGACCGAGGGTAAGCGCAATGGATTATTGGCTGAACTACGCCTCATCTGTGAAGGCTAACCGGCGGCAATAGCCACACTAAAATTTCAACTTTTGATAACCTTACATTGGTTATCTTAGGGCATGCGCTTTTATTATAGGTTCTGGATTGGAATAATACTTTTGGGCTGCCTCAGCTCGCTGAATTTGCGTGCACAGGAATACTACTTTAAACTTAAAGATCAGCAACTTGAAATTAGCACAAAAGGCTTTTATCTATCGGCTGTTCGTGATGTGAGAGAAGTTCAAGGGAGCATAGGCACTGTGTTAAAAGGCATTACCAACAAACCACATCAGGCACATCTTTCTCCCGACCTGGAGCAAGCCCTTTCGACTTATTTACTGCCACAGTTTACGCCTGCCGAAGGTTTGGTAGGGGTAGAACTGCACATCAACCACCTTGAAATTGCTGAAAAAATAGTCCTCCCCATAGAAACCGGCTTTATTGATATGGCGGTTAGCTTTTACCATGTAGATACCGCTGGAGCGAAGCTTTTATATACCACCTACTATCGCTCACAGGAAAGCATGAAGTACGACGTAACCTTCAGCCATGAAGCAAGGATCAGGCAGGGTTTGGCCAACTGCATAGAGCAGTTTAATGCCTCCGACTGGTCTTTGGTGCTTAGTGGACAAAAAACTTTTGAAGTAAAGGAAGAAAACCCCTTTTTGGTAGGCCCAACACCTACCGACACCCTTCTGATGGTCGAAAGTGCGCAGGCAGAAGAATTGCTCATTGACCTCAGGCCCCAACAATACGAAATATGGAGTCTGCTAAGCACGATTGGTCAGGTAAGTAGATATTCTCACAGCTATGGCCTAAGCTATCTGGTATATCAGGATGTGGGGCGATCGTGGTTGTTTCCCATTGTGATTAGTCTCAGTCGCATGCAAATCAACCCGCAATTACTTGAAAGTACATCTTGGAACCAAATCGACTTTCAGCTTTTCCAGCCTGGTGCCAGTGCCATGTATAAATTGTATCCCCGGCTCCTGTTTTACAACCACTTGCAATTACCAATAGGGCGCGAATCTTTACGTAACCTCGACCAAGGAACCGAAACCACACGATTTATGACCGGCATCATCCACAGTCATGGCTTGCTTCTAAAGCCCGAACGCTCGGGTTGGGCGGCAGGTGTGGGCGTTATCCAACGCTTTTACAATTCCGAAGTGTATAAGCGCGATATCGGCATACGCTTTCAGCTGGGCTATTTTTTCTAAGAAGAAGGAATTCCGTCAACATCCCCTAATTTTGACCGAATCATTTTTCATTGAATCCTCAGCAGATGACCATCCTCAGCGCCTTTGAACTTACAGGCACCTTCTTTTTTGCCATCTCAGGTGCACTGGCGGTGAAAGACAAGGAGCACGACTGGTTTGGGGCCGGATTTACCGGTTTTATTACGGCCATAGGAGGTGGCTCCTTGCGCGATGTATTGCTAGGCAGCTATCCCCTGGCTTGGGTAAGCAATGTTAACCTATTATATGCCATTATCGCTGGCGTAGCGGTTACCTATTTCGGAATTAAATACCTGCTGCGTTTGCGACGCACTTTATTCTTTTTCGATACCCTGGGGCTGAGCTTGTTCACCATTTTGGGCACGGAAAAGGCCCTATCGCTAGGGGTGCAAGAAGAAATTGCCGCCATTATGGGCATGTTTAGTGCCGTTATGGGCGGGGTAATCCGCGATACGCTCACCAACGAAATACCCGTATTGTTCCGCAAAGAAATATACGCCAGTGCCTGCCTTTTGGGCGCAATTATCTACTTGCTGCTCCGCGAAACCGGGCTGCCCCGCGAGGCGAATCTGATCATTTCGGTCTGTAGCATCGCCAGCATCCGCTTTTTAGCGGTGCGGTATAAGATTACGCTGGGGGGATTGTCGCTTTGAATGCCACCCAAAGTGCGGATGAAACTACCTCAGCTCAAAGCTTGCCCTGCCTTTGAAGCAGCGAATGACGGTACCCAAGCCTTTGTGCAAGATCGGATGAAAATGCCCGGTTATTCCGCCCCCTAACATCCCAGCCGTTTCCGCATCACGACGCTTGGGGTTTGAGATAGTCAAAATTCCATGAAAATGATTCGGCATTACGATCTATTCGCTTAAAACCACTTCAGGAAATTGTTGCGGTACTTGCTGCCAAAGCTGATGAACCATTTCACCAGCTTCTGATAAGGCTGCTTTTTAATTTTCCAAAACGCCCAGGCATTTTGCCCGGTCTTTGGTTACTATTGGATTGTTATGAGCTGTTTACTATTTGGTTATTGATTGTTAAATACACCCACCGCCAAATCACCCGCATACCAGCTTAACGATCAGCCCGTTTCAGCTGGGTAATTTATTAAATCTATCCACACCCACATGAAACACGCCATTTCTTTGAAGCTCGGCATCATTGCTGTGCTTTGCCTGTTGCTGCTGATTCCGGCAACCATGATCCAAAGCTTAATTAAAGAGCGGGAACACACCTCCAAATCAGCAGCCCGCGAAGTCAGCTCAAAATGGGGCGGCGAACAAACCCTGGTAGGCCCCATCATTTCGATCCCCTACAAACAAAGCTTCCGCAATGGCGAGGGCAAATTGCAAAGCCGAAAACAATACGCCCACTTTTTACCCGAAGAACTGCAAGTAAATGGCACTACCAGTCCGCAATTGCTCAAGCGAAGCATCTACAAACTGGTTCAATACAGCAGCGATTTGGAGTTCAGCGGTCATTTTTTACGTCCCGATTTTTCGGTTTGGAACATAGCCGACGAAGACATCCTTTGGGACGAGGCCAGCATTTCGATGAGCATACCCGATTTTAAAGGCATTAAATCACAGTTGATTTTGCAAAGCGGTGAACAAAGCCTGGCACTCAACCCAACCGACGGTCTGGCAAGTCCACATGCCAATAGCCTTTCGGCCCGCTTGGCGCTAAATAGGGCTGGTCAAATCCCCTTTTCAGTAAAACTAAAGCTTAACGGAAGCGAATCGCTGCAATTTGTACCCATTGGCAAAACCACCCGTGTGCATTTAACAGGCAGTTGGCCAAGTCCGGTTTTTGATGGTAATTTTTTACCCGATAGCCGGCAGGTAAGCGCAGCAGGTTTTGAAGCTCAATGGCAGGTGCTACACCTCAACCGCAATTTCCCCCAGCAATGGATTAACCGCGATTTTCAGTTCAAATCATCTGCTTTCGGGGTGTGGTTCAGGCAGCCTGTTGAGCATTATTTTATGAGTCACCGTGCAGCCAAATACGCCCTCATGTTTATTGCCCTGAGTTTTGTGGTGTTTTTCTTCGTGGAAGTGATTCATAAAAAACGTTTGCACCCCATACAGTATTTACTCATCGGCTTTAGTATATGCCTGTTTTATATGCTGCTGCTGTCGCTTTCGGAGCAAATTGGATTTGGATGGGCCTATTTGCTGGCCGCCACCGGCACCATCGGCCTCATTACGGGCTACACCCGGGCGGTTATGGGAGGTGTTCGTATTCCGGCCTTAATCGCGGGCTTGCTCATAGGCCTGTACAGCTATTTGTATGGCATTTTGCAGCTCGAAGATTATGCCCTGTTGCTGGGTAGCATTGGCTTATTTGTGATTATGGCCTTTTTGATGTACTTCTCACGCAAGGTGAATTGGTATCAGCAGATTGAATAAGCACATCGCGCTGCTCAAACATCAGAAAAAGAAAAGTGGCAATAGCCTATAAGCTTTGATTGGCTGCCATGCTGTGCGATTCAACACACAGCCTGGCAGCCTAAATTTGTCACATCCAAGGCCATTTGGTAGCTTTAGCCATGAAACAAACTGTTCGTTTTAATGGGCTATGCCTGCTGCTGCCTTTCAGCCTTATGGCCCAGCCGCAAGTCGATCCACTCGACTGGGCCAAGCATGCGGTATGGTACCAGATTTTTCCCGATCGTTTTCACAACGGCGATCCTTCGAACGACCCTGATGTCGGCAGTCAGTTCTTCGCCTGGCCGCACGACACCCTTTCGCCCTGGCAAATTCACCCCTGGGGAAGCGATTGGTACCAAATGCAAGATTGGGAAAAAGAAAACGGACAAGATCTTTGGTACAACATCACCCGGCGCAGGTATGGGGGGGATTTGCAAGGCATTATCGATAAACTCGACTATCTGCAAGCCTTGGGCATCAACGCCTTGTATCTCAATCCCATTTTTTGGTCGCCTTCGCACCATAAGTACGACGGCATGATGTACCACCACGTTGATCCTTACCTCGGTCCCGATCCTGTAGGCGACATTGCGCTCATTGAACAAGAAATATTTGATGCACCCGAAACCTGGCAATGGACCGCTGCCGACCGCTTGGCGCTACAGCTTATTGAAGCCTGCCACAGTCGCGGCATGCGCATCATTTTCGATGGGGTGTTTAATCACCTTGGCGTTGGCAGTCCGGCTTTTCAGGATGTAATTCAAAACCAACGGGCTTCACCCTATGCCGATTGGTTTGAAATAGAAAGCTGGGACGATGTGCAGGCCGGTACACAATTTTCGTATAAGGGCTGGTTTGGGGTGGCTTCTCTGCCCGAAATCAGGGAAGACAGCATGGGCATTGTAGCTGGTCCGCGTGCATACATTTATGCCTGCACCCGCCGCTGGATGGACCCCGATGGAAACGGCAATATCGCCAAGGGCATTGATGGCTGGCGGCTCGACGTAGCCTTTTGTGTGGCCCACGCCTTCTGGAAAGACTGGCGAATACTGGTCAAAAGCATCAATCCAGCTGCCTACCTCACAGCCGAAGTGATAGACGACATTGACAAAGTGAAGCCCTATTTGCAAGGCGACGAGTTTGACGCGATCATGAACTACAACTTCGCCTTTATTGCCGCTGATTACTTTGTAAACGATAAGAAGCGCATTAAAACCACCGACTTCGATAAGCAACTCCGCGATTTGCGCCAGGCCTATGCACCCGAAGTGGCCTATGTGCAGCAAAACTTGTTTGGCAGCCACGACGCCAATCGGCTGGCCTCGCATATTGTGAACCGCGATTTTGCCCGCTATGCCGATTGGGGCGAATACTTTGGCAAATCGAAAGCCGACAATCCCCACTACAACACCCGCAAACCTACCGAGGCCGAATACGACATCCAAAAGTTGTTTGCTGTATTCCAATTCACCTATGTGGGTGCCCCAATGGTGTATTATGGCGATGAAGTGGGCATGTGGGGCGCCAACGATCCCGATTGTCGCAAGCCTATGGTGTGGAAAGAGCTGGCATATGAGGCAGAACGCTACAAGGCCGATGGGAGCCGCTACGAACAACCACAGCTGGTGCTGGTACATACCGACATGCTGGCACATTATCAGCATTTGAGCCGGCTCAGGGCCTCCAACCCGGCCTTGAGTACCGGAGATTTCGAAAGCTTACTGGCCCACAACCACAAGCAGCTGTATGCCTTCCGCCGCACCGACCCACTCACCGGAAAAAGCCTGGTGGTGATCCTCAACAACAGCGATAAAACGCGTAAATTCAAGCTCAAAACCGTACGCGGCCAAGGTCGGGAGTTGTACCAGGGCGCTACCATCGACAGCGGAAAACGGCTGAAAGCCAGCCTTCCGGCCAAAGGATTCATGATCTATCGCGAAAACCCACCCTCCAAATAAAGAGGCAGAGATTTGCTGGCTTGCTTATTTAATGTTAGCTTTAAATTGAGTTACCGGGCACAGCTCGGCCCTGTACATGCGATGATGAACCCCAACAAACCTACCATGAAAAAATATGTACTAAGCGGCTTGCTTATGACCTTGCTCGTAACCATCGGTTTTACGGCCCAAGCACAAAACCCCCGAAACTTCTTCATTGCCCACGACCTCGATTCGGCAGGCTACGAATGGACCGCCATGGAGCACACCATAAACGACTTTCTGGTAATTAGCACCCTGCCCGAAGGCAGCAGCATGACACCCGCAACAGGCCCACTTCGGATGCGGGTGTACGGCGGATTTCACAATGCCGCTTCAATACAAACCAATACCTATCGGTTTACCGGCAAATTCAGGGTGATGAACATGACTGCTGTAGACGACCAATTGTTAGTTACAGGCGGTTATCACGATAGCTGCTTCATTGCCGGAGATACCCTCGTAGGATTAGAACCCTTTGCACTTGATCCATTTATTGGTGCCTTCAACCCGCAAACGGGGGCTTTTGACTGGATTTGGCATGATGCACGCTTGCAAAACAACTATTTCCATCGCTTGCGGGTTGACCATGATAACCAACAAGTCATTGCAAGCGGCCTGGCCGATGATGTGTCGGGTTGGCTTGCGGCCTTTGATTTGCAAAATGGTCAAAAAATTTGGGAAAAACAGTTCCCAGGCGTGCGCACGCTAAGCGATGCCCGGCCTGATCCTCAGTTTCCCGGCAGTTTGGTAATCACAGGTACCATTGCCGATAACGGCTTCATCAACCAGGTGCCTGTGCCCGTGACTACACCTGGCACTGGTTACCGCTGTTTTGCGGCCCGGTATTATCCAGCTACCGATTCTGTTGTATTTCTCCACAGCGTTCCTTACATCACTTTTGATTTTGAGCCCAGCTTACAGCTGCAAGCATATCCCGGGAGTTTGCCTGAACTGTTTTGGTCGGCACCCATGGTGAACCCCACGGCGGGCAGTATGTTGCAATTACGCATTTCTGTGCACAATCCATCCATCACCGATACCATCGCCCACGATATGTTTTTCACAGAAGCAGAGCAATATGTACCTTCACGCTTGGGCAATTTCCAGCTGTTCAAAACCCCAGGCATTAACCCCAATTTGTACACCTTAAATGCGATACAAATAGACGCTAATAATAGCTTCTCTTACACTGTTGCTCAACTCGGCTTTAGTGCGGGCAGTCCTCAAGCTGTGCTTACCCATGTCGGTGGTCCCGTTCTCCGGCTCGCGTTCAAAAGTACCGGCCACGTTGATGTAAACATGATAGGATTTCATTTATGGCGCGACTCTACTTTGATTTTCCCCAATGCCAGCCCCAGCCAGCCCAAATGGGTATTGCTCACTACCGGCTTTATCCTCAGCAGCCTGGCTGAAAAAAGCCCGGTTCATTTTACAGTCTTCCCCAATCCTACCGGTTCCGAAGGCTTCCAAATCAAAACCGAAGCCCCCATCGATCAGGCGGCACGCTGGTACCTGCGCGATTTACAAGGGCGCTTGGTCATGGAAGGCAGGTTGAATGAAGCCACCGAACTCATCCCCACCAGCGGAATGGCCGCCGGACTGTACTTCTTCGAGTTGCATACCCAACAAGGGAGCGGCATGCAAAAAGTGGTGATTCGTTGATGTGCCATCATTGTTCAGCCAAAGCATTTTACATTTACTCAATTGTTGCCGTTATTACAATCATGAAACAAGCCTTCCTGATTTCGATTTTGCTCCTCCCCTTTTTCGCATTTGGACAAAAATCAAGCGAGCTGAACTCCGACCGGCCAGGTTTCAGCCAAACGCCTTTAACCGTTGGCAAAGGAAGGGTGCTGTTGCAAACGGGCCAGGAAGTGAGCAGGCTCCATCAGCATCAGCTAAACGGAACCTATTACATCGGACATTCCCGTCAGCACCGTACCAACCTGCAAGTCCGCATTGGACTTAGCGAAAGCCTTGAGCTACAGCTCGGCATGAGTCCGCTGTATCGCCGGCATTATCGCGGTTAGCCCTCTTGGGATAACTATTATCAGGAAATCGGAAATGCGCCCCGATCTATTGGTCTCAGAAAAACGCTGATGCAAGAAGCCAAAGGCGACCCGTTTTCACTTGGCCTTTCCACCACTTATTTACACCAGCACGTTTGGGGACGCAGTTATTTCAGGGATGGCAATTGGTTTCAAACCGGCTTATTGGCTTCTAAGACCCTCAGCACCAAGGTAAATACCTTAGCCAATGTGGGCACACAAACCGATGAACGCGGCACCACCGAATTGTATTACCTCATGCATTTTGATTTTAAACTCGGCAAAAAATCGCGTACTTACCTTGAGGCCCGGAACGACTTCAGCATCAATGGATTTAGCATGCACCACAGCCTACTGAATGCAGGTTTCAGCTGGCTGGTTGGCGCCAATTTGCAGATCGATTTGTATGCAGGCTATTCGCGCTATCTTTCGGCGCCAGAGGTGACCGTCTTCAACCAACCAATGCGGCTTAGCATTCAGGAAAGACGCTGGCTTTTAGGAACCGGGCTCAGCTGGAGGCTAGGTAAGGGCTAAAAATCAACGGCTTAAGCGCAGCAACCCCATGCTTAACCGTTGGTGCTGGTCTTAAGATTGTCTTAAAAAACCACCAAAAGTGCTGATGCGGGAATGTTTCCTTATTTTAGCCATGCTAAATATTGTATATGCGATTCGCTCTGATTCTTTTATGCTTTTTACCCTTTTTAGCCCAAGCGCAGCGCCGTACACTCATTAGCTCCGACCGGCCCGGCCAGGGCCAAACGCCCTTGGTGGTCGGCAAAAACTATTTTCAGATGCAATTGGGTTTAGAAAACGGTCTTTTAGTAGGTCAAGAGCGCTCAGGAGGCCGCCAAGCCAAGGGCGATGCCTTACACAGCAGTTTCTTTTTACGTTATGGCCTAAGTGCCCGTACGGAACTGCATGTAGGCGCCACGATCGACCGGTTCCGGCGCATCAGCTACTTCCCCGAACCCCCTGAAATCAGCATTTGGCCGGTCAATCCCCTGTACCCCGCATCTTACCGCGGCATGGTTAACAACCTGCAGTTCGGCTTCCGCCACACCTTAATGACCGAAGGAGCCAAACACGACTTCTCCCTAGGCCTGATCGGCAGCTATGTGCACAACGCCTCCCCGCTCCACAGCCGATACCGCGATGGCAACGGCCTGCAGCTCGGCCTGCTCGCCTCCAAAAAAGTGAGCAAAAACATCCGGGCACTCGGCAACATTGGCATCAATTGGGGCGATCCCGGTGCCGCTCCCGATTTGTATTACGTCGTCAACTTCGCCTTCGACCTCGGTAAAAACATCGGGCTTTTCGTCGAAACCAAGCAGGAAGTGTTCTTTTCCAAGCCCGGCGATAGCTTCACACTGCTCGACGGTGGCCTCACCTGGCTGCTCGCACCCAATTTCCAGCTCGACCTCTACGGCGGCTGGTCGCAGTTCCTCACCACCAATCTGTTACAAGGCAACTTCTTCGGTCCCTTGGCCTTGCGTGAATCTTACGGCTTCGTAGCTCTAGGGCTGAGTTGGAGGATAAAGGCCTTGCCTTCTAAACCCAAAATAGATGTTTAAGACAAAATGCCTGTTCACCCCCCTGCTCGCCTGCGGACTTCTTAACGGAAACACCCAAGAAAGTCTGGCTCAAAGCTTGCAATTAAGGGCATTTGATGTAGATACTGCCCGATTCGAATGGACAGGAATGGCTTTGAACCAGGATGCCGACATGCTGGCCATCAGCAGCCTAAGCAGGGCTGAATTCCGGCCATTGCCTTATGCCGAAAGCTTGGGGGATATCCGTTTACGTCTGCATTTGTTTAGCACATCACATGGGCCTGCAAACCCTATTCAGGCACTTTTACCCGGCCATGCCAGGGTGTATGATATGCATTGGGGTACCGGGGCGCAAGGGCAACAGCTGCTATTCATAGCCGGAGCGTTTGCTGATAGTTTGCGCATTGGTAATCAGCTCTTATTAAATCCGGAGAGCAACCATTACGATGCCTTTGTAGTGGCCTTAAACCGGCAAGGTCAACTTGTTTGGCACTGGCACCGACACGATACTGGCAACCAACGTATCACCAGAATCCGGCCGAATGGCGCGCAAACCAATTTGATAATTAGCGGACAACAAGACGACAGCACTGCTTGGACCGGCATATTAACGAGCGGGTCCGGAGGACTGATTTGGGAAAAATCATATCCTGGCATCGCACGAATCAGCGATGCCTTATTTGAAAACAGCAACTGGATAAAACTTTGCGGCACGAGCCAATCAACCGCGCTGTTTCAAGGAAATATCCTGCCTACCGTTCAGCCTGTAACCGGAATCCAAAGCTTTTTAGCACGAATTAATCCATTTAACGACTCGGCCGAAGTGCTCAGTAGCTTAGCTTACGACCGCTTCGATCTTGCAGCCCGTTTGCTCAACAACAATTCGGGCTTACAAGAATGGCTGGCTCCCGGGCTTAACAGCAACAACCAACGCTACAGGATCATCGAACGACTCAATTATCCGGTACCCAATACAGATACCCTTTTCCATAGAACAGGCTTTTTTATGTTCGAAGATGCCTCCTTGAATACCGGGATTACTGCTGCTACCCACTTCTTGTATCAAAAACCGCAATCAAGTCAGCACGAATATGTATTACTCCCTATCACCGAAAGCAGCACCAACCCCATGCGATTGGTAGTATCAGCTGGAAGCGGACAGCAGTTTTTGGGGCATAGTCATGCGTCGGGCCTTGTGCTCATAGCTTATCGGACTACGGGAAGCATGCAAGTTTTTACCCAGGGCAATGCCGACACCTTGAATGCCAGTTTATCTGGGCTTTCCTTCTCAAACAGCCGCTGGGGCTTATATGTGCTAAGCCCGGCCAACAGTACACACATCACTGAGCAGCCAATGCCGCAACTCCTTTTGTATCCCAACCCGGTACGTGAGGGCAAGTTGTTTATCGGCAACATGCATACTTTGAGCTCCGGTTTTCATTGGGAACTGCTCAACTTAAGTGGGAGTGTATTGGGGGCAGGGGCTTGGCAGCCGGGTGAAGCCTACCTTCAGCTGCCCGATACCGCTGCCGGACTGTACCTGATTCGACTGCGAATAAACGGACAGCAAGAAATACGAAAGCTATTGCTTTTACCATAGGCATAACACAGACTTAACGGTCAAATGCGGTAAAGCGCCTTTAAATATCTATTTTAGTAGTCAAACTCCTTAGAAGCTGCCACATGTTGAGTAAACCAGCCCTTTACCTTTTAATGCTACTTAGCATGCTGCTGTTATTCCCCAACAAGCAGCTTCGGGCGCAAAACACCCGCGACCAGCAGTTGCAGCAAATTAAGGAAATCAGCAAGTCACGTACCGAACGTCGACTGCAGGAGATGCGACAGGAAGAAGAAGACGAAAGCGTACAGCAGCTGGTTGATTCGTTGCTCATCGAAATCAAATCAAAAATGGCGGGTCAAGTGATTGGGCTTGATGGGGATACCATCGCCCTGGTGTATGAGCGACTGGGCTCACTTACTGCGGCCGAACGGGTGAATCTAATCAATCAAAAACTCGTAAAAATCATTGAATCCGATCAATATACTGACAGTTTGTTGTTAAGCGAATCACAACTAGAAGTAAGTGAAATTCGTTATGGGCCTCAGGTACTTATGGTGGTTACCGATAACGACGCCCTTTATTACGGGAAAACGCGATTTGAATTGGTTGAAGATTTCGAAGCAAAAATTCGGGATTACATCTACCAAAAACGGGAAGCCAACAGCTGGTACCGGGTGTTACTCAAAATTATCTGGGTATCACTCATCATCGCGCTCTTTTATTTGATCATCAAAGGCATCAACCGGTTTTATGCCTACTTCAACCGACAGCTTGTCAACTGGAAAGGTCGATATTTAACCGGTTTTCGCATTGGCACTTACCAGCTTTTTGACGACGACAGGGCCTTGCATGCCGCCATTTGGCTCACCAAAGCGGTGCGCATTTTGCTCATTATCATGAGCTTTTATCTGTTATTGCCTGTTATTTTTAGCTTGTTTCCATTTACCAGAGGTTTGGCCGACGAGCTTTTTGGCTATATTCTCAACCCGCTAAAAGCGATACTTCGTTCGGTTATCGACTTTGTCCCCAACCTCATTACCATAGTGATCATATTTTTAGTAACCAGGTCGGTAGTGCGATTTATTCATTTTTTAGCAGGTGAAATCGACAAAGGCGAACTCAAATTATCTGGCTTTTACAGCGAATGGGCCCTGCCTACTTTCAACATTGTACGTTTTTTACTGTATGCCTTCATGGTGATAGTCATTTTTCCGTATTTGCCGGGCAGCGACAGTCGTGTATTTCAGGGAGTATCGGTCTTTCTGGGTATTTTGTTTTCGTTGGGCTCCAGTTCTGCCATCAGCAATATGGTAGCTGGACTGGTAATTACCTATATGCGCCCGTTCAGGATTGGCGACCGTATTAAAGTAGGCGATGTGGTGGGTGATGTGCTCGAAAAAGACATGCTTGTAACCCGGATCCGAACCCCAAAAAACGAGGAAGTGACCATACCGAATGCTACGGTGCTCAATACCGCAACGGTTAATTACAGCAATAAAGCCCGTGAAGAAGGCGTGATTTTATACACTTCGGTTACTATTGGCTACGATGTACCTTGGAAACAAGTACATGAACTCCTGATCAAAGCAGCACAGCGGACCGAAGCCATCGAAAAGGATCCTGCACCTTTTGTTTTGCAGACCAGTCTCGATGATTTTTACGTGGCCTATCAGTTGAATGCCTATACCAAAGTACCTCAAAGGAGTGCTCGTGTTTACAGCGAACTCCATGCCCACATTCAGGATGCCTTTAACGAAGCAGGCGTTGAAATCATGTCGCCCCACTACCGCGCCGCCCGAGATGGCAGCCAAACCACCATCCCGGCCAATTATTTGCCAAACGATTATCAGGCACCCCCATTCATCATCAAACAAACCAAAGCAGATTAATATGTTGAAAACCCTAAAAACAGGCACATTATTACTGCTTTGCAGCTTTACAGGCATGCTATTTTTGGAATCATGCGTTAAGTGCTACGAGAACGACCACTATACCCCAACCTATTTTTTACCCAAGAGCATTACCTTATGGGCTACCGGCTATGAGGGACTTGTGGATACACTGGATACCGGTAATTACCAGCAAATCAGCTTCTCCCTCAGGCTAACCGAAAAAAATATCATCACACAAATACCAGAAAAAACCACCAAAGGACTGTTTTTTGGCACAGTACAGGCTTTTTCACCTTCCTACTTTAGCGTGAGTGTTATCAAGATGACCGACATTCGTATTTATTCGCCCGACAGTGTGTATTTTTCGGGCATGCCCCCCATTGCTCCCGAAACGGATTTGACAGATTTATTGGAGAACACCGCGGGAGAAGATTGGGCGGCCATTCGTTCAAACCCGAAACCCCACTACGATAACAACGAAGTCAGCCGCTTTAAACTCATGCACCAACCGGAGGCAGGAGGCCAAACCTTACGTTTGTATGCGGAAATTAGCTACGATGATGGCAGTGCGTTAAGCAGTCCGGTTTTATCACTCTTCCTTCAATAATTTACAACTAAAACAAGCCAAGCACCTATGTCATTCTCCATCATTAAAAAAACGATTTTCTTAGGTCTGCTGGGCTTTTCGTTGCTGTTTGTGCTGGAAGCCTGTGTAAAATGCGGGCCCTTTGAGCCAACATTCTTCCAGATTCATAGCGTTCAGCTAAAAGTAGTTGATCACAATAGTTTTGCAGCATTGCCCGACAGCGGAACCCACTCCCATAGTTTTTTAAGGATAGCCATTGAAACCGATAGTATTTCGGAATTCAGGGCCAGTTTACCGTCAAAAATTTCGGCTTTTACCCAAGCATTTGCCTGCGATCCGCCGCCACCCAGGTCTAAAAACCGACTTATTGGCCTTCGGCTTTATTCAAACGACAGCTTGGCGCTGAAAAACCAAACCTTTGTGCCACCCGGGACTGATTTAAGTCCCTATTTCTTACCCGACGGTTTCATCTCAAGCAGTGATAAGGGCTGGGAAAACTGGCAGAAATACATGGATCAAAATTGGCTCCCAAACTATAGTTCCATTCATATACTGCGACTGCGTCTCGATCTCAATCACAGACCCGACCAGGGCTTCCATCCATTTAGTCTGTGGGCAGAGCTCGATTGGAGCGATGGCAGCAGCATGACCACCAACACCTTACAATTCATATTGTCATCCTAATCCTCATCAACTGCAAAACGGGCCTGCCAGGCCGCTTCGAGGCGGTGGGCTCCCTGAGTTACCCAGCGTGCCGAAGGGGCATCCAGCGATTCAAATGCAGCACGTCCCTCGCTCAAGCGGGTAGCTGACATAGGCATGCGCTTGAATTTAGTTGGCGATAGCTGTTGCCAGGCAAAAAAACTATTTTCTGACCTGATGAGCGCAGCTTCGGGCAAGGTATAAAACTCCCCTTCATTGGTATGCAAATCAGCAGAAACAAACATGCCGGGACGTAATATGGGATCGTCTTCCTGGTCGATATGGCCATGCACATTCACCGAACGCTTTTGGAGGTCGAGTTGCTGGCTGATCAGAAAAACATTGCCAGTAAAGCTTTTTCCGGGCATATTGGTCAGCTCAAAACTAAGGCGCTGCCCATGGAATACCGAGGCCAGGTCGCGTTCAAAAACTTCGAGCTCTACATGTAAATGTTCTTTGTTTAGCATACCTAAGATAGGTCGATCGGGGCTTACAAACTGCCCCAATTGGGCATCAACCGAGCTGATAAAGCCATCGAAACCGGCCTTGAGTTGAATTTGTGTATGCAACGAATCGGCTTGTAATTGCTTTCCATGGATGCCGAGGCGTGCCAACTGCGCTTCTAGGCTGCTCAATGCCGCCCGTGCCACAAGTAAATCGGCTTTTGCCCGCTCAAACTGCCGTCGTGCTGTGGCTTGGTCTTGCGCCAATGCTTCTTGCCGGTTAAAATCGCTTTCCATGAAGGCCAGCTGTGCCCGGGCTTCGAGGTAACGACGTTGGGTTTCGAGTAAATCGGGATGTTCGAGTACCGCAAGGGTCTCTCCTTTTTTAACACTTTGCCCGATCTTCACCCGTATGCTGGTAATGTAGGCGGCTATGGGTGGGTGTATCAAAGCACGATTTTGCGGCGGTACATCAATCATGCCATTCACGCGAATGCTGCTCGAAACCGCCACAAACTGCATGCTATCGGTTTGTAATTGAATGCGCTGCAACTGGGCTTCGTTAAGCCACACCTCATCTTCGGGAAAATCGGCTGTTTCTTCGGGAGATTGGTGTGGGCTGCTGCAGGCCAATAGCAACAGCCCAACGAGCCATAATGGGAATTTAGAAGCCATAAGTATTTTTGATTTCGGCCAGCCGATTGGCAGCCAGTTGGTAATTAAGTTCATGTTGGAGTTTATCGAGCCGGATGTTGAGCACGGCATCGAGGCTTTGGAGGTATTCGAAATATTCTATTTCACCCAAGTCGAACAGGCGGTTGGCTGTTTGCAAAATTTGCTCGGCACGGGGCATGGCCGTTTGGTCGAAATAATCGAGCCGACCTTCAAGTATGTGCAGCTCCCGTATGGCCTGTTCCATTTGATAATTGAGACGAAGTTCACCCGCTTCGAGTGCTACGCGGGCCGTTTCACGATTGAGCTTAGCCGATTGCCAATTGGCCTGTCTGCCAAAATAGGCCAGTGGTATACCTACGCTTAACTGCACCCCCTGAAAGCCTGGTATTTGTTCTAGGCTTTGGTTAAAATACCCCAAGCCTAAACTCGGGCTAAAACCAGCAGTAGCCTGCTTTTGCTGTTGCACCATGAGGGCCTCGTTCGACATGAGCATACGGAGGGCCGGATTCCGACTGCCACTGCTCAAATTGAGACCCGTTTGCCGACCTGGCCACGGGCTTAGTTCAGGCAGCTGTTGGAGTTGCAGCAGGGCGGCCAAATTGCGTAAAGCGGCCTCATATTCGGTTTGCAATTGGGTACGTTGCCATTGCAAGTTATCATAACGGTTTTCTGCCAAAGCCCGGGCCAACATATTAATACTTCCCTGTTCATAACGTCGCTGAACCATGGTGTCGAAGCGGGCATAATGGCTAAGCTGTTCTGCTAGGAGCTGTTCGCGAGCCTGCAACCAGGCTACTTGCAACCAGGCTTCACGCAGCTCGCGCACCACTCGGTTTTGCAATTCGGCCAGTCGATTTTTTTCGAGTTCTACCTCCATCCGGCGGTATTTGTGGGTAGCTGCCATGTGTAAAGGCATGCCCAAGGGCTGAAAAATGGTGAAATTCCGATCTACCAGCAAGTAATTGATTTGACCACGCTCAAGTCCAAATTGCGTTTCACCCAGGTCCCAGGCTTGTTTTACACGTGCTTCCACCGCCGACAATTGCAATTTCGCCTGTCTGATTTCAGGATGTCGCTGCAGGGCCATACTTACGGCATCATCCATGCTCATACGGGATTGTGCATGCAGTTGGTTAGGCATTACCAGCATCAAAAGCAATAAAACGGATATCACCTGCCCTGCCTTTCTCCGGAAAAAACCGCGTTCGATAAGTAAATAAAGGGCAGGTAGCACAACAAGCGTAAGCAAGGTAGCCGTGAGGAGCCCGCCAATGACCACGGTTGCCAAGGGGCGTTGCACTTCGCCACCGGCCGTGCTACTGAGGGCCATGGGTAAAAAGCCAAGCGAAGCCACCGCCGCCGTCATCAATACCGGCCTCAAACGAATGCGGGTGCCTTCGCGAATACGTTCCTCTACATCAGTCGTGCCTTCCGCCTTAAGTTGATTAAACTGTGCAATGAGTACGATGCCGTTTAACACAGCCACCCCGAACAGGGCAATAAAACCTACGCCTGCTGAAATGCTAAAAGGCATATCCCGAAGCCAAAGGGCCAATATGCCTCCCATGGCCGACATGGGAATGGCGGTAAAAATGAGCAAGGCCTGCACCCAGCTTTTAAAGGTAAAGTAGAGCAATATAAAAATGAGCAATAGGGCAAGCGGCACGGCCAAAGCGAGCCGATCACGTGCAGCCTGCAAATTTTGATATTGTCCTCCAAATCGGTAAAAATAGCCGGCCGGAAGGCTCAGATCCGCTTGAAGCAGTCTTTCAATATCTTCTACCACGCTTTGCATATCGCGCTTTCTCACATTGACCAACACATTTACGTAGCGTTTGGTATTTTCGCGGCTAATGAGCAAGGGGCCGTCTTCGATGCTGATGTCGGCTACCGCCTCCAACGGAATCAAAGCCCCATCAGCAGTGCGTACCGGAAGGCGCCCCAGGTATTCGGTTTGATGGCGTAAATCGCTGCGTAGGCGCACTACCAAATCATAACGGGCATCACCTTCGTATATAATGCCAGCCATTCCCCCAGCATAAGCCGTTTGCAGCTGCGTATTGAGCTGGACTATGCTTAGCCCATAACTCGCCATTTTTTTACGGTCCCAACGCACCATCAGTTGTGGCAAGCCTTCGGTGGCCTGTACCAATACATCACTGGCACCTTCAACCTGGCTCACCAAAGCAGCCACCTGCTCCGCTTTTTCGGCTAGCACCGACAAATCTTCGCCAAATAACTGCACCGCAATATCGCTTTTGACCCCGGTAAGCAATTCGTTGAACCGCAGTTGAATGGGCTGCGTGAACTCAAAACTTACCCCGGGCATCACTTCCAACACTTCTTTCATGGCCTCGGCAAGCGCATCGCGATCATCGGCACTTACCCAGTCTTTTTTGGGCTGGAGTAAAATCATGATGTCGGCATCTTCTACCCCCATCGGGTCGGTGGGAATTTCGGCCGTACCAATTTTACTCACTACCGCCCGTACTTCGGGAAAATGCTCGAGCAAAAGGGCCTCTGCCTCCGTGCTCATTCGCCGACTCTCTTCGAGTGAGCTACCGGGCGGAATGGTCATTTGCATAGCCAGATCGCCTTCCTCAAGATTAGGAATAAACTCTGCCCCTAGTCTGCCAAATAACCACAAACTGCTCATGAACAATACCAAAGCCATTCCTACCAATCTTCGGGGATACCTCAAGGACAATCGGTTTAGGGGTGCATAAACCCGCTGAAATACCTCCATAATGCGGTCGCTAATGTTGGGCTGATCTTGTCGCTTGCGGCTCAGCACCAGCGCACTCATCATAGGCACATAAGTAAGCGACAAAATAAGGGCACCTAAAATGGCAAAACTCACCGTAAGCGCCATGGGCTTAAACATCTTGCCCTCTACCCCTACCAAAGCCAGAATGGGCAGGTACACAATCAGGATGATGATTTCGCCAAAAGCAGCCGAACTCCTAATGCGACTGGCGGCCTTATACACCATGCCATCCATTTCTGCCCTACTAAGTCGATGATCGCTATGTCGCAGGTGCAGCCGATGCACAATACTTTCCACGATGATAACGGCACCATCTACAATTAGCCCAAAATCAATAGCACCCAAACTCATCAAATTAGCTGAAACCCCAAACAACCGCATCATACTCAACGCAAAAAGCATAGAAAGCGGGATCACACTGGCCACAACCAAGCCTGCTCGTAAATTGCCCATGAGCAAAATCAGGATGAAAATTACGATCAACCCACCTTCAATGAGGTTGGTACTTACGGTGCCGATTACCTTCCCAACAAGTTCAGAGCGATCAAGAAAAGGCACCAGTTTTACCCCTTCGGGCAAGGACTCTTGAATTTCTTCGACCCGTGCATGCACCGCCTTCATGGTTTCGCTGGCATTGGCCCCTTTGAGCATGAGCACAATGCCTCCAACGGCCTCGCCCTTACCATCTTTGGTCATGGCCCCATAACGAATGGCGTGCCCCAAGCCAATTTGGGCCAGTTGTTCAAGCCGAATGGGCATACCTTCACGGAAGGCCACCACCACCTCGCGGAGTTCATCGGGCGATTGCAACAAGCCTTCGGAGCGAATATAAAAGGCATTGGGGCCTTTTTCGATGTAACTGCCTCCCGCATTCTGGTTGCTGGCAGCTACAGCCGTAAACACCTCTTCTACACTCAGGTTAAAACTCCGCAGGCTCTCCGGATCAATGGCTACCTCATACTGCTTGAGGTAGCCCCCAAAGCTACTCACATCTACCACCCCGGGCAAGCCTGCCATCCGCCGCTTTACCAACCAATCCTGCAGGCTGCGCAATTCCATGGCATCGTATTTCGATTCATACCCTGGCTCCACCTCCAAAGTGTACTGATATATTTCACCCAGCCCTGTGGTGATGGGCATCATATAAGGTAGCCCTAACCGGGCATCAAGCTCCCCTTGCAAAATGGCCAGCTTTTCACCAACCAATTGGCGGCTTTCAAGCGTGGGCACCGACTCCTTGAAAATGATGGTCACTACACTCAACCCAAATCGCGATAAACTGCGCAACTCAAGCACACCCGGCAAATTGGCCATGGCAATCTCTACCGGATAAGTGATGAATTTCTCGACTTCCTGGGGCGCTAAAGCAGGCGACACGGTAACCACCTGCACCTGGTTGTTGGTGATGTCGGGCACCGCATCAATGGGTAACTGGCTAGCCGAATAAATACCCCATCCAGCCAAGATGGCTACGAAAAGAGCAACAATCAGCTTGTTATAAATGCTGAATCGTATTAAAGAATCAATCATGAAATTTACTTGAGGTCAACAAAGGAAAATAGGCCGGATTCCGGCTTTGGCACAGGGCCTTATCCTTGTGGGGGACCTCGCTGTACGCCTACAGCATAATCGACATCACCAGGTATGGGGACTTCTCCCTCGGCAAATGCCACAAAACCAACCAGAGCAGCTGCAGAGCTGGCCAATGACGGCCATGTTGTCTGCAACATAAAATCACCCAGTAACGGTTGCCTTGGCTGCGTATTTGATTTGCGAAAATGTTCTAAGTGGTCGGCCCCTTGGTCAAGACCAAAAATGCGACCCAACCAGTCCAATTCAACGGCTTCTACGGCATATACCGACTGCTCATCCGATTCCATATGGTGTAGGTGCGGAAACAGTTGGTGACCAAGCAAAAACAGCAAGGCCATGAAAATAGGGGCTATGTGCCAGCGATTTTTCACGCCCCTAATCTAAGAAAGAAATTTGATTTATAATTCTATGACGTCTAGTTAAGCATTCAAGAGCATTTCCTTGTGATTATTGTTTTGAATTTCATCGCTTGTATAATCGTTTGGATAGGAAAATTCAAATTTCTATGCAAGCTTCGGTTCCGGGGGCCCTTCAGGGTCATATTTTTTTCAATGTACCCTACCCCTTCAGGAGCACAACCTCCAGAATAGCATTAACATCCCTAATAACTTCAACAAAACAGAAATTCAAGCACCCTGAAGCGGGGCTATTTTTATAGAAAAATATTCATCCGAAATCAACCGACCCCGAAGAAGTCGCATCTACGAAAGTGCTCATTGGTTCAACCATGCTGAGCGCGTTCACCTCTGCAATAAACGACTGGACTACCGTTCACCGTTGGTTTACGCCTGTACCACACTGAGTGGCTTTAAACAACGGTTATTTAACACGATATTTCTTGCACGAAAGCGCATTAGCATTGGCCCACTAACTTTCAGGAACTCAGCAAGCCACAAATTATCGGCCTAGAACAGTATCATCACCTCGTGGGTCAGCCCCGCCTTCCAATGTGCCATCACCATGAATACGAACACATTCCGCCCGTCCGTAAGGTTTGCGTTCCCGAAGTGTATGCCCTTCTCGACCTAAAATTCGTCGCGCCCGTTTTGAAATGCTTCCCGACTCATATTGCACCTCATCAGGCAGCCACTGATGATGAAAACGTGGCATGGTCACCGCTTGCTGGGCATTCATCTCATGCACCAAACTATTCAACAGCACCTGTACCACAGTAGTGGGTATGGTTGAACCACCCGGACTTCCCGTTACCAGCACGGGCAGACCATCTTCAAGCACAATGGTCGGGCTCATCGAACTCAACATGCGCTTCCCGCCTTGTGGAGCATTGGCGGCACTGCCAACCAGACCATAGCTGTTCGCCAAACCCGGTGCCATGCTAAAATCATCGATGGTATTATTGAGCAGAAAGCCTAATTCCGGCACAATCACTTTGCTGCCGTAAGCCCCATTCAGCGAGGTAGTGGCACTCATGATGTTTCGGTTGCCATCTACCACGATATAATGTGTGGTTTCATCCTTTTCGGTTAGCTCAAAAAATCCGGCTTGAATATCCGTTGATTTACTGGCTTTTTTCGATTTTATGCTTGATTTCCGTTTATCCAGGTATTCGGGTGCCAACAGTTGTTCAACCGGAACTGGGTAAAAGGCCGGATCACCGAGATGCGTAGCACGGTCGGCATATGCCCTACGGGCAGCTTCGGCAAAATGATGTACATAACGAGGGTCAGTGGGCGACCATTTATGCAAGGGTAAGTCCTCGAGCATCTGGAGCATCTGCAAAACCACCACCGCGCCACTTGATGGAGGCCCCATACTCAACACATCGTATTTTTGAAAACGCCCCACTAAAGGCTGTCGCCAAATGGCTTGGTAATGCTCCAAATCGGTTTGGGTAATGATACCTCCATGGTCTCTCATAAAATCACTCAGCTTTTCGGCCGTATACCCCTGGTAAAAATCAAATGCCCCTTCATCGCGAATGCGCGTGAGGGTTTGGGCCAAGACCTCATTTTTCATTAGCTGGCCGGCCTGATAAGGTATTTCAGAACAGAGGTAACAGTCGCCATTCAACGCACGTAAGCTTTTACGGTGCTCATTCAGCAAATCGCTTTCTTTGGCCGTAAGTTGCCAACCGGCGCTGGCAAGTTGTATAGCAGGATTCAACAAATCAAACCAGGGCAGTTGACCGTACTGGGCATGTAATGCATACATTCCGGCTACGGTTCCAGGAATGCCCACGGCCAGCGGACCAAGGGTGCTGGCACCCGGGATAGGTGTACCATCTTCCTCAAGATAATAACGTGCCTGCATAGCTGAAGCAGCCTGTTCGCGGTAATCCAGCGCCTTAACTTCACCGTCAGCAGTATGTAGTAAAGCAAATCCCCCACCGCCAATATTACCCGCCGCCGGAAAAACCACCGCCAGAGTAAATTCAACTGCTATAGCCGCATCAAAAGCATTTCCTCCAGCCTTAAGCACTGCGAGTCCAACCTCCGTGGCCAAAGGATGAGCCGAAACCACCATCCCCTCGCAGGCATAATGCGCATTCACCGCTGGAGCTTGGCTGCGGTTAATCGTATTACTGAGGATGAAGATCGCTATTAGCAAACTTACCATGGGAGATCATTTAAAAATCTATCACAAAATAAACCATAAGAAGTTATCCATTGATGTACCACAAAAGCTTGTGTCAAGGCCCAACAATCATGTACCTGACGTGCTCCACGGTACACCCTGTACGAGCCATTGAGTGCCCTTCGCGCTTAAGCCTCTGCTACTACTTCCTTCACTTCGGGCAACATACGCTTTAACAAATTTTCAATCCCGGCCTTAAGCGTAATCATGCTCGAAGGGCATCCACTACAGGAGCCACGCAAAGCAACTGTCACGACACCTGTTTGTTCATCCCAAGCCTTATAGCTAATGGCACCCCCATCCTGCTCTACAGCAGGCTGAATATAATCCTTCAAGATCTGACGGATGCGCTTCACAATTTCACGATCGTCGGTCTCCATTGCCTCCGATTCGGCAGTTGCCTGATGCACTGGTAAACCTGCTTCAAGATAGTTTTGAATAAATTCCTTTAAAATCGGATTTAACTCCAACCACTCCTCTCCTGCTTTTTTGGTTACGGTTACAAAATTTTGGCTGATAAAAACCGCCTGCACAAAAGGAAATTCAAATAATTTGGCAGCTAAGGGCGAATCTGTCGCAGTTTCAGCGGAAGTATAGTCTAAAGTAGCATCCGGCAAAATGTATCGGTTCGATACAAACTTCATAGTTTCAGGGTTGGGCGTCGATTCGGTATATAGGTTAATCAAATTTTGCATATGCATATTTTTCAATTGCAAAGGTAACAGCTAAATCCCTAAATGGTTCCGCCCTTTCGCTAAGCCTGCCAAATGAGGACGTGTCATGTATGTTGTAAGCTCCCCCAAAACCAGTACAAGTTATAAGCTGACCGTAAAAACGTTTAACTTTAAAATTGTACTTATGAAAATGAGCAGATTTTCACCCAGTCAAATTGGCCTTTCTTATCTTCAAAAATTCCAGCGAGTTGCAAAAAAATGAAATAAAAAAAGGCGGCATTTCTGCCGCCTTGTCTACTTGGGCTCCCCGAGCTGGGCTCGAACCAGCGACCCCCTGATTAACAGTCAAGTGCTCTAACCAACTGAGCTATCGAGGAATTTCAAATTTTCAACCCTTTTGACTTAAGTTGCTCTCGCAATCCTTTGTCATTTGGGTGTCGATATTTCCCGTTGCGTTTGCTAAGGGACTGCAATATTAGCAGGTTCAAATTTATTGTGCAATATTTGTAGCAGAAATTTAAAAAAAATCTAATGAGTCTTGTTGTTGTAGGCACCGTTGCCTTTGATGCCATTGAAACCCCGTTTGGAAAAACCGATAAAATTGTTGGTGGAGCAGCCACTTATGCCGGATTATCGGCTTCTTTTTTAACCAAAGGCGTAAAAATTGTTTCTGTAGTCGGTGACGATTTCCCGCAGCAACAAATTGATTTTTTTCATGAAAGGGGCATCGACACTACGGGTTTGCAAATCCGACAGGGTGAAAAATCGTTTTTTTGGTCTGGCAAGTATCATATGGACATGAACAGTCGTGACACCCTCGACACCCAACTGAATGTATTGGCCGATTTTGATCCGATCCTGCCCGATTCCTATCAAGATTGTGAATTCCTTTTACTTGGGAACCTAACACCTACGGTACAACAAACGGTGATGAATCGTCTTCACAACCGCCCCAAGCTGGTTGTTATGGATACCATGAATTTCTGGATGGATGTAGCCTTAGACGATCTGATTGAAACCATCAAGCGTGTTGATGTGCTCACCATCAACGACGAAGAAGCCCGAATGCTCTCAAAGGAATATTCGCTTGTTAAAGCAGCCAAGAAAATTTTAGCCATGGGGCCAAAGTACTTGGTGATTAAAAAGGGCGAACATGGTGCGCTGTTATTTAACCAGCATGAGGTGTTTTTCGCTCCTGCCTTGCCCCTAGAAGAGGTATTTGACCCTACTGGTGCGGGTGACACTTTTGCCGGAGGCTTTATTGGTTATTTGGCACGCACCCGCGACATTTCGTTTGAAAATATGAAACGTGCCATCATTTACGGTTCGGCAATGGCTTCATTTTGCGTTGAAAAATTTGGCGCCGAGCGTCTTGAAAGCTTATCGACGGAGGAGCTTGATCAGCGGATCAAGTTGTTTATCGATCTGGTACAATTCGACATTGCCTTGGATTAACCTTTCGCGCATTTGAGCATGTCTAGCCGCCAACAAACTCCTCCGCTGAGCGAACAACTGGAAATACTCAACCGGCTGAAGGTCGACAGTGTACGTGGCTGGGGCAGTATGCGTCCCGAAGAGATGCTACGACATTGTAGTGATTTTATCCGCTTTACCTTGGGTGAAAAAAAAGCTTCGCAAAGTACCCGTTTGATTGGCAAGCTATTCGGATGGCTCATTTATGCTTATGTGATTCGCAAAAATCCATGGAACTTCCCTAAGAACATGCAAACTTTTCCGGAAATTAAGCAACGACCGGGTCGAACGCTGGATTTTAATACAGAAAAAGCAACGCTTGCAGCGGCTATACTGCGTGCCATTCAGCTAGAAAACAAAGTTCATCATCCCATTTACGGCCAGCTATCGGCCGACAAGGCGCGCCAGTTGGTGCAACTCCATACGGCTTATCACTTGCGGCAATTTAGCCTCTTCTAATAACAACCGTTGTAACTTGAATAATCAAGCCTTCACCAAACCCTGCCTTGCCGCACGTTGTGCAGGATAAAGTGCGCAGAGTGCGCCAATCAGGCAAACACCCAGCAGCACAGCCACAATATCAAAAGCCAGTAGGCGTACCGGGTAAGCATTCACCACAAAGGAACCTTCTCCGGCCAATTGTATAAACCCAAAATTTTGCTGCAACCAACATAGAAGTACCCCAGTACCCACTCCCAACAAGGCGCCTATACCCGTTATCAGCAATCCAACACCCATAAATATTGCGAACAGCTGCGACCGGGAAGCCCCCAAGCCAGCCAAAATAGCAATGTCACGCTTTTTCTCAATCACCAACATCGATAGTGAGCCCACCAGGTTAAGGGCGGCTACCAGAACAATCAGCAGTAAAAAGAAATAAGTCCACCACTTCTCTGTTCTGAAGATCTTGTATATGGCCTCCTCTTGCCGGTAACGGTCTTTCACCTCAAAATCATCGCCTAAATGCTGCTGAAGTCGCTTCATGAAGCTTTCGGACTGAACGCCTGGTTTCAGAAGCAGCTCTGCTTCACCCACCTCTTCTGAATTCAACTGCATTAAGTTTTGCATAAATACCAAAGGCACCAACATATAGTGTTGATTGATATCGGGCTGCACATCAAATATACCGGCAGGCTGCAGGCTCCTCTGCACAAAAGCCCGTTCGGGGCGCATCAAATCAATCTTAGCACCACGTAACGGCATATAAACATCGAGGCCTCGTCTAAAATCATTAAGTGAAATTTGAAGCGCGTAACCCAAGCCCGAACCCAGCATGGCATAGGGCAATCCAAATCCATCACGCAGTACAAATTCACCCCGAATCATGGTAGAAGCTATACCTGTTACCCCGGCATAGGCCGAATCAACCCCTTTAACCATGGCCACCTGCTCACGCTCCCCATATCTTACCAAGGCATTCTCTTGTAAGCTGTAAGAAATAGCCTCGACCTGTTCCCATCCCTGTAGTGCCTGTTCCAATTCTTGAGCATTTAACAGTTTACCGGTGGCAGGCCGAATGCGTATGTCGGGATTAAATTTACTGTATAAGCCTTCAGTTAATGCCTCTAAACCATTGTAAACACTCAGCACCACTACCAAAGCGGCCGCTCCTACCCATACCCCCAAAAAAGAAATACCCGTCACCAAATTGATGAAATTGGTGCGCTTGGGCGCAAAAAGATAACGGAAGGCTACAAAGTTTACAAAACGCACCTCTACTAATGTTTGTAAGCACGAATAACCAATTCGCTGCCACTCAAATGTACGAAGTAGGCGTCAATGCTGTTGAGTAAAAAAATTAAGGGGTAACATATCAAGTAATACAGGGGCAACACATACAAATAATACTTGCTTCTTCGGAGTAGTTTATTTGGAATGGTAACCCCTAAAAATGTTGAAAATCGGCCCGAAACACCATAGGCATAATGCGCCTTAATGTCTCTAAAACCTATTTCTTTGAGCATTTTTTTAAACTCAAGGTTGTTGTACCGATGCGAAACATGTCGATTACCCAATAGCTTATTGGTAAAATTCGGCTGAATGTTTTGCGACTTATCTGATTGCATCGACATCAACAATAGCCCTTCGGGCTTGAGGGCTTCATAAAAATTCTTAAGCACCAACCGATCGTCATCTACATATTCTATCACATTCACCGCCAGGATAAGATCGTAAACCTCTTGTCGGTGTAAAGACTCCAGGCTTTCGGTCCGGAACAATACACGTTCGTATTTTAGACGATGAAAAAAACGATTGCACTCACAAATCTCGCGTGAACTAATGTCGGTTGCGTAAATATTCCAATTGGGGAACTTGCGCGTGAGGTAATAAACATATTGCCCTAAACCTGTACCGGCATCGAGCACATGAACCGGGCCTTTCCTTGTTCGTGCAAAAGCTAAAATACCACGTCTGATGTGCCAAAAACTTACAATAAGCACATCAATAAGTATATAAAAAACAGAACGAAGGTGTGGTCTGCCCTTAAATAACTCAGTGAGTGTCTTCCTTAATTCGGCGTGTTGCATGTTTAGGCCTGCCCGTCATTTTCGGGACCTTGCAATAAACGATCTATGTTTTCAATATAATCCAGCGAGTCGTCGAGGTAACATTCCAATTGTGGCACTATGCGAAATTGGTTACGTATCCGGTTACCTAATTTTAAGCGCACCTCCGATTTGGCTCCATTGAGCCGATCTACCAACCCTACTTTATCAGGCCCCATGACACTTACCCGGTAACGTGCTAAAGATAAATCGGGACTCACCTTTACGCTCGTAATGGTTACCAAATGTCCGGCAACCAAGCCTGGCAATTCGCGTTGAAAAATGTCGGCCAATTCTTGTTGCAGCACTTTAGCGACCCGCAGTTGTCGCTTAGAATCATTCATTTGGCAAAATTAGGTCGAAAACACGGCATTGCAAACCTCAACCCCTAAAATCGGGTAGCATATCTTCAATTTCCGATAAATTTTCTTTGGTGAGTGGTTTGGAGTAAAAGCCTTTCACTACCTCATAGGTTTTTGCTTTGTCAAAATCGGCCTGATCGATGGTGGAGCTTAACATAAACACGGGGATATATCGAGGAAAGTCTGCCAACATGGTTACAAACTCATCTAAAAACTCCCAGCCGTTCATCACAGGCATATTGATATCGAGCAAAATAATTTCTGGCAGTGCATCAGGATCATTGGCCAGCTGATCTTTAATTTGCTCCATGCCCTCCCTTCCTTCTTTAGCTGCACTTACCTCCAGCGAAAAACCGGTGATTTTCATAAGACGGGTGCAGACCATAATCAATATAGGGTCATCGTCAATAATTAAAACTCGCATGCTGTTTGTGGTGCTTATTAAATTTTCCTATTCAGGCTTTTGAAATCGAAATATACAAAGCTTCGGGCTCCAAATGGTAAAAAATTGAAAAAAAGCCGGTATCATAACTTCATTAGCTGCATATACAAGGCCGTATGTGCTGCCTCTCGCTGCACCCAAACAAACACCCACCTGCCTGTTGGCGCATGAAAAAAATCGAACTGACTCAAGCCCGCACCTGTATCTACTTGGTACAACTGGCTTAAAAACTGTGTTTTCCGAAGTGCAGGCACCTCTTCTATCGATCCTCCCAAACACCCTTCAGGGATATCGAGCCAGTCAGCTGCCCATTTCGAAACTTGTAAAAGCTTTTGTCGAGGCCCCAAAAGGATGACGCCCCAGCCCATTTCTTCCAAAAACTCTGCAGTATGCTGTAGGGTCTCAAATACCTCTTCCTCGCCTGATGTTGAACCCGAACGGTACCAAACGCCCAAATGCCGCCCATCAGCGTCAATCGCTACTTTCCGCGCAAGCCATTCGCCATAGCTGCCATCCGCTTCCAATAACCGAATAACGGCTTTGGAGTTATCGGCATGCTTGTAATCAACTGCTTGCATATGAAAAGCCTGTATATCATTGGGATGAACCAATTGTATTGGGTCGAAAGCACGCTTCTCTTGAACCCCTGCCGGTAAATGGGTTTCGTGACCTAGCGCCAAAACCCTGAGTTTTTGTGAAATCGGCTCATAAGCCCAATACACAAAAGGTAAACTTTCGGCAATGGTCTGCTGAAATGTTGATTTTTCGTCAAAAAACCTTATCAGTTGTAGGTGATCCTCCTTTAATTTTTTCAATTCCTTTTGGCGCTTCAGTAGCAAACGCTCGGCCGATAAATCAGTTAGGCTAATCAAATAGCCTGGTTTACCTTCTACATCCGGCGCATAGAGCATAACCAACTGCCAAAAACTATCGTTATCGGGCATGCCTTGCAGTTCTAAGGCGATTTGCTTTTCTTCCTTGAGTTTACGAATCAAGGTAGTTGCCCGCTTTCCAAACCATTCGAGTAGCTTTAATAAGTGGTGCTGATTACCCCCAAGGCGGGTATGAAATGCCTGCGGCATCATCTCCCACAAACAACTATAGTCATGCTGAAAGCGAAAATAGGCAGTGTGCAAACCGCTTAGGGTTAGCCTGAGTAGTTGCATCAAATGCCCACGCTCAAGCTCGGTAAGCTTATTCTCCGTATTGTCCCACAAATGAAGCACCAATCCATTCACAGGATAGCGGTTGTAATGATTTTGTCCGCGAAGCTGCATCCAACGCAAAGAACCATCAGCATGGCGTGCCCTGAATGCAAAGGCTGTATGCCCATCCTCACGACTGGCGATACGTGCCAACCGATGCAGCCACAAGGCCTGATCGCGGGGATCCACAAATTCGAGTCCGGCTTGCCCCACCAAACTCCCTTGCTGATAGCCCAACACCTTGGCCACGCCATCGCTAATGTAGCGAATTTGCATTTGGCCGTCGAGGATAATGGTTAAATCAGAAGTACCCCCAATAAGCGCCTCCGTAAAGGCCTCCTGATGGTGGCGCGCCTGCTGATCGCGTTTGCTACTACTTTGGTCAGTCGCGCCCAGATAAATCCCATTTACCTGCCCATCTGCATCGTAAAAGGGGCGACAATGCACGCGAAGATAACGGGTTAAACCGGCCTCCGGCACGTAAAAGCTTATGTCCTTGTCGACCACCAAGCCCGACAAAACCTCCCGAAACAACAACCAGCCTTGCTCTTTCTGAACTTCATCAACGGCATAATCGAGCATCGAATGCCCTTGTTGAAGCTGCGCCCTCATGGCCTGTTCAACCAAGCTATCAGCCGATTTATTAAAGGCCAAAATCGACAATCCCGCATCCAGCAAAACAAAGGGTTCTGCCGAATGCTGCAACACCTGCAAAAGCATGTCTGCCCGACCAGCTTCGAGCTGCGTTTGTTTTACCAGCGAAGTGGTTTCATTCATATACACCACCCAAAATCGCTGCTCTTCCTCACTAATTTGATGATAACGAAGTCGGAAATACCTGCGGGTCTTAAGGCTGTTACCGGTAAAAAAATCACCTACTTCGGCAAAATGCTTCAAAATGTCTTCGGTACTCAAGCCACTACCTTTAAGTGGAGGCAGCAGCTCCTGGATGCGCATACGCTCCAAGGCTTCGCGTCTTTTGCCAAAGAGTAATTCAACCTGCTTATTCGCCAAAACCAACTGCCCGGATGCATCACACAATAACATACCTTCGCTCGCTTGCTGAAAAATGCTGTGTAATCGGCCCCATTCACGCTGCAAGGCCGACATTACCGCATGTTCAGGCTTTTTAACGCCTTCATGCAAGCTATCTGCATCAATTTGATTTTCTTTGCGTGTTGTTTTCGCCATAACTCAGGAGCCGAAGCACATCCAAAATTAAGCTTTTAATCATGTCGCCACTACAAATTCCACAGCACGACCACTTTTTATTCAGCAGTCCCATTCACATTCGCTGGGCTGATATTGATGCCCTTCAGCATGTAAATAATGCCGTTTACCTGAATTACTTTGAGCAGGCCCGCATCGATTATTTCCGTGAAGTGGTGGGTTGGAAATGGGAAGAAGTAGGCATGATCCTCGCCAGCAATACCGTAAACTACCACAAACCCTTGTTTCCACGCGATAAAGCTGTGGTGCGCATGCGGACCTCGCGATTAGGCACCAAAAGTTTCGAAATGGAATACATCGTTTGCCGTATGTTGGCGTCGGGCAAGACCGAAATTATCACCACCGCCAGTGCTGTACTGGTGGTGTATGATTACAAAAACGACCGCACCATTCCCATGCCAGAAGATTACCGCCAGGCCATTGTAGCCTTTGAAAGCGGTTTGACAACTTAATCAGTCTGGTTGTTGTAATTCATGCACGGCTATTGCGGCCATCAGTCCGCAGCCAATTTCGAGCGCTGTTTCGTCGATGTCGAAGCTTGGCGTGTGCACGGAGGAAGTGATGCCTGCAGCCTCGTTGCGGGTACCTAATCGGTAAAAACAAGCATCGGCAACCTGGCTATAATAGGCAAAGTCTTCTGCGGCCATCCACAAATCCAAATCCACCACCCTATCGGCGCCCAAATAGGCTTCGGCTGCCCTACGGGCCCTTGCTGTAACCTCTGGATTGTTCACCAGGAAGGGATAGCCCACATTAATTTGAAAATCGCAACTCCCTCCCATCGCTTTAGCCATTTCAACTGCAATTTGCTGCATCCGTAAGTGTGCCTCTTTCCGCCATTTTTCGTCCATGGTACGGAAGGTACCCAGCACCACCACTTCGTTGGGAATGATGTTAAAGGCACCTTCTGCTGTAATCTTCCCGAATGACAAAACAGAGGGAATGGTAGGATTGGCATAGCGGCTCACCAACTGTTGCAGGGCCACCAAAATTTGGGCGGTAATCATTACCGTATCGGTATTCATGTGTGGCATGGCGGCATGCCCGCCCTTGCCCCGGACCACCATGGTGATTTCATCGGCGGAGGCCATATACATTCCACTGCGGAAGCCCACCTTACCTGCTGGAATCAAGGGCATTACATGCTGTCCGATTATGCTGGCTGGCTTGGGATTCTGCAGTACGCCCGCCTTAATCATCAAAGAGGCCCCACCGGGCAATCGCTCTTCAGCTGGCTGAAATATGAGCTTGATACTTCCCTCGAGCTGTGGCTCCAGTTGTTTGAGAATAGCTGCCGTACCAAGTAAACTGGCTGTGTGGGCATCGTGGCCACAGGCGTGCATCACCCCTTCGCGTTGCGATTTATAGGGCACCTCATTGGCTTCTACAATGGGCAAGGCATCCATATCGGCCCGTAAGGCTACCACCCGTTTGTTCGGGTTTTTACCGCTGATCATGCCAACCACCCCATGTCCGGCAATGCCGCTGTTGAATGGAATGCCCAACAACCGCAGTTGTTCCTGTACATACGCGGCTGTTTGCACCTCCTCAAACGAAAGTTCGGGATTTGCGTGTAAATGCCTGCGGTGCTTAACTACTTCCTTATTTAGTTCTGCGGCCAGCTTACGGATCTGATCGTTCAGCATCTTTTTCTTTTTGTTCCTTCTCTTTTTGCTCTTTTTCGTCCTCAATACGTGGACTCAACACTGGATTCAGCAACACCTCATCAGGCACAATAAAACTTGCCGGATACATGGGTTTAAGGGCATCCAATAGCTTTTGGGCTTCGAAACGATTTTTAAAATCCCCAACCCTCACCCTGAAATTAGGTTGTTTATAAATGAGGTAAGCTGCGTATTCCGGATAATTCTCGAGCACTTCGGTACGGATGAGCATGGCCTGTTGCCTATTGCTTCCGCTATATACTTGTACCCTAAAACCAGCCACCGTGGGCTGTTTCCGATTGGTTTCCTTGTGTTTTTCGAGCTGCTTATTCAGCTGAGGATCTAAGATATAGCGAATGGTATCGGTAATTTCGGGTCTGCTGCTATCCGAAGCCGGCACTTCTTGCGCCTGAAGGTTCGTAAACCAGCAGAAGCTCAAGAACATAAATAAACATTTCCATTTCATCATACCATCATTTTTATACCCGAAGAGGTTCCTATCCGATCGGCTCCGGCAGCCAAAAGCTGCATGGCGAATTCCCGGTCGCGTATTCCTCCTGAGGCCTTTATGCGTACTACATCGGGCAGGATTTCGCGCATGGCCTGAACCACTTCAATTTTCGCACCTTCTTTGCCAAAACCCGTAGAGGTTTTTACATAGTCAACACCCGCTTCGGCACATAACAAACACAGCGCTTGCAAATTACCGGCGTCCAAATAACCGGTTTCTATAATTACCTTAATCCGGGCCTGATGGGCGTGGGTTACCGAACTTATAGCTGTAATTTCATCGAACACCAATTTCCGATCGCCCGAAAACCAGGCCGCTAAATTTACCACCAAATCAATCTCCTGGGCGCCTTGCCGCAAAGCGATTTCCGTTTCATGTTTTTTTACCAAAGAAGGATGATATCCAAACGGAAAACCAATAACTGTACAGGCTTTCACCCGACTACCTTCGAGTACTTCGGCCATATCTCGTACAAAATAACTGGGCACGCAAACCGCAGCGAAACCATAAGCCATGGCCTCCTCGGACAAACGCAGCACATCCGCGCGCTGCATCTGCATCGAAAGCATGGTATGGTCGATACTGCGGGCTAAAATGTCCATTTACTGTTCTTTACCGTGGCAAGCTTTGAATTTTTTTCCACTTCCGCAAGGACAAGGGTCATTTCGGCCGATTTTTGGGCCTACATGCACCGGCTGCACGGGTCGTGGCGCTTCAGCTTGTGGCATGGGCTGACCCCCACCCACTGGCGCGCTGCTGCTGCTGGTATACGCTGGCTTGTTGGCTTGTAGTTGTGGCTGCGGTGCACGCGGCATGGGGCGCTGCTCACGTACTTGCTCCGGATTTTGCACTGGAATTGTGCCCTGAAACAACATGCCCGTAGCTTCGGAATTCAATTCGGTGAGCATGCGCTCAAAAAGGTTAAAAGATTCCATCTTATATACCACCAGCGGGTCTTTTTGCTCGTAAACGGCATTTTGAACCGACTGTTTGAGCTCATCCATATCGCGCAAATGGTTCTTCCAGGACTCATCGATGAGCATGAGCATAATGCCTTTCTCAAATTCGGTGATAATTTCGCGACACTCGGTTTCGTAAGCCTTCTTCAGATTTACGCCTACCTGCATGCCCTTATTGCCCATTTGAAAAGGCACTACAATATTTTCAACGGTATCGCCTTTTTGCTCAAATACCGAATTAATCACAGGTTGGGCCATAAGTGCTACACGCTCATTCTTGGCATCGTAAGCGGCAAGCGCTTGCTGTGCAAGGCTATCCGACAGTTGCTCCAACTTGGCCTTCAGAAAAGTCTCTTGATCAATTTTTGTTTCGAGGGCAAACATACGAATCACGTCGAGCTGGAACGCTTCGTAATCCTGTGCATCGCGATGACGCTCAACCAAATCAGTGGCCACATCGCTAATCATATTGCGGATATCAATATTCAAACGCTCGCCATACAAGGCATGGCGACGCTTTCGATAAATGACCTCACGTTGCGAGTTCATTACATCGTCATATTCTAACAAACGCTTACGTATGCCAAAGTTGTTTTCTTCCACCTTCTTCTGAGCCCGCTCAATAGATTTGGTAATCATGGAATGCTGAATAACCTCGCCTTCCTTATAACCAAAAGTATCCATCACTTTGCTGATGCGCTCCGAGCCAAACAAACGCATAAGGTTGTCTTCGAGCGATACAAAAAATTGGGATGAACCCGGGTCGCCTTGACGACCGGCACGACCACGTAACTGACGGTCGACTCGGCGCGATTCGTGACGCTCCGTACCGATGATGGCCAAACCACCAGCTTCTTTCACCCCTGGGCCAAGCTTAATGTCGGTACCACGACCGGCCATATTGGTGGCAATGGTTACGGTGCCAGCGCGTCCGGCTTCCGCTACGATATCGGCCTCACGCTGGTGCTGCTTCGCATTGAGCACATTGTGCTTAATCTTGCGCAGGGTTAACATCCGGCTAAGTAATTCGGAAGTTTCCACGGAAGTAGTACCCACCAATACCGGCCTGCCGGCTTCTACCAGCTTCACCGTTTCGTCGATGATGGCGTTGTATTTTTCGCGTATGGTTTTGTATACCATATCCTCTACATCCTTCCGCACAATCGGGCGGTTTGTAGGAATTACCACTACATCGAGTTTGTAGATTTCCCACAATTCACCAGCCTCGGTTTCCGCCGTACCCGTCATACCTGCCAGTTTGTGGTACATTCGAAAAAAGTTTTGCAGGGTAACCGTGGCAAAGGTTTGGGTAGCGGCTTCCACCTTTACATTTTCCTTGGCTTCAATGGCTTGGTGCAAGCCGTCGCTGTATCGGCGTCCATCAAGCACACGACCGGTTTGCTCATCTACTATTTTTACCTTGTTCTGATCAACAATGTATTCCACATCACGCTCAAACAAGCAATAAGCTTTAAGCAGTTGGTTCATGGTGTGAATTCGCTCCGACTTCACCTGAAAATCGGCCATCAGTTTGGCTTTTTTATCGGCTTTTTCGGCGGTAGTCAACTCGCTCTTTTCAATTTCGGCCACCTCGGCACCCACATCGGGCATGATGAAGAAACTGGTATCCTCACCCGTGGCAGTAATCAGCTCAATGCCTTTTTCGGTAAGCTCTATGGTGTTGTTTTTTTCGTCGATGGTGAAAAAGAGGGGCTCATCGGCCTTGTGCATCTCCTTCTGCTGATTTTCGAGGTAAATGGACTCGGTTTTTTGGAGCTGCGCACGCATACCAGACTCACTCAAAAATTTAATGAGCGCCTTATTCTTGGGTAATCCGCGATAAGCCCTGAACAAAGCCAAACCGCCTTCCTGCGTATTTCCGGCGGCCAAAAGCTTCTTGGCATCGGCAAGTGCGGTGTTCACAAAACGCTTTTGGGCATCTACCAAACGCTCGATGCGCGGCTTGAGCTCCTGAAATTCATGGATGTCGCCACGAGGCACCGGACCACTGATGATGAGCGGGGTACGGGCATCGTCAATCAACACCGAATCCACCTCATCCACCATAGCAAAATGATGCTTGCGCTGTACCAAAGCTTCTGGGGCATGCGCCATATTGTCGCGCAAGTAGTCGAAACCAAACTCGTTATTGGTGCCGTAAGTGATGTCGGCCAAATAAGCCTGCCTGCGATGCGGCGAGTTGGGCTGATGCTTATCAATACAATCTACAGTTAGTCCATGAAACTGAAAAAGCGGACCATTCCACTCAGCATCACGTTTGGCGAGGTAGTCGTTTACAGTTACCAGGTGTACACCCATACCACTCAAGGCATTGAGGTAAGCAGGCAAGGTCGATACCAGGGTTTTACCTTCACCCGTTGCCATTTCGGCAATTTTACCGCCATGCAACACCATACCACCAATGAGCTGCACATCGTAATGAATCATGTTCCACACCACCTCGCTGCCGGCTGCCATCCAGCGGTTTTGATAAATGGCCTTATCGCCCTCGATGCGTACAAAATCCTTAGTCGCTGCCAAATCACGATCAGCTTGTGTGGCCGTAACTTCCAATGTTTCGTTTTCGGTAAACCTGCGTGCCGTTTCTTTGACCACCGCAAATGCCTCGGGCAACAAATGATCGAGCAGACTTTCAAGCTGCTCATCACGCTCCTTTTCGAGCTTATCGATTTGACTGTATAGCTCAAAGCGACCTTCTACATCCGATGCTGGTAATTTTTCGACTTCAGCCTTAATGCTTTCGAGCTGCTGATCTAAGTCTGCCAATCCATCAGCAATCCGCTGCTTAAACTCCTGTGTTTTTGCCCGTAGTTCATCGTTCGATAAGGACTTAAGGGCTGCGTAATGGGTATTTATTTCGTCAACGCGTGGCAAAAGTTGCTTGATATCGCGTTCCGACTTATTGCCAAAAATGCTGTTGATTGCTTTGCTTACAAAACCTAACATGTAATCTATTGTCTATGAGTGATGCTTAAACCTGCCAAAGTTAGCAAATAGGCAGCAGCATTGATAGCCCAAGCTGCTTTTGTTAACCGACACGCCTCTGGCACAAGAATGAAGCCAAGCATTACAAAGCGGCAATATAGGCTTGGGCTGTTGTAAAGCCTGACAATTTGACTGAAAAATTAATTTTGATTTAATGTTATTTCCATTAAATTCAACCTAATGAAAAAGCACTTATGGTCACTAGCTATACTGCTGTTCTCCCTTATGGGCTGTGAACTAATTCATACAGCCCTTTCCTATGCCTGAGGCAACCACAACTGTTGCAGATACAGCAGATTTCCGCATTGGCGATGACGTCATCATTCCAAGAGGCGGAGTAACGAAGCGAAATTTCATCCACAATCTACAGTAGAATTACTTGTATTTCAATATGCTGTGCAAAAGCAATAATTGAGGATTAAACTACGATTTTAGTTTAGAACTTAACGACAGCCTTTTGTTTGGCAGGAGTTATGCCCCCGATCGAGCTTGCCCAAGAAAATTTTCTGTACCTCCTGGCAGCATGTGTGTAACGCTCGAGAACAAAAACACCGGAAGGATTTACGAAGGCAACGTTAATCATGCTTTCGATTTGCGCATTTCCCATTTAGCCTATGGTGCTTTAACACCTGCACTTTGGCTGAGCAGTTTTGTGGATACTATCAGAACGCACCAGCGCTCCATTATTTGTTCTAGCAGCTTTTCAGGCACCTTAGCCGCCGCTAATGGCGACTTAATTTCCATTGAAGACGGCCGCTTTGACTTTTCCAGCCACGAAGATCTGCTATTGCTTCATCCATAAATTCCCCTCCGAAGCACCCAGACCGCAGCGTCTGGGAGCACGAAGTGCGCTCTCCAGTGAGCGAAGCGAACGCTCCCCAGCACGAAGTGCGCTCCCCGCGAGCCAGCGAGCACTCACTCCCGCTCCATATCCCGCTTCATATCCCTTTCCTTCACCGAATCCCGCTTATCGTGCATTTTTTTTCCCCGCGCCAAAGCAATCTCTAACTTGGCATAACCCCGCTCGTTGATATACAGCCGGGTAGGCACAATGGTTAACCCTTTTTCCTTGGTGCGGTGCAAAAGCTTTTTAAGTTCTTGTTTATTCAGCAACAACTGCCGGTCGCGCATAGGCTCGTGGTTGAGCCAACTGGCTTCTTTATAAGCACTGATATGTAAATTGCGTACCACCAATTTTGGACCTGCAAAGCTGCAATAAGCATCGCCCATATTCACCTTGCCCTGTCTGATGCTTTTGATCTCGGAGCCCGTGAGCAACATGCCGGCTTCAAACTTTTGTAGAAGTTCGTATTCAAATCCTGCTTTGCGGTTGTTAATATTTATGGGGTTTGCCGACATGGTGGGCAAAAATACATTTAATACAGCCTAGGCACAAGCTTTTAACCGGCAGTGCGTGTAATATTGAGTGTCGGGCTACGCGATGAGAGGTTTTGAGATGAGAAAAGATGAGAAAGGGGGTATTTGGGTAGTGCGCGTTTGCAACTGCTCGCAATTGAACGACTTCAAAGCAGGAATTGACCGCAGTCCGCAGTCCATTGCTTTGTAGAGCAGACTGGAAACTGACTAAGCTTGAGCAGCTTCGACGCTGTTCAAAAAATGTATTGCATCGATGTCGTTCATATGCCAAAAGCCTAACATCCGCATCAACCCAACTTCTCTCTCAAAAAACCAAACCTAATACGGATCAACATCCTGGTAAATGCGCAGGCCTTTGAGCAAAGGGTCGGTTTCGAGCTTGAACAAACAGTCTTTGACAAATGCCTTCACCTTGGCCGGATCCATTTTATCGCGCTCCATTTTAATGAGCAGCTCGCGGTGGTATTCATCGCGGATGCGCTCAATGACCGGCGTAGCCGGCCCTTTGACCCGCTCGCCCAGGGCTTTTACCAGCATGGCCCCCAATTTTTGCGCTGCCAAAGTCACCGTGGGCTGCTCCCGGTGCCGCAAATTGATGTGGATGAGGCGGGTGTAAGGCGGGTAACTGTGTAGGGAGCGCTCTGTTAATTCCAGCTCAGCAAAGGCATGGTAATCGTGCCGCTTCAGCAGCTTAAAAATGGCCCGGCCGGGCTCTCGGGTTTGGATGATTACCCGGCCTTTGATTTCGCGCCTGCCTGCCCGGCCGCTCACCTGCTCCAACAACTGAAAAGTGCGTTCGTTGGCCCTGAAATCGGGCATGCGCAAACTTTGATCGGCATTGAGCACCCCCACCAGGGTTACCTTGTCGAAATCGAGGCCTTTGGTGACCATTTGGGTGCCAATAAGGATGTCGATTTTGCCTTGCTCAAAATTGCGGATGATGTCGGCAAAGGCATGCTTTTTTCGGGTGGCATCGAGGTCGAGCCGGGCAATGGCTGCCTCCGGAAACAAAATAGCGATGGCCTCTTCTACCCTTTCGGTACCAAAACCTTTGGTAACCAGTTTGGTACTGCCGCAGGCCTTGCAAGCCGGTACGGGCGGTTCTTTGTAACCACAATAGTGGCAACGCATTTGGTGTTGCAGTTTGTGGTAGGTGAGCGTGATGTCGCAGCTTACGCACTCGGGCGACCAGCCGCAATCGGCACACTCGGTATATGGCACATAACCCCGGCGGTTTTGGAACAAGATCACCTGCTCGCCTTTGGCCAGGGTTTCCTGAATGGCGGTGTAGAGGGTGCCGGTGAGCTCGGCCTTCATCAGCTTGTCGCGGGTTTCGGTGCGGATGTCGGCCAGCTGTATGTCGGGCAGCTGCACCCCGCCAAAACGCTCGCTTAAACTCACCAAGGCGTATTTGCCCTGCTGGGCCAATTGCCAACTTTCGACCGAAGGTGTGGCCGAACCCAGCAGCACCTTGGCCTGGTGTTCGCGCGCCAGCCACAGGGCAGCATCGCGGGCGTGGTAGCGCGGAGCCGGATCGGTTTGCTTGTAGGAGGGGTCGTGTTCCTCGTCGACCACAATCAAACCCAAGCGCTCGAAAGGCAAAAAAAGCGAAGAACGGGCACCCAGTACCACCTGAACCCGACCTTCGTGCACTTGCTGCCAGAGTTCGGCACGCTCGTCGTCGGTAAAGCGCGAGTGAAACACCCCCACCGTGGTGCCCAGGTAGCGCCGTAAGCGCTCGATGAGTTGGGCAGTGAGCGTAATTTCGGGCACCATGTACAGCACTTGCCGTCCATTGGCCACGGCAGCCTTGATGAGCTCGATGTACAAAAGCGTTTTGCCACTGCCGGTGATGCCGTGCAGTAAAACTGTATTTTTTTGCGCCCAGGCTTCCTCAATTTGCGTCAGGGCCTTGCTTTGGGCGGGCGACAAGCCATAGGCTTCTTCCCTGCCCTTGCTGGGCGGTAGCCGATCGACCCGCAATTTGTGGTGCACCAAAATGCCTTTTTCAAGCAAGGCATTCAGGGCCGTCGGGCTCAAGCCTTCGCGCCCCAACAAATCGGCACGCGGCACCAGCCCATAATCGCGGGCTTGCACCAGGTACTGCATCAGCACATCCATTTGTTTGGGGGCACGCGTTTCGAGCTCGTCGCAGAGTGGCGCCAGGGCGGCATCCGACTGCCAGGCCTCGGCCAACTGGTAAAACGACTCGCGCTTTTCGCGGTAGCCACCGGCCAGCGATTCTTTGGTGACAACCCACTGCATATTCACCATATCGCGCAGCAGGGGCATCACCGTTTTGCGCTGCAGCAATTGCTGTATTTCGGCCATGCGCAGCTCTTTTTTGTGGCGCAGCAACTGCAACACCAAGCCGGCATCGGTTTGTTCGTCGAGCCCCTCCGGCCAATCGTCTTTGCCCAAATCGGGATGTCGCAAAATGATGGTTTCGCTCCCAATGCGAAAGACCGATGGCAGGGCGGCTTGCATCACATCGCCCAAAAAGCAGAGGTAATAATCGGCCAGCCAGGTCCAAAATTCCCCTAGTTTGGGTGGAATGAAGGCTTGCTCGTCGAGCAGTTCGAGCAAAGGCTTGGGGGTATAAGCAGTTGGTTTTTGCTTGTGTAGCTTCCACACCAAGCCCGTGTACATGCGGGTTTTGCCAAATTGCACCACCACCCGCGCGCCCGCTACCAAGTGCGACTGCCAATCGGCAGGCACGGCATAGGTATAGGTAGCCGGCAGGTGCAAGGGCAACAAAACATCGGCATAAAGCTGCGGTGCGGGCATGATGCAAAACTACAAAAGATCGTCAGGGGCTGGCAGTTGTGAATAAATTATGCCAAACAGATTAAGAATGATCATTTACTATCAGCCAGCACCGTCATATCGTATCAATACGCTATTCTAATTTTGAAATATTACTTTCACTCATTCATGGTTCAATTCCATCGCCATCAACCAATCGCATTGATCCTCATTGCCTAGAGTAAAAACATGCTCGTCGAATTTTCGAAAGCCCATGTGTTCGTAAAAAGCAATGGCAGCGGTATTGTGTTCCCAAACCCCCAGCCAAATGCGTTCACATCCTTTCAAGCGGGCTTGTTGAATGGCCGTATTGAGGAGTAAACGCCCGAATCCTTTGCCCTGCGCTTGTTGGAGCAGGTAAATGCGTTCGATTTCGAGGCTGTTAGGCATCTGTAAATCCGATTGTGCGCCGGACGCATTGATTTTCAGATAACCAACCATTTCATCCCCCCACCTAAGCCCATAAAACCACGATGATGGCGTTTGCAATTCTTGAAGCAATTGTGCCTCGCTAAAGGCGCGGTTGAGGTACTCGGCCAATTGCTCAGGGGAATTTTGTTCGGCGAAACTTTCGATAAAGGTGGTGCGTGCCAAATTTTGCAGCGGCAAAACATCGGCCGGAATCAACTTGAAAATACTTACTGCTGCCAAACAACGAAGATGGGAAGACTTTTTGAAATCTCCTGTCTAATACAAAAAACCAAACAACCACAAGGGAATGTGCCTTCCGCCGCCGGTTTCAGCATCGATGGCCAGGTAGGCCTGGGGCAGACCTTTGAGCTGCTGATCGGTTTTGCCAGGACCACCAATTTCGAACACAAAACTATCGTCAATCAAAAAATCGCCATAGCGCGGAGCAGTAACCTGGTGTACATGGCTCAACTGATTGAAAAAAAAGGTTTCGCGCACATTGCCCACATTGGCCTGTTCGGGCGAAAAAAGGTAGATGAAGTTGGTGTTCTGCAAATAAATTTTCTCGGGCTTTTGCAAATAGCTCACCCCTTTGTTTTCGCTGCGAAGCAACTTCAACAACTGGCCCTGGTGCATGATGTCGAGCAATTTGAGGATGGTGTTGAGCGGACTTTCGATGCGCTCGGCCAATTTATTGATGTTTGGGGTAAAGGGCACAGTTTGGCTCAGCACAAACAGCAGTTTTTTCAGGTTGCGAGTGGTGGCATGCTGCAGCTCTTCGTAGGGAGCAATGTCGGCATCAATCACCAAATGCAAACTGTCTTGCAACTTTTGGAAGTACGAGGCCTTGGCTTCCATGAAATAGGGAAAATAGCCAAAGCGCAAATAATCCTGAAAATCGGCGGTCAGCTGCAGTTGGTCGCATAATTCGGGGGCCAGTTGCTGGTGGTGCTGCAGCAAATCGGGCAAGCTCAGTGGACTAAAATTTTGCTGGTACCTGAAGTTCAAAAATTCCCTGAACGACAAGCCGTGCAGCCGGTAAACGGTGGCCCGCCGCGAGAGGTCGGTACTTCCCCGGGCAATATCGAGGATCGACGAGCCCGTGGCCCACATTTGAATGTCGTCGTAATCGTCGTACAGCTGCTTAAGGTCTTTCGACCAATGCTGGTAGCGGTGCACCTCGTCGAATAAAAACAACCGATAGCCCTTCTGATACAAGGCATCTACCGTTTCGACCAGGCGGTTGGTTTGGAAATAAAAATCATCGAGACTGAGGTAAATTCCCTTTTGCCTGGCTTCGGCCAGGTATTGCAAAAGCAAGGTGGTTTCCCCGCACCACGAAAGCCCAGCACCATGGTTAGGCGTTGCGTTTGGTCGATTCGGCCCTTTCGCAGTAAATTCGCCCTATGAAATACGAGAAACACCTCTTCATTTGCAATAATCAACGGCCCGACCCGGCCAAAAAAAGCTGCGGCAACGAACACGGCGCGGCATTGGTAGCGGCCTTTAAAGCAGGCATCAAAGATCGCGGCCTGCAAATCAACATGCGGGCGCAACAAACCGCCTGCCTCGACGCCTGTGCCTGGGGCCCATCGCTCGTGGTGTATCCCGAGGCGGTTTGGTACGGGAATGTTCAACTCACCGATGTGGAAGAAATCATCGAAAGTCACCTGGTAAACAACCAGCCTGTTGAGCGGCTGCGTTTGCATTTCAACGGTCCACGAATCGAAAAATGACCGTCGCCCGCCAACATGCCCACTTGCTAAAAAAGCATGCCCAGCGGCTGGGATTTCAGTACTGCGGCATCAGCAAGGCCGAGTTTTTGGCCGAGGAGGCACCCCGCCTCGAAGCCTGGCTCAAAAAGGGCATGCACGGCGAAATGGCCTACATGGCCAATCACTTCGACAAAAGGCTCGATCCGCGCCTGCTGGTACCCGGCGCCCGCTCGGTGGTGAGCCTGCTGTACAACTACCACAATCCGAGCCCCCAGGCTGCTGGTGCGCCCAAAATTTCGCAATATGCTTATGGCGAAGACTACCATTTTGTGGTCCGCGACAAGTTGCGTGAGCTACTGGCCGTTTTGCAAGAAGAAGTGGGCCAAGTGGAAGGCCGGGTTTTTGTAGATTCAGCACCCGTGCTCGAAAAAGCCTGGGCTGCCAAAAGCGGAACCGGCTGGGTGGGCAAGCATACCAACCTCATCACCAAGCAGCAAGGCAGCTACTTCTTTTTAGCCGAGCTCATCATCGACCTCGAGCTCGAAGCCGATGGTCCCATCAAAGATTACTGCGGCACCTGCACCCGCTGCATCGACGCCTGCCCTACAGAGGCCATCAAAGCTTACGAGGTTGATGGCAGCAAGTGCATCAGCTATTTTACCATCGAGCTCAAATCGGCCATTCCAGCATCGCAGCAAGGCAAATTCGAGAACTGGATGTTCGGCTGCGACATTTGTCAGGAAGTGTGCCCCTGGAACCGTTTCAGCCAACGGCACCAGGAAGCCCGATTTGAGCCGCATCCCGATTTGCTGCAGCTTGAGGCCGGCGATTGGCGGGAGCTCACGCGCGAAGTGTTTAACGAGCTGTTTAGGAAAAGTGCGGTCAAGCGCACGGGCTTTGAAGGGCTGAAGCGGAATATTAACTTCTTGAAAGCCTAACATGTAGCGGGCAGGAGATTTAGCGCCGCAAGCCTTCTAAAAACAACTTCACCGGCACAACCGTATTTTCTGGATCTTCTTCCATAGGCACATGCCCCAAATGTGGAAACTTCACCAAGACCGAAGTTGCAATTTTTTGTTGAAAAACATCACCATGTTGCGGTGGAATCCAGCTGTCTTGTTCGCCCCACAAAATAAGCGTAGGAAGCTGTAATTCCCCCAGCAAATCGAAATCTCCACGACCTGTACCTCTTTGCTTGGCACGATCGAGAAAGGCCTGCCGATTGCCTTCCCTGCGCATAAGGTGATAGTAACGATTCACCAAGGCACGATCGACTTTATCGTCATCTACATACACCTGCTTAAGCATGCTCTTGTACAAAAAACGGGGTGTTGCCTGCTGCACATAAGCCTCAAAAAACCGACTTTCAGCCAATTTAAAATAGGCAGGACGTTTACGCGGAGCAGCGGAACTTCCTGATGGCACGCCTGCGGCATCCACCAATACAAGTCCGTACAAGCGCTCAGGATGGCTTAGCGCGAAATTCCAACTGAACCAGCCCCCCATGGAGTTTCCTCCCATGACGCATCGATCAATATTGAGGCTGTCAAGAAAGGCAGCTAAAAATGCCACCTGATCTTCGATGCGATAACGCTTTTGCGGGTCGGGACCAGTAAGCCCCCAGCCGGGCATATCCACCGTGATGATGCGGTAATGCGGTGCCAGTGCCTCTACCCAGCCTTCCCAGGTGTGCAAGCTACTGGCCATCCCATGCAGAAGTACCACCGGCATGCCTTTGCCCTGATCGCGGTAATGTACGGGCATGCCTTGGATCTGCATAAACTGCGAGGGGGCCGGGGCGTAGCGCACCGAAAGCTGCTCCACCTCCATATCAGGCCGGATAGGCAAGATAAAAAGTCCGGCTATAAACACCCACCAACCCATCTTCTTTACATTGATTATAATCAAAAGATAAGTGAGAGGCCTATACCACCCCCACCAATGCCACCTATTCGTCCTTCGAGGGCAACGCGTTCATTTAAAAAGTACATCACCCCAGGCGCTGCCGAAAACCTCAGGTCGGTGTCGCTGGCATACACGCCTGCCTGTCCAAACACATAGGTATTCTCTAATACCGGCCAAAGGTAACGGCTTTGAACACCAACGAAAAACGGCCCCTCTAAAAAGCCAAAAGTAGCCAATCCAAACGCCAGCCGATCGGTGAAAAAATAAGCGGCATCTAACTCCAGCAAGCTGCGCGTACCGCCATTGGTAAGAATATCAAGGTTCCCACCCAACATATAGTTTCCTTTTTGGATTTGAGCTTCCGATATCATCGCAAAACCCAACAGCATGCCCATACATAATACAAACTTCTTCATGACGTTTTTTTTTGATGCAATATATCAAAGAATATGCAGCTTCTGAATAATGAAATCATTGCTGGCTGCGCATAAAAAAACCCCGCCGAAGCAGGGTTTGGGTTAAATCACTGCTGCTTAGAACAAAAGCGACAGGCCTATGCCACCTCCGCCGAGTCCATTGAGGGCTCCATCTATGGCAAGGCGTTCATTAAAGAAGTACATAACACCGGGATATACGTTCACCCTAACCGGCCCCCCTCCTGCTACACCTAAGCCTAGGCCTGCATGTCCATAGAGGTAGGTGTTGTCGAGAATGCTCCAATACTTCCGTGCGGCAACACCTAGGTTCACATAGAGTCCTCCACCGGCATCTCCAATACCTAGGTCGGCACCGAGTGCAAGGTCATCGGCAATAAAATAACCTGCTGTTGGATTTAAGTCCCAAGTATTGCCTCCGGTTGAAAAGTTAGCGTTTCCACCGATCATCAATTTTCCGGCAGCAATCTGTGCTTCCGCAATACTAGCTGTAGCAAAAAGTACAACTACGAGGGTAAAAAGTTTCTTCATGGCTTTATGGTTTTTAGTTAGATCAAATCAAAGCAAGTGATTCGACGTTGCCAAAAAGCATCAGGTAAAATGCCGTGAAGCGGGTATAAAATTACGTGCTAATTGGTAGGTTTAGGCTCGGCTAGCTCTACCAAAAACTCCCAAGGGAAGTTTGATGCCCGAACGTGCCTGCAAAAACAACTCCCCTGTTTCAAATTGCTCGGGCTGGTAATGAGGTGTCAGAAAATTCTGTAGAATCAGACTCGATAAACCCAACGAATAGGCATTCAGCACCAAAAAATGCTGTTGTGGATCAAGCAATTTAAACACATCATCCATCATGGGACCGAGCTGCTCTTCGAGCTTCCAACGCTCGCCATTAGGGCCCAATCCATAGGCTGGCGGGTCGAGCATAATGCCATGATAGGTACGTCCCCGTTTTACTTCGCGTTGAACAAATTTACGCGCATCTTCCACCAACCAACGGATATCTTTGAGGCTACTCAGCTCCATGTTCTGCCGCGACCAGCTCACCACCTGTTTCACCGAATCGAGGTGAATCACATCGGCACCGGCCTGCTTGGCAGCCAATGATGCACCTCCGGTGTAGGCAAACAAGTTCAACACCCGCGCACCTGGCCCCAACTGCCGCACCTGCCGGTAAATGTACTCCCAGTTGTCGGCCTGCTCAGGGAACACCCCCACATGCTTAAAAGCCGTTAGTGCCAGTCTGAAATTGAGATGTAAATGCCGGCTTTTGTAGCTCAGCTGCCAATTGTCGGGCAACTGCTTTTTGAGCGCTATCCACTGGCCTGAGTTGCTGCCTTGCTGTTCAAACCTGCCGTGGGCCATTTTGTTCCACTCGCTTTCGGGCCATACAGGCTGCCAAAGGGCTTGCGGCTCGGGACGAATGAGTACCAGTTCGCCAAAGCGCTCAAGCTTTTGGAAATTGCCGCAGTCGAGCAACTCGTACTCTTGCCAATGTGCCGGGTGGTAAGCGGGTATCTGCAAAACTATTCCCCTTCGGTTTTGGCTTCAGCCTTCTTTTCGGGACGCATTTGCGGGAAAAACAGCACTTCCTGAATGCTGTGACTATTGGTCATGATCATACTTAAGCGGTCGATGCCGATACCAATACCGGCTGTTGGTGGCATACCGTATTCGAGCGCACGGAGGAAGTCTTCATCGAGCACCATGGCTTCTTCGTCGCCCCGCTTGCCCAGCTCAAGCTGCTCTTCGAAACGAGCTCGCTGGTCGATGGGGTCGTTTAGTTCCGAGAAGCTGTTGGCGATTTCCTTGCCGTTGCAAATAACCTCAAAACGCTCCACCAGACCTGGCTTGCTTCGGTGCTTTTTAGCTAAGGGCGACATCTCTACCGGATAATCGGTGATGAAGGTGGGCTGAATGAGCTTGCCTTCTACACATTCGCCAAATATTTCATCGATGAGCTTGGCACGGCCCATGGTGCTGTCGACCTGTACACCAAGTTTTTTAGCAGTGGCAGCCATCGTGGCTTCGTCCATCTCGCTGATATCGATGCCAGTATATTCCTGAATGGCCTCGTACATGCTGAAACGCTTCCAAGGGCGGGCAAAGTCGATGGTGTTTTCACCTACCTGCACCTGGGTGCTGCCATGCAGTTCAAGGGCTATTTTTTCGATGAGCTCCTCGGTCATGTCCATCATCCAGAGGTAATCTTTGTAAGCCACATAAAGCTCCACCTGGGTAAACTCGGGATTGTGGAACCGGCTCATGCCTTCGTTGCGGAAGTCTTTTGAGAACTCGTATACCCCGTCGAAGCCGCCCACAATGAGGCGTTTGAGGTACAGCTCGTTGGCAATGCGCAAGTAAAGCGTCATGTCGAGCGTGTTGTGGTGCGTTTTGAACGGACGGGCTGCGGCACCTCCGTAAATGGGCTGCAAAATGGGGGTTTCTACCTCCAAAAAGCCCTCTTTATTAAAAAACTGCCGCATGGTATTCACCAGTTGGGAGCGCTTCACAAAAATGTTTTTCACCTCGGGATTCACTACCAAATCGACATACCGCATCCGGTAGCGTTGCTCGGGATCGGTAAAGCCGTCGTACACGTGGCCTTCGTCATCGCGTTTTACCACAGGCAACGGGCGCAGACTTTTGCTCAGGAACACAAATTCCTGCACATGTACGCTTATTTCGCCCACCTGGGTGCGGAACACAAAGCCACGAATGCCGATAAAATCGCCAATGTCACAATGTTTTTTAAAGACCTCATTGTAGAGGCTTTTGTCGTCGCCCGGGCACAGCTCGTCGCGATTGAGGTAAAGCTGAATACGGCCTTTGGAGTCTTGCAACTCCGCAAAGGAAGCCTTGCCCATAATGCGGCGGCTCATCAATCGGCCTGCCAGCCTAACTTCCTGCCATTGGGCGACATCTTCGTCGGCATAACCGTTTTTGATATCGGTAGTGTGGTGGCTTACGGCAAAGGCCTCACTGGGATAAGGATTTACGCCGCTTTGTTGCAATGCCTCCAGGGCTTGGCGGCGGATGATTTCCTGTTCAGAAAGTTGTGACATCTTCAAAAAATTCGGACTGCAAAAGTACAACCGATTTTTGAGCTTTTGGCAAAAACACGAACCAAGGCTTTTGGAAGACGTATTTCCACGGGAGCAGCTCAGGACCGATCTTAGTATTCTTTGCTGTTTCGGGAGACAGGGTCCATAAAGCGCTTCCCCTTGTAGGGTCGAAAGAGAAAGGTTTACTTCAAAAACTCTTTAAGCTTGGCTTCCAGCGCCGCGCCGCGAAGGTTTTTTCCTACGATCATGCCGTTACCATCAATTAAAAAGCTCATCGGAATGCCATATACCCCATACTCCTGTATAATAGGTGTCTTCCAACCTTGCAAATCGCTTACGTGATTGTCCCAAATTAGGCCATCTTGCTTAATCCCTCCAAGCCAACGGTCTTTGTTGGTATCGAGCGATACGCCATATACCGTAAAACCTTTGGCGTTTTTAAAAGTAGCGTCCTTAAAGGCGTTGTAAGCCTTTACCACATTTGGGTTCTCGTGTCTACATGGTCCACACCAGCTCGCCCAAAAATCGATCAACACCATTTGGCCTTTAAGCGAACTGAGTTTAATGAGCTTGCCGTCGGGGTTTTGTAATTCAATTTCAGGCGCTTTTTCGCCAATTTTTGGTCCTTGATTTCCTTGGGCCTGCACTTCGCTTTGACGGTCGACGACCAAACCGACGCCCAGCGTCATCAAAAGGAGAAAATAGAATATGGGTTTACGCATATTGTTGTCATTTATACTTCTTAGAACGCGAAATATACAAAAAAGTGCAAACAAGCTTGGTACTTGTTATTCAATGAGCAATCGTTTTGCCGGGCCATTGTTCAGCCGTAAGAGATAGATTCCGGACTGTAATTCGGGCAAGCCTATGGTTTGAGCGGGCTCCAGTGCTTGCCATTGCTGAATTTTCCGCCCCTGAATGTCATACAAAGCCAATATGGCGGATGGCGTACAGCTTTCGCACAGCAGCTGTATTTGCTGCTTAGCCGGATTGGGATAAAAGGTAAAGGTGTTAGTGGTCTCCCAATCAGGCCTCATCGATGCCGCTAGCCCTTGCTGCTGCAGCCAATGCACGATGGTATCGGCAATGGGCTGAACAAATCCGGCGGTATGGTTGTACGACAAAAAATGGTTAATGCTGTCGAGTAGGTAAAAGCCGGCATTGGGCAGGGTGATTCCCCCCTGAAAACGTGCCAATTCGCTAGGCGGTGTGTTCACATCTAGGCCTAGCGCCACAAAAAGTGAGGGTTTGTTCGTCTGGTTATAGCGGGTAATCACCGAATCCATATCGCGAACATAATCGTACCATACACCAGCAGGAACTCCAAATAAACCCGGGGTTGTTACAGGAGGAGGACCTGCCCGCAAAGCATTAAAATAGGCCAATACCTGATCGGCTTCGGTTTGCGCTTGTGCCACATTGCCCCCGCATAGGGTGGCGAATTCGACCAATTGCGTGGCTAACAAACTATCGAATGGACTCACAGCCCCTGCCAGCGATACAAGGGCTTTTACTCCCGGGCGCTGGGCGGCTATCAAGGGAATAAGGGCAGAGCCTTCACTGTGTCCAATGAGTACAATACGATTGGTGTCAATGTCGGACCGGGTTTTCAGCCAGTCGATGCCCGAGCGAGCGGGGAACCACAACTTATCGAAGCTGATGACGCCTAAATTGGTAGCATAGGTAAACTCAAGCTTGTCGTAACGTAAAACAGCATATCCGGCAGCTACCAAAGCATCGGCCAAATCGCGGTAAGGCTTTAGGGTGGCCCCCACCAAATTGGGGTACAAGCAAGGTGCATAACCACCAACCAATTGCAAGGTACCATCACGGTCGTTGGCACCGCTGCCGGGCACAATAATAACGGCCGGATGTGGACCGCCAAAAGACGGCATGCTGAGGGTGCCACGAACCAGTTTGTCGACATGGCTAAACTGAGCCGGAATGCTGGTTTGCGCCCAAGCCGAAAAGCTGAACAGCAAACTTAAAAGACTAGTACGAAGAAGGGTAAACATTTTCATTTGACTGGGTTTGTCTTAGGTTAATACACCAAAAATAAACCCTTCTCATAGCGTAGGCAAGCCAAAAACATATTTTAACCTTTTTGTAGGCCAAAGTCATGTGGCTTGAAACCAAAACGGCCCGACCGTAAGGTCAGACCGTTCCATAAACCAATCGAGAGAATCTTTATTTATTCACAACCAACTTGAAGCTACCAGCACGATCAGCAGTTTGAATACGGCCAAAGTAAAATCCTGCCTGCCAGTCATGAATACCTAATTGCATTTCGTTGCTAAAGGCGTCGAGCTTATGACTAACAATCAAACGCCCTGTTGCATCTGTGATATCAAGCTGAGCGCCAGCCAACGAAGCGTCGTAGCGGAAACGCAATTCATCAGTAGCGGGATTGGGGTAAGCGCGGAATTCGGCATTACTTATTTCTTTCACACTCACCACGGCTGCTGGCAATTCCACCAGCGGGCCACCGGCTGCTGTAGCAGCAAAGAGGCCAAAAGCCGAACCATTGCTATTGGCGGCTGGATCGAGAAAACCAGAAGCCACTACAACCAAGGCATTGCCTGCCAGGTTAAGCGACTGTAAAGGCGCCGTGAAGCTGGCAATGCCACTACCCCCTGTAGGTGCAATTTCGAGCGTATAATCAGCGGGTGCGAGGTTTAGGTATCCGGCAAAATCACCGTAGGCCAGGTTGGGTACCAAGCCGGGGACCGGCACACTGGTCTCATTAACATCTACTGCCGGAGCATCGGTAGCGCCATGGAACACCAATACATCTACTTCTGCTGCGTTGGCGGCTGCCTCACGTCCTGCTGAAACGTACAAATCGAAAGGCGTTGCAGGACTGTATCCGCTTGCAGATACAATACCACTCGCCACGACGATGTAAGTTTGATTAGAATCGAGCGTAGCGCGCTTTGAAAATACAGCAGCTGTGGTATCGGCAGCTGCAGGAGCCGTAATATGAATTACAATCTCCTGACCTGCAGGCAAATCTACAAATGGAGAGGCTGTGCGAAAAGCAAAATTAGGAATAGCCCGGTTACCATTAACCCATACATCCACTGAGGCCGCGGCAGCATCTGCGCTGTTATGTATTACTTGTACCCTGGCCGTCTGCGCTTGCACCTGGAAGGCTCCTACCAAGCCTAAAATGCAAAATGATTTTAAAAATTTATTCATAGTTTTTAACTTTTAGATAGTTTCACAACAGCAGGGCGGATCGTTTGTTTGCAACAATATTGCATTTGAATTCTTACAAATGTATTTCAAGCTTGTTTTCAAACTTTTACTAAGTAAATAAAAAATGATTTTAATCCGCTTTTAATCCGCTTGCTAGTCTACATTGATAATCACTCTTGTGTTTTGATGTGCAAAAATTACCCGATAGAGCATGTCTACATAACATGCTTTGTGTTTAAATTTGAATCAACTTAAAATCGAACCATTATGAAAGGACTTACCTACTCCCGGATGTTGGTCATCTTGATTTTTTGGCCCATCCTAACAGAAGCCCAGCAGATCGACCCACTGCATTTCAAAAAGCCTCATGTAAAATGGCAATTCGAGTTTGGCTATATGTTCAGCTTTCACGAATTCCGGCAACTCCAGTTCGACGATCCCTTCAACGAACTGCCCTTCCTGCACAGTTATTACCGCATTCAAAATCAAGAAAATCTCATGTTGCAAATGCGCTGGTTACGCAGTTTCGAAAGTGGCCTGGCCCTGAGTTTCGGTGGAGAAGGCGGCATGTTAAGTTTTTTTGAAACCTATTCTGAACGGCCCTTCGAAGGACAACGCCGCTACGTTCCCCGTTTAAATCTAAACCTAGGCCTTACCTACGACATACCGCTCGGCGAACATTTGCATTGGCGAATGGGTGTTTATAAAGGCGTGGCCATGAGTATAGAAAGAGACCTGAAACTGCGTGAATTAGGCTTCGCTTCCTTTCCTGAGCTTTATGCCCGACGTACAACAACCATAGAGCAAGGACTCAGTCTTAAAGGATTAGGCAAGCATCGGGCATACGATTTATTCTGCACCTATCGCTTTAGCTGGTTTCATGCCAATCACCCCTACGCACTTTCTCACAAATTGGGAGGGTTCCACAGCATTATTGTAGGCATGAGGCTGCCCTTGCATCCTTCGAGGCTCGGCAACCCGGTCTATCGGCACTTTTAACAAGGCCTTACCACTTCCAACCGGCGGGGCGGGCAGGCATCGCGATCTGCTCAGTTTCACCGGCAATGGAATGAAAATCGCCTGTCGCCCAGGCTTGGCGTGCTTGATCAATTTTACTTTTGATGGACGAAACAAAATTCCAATCGATATAGCGATGTTCGGGAAAGGGCTCGCCCCCAAAAATATAGACAACGGTTTGGGCAGTCATACGAAAACTACATAATCGAGCGTCATCGGTAACCAACAAAAGTTTTTCACCAAAATCTTCACCCTCAGTATGCACACATCCGCTCAGCACATACAAACCGGCTTCACCATAAAGGCGATCTGCCAAATGTACTTCAGCCTCTCTTTCGGCCCGTATTTCAAGCATGTACAAAGGACTATGAACCGGCACTTTCGATTCATAACCGGCTAGCTTTCCGGCTACCAATCTGAATGATAAGCCCCCTTCTTCCCATGCGGGAATATCCTCGGCGGGAATATGTGAAAAAGCGGGTTGCATATCTTCCAATGCTGCGGGGAGGGCCACCCAAATCTGCAAGCCGTGCATGCGCATGGCTTGGCCGCGCAAATGATCGGGCGTGCGTTCCGAATGCACTATGCCCTTGCCCGCCGTCATCCAGTTCACCGAGCCGGGTGCTATTTCCTGCACCGTACCCAAGCTGTCCCGATGCATCACATGCCCTTCTATCAGATAAGTCAAAGTCGATAAGCCAATGTGCGGATGGGGAGGCACATCAAAATGCTGCCCGGCTTTTAGCTCGACAGGCCCCATATGGTCAATATAAATAAACGGCCCTATCATGCGCTTTTCACGAAAAGGCAACAAACGACCCACCCAAAAGTTACCAATTTTTCGGGCCCGTTCTTCAATAATCATCGTCTGTGTCGACATTACATCATTTCTCCCTTAGTTAAACAAAAACTAATCCACTACATGACTCAACGTTTCGAACCTATATTTCTTTTTACGGTGAATGCGAAGCAATCCCATCACTCTACCTATGTGTAACGCATATGCTACACTAGCCAAACTGAACAAAAATTCTCGATATTCATTTACCGCATTTTCTGCCTCCCTAAACAAAAACTGGTAATGGGTATGCACCAGGTAAATGGCTGAAGCCAGCAGGAGCGTAATTGCCACAGCCCAAATTTGCAACAAGTTAGCCTGGCGAAAATGATAAACACCGAGGATAATCAGGATGGGAATTTGTATATGAAAAAAATCGAGGCCCGAAATATTATATTGTACCATAAATGGGCTGAGCGCAAATAAACAAATTAGCCAAGTGTCGGGCATGGGAATACCCCACAACATGCGCTGGTTTCTAATCCTGAGTACCGTCCCCAATAATACCAGCGCTATGGTTGCCCTATCAAGTAACCGATCGAAAAAGAGCTTGTCTACATTATGCAAATTCAGCTCATCCTGATCGTTGATGGCCTTTAATGCCTCTGGTGTTTCTATGCCTAAAATCCGCTGCCCAAAACTAATTTCCTCCAAGGCGGCCCAAATCAATAAAGCACTGGCTACTCCCAATGCCCAACCACTCAACTTACTGTAGGCCCGAGGATGCTGGTCGCAATGCACAAATATCGTTCGCACTAAAATTAAACCCGAAATAAAAAGCAATACTGCTGTCAAACTTTCGATAAGGTGATCTTCTTCTGCCAGCAAGGTGTAAAGCGAAAAATTAAGCGGCAACAAAAACAAAAAAGCCAGCAGCAACACCGCCGCCAGCCCGAAAAAAATCTTGTTTAAACTGGTACTGAAATAAAATTCGGCTGGGTTTGGGCTCATATGCTACATAAAGCCGACAAAATAATCAATTTAACTTTAAGGTAAAGTAGAAATGAGCAAACTATTGCCTGATGAATTTGAGCCATTTTATGGAACCATTTTGCTCAACAAAAAGCAAATACATGCCAAGTGTCAAGGTGCTGATGTCCACAGCTTGAGGTCCAACACCTTGAAACTGCTCCTTAAGATGAAGTCGGCCCCGCAAATCGTACAGCATTAATGCCAACTTCCCTTCTTCGGCGCTTTCTAGGAAAAGCTGTTCACGCGCAGGGTTCGGATATAAGCGCACATCCAATTCAGGCCGCTTGAATTCACGCAGGCTGAGCGCACTTAGGTCGAGGCAAGACGGGAAACTATCGTTGGCATACCACTGCCGAATTAAGGGCAGATGCTGCTGACGCAATTGCTGCACCGCCGAGTGATAGCCGCCAGTTCCTGGACTGTATACAAAGGCCAAAGTTGTTTGTTGACTGGCTCCTGCAGCAAAACTGAAAGGGCCCATGCTAGCTACTGCCCGCCCGCGCAGCGTTGTATTATTAGCCCCTCCGGGTTGCATTTCCGGGAATGACCAATTAAAGGGCAATACCACAGGGCTTTGGGTATTACCCCCAACACTCCAACCAAGCGAATCGGAACCAGCGGGATACATCATATACGAACGTAAACTGGTGCTGCCCACCGAGCCGGGGTAGCCGTTGCCGCCAAAAACCACCGCCTCGCCATCGCGCCAACGACTGCGTGCAGCATGAAAAGCTTGGGTGTGGTTTTCAACCGTACTCGTTGGACCGCTTAATTCGAGTCCAAAATTCACCAGATTGCTGATGGCGATATCTTCACCCGGCTCATCAATCAACCCATTGCGGTTATTATCGACCCCATCAGCCTGATCGGCCGTAGGTCCGCGCATGATATAAATGCCCTGGGCCGGACGAAAATAGCCTAATCTCGGATGGATTAGCGTAGAATCCGTACCTGAAAAACCATAAAAGCCATTGCCTTCTACATCAGTTTGGATAAAGATGCCACCTAGCGGCTCTGTATTCAAATCGGTAAAAAATGAAAAATAAGTGCTGTCGTAATTTCGGCCCGAGCGATTATGAATGGTGTAATCAAGAAATGCTGTATAATTCAAAACGGCATCAGCGCCAGTAAGGTTGTTACACTGGTAGGCATACAACATGGCGCTAAATTCAACACCCAAAGCAGGGCTGGTACGATTGGGCTGCTGGTCGTTAAACACATACCACAAGGCCTGGTCGCCCTTTATCATGGGATAATCGCCATCCATAGGGTCATAGATTCCATCTCCATTTCGATCAAAAAATGGTGCCAGCATTTGGTTGGTGAAAGGATGATTGCCCGGCCAAGTGGCAAAATTTTCAGGCAAGCTGTAGGTACCTGACTGCACTTCTCCCCTTTGCCATGCCAATTTGTAGGCCTCCACTTCAAAACGGTTGATCTTCCAAATGCGGTCGAAACGTCCGGCCGTCTCTTCATCCAATTCGCCATCGGCTTTTAGTGGGCCGGGATAATACCCATTGCGAAAACCTGAACTATACCGATAAGTTGCTAATGACTGATACGTTTGCTGCTGGTGCAAGCCACCAATCCATGGTGCAGCAGTAAAAAAGGTTCTGTGTGCATCATTCGTCCCCGGGAATTGCAAATCGAAAGTATGCCCGGTTAGCGCATTAAACAAATCACCGCGATTCATGGTACTGGCTGTAACCTTGTTGATATTGAGGTCAGCACTGTTTCTTACATTTCGGCCCCTATCCACATAATTCAAATCAACATAACTGATTAGGGCTGTTGGATGCACGATATGATAGCCTCCCAAGGTATCGCGTGCCATTATAATTCGGCTTAAGGTATCGTGTAATAGGTGTCCTCTAAATTCGGTCCTGCCATTTTCGAACAGATAAAAGCGGTTGTGCGTCAACATCACAAGCTGAGTCCCATTTCGGCTGCCCGTAGCCTGAAAAAAGTGTCCGAAAAAAACAACATTCCCCTGCCCATTGGCCATGTAATAGTAGGTACGATCGCTATCGCAAACCATGGCCCCACCAAGACTATAGGGTATTACCGACACGGCCGAGCTGATTTGCTGATGATGAAAAGCTTGTAACGCTGCCCCTGCTTCTAACAAATAGGGTTTATTACCGGCTACAATACCCAAGCGCTCCCCATTGCTCAAAATACGATTGACCTGATTGCTGAGTAAAGCGCTGTTTTGTGTGTGAAATCTTTGCCAGGTTTGATCGTAATGCACCACCAATCCGGCAGGACAGGCAATGGCCAAACGGTTGGCAAAAACTGCCAAACCAGTAACAGTATCCGAAGGCAACTCACCGGCAGCACGGCTGAAATGCTGCCATTGCTGCTTGTCCCAACTGTATAAACCTGCTCGCGTAGCTACCCATAAGCGACCCTGAAACCAGGCCAAGGCATTAATACCAACAAATGCGGGTTGTCCGCTTAAGGGTTGAGGCTGTCCGTTTAAAAAAACCATCAGCTGGCTGCTTTCATTGTAATAAATCTCGTCGGGATGCACAGCAGCTATGGCTGATCGGCCGTGGTTCGGTACGAGCGGAACCTCTCTTTGGGCAAGCGCTAGATGCTGTATAAAGCACATAAATCCACAAATCATCAGGAAGGGCGTCAAGATCTTTCTCATACCAGCCATGTTTTGTTCAAAGTAACCGCATGCTGCCCTGACTATTGTCATACTATTGTAGAAAACCAAAAAAGCTCAGGTGCTGGCAAATTGCTTACGCTTAAATATCTTTACAGCATGCCCCAAACGTATACGGTTAGTCAGCTTAACGCCACCATAAAAGCCCTGCTTGAGCGGGCGCCCTTTTTGCAACGCATGGAAGTGAAAGGCGAAATCAGCAACCTTACACGGCACAGTTCGGGACATTACTATTTTTCACTCAAAGACGAAAACAGCCAGATCAGCTGCGTGATGTTCCGGCAATCGGCGGCTTCGCTCTTATTTGAGCCGATGGCTGGCGATCAGGTGGTGGCCACGGCCGATATCAGTGTGTACCTGCCACGTGGCAATTACCAGCTTCAGGTGCACAAGCTCGAAAAAGAAGGCATGGGTAGCCTGTACCAGCGCTACCTCGAACTCAAAGCCCGACTCGAAAAGGAAGGCTTGTTCGACAATCGCCATAAAAAGGCCTTGCCGCGATTCGCCAAAACCCTGGGTGTGGTGAGCTCGCCAACCGGCGCTGTGATTCGCGATATCATCAATACCGTAAATCGACGCTTTCCGGCTACCAAAATATTACTGGCACCCAGCAAGGTGCAGGGCGAAGATGCCGTTCCGCAGCTTATTGCTGCCCTCAGCGCCCTTGATCAAATGGCCGAAGTCGACTTGATTATCCTGGCCAGGGGCGGAGGAAGTCTCGAAGACCTCTGGTGCTTTAACGACGAGGCTTTGGTACGCTGCCTGTTTACGCTTAAAAAGCCTGTAATTGCTGCCATAGGACACGAAACCGACTTTAGTCTGGCCGATTTTGTTGCCGATCAACGTGCCCCAACGCCTACCGCTGCAGCCGAGCTGGCCACGCCCAATCAACTCGAAATCGAGCAGTTCCTCGACGAACAAGCCGATCTTTTGGCCAATGAGCTTCGGCTTCGGGTGCAGGATTACGAACAACATCTGGCAGAAATCAGACAGCAATTGGCCAACGGGCTGCGGCAACAAATTCGTTTGCGGGGCCAACAACTCGATGGCTTAGAACAGCGTATTCAAGCCCTCGATTACCGATCGGTAATGGCCCGCGGTTTCAGCATCACCACCCAGGATGGCGTACGCATCAGCTCGGTAAAACAGCTGAAAAAAGACCAGGCACTGAAAACCTTTGTAAAAGATGGCAGCTTTGTTTCGGATTTAAAAGTTTAATCCACTTTGCCATAGAGCTTATGGTGCTAAAAACGCACCGTTACAATGCCCCCACTGCTCACGGTAAATTCTTTTTCGATACTAAAAATGGCCCTGCTGCTGTTTTTACTCCTGAATACGGCTTTGTAGTTACCTGGTTGCAGCACTACTGTTTCGCTGGTGAGGCCAGGGTTCATATCATGCACCTTCTCAAGCTTAGGGCCCGATGTACTAAAAATCGCTCCAAATCCCTCCGTATTGCTCACCAAGTTAACCATACCGGGCTGCGGTATCTGAATTTTTTCGGTCTTGCCCTGCTTGATTTCTACCCCGTTAAAATTCAATATGGGGGTTGTGAGCACTTCAATATCGTAGGTGCCCGTTAAATACCGCCGGGTGGTATTAAACTCTTGCATGGTAATAAGCTTGCCGGTTTTGCTATCGCGTACCGTTGCACGCAAATTCCGGTAGCCCGACACGCCACCAACCGCCAACTCTAATGCCCCTTGCGGACTATTCAGCTTAATCACATTATGTTTACCCGGCAGCAGCACAATTTTATCTTTCCTGATTTCAGGATTGGTATGTATCACCAAATCGTACATATTGGCCGGGTCGAGCAATAGGGTATCCGATTTTTTGCGACTGTTGAGCGTATGCAAAAAATTGTAACGGTCGATGCCTAGTTCATGATCGTAAAAGGTCATCACCACATTGGTTTCGGTAGGCAGCAAAAACTGATCGAGTAAATCGACTTGTACGGTTGTGCTGTTCAAGGCCTGCGACACGACCATATCGAGCGCTTGTTTAAAAGCCTGCTCTTGCTCAGCATCATAATAGGTGCCCACACAGTTAAAAGCGTCTTTTACCGACACATCCAGTCCCAAGCCGATAACGAATGGCTTTAAAAAGATATGCTGCTTTTGAAGTTGGTAAGACACTTGGCAGGGGTCGCCCCCACAATTTTCAAGACCATCAGTTATTAAAATGAGTATATTCCTCGCAAAAGGATCTTGAGGAAAGTCTTTAGAGGCATGAGAAAGGCTGTAGGCTATGGGAGTGTTGCCGAGGGGCTTTATGCTTTTGAGGCGCCGCTTGATTTGACTGCCGCTATTCTCCCCGAAGGGTACTTCAAGCTTGGTGTCCTTACAGTCGCCACCCGCCCTGCTCGTTTGATGGCCATACACCCTGAGGGCCACTTCCACATTTTCGCGTCGTTCCAGGCTGTCCATGATGTTCGACAACAAGCGCGTGGCCACCTCCCAGCGGCTTTGATTTTGCCAGCGCGCCGCCATACTGCCCGAGGCATCCAGCACAAACAGGATGCGGGTGGTAATCACCACTTCTTCCTCGCTGACTTTTGGCTGTCGTTGCGCTGCCAACTCCAGGGGGAGGCCAAAGCAAATCAACCAACATAAAAAAATTAGCGCCCTCATAGCTTGGTGCGGATGGCTTCTAATGGCCATCGCGGATCGGGTTTAAGTTGCTGATTGCTAAATATACCTGCTTCAAATTGTAATTCAGCAGCTTTGGCAATCATGCCCGCATTGTCAGTGCAATACTGAAAAGCGGGTATAAATACTTCCCATCCTTTTTCATCGGCCAGCTTTTGCAGAGCCGTCCGCAAACCACTGTTGGCCGAAACCCCTCCAGCAATGGCCAGGCGGGTAATTTGAAAGGATTCAGCAGCTTCACGCATTTTTCGCATCAGCATATTCACAATGGTATGTTGAATGGAGGCACATAAATCGGGTAAATGCTCAACGATAAATTCAGGATTTGATTGCTGCTGTTTTTGCAGAAAATACAAAATGGCCGTTTTTAACCCACTAAAACTAAAATCGTAACCAGGCATATTCGATTGGGTGAATTTAAATGCAAGTGCATTTCCCAAAGCTGCATATTTATCAATCAGTGGCCCACCGGGATAAGGCAACCCCAGCAATTTGGCCGACTTATCGAAAGCTTCTCCAGCAGCATCATCAATGGTTTGTCCGAGTATTTCAAAATCAAAATAATTGCGCATCAACACCAATTGGGTATGACCTCCTGAAACCGTAAGGCACAAAAAAGGAAAGCTAGGCTTCGGATCTTCAATAAAGTGTGCAAGGATGTGGGCATGCATGTGATGCACGGCTATCAACGGCTTGTTTAAGCTAAGTGCCAATCCCTTAGCAAAACTTGTCCCAACCAGCAAGGCCCCCATCAAACCCGGGCCAGCCGTAACGGCAATCGCATCAAGTTCGTGGAGCCGGATCTGCGCATCGGCCAAGCAAGCTTCGAGCACTGGAATGAGATTGGCATGGTGTGCGCGACTAGCCAATTCGGGCACAACACCGCCGTAACGGGCATGAATAGCCTGGCCCGCTACATGATTCGACAACAGTTTGCCGTTATCAATGACAGCGGCAGAAGTATCATCGCAACTCGATTCGATGGCCAGGATGCGTGCCATTTGGTAAGATTATTGCTAATTAAACGGTCAAAGGTCGCTATTTTGCGGCATAATCCACAGATTAAGGCAGCTTTGAAAAAAGTAGGCAGGATTTTCGGCAGTATTTTACGCTTTCAGTTCCGACTGTTGTCAGGGCTGATACTGCTCGTTTTCACCTGCTTTTTATTGCTGCTTAATGCCACTTTTCAGGATTTTTTGGGCGATCAGGTAGCCAATTACTTCAGTATAAGCTGGAGAACTAAAGTTGAAATTGATGGATTTCGCTACCAGCCGATGCGGGCTTTTAGTGTACAGCGCCTATATATCGAAGATCATTACGGCGACACGCTGCTTTCGACCGGGGAATTGCAACTGCGCGTGCGAAGCATCAACCTATTGCGCCAGCGCATCAACCTCAGCAGCCTTCAGCTTAATGAGGTAGATGCCCGATTACATCGCAGGGCTTATGAGCAGGATTTCAATTTTCAATTCATTGTTGATTTTTTCAAATATTCCCAAATCGACACCCAAGAAGTTGCAGCTAGTCCAATACAGTTTGGCCTTGACCGATTGTTATTGCTCAACAGTAGAATTACACTCATAGACGACACCAAAGCTGAACTACACGACAGGCTCGATCTCCGGCATTTAAACATTTACGACCTCCAACTCGATATGGAAGGACTGTATGCCTCAACCGACAGTTCAGCCATTCGATTAAGTACCCTTACATTCAAGGAAAAAGGAGGTATCGCCGTTGAGCGCAGCAGTTTTTTATTAAGTTTATTGCCCGACCAGCTCTTGCTCGAGTCGCTTGCTGTACAAACGGCCGAAAGTGAACTTTCGGGATTGATAAGCATGCAATTTGGCACTTATGCCGATTTCAATGATTTTAACAACCGGGTGCGATTGCAGCTCGATTTCGACCAAATTTTCTTAAGTCCGAAAGATATGCGTCGCATTGCAGGCCCTAAGGCGCCACGTTTGCCCATTAGTGCGAGCGGAAAATTTTCAGGTCGGCTAAGCAATTTGCGAGCAAGGGAATTGCAACTTAATTTAGGTTACTACAGCTATTTACAAGGCCAATTCAATATCAGTGGCTTGCCTGACATTGTCGGGGCTTTGTATGACATCCGATTGACCGGATCGCAATTACACCGGCGTGACCTCGAAGCTGCCTTTCCCCAAATCAATCTGCCTGCTCAGATAAAAGGGCTCGATTTTCTGCAAATAGATGGAAGTGGCTTTGGCTATCCTGAAGATTTTGTGGCCACTGGCTATTTTTCTACGAATTTAGGCAAAGCCAATACCGATATCAACATCAAGTTGAAGGGGCCAGAATCGACATATAGCGGCATGCTGGCCGTTGATCGGCTAAACCTGGCACAGCTTACCGGCGACAGTAGTTTGGGACAGCTTAATATGCATGCTCAAATCAAAGGCAAGGGCGATAGCTGGGAAAATTTCGAAAGTCAACTCCAGGGCGAAATTCATGCCATCGAATACAGGAATTACCGCTACAGAAACCTGAGCATCGACGGATATTTGGAACGACAAATGTTTACCGGTAAATTGACTGCAGCCGACAGCAATGCCCGGTTAAGTTTTTTTGGACTGGCCGATTTTGCTACCCATCCTCCTTTCATGAATTTTGTGGCTGAAGTAGATACCATCAACCTATTTGCGCTTGGCTTAACTAAAGATACGCTTGGGTTGTCGGGTTTTATGGAGATTTGCACGGAAGGGCTAGATATTGATAGCATTACAGGCGAATTAAATTTCCGTCAATTGGCTTTAGGGCTCAATGGTCGTGCGCTATCACTGGATGAGGTGAATATCCTTTCTGCATTCGACGACGATGCACGCAGGCGGCTCAACCTCGAGTCGCCCATCGGTAATGCCTTTTTTATGGGCACATTCAGTCTGGCAGGCTTACCCGCAACCTTTAACCACTACCTCCATCACTATGTAAGGCGAAGCAGTCAAGACGAGCTAAAAGACAACAACCAGCACTTTGAGCTAAACCTGGAGTTTTACGATGCGCAAGCCATTGCGGATTTTGTGTATCCCGGGCGATTTGATATTAGCCGCATGCGGGGGCATTTATATGTAGATGTGGCGGGGAACAATGCCGACATGGACTTTGACCTTCCTTACCTCCGAATGGGCAATTTGAAATTGAGCCAAGTGAGTGTTTTTGGGAGTTCATCGGATGACAGTTTGTTCATCGATTTTTATGCAGATTCTTTGTTGATCAGAGAGGTACTTATTGCCCAGCAAATCAGTTTTGAGAATTATGTTAGTCGCGATACCCTTGGTTTCGAAACCCGAGCTATGGGCGAAGGTCCATACAATGATTTGTCGATAGATGGGTATCTCGACTTTGCATCGGACAACATAGGTTTACATTTTTTGCCTTCTTACTTGAGGGTATACGAAAACCGTTGGAATTTGCTGCAAGACGATCGCATCACCTTTACCGACAGTGTCATTGAGGTACCTGGATTGGGGCTTTACCAAGGCAGCCAGGCGTTTTATGTAAGCGGGTTTATCAGTGACCAGCGGAGCGATACTTTACGCCTCCGGTTAAACGAGGTGGATTTAGAACAGTTAAATCCGCTTCTTGCTGTTTCCCGTACTTCGGTTGAAGGGTATGCCAACATTGATCTTAAAGCCAGTTCGGTGCTCAAAAAAGCGGCTGTATTCGGTGATGTTGATATTGAAGGTCTTGTAATTGATGGACAACCATTGGGCGATTTGAAGGTGCAATCGACCTACAGTGTAGAGCGCAACGTGGCAGATTTGCATGCTGAATTAGTAAATTCCGGGGACACACTCATCAATGTTTTTGGCACCTTAGGCGAATTAGAGCGCGATCAGGTCATCGATTTGCGTGCGGTGCTTAACCACAGTCCCATTCATCCGCTTGAAAAAATATTACGTCCAACCTTTTCGGATTTAAGTGGGCGGGCGACAGCCGATTTGCATGTAGGAGGCAAGCTTAAGGAGTTGGAACTAACAGGGGAAGCCGAACTTGAAAATGCCCGATTGCGTGTCGATTTTCTGGAGCAGTACTACAATGTAAACAAGCGTGTTAGCTTTTCGCCCGGCAGTATCAATTTTGAACAAGCCGAGATTACCGATGATACCGGAGGGCGGGGGCGCTTAAACGGCAAGATCCTACACCAACATTTTAAGCAAACCCGGTTCGACCTCAACCTCAGTGCCCAAAATCTAATGGTGTTAAATACTGAACCCAGTTTTAGTGAAGCCTATTTTGGTACCGGCAGGCTAACGGGCACGGCCAGTTTTATTGGTCCTGTTGATTTGATTGACATACAGATAAGGGCGACCACCGAGCGTGGAACGCGCTTCAGCATTCCACTTGATGGGGAAACGAATCGTGAAAATCTGGATTTCATCACCTTTGTAAGTAAGGCGGAGGAAGTACGTGTAAGTGAAGAAAAGCGTTTTGAAGTAGCGGGCATCAATTTCGGGATGAACCTTACGGCCACGCCTGATGCCGAATTTTCGATCCTATTTGACCGTGTGGCCGGGGACATCATTCGAGGGAGAGGGAATGCCAACATTGAGCTCAACATTGATCCGCAGGGGGAAATGAGCATGTTCGGGACTTATGCCTTTAGCGGAGGTGATTATACGTTTACATTAGCCAATATTCCCAGCAAGCGATTTAGAATAAATGAAGGCAGCACCATTACATGGACTGGAGATCCGTACGATGCCACTCTTGATTTAACGGCCGTATACCGGCAGCGGGCATCCATTGCCGCTTTGCTCACAGAAGGGCAACTAACTGCAGGACGATCGCGTACGCAAATGAATGTAGACACCTACCTGAAGCTCACGGGCTCTCTGCTAAGCCCCAATATCAATTTCGAAATTAAATTCCCGTCGATCAATGAAAATGACACCAGTGATCCGCTGGTTGCACGCATTCAGAACATCAACAATAACGAGCAGGAACTGAACAATCAAGTGCTTGCGCTACTGGTAGCAGGCCAGTTCTTTCCTTCTGACAACCTGGTATCGACCAGTTTTTTAGGAAGCACAGGCGCGAATTCTTTAACCGAAGTATTGAGTAACCAAATCAATGCCTTGCTTTCACAAATGTTCGACAACGTAAATATTGGCATCAATTACCGTTCAAACAATCTTGGAGGGATTACCGATGCCACCCGCAACGACATTAGTGTAGCCTTGAACACCACTTTCTTTAACGATAGGGTAGTGATTGACGGTAATTTTGGCAACAGCATGATGCCCGGAACCACCAACTCAGCCGTAGTGGGTGAAGTGGTCGTAGAATATTTGATGACACCCGATGGGAATCTGCGACTCAAAGCCTTCAATAAGCTAGATGACCGGGTGATTTTTAACCGGGAATCGAACTATCGCCAGGGTGTTGGTATCAGCTATACAGAGAACTACAACAGCCTCTCTGAATTGATGGAAAGGCCAACGCGTTTTGTACAAGACCGTTTACTCAGGCGTATTCCCTGGCTTCCTGAGGGCTGGAAGGGCGATTTTTAAGCCATCTTGAAATAGGCTTGGTTTTCAACATTCAATTTTCATCCTTCTATTAAAATAAATTTAGATATTTTTATCCAATTTAAAAATTTTTAGCTATCTTCCCGTGCGGCAAACCAGCTAACCAAACTGCCGCAGGAAGGAGTTTTTATGTACATTCAAGGAAAAGTAATGGTAGTTACTGGAGCAGGGAGCGGTATTGGAAGGGAATTATGCCTTGCTTTGCTCGCGGGCCACGCAGAAGTAGCCGCTGTAGATTTACATGCCGACAAACTCGAAGAAACCGCCAGGCTGGCCAAAGCCGGTAAACGGATAAGTCTGCATACGCTTGATGTGTCGGATAGAGCGGCTGTGGAAGCGCTTTCTGAAGCGGTAATAGCAGCACATGGGCAAGTAGATGGGCTCATTAATAATGCGGGCATTATTCAACCCTTCGTAAAACTCGAGGTGCTAGGATACCCTGCCATTGAAAAGGTAATGCAGGTGAACTTTTATGGAAGTCTGTACTTTTGTAAAGCCTTTTTACCCTATCTCATGGAGCGGCCCGAGGCTCATATTGCCAATATTTCGAGTATGGGCGGGTTTTTACCAGTACCGGGTCAAAGTATTTATGGGGCTGCAAAAGCCGCAGTAAAGCTATTTACTGAAGCGCTATATGCCGAGTTAAAAGGCAGTCCCGTTGGTGTAAGTATCGTATTCCCTGGGGCTGTAGCCACCAACATCACCCAAAACTCGGGTGTTAAAGTTCCAGGAATTGAAAATAGAACAGGGCGTAAACAAAATTTTAAACCTTTGGCTGCAGCAGATGCCGCCAACATCATCATCCGTGGCATTGAGCAAAAACGCTTTCGGATTTTGGTAGGTAGGGATGCCAAATTCATGGACATTCTCTATCGTCTCCACCCGCGTAAGGCCACAGAGTTTATTGCGAAAAAGATGGCTGAGTTACTAGATGCGTAAAAAGCCAACTCCTTATGATGAGGAGTTGGCAAATTAAACGGCTTTCTACAGCTTATTTTGGCTGAATCAAATGTACATCGCGTTGTGGGAAAGGGATGCTTAACTCGGGTTCCGCATCGAAGGCAATCTTGATTTTTTCGAGCATTTCCCAATATACCGGCCAAAGATCATCGCGGTTGGTCCAAACCCTGAGCATCATATCTACAGAGCTATCGCCCAAAGCGGTTACGCGTACCACCGGCTCGGGATCTCTCAAAATACGCTCATCTTCCGTAGCGAGACGCAACATTACCTCGCGTGCCTTTTGTATGTTAGAGTCGTAGGCTATCCCCACGGGTATGTCGGTACGTCGGGTGTCTTTTGCAGTCATATTCACCACTACAGAATTGGCCAACTGACCATTAGGGCAAATGATCAATCGGTTGTCGAAGGTTTTGATGTGTGTAGTTAAAATACTGATGGCTTCTACCACTCCCAACTGGCTTCCGGTGTCGATTACATCGCCCACCTTAAAGGGCTTAAAAAAGATGATGAGTACACCACCGGCAAAATTAGCTAGGCTCCCCTGAAGTGCCAATCCCACGGCCAGACCTGCAGCACCGAGTACGGCAATAAAGGAAGTAGTTTCTACCCCCACCATAGAGGCAATACTCAAAACCAGCATCACCTTCATGACTACGCCCAAAATGCTACTCAGAAAAGTAACGAGGGTTGAGTCTATTCCGGCTTTTTCCATTCCGGAACGCACCAAACGTAGGGCATAGCGAATAAGCCGCAGGCCTATCAAAAGTACAATAAGCGCAAAAAGCAAATTGAGTCCTTTGCTCATGGCCATTTCAATGAGATAATTGGTAATTTTTTCTACATCTATATTTTCCATAAGGCTATACTACAGCTTATGCCTCAAATTGCAAAATGTCTATTTGAATTTGATTTGAATACGTACAAAAACCCGGAACGACGGTGCTGCCTGGGCACCATTAAAAGCCGCTTGGCGGTCAAGGATACTGTATATGCCAAAAAATGTATAGATTCGTGCATGCGTCGAATTTCACTCAGTTTAGTCGCGCTACTGTGCTTTCAATGGCTCAGTGCGCAGAATTCAGTTCCCAGTCCTGGAAAAGCCCAAGAGCGTCCGGTTTGGATTACCGGTGCCAAAATTCACTTGGGTAATGGCGAGCTCATTTCGGGAATCATTGGTTTTGCTCAGGGCGAAATCATTTATGTTGGAAGTGGGGCTGAAATCAGGCTAAATCCCGATGAAGCCGATATTATCGATGCCATGGGGAAGCACGTCTATCCCGGCTTCATTGCCTTTAACAGCATTTTAGGGTTAAACGAAATCGATGCCGTACGTGCCACCCGTGATTATAGCGAAAGTGGGGATATAAATCCTAACGTTCGGTCGCTCATTGCATACAATACCGATTCGCGGATTACACCCACCGTGCGCAACAATGGCACCTTACTCAGCCAGATAAGCCCACAAGGAGGCTTAGTGAGCGGGCGTTCGAGTGTGGTGCAGCACGATGCTTGGAATTGGGAGGATGCGGTGATAAAGGCAGAGGATGGCATGTATTTTAGTTGGCCATCGATGCGGATCATTGATGCCTGGTGGGCTCCGTCGGCCGAAGAACAACGGAAGCGGTCGGAAACCAATATCGCGGAAATTCGCAAATTGATGGAGGATGCCAAAACCTATCTGGCCCATCCTAAACCTGCAAAAATCAACCTGAAGTTAGAAGCCATGCGTGGATTATTTGAGGGCAGTTGTAAGGCTTATGTGCGCAGTAACGATGCAAAAGCCATGATTGCTGCTGTCAACTTTTTTGCGGCATACAATATCAAGCCTGTATTGGTTGGTGCTGAAGAAGCCGGTGATATCTTAAGTTTCCTCCAAGAAAATCAAGTGGAAATTATTTTATCGCGCGTACAGCGATTGCCAACACGCACTGGCGATTTGGTTGATGCACCCTTCAAGTTGCCTGCGCAATTGGCTGCTACGGGCATTACTTTTGGGTTTAGCATGTCGGGGGCTTGGGAACAACGTAATATTCCATTCCAAGCCGGTCAAGCGGTAGGCTATGGGCTTGCGTCTGAGCGAGCGATTCAAGCCCTTTGCCTGGATGCCGCACGGATTCTTGGCATCGACCACAAATACGGAAGTCTTGAAACTGGCAAATCGGCAACCTTATTTATAAGTTCCGGCGACGCCCTTGAGTTGCTCGGTAACCAGCTGGAAGCCGCCTTTATTGATGGCCGCAAGGTAGATTTACACGACAAACAAAAAGGGCTATACCAAAAATTTTCCGATAAATACGGGGTTGAACAACCTTAGAAGTTCGAATAACTTAAAGTATGCTGAACCTTTTAGGTAGTTTCAGCATTTGAAATTCAAAAAAGTATATGGCACTCACACAAGCGAACGACCAAAATTTCGATAAACTCTTACAAGAAAACAGCTTGGTTTTGGTAAAATATTATGCCGACTGGTGCGGCAATTGCAAACTCATAGCTCCAAAAGTACGTCGCATTTCAGAAGATGAAAGCTACGCCACGGTAAGCTTTTTGGATATAAATGCGGAAGAAAGTCCGGAGGCGCGTAAGCGTGCCGGAGTTGATAACTTGCCTTTTTTTGCCGCCTTTAAAAATGGCGAATTCGTTGGAGGCAGTGCGGCCTCAAAAATTGAGTTTGTTCAGGAGCTCATCCAGCAAAAATTGTTGTCATGAAATTAGCCGCGATCAAACAAATGGCAGAATCTCACGATTTGGCTACCCTGAAAGCTGCAGAAGAAGCCCTACTGAATGAAGAGAACCCTCCCATTGAAGTTGCAGGCGACGATGAGGGCGATCAGCTCACCAATATTTTAGGTGCTATCTGGATTAGTGAGCAAGTAAGTGAAGGCATGGCGTTCAAAGAGGCCTTCAGGGCCTTTGCACAGCGTGTACGCGATTCTATCAACTAATCACGAAACCGATAAGGCGGGCGGCTAAGGCACCTGACTTTGCCGCTCCCTGTTATTCCAACTCAAGCTTCTATCGGTAGCGTCGACCAATCCTTCAAGTGCGGCATCCGTAGGCGCATAAAGTTCAACCAAGTTTCGATCGCTCCAGCTTGCATTCCGGTCAGCTTCATCAATCAAGAATGGTGTTTGATTTTCTACCCGACCTGCAAACAAGGCATAACTACCATTGGGCAATAGCATTAAGGCTTCGGTGCCAAAGGCCGAACTGATGGTATTACGGAAATCGTGGTCATGTACATTTCCATTAAATTGTATGGCCTGTGCACTCATTACCGGAATATGGGTTCGGTGATACACTACCAGATACTGAGGGCCAGCCGCCGAAATGCTGGCCAAAAAAGCCGTATCTCCCGCTGTATTGGTGATGCGCCCATCGCTCCATAACAAACAAGCAGCCTCAAATACCACACTATCGCTGGTAGCGTTGGCTGCCGTTGAGCTTTTACGCAATTGCACATACACCCAATCTACAATTAAAGAATGATCGCTGAGCCCTAGGCTTTCGGTTCCAGCGTACAACCATGGCTCCTGATTATAGGGCTGATTAGTCGGAATAAGACTATCTAACCGGGCAGACATGCTGTCGCCCGCAGCATCAAATGGACCTTCGAGCCATAAGTATGCTTGCAGGCGTAGCCAGCTGTGTTGTACAGCCGTGGCTGTAGGCTGGGGATAATAAGCCCGAGAGCTATCAGGACCTGCAAAATCGAACCACGCCCAATGATACACAGTATTGGGATCCAGTCCACTTACGCTTATTGACGACAAACTGCCCTGTCCTACTACAAAACTACCATCGGCCAAGCTACTTCCCACGCCAAATACCGTGCTGGAGTTGTAATTCTGCCCTCGAACAGGCATGGCGTTAACTGCTTCATTGGCCTTAACCACAATAAGCACTTCACCACTTCCGGCATCGAAGTCAAATTGCATACTGGTATCGTTTACCCCAACGAGCTGCACATTGGAAGTGGTATCGGCTGGCAAGCTGTGCTGCGATATAAAAGGCACGGCTCCAGTACTTAGGTAGCTTATTCCTGCTCCTGAAAATTCAATAGCATTAAACTGATAGTTTTGCCCGGGCTGCAAACCCGAAACCGTTACGGAGGTATCCGTACCTCTATAAATGGCAAAGCTATGGCTTCCTACACCTATACTTGCTCCCTGACCAAAACCCGCGTTAGCAGCATAAAACTGTGCATCTGCTGGCAAATTAGGGCTAGCTGCTTCTCTGGCCGTAATGAGGATACTGTCGCCATCACCCCGAGCCCAGGCCAAGCTGATGGATGTTTGTGCAACCTCCAGCACCCTAAAGCTGTGTGCAGCAAGCGTTGGGCCGCCAAGCAAGGTGTTTCCAAAAACAGAAGCCGGATTGCTCAACAAGTAGTTCTCGGTACTGTTGGCTACAGCATTATATTCATACACCAAGAATCCATAACTCGTTAGCGGGTTGAGTCCTGTGAGTGCAAAGCCATTTCCACTCGCGTTATACACCACATACTGGCCGGTACTTACTTCTTCACCTGAACCAAACACGGTATCTGCGGTGTATGTTATGCTATTTACTGGTATGAAGTCGGGTAACGCTCCTTCGCGTACAATAACCAGCCGCCGGTTGCCATTTCCAGGCGTCATGCTTATGGTGATACTATTAGCACTGCTATCGGCTACACTGATTTGCGTTTGTTGCGTTGCCGGATTGGATAACGTAAAGCGAGCTGCTGATTGAGCAGCGCCGGCCACGGCATACTGCTGTTGACCGCTCCCCCCGTTAAACTCATATACCCGAACCTGATACAATGTAGCGGCATCAAGATTGCGGATGACCACAAAGCTGTCGGTTCCATTGTACACTACAAAATTACCTGTACCTATTTGTGCTCCATTGCCAAACTGGTTATTGGCGGCATAAGCGGTATTGTTGTTGGGTTGGGTAAAATTATCATCTGCCACGCGAGCCACCACCAAGCGGCGAGCACCATTGCCTCTTGTAAAAACTACCGTTAGGCTATCGCTGCGTGCGTGTATAATTTGCACATTGGTGGCTTGAATATTGGGTGCATTTACGATGATGTTATTAAAGCGCTTGATGTGGTTGCTATTTACCGTTACATCATTCAAATTCTGAATGTTATTCATGGTAATGGTATATTCCACATTCTCGTCGAGGGCCACCGTTACGGTAAGGGTCACGAATTTGCCGTTCAAACTTGCGTTGGTAATAACGCGGGAAGGGCTAATGCTGTAATTGGCCGTATTAGTAGCTGTATTGTTGAGCGTCTCATTAAATTCGATCACTATGGTAGTAGGTGAACTCGACCAGGCATTCACCACAAAAGGGCGATCGGTGGCTACGGCCAAATTACCGCCATTATCGGTTAGCTCGCCTTGTACATTAAGTTGGTTGCTTCCCAGGTCGAGGGTCGTATTGTCGCCTATAACACCATCATTTAGCACAATCACGTTCCCATTGGCAATTACAGTCCCGGTGGTTTGAATTTCAAGATTATAAAATGTAATGTCGTTATTGATAGACTGGGTGGAATCGCCTGCAAGAATTACAGTAGATGTTCCTGCATTAAAATTGCCCGGAGTGGAGATATCGCCTTCTATGATGATGGTAGAGCTGCCGGCATTGATGTTTCCATTATTGTTGTTTACCACTACATCCCCACCAAAATTCAACGAGCCACTACCCGCATTAAGCGTTCCTGTATTGGTAAAAACGGCTGATCCCTGAAAATTCAGGGTACCGATATCATTATTGATGGTACCATCACTTGATACCTGTACACCCGTATTGAAGGTTACAACACCGCTATCGGCCCATAAGGTGGCATTGTTCCCAACATAAATCGAATCCATGAACATCACATTTCCCTGCCCTACCCTAAAAACAGCCCCACTGCTACTGATATTGGTAAGGTTGTTGCCTGGGGGCGAAGAGGGGTTAAATACTACGGTGGCATTTTGTGTAAACCAATTGCCTGAAAGTTGGTTGTTCTGACCCGATTGGCGGTTAATCACAATTTTGGCACTGCCTCCGTAAAAGCTCGTGTTGGAATTCAGGGTTATGCGCCCATTAACAATTAACGAATCGCTACCTACAAAAAATGTGGAATTAGAAGATTGAATATCAAGATGTCCATTTACCCTGATTTTACCCGCTGTAGCTACAAAACTCTTTCCGCTATGCACGGCAAGGCCTGCATTGGCCACCAACTCTCCCCCATTCATTTCCATGGTACTGTTCACCTTAAAGTTGGTGGCATTTGTACTGAATTTTCCGCTGTTTAGCAAAACACTTACATGACTATTAAATGGAAAGTTAAAAGAGCTGCCGCTATGGTTTAGCTCTCCTCCATTTATATGCAATTGGCCATTTCCATTGATGCTAATACTCCCCGTAATCGTTAAGCTTGCTCCGGAATTGATGGTTATGCTTCCTCCATTTCCGATGGTTCGGTTACCGCTAAGGATGGGCTGATTGGTGGTGGCATTGATGATGATTTGATCGGCATTTCCGGGGACTCCCGCTGGGCTCCAGTTGGCAGCTGTGGACCAGTTGGTACTGCTTGCACCTGTCCAGGTTTTTTGCGCATGAAGTTGGGCTATCGGCGCTATTATCAACAGCAAAACCAACGACATTCGGATCTTTTCAAGCAAAATTGAAAGATTTTGGCGCATTATTACAAATCTAACAAAAATAGGCAAGCCTGTTTATTAAATTCTTGTAATGCTTATGCACAAGCTATTGAAAAAATTTAGCTTGTGCATAAGCCACTTGCCTCATCAAATTGAATTGCCTTACTTACGTAGGGTAGCAAATACCGGGTAATGGTCGGAATAGCGTTTCCGAATAACTTGCTGGCTGCTCACTTTAAAACGGCGGTCGGCAAAAATTTGATCGATGCGAAAAGAAGGGAAAAAACCGGCATAGGTGTTTCCTGTACCCCGCCCTTTCTTCACGAAGGTATCCTGTAGGGGACCTCTCACCCGATGATAGGCATATGAAGCGGGTAAATCGTTAAAATCGCCACAAAGGATTACCGGATAAGGACTTGCCTGAACCAATTCGCCCACCCGATCGGCCTGATGCGCCCTTAAACGGGCCGCATCTCTAATTTTGGCCATAATTTTAAGCAATCCCTTCCCTGCTTCGGCATCTGGCTTTTCACGAAACTCCCGCATATAAGCCAGTTCTTCGCCCTGTAAGCGGTTGGTTTGCAGATGTACATTGATAATCCGAAGGGTATCCGTTTTTCGTACCAAGTCGGCATAAATACAGGCATTTACACTGTGCTTACTTTCGAAGCTGATATAGGTTTTATTGATAAGTGGGTATTTGCTAAAAATGGCAATGCCAGCATAACCCCAGCTTTTACCGCCAATTATTTTTTCGAAATACCCGTATCCATAATTTGCTTCTTCGAACAGCCGATCGGTAAAATCACCTTGCCCACGTTCGAGGCTGTGGTATTCTTGGAAGCACAAAATATCAGGTGCAAAAGTGTTGATAATTTCAAAAATGCCCTGCTGGGTATTTTCGAGGGCTTCCTTCCCGTAGCCATTTTCACGGAAATTTCCGATGTTGTAGCTCATCACCCGTAAATCGGAACTATCCACTTGTTGTCTGAAGCTGTATTGAAAGCTGAGCTGATTTATGGGCCATCCGAGCAGCAACACCAGTAGCGACAACAAGGCATGCCAACGCTTACCCAATAGCCACCAAATTAAAAATGCTCCATGTATAAAAATGAGCGGCAAGGCCAGGTAAGGCATAAACACCATGGGCCAGAACTTTTCGGGACTAAAATAGGGGGCAATGTACACCATCACCGATACACCAGCTGCCAGCAGGTTAAATACAAACAACATGCGTCGGAAGAACCTCAATAGACGCTTCATGTTTATTGTTTACTAGCCCTGAATAACTGTTCTTTTTCTTCCTTACTTAAACCATCGTAACCGTGATGCGCAATCTTGTCGAGGATACGATCGATGACTTCTTGCGGCACCCGACCACCAGTCTGGGTGGGTTGGGTTTTGATGGAAGCGGATTGGGGATTTGGACGTTTGTAGCTTACTTTTAATCGACTTGAACGGCTAAATCGCGTAACTAGGGCATCGGCAAGGCGGTTGAAGCCCGCACCCAAATCACGTCCTCCCTGCAATTGCTTGATATACACAAAGCCAAAAATGGCACCACCCAAGTGGGCAAAATGACCTCCAGCATTGTTCCCGGCTAAACTCAATAAATCGATCACAATCATGAATAACGCGAGGTACTTGAGCGGTACATTGCCAAATAGGAAGAGCCGGAGCGTATAATTCGGAAGCAAGGTAGCCGTACCCACTACAATGGCCAGAACCGAAGCAGAAGCACCTACGGCTTTGGCAGAAGCCAACTCCGTGCTAAATAATGGAAAGAAGTTAAACGAGATGATGTACATCAAGGCGCCTGCAAATCCTCCCAGAAAATACAGGGCCACAAGTTTTTTAGTCCCGAGGAAATCTTGGAAAATACGGCCTATCCAATACAGCCAGAGCATATTGAAGAGAATATGAAAAAAGCCACCATGCACAAACATATAAGTGAGCAGCGACCAGGGGCGGAACAATAAATTGGGCAAGTAAGCAGGTACTGCCAGGTAGCCACTCACAATATGGTACCAGCCCGGTTGTAACTTAAAAAGCGCCAATATTACGGCTATGAGGCTAAGGCCGATGTATACGACAATATTTACCACAATCAACTGGTTCAGGCTGTTACCATTTGCCACCAGTGCGCGAAAATCATCCTTTAATGAGTTGCCCCGCATTAGTAAAAATTCCTCCTGTCGTTTGCGTATAGGTATTTAACAATCACAAAGCCAAACAATATACCACCCAGGTGGGCAAAGTGTGCCACTTGGTCGGTTGGATCGAACCTAAGGGCCTGATAAAGCTCTATGACGATATAGGCTGCCATCAGGTATTTGGCTTTTACGGGTAGGGCGAAAAAAAGATAGAGCGTACTGTTGGGGAACAAGTAAGCAAATGCCATCCAGATGCCTGCCACTGCGCCACTCGCGCCAATGATATTCGGACGATTGAGAATAGCGGCTCGATAACGCTCAAGATAAACCGTTTTTGTACCACTCGCCGTTACCATATCCAAGTCGATTTGATTCAGTATAGGTAGCAAATCGATGAAAAACACAATAAGATAATGCAAAGTAGCAGCGCCTAAGCCGGTAATAATATAAAAGTTTAGGAAGCGTTTTGACCCCCAAACATTTTCGAGTACGCTGCCAAACATCCAAAACGAAAACATATTGAACAGAATGTGATTGATGCTCCCGTGCATAAACAAATGCGTAATGGGTTGCCAAATTCTGAACTTACTGGCCCCCGGAAAGCGTAATCCTAGTTGTGCAATCAGGTCGATGCCATAACTGGTTTGTAACACGTAGGTAGCCAGAAAAAAAAGTCCGTTTAGAATGAGGATGTTCTTTACTACCAGCGGTAAAACATCGAAGCGGCCGGGGCTAAACTGATTGCTCATGGGTGCAAATATATTTGTTTTTAAATGGCCTTTTGATGCGGCCTTTACGAAACTGCTGCTTTAACGTCCCAATCTGCAAAATCGTTTCAGGAATGCCTCATCCGAGGCGTTGACTAAGTTCTTCGAGTGTGATGTTGAGCAGGGTTTGCTTGCCATCGGGACTATAGTAGGGGTTTTCACAAGCAAATAATTCATCAATAAGTTGTTGCATTTCGGCCTTTTGGAGCCGTCGGCCTGCGGGGAGTGCTGTTTTTTGCGCCAATTCCCGGGCCAGTTGCTCGTGCAGTGCTTCTGCATCAGGCTGTTGATGTTCTTTGTAATTCTCCAGCATTTCACGGATGAGCTTTCCCGGATCGCTCAATTGCAACTCGGCAGGAACACCTTGGATGAGCAGTTCATGTTCATTTTCGAGGCTCAAACTGAATCCTGCAAGGTGCAAATCGTCCCACAATTCGTGCAACAAGCCGGCTTCCTGCTTACTCAGGCTGAGGCTTTCGGGGAACAGTAGCTGCTGGCTGCTGCTTTTGCCTGTGCGAAACTGCTGTAGGTATTTCTCGTATAAAATGCGGTGATGGGCGGCCTCTTGGTCTATCAATAACAAGCCGCTTTTGATTTGAGAAGCGATATAACGACCGTGCAACTGAAACAAAGGCTTATCAGCAACATCTGTAGCAGGTTCATGTTCGTCAATGCGCATCTGTTCAGGAGCCTTGGAAGCTGCACTAACCGCATAAAGTTCCTGCCAATTGGCCGGGGCTTTAGGTGTAACGGCCGGGTTTTTACCTGATTGGCCTGTTTGCACCGATGGTGCCTGTCCACCTGGGTTGGTAAAAGGGTTATAATGAGGATTAAAGCTCAGCTTAGGTGGACGCACCTCATGCGCTGGTTTCAGGCTGAGGTCGAGTCCATCGAGGGCGGCATCGCGTTCAAAATCGAGGCTAGGTGCCACGTGGTACTGATTAAGTGCCCGCTTGATGGCCGATTGCAGAATGGCGTAAATAGCTTGTTCTTCTTCGAACTTAATTTCGGTTTTGGTAGGGTGTACGTTTACATCCACCCGTTTAGGGTCAATTTCGAGATATAAAAAATAGGCTGGGTGGTAGCCTTCAGGCAGCAGGCCGGTATAGGCGCCCATTACCGCATGATGCAAATAGGCGTCGCGAATAAACCGGTTATTCACAAAAAAATACTGGCTGCCTTTGCTCTTACGTGCTGCAGATGGTTTACAAATAAAGCCCTTAACGTTAAGCATGGGAGTACTTTCGTCAACGGGTACCAGGCTGGTATTAAACTGATCGCCCATAATGCCCACGATACGTTGGCGCAAGTTGCCCGGGCGCAACTTGTATAAATCGTTGCCATTATGCTTGAGGCTCAGGCTCAATTCGGGTTGAGATAAGGACAGACGTAAAAATTCATCGCAAATATTCCGGAATTCAGTTTCGTCTTTTTTCAGAAAATTACGACGGGCTGGTACGTTAAAAAACAGGTTTTTCACTTGTATGTTCGTACCTATGGGCATTTGCACCGGTTCTTGCCCGAGGTATTCGCTACCTTCGACGCGGATGACGGTGCCGAGTTCATCTTCGGTACGTCGGCTGCGCATTTCCACCTGTGATACAGCAGCGATAGAAGCCATGGCCTCTCCCCTAAAGCCGAAAGTGCGGATTCGAAACAAATCATTGATGTTGCGGATTTTGGAAGTAGCATGGCGTTCAAAGCACATGCGGGCATCGGTTGGCGACATGCCGCAACCGTTGTCGATAACTTGCAGCAGGCTTTTGCCGGCATCTTTCACTAGTAATTGAATATCGGTAGCACCGGCATCCACGGCATTTTCGAGCATTTCTTTTACGGCTGAAGCCGGGCGTTGCACCACCTCACCCGCTGCAATCTGGTTGGCCAGCGCATCGGGCATAAGTTGTATGATATCGGCCACTAAGCTTTCCTCCTGTTTATGCGCTCCAGCAATGAACGCCGCCAGCTACTGATCAGGCCGGTACGCCAAACTACCAACAGGCCGAGGGCCAGCACAGCCGTACGCAAGCTGATGTAGTCGCTAAAAATAAGCAACACCATGGCAGTAATGATAAAGATGAGGAAAATGACATTCCGATTCGACTTGCGTGCAGCCTCTTCATAGCCGGCCGAATGCCGACGGAACTGCACCCGCTTTACCGGTCCCCCTTCGGTCACCGCTTCGCCCCTGGCCCGCTTGAGTCGTTCACGACGCTCCTCTTCCTCGGCATTATAATAGCGCGGGCTGTAGTTAAATTGCTGGTGCTTGGGGGTTTTAAAAAACGAAAATATCATTCCTACAAAAATAAGGTTTTCTCCTCATGCCTTCATACCGCAAGCGAGATTTACCTTCGCTATGCGGCTCAAACAATATCCAAACTTATCACCCTTGATGTGCCAATAAAAAAACCAAAGAACTTACAAGTTTATTTACCTCAGCATGCCGGGCAATGCACACCTTTTACTTAAGGTAATTTTCGCCCTGCCTTCCAGCAAGAATTTTATTTACAATCCTGGGTTGATTCGAGTAAATCTAAGTTCAACCGCACTTGAGTGGTTTTCGGAATGGCCACTACCTGCAGCGGGTAGGTAATTACCGTTGAAACGTAGCAATTTTCGCCAGGTTTAAACAAACGCGTACGAATGAAAAGCTCATTTTTGGTGCGGCTAAGTTTGAGTACATGCAAGCGGTAACCTGCTGAAGGACGCATACCTCCGTACACCAAAACCAGGGAACGATCTTCGAGAAATAACGACAAATCTGGCATGCCCTTGGCAGGGCTCAACTCCAGCAAACTTTGTACAGAATCAAGTTCGGCCTTGGTGTTGATTAAAAAAGCGTTGGGGCCCAATTCGTTGTACATCGATTCGTAACGAACCTGTATGTTTTCGAAAAGAACGGTTTGCTGTTTTTTTGAGGCACAGCCGTTCAGGCCAATCACGAGCACAAACAAAAATAGAAACTGCTTCATAGGTACTTCAATATGCCTTTAATTGCATCGAATGTATGTATTTATTTGACTACCACCTGATAACAGCAGAAATATTTTTACTGATCGACGTCAAGGCGCTACTCAACAACCTACTTCTCGGTTACAAAGCTCATAGGCTTCATTTATGCCCGATTTGGTTTTAGGGATTGCAATGAGTTGCATGGGATACGTAATCATTTGAGCAAGCAAGCAGCCTGATTTAGGTGATTGCAACTCAGCTATTACCCTCAAAGACTTTTTAGAACCGCGCACTTCAAGGGCTTCGATTTTATATCCTGAGGTGGCTTTTTGACCACCATAAATGAGCAAAAGGTCGTATTCACCGAAATAAACGGAGTAGTCGTATTCGTGGCTTACAGGCTCCAACCCCAATGCAGCAATCAGCTTGTCCATATCATTCATTGAACGCATCAGGTAAAAACCAGGGGCTGCGTTTTCGTTACTCAGGCGATAATCGACTGGGACAATTTCGTAGGCCAAAGCTACCGGTTTATGCGTTCTACAGCCAGTCAACAGCAGCGCAGCCGTCAAAAGCATTAAAAAAAGTGACGTTAATTTCATGACTTGGTTCTAAGGTTTGCTTGCTGCCAAATTGCCATAGGGCAAGCTTCGGCTAAGATCTGAAAATTTGCGCAAACTTTATATCCGTCGGTTATGCCAGCTCTTCGGCAATAGTACGTTCATACAGCTGTTCATAAAGCGGAAGAATTTTGGCCATGTCGAAGCGCTTAGCTTGAGCCAGTGCCTCTGCTCTAAAGGCATTTAACCGATTGTCGTCGCTCAGGATTTCGAGACTAAATCGGATCATGGCTTCGGTATCCTCTACGGCAGCCAGGAATCCTGTTTTACCATGGATGTTTACTTCAGGCAAGCCGCCGGCATTGCTGCTCACTACAGGTACTTGGCAGGCCATGGCTTCGAGTGCGGCCAATCCAAAACTTTCGGTTTCGGAAGGCATAAGAAAAAGATCGCTTACTGAAAGGATTTCTTCGATGGCCTCTTGTTTACCCAAAAAGCGTACATCGTCGCAAAGCTGTAATTCGCGACACATTTGTTCGGCTTTTTGTCTTTCGGGGCCATCGCCCACTAAAATAAGTTTGGCCGGTAAGCTATCGCGAATGCCTTTAAAGGTATTGATCACCTGATCGATCCGCTTTACTTTCCGGAAATTAGACACATGGGTAATGATGCGTTCGCCGTTGGGGGCGATGGCCATTTTAAAATGGCTTTTTGCTTTGTGTGAAAACCGGGTCAGGTCGATAAAATTGGGAATAACCTCAATTTCGCGATGTACATGAAAATGCCGGTAGGTGTCGGCCTTTAAAAAATCAGATACTGCGGTAACGGAATCGCTTTGGTTGATCGCATAACTCACCACCGGTTCGTAAGTAGGATCTTTACCAACCAAGGTAACATCGGTGCCATGCAAAGTAGTAACAATTGCCACTCTAATGCCCTGAGAAGCGAGAATTTGTTGGGCCAAATTGGCTGCCGTAGCATGCGGAATGGCGTAATGTACATGCAGTAATTCGAGCTTTTCGTATTTCACTACATCCACCAACTTACTCGTTAAGGCCAGCAAATAGGGCGAATGTTCAAAAAGCGGATAGTGCACCATGGCTACTTCGTGGTAGTAGATATTTTCCATGAAGATATCTAGCCGGGCAGGCTGGGTGTAACTAATGAAATGTACTTTATGACCCCTAGCAGCCAGGCCTTTGCCCAGTTCGGTGGCCACAACGCCACTACCGCCATAGGTAGGATAACATACGATGCCAATGTTCATGTGTGTGCGAAGCTATGAAGTTTACAACAGCAAAAATTGAAAAAAGTGGCATTTAAGCGAAAAAATCTACCCAACTATCTTTCCAAGCCAACCGACACAGCCCATTGTCCCTGTCGAAACAAAATATTATGATTTCAGTCATATTAATACCCGATTGCGATGTTGAACTTTGGATCTGATTTCACCCTAGTAAATACAGCCCCAGCATGTCGCACCAACTCCCAAGAACCTATCCCGACCAAATCGACCGTGATTTACTGTATGCTTGGGGTGCTCTAAGTACTAAACACGAAAAAGGCGATCAGATCTTTATGGAAGGTGATAGCGCACGTTACTATTATCAGATTGAGCAGGGTTCGGTACGCATGTTTAATCTCTCTCGAGAGGGCAAAGAATACACACAGGGCATGTTTTATGAAGGGCAAAGCTTTGGCGAGCCACCGCTATTCATCGATGAAGCGTACCCTGCTTCAGCCATGGCATGCGAACCAACTGTGGTGATACGAATATCAAAAAGCAGCTTAATGAATCTGCTCGAAGAATACCCCCCTTTACAGCGTTCGTTTTTGGTTATGATGTCGCGCAGGGCCTATCAAAAGGCCATCAGTGCCCGTGATAATATGATTGCTAACCCAGAACAGCGCATTCTTAATATTCTAAAAAATTGTCGAGAGCAAGCCGGCCAGCCTGATGGAAGGATACGTATTCCTTACACCCGGCAGGAGCTTGCCAATTTTACCGGGCTGCGCGTAGAAACCATTATTCGCACCCTTAGTAAAATGCAGGAAGAAGGCAAGGTTGAAATCAAAAACCGCAAGCTTTACTGTTGATGGAAGCCCGTTGGTATGTTCGGTTATCGCTGCTGAGCTTTTTAAGCATTACGCTCATGGGCTTGCTCATGCGTGCCAAAGTGGTTTTTGAAATGCCTTGGGTTGTTCAAAAGCACCTCCAACTCGGACATGCGTTTTTCGCATTGAATGGCTGGGTAAGTTTTAGCTTACTGTGGCTAATTTGGATAATGTTCAGGAAAAAGTTTGCTTGTCAGTCAAAACTCATGCCTTGGCTTTTAGGCGGACAATATATGTTGTCTTGGGTGCTATTTGCCGTGTACTTAAGGCATGGTATGGGCTATTGGTCATTTTTAGTGGAGGAGCTCATGTTTGCTTGGATGATTTTAACAGCCGCACACTATATCTATTTGCTATGCACACTGACTTCAAGTCGAGTCCTCAGGCATTGGCTGTTTCCGGCATTAACGTTTAATTTACTGGCGGGAGCAGGCTTGATGTACCTGGCATGGCATTTCATGCACCGTAGCTTAAGTATGCAACAATACCTCACAGGATTCTACAGCTATTTACATTATCAATACAACGGATGGTTTCTGTTTGGCGCCATGGCAATAACAACCGCCGACTGGACGGCCGACAAGCGTTCGGGGGGGTATGCATGGATTAAAGCACTGGCTTTTCTTACAATGGCGGGGATTTTATTATCCTTACTCTGGCATCCTATGCCGCTTTGGCTGTATGTGTTTGCCATTGGTGTGGCCATTGCGCAATTATTGGTTTGGCTGCGCTGGATTCATCTCAATCAGGTACTGTTAATAACAGAATCAAAAAAGCTTGGGCAACCCATAAACTGGCTCCTAAAGTTGGCCGGAGCCGCTATTGTAGCCCGCATGATTTTCCAGATTTTAAGCACCATTCCGGCGCTCGAAAAGATAGCATTCAGCTTCAGACCCATTGTTATTGCCTATTTACACCTGATTCTGTTGGGTGTTTTTAGTAGTTTTTTGCTGTATTGGCTGATTCGAGAAGGCTGGTTGCCCAACAATCGTTTGGTTAAAATTTGCATTTGGCTCTTTTTATCGGCATTTCTGAGTACCGAAAGCCTTTTAGCACTGCAAGGCATGGCCTCGATGAGTTACAGCCAAATCCCGCTCGCTAACGAATTGCTTTTGGTGTTTACTGCTTTGTTCCCGTTGTCGGCGGCGGGGCTATGTTGGGCAGCATGGCTTCATAAGCCGCTTCATCGGGGGGCTGGTTTAACACCCGAGCTTGCATGAGGTAACCAATATTGCGCGAACGCAGCTTAAGTTGATCAGCCATAAAACCTTCATATAAACTATCAATACTCGCATGAAAGCACTTGAGCCAATTCATGAAGTGCTCAGGTTCCAGTTTTTTTTGCTGGTGAAGGTGTTGGTGGCTAATCATAGGGTTCCCTTGATAATTCCCCGTATGAAAAAGGCTGTTTTCCCAATAATCACACATTCGCGATAAGTGATCGGGAAGTTTGGCTCGAAACGCTTCACCAAAATAAAAGTTCATGCCCTCATCGCGCAACAGCTCATGATAAAAGTGTTGCACAATTCGCTCAATATCAGCTCGACTTTTAATGTCGGTTTTCATCTTATAAATCTTTTCTACGAAAAATGCGAGTTGCAAATCCAATCGGAATCAATGACCACAATATGAGCAAAAGCGTCGAAAAAATACCGCCTTGTGCACTTCCAAAAAATTGCTTGAAAAACGCACCGCTATAGCCCATCAGGGCTGAGATATCGAGCTCAAGCATCATCATAATGCGTGCAAGGTCAACTGGATTCAAGCTCACCAGGGCCAGAGTAGCACGTTCGAGCGGGTATTCGCTGAAGTGATAAATAAACCACATGATGAAGGCATCGTAAATGAGCGCAAAATAAAGCCAAAACAACAACGCCAAACCAATGGCCTTGGCTTTATCGCGGGTTAATACACTGCTCAAAAATGCGAGCGATACAAAAGCCACTGTTAGCATGCTGCCGGTAAAAAGCAACAACATTCCCCCTACAGCCCCGCCATAAATTATCATAGGAACGCCTACTCCAATGAGGTAGGCCAATACCAACGAAATTACGGTAGCCAGAAATTCAGCCAAAAAAATGAGTCGCCGATCCACGGGCTGGGCCAGCATGAGCTCAATAAATTCATAAGAGTTATAAAAATGTATGGTTGTAAAAACCACGCTTACCAAGGGTACTACTATAAGTACAATATTCATCAAACTGAGCAATACCTTGGAGGTATCGCCATCGAGCTGAAACATGCCGATGCTGCTCAACAAGAGCAACAATGTATAGAACAAAATGAATCGGGTGCGAACAATGTCGAGCAATATATATCGGATAAGTTGTAGCATGTCAGAATGTTTAAGAATCCTGAAGTTGGGCTGATATGATACATGAAATGGCCTTGCCCAACCGTTCTTCACCGGTTTCTTCTTTGAGTTGGGCAATCGCATTGCTGTACACCAAATTGCCTTCGTACAAATAAATGACATCAGTTGCCAAATGATCAAGATCGCTCATGATGTGCGAGGTGATAATAACTAGCTTGCCGGCTTCTTTTTCCTTGATGATTTTGTCTTTGAGAAGCTCCACCGACAAAGGATCGAGGCCGGCCGTGGGCTCATCTAAGATGAGAATAGGCGGATTGAATAAAAAAGCCAGGGCTGCACTCACTTTTTGACGGGTCCCACCCGACAAGGTGTGCATGCGCTTGTTGTACATGTCGCGCAACCTAAAGGTGTCAAGTAGCTCCTCATCGAGCAAATCATGACTTTTTCGAATGTCTTTAATCATGGAAAACAATTGCCCTATGGTCATATTCCCCGGATAGCGTCCAATTTGAGGCATATAGCCCAATTGATTCCGATATTGCCAATGATGGAGCACCGACTCACCCCCGACTACAATATCACCCGATTTCGGAAGAACAAGGCCTAAAATACATTTGATAAGCGTGGTTTTGCCCGAGCCATTAGGTCCGATAAGTGCATAGGCGTGTCCCGACGACAATTCCAAACTGATATCCTTGAGCGCTTGGAGTCGTCCAAATTGTTTATTGAGTTTATATACCGAGATCATTTGCTTTCATTTGAGGTTGGTTGTCGCGCAGGTCGATGGGAATAATTGCAGGCATTACCTTTTCGGCTTTTTCCATGAGGTAAACTAAAAAGCTTCGCCACAGCAGCATAGCTGCAGGTACCCGCTCACTTAAACTGGCAAACAAGCTAACGGGATAATGTGGAACATCGCCCCGGCCATCCCTATCAAGATCATAGCCTTGGTACTTATCCCAATAATTGCCATCAATTTTATTGAGCACCACATGACCATTGGTTGCCATGTCGAAAGTATTGGCAATAAAATTGTTTCCACTAAAGTGATTATCATCGCAGCTGGCTTGGAGTTGAATGGCCCAACCGTTCGATTGAAACAAATTGCCTTCGAACTGCGTACGGCTGGTTCCCTCCATGTAAATACCGGAGGTATTATTCAAAAATTGGTTGCCACGCACTTCACTATCCCGGATGTCTTTAAGCAACATACCATAGGCGGCAGCGCCCCAATTTTGCTCAAATACATTGTTGATCATACGTACCCCTTTGGTATACATCACCGCTACACCTGCTCCATTGTTGCGAAAAACATTCTCGCGGTACTCGTTATCATTAGAAAACATGAAATGAAGTCCGTATCGCATGTTTTTATGGCTCTGATTTTTGTATATGCGGGCGTTGGTTACGAATTCAAAATAAATCCCATCACGGTGCCCGGTAATGTGGTTTTTTTCGATGCGGGCATGGTTACACTTCCACAAGTGAATACCGTTGCCCAATTCATATTCATTAGCAGCCGTAGCCACCAATCGGTTACCCGCAATGTAGGCTGAGTCGCTGTTAGAAAGGTGAATGCCAAAAAAGGTTTCTTCGAATTTGTTATTCAAAATACGTACGCCATGTGCGTCGTGTACCTTAATACCGGCATAATCGTCCATATTCGAACGTCCCGAGCGACGGAAGGTCAGCCGCAAAATGCTCACCCTGGCCTTGGCAATGGTGAGGATTTCGAACTTTCCTTGCCCGTCGAGCACAGCACCCGGCTCGCCTATAAGTACGAGGTTCTTTTGAATGATCACATTGCCTTCGGCATAGGTACCTGCCTGCAGCCGGATGGTGTCGCCCGGCTGTGCCCTTTCAACAGCAGCGGTCAAACCGGGCTGCTGCGGACTGATGTGCCAGGTACGTGGCAGAGCGAATCCGCTGTAACTTAACAAGCCCAGCAGCACGCTTATGAGGAAGGTTTTCATCGCTGTAGCTTTTGGCGCACATCGGACCAACTCATGCGCACTGCCTGCCAGTTGCTCCTATGTTCATTACAGGCTTCGCTGCTGCTAAAGGCGGCAAAACCGCTGGCCATGGGGCTCCTGATCCCCTCAGCGTAGAGGAAACAGGCCTGACCTGCTTCCACATACGTCTGAGGTTCGTTAAAAACAAACACTACACTATGGGCTATTTCCTCCTCGGTAAAACCCTGCTGTTGTCGGAAACTCCAATAGCAATTCAAATCGTCGAAAACGAAAATCTTACCTTTTTTCGTAACCAACTCAGCACCATATCTCGGATCGGAAATAATCATTTTGCAATGGTTACAAGCGTCTTTTCCAAATTCGATGGGGCGAGGCTGCGGGTCGCACGACCAAAGCAGCACAACGCCTAGGAAACACAACAGCAGCAGGGATTTATTCATGATTAAGCGATTTTATGAGGTTGACGGTAATGAAGCACAAGACTGACGATGACCAGCACTCCTGAAAGACCTAATACGATACCCCCAACATCGGGAGCCGAATAGGCAATGAAATTGAGCAGTTCTTTGGTGCCTATGAGCGGAGGTTGATACACCATGCCTGGCACCTTAATGGCAGCTTGAGGGTCGAGATTGTGACCGTAATCGTAGCCCCAGAGGTAAAAATCAACCAAGCCGGCTGTTCCCGCTGCGATGAGTAAAACAAGAAAAGTCCATACCAACCACCTTCTGCCAACCGCTGCCGACGTCAAGCCTATGGCAATAAGGCCAGCAAGTATATAGGGCATAATCGAAAATTCAGGAAACATATCGGCTTTGATGTATTTCATGCCGATGTAGTGGTTCAGGCCGTTGATGATGTCAACATCACCGGTGATTTGGTGTAGCCAGATTTTCATGTGCAACCATTCAGGATATTGTGGAGCCCACATTTGTATCTGCCAAAAGGGCACAAAAAAAGCAATGATCATGATCCCGGAGGCCAATGCAATCAACAAGCGATGTGCGTTATTTAGCTTTTGCATGTGATTTTAAATGTGAGGAGCAGGCTAGGCCTGCTCCTCTGTATCCTTAATTACCCAATGAATAAATGAGCGGCACGTTACTTCCAGCTGGGGAAATCCGGATGTACCCTTGCATCTCTTGGTGCAAAGCAGAACAAAAGTCGGTGCAATAGAAGGGAAAAACTCCCACACGATCCGGAACCCACTTCAGGGTTTGGGTAGCCCCTGGCATGATCAATAGCTCAGCCGTGTTCGCACCTTTGATGGCAAAACCATGTGGAACATCCCAATCTTGTTCCAAGTTGGTCACGTGAAAATATACCTCATCACCCAGCTTAACACCCTCAATGTTGTCGGGACCAAAGTGCGATCGTATCGATGTCATGTACACATGCACCTTATTGCCCTTACGCTCGATTCGAGTTTCATCGGGCGACTTCGTGGCATAGGGATGGGTGTTCTTTTCGAGCGGGTAAAACTTCACCTGCTTGTCTTTGATCAGGCTGGCAGGCAATGCTTCGGCATAATGCGGCTCACCAATGGTTGGGAAGTCGAGCAACAGCTTAATTTTATCGCCTGAAATGTCGTACAACTGTGCTGAGTGACATAATTCAGGCCCGGTAGGCAGATAACGATCTTTGGTGATTTTGTTGTAAGCTACCAAGTATTTACCATGAGGCTTAGTTGTAGGTCCGCCAGGAATCATCAAGTGCCCTACTGAATAATAAGTCGGCGCTCGATCGACCACCTCAAGTGTGTTCAAGTCCCACTTCACCACTTCTGACGACACAAACATAGAGGTGTACGCATAGCCACGTCCATCAAATTCGGTATGCAAGGGCCCAAGGCCGGGCTTTACTACTTCGCCTTTTAGCACCGATTCATAACGCAATACTGGATGACCATCATAAGTGCCTTCATAATCGTTTTTCTCAATGGCTGCCAACATTTTGGTAAAACTGAATACCGGAATGATGGCGGCTAATTTACCGGAACCGATAATGTATTCTCCGCTCGGATCAACGTCGGTACCATGTGGCGACTTGGGGCAAGGAATAAAATACACGATGTCGGGATATTCGGCAATGTCGAGCTGCAAAACTTCTTCTTTGATGGTTGAAGTGGCAATGCCCGAGTTGTGATCGAGCACATTGTGGGCGTAACGTGCTTTCACCATTTTGCCCTTGCCTGCTTTCACATATTCTTCAGCTTTTTTCCAGTTTACGGCCATAATAAAGTCCTTGTCTTTTTGCGAGGCATTTACTTCTAGCAGGGTGTGGGCCTGTTCTGTGTTGTATGTTGAGAAAAAGAACCAGCCGTGCGATTTGTTTTTACCTGCACGTGCCAGGTCAAAATTTACCCCTGGCGTCACCAGTTGAAAGGCGATTTCCATTTCACCCTCTTTATCAGCACGAACAAAACTTACGGTGCCTTTAAAATTCTCTTTGTAGGTGTTAATGGGCACGTCACGGGCTTTATCGTCGCCAATAGGCACAGAAAAACGCGTTGAAGCTACCAGGTACTCGGTGTTTTCAGTAATAAATGGACTCGAGTGATTGCCGCCACTGTTGGGGATTTCCAGAATTTCGGTGGTCTCAAATGTGGTGAGGTCTACACGGGCTACACGCGGGGTATTGTTGCCATTACCAAAAGCCCAACGCCCATCGTGTTCGCCATTGGTGGTTGATAATGCGATGTGATGCAAATCGTCCCAAGGCACAAAACCATGTGAGGTGTTTAACATGGGCTTTGATTCTTCGCTGTAACCATAACCATTTTCGGGATGCACCGAAAACACGGGTACAATCTTGAATACACGGCCTGAAGGCAGGCCCACAACACTCATCTGACCATTGAAGCCTCCAGATACAATGTTGTAAAACTCGTCGTGCTTGCCGGGTGCAACGTACACCTTCGAAGCGGCATCGCCCGTATCTACGGAGCCGGGGGCCTTGGGTTTGCAGCTGGCCAAAAAAGCCATACCTGCTGTCAAAAGCAAGGCGGATTTAAGGATGTTTTTAATTTTCATGGGGAATTTATTTATGAATTTGGAATAATTATTCGGGAAGCAATACCTTGTCGATGACGTAAATGATGCCATTTGATGCTTCAACTGTACCCAATACCTTAGCATTGTTTACGGTCTTATCGGCTCCATTACGTCCAAGTGTAACATTGCCACCATTTACCTGATTCAGCCGCATGCCATCCTGGTAAATAGCAGGTCGAATTACCCCTACGTAAACATGGTATTCCAGAATGTCGATAAGCGTGCTTTTGCTTTCTGGCTTCAGCAAACTTTCAACCGTTCCGGCAGGTAACTCATCAAAGGCTGCATTTACCGGAGCAAACACGGTGAAAGGACCAACATTGCTCAAGGCATCTACCAGTCCCGCGGCCTTAACTGCGGCCACCAAGGTGCTGTGATCAGCCGAAGAAACGGCCACTTGAACTACATTGCGCGCCGACTCATCGTCAGGAACTGCCGACTGACCAGCGTGTTCATGTGTGCTGCGGTTGTGGTTTTCGGAACTACCGCTTTCACTTGTGCCGCAGGAAGTGAAAAACAGGACACCTGCTACAATGGGCAGGCTTTGTAAAAGCTTTTTCATATCTAAGGTTTTAAGATGTGGCTATTGTACCCCGTCGTTTTTACGCATGTATTCGAGTATTGCACGACCAGCGTCATCAGATACATTCTGGTTTGGCATACGCACCAAGCAGAGTTCGAGTTGCGCTTGAAGTTCCGGGTCTACATCAATCATCGGATCTGGATCGGTAATAAAATTCATGAGCCAGGCAGGCGTACGACGCTCCGTTACACCAGCCCAACCGGGTCCAACCAAACGCTCGTCGGTCATTTTGTGGCAAGAGCGGCATTTGGTGTTCGTGATTTTCTCACCTTCTGTGGCCATGGCGTGATCCAATCCCGCTGGAAGCTCCATGTTTTCGAAACGGCCAAGGCCTCGGTTTGGGTCGTAATCAGCAGTTGACCCTTTCATTTCATTCGCTGCTGCTGACTCAGCAGATTTGTCGGGACGCCCACAATACACTGTAATTGCGGCAAGCGCCAAGAGAAGCAGTATTTTTTTCATCATCAGCTTGTTTTATGGATACAAAGATCTAAATACCCATGAATCTGATTTATGACTCAAATCATAAACCGATCAATATGATTTCAAATGTGCATTTAGAGCTCAAAACAGCAGAAATAATTTAAGACTTCTTTGTCTTTAATGCACAACTTCATTCCATTCGACCTCCTTAACGGCAGTTTTAGCCCGGTTTAGCTCAGTTGGATTATTGAGGCCTCGGTACAATTGCAACCAAATAGGCACAAAGGCAACTGCGGTACCCATGCCCAACCACATGGCTATGGTCAAAAAAGGCTGTATGATTTGGCGCAGCTGAAATGCAGTGTAATCCTGACGAATTAAGCCGGCATAAACACCAGTGGCAAACAAACTCGCAACAAACAAGAAAAGCAATACTTGCAGCGCCAGCAGTCTTCCAGTGGTTCGTGCATCTGAGACCCAGCAAGCATGCCATGCGATTCCCGCCAATAAAATCATGGTATTAATACCTATGGTGGTGCCCATGGCGTGCGCAACGGTAACATGGGTGCCATGGGTATACTGGTTGAGCCAGGGCACCGACATTAGAATAGCCGGCACCAGATTGATGATTACCCACAATTCACTGTACTGAAGTAAGCGTGCGGCAGGCCGTTTATCGCTTGAAAGCTTAAACGACCGAAGCAACAAGTACAGCACCAGCAATTCGGACATGCTGATGTAGAAGCCCAGTTGCAAAATCCAATGAGGCACCGGCAAATCGTAAATATGATGCGACCAGTTGAACATGAGGTTGGTAAGGCTAAGCAGGTACAGCGCACCCTCCTGCCAACTGTCGGCTGCACTTTCACGTTTATTTTGAAGTTTTCGTCCCAACCAGGCTGCCGAACCATAAATGAGCATGTTCCAGCTGCCTACCAGCGAACCATACGACTTCCATTGCAGTGCTGTTTCGCGTACCGGTTGGCTGTGAATGGCCGGCAAATGCCACAGTAACGACTCCAGAAAAGTAAAGGCGAAAAACAGCAATCCGGTGAGCCACATCCAACGATAAACCGGCACCGCAGTACCGCTAAATTTTAAGCGGCGCAGTACCGCTTTCCCAAACAGCAACCACACCATGAGGATGGGTGGAATCAGCCAAGGACTGAATTCCCAATATTCGCGACCACCAAAAATCCCCATCACATAGCTGATCAAAATGGCCGAACCAGTTACCACGTACAAGGGCAACATGGCTTTTTCGCTGCCCCGCACCACGCGCCGATTTGCATACAACACCAAACCAATGGCGGAAGCGAAAATCCACCCCAGTGCACTGCTTACATGCAGCGGCCGCAACTTCCGAAACGACAAATAATCATCGAGCCAAGCCCCTGTTTGATAGCGAATTGCCGCTAAAAAACCAAACAACAAAGTGGCTGCCAAGGCCCAAAGGGCTAGTTTAAGCCAGGGGTAGCTGTTATTAAGGCGCTCCATAGCGTCCATATTTATTTTGAAGTGTTTGTGCCGATTGGTCGAGTTCGCGCAAATAGCGGGCAATGGCTTTGGCTTCCAGCTCTGTAAGTCCGAGTGCAGGCATATTGGCCGAGCCAACAAGCATAAAGGCCATGGCATAGGCTTCATTTTTACCAGGCTCGCTCATCATATGCGTCAATTCAGGCCCGAGGTAGCCCCCCAATCTAAATAGCTGGTGGCAGCTCTGACAATTGTACTTGGCCCAGTGCAAGCGGCCTTCTTTGGCTTCGGTTGATAGCCTTGTTTCAGGTAAATCGGCTGCCGACAAACTACCCGTATAAAGCCATGCACAATAGGCCAGGTAGGGAAGTGCCAATATCAAACTCCATTTTCGGTAGTGAAAGCTGGTCATCGTGGAATGCTGATGTAAGACGAATCGGTTAATGCCAATAAAAAAGCCTTCAGATCGACCTTCTCCTGCTGGTTTAATCGCAAACCCGGACTTGGAAAGCCCTGTTTATAAAAAAGCGGATCAAGATTAGGCGATTCCTTTATGCCATCACTGTAGTGGTCGATAACTTCTTCGAGTGTAGCGAAGCGTCCATCGTGCATATAAGGCCCGGTTAGGGCCACATTGCGCAACGAAGGCGTCGCAAATTTTCCGCGATCATAGCCAGCACCGCTCACTTCCAACCTGCCTATATGCCGGCCTTGCGGATCGAACTCCAAACCAATATCATGGAACTGATGGTCGCTCATAAAAGGATAACCATGGCAGTGAAAGCACTCTCCTTTTTCAGAAAAAAATAGCACATAGCCTCGCCAGGCATCGGGCGAAAGCGGTGCTTCTTTCCGAATGAATTTATCAAATGGACTGTTGGCAGAGACCATGGTTCGGAGGTATTGCCCCAAAGCTTTGGCAATTAAATCGGGTACCAACTCCTGATTTTCCGTCTTGCCAATATGCAGTCCAAAGCTTTGGTAAAACATGCGGGGATAATCGGGATGGCTGGCCAAACGTGCCTTCATGGCGGGCATATCGGTATTAAAAAAGTCAGGACCAAAATCGGCATGCGGCACCGAATCGAGCAAATGCTCATTGCCTGTCCAGTTGTAATAAGTTTTCCAGCCCAAGTTTTGGTGGGGTATGATTTCAAAAAAACGTGAAGTATCGAGCCCTACCACCAGCCGATCGGCCGTAAATGCCCGCTGCTGCCAATGACAACTGGCGCAAGAGCGGCCATTTTCCGACAAAATGGGGTCGTTATACAACGAGCGCCCCAGTGCGATGCCTGCAAGGGTCATGCGGTTATCGGCTGGTTGCGGCATGGGCGGAAACAAATGTGGCTGCTCGGGCTGCACATACACCGGATTGTAGGTCCATTCGTCTGGGACCGGCTTTTCAATCTGGTTACGGCAGCCCGCAGCCAACACAATCAACCCAAGAACTAAACAACTAAGGAGCCTCAAGAAAAACCTCCTTTCCATTCTCTACTAATTTTGCCATTACCGAATCAAACATCATGGTATGGCTGGCATGATGGCCCAGCTCCCACACTACTGGAGGGCCAAACCAGCGTTCAACCGACATGGTCAGCTTCAAATAAGCTGTTCCGGCGGGCTTATGGGCCACCTGATTTACGGGTACGGCAAATTCTGATTTTCCGAGATGAAAGGCATAGCCTCGCTCCTGATCGGAAGGATGCAGGTAACGCCCTTCCAATTTCAAAAAATGATACCCACCCCCCATCAGATCGGGCCAGGCCATGTTGATAAAACCATGCCCTTGGTCGTGCTGATGCGACTGATTCTGTAGGCTGTCGAGACCAATCCTGAGGCGAAGCTGCACCGGCTTAAAATTCCGGATATGCACGGTATCGGGCTGTTGGTCGAACGCATTCATGTACCAGGGGCCGGCCAACAGCCGTTTTTCTCCGGTTGCATTTTCGAGTTCGAGCTGCGAAACCAGGTACTCCAAGCGGGTTATGCTGAGGCTATTGCCCGCAGCATTTTGGTAGATGCGCTGTGCCGGCAGCAGCACTGCCCCATCGAAAAGATGCTCAAATTGTAAAACCAAAAGTTCGTCGGTTTTCGGATCTACAGGCACCTCTTGCGGTTGGCAGGCTGCCAGCCAACACATCCCTGCTACGGATATCATCTGAAGCATCAAGCTACGCATGATGCAAGTTTAGCGTAGCGCCGAGGATTTAAAAATGACCGCCGTCATAGCCAGCTAAAATGCTTTACGCCTGATCGTCAGCCAGCCAGATGGCAGCCGAACTGGCAGTTTCCCACAAGCACAATCTGGTTAAATGGACCTTAGCTGGCAGGTTGGTCTGCAGCAATTCAGCCATCCAATGCACCAAATTTTCGCAACTGGGCGTAAACGGCAGTTCCAGCACCCGGGCACTGAGCTGTCGGGCGGCCTGTCGTTGCGCTATAGGCAAAAAACCGGGGATGATCAGCGCGTGGTCGCATGGCTCAATCACCGCATGCTGTACCCACTGCTTTAGTCGTTTTAAATCGAGCAACATGCCCGCCTCCGGCCCGCTATTTTCTGGCTGCACAGGGCCTTTTACCTCAACTTCCAGGCGATACGAGTGCCCATGCAAATGCTTACAAAGCCCTTCATGCGCCGGCAGCAGATGCGCAGCTTCGAAGCTAAACTGACGGATTAAGCGTATTTGTTTCATGAAGCTTGTTTGCTAAGCGCTTGAATTTGGGGCAAGGACAGCAAACGGAACATCCGTCCGTTCTTCACCAACAGCCCTTCGTCTTCCATGCGTGCAATGCCTCTTATGGCCGACTCGGTGGTGATATGGGCCAAAGCTGCCCAATCGGCCCGGCGCAGCGGTACCCGCAATTCGCCTTTGGCGTTAAATCCGCCCATATCGGCCACATGGCAAATGCTCAAGGCAAGTCGCTGTATCACCGAGGCTTGCGTAAAATGCTGCATCCGTTGCAAACTTTGCTGGTAAAAGCGCATGCTTTGCTCTAAAAAACAAAGGGATTCCTTTTTCAGTCCATCGCCTTGCTGCAACAATTGCACAGGAATGAGGCAACCGTAAAAACTGGTGATGGTTTCCATTTGCCCCAGTGCCGGAAGTGCAGGAAACAGCTGTTCGGTAAATAAAGCTTGTCCCGGCCCAGCAATGCCCAGCAAGCGCTCTTCACCTTCGGCATTGTGGGTGAAAATTTTGACAAAGCCCTGCTGAATCACCAATACCTGATCTTTAGGCAGCTGATTGCTGAGCAACATCTGTCGTGCACCTAGCTGCACCTCTTGTTTCAGATGATTCATTTCTTCGAGAAAGGCCGACGGAGCCCTTTGAACAGGTGTTTGTGGCCGCAGAGCGCAGTACAAACAATTTCGGTACGATGCCCGCATCAATGGGCGGTTTATGGTTTCCATAGCAGTAGATTTAAACGTTTGTAGAAAAATAAGGTGGTAGCAACCAGTAAAAGTAGGGCCCCAACCATGTAGGCTCCGGCCATAAATTCCCATCCAGCCAAAGGCAAAAGCCAGGGCGAAAGCAACAACAAGAGCAGGGTTATGGCTGCAACCACCACCCACCATAACTGCAGGAATGGCGATCTGAACCAAAGCAATAAAATAGTAGGACTCACCACCCCCAAAAAGTAGAGGTGCATATAGCCAATTTGAAGGCTGCGAATGCCCTTCGCCCAGCTGTATAACTGCGGCAGTAAATACAGGGCTTCAAAGGTCCATTTAAGCAAAAAAGCAATGACGATCAACTTCCACAAAACCGGTTTTACAGGCAGCTTGATGGCTTTAAAAGCTTTACCGAAAAACCACCACCCCCACACGGGTACCAGGAGCAATGCCAGCCACCAAACTTGAGGCAAGCATGCCAAAAACAGGTAAAAGCCAATTACCCAACACAGCAAGGGACGATGCAAAACCGTCCAATCGGCTTTAAAAAATTGTTGCACTGCTGCCAAAGCGGCAAAGCTGAAAAATCCGGCATATTGAAAATACAAATAGTAGTGAAGGGCGTTATCGTACAACCAGCGGTTTTGGGTTGCCTGAGCGGCTCCCACCATAAATGGGCCCAAATTTGAAAGCACCATGAACCACATGGCCAAACGGGCTGTGGAAAGCCAGCTGCCGCTGAGCTCCTTTTGCCATTTACCCAGCCAACGCCAGGCAAAAAACCAGGCCAACACGATGTGCAAGGTCGAAAATACAATACTAAGGCTACTGTAGCCTCCCATTGGAAAACTGATGGCCATGCCCAAAAGCGGCAATTGCAGCCAGACGAACAGTTTACGGGCCGACCTATCACTTTCGCCGCTGAGCCCTGAGGTAAAAATCACAAAAAAGGCATTAAACAACCATCCCAGAAATGCCAGGTGTGAATGGGCATGCAACCAATATGGATACACCAGACCTTCAACTGGCCACACTTGGTGCCAGCGCAGTAAAGTGCCCAATAATGCTGCCAGAAACAGCCATCCTAAGCTTACCACTATTTGAAAATCCCGTAGCATGGTCATTTTCTTAATAAGGGCAACCGTCTCACGACGGCCGCCCGGTTAAAAAACACTATGATCTCACACCACCGCACAGGCCCCGCCTGCACAGGCAGCTTCAGCACGATGGTCGGTTAGATCCTCCGTTTCAAACACCTCACTCAGATCGATTTCGTGTAGTTTACCCACCATTTCGCGGTAAACCAGTTCAGTAACATCCGTAAAAGGAGCTTGCTTGTAATTCCCATTATCGTACGGCAACACACTCAGGCCATTGTACGAGGATTTGTTTTCCCACATCCAGCGGCCTACCAGGGGCCATTCTTCGGGGCGAATGGAAATGGTAGCCGACACATTATTGGCATTGCTGCCGGCACTGTAGCCGGGACGTACCCATTCGAGGTTGAATTTTTTAATGCGCTCCAGCAGCGATAAGGCATCCTCGTTGCGCAAAATACTACCCGCTGGCGCGGCCTGTGGAATGCAAATGATGCCTTGCTTCGGATTCAGCAAATCGTCTTCGAGCAATTCGGGATGGCGCAGCTTTAGGTAATGGTACAAGGCTTCGTCTTTGCCAATGCGAATTCGGCGCACGTAATAATCGTTGTGCCAGGCGTGGATGCCGCTGGAGGTACCCAATACAAGCGAAGAAGTTCCTGAAGGCTTGATGGTGGTAGCCCGCGCTGCCGGATGAATGTTGATTTGGGCCGCCACCCGACGGTTAGTGGCCTTGACCACTTCGGCAGCTTCGGTTAAATCGTACTGCGCTACCCGGCCACTGCCAATGCCTGTCATGCCAACGCCAATAAGGGCGTCTTTTTCGGTATGGCGCCGCCAAATGTCGCGCAGATAGTGGAAATCGGTGAAACCGGCCTGCAAGGTGCCTAGAAAAGCAGCGGCCGCGGCCCTACTGTTTAGTTCCTCCTGACTGTCGACATCAGAAACATTCACCTCACACAAATTACAAAACTGATAGGGCCGGAGCGCAATTTCGCAACAAGGGTTGGTACCCCACTCAATATCGTTGGTGAAATAAAAGCCTGGTTCTCCCGAACCGCTGAGCTCAATTTTTTCCCAAAGCGCAAAGAACTCATGCTCCTGTATGCGGTCGCGTTTAATGACGGCCGAGTTATTGGCACGGCCGCGCTGTTCGTTGAGTTCCCACCAGGGACCAAATTTGCAGCTGAGCATTTCCTCGTCGTCGAACGAAAAAAGCGAAATCATGGCTGATCGTCGAATGCCACCAGCCAGCACCGCATTGGCGATGTGGCACATGATGTCGTGGCACTCCAGCGGACTCAGCTTTTCACCATCGGCTTTCCGGTCGAGGATAGCGGTGATGTGCGCCACGCAAATTTTCAGGGGTTCGGGGCCGGGTGCTTTACCACCGGCAGTAACCAAGCGGGTGCCTTTGGGTCTGATGTCGGAAAAATCGAAGACAGGCATATAGCCGCTCATACCAAAATGGGCTTTCATCAGCACTTTAATGCAATCGGCCCAGCCTTCCAGGCTATCGCCCACCAGAAACTTCCGGTGTTTAACCGCCCTGCGCAGTTCGGGCAACTTATCTACATGGTGAAACTGCACCGAATACCCAACCCCGGTGCCTCCCAAAAGCAAAAACATGGCTTCGCTAAACGATCGAATATCATCTACCGGCATGTAAGCACAATTGTAAATGCGACTATGGTTTCGCTGAATGGCCGCACCTGCAAACTGCATGGCGCGCATCGAAGGCAATACCTTTTTAGCGCGTACCCATGCCATATTGTCCTCAATATCGGCTTCCATGTGCGGGTATTTCTCCACCATCATGGCGGTGTAGCGGTCACAGATTTCAGGCCAGGTTTCGCGGCGCTGCTGTTCGGGCAGGTAGCGGCCGTACTTCATGTGTACGACAATTTCACTTAAGATTTGTTGATCGAGCTGCATAGGCGGATATGTTTAAGGTGATAGTTTATCGATGTCAGCAATGTTCACGAAAAACATCCCGCTCTTGTAGCGTTCGGCCAGGGCTTTCACCCGGGTCTGCCGCAAGGCAATTTCAAGCCGGGTTCTGATTTGCAGAAAATCGTCGTGCATGGGGCAAGGGTGGTCCGACGAACAATCCTTGAGTCCGAGCATGCAGGTCTTAAACAAATCGTGCCCGTCAATAGCCAGCACCACATCAAAGGCCGTAAGTTGTTCGGCTTGCTGGGTATCTAGAAAAAAGCCGCCATGCGGGCCCCTCACCGAGGAAACCAGCCCTTTACGGGCCAGAATCTGCAAAATTTTAGCCGCATAAGCTGCTGGCGTATCGGTGCCCTGTGCAATTTCCTGCACACCCAATTTGCGGTCGGCACCGGCATGGGCATGCACATAGGTAAGCAATCGGAGGGAACTTTCGCAAGCAGCTGAGAACAGACTCATAACTCAATGATTTGCGGCCAGCTTATCGATGGCCTTTACAAAAAGGATGTTGTTTTCGAGGTGTATGTGGCGATGCAAATCCGCTTCGAATTCAGCCAGCATTTTAAAGGCCACACGATAGGTTTGACAAGCATCGGCTGGCGGGTTAAAATCGTTGGTGAGGGCACGCATCTCCCTAAATCGTTCACCCTCGGTATCGTGTTCCTGCTCCATCATGGCAATGGGGCCATGCAGACTTTCACGAACAGCCGGACTCATTCGTGCGGAGCTCGTTTTATCGATACGCTCAATCAGCGGAAACAAGATGTGCTCTTCCTTTTCCATATGATGTACCAGGTGCTGCCGGCCATTTCGGAAATGGCTGTACAGATTAATCAGCTCGGGATGCCGGCCACCATGCACATTGGCAATTTTGAGTAAATAGGCTTCGAGCAAAGGCCCGTTTTCACGAACATACTGGTGGTGTGTGTTCACAATGTGCCAGGCCAATTCGGTGAGCGACATGCGATGTACCACTTCATCGGAGGTGGTTCCTTGTTGCAATAAAGCTTCAATTTCGGCCTTCAGCTTTTCGGCATCGGCCTCATTACGCTTGCAGGCTTCGGCAACACTGATGCCGCCCTTGCAACAAAAATCAATGCCGTAAGCGCTGAATACACGGGCCGTGCGGTAATCTTTGCTCACCACTGCGCCTACTTTGGTTTCGAGTAAATTTTCCATTCGATTGATTTTAGACAAAACTCGGATTTCGTGTAATTACTGCCAAGTCTTGTTGGGCTAATTTTATACTTTTTTGTCCACTTAATTGGTTTATAAATTTTGCCAACAGCATGATCACCATCATTTAAATTCTCATTTTCAGGCTATACGACATTTACTTCACCATCCACTTATTTTACATTTAAGACACGAAGCACCATTTATTGGAAGTAGCGATGTAATTCTTCAAAACTTGCGTACATCACATTTGCAATTTTATACTGCTGTTCTGCAGATGCTGCGTTTTCGAGTTCGCTGAGTTGCTTGAGATACGGATGCAGCCATTTATGGAGTTCATCGTGGCCCTGCCCTTCCATCTTACAACTGCTAATGAGCTCCTTGCTCAATTTGCGCAAACTGCGGGCCAGCGAATCCGCATCGGGTGCCCCGCTGTTCACATAGCTCTGCAATAAAGCTTCAGAAGCAGCTACTGGCAACTGCATTTCGCGGTTCATCTGCCAACGTTCGGCACCATTCAGCTGAAGCATAGTATCGACCTGCTCGATAGCGACTGGTGCAGCGCTCTCCTGCCGGGCCGATTGTTCTGCATTTTGGCAAGCGACTTGCACGAAAGCCATAGTGATCAGTGGCAAAGCACGCCACATAATTGTTTTCATGTTTTCTCCTATTTCAGACACAAAGGTATTTATTTATTTAAGACTATTTAGTCTTTTATTCGAAAAAAGATTAATTTTGCCGTCGAATAGTGGCAACTATGCGTACAAAACCAGACCCATATTCAGACTTAAAAGTCCACAAAAGGCCTGTAAACTGGCCGATATGGCTATTACCTTTGTTGCTTCTGGCTTTGATTGCAGGCATGAGTGGAGGTTGGGCGCGGATGGGCCATGCGTCGGAACTCCTTCCACAGGGAGCCGCTTGGCATGCCATCCTCATGATTGGAGGTTTTTTAGGAAGCTTGATTACGCTGGAGCGGGCGATGGCCATGCCAAATCGGGCTTGGCTGCTGATGCCTGCCTTAAATGCACTATCGGTGCCGGTATTGCTATGGATAGATGTACGCATGGCCTTGGGCATGCAGCTCCTGAGCAGCACCGCCCTGTTTGCCTTACTCCTTTGGCACACCCGACGCCATAACAACACCCCTATATTGGTGATGAGTATTGGCGCACTTTGCTGGATGGCTGGAAGTGTGGTGATGCTGCTGAGCCTATTTACCGTTATGGCTGTGCCTTGGTGGATAGGCTTTTTGACCTTTACCATTGTAGGCGAAAGGCTCGATCTCAGCAAATTTTTACCAACACCTCGTTGGGCCATTAAGGCCTTATATCTCTTAGTTTCCCTCCTGCTGCTGAGTTTACTCATTCCTTTTCACAGCAGCGGATTTTCACTCAGCGGCTGGGCACAATTGGGCATAGCAGTTTGGCTGCTATACTTCGATATGGCCCGTATCATCATCAAAAAGCAAGACCGGTTCAAATACATCGGTACTGGCCTGCGCGTTGGCTACTTTTGGCTATTGGTGCACGGGCTTAGCCAATTGCTGGCATCGGCCCAACCGTATTATTACGACCTCTATTTGCACACCTTCTTCCTGGGCTTTGTGTTTTCCATGATTTGGGCACATGCGCCCATCATTCTACCGCTTTTACTGAAGTTGCAAAGCTCGCCCTACCATCCCTGGTTGTGGGTTGTGTGGGCTATTTTTCAGTTGAGCTTGGTAGGCCGGTTGGTGGCCACCATCATGTTGGAGCCCGAAGCACGCTTGTGGCTGGGCATGGTCAATGGGTGGAGCATTTTGGCCATGTTCGGCAGCATGGCCCTCATCACCTTATGGCGCGAAAAACGCATTTCAACAGCGCCCTTGCAACACCTATCTAAAAAGGCGGTAGCAACTTTCCTGCTTTTCGCTTTGCTGCTGCAACTGCTTCAGTTACCTGTCATTGAGCTGCAATTCCAGCAAAATCGCGTGAGCATTGCTGCTTCTTATTGCAACAATCGCAATCTGCCCAAACTATCTTGTGAAGGCAACTGCGAGCTGAACCGCCGACTAAAGGCTGCACAAACCTCCTCCGATCAAAACAGCCTGCCGCCAGAGCTAGCTGTTATTCTAATACCCTTTTTTATACAGGCTGTGGATGCCATTCCCAAAGTCTTCGAGAAGTCCTGTTTTTTCAACTTTTTCACCAAGCCGACCCCCCCCCACCTCAGCCTCAATACACCACCCCCTATTGCCTTGATTTGATTGACAGCTTTTGCTTATTCCCTTTCAAATCAACTTCATGAAAAAACTTCTTACCCAAGGCTGGTGGCTGTGCATGCTCCTGGCCACAACCATCCAACCCATTTGGGCACAACAGGCTTTGCGCTTTGCTGATGCCTACAGTCGCGAACCCATTTTTGGCCTCGCCTACCGCTATGGCAACCAGCAAGGTAGCAGCGATAGCAGCGGTGTCATCTACTTGCAGTTCAACGATAGCATAAGGCTGCAGCTCCGCCACCTGAGTTATGGCAGTTGGGAACTTAACCCCAGCGAAGTAAAAGCGGCTTTAACAATAGGCTTGTATTTTCAACGACCCTTGCAACACGCCTTGGAGCCGGTAACGGTCATAGCGCTGCGCCCCAACGAAAAAATCGAAACAGCGCGCAGTTTGAGTGCGCTGGAGCAGCTACACCACGATGCAGGTGCCGTGTTGCAGCAGGATGTTTCTATAGCAGGCGTACGTAAAAGCGGAAATTTCGGCTTCGATCCGGTGCTACGCGGCTTTAAGCACGAGCAACTGCAATTGGTGGTTGATGGCATGCAGTCGGCCACGGCGGCTTGTCCAAACCGTATGGACCCACCCAGCAGCCAAATTATGCTCAACCGAGTGCAGTCGGTTGAAATACTCAAAGGGCCCCATGCCTTGCGATACGGCAATGCCTTGGGTGGCACCATCAATTTTGTGTATCAAGACCCCAACTATAGCGAAACAAAAAACAGCTACGGACAATATTCGAGCCTGTTCGAAACCAATGGCCGATTGCACCGTCACGAAGCGCGGCTCGGACGCAGCAACAAAAAATCAGACCTTGGTTTATTGGCTTCCTTTTCGCAGGGTGCCGATTATCGCGATGGCAACGGTTTGTTGGTACCTGCCCATTTTATGCGGGGCAGTGTAGGTGCCTATGCCGATTTTAAAGCCGGCAAACACAACGAAATCCGCAGCACCTTCAACCGCAACTTTGCACGAAATGTGGCATTCCCGACCTTGGGTATGGACTTACGAACCGACGATACCTGGATGTTCAATACCCGCCATACCCGTACTTTTAGCGGCAGGGCCTTACAAAGTTGGCGTAACAATGCTTTTATTTCTAAAGTTGATCATCTGATGGACAACTTGCTTCGCGACCCAACCAACCGTATGGTGAATGCCAGCACACCGGCGCGTACCTGGCAGTGGGGTGGTCGCTCAGAAGGACATTGGGCTTGGAAAAAGAAACAGCTATACGCTGGTATCGACTTCCGGCATGAATCAGCCGATGCTACTCGCGAGCGCTTCTTTTTAGATGGCCATTTGGCCGGAACCAGCCTGTTTGAACCCGCCTGGCAAAACGCTCTCATCGAAAAAACAGGCCTTTTCGCCAGTTGGCAAGCCTATCACGCTGGTTTCAGCTGGCATGCCGCAGCCCGCTTAGAGCACAATCGGGCGCTCATCCGCAATCCGTCGCCCGCTTTCATGGGCAGTAACCATACAGATCCCATTGGGCAATGGAACCCGGGCTTAAGTGCCGGCATACGCAAGCAAATGGAAGGCGGCTGGGAATCGGCATTGTGGCTGGCGCGCGTACAACGTTCGGGCAGCATGACCGAGCGCTTCATCAACTTTTTCCAGGTAGGACTTGATCCGCACGAAATGTTGGGGAATACCAGCTTATTACCCGAAGTCAACCACCAGCTCGATTGGCAACTGAACCTCAAGCGCAAGCAATATCAGCTTCAGTTTTCGGCCTTTGCTGCCTACCTAACCAATTATATCACGGCAGAGCTCACCCAGCTCCGACCGCGCGACGCACAACTGGGCTTGGGCAGTTGCGGGAGTGCGGTAGCTCCAGGGGTACGCCAATTTGTAAACATCGATCATGCCTTGCTACACGGATTTGAGTTTAGTCTGGCACATCAGTGGCACCCACGATGGCAGCACGAAATGGCCATGGCCTATACCCGAGGAAAAAATATAAGCTGGGGCGAAGCTTTGCCTGAAATTCCGCCACTCGACATGCGCTACAAACTTGTTCACAGCAGTTTTAACAAGCGCATGCAAACCCAATTCAGGTTACGACAGGTACTGGCTCAGGAACGCATTTCATTGCAATTTGGCGAACAAGCCAGTCGGGCATTTACCCTCATCGACCTGGATTTTGCCTGGCAGTGGAACAAACAATTACAAAGCCGAATGGGCATTAGCAATTTGCTGAATATGGCGTATTACGAACACCTTAACCGACCCATTGGCATCGATCGAATTCCCTTGCATGCCCCTGGACGCAGCATTTTCGTGATGTTGTTACTGCGTTTTCCATAATTGGCAGCAGGTGCAAATAACTTACAGGGCGCTAACAAACTTTACTTTTGCTTATACCAACGCCTCGAGCCCTTGCACCTCCAAATTGGGAAGCAAGTGTACTTTGGCCTGAATGCTATTGGTAATCAAACAATTGGCTTCTGCCTTTTCGAGTATACGCAAAGCGCGTTCCGCTTTGGTTGCATCGGCAATGCGCAAATGCGGCCTAAGTTCTACTTCCGTCATTTTGTACTTGCCATCCACCTTATTCAGCACCCCTATAGCTTTACAATCAAAAGCTTGAAATTCCAACTTCGAAAAGCCCGCAATGGCCAAAAAAGTAGTCATAAAGCAGCTTACCACGGAGGCGGTGAACAAATGTTCAGGCGACCAAATACCGGCGATGCCCCCTTCAAATTCGGGTGGTGTGGCAACGGTAATTTTATCGGAAAGCCCCGGCGCTTGCATTTCACCTACTTTGCCGCCATTCCAGCGCAGATTTACCTGATAATTGTGCATGATATTTCATTTATTCAGATGCAAATGTCCGAATTATGCGTCTTATCGTTTGTGACTTTGATCACAGTATCTAAGCCCAGTTTACGATTAACTGAATTTCTGCAAAATATAGACTGCGTGTGCTTTTCGTATTATCGCCTCTAGATACGATATTAAGCAATTATCGCATCTAGAGACGATATTCACAAATTATCGTATATTTATACGATATTCTTCAATTATCGCATCTAAATACGATAATCAAAAATTATGACTATATTTGAAAGCTAAATTTCAGCCACTTAAATCATGAAAACAGCAAATAGGCTGTCGGTAAAATGAAAAACAAACGAAAATATCGAGCTGTCATTACTGCTGACCTTATTGACAGCAGTCAAAAACAACCTATGGAATGGCTGCCTAAGCTACGCAGTACCTTGGCCCTTATTGGTCCAAGCCCAACCGATTGGGACATTTACCGCGGCGATAGCTTTCAGCTTGTTTGTGCCGTTCCTGATGCATTAAAATGGTGTTTATTTATCAAATGCAGTATCCGGGAAATAGAAGGCCTTGATGTACGCATGGCCGTAGGTATTGGCGAGGTGAATTTACCCATTGCCAACATTACAGAAGCCAGCGGCCTTGCTTTCATTCTTTCAGGGCACGCCTTCGATCAGCTCAAACAAAACATTGCTATCAGTACGGGTAAGGAAAAGATTGATGAACAACTCAATTTATTGCTGCAGTTGGCCCTGATTTCCATGGACAATTGGTCGGTAACCGAAGCGCAAACCCTACGTGCAGCTTTTCTCGACCTCAACATCACCCAAATGGCCTTGGCTGCGAAGCTGCAAAAATCGCAAAGTACCATCAGCGCCACGCTCAAACGAAGTGGCTATGAAGCCATTAAAAAACTTGAGGCTTATTACCGTAAAAATATTTGGTCATGGATATCTTGATGCCCTTATTGCTGGCCCACCTGTTGGGTGATTTTGTATTCCAGCCCACATCTTGGGTGCAGCACAAAATCGAAAACCTTCATCGCTCCAAATACCTCTACTACCACCTTGGCATACATGCATTGCTAAGCTTGTTGGCCTTTCAGTTTCAAATGCGCTTTCTGGCCGCTCTGGGAATCATCATCGTTAGTCATGGCCTTATCGACTGGCTAAAGCTAAAGTGGCACAAAAAAGCTCCTGAATTGCTGTTGTTTTTCGGCGACCAATTGGCCCACATCAGCATCATCATAGCCGTAGCACACTGGGAAGCTCCTAAGCAAATTGCTTTTCATCCTTTTGAACTACTCACACAGTACACACCTTTGTTAGTCGCTTTGGTACTGCTCACCTTTGGCAGTTCCATCGTTATTCAAAAATTGATGGCTATTTGGTCGTTTGCCGACGAGCAAAAAAGCGATGCACTTCCCGGAGCAGGTCGTTACATCGGCATGCTCGAGCGCTTGTTCGTGTTTGGATTTATGCTCCTACAACAATGGCAGGCCATCGGCTGGTTGATTACTGCCAAATCGATTTTACGCTACAGCGACCTGAGCAGAAGCAAAGACCGAAAGCTTACCGAATACGTACTCATTGGCACACTGTTGAGCATTGGCCTAGCCATGCTAATTACCCTAAGCTTTCAACAGTTTGGGTAGTGGCAGAACATCAAAGCTCAACGCCCTGCTTTCGTAATCGCACATAGCGCCAGCTAGCCAGTACACTCAGCGCAAGCAACATGACGCTGAGCACATATACCCAACCAGGCACCGGCAGTGGATTGCCTTTGGCATACGAGTGCAAACCACTTAGGTAATAATTCACACCAAAAGAAGTCATGATAATGCTCGAAAAGGCCCACAAGGCTGCCAAATTAAACGCCAGCAGATTGTACCAACCGGGTACCAAGCGCAAATGCAGCACTACCGCATACACCATCACCGAAATAAGCGCCCAAGTTTCTTTGGGGTCCCAGGCCCAGTAGCGGCCCCAACTTTCGTTGGCCCAAACCCCACCTAAAAAGGTTCCAATAGCCAACAAGTAGAGACCAATGGTCAGCGCTAATTCGTTTACCATAAGCAATTCCTGCAATGACTGCTGCACCTTCGGTATTTTGGCCGTTGGCACCAGTACCAGCAAAAGCAGGCTGAGTAGTGCCATTACCGCCCCTAAAGCCAGGGGTGCATAGCTACTTACAATTACTGCCACATGTATTTTCAGCCAATAGGAATGTAATACAGGCATCAGGTTGGTGATTTCGGGATTTAACCAATCGAGAAACGCCACAAACAAGAGCGTACCTGAAAACAGCAAGCCAAGGGGCAAAGCAAATTTACTTTGCGCCTGAAACAACAAGCCAAATAGCAACACTCCCCAAGCCACAAACACCAGCATCTCAAAACCATCGCTCCAAGGTGGGTGCCCTGCGATGTACCAGCGCAAAATGAGGTGCAAACTAAAAGCCAGCAAGCCCAACCAGGCCAAAAAAAGACTAGCCTGTGCCAGGCGCTTTAACCAAGCAACATCGCTAAAAATGCGCCCCAATTGAACCAGTAGCATGACGGTACCCAGCACCCAAAACCAGCCAAACAACCTGTTCCCCAACTGCCAACGGTTGTAATGCAGTTCCCATTGGAGTCGGGCGTTCGACGGATACACCGCTTCTCCGGCTTTTTGCTGGTACAAACTGATGTAATGCAGCATCTCATCAGCCTCCACCATATCGCCACCCAGCATGCCATTTTGAAGCGCGGCCAAGTACATGGCCGTAATGTTACGTACAAAACGGGCATCCTCTTCGTCGAAACCACTTTGCCATTGGGCCGCCGTAAACCAGGTGTGATTGTCATCGAATCGATTAGGAAATAAGCGTAAAAAATCGCCATTCAAAAGCGCAAAAAAGATATTGAAGCGCTCATCAACATTAAGCACCTCGTTTTGAGCTTCATTTCGTTCGGCAGGCTTAAATCGGTTAACCTCCGCCACCGCTTCGGCCAGCAAGTAGCGCCCATCTGCATCCACCAAATCGAGGAAACTGAGCGTGGCCATGGGGGCATGCTGCAATGCCTCAAACACCAGCAAGCCTTTGCGTTCATCGACCTTGATGAGCGGCAAGCGGCTGAACTCATCGGGGGCTAATTGCACCGCCAGCAGCAGTTGCTCAGCCGTAAGTTTCAGCTTGCCTCCTTCTATGGGTAGCGCCATCCGGCTCTTACCGCTTAACTTGCGCATCAGCTCTCGTGCCAGCGTATTTAGTGGCTTCATACGGCCATCTAAATCCTGCACCACCAAGCGGCCATAAGCCTCGGCCTGTGCATGCGGTACAAGCCAACGCGCCACTGAAGCACTGTCGGGTAACCGGCTTTCATGGGCGTGGGCTCCCAAGCCAAGTAGCAAAAACGGTAAAGCCAGCACCCCAACTTTCCGCAGCCGCTTGCGTAACATGCTAAACCGACTGCCGCTTGCGAAAAAGCTAAAAAACATACCCAGGCTGAGCAGTGTATACCCGATATACGTGAGCCAGGTACCCGGCCTGTCGCGGTTTACAGCCAACACCGTACCCTGCTCATCGGTGTCGTAAGAGGCCTGATAAAAACGATAACCCCGGTGATCGAGTACGTTGTTCATAAAAATACGGTATGGAAAATGACCAGCCTCGTCGAGCACCTGCACCCTGCTGGCATAACTCGATGGACTCTGGCTGCCGGGATAACGATCCAGCTCAAATTCCTCGAGCTTCAGTGCAAACGGCAAGATCCGAGCAAGCGGACCATAAGTAAATAAAACCGAGGTATCGGCTAATTGTAGTTGGTGCCAACCTGGACGAACACTTACCAAGGGTACATACACGGTTTGGTGAAGGCCCGCTGCCTGTATTTCGACCTGCACCACATCAGCCAGGCTTTTGGCCAATTGCGGATCAGTTTCCGTTAGGTAGTGCACACTTACCGCACTGCCGGCCGATTTTACCAAAAATGCTCCCCCCTCCCATTGGTACAGACTGCGTAAACGCAATGCCGCCGTTTCCCCGGCATGCAATACACCAGCCTGCTGGCTGGCCATGTCCATGGTTTGCAAATGTTCATTGCTTTGGATGAGCCAGCCACCGGCCGCCAGCTCAATGATCGCATCGGCCTCATTTGAAGGGCCAAAAGCCAACAGCAAGCCACCCAATTGGAGCGCTTCACCATAGCGCAGCAACTTGTCTTGGCGTTCCCCACCAGAAACATAGGCCAGGTCGAGGAGGGTGTCGTTACCCGGGCCAAATTCCATCCGGGCCTTGGGAATATAGGCTGCAAATTTCAGGTGTATGTCTAAAATGGCATCTTCTGTACGTCGCTGCACCGGCCTAAAATTCATTTCATTCAAACGCAGCGGCTCTTGCATCAACCACTGGTGGTCGGGCGTTTTGAGTTGGATATACCGCTCATTGCTGTAAAAAAACTGTTCGGTTTGACCCTCGCGAATGTGCATGGTACCCTCTTCGCTGAAATAACGCGTTAGTGCGGCACCCATTAGCACCACTACAAATCCTAAATGAAACAAACCCACCGGCCAGCGACTGCGACTCAACAACTTATAACGCCCCATTTGGGCAATAAAAATAACCGCCAGCCACAACATCAACATTTCAAACCACCAAGCCTCGTAAACCTGGTCACGGGCGGCACGGGTGCCATAATCGTTTTCAATGAAAGTGGCCACCCCCATGCTAACAGCAAAAGCCAACAAAACCCCTAAAGCCATCCGGCCCGAAACCAACGTCTGCATCCAACCCATCTGCCGTCTTATTGTAGAATTCCGATAAATTTATTTTTGTTTGTAGGCCGATAAACAAGCATCAAGTAGGCCCAATTTTGTGTATCCGCCACATTCGAACGCGCCCGCACCGCATGCATGGTAGCGGTGGCGAACAACTGGCTGTAACCTGCTTGAATCGATACAGCCTTATTCACCACGTAACCCAATGAAAAATCGATTTCAGCACCTAAAAAAGCATCTAGCTTTTCGCCATTGACCGCAAAAGCCTGCGCATCGGTATAGAACCAATGATAATCGGCCTGCACAAAAAAATTGGGGTTAAAGGTAAAGCGGGCTTTCAAAAACAAATCGCGCAAACCCGTATTGTTTTCGTGCATGCCATTCACATAAAAATGGTCCATATAACCGTTAAACAAATGGTTGGTGCCGTACAAAGGCGAAAAGCCCGCCGAACGGTTGGCGTTATTCAGGGTATCGGTGCCGCTGAGCCACTCAAAACCTGCGATGGCCATCAATTTGCGACCCTTTTCGCCGCCCAAAAGCATCGTATGGTTGAGCTGGGCACTTAAATCGTAGCCGCTTAACTGCTTGCCAGTTGCATCTTCTCCAAATTGGTAATAGGCAAAACCCGATAGCCAGGTATTTCCCCAATTGTACTTGAGGGTAGGAATCCCCAGGGTTTGCCGAAAACGGATTCGCTGGCTGGCCAGATTGCCCAAACTGTCGAAAGTCAATTGCTGCCGCCCATCGTTCCAATACAACAGGGAGTACTGAAACCGCTCAAAGCTATTTTCGTAATGTACCATTTGGGCCGTTTTGTATTGATTGGGCGTGGTAAAAGCATTTCCGGCAAACAATTGGGCATCTTGGTTCCAGGCGCCACCAAAATGCAGTTTTCGCTTTCCCTTTTCGTATTTCATCAGCACAAAATCATGCGCTCTGGCTTGCAAGGGCCAATCGAGATTGCCCAAGAATCGGGCATTGTCGTAATTCAATTCTTGACGACCCATTTTAAGTCGCCATTGCTCGTTGAAAGTAAATTCGGCAAAGGCTTCGTGTACCGACAAATAAGGATCGGTGGCCTTAACCTGAGGCGCGCTGCCAAAGGTCCTGATGTCTTGCACGCTCATGTAAAATCGTACCTTGTCGGCCTCGTAACCCGCCTGCAAGCGTGCCCGATGGCCTAAAAAAACTGCTGGGTCTTCGTTGGCGCCTATCAGTCGATTATAACCATTTCTAAATTCTGAACGCTGAATGTATTGTCCATCAACAGTGAACTGTGCGTGTGCCGCCGCGGCCAGCAAAAAACCAACCGCCATCAATACCCATTTTTTCATATGCCCTTAGTTAGCACTTAGGGTTTTTACCGGCTTAGCTGCTTCGCGCGCTTTGCCAGCTTTCATCCAAGCCGGGATTACCTCATCTAAAAACCGGACTTTGGCTTCTCGGTCTTTAGGGATATCAAGGCCGATGTACGCTTGCATGGTCGCCTTGTCGGTAAAATCGGGCATATCAACCGGCTTGTTGTGCCCCAGTGCTGCCAAAACCCTTGTTAATTCAATGCGGGTTTCCTGGATTTTTCCGATGGCCGAACTTACCATCCTGCTGGTTTCGAGCGGCGCATGAAAAGCTGCCCCATGTGAAGCAACGGCATAATCCCAGCGCCACTGTGCATGCCTGATGCCCAGCAAAATATTGGCCATTTGTGCTTCATTCGCACCCAATTCCCAGGCTTTGGCCGCTTCAATATGCGCCATCGCCAACTGTTTCTGCAAATACGAAGTGCCTTCCTTTATTTTGCGCTGCCGTTCATACACATCACTGATCAAATCGTCAACCTTTTCGCGGTGGCACACAAAACAAGAGTTTTCTACATTGCTTAATGGTGAACCAATGTGGTGATTGGTGAATTTTTGCCCGCCTTCGGTCTTGTAAGGCATGTGGCAATCTGCACAACTTACGCCACGTTTGGCGTGCACCCCCAGCGTAAATATTTCGTAATCGGGATGCTGGGCTTTGAGCATACGGGCTTTGCTGAGCGGATGTACCCAATCGGCAAAATCGATTTTATCGAAATAAGCTTCTACAGAAGCCACATCCATGCCGTCGTTCCAAGGGAAGGTGAGGTACTGAGCTCCCTCGGCGCCGGGACGATTTTTATCGAAATAGTATTCTACATGGCACTGGGCACAGACCAATGAGCGCATTTCTTGGTGCGACGCTTTGTTGATGTCTTTCCCCATGGCCTGGTAGGCTTCAATCAACGCTGGCCGGGTAATGGTCAGGTTCATGGTTTCGGGGTGGTGACAATCGGCACAGCCAATCGGATTGATGACTTCCTTGCCAAAATCTGATAATTTTTTGCTGTAGTATTCCGTAACTCCAACTTCTTGCATCAAGCGGGGCACATCGGTGCTTTTGCAAGTCCAGCAAGTGCTGGGCATAGGGCCATCGCCTTCCTGCATAGGCGCGCCAATACGCAAGCTTTTGTGCACATCATGCACGGCATGGGCATGCCCTCGCGGATGATTATAATCCTTACTAAATCCGTAACCCGCCCACAAAATCACCAACTCGGGTTGATCGGCCAAGGCATCTTTAAAACCACTGGTGTTGTACATGCTCCGGAAAGTCGTGTCGGCAGTTCGCATGTACGACTGGTACTGCCTAGGGTAATTGAGCCCCCAAACCGAATCGCGCGGCTCCATGCCTGTTATGGAAACTTTGGGCTGATAAGCAAATTTAGCTTCGGTTTTGCGATCCATAATGGTGTAACCCAGCATGGCCAGTCCAAAAACCGCTAATGCGGTGAGGATGAATAAAATCCAGTTCTTCATGGTGTTTCAGCTTTAGTAGTACTATCGGTTGCCTGTTTTTGCGCTTCCATGGCGGCTTCTAGCCAAGTCGGAATCACCTTCAAATCGGCCGGTGCATGGGCCTTAATGGGTTCGATTTGATGCCCCACTGCCGATAAGCTTTTCACCCTGCCATGGGGCACCTCGCGGTGACACTCCCAGCACAAACGATCGGTACGGTGGGCATGGTGATCAACGGTAAGGCCGGCCATTCGGGCATCGGTCACCTGCGGCTCGTGGCAGCGGATACAATTGCTTTGAATAACGGCAATGCTGGGGCCAAGCGCTTTAATCACTTCGGGCTCGCCGCGCATGGTGAAAACCGAAGCGTGATACAAGCCGTCCTTGGCCTTGAAAAAGTATTTGTTGAAAATATTATCGTGGGGCACGTGGCAATCGTTACAATGGGCCACCTCCCGGTGCGAGCTATGGGTCCAGGTTATGTATTGTGGCGTCATGATGTGGCAGTTGACACAGGCCTGCGGATCGTCGCTCAGGTACGAAACAGCATTGCTGATACGCGCCAAATACAAGCCCAAGCCTACAAATGCCGCCACCAATAAGGTAGCTGCTGTCCTCCATTTTCGGGGCGGAACCAAGCTAAAGCGAAATAAAAATCGCTTCAAAGCAGTAAATCTGTTCACCGGCATGTACTGTCAAATTTAGACAATACAATCTAATTATAAAAATTCAAATACATAAAATTCAGGCCTGTTTTCATGTATTTTTTCAGCAAAATGTAAGATTACTGGCCGGTATTACACAAACTTGGAAAAACAAATCAACCACATGAAAAAAATCTTGATCATCAGCCTGTTGAAGCTGTGTACCTGCTTTGTTGCCTTTGGGCAAGAAGGCTTGCTCTGGGAAATTACCGGCAAAGGCCTTAAAAAAAACTCGTATTTGTTGGGCACTTACCACTTGATGCCAGGCTCCTATGTTGAGGAAATCTATATGGCCGATAAACTCCTGCAAAAGAGTAAAACGATTGTAGTGGAAACCCTTATAGATTCGAGCCTGCTCCCCAGCCTTAGCCTTTATATGGTGGATCCTGAAGGGGGTAGTTGGACAAACCAACTCAGCCGAACCGAGTTGCAACAACTCGATTCCTGCCTTCGGGCACTTAGCGGCATGGGGCTTGATGTTTTTGGAGTCTTAAAACCTGCCGCAATCAGCACCAGTATAGCGATGCTATTGAGCAAAATGGCCACCGACAGCATGTTTTCGGCCTATAGTGGCCCTCCCATGGATTTGCAGATAGCCCAAGGTGCAAAGGCCTCCAACAAACAAGCCGTGGTGGGCCTCGAAAGCATGGCCGATCAATTCGAACTGTTGTACAATCACGAGCCTATCGATACCCAATTGGCACAATTACGAAGTATGATGCTCGATATCGACAGCTTGATACCATGGGCACAAGCCTTGGCCCTGGCTTATATGCAACAAGACGAAGCCGCCATGATGGCCTTGCTTGCAAAACATCAGGGCAGCATGGGCAGTACCGAAGCCTTACTCGATGCCCGCAACAAACGCTGGATGGAACAACTACCTGCCCTCATGAAATCGAAACCATGCTTTATAGCCGTGGGTGCTCTGCATTTATATGGCGAAGCAGGACTCATTGCCGAATTGCGCAAAGCAGGTTACAAAGTAAAAGCCGTGAGTAAAAAATCGACCCAATTATCGCTGCTCGAATCGGGCATGGACATCGTGATGTGGACCGCACTTATCGTGGTTTTCCTTGCTGCAGGAAAAAGCTCCATACCCGCCAAAAGCACAGATTCAAAGGCCTGAGACATGGAGCAACGGCTCATTGATTTACTCAACCAACATCGGGGCATTGCTTTCAAAATTGCCCGATTGTATACCGACCAACAAGCCGATCAGCAGGATTTATATCAGGAAATGGTGTATCAAACCCTTTCTGCCTGGCACCGCTTCCAAGGAAAGTCCCAGTTCAGCACCTGGTTTTACCGCATCTGCCTGAATACAGCCCTCAGCTGGCAGCGAAACGAAAAAAAACGCAGCGCCGCCGAAGCCGATACGGAATTGTTGGTTGCAACCCACGACCCGCTGCGCCAGGCGCAAAGCGAATGGCTTTACCACCATATGCGCCGGCTTGAACCCCTCAGCCGTATGGTACTCAGCTTAAAACTCGACGGTTACAACATGCAGGAAATCGCCGACATCACAGGACTCACCATCAACAATGCCACGGTTAAAGCACACCGAGCAAAAAATCAACTCACACAATGGCTACAAGAAAACCCCCTTTCGATATAACCTTGCTCTGGGAGCAGTTGAGCACTGCACCACAGCCGGAGCTGCTGAGCAGCAAAAGTTTAGAAAAACTGCGCGAAAGCAGCCACAATCCCTTACAAAGGCTTCGTCGAGCGATTAGAATCAACAGTGGTTACACCCTGCTTTTTGGGGTACTCTGGCTGGCCTTGCTCCTGTACATACCCGATTTTTGGCTTCGTTTCCTCATCGGCATCCTATTGGGAGCACATGTCATAGGTTTGGCTTATAACCGTTATCTACTGCGTAACGTATTGGCTAACCCACCTGCCGATATGCATATTCACAGTCGGCTTAAGCACATACACCTGCGCATGCAACAAGCCCTACGCGGCATCGAGTATGTGGCACTCTTCTTTTACCCCATCAGTGCTACCATTGGTTTTGCCTATGCCCTGCTAGAAGCCGATAAACTGCATCTGCTCAATGAAAAGTTTGAAGTCCAGCTAACCCTGATTGTATCGCTGCTGGTGTTGGTACCTATTTGCTTTTTAATTACCCGACTACTGCACAAACAGGCATACGGCAAACAACTCACCAAACTACAGGAGCTTATTAACGAATTCGAAAAAAACGAAGTTGTGCCGACTTAAGAACGACAAAAATGAATGTTCAATCATAAAGTTTGCTTAGCCAAGCCGTATTAAGCATCAGCAATTTGCATAAAACCATGAGCGCAACCTTAGTTCAAAACTTAGTACCTTAGAGGTATGAATTTGAAAGATTCCATACAGAACAACAAAATGGAGTTTATATCCATCTGTAAAGGCCATGAAGTAAAAACCCTTCATGCTTTTGGATCTGCCACAAATAGTGCTTTTAAAGAAGAAACAAGCGATATCGACTTGCTAGTTGAACTTGAAACTGAAGACCCAATTATCAGAGGAGAGAACCTCATGAATCTTTGGGAAAAATTTGAAGTGTTTTTTAAAAGAAAGGTGGACCTATTAACAAATTCATCAATTCGAAATCCAATCCTCAGGGACAGCATAAATAGCTCTAAAGTCTTGATTTATGACGGAAAGAAGCAAAAAGCATCTTTCTGATATTTTAATAAGCATCAATCTTATCGAGGAATTCATCACTGGTGTCGAGAGCTTTTCGGATTATGACTTGATCGAAAAACTCAGAGCGCGCTGTTGAACGCCAACTCGTCATTATTGGTGAAGCGTTAAATCACTTTAGAAAGCTGGAACCTCAAATCCGAATTGAGAATGACTAACAAATTATAAATTTCAGAAATAGATTAGTTCATGCCTACGACAGTTTAGACAACTCCATTATTTGGCAATAATCAAAAGGCATTTATCCCCTTTGAAAAAAGAAATTCAGCAACTCATCCTCAATTAGTTTTATTACAACTGATGATTGAGTTCTGCAGAATTCGCTGTAGCTATCATTCTTGCTAACGCTAGTCAATTGCAAGGCAAAATCAGTCAGCTACGGTTGTTATTTGTTTTCGAATCAATCGATTTTTAGCTTGCCGTTTCAAGTAACACAACTTCTGGCTGACGAAATCCTTCCGAGCCTAAGCCACAACCACCCCCCAGCTATCAAAGAGAAAAGTTGATTTTATTTGCAATTCTAGACCATTAAACCCGACTCAAATCAATTTTCGAATAATGAAGGCTAAAAGCATTTTCTCAAAACCTAGCCATGTATGCCCGTACATGGCTATTTTTGTTGCTTCAGCATGACTACCGAAGCCTTTAAAGCCCTTGAATACGGCATACCCGATAAACCGGGCGTATATCGCTATTACGATGTACAAGACAAACTATTGTACGTAGGCAAAGCTAAAAGCCTTAAAAAACGCGTAGGCAGCTATTTCCAGCCCGACCGCCATGAAAGCGGACGCATTAGGCTGATGGTGAGCAAAATAGACCGCATAGAATTTACTTTGGTGGACACCGAACTTGATGCGCTGCTGCTCGAAAATGCACTCATCAAAAAACACCAGCCCAGGTTTAACATCCGGTTGAAAGACGATAAAACCTATCCATACATCGTCATCAAAAACGAGCCTTTCCCCCGCATATTCCCTACCCGGAGGTTGGTGCGCGATGGCAGCACTTATTTTGGCCCTTATGCCTCGGTGCTCATGATGCGGACCATGCTCGAATTGGTAAAACGCATTTATCCGCTCCGCACATGTAGCTTGGCTTTAACTGAAGCCAACATACATGCCGGGAAGTTCAGGGCTTGCCTCGAATACCAAATTGGCAACTGCCTGGCCCCCTGCGAAGGACGTCAAAGCCAGCGAGCCTACGACGAGAGCATCGAAGCCATTAAAGACATCCTCAAGGGCAGCTTCCATAAAGCACAGCAATTGTTACGAGACGAAATGCGGCAATTTGCCGAACAACTCGCCTTCGAAAAAGCCGAGGAAGTAAAGAAAAAAATCATGCTGCTCGAAAATTACCAGGCCAAATCGGCTGTGGTAAACCCCAACATTACCGATACAGATGTATGTACCATTGTGCGGCAAGATGAGCTGGCGGTGGTCAACTACCTGCACATACAAAATGGTGCCATTGTACGGTCGCATAACCTCGAAATACAACAACAACTCGAAGAAAGCACCTCCGACCTGCTCACCTATGGCCTCATCGAACTCCGCAATCGTTTTCAAAGCCAGGCCAAAACCGTGCTCCTCAATCTCGAAATCGACAGCCAACCTGAAGAACTCGACATCCAGCAGCCAAAAATCGGGGACAAGAAAAAAATCGTTGACCTAAGCCTAAAAAACGCCTTTTACCACCTCAATGAATTGCTCCAAGTGCGTCAGAATAGGCAGCAGGAGCAAAAAACGGAAAAGCTTATGGAGCAAATGCGCATCGACCTGAACCTGCGCAAGCAACCTCGGCATATAGAGTGTTTCGACAATTCAAACTTCCATGGCAGCTATGCCGTATCGGCTTGTGTGGTCTTTAAAAACGGCAAGCCCAGTAAAAAAGACTACCGCCACTTTAACGTAAAAACCGTGGAAGGCCCCAACGACTTTGCCACCATGGAAGAAGCCATTGGTCGCCGATACCGTCGCTTGCTCGAAGAAAAAGAAGCCCTGCCCGATTTGCTGATTGTAGATGGCGGCAAAGGCCAGCTCAGTTCGGCGGTTAAAGCCTTAAAAGCCCTGAACATCTACGATAAAGTGCCGGTATTGGGCATTGCCAAAAACCTGGAGGAACTCTTTTACCCCAATGATCCCGTGCCACTCCACCTCGATAAAAAAAGCTATTCGCTAAAAATTATCCAGCAGATGCGCGACGAAGCCCACCGCTTTGGGATTACCCACCACCGAAATAAACGTTCAAAAGGCACCATCAAGTCGGCACTGAGTGATATCGAAGGCATTGGCCCAAAAACCGTTGCCAGTCTGCTACGTCAGTTCAAATCGGTTGCAGGCCTTCATGAAGCTAGCCTTTCCGACATTGAAGCTGCTATCGGCAAGGCTAAAGCCAGCATCGTTCAGGCTTGGATAGAGGGCCAGCAAAAGGCCGATGCAAACCAGCCCGAATAAGCAACACCTGCGCTTCAACGGCGCTAGCTCATTACACGTTTCGTGGACAAACTTTCAAGGAAGTGCTCCCTAAACCCTGGACCTAACTTTGCATTAATAATTTGTTAACGTTAGTTTAATCTATACTGCGCTTTCCTTACCTTTGCCCAATTCGTTAACACAAATACGTAAAGGCCTCTATTTCAATGCGTTTAAAAGAAACAGCAAAGCTGCTAAGCTTTTTGCTCTTCTCCTTTCTAAACAATCCGTTTGTTCACGGTCAACAAGCCGACAGCATTCTTGCCCAACAAGCCCGCGAATTAAATCTCAAGGTTGTAGCCGAAGATCCTTGGTACGAAACCATACAACTACGAGGCTACACACAAATTCGTTACAACCGTTTATTCGAAACCAATCCTGATTTAACCTGCCGTCAATGCGACCGCTCTTGGGGCAATAATGGCGGCTTCTTTTTCCGACGCATCCGACTCATATTTTTCGGAAACCTACACGAAAGGGTGTTTTTTTACATACAGCCCGATTTCGGTTCTTCTCCAACGGGTGCTGATAACAACTTCACCCAAATACGCGATGCCTATTTCGATTTGGCACTCGATGCCAAACGCGAATTCCGTTTCCGCATTGGACAAAGTAAGGTTCCCTTTGGCTTCGAAAATTTGCAATCGAGCCAAAACCGTCTGCCTCTCGATCGAAACGATGGCCTCAATTCAGCCGTGGCCAACGAACGAGACATAGGCGTATTTTTTTATTGGGCGCCGGAGCATATTCGCAAACGCTTCAGCTATCTCGTTCGGTCGGGTCTTAAAGGCAGTGGCGATTATGGGGTATTTGGCATAGGCATCTATAATGGTCAAACCGCCAGCCGTCCGGAGCTCAATAATTCCCAGCATGTGGTGGCCCGAATTACCTATCCTTTTGAGTTATCAAATGGACAAATCTTTGAACCCTTTGCTTCGGCATATACTGGCAAGTTTGTCATCAATAAACGTGCAGGTGTTTTGGGTGCCGATGAGTTTACTGACCAGCGGGCGACGGCAGGTTTTGTGAAATATCCACAACCTTGGGGATTTCAGGCTGAATACAACATTGGCGAGGGCCCCATGTACAACCCGGCGAATAACACGGTAGAGCGCCGCCCCTTAAACGGTGGGTATGTACAGGCTATGTATATGCTCCAAAGGGGTGGACAACTCACCTATCCTTTTATAAGGGCGCAATATTACGATGGAGGTAAAAAACATGAAACGGACGCCACGCGTCACCTCGTACGTGAACTCGAATTGGGTATAGAATGGTTACCCTACCCCAATTTTGAGCTCGTGGCCATGTACACCATGTCCGACCGAACTTTCGAAGATTCAGTACGCCCTTTGAATCGCCAGGCAGGACGTCTTTTGCGTATTCAGGTTCAATTAAACTTCTGATGGCAGCATAGCCCAGGGTAGCACTGTCATTTTTTTCAATATAACTAAATCTTTAGTTGTATAACTAAATAATTAGTTATATTTGTTTCATGAAGCATCTCACCCAGGCCGAAGAAGAAATTATGCAGTTGCTTTGGCAGCTCGAAAATGCGTATGTCCGCGACCTAATTGCCCTGATGCCCGAGCCAAAGCCGGCTTACAATACCGTATCTACCATCGTGCGCATACTCGAACAAAAAGGATTTGTAGCACACCATGCGTTTGGCAAAAGCCATCAATATTATCCACTGGTCAGTCGGACATCGTACAGCGCCTTCGCTACCCGCGATCTGATGCACAAATATTTCGACAATTCGTTGCCCCAACTCGTTTCGCACCTTGCCCGAAAATCGGACCTGAGCACAGGCGAACTCGATCAACTGCTGGAGCAAATTCAACAACTTAAAAACAAATCGTCATGAACCTTTGGCTTTCCCTCTTGCAAGGCAGTCTGGTGCTACTATTATTCGGTGGACTGGCAATGGTCCTTCGCCAACGAGCCAGCACAAGTTTTCGTCGGTGGTACCTGCTTACAACTTTGCTATTAAGCTTAAGTCCTTTTGCAGGAAAATGGCTGGCCAGTCCACTCCCGAGTGCTGGAATAGTGATTGAGTTGCCTGAAATCAATCCTGTAGAACCACAACTTGCCGTTGGCCATGTCCCTCAGCAAATACCCTGGCTGTACTGGCTTTATATCACAGGCATTTTCCTAAGTCTGTTACCATTCGCTGCAAGTGTACTGCGCGTAGGCCTATGGTTGCTGCAAAGCAAAATCGAAAAAAATAATGGGCTGTGGCTCGTCCGTACCCAATCCAATTCGCACGGAATCTGTTCTTTTGGCCCCTTCGTCTTCCTGAGCGCTAACGAGCCGATTAACGACGCCTTTTTACTTCATGAAAAAAGTCATATCAACCGGCTGCATAGTCTCGACAAACTACTGATGCAAGTCGTAATCAGTCTTTTTTGGTTCAACCCAATAGTATACATCATCCGCCGCGAGCTGCACCTACTGCATGAAATCCAAGCCGATGCTGATGTTTGCAAGCAATATGCTGCTTACGATTATGCCAATCAACTCAGTGCCTACAGCTTGGGGGTGCCTGCATCTACCCTACTGAATCCGCTTTTTAAGTCTCAAAATCAACTTTTAACCCGAATTATTATGCTTAACAAAACCATCAAACCAATCCAAACCCCATGGCTGGTGCTCCTGCTTGGACTTTCCATCTTAATTGGCTGCGGCCAACATTTTGTCGAAAATGAAGTCTTAGCCCCCATCGACCTCACCGCCGAAGAAGTATTGGAATCGAGTACACCAATGCCTGAATTTCCGGGTGGAGACGAAGCGCTCATACAATATATGAGCGAAAAGGTACGCTACCCTGCCGCTGCTAAAGACCAAGGCATAGAGGGTATAGTCATTATTCAGTTTGTGGTCGATCGCCAAGGCAAAGTCCGCAATGCGCAGGTACTCCGAGGTGTTCATCCCGACTTGGATGCGGTGTCGTTGGAAGCGGTGGAACGCATGCCCGATTGGCAGCCGGCCATCGAAGATGAGAAAGCTGTAAATGTGCTTTATAATTTGCCCTTTCGGTTTAGACTACCTGAGCCCAGTGCGGAATAGCCTATAAAAAGCATGCTCCCATCCCTCCCTCACACGGAGGGATTTTTTTTTGAAAAAACATGGAGCATTCAATCCATCACCTGCTTAGCTCCGTACATAAGGCCAACAAACAAATTTTATACACATGAAAACTTACAAATTCTTTTCGATCATGGGCCTGCTAATGGCAGGTGTACTCAGCTTTAGTTCGTGCAAAAAGGAGGAAACACCCGAACCACAGCAGCCTGAAATGCGTACTGCTACTTTCAATTATGCCTTCAATACGGGGCAAGTAGGGGAAGGAACGGCCTATAACGGTATGCACCCCACCAACCTCACGGCCAAAATGACCATCACAGAAATGAACGGGAACAAAGCAAAAGTTGAAGTTTGGCTCGAAAACACCATCGAAGGTGAAAGCTATATGGTTCATGCACATGATGCCGCCGATCCGGCAAGCACACCCAACGGCACCCCCTATAACGAAAGCCCAAACACCAACGTGCTCACCTTGGCCCTTAAGGGCGGCAGCGCTAACCACAACCACAGGGTTGGTCATTCAACAGCATATGGTATGCAGGAAGCCAACCGCTCCTTCGACGATCTCACCACCATGTACAATGCCTTTTTTGTGGTGCACGATCCTACGCAGCCCATCAGTACTACGGATTTAAGCACCTATTTGGTGGTAGGTGTTTTTGCCCGATAATCCATCCTGTTCATAGCGTTTGAGCCCGGCTGCTGCAATAGCACCGGGCTTTTTGGTGCCCCTACTGGCGCAATTCATCAAATACACGTCGGCTTACATCATCGCATACTTCCGACCTTTGCAGCCTCAAAAACCTGGTTGAACAATGAATTAATAAAACCTTCACAGCCCTTAACAAAATTTTAAACTCCACGGTGCAACCCCTCCTGAACTTTGTGCGTCTTTAACTCGTAAACGCGCTCAACCCACCTACTCAAAAACCCAAACCATGAAAAAATTATTGATCAGCCTCATTTTCTGCTTAAGTTTAAGCACAGCCATGGCCGGAGGAGAACTTACTGCTGAATCGGCCAGCGTTAAAAAAATGTTCCATACCATTCAGGACGAATTGCGTATCCCAGCAAAAGTTTTTGATTTCTGCGAAGGCGAACGCCCTGAGGTACATTTTACCATCGACAGCCAGGGCTACATCAAAGTACTTGAAGTAGTTACCAGCAGCCCATTTCTCGAAAAGCAATTGCGCAGAAGTTTCGAAAAAATACGAACCTTTGATGCAAACGCCCTCAGCGGACAACGCTTTTCGCTCACCTTGAACCTTAACAGGTAGTTTTTATTATTGCTTTAGGAAGGCAAAGGCAGGCAGACGGCTTGACTTTGCTGTTTACATCAATGCGGTTCCTGCGTGTACTTGGTGAGTACATATACAAATCCGCCTAAAACAACTACTGCAAAAATAATCCAGCCAATCATAAACATACATTTAGGTGACCCAAGATAAGGAGGACGGGCTCACTTTTGCAAGTAAGCAGGTATTATTACTACTTTTAAGGCATGTTTCAACTGCTGCGTCAGCCTTACCCCTTATCCGAATCCCCAGCCGCACGTTGGAGAATAAGCGTGCTCTTCGGGATTTTCGTAAGCTTGTTTCTACTTGTTTTTCAGCCTTTTGGCTTCGACCAAATACCCAGTCGCAAACTCTTGCATGCCATTAATTATGGACTTGTATGTTTTGGGATCATGGTAGTAACGAATATTATTGTAGTACGGTTGTTTCCCCGCTATTTTCTCGAAAACAGCTGGACAACCGGTAAGCAAATCGTGCTTACCATGTTTACCATTGGCCTCATTGGCTGGGGCAATGCCTTGTATACGTCTTACGCATTTGGCTTGAAGCTTCCGGGCAAAAGCATCTTACATTTTGAGCTCATAACCCTTGCCATTGGCATTTTTCCGGTGAGTGCAAGCTATATTTTTAATCAACTATTGTTGCAGCGGCGTTACCAAACGGGAGCCATCCAGCTCAACCAGCAATTCAAACCAAGAGCGCTATCGGAAGAGCGGCTGGTACTTCGCGGCGAAAATCAGGATGAAGAACTTCAGCTCAGCAGCCAGGAACTGTACTACCTACAAGCAGCCGAAAATTATGTTGAAATCCACTACCTCCTTGATAAGGAGCATAAAAAAATACTGATGCGGGGAAGCATGCGATCATTTGAAAGCCAGCTGGCGGCTCAAGATCATTTCCTACGCTGCCATAAAAGTTTCATTGTCAACAAAAACAGGGTCGTTGGTTTTTCGGGGAATGCACAGGGTTACCGGCTTCAGCTTCTCCATCTGGATGCAGAAATTCCTGTTTCCCGAAGCTTAAACAGCCAGATTAAGTCGCTGTTTACTCCCTAGGCCCTTTTACAGCGTTTTCACTGCCTCTACCAATTGCCCCAAGGCTTTTTTAGCATCGCCAAACAGCATGCGGGTTTTAGGGTTGTAAAACAATTCGTTTTCGATGCCCGCGTAGCCCGCATTCATAGAGCGTTTGATTACAATGATGTTTTGAGCCCTATCGGCCTGCAAGATGGGCATGCCGTAAATCGGACTGGCCGGATCGAGTTCGGCAGCCGGGTTTACCACATCATTAGCGCCTATCACCACCACCACATCGGTTTGAGGGAACTCGGGATTGATGGCTTCCATTTCGATGAGTTTGTCGTATGCCACATCCGACTCGGCGAGAAGCACATTCATATGACCCGGCATGCGGCCTGCCACCGGATGGATACCGTATTTCACCTCTACTCCCTTGGCTTCGAGCAATTTTTCGAGTTCGTGCACCACGTGTTGTGCCTGGGCCACGGCCAAACCATAGCCCGGAATAACCACCACCCTTTTGGCATACGACAACAAGATAGACGCATCGCTCAGGCTAATTTCACGCACCGTGGTATCGATTTCACGGTCCGACACCGCCCCAGAGCTGTTGAAAGCACCAAGCAATACAGCGGTCAGCGAGCGGTTCATGGCCTTACACATCAGCACCGTGAGCAAAAATCCGGCAGAGCCTACCAAAACCCCGCCCATCAACATCACCTTATTATCGAACAACAAGCCGGTGGTGGCCGCGGTAAGTCCGGTAAAAGAGTTCAGCAAAGAAATCACTACAGGCATATCGGCACCGCCTATGGGCATTACAAAGAGCACCCCAAACAACAAGGCAAGTATTAACAGCGTGTAAATAATTGCTTCGTTATTATCGGTAAGTACAAAAAATAGCACCATCAAACCAGCAATCACCAGCAACAGGCCGTTGTTGGTAAGCTTTTGCATAGGCCAGCGGACCGATTTGCCAGTAACAAAGCCTTGCAGCTTGCCCATGGCAATCAGGCTGCCTGTAAATGAAATCCCACCAACTACCAAACTCACCAAAAGCGCCCCAAAATAAAAATAGAGCGTGCTTTTGTCGGCCAGAACCATGGCCAGCATGGCCACATCGCTGCCGTGGTAAATAGAATTCACCTCGGCTATGGCAATCAAGGCTGCGGCGGCTCCACCCATACCGTTAAAAAACGATACCATTTGGGGCATATCCGTCATTTTCACACGATTGGCCATGAGCCAGCCAACCACAGCACCTACCGCAATACCAGCTACACTCAGGCCGGTGTTGTTCAGGCCAGGGGTAAAAAAAGTAGCCAATACCGCGAGCAACATGCCTGCGGCCGCCATCAAATTACCCTTACGGGCTGAATCGGGATGGCTCATGTACTTAATGCCCAGCACAAAAAGCACCACTGCAACCAAATACGCAATATCTATGAGTTGGCTCAGCATCACTTCTTCTTTTTACGAAACATGTCTAACATACGGTCGGTTACTGCAAAGCCCCCCACCACGTTGAGGGTAGCCAGCACCACGGCCAAAAAACCGAGGGCCAGGGCCAGGTAGTTGTTGGCATCGGTTTTACCCATTACCAAAATAGAGCCAATAATCACCACGCCTGATAGTGCGTTAGAACCCGACATCAAGGGTGTATGCAGAACTTGAGGCACCTTTCCAATGACTTCCACTCCCACAAAAACTGCCAGTACCAGCACATAAATCATTTGCAGGTTATCGGCTATAAGGCTAATTACATTTTCCATGATCATTTTTTAAGCGGTTCCCATACCAACGCGCCTGCATGTGTGATGAGGCTACCTTTGATAATTTCGTCTTCCAAATTCAACACCACCTTAGCATCCTTCAGGCAAGGGGTTAAGAAGTTAAGCATATTTTTGGCATACATACGGCTGGCATCCTGCGGCTTTTCGGCGGGTAAATTGCCATTTCCAACAATTGTGATGCCCAATTCTGTTATGGTTTCATTGTTTTGGGTGAGTTCACAATTTCCCCCTGCAGCAGCAGCTAAATCAACGATAACACTACCAGCCCGCATGCGTTCAACCATGGCACGGGTAATGAGTATGGGTGCTTGTCGGCCTGGAATAAGCGCGGTGCTTATCACCACATCGGCGGCCACGATGCGCTTTTCGAGTTCTTCCGACTGGCGCTTCTTGTATTCCTCGCTTTGTTCAACCGCATAACCCCCTGCGCCCTTATCTTCTACCGCGCCTGGCACCTCTACAAAACGGCCGCCCAAACTTTCTACCTGTTCTTTTACCGAAGGCCGGGTATCGAAAGCTTCGACCACCGCACCCAATCGTTTGGCCGTGGCCACCGCTTGTAAGCCGGCTACACCGGCTCCTATCACGAGCACCTTGGCCGGGGCAATGGTACCTGCGGCGGTCATCATCATAGGAAAAATGCGTGGCAACAGCGTCGCAGCCCGCAGTACCGCCTGGTAGCCCGCCAAAGAAGCCTGACTCGAGAGCACGTCCATGCTTTGGGCGCGGGTAATGCGCGGCACGGCGTCCATGCTGATGCAACTTACGCCCAGTTCAGCAAGTTTTTGCATTCGAAATGCATTTACCAGTGGTTGATACATGCCAAAAACCAACTGTCCCTGATGTAATTTATCGAAACTTTCGGTACTCAAAGGCTGAATACGCACCAATACTTCGGCCTTAATTACCTCATCACGACTTCCCAGACTGGCGCCAACCGCTTCATAATCAGCATCGCCATAAGAGGCTAATAGACCGGCACCATGCTCTACTTGAAGCTCCAATCCCTTATCAATCAAAGCCTTTACCACTTCTGGAGTAAGTGCCACCCGGCTTTCAAACGCCGGCTCCTTTAACAATCCAATGCGCATGCTATTCTTTTATGGAGTAAATATAGGGCTTTATGTGCAACCCACAACGGCCTGAAAGCTAACCCTGACCACGCTAATTCCTGGCAAGGCGAATGGCTGCACCAATGCTTTTTTAAAGTAATTTTGCGCAGCTATCACCATCCCCTACCCCCTCACCTTGAAGCACTTGCTGCTATCACTGTTGCTTTGTAGCACCACCAGCCTCCAGGCACAAACCCCCATCAACCAGGAACAGTTGGGTGCCTGGTACATGTATTATTTCATGCACGGCTTTGAAAAAAGCAAATTTGGGCTGCAAGGCGATTACCAATACCGTGCCTGGAATTTTGGAACCGACCTGGAGCAATTGCTCTTGCGCACTGCTATTACCTATCAACCTTTCAACAATGGCAATATGCTAAGTTTGGGTTATGCCTTTGTAGGATCGGGTGCCTTCGGCGAAAGCGATGCAGTGGTGGATGAGCACCGCATTTACCAGGAAGCTTTGTTGCCCCAGCATTTGGGCGGCCGATTTTACATGGTTCATCGCCTGCGTTACGAACAACGTTTTATAGAAGACCAATTGTTACGAACCCGCTACCGTTACAATCTGTTCTTAAACATCCCCCTCAACAAACGCGCACTTGAACCTCAAGCTGTGTACCTGGCATTTTACAACGAGTTGTTTGTGAATGGCCAACGCCAGGCCGCTGCAGGAGCGCAGGTTGAATTGTTCGACCGCAACCGTTTTTACCAGGGCCTGGGCTATGTATTTAACGGCAGCACACGCCTTCAAATGGGCTGGATGCTACAAAGCACCAACAGCTGGGAAAAAGCCCAATTTCAGCTGAGTATGCACCAACGTTGGTAGTTCTTTGACCTAAGACCTGGCAACAGCGCTCTGCTTGAGGTTTTTGAATGCTCACAAACCGCTATCCGAATCTAACCTGACTGCTAATTGGTTTTTTTCAGGTAACGAAACAACTCGCTGTCGGTAGTCAACACCAAGGTGGTTTGTGCTTCAAGCGATCTTTCCAAGGTTTCCATGGATTTCAAAAAGGTATACAAATCGCGAGCCTGGGGCGAACGGTTGTAGGCCGAAGCAAAGATAGCAGTGGCCTCGGCATCAGCCCTGCCTCGTATCATCGCGGCTTCTTTTACGGCGTTCGACTTAATTTGCGCCAAATCGCGCTCTTTATTTCCTTCGATTTTACGGGCTTCACCCTGACCTTCTGACCTGAATTGCTCGGCAATGCGGTTTCGCTCCGAAACCATACGGTCGTACACCCGTTTGCGTACCTCTTCTACATACATCACACGCTTAAATCGTACATCGAGAATACGAATGCCCAAATCAGAGGTGCGCGCATTGGCCCTTTGCAATATAAGGCCTTCGATCCGATCGCGCCCCACGCCTATGCTGTCGAGCTGCTCCAAATCTTCCATATAATCTTCCACAATCTCAGGATCTCGGTTCGTAGAACGCACAATGTCGAGTAATTCATTGGCCGCTACCGCATTGCGGGTTTCGCCATCGAGTATATCATCGAGCCGCGACTGGGCCGAACGTTCGTCGCGCAAACGGATAAAAAACTGCAGCGGATCCGTAATCTGCCACCGGGCATAAGTATCTACAAAAATGAATTTTTTGTCTTTGGTAGGCACCTGATTCGGATCGCCATCCCACTCCAGATACCGTTTATCAAAGAACTGTACCTTCTGAACGAAGGGCACTTTAAAATGGATGCCCGGGCTGGTGCGGGGTTGACCTACCGGCTTACCAAATTGCGTAACAATAGCCTGCTCCGTTTCGCTAAGGATGAACATGCTGCCAAATCCAACCACTGCAGCCAGCAGCACCGGAATAAGGATGAGTAGATAAGACTTTTTCATTTGCCTGACTCCTTTTTAGATTGATTCATATTAAGCAAGGGTAGGAGGTTATTGCCTCTTTCATCCATGATGATTTTGTTTTCGAGTTTGGGAAGGATACGCTCCATGGCTTCGAGGTACAAACGTTTTTTAGTTACCTCCGGGGCTTTCATATATTCCGTATATACCGAAATAAAGCGTGCCGCTTCACCTTCTGCCCCATTTACCCGGGTGAGCGCATAAGCTTCGGCCAATTGTATGGTTTCCTGAGCTTCACCCCTGGCCCGCGGAATTACGCGGTTGTATTCCGACTCAGCCTGATTGATCATGGTTTCGCGTTCTTGCTGCGCCTGGTTTACCGCATTAAAGCTGGCACGCACCGGCTCGGGAGGATTTACGTCTTGCAATACTACCTGATCGATACGAATGCCGTTTTCATATTCATCGCACAATTGCTGCAGCAACACTTCAACGGCACTGGCCACTTCCTGTCGGCCCACCGTGAGCACTTCGTTCACCGTACGGTCGCCCACCACCTTGCGCATGGCCGATTCCGACATATCGCGCAGTGATTTTTCGGGATTCCGCACTTTGAACAGGTACTTATATGAATCCACAATGCGGTACTGCACCACCCATTCTACATCGGCCATGTTCAAATCGCCACTCAGCATACTCGACTCATCGCTAAAGCTGGCCTTTGAATATTCGGTTCGTGTGCCGGCTCGGCTGGTTCTAAATCCAAACTCATGCTTGAGCTGCCGTTGTACGGGGATTTTGTGCAGCTTTTCTACACCAAAGGGCACAATAAAATGTAACCCGGGATCAAGTACCCGGCTAAATTCACCCAAATTAATCACCACACCTTCTTCTTCGGGCCCAATGGTTTTGATAGAAGATGCCAAGGCTATCAGTATCAGCAAACCATAAACAACCCGCATGGCATGCTTACGCAACAAGTACTCGTAGTACTTAAAATTAAAGTTATCCTGCATTGCTCAGATTTTCCACAATATACACAGAATCGGACGCTTTGTTTGGCAAAATTGACATTAAGGCAAGCGAAACCAATCGGCCTTTGTCACTTGCCAGTTTTTTTCAATTCTCCGCAATTCAAAGCTTGCTTCAACCCCGCCGCCTCTCGATTGCAGTACCAGCATGGCGGAATCGCCTGCATGCCAGGCGTCCTGAAAAATAAGGTAATTGGTCAGGGTGTATTCCTGCAGCAAACTTTCGGGCACAATGGGTACGGCACGACCGTATTTATATAGTTTATAATGGGCAGGAATATGTGCATTCCGCAAAATGCGAAGACCTTCGTCGGCACCACTGCCTTTGACAAGGTAAGGCTCAAATTCAGGATAATCGATAATGGCTTGGTACACCGCAAGCGGCACCGGACCCTGCGAAGCTTGCACCAGCCAAATACCCAACAGCAAAACAAACAAAGGCATCTACAAAACTAATCATTTAGCTGAAAAGGTATTTGAAGGCAAAGACTTTCAAAAGCTGGGGCTTTTTCCGTTATTTGCCTTCCAAAATTCGGCCCCGTAGTTCAACGGATAGAATAGAAGTTTCCTAAACTTTAGATAGCAGTTCGATTCTGCTCGGGGCTACCCAGCAACCATCCAAACAAGCCGTTTTCACGGCTTGTTTGGTTATAAGCAAGCCAAGAAGGAAAAACCAACACCAGCAAGGAGCGGGTCAAGTACAAAAGTTGTGGACTAAGCGTATAATTTGGTTAGTCGGAAGAGGAAGAAGTTGATGTCTCTTACACCTCGGAACTGTGCTCTAAAGGATTTTATTTTGGCGTTGAATGATTCGGCGGAAGCATTGGTGCTTTTGTTGTCGAAGTAGTTTAGGATTTTTTGATGATGTATTTCTATGGTTCTGGAAATTGTATTAAACGACTTAAACCCCGCATGTTCCACCAGATTATGCCATCTAGCTAACCTTGTGAAGGCAATTCTCTTGTCCTTAGTAAAGGAGAAAACGGCTTTGAGCTGTTGCGTGAGTTCGTAGGCTTTTTTGATGTCTGGATATCTATCAAACAGTAGAGCTGCTCTTTGCTCCTGCGATTGAGTCCAATACTCCTTATGCTTATAGAGCAAATACCTGCTTCGAGCCAAAAGCTGTTTAAGGCTGTCTCCGTTTTCCAGTATTTCGGCTTGAAATGGCAGTTTTTGATGTTTAGCCGCTTCTGCAGCCTTGTTTTCTGCTTCAATAGCTTCCCAACGAT